>CAVWDA010000034.1:0-111549 GCA_963753455.1 uncultured Alphaproteobacteria bacterium | reverse complement strand
CGCGACCCAAGTCCTGGTAATCTTCATCATCCGCACAGCGTATCCCCTGCGGGATCCGCCGCATCCGGCGCTTGTGGCAAGTACGCTCTTGGCGTTCGTCGTAGCTGTGGCGCTTCCTTATTCGCCGCTCGCGCCATGGCTCGGCTTCGTTCCCGTGCCCGCCGCGCTCATGGGCGCGCTCGCGCTCGTGACCATCACCTATCTTATCGCCGTCCACTGCGTGAAACGCTGGTTCTACAAGCACTATCAGCTGAGCTAGGCCGATGCCTCCGTTGATTGTGGTTCACTTTCCTTAGCGAGAGCAGACATGTTTCCACTCCAGGATGAATCGCGACGCCCCTCACGCTTTCCCATCGTCACCGCGTGCATTATCGCGCTGAACGTAGTGGTTTTCATTTGCGAACTGATAGGTGGGGATGCATTTATAATCCGATGGTCTGTTGTCCCTGCCGATATCGTTGCTGGCCGTCACTTGATCACCATTCTGACGTCCTTGTTCATGCACGCGAGCTGGTCGCATATTCTCGGTAACATGGTGTTCTTTTGGGCCTTCGGGCCTGAGATAGAAGACGCAATGAATCCCGGACGGTACCTGGCATTCTATCTTGCCGGCGGGGTGGTTTCGGCGCTCGCGCAGGTCTTGGCCGATCCCGGATCTACGATTCCCAATCTGGGTGCAAGCGGAGCGATTGCCGCTGTGATGGGTGGGTTTCTGGTCACCTACCCGCGTGATAAAATTCGCACGGTTTTGTTTATTGGCTGGTTCGTCCAAGTCACGTTTATACCGGCTGCGCTCCTGATCGGGTTCTGGTTTCTTATCCAGCTACTCAGCTTTGGCGTAATCGCGGACGTGCAATCGGGCGGCGTGGCCTATCTGGCTCACATCGGCGGCATCATTTTTGGCGCCGTCACCGCACGTCTATTCGAGGATCCTCATCGTCTTGCCAGACAACGGAGCGAAAACTGATCATTCATGCTGGGCATGGCTCCTATAACCCTGCGTGGCGATGATATGCAGTCCGGCATACGATGAGCTATGGGGTCGCATCCACTGGAACAATCCGCAAGCCTGACCTGTATTCTCAATGGTGCTTCCATTCATGTGGAAGCGGCCCGGGCGCACATCGCCGGTATTTCTGAAGAATTCGGCGTAAAGGCGCGCGTCATCGTCGCTCGGAGCGGTGATGAACTCTCGCCATTGGCCGCGCGCGCCGTGAACGAGAAGAGTCAAACTGTGGTGGCAGGCGGAGGTGATGGAACGGTCAACGCCGTGGCCGGCGCGCTGGTCGGCACTGATACCGCCCTCGGTATTCTACCGATGGGCACGTTGAATCATTTTGCCAAAGATCTTGGTATCCCCTTGAGCCTCGAAGCTGCCGTACGCAACATCTTTACCGGCCAAGTCACCAAGGTGGATGTCGGAGAAGTCGACGGCCGTATATTTGTGAACAATTCGGGCGTCGGTCTCTATCCGCACCTCGTGCGCCAACGGGAGGAACAACAGCGCCACGGCCACGTCAAATGGGTGGCGTTCGTGCTCGCGATTGGATCGGTTCTGCGGCGCTATGCCCGGCTCCGTGTGAGATTGCACATGGACGAAGCGGAAGCGCTGGTGCGTGTAACGCCCTTCTTGTTCGTCGGCAATAACAGATACGAAATCGCAGGCCTGGAGATCGGCAGACGTACGAGGCTGGATTCCGGTCGGCTGTGGGTGTGCATGCCGTACCGCATTGGTCGCCGAAACCTTGTAGCCATGGCTCTGAGGGCGCTCATGGGACGCGTGAGCGACCATGAGTTGAATGCCTTTGAGGTGGAGGAAATCTGGGTCCAGGCTGGAACCAAGTGGGTCAACGTATCCACTGACGGTGAAGTCACTTTCATGAATGCGCCGCTTCATTACCGCATTCGCCCCCGTGCACTCCGTGTCGTCGTTCCGGCCGGAAATGACGTGGGCGCCGAGCATGGCCAATACGCAGCACGCTGAAAAACAATCCTTACTCACAATCGCATGGCAAAGCCGAGCGCTAGTTTATCTCAACTAAAAGCTCGCTTGGCGGAAGCCAAACGGGATGTTGAAAGGGACGACTTGGTCATGCCGAAGAAGAGCTTCAGTGCGGAGCAGATCGTGACGCTGTTTCGTCTTCCCCGCTTTGCACTAAGCTTAAAATGGGACAGGTACCAAGCTGATTGATCCGCCAGAGCTGGCTTCGAAAGCCTGTTTTAGACCTTCATGATATCAGGCCGCCTTCTCATTTCGACCGTTGATCGATGCTATCAACGCGGCCAGCTCGTTTGCCGGTTTCGCGGCGCTAAAGAGAAAGCCCTGAACCTCGCTGCAGCCTTCCTGTCTAACGCAGGCAAGCTGTTCACGCGTCTCCACGCCCTCTGCCGTCGTCTTTATGCCGAGGCTCTTGCCGAGCGTGACGATTGCGCGAATGATCGCCAGCGAATCCGGCTGATGAACGACATCTTTTACAAACGAACGGTCGATTTTGATCTTGTCGAATGGAAAGCTGCGCAGATAGCTAAGACTCGAGTACCCGGTACCGAAATCGTCCATTGATATGCGGATGCCGAGCGCCTTTAGCTGACGCAGCGTTGAGAGGTTGGCATCTGTTTCGGCAAAGAGCACGGACTCGGTGATTTCCAACTCAAGCCGGCTCGGATCAAGTCTCGAACGCGCAAGCGCATTTATGACCATGGTCACCAGACTTTTGTCGCGGAATTGTGCGGGCGACAAGTTCACGGCGACGCCGATGCCTTGAGGCCAAGCCGCCGCTTCGCAGCATGCCGTCCGCAGAACCCATTCACCTATGGAGCCGATAAGGCCCGTTGCTTCTGCAACAGGAATAAATTCTGAGGGCGGAATAAAGCCATCTGCATGGCGCCAGCGCAACAAACTCTCAAAGTTCGTCACGCAACCAGTTTGGACATCGACGAGCGGTTGATAATACACCTCCAACTCGCCCGCCGACAAAGCTTTGCGTAAGTTAGCTTCCATAGTGCGGCGTTTTTGCACCTGATCGTCCATCGATTTTTCAAAGAAATGATAAGCGCCACGGCCTTCCGATTTGGCCCGGTATAGTGCCATGTCGGCATTCTTTAGAAGATCGTCGGCAGTCTCGCCGTCGGCGGGAGCAAGCGCTACCCCAATGCTGGCTCCAATCACGATCTCGAGCGCGTCGATGTTGTATGGCAGCACAAGAGTATCGATCAGACGTTCGGCGACTTGAGCTGCATCTTCCGGCGAAACAATCGAATTTAGAATGATGGAGAATTCGTCGCCGCCAAGCCGGGCGACCAGATCGTCGCGTTTCAAGGCATGTTTGAGGCGGTCAGCGACAACCTGCAGCAACTTGTCGCCGACGGGATGGCCAAATGAATCGTTAACAATCTTAAAAAGATCCAGATCGATGCACAATACGGCCGTGTGCTCAGTGGGCCTGCGCCTGGCCAAGCTCTCGGACAATTGCTTGTGGTACTGGACTCGGTTCGGCAGCGCGGTCAATGCGTCATGATGAGCTAGATAGGTCACTTGGGCTTCGGCCCGTTTTCGCTCGGTAATGTCGACGATTGCGACCAGATATGCGGCACGACCCTCATACTTGATCCGCCGACCGAAAGTGAGAACCTCAATTTCAGTGCCATCTGCCTTTATGTGTCGCCAGCTGCGTGTCGATTGATAGCTTTCTCCCAAATTGGTTAGGGCATCAAGATGCGGGTCAACCTCATCCGCCGGCCAAAGCTGCCTGGTGCTCATGCTCAGGAACTGATCGCGGCGATATTCGTAGTGCGAGACCGCAGCATCGTTGACGTTCAAAAAACATAGGGTCTCCAAGTCGGAGATCCACATGGGCATCGGGTTGTTTTCGAACAACAGCCGCGATGAATGTTCGCGCCGCTTCAGTTCCGTAACATCAGTCAATGCAACACAAACGAGGTCCCCCATCGATGTCGCGCTGGCGTTCAAATAGACGGTAGTGTCTGCCGCCGCGACCGTCAATTCGAATGTTTCGTGCTTTCCGGTTTGAGCGACTTTTGACAACTTCTTGAAAGTACGAGCTGAATTAAATGCGGGACCGCGCTCACTCAATCGTCCCCAGCGCAGACCGTCGATTGTCTGCTGCAGCAAGCGCGCAGCGCCAACGTTGAGGTCGACAATCTGAAAATCGATCGTTTGTTCATCTTCATTTTGAACCGCTGCTAATGCAATTACGCCTTCGTCAGTCGAGCGGAAAATCGCGTCGACCAAGCTATAACGAGGTCCATTTTCGCGGACATAAACCGCCACGATCGGCGGCCCCCATCGATTTGCGAGAGGCATGGCGAACAGATCATAGCGCTGCACGAGTCCGTCGCGTGCGCAGTTTGCTTGGGCAAGGTGCGGTTCGCCAGATTGGATTGCCATGTCGGAGGCAGACGAAAGAGCTAGCGCACTGTCGGGTAAAAGATTGCAAACCGATATCCCTGAGGCTTCGCGACCAAGCCAATCTATCAGGCGACGCCCAGTGCGCATGACGGTCCAACATTCTTTGCCGCCGTTGAGAAGGACAATTTTGTCAGCAAGCGAGCCCAAATTACCAAGCATAACATCTTCGTAAGGGGCTAATGTTTGACACGCTGCTGCGCGGCTTTCATGCCACCTGCGGCGCAACTTCTGAATGCCGTCTTCCGCACCGATTTGAATAGTGCGCTTTTGTATCATTGGTGTTTCGGCAGTCATGTCACCCAGCCAGGCTCGTTGGATGACCGTAATAAATCAGGCAGATCGAAGAAATCTGTATAAAGTGCAGTCGTAATTTCTAACGTGGTTAGTCATTCGTTGATAGCGCCTAAGGTCGAAATGTTTGCAATAAAACTGTCACAATTTGTTGCCCCCCTGCAAATTCAGGATCCAGATGAAAGAACCGAAGTCGACCCTAATCGACTAAACGTCACCAGCCGACAATCAAAAACTGCGCGTCGTGGCAGGTTTACCGACGATGGACGTCCGTCCGATAGGCTCGCGTGTCACCTAATGTACGAGAGGCAACACCGCCAAGGCGGCCTCTCATAAAAACTACCAATTCGACGAAATCGAGCGTTTATCGCATAAATATTTGATATCCGGCGATGACGATTTCCAACGCAATCAATACAACAATTATTTGCTCCAGCCGCAATGAACGCTCCGTATCAATTATGTCGGCCAGCGCCTTTGCCGTATCTGTGATTACAGTAAGTTTCCGGGTCAAAAGGTCTGCGCGTTCCTTCAATTCGTATTCGTCTTCAAGCCTGGCGTAAAATCTCTCAAGATCCGGCCGCTCCCAAAGGACGTCAGGCTTTTCCGCCACAGCCACGAGACCAGATACACGATGCTGGACGAGCAGTGCATTTCCGATGTGCTTTAGAATTGAACGACGACCGCCAGGTGTGCGGCCGTGTTCCGCCAGTTCCCGTGCAAGAGGCGCAATAACGTCAAAGACCTTAGCCACGTTTCTTTCATCGTGCGCCAGGATGACGCTTGTCGCGAGGGCGTCAGCAATCAGCAATGTGTGTTCGGTCGTCAGAGCCTTTACGATAATAATTCCCGTTGGCGTGATCTGGTCGTCCTTGTCCGGCGAAACCTCAATTTGAGCGATCTCTTCCTCGCGTCCTTTTATCGCACCGATGATGCGTCCGTTCAATCGACGTACAAGTTCATCCTCCTCCAACGGAGACATGCCAGAAAGGACCGCAACTCCGTATCGAAATAATGCAACAACCCCGTTCTCTCCGCTGCGGAATGCTAGTGGCACTCTTGAAAGAGCGTCGTTGCGTTCCAGACCAACCGTATCGATGCGATCTCCGAGCAAAAGAGCTCTGACCGTGATGCGATGCGGATGCGGTGCTAATACTTCGCTCATAGGCAACCCGAGTTCTATACCTGTCTGCACGACAACCATTGTCGGGCGATAATTTCAGTATATGCGATTGGGATCATTCGTTCACACGCTATTTTTTAACAGCATTTATCAGCACACGTCCGGATTTAATTTTATGCAGCAACAGACGCCAGAAAATGCCAAGCCTTTCACTCTCGCCAAGAATTCAATTCGTGACTGGTCAGCGGCACCACATCAGAATCGGAACACGGCGGCCGCAACGGCGCAGGTCCACAATCCGGTTTCATCGCCTTGGGCGGAAGCTGTGATCGATAGACTTTCAATGATGAGCTGGCTATTTTCATAAAGTTTCTTTCGCTCGTTCCAGGCGGCGCTAGGGTCGAAATCGATGCCAAGCGTCGACGCCAGCATCGTGGCGGCTAGATCTTCGGTATATTCCCCGCTCTGATCGGCCGTCATGCCGTAACCGTGATGCTCGGCGATATAGCCGTACATGTCGGGAGCGGCGGGCCGCGCCAACCCGATGCTGGCATGAATGCGGCGACCGGGTTCATTTGTCTCGGCGCGAGCGAGCACCGAGAAAGTGATCTCACCTGGTCGCAATGTCGTAATGCCCTCCTCGCGCGGAATCAATTTGCAATGTGCCGGGAGGATCGATGAGATCGACACGAGATTCTGCTGTTCGATGTCGGCATCGCGCAAAGCGAGTTCGAACGAGGTCAATTGATGGCGATGGACGCCGATACCTTTGGTAAGAAACATGCTGGTTGGCAGAGGGAACATATGTTAATGGCTCGCGTTCAATCGGCGCTCAGCGTCAATTTACTCGTATCGGCATTGCGATCACGTGACAGCGTGGCGAGCACTAGATATTCGTAGACCATCGTGGCCGCTGCAAGCGAAGTGATCTCGGCCACATCATATGCCGGGGCCACCTCAACCACATCCATCCCGACAAAACATAGATCCGTCAGACGGCGCAGGATCGATTGCGCCTGCCACGATGCCAACCCACCTATTTCGGGCGTGCCGGTACCAGGAGCAAAGGCCGGGTCGAGCGCATCGATGTCGAAGCTGAGATAGCAGGAGCCCTCGCCGACGATCGAGCGGACACGCTCCGCAACCGGCTTGGGACCTTGCTCATGTACTTCATCGGCGGCGACGATGGTCACGCCTTGCGCGACCGTCCAGTCGAAAACATCGCGCTGAACCGGCGAGCGGATCCCAATCTGAATCATTCGGCGGGGGTCGACGAGGTGTTCTTCGATAGCATGATAAAATACCGAACCGTGTGCATAGGACTGACCAAAATTGTCCGACCATGTATCGACATGGGCGTCGAAATGAATAAGCGCGAGCGGGCCAGTGCGCCCCGCCAGCGCCCGCAGTAATGGAAGTGTGATGCTGTGTTCTCCTCCGAGCGCCACGAGGTGACCAATGTTGGCGGCCTGCTCCTCGATAGCCTTGAGACTCGCAGATATATCGCCGAGCGCGATGCGAAAATCACCGATGTCCGACAGCAAGAATTGCGAAACATCGATCCAACTAGTCGGATGCGCCCCGTCGATCAACATTCTGCTCGCCTGGCGGATGGCCTGCGGTCCAAAGCGCGCTCCGCTGCGGTTAGTTGTGCCGATATCGAGCGGGATACCTGCAATCGATATTGCCGTGCCATGCTCACGACGCCCGACTCCAAGGAACCCGGGTGGCACAGCAAAAGTTGGAAACGAACTCGACATAATGTTGAGCCTCCATAAGCATTTTTACCGCTCAGCCTAAACGGATACCCGCAGCCTATTAGACATCAAAGGACGGTGTGACCGGCGATCTAACCTTTCCGAAAAATCATATCTCCGCATGGCGATGATGCAGTCCTGACAGCCCGGCGTAGCGGCGATATTTACATATTGTTGGCCTGCCCGCCCTAGCGGCGCATCCTTGCACAGGGATAGATTTGCCGAAGCATTGTTCGGTTGGCTCGTTTCTACTTCTCTGCCTTTCAGGGAGGCTATTTATTCGGATTCTAACCGCCTAATCCCCGCACCTGTCAGCGCAAGATTGCTCACGTCACCCCAACGCCCGGTCACTTCCCTAACGAATCCAGCCGCAATGAGGCGGTCGCGGTGTTCATCCCGGATAGTGCGCTGCATCGGCCTGTTGCCTATCTCTTTCAAGGAGGCAAATTCCTCCCTCGTCAGCGGTACGCGGTGTCAGGATAGGGGTCGGTGTCGCAAGCCTGCTATCTGCTAAATATGCGCCGGATTGATTGTCACAATCAAATTGACCAATCTTGTCAGCAACACTGGGATCCCCCGGCGCCAACGGATGATATTAGAGGAGAGCCGGTCGAGAAAACGGCATCGGCGTGATTGCGTGCACCTGCCCATAGATGGCGCAAAATTCCAAAGGCCCGCACCACGTTGCAGAGCACTACAAGACCTGAGATGATTGAACCCAGGTCATTTAAAGCTCCGCAAACTATTCATCGTCACTCGAGGACACTTTCTGGCAAGACAATGCCACACACGAGTTCTTCCACAGTTCAAATTCTTCGTCATGATAGGTTCACCTAACGGGAAATATTGCACTTTTAGATTGCTTTCCAACGCGATGAGCTGAGTGCTCGCCGATGAAAGTGCAGAAATGAACGTTGCAATGTCTTCTCATACCAGAACGGCATTTGATGCCGATCTGCAAGATCTCATGCGGATGATTGCGGAAATGGGCGGCATAGCAGAGCAGCAAATCATGCAAACATTTGACGCTCTCGCGCAAAGAAATACAGAACTTGCTCACCAGGTTATCGGCCGCGACGCCGCACTTGATACACTTCAGACCAAAATCGAAGAAAAGGGCGTCAATATCATCGCTCAGCGCCAACCTCTTGCGAACGACCTACGTGAAATAATTTCTGCACTGCACATTTCCGGTGATCTCGAACGGATCGGTGATCTCGCAAAAAACATAAGCAAGCGAGCAATTGCGATTGGAAATGAACTTCTTCCAATGTCTCTCATTGCCGGCATCGAACATATGACGCGAATGGTGATGGGGCAGTTCAAAACGGCCCTTGACAGCTACGCCGGGAGAGATGCCAGCGGAGCGCTCGCGGTTCGAAACGGAGATCTACAAATTGATGCGCTCAATAATGCTCTGTTTTACGAAACAATGGTCTATATGAGTGAGGATCCGCATAATGTGGTCGCTTGCACTCAAATCCTGTTTTGCATCAAGAACCTGGAAAGAATAGGAGACCATGTAACCAATATAGCCGAGGCCGTTCACTACAGCATCTCCGGCCAGATACCGGCGAACGAGCGTCCAAAAGGAAATACCACAAGCCTTGCTGCGCTGCGCACATGATGCTGTGCGCTCAAGATCACTATCCTCGCAATGCTTTAAAGCCTTAATCTACTTCAGAAAGCGCTTTCCGCTTTTATACGCGGCCGCGGCAGCACCTCTTAAATATACGGTCACCAAAAACTCTTGTCTCCGCCAGCATCACTCACAATTAGTTCCCAGTTGCCGGCTGTTGCGGTGACGAAACATCGCTGCTTAGGCGCGGCAACTTCCAAAATACCTTGGCGCTATCGAAACGAGAATGCGCTTTGCGCGCGCCGTCGAGCAAGTGCCGAATCTGCGCCTGCTGGCCCCCTATAATAAGACCCGCACCAAAAGCGCGCTGGCGATTTTGTTCCATGGTCAAACCGTGCCTCGGATTAGCGATGATATCCGCGAAGAGCGCCTTGTGCGTCACGATGTCGTTGATTCCCCCAAGGCAATTCTGCAATTGCATTAGGGATGACAGGAATTTCTTGCATCGCTTTACGGAATTTTTGCCCGGAAACACACTGGAAAAGAACTCTGCAGCATACCGGGCTTTTTTGACTTGAATGCGCAGTCTATGCAGCTGTTCCGGACTGAGGTCGCCGATCTTCGCGCCCCGTCGCCTGATTTTCTTGCGACGCTGCGAAAGCTGCTCCGCAGCACGAAACTCGATCGGCATGTCGCGGCGTGCCCGCATCAACGGATCTTCCGATATGCTCCAAGGTCCGGCCTCGATCCATTCCGCGGTATCAAGAACGAGCGCGCGAAATCGAGCCGACTGCACTGCTTCCTCCGCCCGCCGATAGTTTTTGAGGCGCTTGCGCGCGAACATTTTGCTTATACTGACAATTCCCGGCTCTTTTGTATATTGTTTTCGCAGCGGCTTGAGAACCTCGATAATAAACGTATCCAGGTCACGCGCCGGGCCAAGTTCCTGTGCAAGCCATCTCAATTCGGTCTTGATCGTGTTTATGCGATCGTCGCTCACGACATCGGAAAAGAGTGAAATGGCGGCACGCAGCCTGCGCAGTGCGACGCGCATCTGATGTACCGCCTCTGCATCATGACCTTTCACTGCGGGCTCATTCGCGACCAATTGGCGCAAACAAGCCCGGCCAATCAAGGTGAAGGCGCGGCCCGTCGTCATTCCCGCGCTTAGCTCCGGATTGCATGCCTTTTCGGCACCAATCGGTGTCTCCTCAATCAAATCATAGCCGCGCTCGGATTTGCTTCTAACGTCGAGCTGAGCGGGCACGATCTCGCTTATGGCCCGCGCGATCTTGAAAAGCTCGGTCGGGTTGCCATGCTTGAGCTCAAGTTCAATCTCGGAAACTGGGCATGACGAATTGGGCGCGACAATCCGGCCTTCGTCGACCGCCATGACGATATCGTTTTCGTCGCCGTTCACATGATAGGCCGTCCGCTCGATCCGGGTTTCGAAGACCGGCTTCAATGCGTTGCGAACTTCGTCTGTGAGAAGCGGGCCGAGAGCGGTATCCATAGCGCGGGTGAGATCCGGTTGATCGCCTTCAATGGCCTGCTCCCACTCCGACCGTTCGACCCAATCGGAGCCTCGATTGGCGGTCTTGATTGTCTGGACACGTTTATCGCCGATATGGCGGACCCGCAACGTCAGCCCGTGATCGCGCAGGGTCCGATCATCGGAATCGAAATAGACCGAATCTAACGTTTCGTGGGTGGCGTCATGAAGGGCGTCCACAAATTGCGGATCATTCCGGAGCACGGCGATGTCTTCAGGAGCGATCCGAAGCTTCAATTCGATTTCTTTTGGTTCACTGTTCATAACGCGTTACCAATGCCTGCCGATGGGATAATCGCTGCTCTTCATCGGAATGCAGGTCTAGGGACTTCCATAAGCATCCGGCTCGACGACGGCCGGGATGAGACGGAATTGTAGCCGGTCTTGTGGCATGAGACGGCTTCCAAATTCCAGCTAAATTATGTAGGTTCATATGCAGCAGCCGCTCCAACACTCGGCGCCAGGCTCGCAGTGGTGTTGGCGCGGCCAATCGTGCCTCGCTTGCCAGATCTGCGATCGTAGTCTGGCAGGACGACCGCGGTTCGCTCGGCAGGTCGATCTTCGTCGGCTCGATCAGCGGCTCCGGGATCATCACCGTCGTAGTCGGCGTGCGCTCGCCTCCCCTCGGAGCGAAGCGTGTGCGGCTAACCTTCTTGCGCGTGATCGGCGTGCGAGGGCGCGCCCGTGTTTTGGCTGTGCGCAGCACCTTCGGCCCGACATTTTCGATTGGTGCGGCCACTCGCGCCTCGCTTGCCAGATCTGCGATCATGGTCTGGCAGGAGGGCGGCGGTTCGCTCGGCAAGTCGATCTTCGTCGGCTCGATCAGCGGCTCCGGTGTGTTCGCCGACAAAGCGATTGATTGCTGCTTGCAAGTCGACAACCGATAGCTAGGTGCTGTCATCTAATCTTCATATTGAATAACCCTTGTATGGAGTTATTAAGCGTTTGGATTTCCGAGCAACCGTCGTCGGCGGATATGATCGGTGTCCGTTACAGGAAAGTCAGGATTGGCGGATGGATTTTTTCAGACATTTCACCTTTTTGGTATGCGCGCCGGCATTCAACGCGGAAGACCTCGAAGGATTGCGGCTCGGGCAGATCACCGTCGAGATCGAGAAGCTCGGCTTTCAGGTGGTGCGGGCCCGGCGTATCGAGGATGCAGAGATTGCCGTACAGACCGACGCCGCCATCGGCTGCATGGTAGTGGACTGGGGCAAGAAGGGTCTCGAAGGCAAGACCACAGCGCTGATCAACCTGATGCGTCGACGCGGCCTCGAAATGCCAATCGTGATGCTAGTGCGACGCAAGCATTTGGAGGATATCCCCATCGAGGTGCTAGACTATATCGATGGCTACATTTTTCTCGCCGAAGAGACGCCAGAATTCATCGCCAAGAACCTTGTGAGTCGGCTCAAGCAATATGCAGATACATTGAAGACGCCATTCTTTGGCGCGCTGGTCGATTATGCGGAGCGTGGCAACCATCTGTGGACATGTCCGGGCCACAACGGCGGTGTTTTCTACAATCGCAGCCCAATCGGTCGGATCTTCTTCGAGCACCTTGGCGAGGAAGTGTTCCGCGATGACCTCGACAATTCCGTGCTCGAGTTGGGCGACCTGCTTGTCCACGAAGGCCCGGCCCTAAAGGCACAGAAGGAAGCTGCGGCCATCTTTGGCGCAGAAAAGACTTATTTCGTTCTCAATGGCACTTCATCATCGAATAAGATCGTGCTCTCCGCGCTGGTTGCCGAGGGAGACCTCGTGCTGTTTGACCGCAACAATCACAAGGCGGCCCACCACGGCGCCCTCTTCATTGGGGGCGGGATTCCGATTTTTCTAGAGACCGACCGCAATGTCTACGGGTTGATCGGCCCGATCTTCCATGAGGCGTTCGACGAGGCGCGTATTCGCGAAAAAATTCGCAATCACCCGCTGGTCGCCGATAAGGAGGCTTGGCGTCGCGAGCGGCCGTTCCGCGTCGCCGTCATCGAGCAATGCACTTATGACGGCACCATCTACGACGCGCGCATGATCGTCGAGAAAATAGGGCATTTATGCGACTACATCCTTTTGGACGAGGCATGGGCCGGGTTCATGAAGTTCCACCCGCTGTTCGCTGGCCGCTTCGCCATGGGGCTCAGTGACCTCGGCCCCGAGCAGCCCGGCATCATTGCAACCCAATCCACGCACAAGCAGCTCGCGAGTTTCTCGCAGGCGTCCCAAATCCACATCAAGGACCGCCACATCAAGGGTCAGCGTCGGCGTATTGAGCATCGCCGCTTCAACGAATTCTTCATGCTGCATGCGTCGACGTCGCCGTTTTATCCACTATTCGCCTCTCTGGATGTCGGCGCGCAAATGATGAAAGGGCGTTCCGGCGAGGTATTGTGGGACGACACCATTCGGCTCGGCATCGAGCTGCGCAAGAAAATACGGGCGATCCGGCGCGAGTTTGAGGACAAAGAGCATGACCCAGCACGGCGCTGGTTCTTCGAGGCCTTCGTACCCGATCGCGTAACCGTCACGGACCGCGACGGTGCCGCGCCCCGTGAGGTCGCCTGGGAGAATGTGTCGACCGACGACCTCGCCGCCGATGCCCACTACTGGGAGCTGTCTCCCGGCGCCAACTGGCATGGCTTCACCCATGTAGCGCCCGGCTACGCCATCACGGATCCCAACAAGCTCATCCTACTTACGCCAGGCTTTGACCGCGGCACCAACACATACGCAGATTACGGCATTCCGGCGCCGGTAGTTGCCCAGTATCTACGCGAGAACCGGGTGGTGCCGGAGAAGAATGACCTCAACTCGCTCTTGTTCCTGCTCACGCCTGGCGTCGAGTTCGAGCAAGGCCGGCACGCTATTGAGCGCTCTGGTAGGCTTCAAGAAGCTGCATGATGATAATGCTCGCCTCGATGATGCTATCGGCGAATTCGTGCGCCGGCGTCCGGCAAGGTATGCGGGCATGCGATTGCGCGAACTCTGCGCGGAGATGCACGGCTTTTTCCGCGACAATGAGACCAGCACCTTACAGCGGGCGCAGTTCGCGCCCGAGCACTTGCCGACACTCGCCATGGCGTCCCACGAAGCGGTGCGCCAGATGGTGCGCAACAACGTCGACTATGTGCCAGTCGATCAAGCGTTCGGTCGGATCGCCACCACGATGTTCGTGGTCTATCCGCCCGGCATCGCCACCATCGTGCCGGGTGAGCGGCTCGATGAGCGCGCGCGCCCGATGCTGGATTATTTGAAGATGTTCGAGCGGAGTGCCAACCTGTTTCCAGGGTTCGAAGCCGAGATCCAAGGAATTTATAGGGAAACCGAGAAGAATGGCACGGTTCGGTTCTACACTTATGTGGTACGGGAATAGCGGGTCCTTATTGGCCGCCTGGATGCCCGGCGAAACGCAACCCAGATGAAGGTGAAGCGAAACGCTGATCTCAACCGGCCCGCGGTCTCGCTTTGCTCGATTTAGCCTAAAGACGGTTACCGCTAATCAAGGCCACCGGCGTGCCGCTGTCATCGGCTGGCGGCTCGGTGTCGCCCGGTCCGAGCGCACGCTGCATCAGGATGATATCGGTCCAGCGCCCATACTTGAAGCCGACCGCCTTGAGCAAGCCAGACCGCTCAAATCCGAACGTCTCGTGCAGGTGCTGCGATGGCACGTTGGCAACGTCGATGTAGGCGATCATCTGGCGATAGCCGGGGGCAGCGCAGGCGTCGATCAATGCTGGCAGGAGACATCGGCCAACACCGGAATGTAGATGATCGGCGTGCACATAAATCGAGTGTTTTACTGTGTAGCGGTAGGCTGGACGTTTTCGGAACGGCACCGCGTAGGCGTAACCGATCACGGCGCCGTTGTATTCGGCGACCAGATGCGGCAGCCGGTTCTTGAGCATATTTTTGCGCCGGCGCTTCATGTCGTCAGCATGCAGCGGCTCGACATCGAACTCGCCGAGGCCGCGCTGGATGTGGTGGGCATAGATAGCAAGCATGGCGGGGACATCGTCCTCGGTGGAGGGGCGCACGATGATATCAGGCGGTTTCTCGAATATCGTTCTGGCGGTTGCCAATGAATTCAATGCGCCCATCCCATCGGCAATCTGTTTTGAGCCGTAGCTTTTCATGGAACACGAGTCAATGATAGTTTTATGTCAGATAGTCCGACAATACTCGAACGCTTAGAGGCGCGACCAACACGTGATGATGATGTTGAGGCTTTGGTTAAGCCAAGACGTCTGCCCGAGACCTTTCACAAAGCTGTTGCAAACAAGTTCCACTATCCTGCGGCGCATTCCATTGCCGCGCGCTAAAACCTCTAGGGAGATCAACATGTCACACTCGAAGAAAGCCGCCGAGCATCACACACACGCTGCCATGCATCACGAACATGCGGCGAAACATCATCGCGAAGCAGCCAAGCATCACGAAGATGGTCACCACGAGAAGGCTGGCCATCATGCTCATCTCGCCCATGCCCATCATGCGCAAGCGGAACACCATCATACAGAAGCTGCTAAGGTCCACGTCGAGCATCATAGCTGAGTTGGCGTTGTAATTTACAATAACCGCATCATCCAATTCCGAGTTAAACTCTTGTAATGTGTGATACTGCGAGGTCCAGAAAGCCGGCCCCTTTTCGTTTTGAGTGGGGGAATTTTTAGCGAATGTTATATTCTCTGACTTCGACGGTGTTAAAGTATTACGGTGTTGCGGACGTTGTTTGGTTTGCCCCTTTCGACGTCCAAACACGCAAAGCCCCGGCCGCAAGGTTGGGGCTTTCGCAATTTTGGGAAGCTGCTTATTTGCTCTTTCTAATTGCTCAGCCAAAATAGATTGCGTCGCATCGTCCCTGCTCCGAATCAAAACCGCAGAGAATCAGCAACCGATTCAGCCAGCAACAATGCGCTCTAATTTCCCGGGCGCGATGACAAGCTGGCCATAACGAACGCCGCGCTCGGCTAGGCTGCCCTATCCCATTTTTTTGGTTGACATAATTCGTACACTGCTTGCCGTAGTGTGTCTGTCAGGCGGTGTCATTTACTTATTCGTCATTGAACCACGCAGCAAGATTCGCGATCTATGAAAATGCCCTCTCGCATTGTTTTTTCTGTCCGCATTGCGAAGCGCAGTACGTTGTTAGCTTTGAGCTGCTACCCTTAGCTGACAGTGGCAGCGTTTATTGTAAGTGTTGCCGACGAAGAATGGTTCAATGGAACTCAGTTCTGGAACCACACTATAGGCTCGTACAGAGACCCGACCCTAAGCATTCATGGTGACGCGCGCGCCGCTGGTTCTAGACAATCACGGTGAGGGTGCCTCAAAAGCTCACCGAATGGGACTACGCGGCGATGCGAAGGCGGATTTCAAGGCGGCGTGGGGTCACTTCGAAAGCACGACACTTTTATGGACCTCTACGGTCAGGGCTTCTAACCGCTCAGTTAGCGTTTTTATCCTTTCTGTGAGCATGGTGTTCTGCTCAACCATCTCTAACAACAGCGCCGTCTGCTTAGCCGCAACAGCCTGTCTCTCCTCGCTGGCGCGGTGAAGATCTTCGCGATGTTCGGCATCAGCTAGCGCGTGACATTTATCCCGGTCAGCCTGCCTGGTCTGAGCTAGCAAAATGAGCGGCGCCGCATATGCCGCCTGCAGGCTGAATGCTAGGTTCAGGAGGATGAACGGATAGATGTCGAACGATACCCATCCTACTACGTTGACCAGTATCCAAACTCCGACAACGACGGTCTGGGCTATAAGAAAAATGGGTGTGCCGAAAAAGCGGGCGAACGCCTCAGCCTTCAAAGCAAACCAATCACCTCCAAACACATTTTCTAAATGTGCGTGCCGCAGATGAAATCGATAAAAATGCCTTCTCGACTTATGGTCCGCGCGGTCAGAGGGGACCGTTTCGACATCAATTGCCATTGAACTTAACCTCCGTCTTTGGCCAGAGGAGACGACTTACCGCATCGCTCCTATTAATGCACCTTAGCCGTCATGCGCACCGTAGCCGCCGTATTTTCCAATTTACAGGTAACCATCGCCCCGCCGCCCAAGCCGGCGTACGCCATTATCCCTTGCGCTCGTACATGAAAAATCCGCGGCCGGCCTTGCGGCCGAGATAGCCCGCATCGCACATCTGCTTGAGGAGTGGGCTCGGGCGGAATTTAGGATCGTCGAAACCCTGATAGAGAGTCTCCATGATGTCTAACACTACGTCGAGGCCAATCAGGTCAGCGAGCGACAGCGGGCCCATCGGATGATTGGCGCCGAGCTTCATCATCACGTCGATGTCCTCGGGCGAAGCTAGGCTCTCATGCACACAATTTATCGCCTCGTTTATCATCGGCACCAGCACGCGGTTGACGACGAATCCGTAGCTGTCCTTCGAGACCCGCGCGGTCTTGCCGATCGATGCGGTCAGCTTCACAATCGCTTCACATACTAGGTCAGTAGTCTGGAGCGCCCGAATGATCTCCACAAGCTTCATCACCGGCACTGGATTGAAGAAGTGCATGCCAATGACGCGGCCGGGAAGCTTCGAGGAGGATGCAATCCGAGTGATAGAAATGGAGGATGTATTGGTCGCGAAGATGGTCGCCGGGCTGCAAATCGCGTCTATCTCCCGGAAGAACTTGGCCTTCACATCGTAATTTTCGACGATCGCCTCCACCACCAACTGGCACCCTGCGAGATCGCGGAGCTCCGTCGTGGGCTTGATCCGCGAGAGTGTGGCATCGCGGTCGCTCACTGGGAGCTTTCCGCTAGAGGTTAGACGGTTAAGGCTTTTGGTGATGGCCGCAATGCCCCGATCCAGAAATTCCGGCTTGAGGTCCCGCATCGTAACTTGATGGCCGGCAGCCGCGAACACCTGCGCGATTCCGTTACCCATGGCTCCGGCGCCGACAACGCCAATTTGTGCGATCGACATGCTTTTTTCCTCTGATCGACTGCGGAAATCTGCACTAAATTTGCATGCGTCGGAACTCGCCAAAGCCCGTCGATAAGTTACGCTGCTTCTCGGCCGTCGGGGCTCTCCGAAAGCGGATCGTCGGTGACTAAAGTGGATGCGATGGCAGGCAGGCCGAGCACAGCGTGGAACCGTTGCAAAGTCCTTAAAGTGTGCGGCTCCATTTCCTCCATGGCGCCCGCGATAAACTCGACTACTTCGATCGCTTTCCGGCGCTCATCGGGACCCGGCAGAAGCTCGGGCAAAGTTTGGATAGCCCGGTCCTTTTCAAATTCCGCTATGATCGACTGTTCACGGATGAGGGCGGCGCGCCGGTCGGGTCCGAGGGATACGAAGGGCTCGTCCCTTGTCAGTACCTTGGCGGAACGTTCAAGGCGATCGCGGCGGACGGAGCCGCGCGATTCCGCGAGCAGGATAAGCATGCGGATGACCGCTTCCTCGAAACCGCCGCGGTCGATGCCAAGGAGAATTGCCTGTACTTCAGGGAGGAAGCGAAGCTCTTTCGGATCCTTACGCGTCCGCTCGAAGGCGTGCGAGCTGCCGAGCCAGCGCATAAATGGCGAGCCGTAGACCGACAGGAACGTCATCTCGTAGACGGCGTCGCGCACGTCACGCATGAAATCGAAGCCCTGTAGTACGCTTGATGCCCACAGCCGCTCAATCTCGAGGAACGGATTAGCGCTGTCGATAGGCTTACGCTCGTTCATGATACGGTTCGCCGTCTCAGACAGTGACCTCACCATGGGGTTGCGGTCCGAGAACATGAGACGGTGAGTCCGCGCGGGGTGGCTATCGCGAATGGCATCAGCGACTTGAGGTGTAATCGCGGCCTGCACCAACGGCCGGAAGGCCAATTCGTAAATCTCGGCGCCCAGTTCGGAGAGCCGGGCGACAGCGGCAAAATCTCTCTCTTCCGTGCGATCATTGTCGTCGATGGCGAGGATGTCGGCCAATTTGCGTTCTTGGAAGCTGACCAAGAAGCGGGCGTCGACACCCTCACCTATCTGCTCATCTATCTTCATCTCATAGAGGCCAGGCGCGAGCGCCTCGATTGTCTTCATCGTTGAGGTGACTTCGGTGTGCTCCTTCTTGGCGATCGAGGACGATACGAAAATACCTAGGTGGCCCACTTTCTCGTGCACCATATAGATGATGCGCTGGCCACGGATCTTGATTTCCTGCTCGTCAGCATACGTATCGACGATCCAGTTGAGCGCCTGCTGCGGCGGCGTGATGTTATCCCCCCAGCTTGCGAACACGATGATGGGAGAACGGATCGCCTTTAGATCGAGGTGACGGCCGCGCTCAATGCGTGCCTCACCACGCGAGAGCCGGTTTCCCACAAAAAGCTGTTCGACGATCCAACGAATCTCGGCCTCGTTCATGAAGTGAAAGCCGCCCCACCAGCGCTCGAATTCAAGGAACTTCTCACGGCCGCCGACCGGATCGGCGAACAGATCGTAATATTTGCCAAAATAGTTGCGGCCAGGATTGAGCATCTCGAAATTCGATACGAGATGGGCGCCGTCGAACTCGCCATGCCCGATATCGGCAAAGACAAGCGCCGGCAGAACACCGCCGAGCAGGCCGCCATTGTATCGCATCGCATTCTCGCCGATGCGGCCCGACCAATAAGCCATGGGCGCACCATTGATCACCAGCGGCCCGGAGATGTCTGGATTCGCGGCTGCCAGCACCATGGTCGCCCAGCCTCCCTGGCAGTTTCCGACGATGATCGGCTTCGCCGCTTTTGGGTGCCGGCGCACGATCTCGCTTACGAATTCGGCTTCCGCGCGCATGACGTCGGCGAGCGTCTGGTCCGGCTCGGGATGCGGGCGAAAAACGACGAAATAGACGGGATGGCCGTCATGGAGCGCGACGCCGACCTGACTGTCGAGCTTGAATCCGCCGATGCCCGCGCCATGGCCGGCGCGTGGATCGATGATCATATAGGGGCGCTTCCAATCGAAGACCGTAACGCCTTCGGGCGGCAGGATCTTTAACAACATGTAGTTGACGGGCCGCGGCAGCGTGCGTCCGTCCACCACGACCTCGCTCTTGTAGACCAGCACCGGCGGCGTGCCGGCGGCCTCGTGTTCGATGTCGTTATTGCCGCGTTCGCGCAGTGTATCGAGTGTGAGCACGAAGCGCTGCGCGGCGTCGGTCACATAGTCGCTGGCGTCATTGAAAACGCTACGATTCTTCGGAGAGTCGGCGAGACGGCGGTTGAGCGCGCCAACCTCACTCATGAGATCCTTCAGTCGTTCGCCATGGGCACGACCGATCTTTTCAACATGACGCGCGTAACAAGACATAAGCTGCTGCATCTGAGCCGCGACGGTGGACGCATCACCCGTCGCGCGTGTTTGAAGATTTGCCGGGCTAAAGGTGGGGATCATGGGAGACCTCTAATCTGAATGTTATTGCTAATTGCTGCTTGCGGCGTGAAGGCCTTCCTCATGCCGAATTGTTTTCCCTGGCACTTGCTGGTTCTGGGCCCCTGTTAACGCGAACCCTGCCGCCTCGGCAGTGTGCTCGGCGATCATTCGTTCTTCGTCCGTTTTGATAACGTAGACCGTGACATTGGATCTCGCGGCGCTGATGACCTGCGCGCCTTCGTTATTCGCGTTTCGATCGATCACGATGCCGATCCAACCCATATCGCTCAGCACCGCTTCGCGAACACGCGACGCATGTTCGCCAATGCCGCCAGTGAAGACGATCGCGTCGAGGCCCCCAATCGTCGCGGCGAGGCCCCCGATCTCACGGCGAATACGGGCGACAAAATAGGCGATGGCGTCGCGGGCGGCTTCGCTGTCGGCAGCCTCCAGCTCGCGCATGTCATGCGAAAGCCCGGAAAGCCCCTTCAGCCCTGAGTTCGTGGTAAAGGAGATCAGAGATCGCCCGCGCATTCATGCCTTTTTCGGCCATAAGATAGAGCACAACGCCAGGATCGAGTTGACCGCAGCGTGTGCCCATCGGCAAACCGTCGAGTGCGGTAAAGCCCATCGTTGATGCGACCGATTTGCCGTCGTGCATCGCACACATGGAGGCGCCGTTTCCGAGATGCGCGACAATGACGCGGCCCTTTGAGAGGGCCGGCGCGATGGCGCGTAAGCGGCGCGCGATGAATTCGTAAGAAAGCCCGTGAAACCCGTAACGCCGAATCCCCTCGTCGTAAAAACTACGAGGCAGAGCGAACGTATCGGCGACAAACGGATGACTGCGATGAAACGCGGTGTCAAAGCAGGCGACCTGAACGGCGTCCGAAAACGCGTGCTGGGCCGCTTCTATTCCGGAAATATTATGCGGCTGATGCAAAGGTGCCAGCGGGATGAGACTCCGGAGCTTCGCGAACACACTTTCATCAACGACGATCGGCGTTATGAGGTCGACACCACCGTGCACGACGCGGTGGCCGACAGCCATCACCCGCTTGTCGAGATGATCGTCTTGAAGCCAATCGAGAATGGCCCCGACGGCGATGGTATGATCGATGTGGCCTGCGGATTTGTCGATAACAAATTCATGCTTCTTCCCCGAAGATGAACACACCGAGAAGGTTGCTCGGGCCCCCAGCCCCTCGATTTGTCCGGAGGCAAGCTGCTCCATTTCAGTTTCGCCAAGCGAATATGCCGCGAATTTGATCGAAGAGGACCCAGCGTTCAGAGTGAGAAGAACGTTTGTCATTTGGTTACGCCGCAGCGAGAGCGGCATTGGCTCGCCCCTTAAATGACCGGCCTTCTCGCCGCCAGAAGTCGTAAAGAAGCGCGAGCGCGCAAGACGCCAGCCGCGCACGATCATTGTCCGCGCGGCTGGTAAGCATGACTGGAACCTTGGCGCCAATGACGAGGCCTGCCGCTTCGGCACGCGCCACGAAAGTGAGCTCCTTGGCCAGCATGTTGCCTGCCTCCAAGTTAGGGACGATAAGCACGTTGGCATGTCCAGCAACCAGAGAGGCGATACCCTTTGTACGTGCCGCCTCGACATCGATTGCGTTGTCCATCGCGAGCGGTCCGTCGACGAGGCCACCTCGGATCTGTCCGCGCTCCGCCATTTTCGAAAGGATCGCCGCGTCGAGCGTTGACGGAATGTTTGGATTAATCGTTTCGACAGCCGATAGAACCCCGACTTTTGGCTTTTCGAGACCACAAGCGCGGGCGAGATCGATGGCGTTTTGAACGATCTCGACCTTCGCTAGCAGGTCGGGGGCGATATTGATGGCTGCGTCCGAGATAAACAGGATGTCATCGAGGGTGGGGACGTCCATTGCGAAAACGTGGCTGATGCGTCCGAGGGTGCGTAATCCGCCTTCCTTCTTGACGACTGCGGCCAGCAATTCGTCGGAATGAATGGCCCCCTTCATGATTGCGCTGGCTTCGCCCCTGAGAACCATTGCGACCGCTCGCGCGGCTGCGGCTCGATGGTTGGGTTCAGGGATTATTGTCCAGTCGGAGATATTCGCGCAGAGCTCTTCGGCCGCAGCCCGAATACGCGCAGCATCTCCAACAAGGACCGGCCGGATCAGCCCTTTCTGCACGGACAAAACGGCTCCGCCCAGGGAGTTCTTGTCTTCTGGGCATACCACGACTGTGACCAGAGGCGGCAGTTGTGAGGCAAGGGCGACGAGGCGCGCGAAATGATCCTTGTGCTCGATGATCAACCCTGGAAGATCGGCGGCCTCGGTAACCGTCGTCGTGCGCGGCGCATCAATTTCCGCTACACCATCACAGATAAGATTGCCGGTGGAATCTTCGATTCGCGTGTCGAAGATCGCAAATGGCTCAATGCCCTTCTCTCGGCAGCTCACGGTCACACGCAACCTGTCACCGATGTGAACGCGATGATGAAACCGCAGAGTTTGCGCGCGATAGAGGGTCCCGGGTCCGGGGAGGATGTTGCCCAGTACGGCAGAAATCAGTGAACCAACCCACATGGAAGGCGCGACAGGATCCTGCGACGCGGGCTCGCCCTCCTTGCCGGGCAACATCAGAGGATTGGTGTTGCCCGACACGTGCGCAAAAAGGTACAGGTCCTGGACCGAGCAGGACCGTTCAATGCTGGCACTGGCGCCGACCTGCAATTCGACCCAGGTCGTATTTCGGATCGCGGTTGGCTTCTGCATCTTCATCCTCTTGGCCGCCGAAATGGCTCAGCGCGTGATTTGGTAACCCACATCGTCAATGAGCGCTTCTCCCTCGCGGGCGATGGGCCCCGCCTCGATCAACCGATATGCTCCCGCTCAGGCCACAATATGCAGGCCAGCGTCGACGTAGATTGTGTCTCCGGTCATACCCGAGGCGCCGCCGCCGACGAGGAACGCCACCACGCGCCCCACTTCCGCGATATCGACCAAACGATGCGCGGGGCCGCGGGCAACGGCGGCCTCCACGAGTTCGTCGAATTGATCTATGCCGCTCGCCGCACGGGTTTTCAGCGGTCCAGGCGAAACTGCGAAAACGCGGATTCCTTTTTCGCCGAGCTCGACCGAAAGGTAACGCGTCGTCGCCTCAAGCGCCGCTTTCACGGGTCCCATAATGTTGTAATTGTTGACGACTTTGTCGGCGCCGTAATAGCTCATCGTCAAAAGCGCGCTACCCGGCGGCATCAACGGCTCGGCAAATCGCGCCATCTCGATGAATGAGTAGCACGAGACCCGCATCGCTTGCAGAAAACCCGCGAGCGAGCAATCCGTGACCCTGCCGTGAAGGTCCTGGCGTGGGGCAAAAGCGATCGAATGAATGACAAAATCGAGTCTGCCCCATTCAGTGCGGATACGCTCAAACACGGATTCGAGCTGTCCCGGATGCTCGACGTCGAGCCCTAGGATCAGCCTGGCATTCAACTGCTCGGCGAGGGGCCGGACGAAACGCTCGGCTTTTTCGTCGAGATAAGTCAATGCAAGCTCGGCGCCGAAAGCCCGCAGCTTTGCGGCGCAGCCAAATGCGATGCTGTGCTCGTTGGCGACCCCGACCACGAGGCCACGGCTGCCCCGCAATATGTCGCCAATGCGGCTGTCGGGGTCCCACACTTTGGGCAGTGGATCAAAAGATAAAGTGGTGCCGTCCACGGTACGCTCTCGTGGGTTATGACCGAAGTCAAAACTAAATCATTCGCAACGAGGGCTCGCAGAGGAAGGTCTTCGCGAAATCACTGGTGCCAGCTGTAGCCTTGCTGTCTGAGCCCTTATGTTGGTCATATTCGTATAGTTGCGGGGTGACATGTAGATGACGTCTATGCGCGACGCGAGATTGCGCCGAGCAATAAGTACTTTATATTTTCCGATACAGTGAAGGCTTAGCTGTCACATCCGCGTCAGAAAATTCATGCAAGCCTGACACATAGGCCAATTTCGGTTGAACTACAGGGTATAGACCATGAATAAACCGAAGCCTACGGACGAGCACCTGCTCCGCTCCCGCATCGCGGAGGAGATGGCTGACAGCCGGGACGAAGAGCTGGAAATGGAGCTCGACGACGGGCGGCTCGATCAATTCTTGGCCGAAATCGATGAACATCCGGAGCCGAACGCGATCGACCGTCAGCTTTATTTCGGTGAATTGCTGCGGCTTCAGGGCGAACTGGTGAAGCTGCAGGATTGGGTTCAGCACAAAAAGCAGAAGCTGGTCGTAATCTTCGAAGGACGCGACGCGGCAGGAAAGGGTGGCGTCATTAAGCGGATCACCCAGCGCTTAAACCCGCGCATCTGCAGGGTCGCAGCGCTGCCTGCGCCGAATGAGCGCGAGCGCACACAATGGTATTTCCAACGGTATGCCACGCACCTTCCTGCCGGTGGGGAGATCGTCCTCTTCGACCGAAGCTGGTATAATCGTGCTGGCGTCGAACGGGTTATGGGGTTTTGCACTGAGGACGAGTGTGCGGAATTCTTCCGATCGGTTCCGGAGTTCGAGCGGATGCTTGTTCGGTCTGGAATTACTCTGATCAAGTATTGGTTTTCGATTACCGACGACATTCAGCAGTTCCGATTTATGATGCGGATCGAGGATCCTTTGAAGCAATGGAAGCTTAGCCCGATGGATGTGGAATCGCGAAGCCGCTGGGAGCAGTATACCAAAGCCAAAGAAGCGATGCTTGAGTACACCCATATCCCGGAAGCGCCATGGTGGATCGTTGAAGCGGTAGATAAGAAAAAGGCTCGATTGAATTGTATCAGCCACTTGCTCAGCCAAGTTGCATATGAACCGGTCCCTCACGAGACGGTTAAGTTACCGCCCCGCGTCCATAATCCAAACTACCATCGGGGACCAATTCCTAAGGAGATGTATGTCCCGGCGCGATACTAAAAAGCGAATATGACGGGTCATTCGTTACCGATGCATTCCGAGCCAATGTTGAACAATACCCACTTGGCGCCGAAAGCGACCGTCCGCCACCAAAACGCAACTCGCCGTTATGTGGAAAACATCTCGTTCAGCTTTTTGCCGCATTCCGTAAGAGGCGACGGATTGCGCTCGCAGCTGACCGCGCCAACCTTTATCGGCATCGTTCGAAACTCTTGGCATATCGGCAATCTTCTGAGCCTCATAGCCGTGGTAAGGCCTTTGGCTCAGGATGCAATCCAATGAATAGGCTTCAAGACATTGCAGAACGCGTCCGGGCAACCGAGGAAACGTCTAAAGTTCTTAAAGCCGTTCGTGGCATGACTACGATAACAAACATCGCTCTATGATCGACAAAAATCCGCGCGGCTGAGTACATATTGAATTAGTGTAGGGTGAGAATCACCAAGCTAACGAAAAGAAGGATGAAGCGGCGAGGTATTTATCCAGCCCTGAATTAAGTTCAGCTAGCCCGATGCGGAATCATTTCAACCTCGATGGCCGCAACAACTTCGGGCGCAAGGTGCGCGGTCAAGCGCTGAATGATGTTAAGGAGCTTCAAGATTTCCTGCTCCCGCATGGCATCAATCTTGTTGTGCAGCAGCTCGATTTCGAGCTCCACCTTCACATTAATCCGGTAGTCGTGCTCTGCATTCTTGCGGTCGATTTCCGATTGACGATTTTGGCTCATCATAATGATGGGCGCTGTATAGGCGGCCTGGAATGAAAGAACCAAGTTCAATCAATGAACGCCACCAGGTCATGGCCGCGTTGGATGATGATGAAGCGCCACGAACCAACTATTTCGGCAACCTTATCTGCAAGCAAGGCACCGCGGGTGGGCACTTGCTTTGGTGTGTGGTGAGCCGGCCTTCGCGCCCGAAGTTCTCGCAAGCGCGCATGGTCATCAGCGCTCAGATGCGCTTTGTGACTGTTCCCGTCAGACATTGGTCGCATCCAAGGTTAAGAAGGGTTTGGCCTATTGAGGTAGCACAATGGACCTAGCAAGAAGCTCAATATTAACTCGTGATTTCGGCGGCTAATTGAATTGCGATCACGTTCTAACAACAGATTTATGACAGACGGTGTTTTGGTCTGTCTAAGGAACGACACCAAAGCTTCTCTTGACGTCTGGCGAAAGTGCGCGAACGTGACTGACGGCGAAAGTTTGGCTGACAGATCATATTATACTTGCCCCCCGGCGTCATCGCTTGGCATCAACTGTCGACAGCGTGAGCGCACGGCAAATTAATAAGCAGGGATCATTTCATCGGCGACGCTGGACACGCCCGGTACTTCATGCGCGAGCGCAGTCAGGGCTTTACGTTCGGATTCGGAGCTGACCAAGCCCCACAGATGAACGACGCCGTCCTGCACGATAATGTTGCGGCTCCCGAAATCCGTCCACCGCTGCTGCCCAAGCCGATCAAGCAGTTCAAGTCGGATGCTTCGGTCGGTTTCGCTTCTTGGCCCCGATGCTGTCTTGAACGATGCCAAGGCTTGCATGAGATTGGACCGGCTGACGATGCCGACAACCTTGCCGTCACTGACGATCGGTACCCGCTTGATGCGGTAATGTTCCAAGAGCGCGGCAATTTCAGACACAGGTGTGTCCTCGCTCGCCGAGATCACATCGGTCGACATCAGCTCCGAAACCTTCTTGCCGTGCGCCTTGGCGAACTCTTCCGCCAACTTGCTAGCCGGCATTAGTGTCTCGACCCACCAAGGGTGATGGTGCTCCGCGCCAAGCTCTCCACGCTCAAGAAAGTCAGCCTCGCTGAGAATGCCGACCAAGTTGCCGTCTACATCAACGACCGGCAAAGCGCTTATATCGTGCTTGATCAGAAGCTTGACGGCATCAGCCACGTCCGTGTCCGGTCCGACCGTCACAACATCGCGGACCATCACGTCTTGAGCTTTCATCGTAGCCTCCCAATTCCGCCTAGAACAAGTGCGAGAAGATGAAATACAGGGTCCCTGATAATGCCATCGCAGCCGGCAAGGTCAGCACCCATGCAAGGCAGATATTGCGAATGGTCGACCATTGCAGGCCGGAACCGCTCGCTGACATCGTACCGGCAATCCCAGATGAAAGAACGTGTGTTGTCGACACCGGTAAGCCGTAACCGTCGGCGGCAGCGATAGTCGCAGCCGCTGTAATTTCGGCACAAGCGCCTTGCGCATAGGTAAGATGGGTCTTCCCGATCTTTTCGCCCACCGTAACGACGATCCGTTTCCAGCCGACCATGGTTCCGAGGCCGAGCGCGATGGCAACGACGATCTTCACCCAGTACGGTATAAATTTGGTCGCACCATCGAGCGATTTTTTATAAGCGTTGAGGGTACTAACTTCTCGCGCATTAAGATCGCTCTGCTTGTCCAACATGAGAAAGCGGATCGCTTCTGAGGCGAGGTACATGTCGTTGCGGGTATTGCCGACCAGGTCGGTCGGCATCTTGGCAATTGAGCCGTATTGGGTGACTTGTTTGCCAATATCGGCCACTAGGACCGCCAGCGACGGATAGGTTCCCTCGTTGATTTGATGCTGAGCGACATAGGCCGTGACCGCCGGCCGTGGATTGCCCAGCACACTGTAGCCGGTCGCCTTAGCTTCAATGACCGCGCTCGCGGCCTGCGAGTTGGCCTGGAACTGCGCCACTTGACTTGCCGGCATCCCGCGGTTGAGCGCGTAAGTGGTCGGCACCGTGCCGATTAGGATCAGCATGATCAGCCCCATGCCTTTCTGACCGTCATTGGAGCCATGGAAGAAGCTGACCAGCGTGCAAGTGAGAACCAGGATGCCGCGGATCCACGGCGGCGGCGGCTGATCGCCCTTTGGCTCAGCAAAGAGTTCTTTGCTGGGGATTAAGTACTTCACCACCAGCAACAGGACGGCCGCAAGGCCAAAGCCAAATATCGGCGAGAACAGCAGCGCCTTACCGATCGAGGTTGCCTGTCCCCAATCGACGCCCGATGTCCCACTTCGGCCATGTAAGAGGGCGTTGGTAATGCCGACGCCGATGACCGATCCGATGAGCGTATGCGAACTAGAGGCAGGAAGGCCAAATGACCAGGTGCCCAGATTCCAGATGATCGCCGCAATCAACAGGGCGAAAACCATTGCAAAGCCGGCGCTACTGCCAACCTGAAGGATCAATTCAACTGGAAGCAACGAGATGATACCGAAGGCCACCGCTCCAGACGACCATAGAACACCTGCAAGGTTGAACATTCCTGACCATATGACCGCAAAATTTGCCGGCAGCGAACGCGTATAGATTACGGTCGCAACTGCGTTTGCCGTATCATGGAAGCCGTTGACAAACTCGAAGCCGAGCGCAATCAGCAACGCAACAAAAAGCAGCAGGAACGGCACGATACTGGTGATCTTTACTCCAGCCGCGTCGATGTCGCTGTAGATACTGTAGGCCACAAATAATATGCCAGCGCCCACAACACCCATGAAGATGATCAATGCCAACGGGCTGACGGCATGGTCAAGTTTGGGCCCACGTCGTGCAGGCTCGATCGAACCAGGTAGTGCGATATCGCTCATGGGCTGCTCCCCTCGCCGAAAAAACTTATCTTTGCGCATCATTCATGACAGTCGCGTGAACTGCGCGTGCTGGATCAGTCCTCCCGATTGTAATCGTAGAGGACGTGCCCGTAGGGTAAGGTCATGTCGCCGAGAAAGTGATGGGCGCCGATGACTTTGCGTACCGGAAAATCCGCAACCGGCGCATTGACATGCGGCACCAGGTGCAAGCGGCCGGGTCCGATCCAGGAACCTTTGACCACGATATCAATCAGGCTATAGGCGACCAGTTGGCAAATCTCGAGTCGACCATCGACGCCTGGAATGAGCTTGAGATTAACCTGTGTCTTAGACAAGGTCGCGGTGGTGCGCTCACCATTGCCGGCCATGCTCTCGTGCTTGTAGCCCATGGTGCCCATGGCGACGAGCTGGCCGGCGTATTCCAGCGTGCCCGTGAGCGTGTCCTTTATGACTTCGAGTTTGGGATGCGCGTATTTCTTCGGAAAACCCCAGATTTCACGCCCCGCCGCGATTGGCGGATCGTCGTCGAGATACATCTGGGCGACGAAATTAACTTCTTCGCCCCGAAACCGACATGGGATCACCATTCCTGATTCAGTGTAACTGCCGAAACCGGTGCTGTCCGGCATCTTGATCCACTCGTAGTGGATGAGCGCAGAATCGAGAGGCTCCAGCGGCTCGGGCACTTGTTCGGCAATAATCTCAGGATCGGTCTCGTAGGTGATGACCATGAATTCCCTATTGACGAAACGATATGGGCCCGCGGGATAACTTGGGCCCGCCGCCGGCATCGACGGCAGCTTGAGTATGTCGTCCTTGCGCATTGTTGCCTGGCACGCCCGTTCAGTGAGCGGTCCATCCCCCGTCGATCGGTAGCACCGCGCCAGTGATCGATTTCGCCTCAACCGAGCAGAGGAAGGCGACCAGCGCCGCGACTTCGGATACTTCGACGAATTCTTTGGTTGATTGCGCCGCCAGCAGCACATCGTGAACCACGGCGTCCTCAGAAATACCGCGTGCCTTGGCTTGTTCGGGAATTTGCTTCTGCACCAGAGGTGTCATCACGTAACCCGGGCAAACGGCATTGACCGTAATCCCATGTTCGGCGACCTCAAGCGCGATTGTCTTTGTCAGTCCGGCGATGCCATGCTTGGCCGCGACGTAAGCCGACTTGTAAGGCGAAGCGACCAGAGCGTGCGCCGACGCTATATTGACGATGCGGCCCCAGCCCTCGGCTTTCATTGTGGGGACGACCAGCCGGGCGGTATGAAACGCACCGGAGAGATTGATGGCAATAATCGAATTCCATTTCTCCGGAGGGAATTCCTCGATCGGCGCGACATACTGAATGCCTGCGTTATTAACCAGGATATCTACCTTGCCGAATTCGGCTTGCGCCTCTTCGATCATGCCGGAGATTTCCTCCGGCTTGCTAATGTCCGCATTACTGAAGATCACGCCGACATTGTGATCCAGCGACAAGCGGCTGCGCAGCTCTTCAATCGCTGCCGCCTCGCCGAACCCGTTGAGCACGATATTTGCGCCCTGGCCCGCGAGGGCCTGCGCGATACCAAGACCGATGCCGCTGGTCGAGCCAGTAACAACCGCAGTTTTTCCAGACAACATCAAATCAACGCCCCTACGTAGTGCCGCACTTTTTTGCGCTAGAGCTAATCAACACATGGCGTCTGACAACTGTGTGAAGGATTTCCAACAGCGGCGAATGAGTTTGAAACGGCGCCGGAGCGGCCGTAAATGCCACGTAAAAGCCGGGACGTCATCGACGCGTCATCGAGATCGTCTCAATTTGCCGTTTGGTGCGACGATCGGGAGATCTGGCATGGACGCTCAGGTATCGAATGTGCACGACGTTCGGTCTGCGCACGGATGGCGCCCGGAGCGCTGCGAGCGAATCGCACTGGTTTTGCAGGGCGGTGGTGCGCTCGGCGCCTATCAGGCTGGCGTCTATCAAGCGCTGCATGAAGCCGATATTGATCCGGATTTCGTTTCCGGCGTTTCCATTGGCGGGATCAATGCCGCGATTATCGCGGGCAATCCGCGACGGAAGCGCCTCGATAAATTGCGCCAGTTTTGGGACATGATCACCGAACGCAAGATTTGGCACCATACGCCGGACGGCGACGTATTCCGTAAGGCACGCAATGCGGCGAGTTCCTGGATGACTATCACCATGGGCCAACCCGGCTTTTTCAAACCGCGCAACCAAAATCCCTGGCTAAGCCTACCTGGTGCGCAAAGCGCGTTGAGTTATTACGATAGCGAGCCGCTGCACGAAACATTGCTTGAGTTGGTCGACTTTTCATTGATCAATGAGAAAGCGATCGGATTTGCTGTTGGCGCGGTCAACGTTCTATCCGGCAATTTTCTTTATTTTGACAATAGTCGCGAAGAAATCATGCCCGAGCACATTATGGCCAGCGGAGCGTTACCTCCAGCCCTGCCGATGGTGAAAATCGGCACCGACCATTATTGGGACGGTGGCATCGTCTCCAATACGCCATTGCTACACCTGCTCGATCAGGAAAGTCCGCTGAACACCCTCGTGTTCCAGGTCGACCTGTTCAGCGCCCGCGGCGTCTTGCCCCGCGACATCCAGGAGGTGATGGCACGGCAGAAGGACATCATGTATTCGTCCCGCACGCGATATAACACCGACGTCTACCGCCGCATACATCACTGGAAGTCGAAACTGCGCGACGCATTCGACCGAATTCCGGACGAGGCGATGACCGACGACGACCGCAAGCTCAAGGCACAACTTGATGGCTTGCCGGACATCACGATTGTGCAGTTGATCTATCAGCAGAAAGCTTACGAGGGCCACGCCAAGGACTACGAATTCTCAGGTACCTCGATGCGTGAGCACTGGCAGAGCGGCTACGAAGACACCAAGCGCACGCTCAAACGCCGTGAATGGCTGCAAATGCCGGCGGAAGGCACTGGCATCCTCATTCACGACGTGCATCGCGAGAACGAAAGTTTCTAACGCAAGTACGCATTATCACCCCAAAGGCACGTAGTTTCGATTCAGCAAGTCGCTCTCGCTATCTTCTCGTATGCTTGCGGTCTTTATGTCATTCGCCCCTGGCAGCTGCAGGAGACGCACGCCCCCGTGAATCCATATGCATTCTAAGCAAGACACCGCCACCAAACGGCACAGCTCTACTCTTTATATCGCACTTGCGACACTTGGTGTCGTGTTCGGCGATATCGGCACGAGCCCACTCTACACATTCAAAGTGGTGCTCGATCTAGCTGGCGATAGTGTTGTTCCGGAAACGATAGTCAGCTTGCTTTCCTTGATCATTTGGACGCTCATCGTCATCACCAGTATTAAATACGTATCGATAGCCATGCGTGTCGATAATGACGGAGAAGGCGGGATCCTTGCGCTCATGGCGCTGCTCGGAGTCAGGCGCAAGGCGCGTCCAGCGCTCGTGGCCGTCGGACTATTCGGGGCTGCGCTGATTTATGGCGACGGCGCAATTACGCCGGCTATCTCGGTGCTATCAGCGCTCGAAGGCCTGACTGTCGCGGCGCCCGGGCTGGGGAACTACGTGCTGCCAATGGCAGTCGTGATACTGGTCGGATTATTCGCAGTTCAGTCTCAAGGTACTTCGCGCATCGGCCGAGCGTTCGGTCCGATAATGATGCTTTGGTTTGTAACGATAGCGCTTCTGGGCATTCGGGGTATTGCGAGACATCCCAGTGTTTTGCTTGCCCTCGATCCGCGGCATGCAATCTTCTATCTGCTCCACGGCGGATTTAAAGCATTCGCGATCCTCGGGGGTGTATTCCTTTGCGTAACTGGGGCGGAAGCGCTTTATGCCGACATGGGCCATTTCGGAGCCGGCCCGATACGGCTGGCGTGGTCGAGCATCGTATTCCCAAGTCTTCTATTAAATTATGCAGGACAAGCAGCCATCGTCCTATCCGATGGCGTGACTGCTGATAGCATCTTTTATCGACTATGTCCGGCGCCGATGTTGCTGCCGCTAATCACGTTGGCAACGATAGCGACTATTATCGCCAGTCAGTCGATTATCACCGGCGCATTTTCAATGACCCGCCAAGCCATTCAACTTGGGTGGCTGCCGCGGCTTCATATCGTCCAGACATCCGCCGAAGGCTATGGTCAAATATATGTTGGAGCTGTGAACTGGCTTTTGATGTGCGTCACGGTTGCGCTCGTGATTGGGTTCGGCAAGTCGGACAACCTTGCGGCAGCCTATGGGATCGCCGTATCAGCTACGATGTTGATGACATCCGCCTTGCTGTTGATTGCTATGCGAGAGGTTTTGCAATGGAGCCTTCCAGTTAGCATTGGCGTGGCTGGTATTTTTCTAATCATTGATTCTGGGTTCTTTGTCTCAAACACTTTGAAAATCCTCGATGGTGGCTATGTTCCTCTGGCACTGGCAACTGCCGTTTATGTACTAATGTATGTGTGGCATCGTGGTGCGACCGCCATCTCCGAGCGTCTGCATGAGGGGTTAGTTCCGCTCAACGTGTTCCTGGCCCAAATCAAGCGCGACCGTGTAGCGAGAGTCCCTGGCACTGCAGTGTTCTTGACACGGGCGCTTCGGGATACCCCGCCAGTGCTTGTCTGGCATGTAAAACACACCCGGGCGCTTCATACGCACGTGCTTGCCGTTACGACTTAAATCGAGTCCGTTCCTTGGGTTGGGGATCAGGAACGAGTAACCGTCAGCCAAATGGCGCCCGGCTTCTGGCGCGTAATTGCCCGCTACGGTTTTATGCAGCGACCAGATATTCCGAACCTGATTACTAAACTTGCCGAGAAAGGTTGCACAGTGGATCAATCCGATGTGACGTATTACGTCGGCCATGAAACTGTGACCAGGCGCGATGATGGCAGTGGCTTGCCATTGTGGCAGGAGGCATTGTTCGCTGCCATGGAGCGCAACGCCGCGCACGTCACCGGCTTTTTTAATTTGCCAACAGATCGGGTTGTTGAAATAGGGCGTCAAATTTCGATTTGATTTGAATACGTACTTATAAAGGGATGCTTCCCATCCGTTAAGTCATCCGCTCCTGCATCGCAGTCCGCGCTGCAGCCCCCGACATCATGCCACGAAGTCTGGAACGAAGTGGCCGATGCCGTTGATCGGCGGGAAAAACATACGCTCACTAATGTGTGAGGAAGCTGCCACATCCCGCCACAAGCCCCCCTTAAACTTGCCCATCCGGGGACAGCCTGCGTCGCCGGCAGACGGCTAAGAGAGGAATTCAAACTAACTAAGCTAACGCGATGTCTGATAAAGTAGACTGTTTAGGTGACCTAGGAGTGACCAAGCTGCGGATTGCATGTCCTTTTGGTTGTATCGCCAAAAAAAGCAAGAAACCAAAAATGAATAACTCACAATTTTGTGGGAAGTCTTCCGCAGGCAATCACAATCTATGGTGGGCGCACCTGAGTTAGGAGCAAACCGAGACCATTTCGGGTTATTATAAAACAATTGGTTATGAGTGAAATGCAAACCGAATATCGCTGCGTGCAAATCAAAGGTCGCGATGCTGTGTTCAGGTTCCATCCTCGGGTTTACGTTCAGCTGCAATGTAGTGGGTAACGACTGGGATATTACCCTGCTGATAGCGGACGACGGCTTTTTGCAGGACGTGGTCAGCATTGGTGACGCGCTCGTGCTGGCGCAGATGCTCCAGCCATGACTCGACCAAAAACGTTTCAAGAAACCGGCCTTCGTTGGCCGTATCCTCAAATATGCCCCAAGCATATGCGCCATCACGTCGCCGCTCATGACCGAGCTTTTCAAGTGCTGCCAAAAATGGCTCGCGCTCATTTGGATTGATGCGATATTCGACTGTGATCAACACAGGACCGCGATCCTGCTCGACCTTATGACTAAGGACGGGCGTCGGCCAATGCATCGACGGGGTTAGGTCGATTTTGGCGCCGGTTTGTAACTTCCAACGCCACGTCAAGGGGATGGTCAAGAGAGCGCCCGCGGCGGCCAGGAAATGCGCTGCCGGCAAGCCAGCCGTCGCGGCAACTTGGCCCCAAATCGCGCTGCCTAGAGAGAGCGCGCCAAAAAAGGCCGTTACAAAAATTGCGAGCCCGCGGCCGCGCACCCAGTCCGGTAGCGCAACCTGAGCAGAAACGTTGAGGCTCGCGATGACAGCGATCCATGATGCTCCGGCGATGATACTTGCTGACAATGCAGTTGCGGAATTGCGAGCTACCCCGAACAACACCATCGCAATTGCCGTGCCCAAGGTGCCAGCTGCCACCACTCCATCTGGTCCCAATTTTTTCTTCAGCCATGGCAGTGCCAAAGCGGCGCCTACTGCAGCGGCTCCAATTGCGCCCAGCAGGTAACCATAGAGGTCCGGCCCCCCGGCGATTTGGCTTCGCGCGACCAATGGAAGCAATGCCCAATAAGCGCTCGCAAACACAAAGAACGCCACGGCCCGGATCAATGTCGCCTGCAAATGCCGGTTATTCCTGGCATGCCGAAATCCGGTGCGAATGGCGCTCCCTAGCCGCTCAACCGGCAGGCGCTTAGTCCCGCTCTGCGCAGGATGCCACCAAAGCAATGCCCCGATAACTCCAAGGTTGCTGAAGGCATTTATCCAGAAGGGTGCGTCAATCCCGATTCGGGCTACAAATATGCCGCCTAATGCCGGGCCAACGGCCCGACTGACATTGATGCCGACACTGTTCGCCGCGATCGCGGGATTTAAATCCCGCTTGGGAACAAGCTCAGGAACGACCGCCTGCCAGGCCGGGGACGTCAGCGTACCGGCTACGCCTATGAGAAAAGTGAATAGCAGCAGATTGACTGGTGTTGCGAGGTCAAACCAGACGATGACCGCGAATATCGTCGACACAATCAAGATCGACGATTCGCCGACAATGAGGAACTTTCGCTTGTCGAGAATATCGGCGAGTGCGCCCGCCGGAACCGCAAACAAAAACATCGGCAATGTGTTCGCGACCTGCACCAGCGATACGATGAGCGGGTCAGGATTGAGGCTTGTCATCAGCCAGCCGGACGCCGCGCTGTACATCCAGCCGCCGATGTTCGAGACAACGGTCGCGATCCAAACCACCGTGAAGATCGCGTGACTGAACGGGCTCCAAGGGGAGCTAGCGCTCTCCGCCGACGGTGGATCCGTGCGTGCATTGCGCAATGTTGTCATTGCTCTCGTTTACCAACACCACGACCGGAGCAGAGCCTAGGGCCGCGGTGACTATCTAAGCTAGCCCATGAAATCATATACAGGCCGTTGGATAGACTGCCGAGTCCGTTATGGGTGTGCATGCCCGCACAGCATTGGTCGCCGAAGCCTTGTGGCCATGGCTCAAGGGCGCTCATGGCACGCGTGAGCGACGATGAGCTGAATGCCTTTGAGGTGGAGGAAATCTGGGTCCAGGCTGGACCCAAGTTGGTCAACGTATCCACTGACGGTGAAGTCACTGTGATAAATGCGCCGCGTCATTTCGCATCCGCCCCCGTGCGCTCCGCGTCGTCGCGACCTGACGGATTTTTTGATGAACCAGCGGGATAGAGATTACTGCATCGGCACAATCTCATCTAGGTGGTGAGCCTCGGGCGCGAATGTCTGTGGCGCCGGTGGCCGATAGTTGAGCACCGAGTGCGGTCTGACGGTGTTGTAGTGCTTGCGCCATTGCTCGATGACGATCTTTGTTTCCTTTAGGCTGTAAAAGATTTCACCGTTGAGCAGCTCGTCGCGAAGTTCTGCTGCGATATCCCCGCATCTCGGCAGGCTTCCGGGGCAGATTTGCCCTGCGCCATAGCACTTCAATCTGGCGAAGCAGCGTCACAATCTGCGCCGCGCTGAATCTTTTCTTCGGCATGACCAAGGCTCCTTTCCAAGCGTATTTTCTCACATCGCTTGGTCCAAAAAAGCAGGTCAGGTCAGTCAGCCCAAGAGGCCGTTTCTTCGCCAACCAGACATTCCACTTCGAGAAGTTGCGGAATGCTGGATATGCAGTGTCTAGGGCAGCGGGGCCGGCAATTCGTTTCTTGGGCCACCCCAAACGGCCGATTAGAGAAAGAGACAAACTTTAAACGCCCACGCCGCCTGGAATTCCGCTATCGCTTTCTCGCGGATTGCCGTGTAGCTCCAGCTAAGAATTAAGGACCCAAAAGGCGACAATCGCCAAGACGGCCAGCGCCGAAAACATCAATATTGTCTCCGGCCAATCTACACCCGCTTCCAGATTTCGGTGGTCAGAGTGCATCGTGGTACCCCTTAGGCATGCGCGCTGACCCAACGCTATTCGAAGACTTAAGTTCCATCCTTGGTTGTCGCGCCATTCACGTTTCCAGCGCTGTGTTGAAATCCGCCATCGCTTCCCTCCGTCTTGCCGTGTAGGCACGATCATGCGGGGTTTATGGCACACCCGCCCCTGTGATCGTTCAAAACCAAGGTGTGTCCCGGCTGGCCGCGCGCCGAAACTCCGCAATCAGGCTTTCGTAGCGTTGAAGGAAGACGCGAGCGAGCTGGCCCATTTCAGAAACCCCAGCCAGCTCGTGCACAACCATAGTAACGTTCGCTAACGTTTCTTAGTGCGTAACCATCAGACGGTGTGGGGTTGACGTCGAAAAAGGGATACCGATTAGCGCTGAGAGATTGGCGGATCCCTCATCGTCGGGAGCGGCGAGGCAGCGGCGCGGTCGGCGCGATCGCTGCTTAGGACCCAAACGACGCCGCCGGCAGCACCGAAGACAAAATATAACGCGCCGAACAGAAGTGAGATGATAAGACCGTCGCTTTGCGGCAGTCCGGCATAGGCAAAGGCCGCGACCATGGCGCCTTCACGGACGCCCCAGCCGGCGACCGATATGGGGACGGTGGAAATCAAGACCACCGGCAAGACCAGATAAAGCAAATAGACCAACGAAACATTCGCGCCCACCGAGCGCGCTGCGCACCAGGCTGCAAGCACGGTGAGTAGATGAACGAATATTGACAGGCTGAAGACAGACGCCAGTCCGCGAGGCGTACGCAGAATCTGCAGAGCGACCGTCGCGACGGCGGCGAGGTGGCGCGTCGGCGACCACCGCTGCAAAACGTGCAATCGTGTCCAGGCGAAAGCGATGAAGACAAGACCAGCCGCGATGCTGCCAAATCCAATCACGATTAGCGCAACGCGCCCAACCTGGTTGCGCACGAGCGCCAGTGTCCACGGCAGGCAGATGACCACCAGGCCCGCGAGCGCTACGACGCCGACCACACGGTCGAGAAACACCGAGTAAGCCGCTACGCGCCAGTTCGCATGCTTGCCGACGAGCCAGATGCGGATGGCGTCGCCACCCATGCTGGAGGGTAGCGTTTGATTGAAGAACGCCGCGATCATAGTAAAATGGAACGACCGCGGTAAACTGAGGTTGGCACCACAGCGGGTCACGATCAGCGCCCAGCGAGCGGCCAACGCGAACGCCTGGATCAGCAGCACAAGCAGCCCCAGCACGATCCAGTATATATCGACCTGCCGGAAGCGGTCGCGCACCGTATCGGTATTGATCAAATCAAGCGCGAAATACAGCAACAGCCCCGATACCGCCACCTTGGCAAAGAGAGAAACTGCCTTTCGCATAAAGTGGTCCGGTCCGGAAATAGCGGGCAAAGTTTGTCCGCCAGGCGGCATTCGGTTGCCGCTTCATTGCGAGGAAGTCAAGAAGCGATCAGGATGAGCCCGGTGCGCAAACGATAAACTTAAATCAGTCGCCCTTCCCGGCTAATTGGCGCGTTATTGGCGGGGCTCGTTGTTGCTGTCGCCGGTTTTCTGCCCCGCATGAACGGAACCGCCTTTGTCGCAGATCAATGCACGATTGTGGAACTGGTCTAAAAATATTCTTAGGTATTGTGTTGAGGAGTATCGACCGTGGCGCCGCGCCCAAACTGGAAAGGTTTCCTTAAGTTATCGTTGGTCTCCTGCGCCGTGGCGCTTTATCCGGCCAGCACCAGTCAGCGCATCCGCTTCAACATCATCAACCGCAAGACCGGCAATCGGATCCGTAATGATATCATCGATGCCGAAACCGGCCAGCCGGTCGAGCCGGAGGACCGCGTCAAGGGTTATGAGGTCGAGAAAGGCCAGTATGTGCGGGTCGAAGAAGACGAACTCGACAATGTGGCGCTGGAAAGCACGCACACCATCGACATCGAGGAGTTCATGCCGATGTCGGAAGTGGATCATATTTATCTCGATGAATCCTTTTATATCGTGCCACAGGACGAGGTGGCGCAGCAGGCCTTTGCGGTGATCCGCGAGGCAATGCGCGAGGAAGATCTTGCGGGTCTTGCGCGTGTTGTGATCTATCGGCGCGAGCACCTGCTGCTGCTCCGCCCGCGCGGCAAGGGACTGCTGGCGACGACACTGCGCTACAAAAATGAAGTGCGTAACGAGCACGATTATTTCGACGCGATTCCCGACATCAAGGTGCCGATCGACATGCTCAAACTCGGCGCCCATATTCTGGAAACCAAGAAAAGTCATTTCGACCCCGGCAAATTCGAGGACCGCTACGAGAACGCGCTGAGGGCGCTGATCAAGGCGAAACGCGCCGGCAAGGCACCGCCGGTAACCACTGAACCGCGGCCGACCAATGTGATAAATCTGATGGACGCGTTGCGCCGCAGCGCCCAGGCGGAGGGGCGCGGCCGGGCCGGCGCGCGCAAGGGCGGCAATGACCGCAACCGCGCAACGGCGAGGCGAAAGGTTCGCCGGGCAAGTTAAACGGGCAAGCTCCATGGCGGGGCTAAAAACTTACCGCGCCAAGCGCAAGTTCGGCGTCACCGGCGAGCCGAAGGGTAAGGTCGCGCGCAGCAAAGGCAACGCCTTCGTCATCCAGAAACATGCGGCGCGGCAGCTGCACTACGATCTGCGGCTCGAACTCGACGGCGTCATGAAAAGCTGGGCGGTGACGCGTGGGCCCAGTTTGGTGCCGGGTGAGAAGCGGCTCGCCGTCCAGGTCGAGGACCATCCGGTCGAATACAACAAATTCGAGGGCGCCATCCCGCAGGGCGAGTACGGTGGCGGCACGGTGATGATCTGGGACCGCGGCTCGTGGCGGCCCGAGGGTGATCCGCATGAGGGCCTGCGCAAAGGACATTTTTCATTTACGCTCGATGGCGACAAGCTGCACGGCCTCTGGCACTTGGTGCGCATGCACAAAAGGCACGGCGAAACGCGCGACAACTGGCTCTTGATCAAGGCGCATGACGCGGCAGCGCGCGAGCCCGGCGGCAAGGATATTCTGGAGCAGAAGCCGCGCTCGGTGGTGTCCGGGCGATCTATGGATGAGATCGCCAGAGGCGCGCCCAAGCATAAAGCGGCTCGCAAAAAGGGAACATCACGTGCGATGGCGGTGCGGTCGTTGCGCAAGACGGGCCAACTCAAACAGCCCAAAGGCGATCCGCTCGCCGGCGCAAAGCGCACCGCCCTGCCCGCTTTCGTCAACCCTTGCCTCGCCACGCTCGCGGAAAAGGTGCCGGACGGCGACAGATGGATCCATGAGATCAAATTTGACGGCTATCGCATCCAAGCGCGGCTCGACAACGGCAAGGTCAAGCTGCTGACACGCCGTGGTCTCGACTGGACCGACAAGTTTCCCGCCATCGCGCAAGCGATCGGCAAACTGCCGGCGCAAAACGCATTGATCGACGGCGAATTGGTCGTGGAAGGCGGCGACGGCATTTCCAGCTTCTCGCTGCTGCAGGAAGACCTCAAAAACGGACGCCACGACCGCATGACATTTTACGTCTTCGACCTCATGCATGTCGACGGCAGCGACATCAAAGCGCTGCCGCTGCGCGAACGCAAGGAAGCGCTGGCGCGGCTCTTAGCAAAGGCGCCAAAGCGCGGACCGCTGCGCCTGAGCGAGTCGCTCACGGAACCGGGACCGGCCTTGTTCAAGCACGCCTGCAAAATAGGTCTGGAAGGCATCGTCTCCAAGCTGGCGGATGCGGTCTATCACTCCGGCCGCGGGCGCGACTGGATCAAGACCAAATGCTCGGACCGGCAGGAACTGGTAGTTGTGGGCTTTGCGCCGTCGAGCGTGGACGCGCACGCGGTGGGCGCGCTGGTGCTCGGCTATTTCGAGCGCGGCAAGCTGCGCTATGCTGGGCGCACCGGCACCGGCTTCACCCGTGAGACCGCGCGCGTACTGTATCGCAAGCTCAGGCCGCTCACACTCGCCAAATCGGCGCTGGAAACGGTGCCGAAGGAGGAGCGCGGCGTGCGCGCGCCGGCCTGGGTCGCGCCGAGACTGGTGGTGGAAGTCGATTTCCACGGCTGGACGCATGGCGACCGAGTGCGGCAGGCTTCGTTCCAGGGCCTGCGCGAAGACAAGCCGGCCAAGCAGGTCGTGCGCGAGGTCAAGGTCATGGCCGCAAAAGCCAACACGGCTGTCAAACGCAGCGCTCCGCCGCGCAATGCGAAGGTGGTCGTCAGCGGCGTGACGCTATCGCATCCCGACCGGATCTATTGGCAGGACGCCAGCGTCAGCAAGCGCGATCTCGCCGAATTCTACGCCGGCATCTGGCACTGGATGCGACCGCACGTCGTCGGCCGGCCGATCGCGCTTTTGCGCTGCCCCGAGGGTGCTGCCGGACAATGCTTCTTCCAGAAGCACGCCACCATGGGCATCGCCACCGAGCACCTGCATCTCGTGCCGGAGAAGGGCGACAAGATCATCTCCATCGACGATCTTTCCGGCTTGATCGCGTTGGTGCAGGCCGGCGTTCTGGAACTCCACACCCGTGGCACCACCATTGACGATCGCGAGCGCGGCGACCGGCTGGTGTTCGATCTCGATCCGGGGACCGGCACCGGCTGGAAGGACGTCATCGCCGCCGCGCGCGAGGTGCGCGAACGGCTCGAACGCGTGAAGCTCAAGAGCTTCATCAAGACAACCGGCGGCAAGGGCCTGCATGTTGTGGTCCCGATCAAGCCGGCACCTTGGGACGAGGTCAAGGATTTTGCCCACACCGTCGCCGCAGGCATGGCGGCGGATGCGCCTGATCGCTACACGGCAACCGCGAGCAAGAGCAAACGCAACAGGCGGATTTTCATTGATTATCTGCGCAACAGCCGCGAGGCGACCGCGGTCGCACCCTACTCTACCCGCGCGCGGCCGGGCGCGCCAGTATCGACGCCGGTCGATTGGTCGGAGCTCGGCGGCCTCAAGGCTGCCAATCAATTCACCGTGCGCAATTTGCCGGTGCGGCTTGCCCGCTTGCGTAAGGACCCGTGGGCGAATATCGGGCGGCTCATGCAAGCATTACCGAAGCTCGTGTGAAGCAGGCTTATTGAAGAAATCTAGCGCGCAGCCAGGCGGCGGCGCGAACCGGTTAAGTATTTTCGAAAACCGTTGCCGGCGAATCGTCGCCGGCGAGACATCGAAGCGCGTGCAACTCGGTAAACGACGTGACCCGCAGACCGATTCGCGCAGGCGTCATCGCGGCCCTGCAACTTTGGCAACTCGGCGTTAGAGACGAGACGGTATCTCTCGGAGCCATTCAGTTCTTACAAGATTAATTCGAGCAACGAAGCAACATGAATCTAAAAGAAAAGCCCCGGCCAACGGTGGCCGGGGCTTTCTTTTGCTTCGACGCAGCGCGCACGACAAGCAGCGCCTTGTTTTCGCTATCCGTGAAATTATTTGAAAGAATGCCCGTTGGCCTCGTATTGCTTGCCCTTGGCGTTGCGCGGCCCGCCGCCCGCTGGATTCGCGTGACAATAGCCGCAAGGCTTGCCCTCCTTTTGAGCGTACGCCGGCAAAGCCGTGGCGGACCGGGGGGCAACGACTAAACCCGCAAGCAACGCAAAGGCAGCAAGCGCCATTGACCCGACGATAATACTCTTCATCCTGATCTCCTTAGATTGCCCGGCACCATGCCGACGGCATGGCGATTTTTGAAGGCGTAGCGATTTTGCATCCTTGACGCAAGTCAAGCACAGAGAGGGATAGGTTTTGCGACTTTCGTGGCGCTGCATCCGCGTGAAATACCGCTGCGGGAACAATTCTGCGATGTAAAAGCACAGAGCCGGCACGCGTGATCTATGCTGCGCGCGTCGTTTTCAGTAATTCATGCGGTGAATGCCAGGCATATTGATTATCAATTATGCCGATGATCGCAGGCTATTTATCTTGCGGGGGCTCGGCGGCTTCTTCGCCGATGGATCGTTCAAGCAACAGCCCGGGCGCACGATTTTGACGCCGGCAAGCAAGCGAGAGATCAATGGACCAGCGAGTGCACGATATTTTCGAGGAAACAATCAAATTAACCGCGGCCGATGGCCATTCCTTCGAGGCCTTTCACGCCAAACCCAAGCAGGGCAGCAAAGGCGGCCTCGCCATACTGCAGGAAATCTTCGGCCTGACCGATCAGCTCAAATCGGTCGTCCGCGCCTATGCCGCTGACGGCTACGACACGATCTTCCCTTGCGTCTATGACCGCGTGGCGCCCGGCACGGTGATCCCTTTCAACGAACCGGACCGCGGCAGAGACCTCGCCTACGGTTTGCCGCTCGACAAGGTCATGCTCGATGTCGGCGCTGCAGCGCGGCACGTCCAGAGCAGCCACGGCGCTTCGGTCCTTGGCTTCTGCTGGGGCGGCGGCGTGATCGTACGCGCGGCGGCGGAGTTGGACCTGCGCGGCGCCATTGCCTTCTACGGTACGCGGTTGCCGACCTATCTTAACCTGAAGCCAAAATGCCCGCTGCTGTTCCATTTCGGCAAGACCGATCCGAATTCGACGCCGGAGATTATCGAGCAGGTGCGAAAGGCTTTCCCCTCGGCCGAGGCCTACATCTACGAAGCCGGTCACGCATTCGCCAACGAGGTGAGGCCGGCCTATGTCGAGGCGGCGGCTAAGATCGCGCGCGCGCGCACACTCGAATTCTTGAGCAAGCATCATCGGATGGCGACGTAAAGCAAGCAAAGGCTGGCGCCGTCGCACAGCGAAGCCTCAATTGGGCGGCAGCTTCACAAGTCGACGCTGGCTAGTAATAATTTCTGCGGCCGCTTTGCTTCCAACCGCTATGTGCCGAAGCGGGCATAGGAATTTTACTGACACGCTCCGACATACTCGCCCTCGAGCATCACCTGAGAATCCGAGATCTGCTGATTTTCCATCCAGCCTTTTGTCGAGATGACGGCGGTATAGCGGAGTGGGCTGAAAAACGTGAATTCCGCGGCAGAGACCATATGGAACTGTCCCTTGCACTCTAACCGCCACGTCAATTTCTGTTCGGATTTTGCGTATTGGGTTCGCTCACACGTCGTATTCATACCGCCGAACCGCGGAGAAAACGTATCTGCAAGATTGCCAGATTGCTCGGCGGTTAAGCAACGCGAGTTCGTCTGAGGCGGCAGTTTCATTCCGTTGTTCAACACAACCGTTGTGATTTTCCACAGACCGGGCTGAATGCCGTCCGCCGCCATCAATGGCGTCGTTGTCAAACCGACAGAAACCGCCACTGCCGCTAATACAGCTTTCATAAGGGCTAAACTCCACAAGTTCAGAAGCTACGCCAGAGAATTCGGGATCGCAATCCTGCATCGACGCGTGAAGGCTGGAGACTTAAGTGCCAATTGCTGCTATCATTGTGCCATCGACGACGCGCCGATGTCGGCGCGCCAGCAGATGATATCTAAATCTGAAATTGGTCGATATCTCTCGTTACGCATGAATTGTCTCTTCAGGCTCCATGCAGGAGGCACAAATGTGCGAACAGTGTGTGAACGACGCCGTCGAGCGTGCTTTGTTTCCACGGCGATGCATCTTGAAGCTCGCGGCCGCCGCAGCCGCAGGATTAGCGATTTCCCCACGCACCCTCGCCGCGAGGGCTAAGGCACCGCCGAAACCGGCAAACGTCGTTTCCCCCGACGCCGCACTCGACCGGTTGATGCACGGCAATGCCCGTTATGTCGAGGGCATCAGCAAGCGGCACGACTTTAAGCATGAACGTGAGGCGCTGAGCTTGGGACAAAATCCCTTCGCCGCCGTCCTCAGCTGCGCCGATTTGCGTATCGCCCCCGAATATTGCTTTGATACGGGGCGCGGCGATCTCTTCGTCTGTCGCGTTGCCGGCAATTTCGCAAGCGATGATATCGTTGCAAGCTTCGAATATGCGGCACAAGTGCTGAATACTCCGCTCATCCTGGTTCTTGGCCATGAGTCATGCGGCGCGGTCGATGCCACTATAAAATCGATCAAGGACGGCACGACACTTCCTGGTCATCTGCCCGCGCTGGTCGAAGCTATCGCTCCCGCCGTGAAGGCCGTGCAAGCCGAACACGGCGATATGCTCGTAAACGCTATCCGCCGAAACGTCATGCTGAATGTCGAGAAGCTGAAGAATGCCGCTCCGATTCTCAAGCCTTTCGCCGATGCGAAGAAAATCCGCGTCATCGGCGGCATCTATAGGCTTAAGTCGGGACGGGTAGACTTGCTGACCTGATGGCCCGAGATTCGTATCCAGGCAAGAGCACTAAACCTGTTGTCACGCCGGACGTGAGCTGCCGCTTAATATTAGCTTTGGGTCGATGCTGTTGAAAATGGATTTTGAGGGGTCGTTTAAGACTATCCGTGTATCGCTACTGAATGTTTCGTCGGTATATCGCTACGGTATGCTCCGCCTCGATAAACCAAAATAATAATCTGCATTGCAATAAATCTTCGCGAGTGAGTTTCTTCTTTTAAGACACTTGAAATGCAATCAGTCCATTTTTTTGAAAGCAACTCTATTCGTGTCAGTTCGCCAAGCGTTGGTCGCGGGCGTCGTTGCCACGCAAATGCACGGCGATGCTTTGGTTCGGAAAAACAGCTGATAGGCACCCGGCCGATTCATGATTCAGCCTAACCAGATCTCGAACCGCAATGCGACAGACCTCTTGGGAGACTTCTGAGTGGCAAAATTTTGGAATCGTCTGAAACTGCAAGCGAAGTTCACGCTGGTGTTCGGCACCGGGCTAATAGCGCTCGCACTTTCGGCGGCAGCGGTGGCCAGCTACTTTGAATACGCAGGGTTGGAACAGAAGTTACAGCTGTCCGCCGAGAATGAGGTGAATTCGTTGAACTTGCTGGTCGAGAGTGCGATGGCGATGCGGATTGAAGACCCGCAAAACATCGCCATCAAGGTATTCGATGGCTGGTTTGAAAGCCGCAACCGCGAGCAAGACAGCAAACTCTGGGCGGTGTGGGGGCCAGGCATCGTCTCCTACATGGCGAAGGCAGAGCCCAATCACACCGCGAAGGCCTCGCATGACGCTATTGACGACGAGGTTTTGCGCACCGGTAAGCCGGTCGGACGCTTTGTTGACGATACCTATCGCTACAGCATTCCGATCATTGAAGGTAGCCCGCTGATGAAACAGCCGAACTGCATCGGCTGCCACGGTGCCGCCATGGGTACGAAGGACGGCGAAGTGATCGCCGTATTCTCGAGCAGCCGGCTGGCGACAGGAGATATTGTCGCATTACAGCACCGCGTCCTCTTCATGGCGGCCGGCGCTATCGTAGCTATTTTGATCATGCTGGCCGCGATTTGGGCCGTATTCGGACGCGTCGTCGCCCGGCCGATCCGCAAAATCGCCGGTGTTCTGACGGAGCTCACGAACGATCGCGTAGTTGACGTGCCCTTCACCACGCGCGGCGACGAAGTCGGCGCCATCGCGAAGGCGACAGAGGTGTTCAAACAGTCGATCGCAGAAAAAGTGATCAATCTGCGGGTACGCTCGGCGCTCGATGTGGTCCGCTCCAACATTATGGTCGCCGACAACGAATACCACATCATGTACGCAAACAACTCGCTGCAAGGCATGATGCGCGAATCCGAATCTGAACTGCGCAAGGTCCTGCCGGCATTCGACGCCAGCAAGCTGATCGGCGCCAGCATGGATGTGTTCCATAAGAATCCCGCCCACCAACGGAGAATTCTGGATTCGCTGACGGGCAATCACGAAACCCACATCACGGCCGGCAGCCAGAAATTCCATCTGGTGGCGACGCCGGTCATCGATAAGCACGGCGCGCGCGCTGGAACGATCATCGAATGGCGCAACGAGACCGTTGAGAAGGCGACCGAAAGCGAAATCGCCGAGATCGCCAAAGCCGCGGTCGGCGGCGATTTCTCGAAGCGCATTTCGCTCGAAGGCAAGAAGGACTTCATGCTCAATCTTGCCACGACGATGAACTCGCTTTGCGACAACATCGCGGGGGTGCTCGAAGACTTGGTGAGAATGTTTGGCGCGCTCGCTGGCGGTGATCTCACGCAACGCATCACGGCCGAATACCAAGGAAACTTTGCGATCCTAAAGAGCAATGCCAATACCATGGCGGAGCGGATCGGAGCGACCATCGCCGAGATCAAGGCGTCGGCGGCGGAAGTCACCAACGCCTCGGCGGAGATATCGACCAGCACGACCGATTTATCGCAGCGCACCGAGGAGCAGGCCGCGAGCCTGGAACAGACCTCGGCGTCTATGGAAGAAATCGCCAGCACGGTGAAGAAAAACGCCGAGAACGCGCAAGTGGCCAATACGTCGGCCAGTGCTACCCGCGATGTCGCCAACCGCGGCGGCCAGGTGGTCGCGCAGGCGGTCGAGGCCATGGCCAAGATCGAAGACTCCTCGCGCAAGATCTCCGACATCATCGGCGTCATCGACGAAATCGCGCGGCAGACCAACCTCTTGGCATTGAATGCCGCGGTGGAAGCCGCGCGCGCCGGCGAAGCCGGCCGCGGCTTTGCGGTCGTTGCATCCGAAGTGCGCAGCCTGGCGCAGCGTTCCTCGCAAGCCGCGAAAGACATCAAGGACCTGATCACCAATTCGAACGGTCAGGTCAAGGGTGGCGTCGACTTGGTCAACCGGGCCGGCTCGGCACTCACCGAGATCGTCGCCTCGATCAAGAAGGTGGCCGAGATCGTCGCCGACATCGCCAATGCCAGCAATGAGCAGGCGACCGGGATCGAGCAGGTCAACAAGGCGCTCACCCAGATGGACGAGGTGACGCAGCAGAACTCGGCGCTGGTCGAGGAGAACGCGGCCACCGCCAAGACGCTGGAGCACCAGGCCAAGGCGATGGACGAGCGGGTCTCGTTCTTCAAGCTCGATGCTGCGGCCGAGAATCGTCCGGCAGCGAAGCCTGTGGCCGCGCGCGAGCAGCGCCCAGTTGCAGCACCGCCGTCGCGAGGACCGGCCGCGGTGAAGCAACCGGCGGCGCCGAAACAACAACCCGCTGCCGCGCCCAAGCGTGCCGCCGCGGCAACGAATGCCGGCGGACCGGTCCGCCGCATGCAGGCCGCGCTCGCCACCGCCGTCAACAGCGAACCGGATTGGAAGGAATTCTAGCTACCGCGCAGCGTCACAGAAGCCCTTTTAAAAGGGCCTCGACGGTCGAGATGGGTCATTCGGACCTAGCGCTGCACCAACGCCAATCCTGCTTTGCAACCGAAAGCGGACATTCGGCAGCGAACCCACACCGACAATTGGCCAGCCGTTTATAAGTCCGCGCCCTAGCACTACTTTGGCAGATTTGGCTGAAGGTGGCCTGCGAGCAGCATCTCACAGTGCGTGCATCGTAGTGGTGGAGGCCGCACGAAGAGGTCGAGGATGGCTTGTCTGATGGCCGGCATGCTCGGTTGTGGCGGTGGACCTGAGACTCTTTTTTTTCCGTCCCGCAGCGGTGAGGCGGCGGGATTGAAGGAAGGCGTAAGCGATCATCGTCATCAAGGCATGTCGGTGTAATCCGGCCCACGACCTGCCTTCAAAATGGTCGAGCCCCAGCTCTTCCTTCAATTGCTGATGCGCCTGTTCACAGATCCACCGCGCCTTGACGGCAGCTGCCAGCGTCTTAAGCGAAACGTCAGCGGGCAAATTCGAGATGTAGTATTTCTGCTCTCCGCTCGATCGTCGTTCGCCCAGGATCCACACTTCATCGCCAGGCATACGCTCGACACCTTTATCAAACACACGGTGCTTTGGGCCGTCCGCGATGCGCACGCGCCGCGCCGCGAAGAGGCATGTTAGCGGGCCTTTCGTGCCCCAGCGCCAGCTGATCTTCTGCCACTTTACGCCGACCAGCATCGTCTCGGCAGAAACTGGCGACATATCCGGGATATGGTGTTTGCGCGGCTTACGGGCTTTCTCCGTCGGAAAGATCATGGTGACATCGGTTGGATAGACTTTCTGGCGCCGCGACATACCAACTGCCCACAAGAGGCCGCGTTTGCTCAGAGCATGACGGAACGGCGCGCTCGATCCGTATCCCGCGTCCGCCAGCACACAACCGAAGCGAACACTGGCTGCGATCACGCGGTCGATCTCAGCCAGCGCGATCTCTGGCTTGGACCGTGCCGTGCGATGCTCGATTGGAACGCCGGCACGCTTCAGACGTGCCGGATCGCTCGTCCAATTCTCGGGAATGAAGAGACGTAGCGCTACCATTACCGGCACTTCACCGCGCGCAAGCGTCAGCGACACCAACGTTTGGCAATTGGCCGTCTTGCCGAGAGTTGATGCATATTGCGGAGCTACACCAACCGAGCGATCGCCCTTCTTCGGCATCGATGTGTCGTCGATGACCAGCACTGCATTTTTGCCGCCGACGAGCCGGTCGGCCTGAACGAGCAATTCTGCTTCCAACGGCGCCGCGTCCCAGACGCCATCAGCGATGAAATGATGCAATTGATCATAGTCGCCCGGCGCCAGCCGCGCCGCCATTGGCTGGACGCTCTTGCGATCGCCCGGCCCAATCAGTCCCGAAACATAAAGCGGACACATCCGCCGCCGAGCCTTGTGACCTAAACGATCCAGGAATGGCTCGAGCCAGCGTCTAAGCTCATCTTCCCACCTCGACGTCGTATCCACCTTGGTCAGCCCTCCAAAAAGCCGACCACCCATAAATCATTGAAAACGTAATTCGGGAATCCCCAGGGCCTCATTCCCGCGTAAAATATGCCAAAGTAGTGCTAGAAAACTTCATACACGGCCTTGATCTGCCGCCGCAGCCAGACGTGCTTCTTGTCTTTGTCGTTGCGGTGATGCCAGACCATATTGGTCGAGATTTTTCCAACATTGACGGGGACCGCGCGTTTGGCCAGCTTGAACGACCGCTCGAATACGTTCGACGCTAGCTCGGTAAAGACGCCGATCATGTCGCTGCATGCCAGCAGGTGGGGCACGGCGGTGAAATTCGTAACCGCCACAAGCGCCTGACGTCGCAGCCGGTGACGCAACAGCAAATCGTCGAAGATCGCCGTACGGTTTCCGGTGGCGCTGACGATGACGTGAGGAAAAGAAAGCACCGTCGCGATATTGAATTTGACGCCACGCTTCAGGATCGGGTGATCCCGCCGGAATACGCAAAACAGTTTTTCCGCCAGCATGAATTCAGCATTCAAATGGCCCGGCTTCTCGTCGAGCCAGCCGAGAGCGATATCGGTGCGATCCTGATCAAGCAGGTCGAGCGCCTGCTTGCGGTCGGCGGTCAAGACCTGCAGCGACATATTAGGCGCGAGTTTACGCAGGCGATCGAACAGCGGCGGCACAACCGAAATGCTCAGCCGGTCCGGGGTGCTCAGACGAAAGACGCCGGTCGCCGTGGCGGGATTGAATTGCGTCTCGCCGGCGAGACAGCTTTCCGCAAGCCCGATGGCTTCGCGCAAGGGCGCGCGGATGACTTCGGCCCGCGGCGTCAGCATGAAACCGTTCGGCCCACGCACCAGGAGGTCGTCGCCCAGGATCTTGCGCAGCTTGCCGAGCGCATTGCTCACCGCAGGCTGCGATCGGCCGAGCCGCGCGCCGGCGCGCGTGACGTTGCGCTCGCTGATCAACGCATCCAAGACCTTCAATAGATTGAAGTCGACACTGCTGAGGTTCATGGAAATTCCGTGTTCCTGGGCATTCGTCCTGCGAATACATGGTATTGTTATTATCAATTTGGAAAATAAAGAAGCGCTCCATAGACTGGAACTGGAGTATCCTGATTTTGTGCAGGTCTAAAATCGAGCGCATAGCCCGGCGATCAACGCCGGCGTCTAAAACCCACTGGGAGGAACATCGATGACCATTTCACGCCGCAAGCTGATCATCACCCTTGGACTTGGCTCGGCTGCGAGCCTGTTGCCGCGGTCGGCCTTCGCCGCCTATCCGGACCGGCCGATCCATATGATTGTACCGTTCGCGCCGGGCGGTAACGCCGACATCGTCGGCCGTATCGTCGGCGAGCGCATCTCGAGCGCGATCGGCCAGCCGGTGGTGGTCGACAACCGCGGCGGCGCCGGCGGCTCAATCGGCGCGGAAGCGGTGGTGCGCTCGACGCCCGACGGTTACACGCTGTTCGTTGGCTCAAACGGCCCGCTCACCGTCAACCCCTTCGTGCAGGCCAAGCTCGCCTACGATCCGCTGAAGGATTTCGCGCCGATCGCGCTGACCAGCTACGTGCCGCATTGCCTCATCCTCAGCAACAAGGTCGAAGTCAAGACTCTGCAGGAGTTGATAGCAATGTCGAAGAAGCAGCCGGTGAGCGTCGCCACCAGCGGCGTCGGCAGCGCGACCCACATGACGCTTGAGCGCCTTAAGGCGGCGACCGGCGCCAATATTACGCATATTCCCTACCGCAGCGGCGGCCAGCTAATGCCGGATCTGATCGGCGGCAATATCCAGGCAGCGATGACCGAATTTTCCACCGCGCTGCCGCTGCACAAGGCCGGCAAGGCGCATATCCTCGCCGTGGCATCGGCGCAGCGCTCGAAGCTCGCGCCCGACATCGCCACCTTCATCGAAGGCGGCGTGAAGGACTTCACCGCGCAGAGCTATATCGGCATCCTGGCGCCCGCCGGCACGCCTCCTGCCGTCATTGCGCAGTTGCAGAAGGCGATCGCCGCCGGCCTCGAGAGCGGTCCGGCGCCCGACAAGCTGCGCGCCATGGGCTCCGAAATCGCGACGCCCGAACAGATGACGCCCGCGGGTTTTGCCGCCTTCATCAAAGCCGACTACGAGCATATGAGAGAAGCCGCCAGGCTCGCCGGTATTGTGCCTAAATGAGCGGTGCGCTTCCAGACGGCGCCTGCGACTGCCACTGCCATGTCTTCGGTCCGGCTGCGCGCTTTCCCTATGCGGAACCGCGCAGCTACACACCTGACGACGCGCCGCTCGAAGCCTATCTCGCGCTACTCGACCGGCTCGGCTTCGACCGCGGCGTATTGGTGCAGCCGAGCGCCTACGGCCGCGACAACCGCGCCATGCTGGACGCACTGAGCGCACAGCCTAAACGTTTGCGCGGCGTCGCAGTCGGCGGCGCCGAGCTGAGCAGAGACACCCTCAAGCAGTGGCACGCCTTAGGCGTGCGCGGTCTGCGGGCGAACGAATTCCGCCGCGACGGTAAGGCCTATTACCAGAACGGCGTCGGCTTGAAGGAGGTCGAGCCGTTGCTGCCGCTCATCGCCGATCTCGGCTGGCATTTGCAGCTCTGGATAGACGTGCGCGATCTGCCGGAGATGGCACCCGCCCTCTCTCGTGTGCCGGTGCCGGTCGTGGTCGATCACATGGGCCGGCTGGAGTACCGTCACGGCGCACATAATCCCGGCTTCCAGGCGTTGCTGCGCGGCGTCGGCGAAGGAAGGCTGTGGGCGAAGCTGTCGGGCACCTACCGGTTGGGCGCGAAAGCGCCGGACTATACCGAGGCGCGGCCGTTCCATGACGCACTCGTCGCCGCCAATCCGCAAAACCTTGTCTGGGGCACCGACTGGCCGCATCCGCGGCCGGAAGGGCCCGTGCCGGACGCCGCGCGCCTCTTGGCCGTGTTTCTCGATTGGACTCGTGACCCGGTGCAGCGGCAAGCCATCCTCACCAGCAACCCGGCGCGGCTCTACGATTTTCCGCGCCCATGAACGGCGTTTGTATCAGATCGAAGCCGGCACTTTCGGCTCGTCCAGCTTGCGCCGTGGCTCTGGCCCATAGAACTCGCCGATCTGCTTCATCGGCCGCGGCTTCATCAGGATCGACGTCAAGCGGTCGCGCAGCGCTTTGGGCGATGTCGGCTTGATTAGAAATTCGTGCACGCCGGCGCGCATGGCCTGCATTACCTCGGACTGAGAGGCGCGGTTGGTCAGCATGATGACTGGAATGCTGGGACGTGGAAATGCACCGGGCGAGCGCACAATGCGCATCACCTCCATGCCGTTGAGCAACCGCACGTCCCAATCGAGCAGCATGACATCGGGATCGCCAGCGCGGATCACCTCCAGCGCGGCAATGCCGTCGGCGGCTTCTTGTACCAACCGCGCGCCGAGATTCGTCAACATCGAGCGCGTCAGCCGACGCATGTACGCATTGCCGTCGACGACCAGGACGTCGAGGCCCTGGAGCAAATCGTCCGCTAAATCCTTACGCATGAAACCCCGCGACCGCTGCGTTAAGACCCCACGAAATCTAGTTCAAAGACCGTGTAAATTTGCTGATCCAAATCCTTCAAATTTTCGCTATTCCGGGTTGGCGAGCTGCATAATCGCAGCCATATGATGCGGGCGTCACTTTGGATAAAAATTGTCAGCAAATTCAACGAGGCGAGCGGCATGAAACTCCCCGGCCCCGATCACCAGATCACCGTCGCGCCCAAGGCCAACCGCGTGCGCGTTATCTTCCGCGACAAGGTGATCGCCGACACCACGAATTCCCTCACTTTGTGCGAGGCGAGCTATCCCCCGGTGCAATACATTCCGCGCGCCGACGTCGCAATGGACCTGCTCAAGCCCACCGCACATACAAGCCATTGCCCTTACAAGGGTGACGCCAGTTATTTCACCATCGCCGTCGGCGGGAAGTCAGCGGAGAACGCGGTTTGGAGCTATGAGCATCCCTACCCGGCCGTGGCTAAGATCGCTGGTTATATGGCGTTTTATCCAAGCCGTGTGGACAAGATTGAGAAAAGCTCGGCGTGATAACCGTCAGTGCATCCGCGGCGCTTTGAGAAACTTCTGCCGATCCGAAGAATTCACCCGCACGTCGAAGGTTACGCCTTCGCGATAAAGCGTGAGCGGCACCTCGACGCCGGCTTGGCCGAGCGCCCAGACCTTGCGGTAGAAGCCGGCGAGCGTTGAGACGGTCTCGCCCTTGACTGCCAGGATCACGTCGCCGGTTTTTAATTCGGCACGCGCTGCCGGCCCCTTGGGAGCGATGCCGACGGCGACGATCTTGTCCTCGACCTCAGTCGAATAAAGCCCAAGCCACGGCCGTGCCGGCTTGTTGACGCGGCCGAATTTGCGCAGGTCGTCGAAGATCGGTTTCAACAGATCGATCGGCACGATCATGTTGAGATGCTCACTCTTACCCTCGCGCGCGCGTTCAAGCTGCAACGAGCCAATGCCGATTAGTTCGCCCTGCGGCGAAATCAGCGCGGTGCCGCCCCAATTGGGATGCGCCGGAAAGGTGAAGATCGCCTCGTCCAGCACATATTCCCAATAGCCAGCGAATTCCTGCTTGGCCGCGATACGGCCGGCGAGCGAGCGCGTGCGCCCGCCCGCACCGCCGATCACTGCCCGCTCGCCGATCTCCGCCGCCCGCGATGAGCCGATGGGCAGTGGCGGCCGATCGATCTTGCCCAGCACCTGCACCAGGCCGAAACCGGTTTCCTGGTCGAAGCCGAGTGCATGGCCTTCCACCACATGGCCGTCGTCGCGATGCAGCCACACGGTCTCCGCCTCGGTGATCAGATAGCCGATGGTAAGCACCAGGCCGTCGTCGATCAGCACGCCGTTGCCGGCGCGCTCAACGCCCAGCGTTTCGGCGGTGAAGGCGTCGGGCGGAATGATCGAATGCAGGCCGACCACCGACGACAACGCGCGCTCGAGATCGTAGCCATAATCTTCCGCCCGCGGCTGCGCGGAGGGCGGCACTTTCCATTCGGTCAATGCGGGCATGCCGGGCTCCTGTCCCTTTGACTATTTATCATATGCATCCGGACCCAGGCGAGCAGAAGATGGTATCGGCATAATAGCGTATAGATAGCCAGCCATGATCCCGCTCTCCATTCTCGACCTCTCGCCCGTCGCGGCCGGTTCGACCGGCGCTCAGGCCTTGCGTAATTCGATCGACCTGGCCCGCTTTGCCGACGGCCTAGGTTATTTGCGCTATTGGGTGGCCGAGCATCACAATCTGCCGGCGATCGCGAGTTCCGCACCGGACATCATGATTGGGCAGATCGCCGCCGTCACGACCCATATGCGCGTCGGCTCAGGCGGCGTGATGCTACCCAACCACGCCCCGCTGATGGTGGCCGAGCGTTTCAAGGTGCTGGAGGCGCTCTATCCCGGCCGCATCGATCTCGGCCTCGGCCGCGCGCCCGGCACCGATCCCGCCACATCCTATGCGTTAAGGCGCCGCCAGGGCATCAGCGAGGAGGACGACTTCCTCGAGCGCTTCAACGAATTGATGCTGCTGGAGACGCGCGGATTTCCCGCCGGCCATCCGTTTCACAATGTGCGCGCCATGCCTTCCGACGTGGCGCTGCCGCCAATCTATCTGCTCGGGTCGTCGGACTATTCAGCGCGCAACTCGCCGGCCAAATCGGCGCCGCTTTTGCCTTCGCGCATCATTTCGCGACCTTCGACGCGGCCGAGGCGATGCAGCTTTATCGCGACAACTTCCGGCCTTCGGCGTCGCACGCAAAAGCCCTACGCTATTCGTGGCAACGCACGTCGTTTGCGCCGACACCGACGATGAAGCCGAGCGCCTCGCCAAGACCGTCGATCTCAATATCGTGCGCCGCGCCAAGGGCGAATATCTGCCGCTCGCCTCGCCCGAAGACGCAGCGGCCTACGATTATTCGCCCGGCCGACAGCGCGCGTATCGCGCAGAACCGCACCAAGCTCTCGGTCGGCGCGCCAGCAACGGTAAAGGCCAGGCTCGAACCGCTGATCGCGGCAACGCAAGCCGACGAACTGATGGTCACCAGCATGATTTTCAGCCACGAGGCGCGCAAGCATTCCTACGAGCTGCTGGCGCAAGCGTTCGCCGCCTGAGCCGCGCACTGCTCGGGGTATCTCCCCACCACGCGGTTCATCATGCTAAAAGCCGCGCGGGCGGCGGGGTTTTTCCGCGTTCGCAGCATTTAGAAAATGGGAGGTTCCATTGGGTAAGCAGTTCAAACTCACCACCGCCGACAATCATTCGCTCGGCGCCTATCGCTCCGATCCGGCAGGCACGCCGAAGGGCGGCCTGATCGTGGTGCAGGAGATTTTCGGCGTCAACCATCACATCCGCGCGGTGTGCGACCGCCTGGCGGCGGTCGGCTATGTGGCGGTGGCGCCGGCGGTGTTCGACCGCTTCGTGCGCGATTTCGAATGCGGCTATACGCCCGATGAGATCGCCCATGCGCGCAGCTATCTCGGCAATCTCAACTGGGAACACATGATGCACGACATTGCCGCCGCGCAAAGCGATCTCAAGGGCGTCGGTCCGCTTGGCGTGATCGGCTTCTGCATGGGCGGTACCGCGGCGTTTCTGGCTGCCTGCCGGCTTCCCGGCCTGTCGGCAGCGGTCGCCTTCTACGGTGGCATGATCGGCAAGTTCGCCAATGAGAAGCCGAAGTGCCCGCTGCAGATGCATTTCGGCGAAAAGGACGAAGGAATCCCGATGAGCACAGTGGACGAGATCAAGAGGAAGCAGCCGCAGGCGGAAACCTACGTCTACCCGAACGCCGCGCATGGTTTCTATTGTGACGAACGCGCTAGCTACAACAAAGACGCCGCCGCGCTCGCCTGGAGCCGCACGCAGGAATTCCTCGGCGGGCATATGAAGAAATAGGCGGTTAAGCTGCGCACGCAAGACTGCTCCCTCTCACCGTTGGGGAGAGGGTTGGGGTGAGGGGGTTCCAAGATTCTCGATAGACTGCAACCCCTCACCTGGATCGCTTCGCGATCCGACCTCTCCCCCATGGGGGAGGTGAAGCGGAGTTCGTGGCGCGCGCAGCGCCTAAATCAGAACCACCGCTCCTTGACCAGCACGGTATCGCCCGGGCGCAGCGGATAGGTGAGCGGCACCTCGCCGTTGATCTGTTCGCCGGCCGCACTGCGGGTGAGTTCGACCATGCTCTTGTAGGCGCGCGGGGCAAACCCGCCGGCGATGGCGATTGCCTTCTCCACCGTCATATCGGCGACGTAAGGATACTGCCCCGGCGTGGTCACTTCGCCGAGGATGAAGAACGGCCGGTAGGTTTCCACTTCGACCGTCACGTGCGGTTCGCGCACGTAGCCCTGCGTGAGACGCTCGGCAATTCGCTGCGACAGCTGCTGCGTCGTGATGCCGCGCGCCGACACGCTGCCGATCAACGGCAGGCTCACATTGCCGCCGGCATCGACGATGTAGGTGTTTGAAATGCCGTCCTGGCCGAACACTACGACGCGCAACTTGTCGCCGGCCCCGAGCGTGTAGGGCTGCTCATAGGATGCCTCCGCCGCATAGCTTCTTGCCGCCACCGCGTAGGACCCACCGGTGCTGTATTGCGGCGCCGCATATTGAGGTGCCGCGGCGCGCGGAGCCGGCGGCGCATATTGCAACACGGAGGGCTGCTGCAACGGCTGCTGTGCGTAAGCTTGGCCGGATTGCGGTGTCGCAGCGATCTGCGATGTGAACAGGCCGCGGTCGGCAGCATTCGGATCATGCCGCATGCAGCCGCTGACCGCCAGCGCGGCCAAAGCGGCCAACAGAAATCGGGCTCCCCGCATCAAACGAATCCGCGCCGTCTTAAAGAAATTAAGCCCGATTAACGCTTTATATGGTTAATAAACCCTCACCAGCCGCCGGGCGCGATAAACCCGCGTGACGGCAGCTGTTTTCGGCTCCGCCGAAATGCAACGGGCGCCCGGGAAGGGCGCCCGCGCCGATCTAAATTTACGGTGGCGATATCAGGCGCTGGCGGCCTGCGTAAGCTTGGCGCCGGTGCCGATCGGGCAAGACACGCCGGTGCCGCCGTGGCCGCAATAGCCGAAAGGTTTCTTCGCCAGATACTGCTGGTGATAATCATCGGCTAAATAGAACGCGGGCGCATCGACGATCTCGGTGGTGATGGCGCCGTGGCCTTTCTTGCTGAGCTCCTTCTGGTACACCGCCTTCGACGCCTCGGCCGCCGCCTTCTGCTCGGGCGTGAAGGTGTAGATGCCGGAGCGATACTGGGTGCCGACATCGGCGCCCTGACGCATGCCCTGCGTCGGGTCGTGGCCTTCCCAGAAGGTCTGCAGCAAGGTCTCGTAGGAAATCTTCTTCGGGTCGTAGACGACAAACACGACTTCGTTGTGGCCGGTGCGGCCGGAGCAGACTTCCTCGTAGTACGGGTTGGGCGTCACGCCCCCTGCATAGCCGACGGCAGTGACATAGACGCCATCGCCCAATTGCCAGAAGCTCTTCTCGGCACCCCAGAAGCAGCCGAGCCCAAACATAGCCTTTTGCGAGCCGTCCGGATAAGGCCCTTTCAGCGCGTGGTGGTTGACGAAGTGCTCGGTTGCGGTGCGGATCTCGTCGCTGCGGCCGGGCAACGCCTCTGCAGCCGTCGGCATGGCAATTTTCTTGAATCCGAACATGGTTGGTTCTCCCCCTCAATTTCTTGCGCCTAATATAGTGTGGAGTACGGTGCGGCAAAATGCCGGCGCCGATCACGTCTCGGCCAGACGGGCGCACGCCGAATTCACGCTGCCGCGAGGGGCTAGCGCGCATAGCCGATCAGCGGCTTTCTCTTGCGGCCGAAAAACAGCAGCAGGATCCCGGCGACCCCGAGAAGGCTCGAGGCCGGCGCCGCCAGGATCGCAACCGTCACTGGATCCCACAGCAGGCCGCTGGCATAGGGCGCGATCAGCGGCTTGAGCTTCGCCAGGCTACCCGCGTTGATCAGCTCCCACAGAGCCTGCACCGTTGTCAGAGTGAGGCTGTTGCCGGCGATCGACTTGGTGCCGTCATAGATCACCAGGATAAAGGCGGCGGCCAGCAGGATGAGGCCGAGGAATCGGAACAGAAATCGGATCATGGTCGGCGGTATTTTCCTTAGCGTCAACGGTACCGCTTACCCCCTGGCGCCGCCCAGTTCAACCTATGCCGGCCCTTCCCTTGAGCAACCGCTGCTGCATCCGCTAACGTCGCCCTCGCCGGACCGCACCGGTTATGTCATAGGGAAGAAATGCCCACAAAACCCCCTGCCGGCCGCAATCAGGCCAACCTTCACCGATCAAGAAGCCCTGCAATTTCATAGCGTCGGCCGGCCCGGCAAGCTGGAGGTCATCGCCACCAAGCCGATGGCAACCCAGCGCGACCTCTCGCTCGCCTATTCGCCGGGCGTCGCGGTCCCGGTGCTGGCGATCGCCGAGGATCCGAGCCGCGCCTACGATTACACCGTCAAGGGCAATTTCGTTGCCGTCATCACCAACGGCACCGCCATCCTCGGGCTCGGCAATCGCGGGGCGCTAGCGGCAAAACCAGTGATGGAAGGCAAAGCGGTGCTGTTCAAGCGCTTTGCCGATATCGATTCCATCGATCTTGAAGTCTCCACCGAAGACCCCGACCAATTCATCAATTGCGTGCGCTATCTCGGCGCCGGCTGGGGCGGCATCAATCTCGAAGACATCAAGGCGCCGGAATGCTTCATCATCGAGCAGCGGCTGCGCGAATTACTCGACATCCCTGTTTTTCATGATGACCAGCACGGCACCGCCATCATCTCGGCGGCCGGGACTGATCAATGCGCTCGATCTGACCGGCCGCGACATCGAACATACCAAGCTCGTTTGCAATGGGGCCGGCGCGGCCGGCATTGCTTGCCTGGAACTCTCGAAGGCGATCGGCTTCAAGCCCGATAACCTGATTCTGTGCGACACCAAGGGCGTGATCTACCAGGGCCGCACCGACGGCATGAATCAGTGGAAGTCGGGCTTACGCGGTCAAGACCTCGGCGCGCACGCTCGCCGAGGCTATGGACGGTGCCGACGTTTTCTACGGGCTTTCCGCCAAGGGTGCTGTCACCAAGGAGATGGTCAAGTCGATGGCGGCCAAGCCGATCATCTTCGCCTTGGCCAATCCCGATCCCGAGATCACCGCCGAGGAAGTAGCGGAAGTGCGCGACGACGCCATCATGGCAACCGGACGCTCCGACTATCCCAACCAGATCAACAATGTGCTCGGCTTTCCTTATATCTTCCGTGGCGCGCTCGACGTGCGCGCCTCGGCAATCAACATGGAGATGAAGATCGCGGCCGCCCGCGCGCTCGCCGATCTCGCGCGCGAGGATGTGCCCGATGAAGTCGCCGCCGCCTATGGTGCGCGTCCGAAATACGGACCGGACTATATCATTCCGGTGCCATTCGATCCGCGGCTGATTTCCACGGTACCGCCCGCAGTCGCTAAGGCGGCAATGGACACCGGCGTCGCCCGCAAGCCGATCGTCGACATGGACGCCTACCGTCATCAGTTGAACGCGCGGCGCGATCCGATCGCGGGAACACTGGTGCAGGTCTATGCGCGCCTGCGCCGGCAGCCCAAGAGCGTGGTCTTTGCCGAGGGCGAAGAAGAGCAGGTGATCCGCGCCGCGGCGAGCTTCGTGCACCAAGGGCTGGGTACCGCGCTGCTGGTCGGACGCGAGGACCGCGTGCATGCCACCGCGCTCGAAGCCGGCATTGAGCTTGGCGAAGGCATCGAGATCGTCAATGCGCGGCTTTCGACCCGTAATATCGTCTATACCAATCATCTGTATGAACGGCTGCAGCGGCGCGGCTACCTATTGCGCGATTGCCAACGCCTGGTGAACACCGACCGCAACCATTTCGCCGCCTGCATGGTCGCGCTCGGCGACGCCGACGCCATGGTGACCGGTGTCACCCGCAATTTTTCGGTCGCGCTCGAGGACGTGCGCCGCGTAATCGATCCCAAGCCGGGCCACCGGGTGATCGGCGTCTCGCTGGTAGTGGCGCGCGGGCGCACCGTGCTGGTGGCCGACACCGCCGTCACCGAAATGCCGGAAGCGCACGAGATCGCCGAGATCGCCGTCGAGGCGGCGGGCGTCGCCCGCCGGCTCGGCTACGAGCCGCGGCTAGCGCTGTTGGCGTTTCTCGACCTTCGGTCATCCGCAGGGCGAGCGCTCGGCGCGTGTGATCGAGGCGGTGCGCATTCTCGACAGCAAACGCGTCGATTTCGAATATGACGGCGAAATGGCCGCTGACGTCGCGCTCAATCCGGCACTTGCCGCATCCTTATCCGTTCTGCCGGCTATCAGGTCCGGCCAATGTGCTGGTCATGCCGGCATTCCATTCAGCTTCGATTTCTACCAAAATGCTGCAGGAGTTAGGCGGCGCGACTGTAATCGGGCCGCTTCTCGTCGGCCTCGACCGCCCGGTGCAGATCGTGCAACTCGGCGCCAAGGACAATCAGTTCGTCAACATGGCGGCGCTCGCCGCGTATAATGTCAGCGGGTGACCACAGCGAGACGGAGGCCTTCCTTGCGCAAGACCATTTCCGGCGTGATCGCCGCCATCGCCACCCCAATCGACGAGAGCGGTACGCCCGACGTCAAACGGGCGGTCAATTTGGCGCGCTATCTGCTCGACAATGGCTGCAATGGCCTGAACGTGCTCGGCACCACCGGCGAGGCAACCTCGTTCTCGCGCGAAGAACGCATGGTGGTAATGAGTGCCTACAAAGCGGAAGGTCTGCCGCTCGACCGGCTGATGGTGGGAACTGGCGCCGCAGCAGTCGTCCGACGCCGTCGCGCTTACCCGCTACGCCGCCGAACTCGGCTTTGCTGGCGCGCTGGTACTGCCGCCCTTTTACTACAAAGGCGTGCCGGACGACGGACTTGTTGCATATATCGACACATTGGTGCAGGCGACATCGGCCAAGCCGATACCGATCTATCTTTATCACTTCCCAGCGATGTCGGGATTGTCGTGGCATGTCGGACTGATCAAACGGCTGCTCGATTCGTATCCCACCCGCATCGTGGGTCTCAAGGATTCCTCAGGCGATATGGCCTATGCCCGCTCGGCGGCGGCAGTTTCACCCGACTTCGCGGTGTTTCCGTCGACTGAGGCCGCACTTATCGAAGCGCGCGGCGGCGTGTTCGCAGGCTGCATCTCGGCCACCGCAAATCTCAACGCCGATCTGTGCGCGCGCGCATGGCGCGGAGGCGATGCGGGCGCACTCGACGCTGCAGTCGCGATCCGCAAGCTATTCGACGGCAAGCCCTTGGTCTCCGGCGTGAAGGCGCTGCTCGCGCATATTCATGACGACCCGATGCTTGCCTGGGTCAAGCCGCCGCTCGCCGCGTTTTCCGCCGCCGACCGCGCCACTGTCTACGCCGGTCACGACGCAGTGCGGGCCAAACAGGTGGCCTGATCGGCGGTATTATGTGGGCGTTGACGCCCGCCCGGGGCCTTACTATAAGCCTCGCCCGTGGCAGCGGGGTATCCTTCCGCCACGCTTTCTTGCAAAGATCGGTCGTTTAGGCGGTCTTTCCGTCACGAAACGCCAGTTGTGAACGAGAGGCTCATGGCCAATACTAAGTCCGCCCGCAAAGCCACGCGCAAGATCGCGCGCCGGACGATTGTCAATAAAGCTCGCCGCTCGGTGCTGCGCAATTCGGTCCGCAAGATCGAGGAAGCGATCGCCAAAGGCGACCGTACGGCGGCATTGACGGCGTTCAAGGAGGCTGAGCCGGCGATCATGCGTGCGGCGCAGCGCGGCGTCGTCCATAAGAACAATGCGAGCCGTAAAGTGTCGCGCCTCGCCCATCGGATCGCCAAACTCGCCAAGTGAGCCGCGGCCCCGCTGTCGCGCCACGTCATTTCGCATCAAAGTTTTGAGAATGCCGAGAGTAGCACGACGCTACTCAGATGCGCTTCACCATCGTCAAACCGTCATCGCGGCGTCAAATAAATCTGCTCGCCGCGAATTTGCTTGACATAACGCTACTCAGACTGCGCAAACGCCAATGGCGGCGCGCATTTTTAGTGAGGGCTACCCTTAAAATTCGCTCACAAATTTTTTTGCGACATTAAAGACTTAACACGCATGCCGAGGGCAGGACCACAAAATACAGATTTAACGAGCGCTTCTTTTAGCTTTCATTTTTTTATTATTGTGCCGTCGCACTGCGCTCATAATCTTAATTCATCTTTTAGATTCTGCGCGACTCATCAAGGCGTTGCCAACCAATTTATGCACAGGCGTGCTTTCGCTGCGCCACGCGTTTTCACCATATGGCATGCGCGCATCCGCGATTTTCATTGCGGGACGGAAACGCTTGTGTATTTTTGAACAGCGCGCCTGAAAGTCCTGGGCGTTATCAAAACAAGGTCGCGTTTCACGCTCATCGCAGATGAGAACAGCCCGTGTTTGCCTGTTGGGGTCAGACGCGGCCATTCGAAATCCCGGTGAGCCGGATTTAGAGTTCAATGTCGGATTCCAGCGGATTGGCGTCGTGCAATCGGACATTTGATCAGACAACGGTGCGAGCAGACTACCGCGAAGCGGGCGTGAGCGAGACCAACGGACAAACGTCCGGAAAACAATTTGGAGGGGAGACTATGACAGCAGCGGGACGCGGTTTGACGAACAACGCCGGTACCCTTGGATGGACATCATCCGATACGGTTTCACCCTGCGTCTTAGCACCTCCCGCCTGTGTTTACCGCGTTGTTCGGTCCTTGAAGCTTGCCTCCCTTAGTTCGTCCGCGTTCATGATCAGCAGCCGAGGCGCAACGCCTCCGCCGGCGGGCTGAGGCGCAGCAGCCTCGACCAGACGCCGCATGTTGCGCCGCGCGGCCTGAACGCCTCCAGCGACCCAACAACCTCCCAATGGCATCGTGATCGAGTCTGTTGCGTCCCGTTTCCGGCACGCCGGTTGCATTACACCGTCTGGCCAGCAGCCACCTGAGTCCGTTCAAACAGTCTTCAGAAACGAGAAATAAGAAAATGTCGAACGTAGATGACGAGAGCTGGTCACGGGTAAAGGGACGCTTGCGCGCGGAGATCGGCGAAGACATTTATTCGAGCTGGTTCGCGCGCATGGACTTGGAGGCCATCGAGGAAGGAACCGTGCGCCTGTCGGTGCCCACGCGCTTTCTCAAGAGCTGGATCCAATCGCATTATGCCGAGCGGGTGCTGGCCTGTTGGCAGGCGGAACAAAAGCAAGTCAACCGCGTTGAGTTGGTCGTGCGCTCGGCGGTTTTACGCTCGGCCATTGTCAAGCCCAAGGCTGAGCTCGAGATGGGCGGCGGCGATGGCGGCCGCTTGAACGGCAACGGCAATGGACGCTCGCTGCCGGCCGGCGACGCGACCGCGCACGAGGCGCTCGGCGGCTCGCCGCTCGACGCCCGACTGACATTCGACACCTTCATGGTCGGCCGCTCCAACACGCTCGCCCAAGCCGCCGCCAAGCAAGTGGCCGCCGCCAAGCGCGGCGACCCGGTGATGTTCAACCCGCTCTACATTCATGCCGGCGTCGGCCTCGGCAAGACACATCTGCTGCAGGCGGTCACCTGGACGGGCAATACCCTGGGCGAGCGCAAGGTGCTCTATCTCACCGCCGAAAAATTTATGTACGGGTTCGTTTCGGCGCTGCGCACGCAGACCGCGCTCGCCTTCAAGGAAGCGCTGCGCGGAATCGGCGTCTTGGTGATCGATGACCTGCAGTTTCTGCAAGGCAAATCAACGCAGGCCGAGTTCTGCCACACGCTCAACGCGCTGATCGACGCCGGCCGCCAAGTGGTGATCGCTTCCGACCGCCCACCGTCGGACCTCGAAAGCCTCGACGACCGTGTCCGCTCCCGGCTGGCCGGGGGATTGGTGGTGGAGATGGGGCCGCTCGGCGAGGAACTACGCTTCGAAATCCTCAAATCGCGCGTGACCGCGGCAAGATCGCACCATCCGAGCTTCGACGTGCCGCTGCCGGTGCTGGGCTACATCGCCAAGACCGTCACCCATAACGGCCGCGACCTGGAAGGCGCGCTCAACCGCCTGCTCGCCCACAACAAGCTGACCGGTCATGCTGTCACGCTAGAGATGGCCGAGCGCGAGGTGCGCGATCTGATCCGCCCGCAGGAGCCCAAGCGGGTCAAGATCGAGGACATCCAGCGGGTGGTGGCGCGGCAATACAATGTAAGCCGGTCGGACCTGTTGTCGTCGCGGCGCACCGCCAATGTGGTGCGCCCGCGGCAGGTGGCGATGTATCTGGCCAAGACCCTCACGTTGCGCTCGCTGCCGGAAATCGGCCGGCGCTTCGGCGGCCGCGACCACACCACGGTGTTGCACGCGGTGCGCAAGATCGAGGGTCTGGTCGGCAACGACATGGCGCTGGCCGAGGAGATTGAGATCCTCAAGCGCCAATTGCAGGAGTAGTCCTCTCCCCTTTTTTCGGGGGACAGGGTCAGCCCCGGCTGTGGACGCCCTGGGGATATGATCGGGGACTAAAAACACGCCCTTGCGCAATCCGCGCAGTTTCGCCACCTTTGCTCCCCGGCCCCGCATTCCGCGAACGGCCGGCTTGGCGTCGCGCCTTGGTTTTAAGGCCTTTTCATAGGCGCCGAAGCGGGTTTCCCAATGAAAGTTACAGTCGAGCGTGCAGAACTGCTGAAGTCGCTGGGCCACGTGCATCGCGTGGTGGAACGGCGCAACACCATTCCGATTCTCGCCAACGTGCTGATCAAGGCCGACAAGGGCAAACTCAGCATGAAAGCGACCGACCTCGATCTCGAAGTCATCGACAGCATCGCCGCCGAGGTGTCGCCGGGCGGCGCCACCACCGTGCCGGCGCACATGTTCTACGAGATCGTGCGCAAACTGCCTGAGGGCGCGCAGATCGTAATCGAGGGTTCTGGCGACCGCGCCGTGCTTTCGCTGCGCGCCGGGCGCTCGCGCTTCACGCTGCAGACGCTGCCGGAAAGCGACTTCCCCGATCTCGCTGCCGGCGAGATGACGCATGCCTTCAAGCTTGCCGCCGCCGATCTTAAACGGCTGATCGACAAGACTCAGTTCGCCATCTCCACCGAGGAGACCCGCTATTACTTGAACGGTATCTACCTGCACACGGCCGGGACCGCCAAGAATGCAACGCTGCGCGCGGTGGCGACAGACGGCCATCGTCTCGCGCAGGTCGAACTGCCGCTGCCCGACGGCGCGGCCGGCATGCCCGGCATCATCGTGCCGCGCAAGACCGTGGGTGAGGTGCAGCGGCTGATCGAAACCGGTGAAGGCGAAGTGGCTATAGAATTGTCCGCCGGCAAGATCCGCTTCTCGATCGGCGACGTAGTGCTCACCTCTAAGCTGATCGACGGCACCTTCCCGGATTATGCGCGCGTGATCCCGGCCAACAACGACAAGAGCTTGGTCGTCGACAAGAAGGATTTCGAGGCGGCGGTCGACCGCGTCTCCACGGTATCGAGTGAACGCGGCCGCGCCGTCAAACTGTCGATCATCGGCGGAAAGCTGGTGCTGTCGGTGACCAATCCGGATTCCGGCAGCGCGACCGAAGAACTCGAAGTCGAATACGAATCCGACCCGCTCGATATCGGTTTCAATTCGCGCTACTTGCTCGACATCGCCGCGCAGATTGAAGGCGAGGTGGCCGTGCTAAAGTTTGCCGATCCCGGCTCGCCGACGTTGATCCAGGACAAGGACGCCAAGGGTGCGCTCTATGTGCTGATGCCAATGCGGGTTTGATCTCCCGCATTGCCGGCGGTAAGGCTCGCCTATGACCGCCGCCTCCATCTGCCGCCTGACGCTGACCAATTTCCGCGGTTATCACGCCGCGCAGATCGAGCTTGGGCCGGCCGGACCGGTGGTGCTGACCGGCGCCAACGGCGCCGGCAAGACAAACCTAATCGAGGCAATTTCGTTGCTGGCGCCGGGCCGCGGCCTACGCCGCGCCACCATGGAAGAGTTGGCGTTCTCGGAAGGCGACGGCGCCTGGGCGGTGTCGGCCGAGATCGAGGGCATGCTCGGCCTCGCCACACTCGGCACCGGCATCGATCCGCCCGCGGGCGAGGATTCCGCGCCCTCGCGCAAGTGCCGCGTCGACCGGGAGAGCGTCTCCTCGGCGGCGGCCTTCGCCGATCATTTGCGCGTGGTGTGGCTCACACCCGCCATGGATCCGCTGTTCAACGGCCCGGCGTCCGAGCGCCGCCGGTTTCTTGATCGTCTTGTGCTGGCCGTCGATGCGCAGCATTCCAGCCGCGTCGCCGCACTTGAACGATCATTGCGCTCACGCAACCGGCTCTTGGAAGACGCCCGCAGCGATTCCCATTGGCTCGATGCGGTGGAGCACGAGACGGCCGAGGTCGCTGTGGCGGTCGCTGCCGCACGCGCCGAGACGGTCGCGCGGCTTTCGGCGGCGCTCGCCGCAGCGCGCGATAAAGGCTTTCCGCGCGCAGAGATCGCGCTCGACGGCTGGATGGAAAAACTGCTGCCCAACCACAGCGCCATCGAGATCGAGGACCGCTACCGCGCCCTGCTGAAAGACACCCGTGCGCGCGACGCCGCCGCCGGGCGCACCCTCGACGGCCCGCATCGGTCCGATCTCGCCGTCACCCATGCCGGCAAGGGCATCCCGGCATCGAACGCTTCGACCGGCGAACAGAAAGCGCTGCTGATCCGCCTGGTGCTCGCCCATGCCGGGCTGATCAAGGATATGACCGGCTTCGCGCCGCTCATGCTGCTCGACGAGATCGTCGCCCACCTTGATCCGGACCGCCGCGCGGCCCTGTATGACGCGCTGTCGAACCTCGGCGCGCAAGTGTGGATGACCGGCGCCGATCCGGCGGCCTTCGGCGATATTGTCGGCCGCGCACAAGTATTCGAAGTCCGATCCGGTATGGTGGTGCCCGGATCGTAACATTCCACCGGGTTAGCTATGTCTCTCCCAGCAATTCCCGCCGCTGCCGCTCCGACGCATCGGAATAACGCCGCAATGCGTGCGCCTCGCTGAGCAGGCCGATCACCTGCCGGCGCTCGGCCGAGTCGACCACCACCAATGCTTCCGCCTCGAAGCGGTCGAAGGCGGCGATCGCTTCCTGTGCCGTCAACTGTGGCAGCAGCATGTGATCGGCGTGGTGAAGGATTTCGCGCACCGATGCGGTGGCAGGAAGATCCGCCGCATGTGCTTCCGGAACGATGATGATGCCGGCATAGCGGTCGTCCTCGTCGACCGCTATCACCTGGTTGGTCGAGCCAAGCGGAAAGGCCTCGCGGAACGCCGAGATCGGCGTCTCAACAGGCGTCGTGCGCACGTCCGAGCGCATCATCTGGCCGACCGTCAAATCCCTGATCCAGCCGACGTCGGCAGCACTGCGGATGGTCTCGCCGCGCAGGTGGAAGCGCCAGGTGGTGAACGAATAGCCGAAGAATTCGCGTGTCACCTGCATCGAGACGATCACCGCGATCAGCACCGCGGTGGTCAGCCATAAGTCGCCAGTCGTCTCCAGCGCGATGAATGTCATGGTTAGCGGCCCGCCGATTACCGAGACCGACAACGCACCGATGCCGATGATGGCGTAGGCGTCAGGGTCGGCGTGCAAGCCCGGCCACACCGTGTTGAGCCCGACAGCGAATAATTGTCCGCCCAGCGCGCCGAGCAGCAGCGAGGCGAAGAACAGGCCGCCGCGAAAACCGGTGCCGAGCGAAACGATTGAAGCCAGCGCCTTGAGCAAGAAAATCAGCGCGATGGTCGCGAGCGGCAATTTGAAAATGCCGGTCAGATGCAGAGCGCCATGCCCGGACGACATCACCTGCGGCGAGATCATCGCCAACATACCGACCACCGCCCCACCGACCATCGGCCGCAACGCCGGCCGCACCCGCAGCCGCGAAAACAGCACCTCGCAGGCGGCGACCCCGCGCATCAGCGCTATGCCGAAGATCGACGCGAGGAGGCCGACGCCGCCGGCGATCACCACGTCATGCACGGCCAGGCTCGACACCGCGCCGGTCTCGATACCGAGCCGATCGGGGGCGAAGGTCTGCGCGGTCAAGTAACCGACCAAAGCCGCCATCCCGACTGGCGCGAGCGAAGCGATCGAATAGCTGCCGATGATCAGCTCGAAGCCGTAGAAGGCGCCGCCGAGCGGCGCGCCGAAGGCGCCGGCAATCGCCGCGGCGGCACCGCAGCCGACCAGGATGCGCATATCGCTGCGACGCAGGCGGAAGGCCTGCCCGATTTTGGAGGCGATGCCGCTGGCGAGTTGGGTATAGCCGGCCTCCAGACCGACCGAAGCACCGACCCCGCTCGACCACACCGTCTGTGCCGCCACGATCAAGCTGCCGCGCAACGACATGCGCCCGCCGTGCAAGGCGTTGGCTTCGACTGGGTCGACTTCGGTGCCGCGCCGGCGGGTGATGTAGGCGGTAATGAGGCCGAACAGCAGCCCGCCAATGCAAGGAGTGAAAAACGCATAATAGGGGTTGAGCATGCCGCGGCCCGACAGCCGCTCGCCGGGGTCGAGCCCGAAAAACGTCAGATGCATGAGGCTCACCGCCTCGCCCATGGCGGCTACGACGAGGCCGCCAAAGACACCGACGACAAGCGCCAGCACGATGACGCTCGATTCCCGGGCCCGCACAATCGCGCGCAGGCGGTGCGGAACCTCGAAGCGGGGAAGTACGAGCGACTTGGTGGACCAGCGCATAGGCAACGAATTCATTTCAGGCGGGTGCGCCCCTGCTTAGAGGCCAAGCCGCGCCCGGAGGCAAGCCAAACCGATGTGTATGCTTTGCATGGCCACACGATGACAGCGACGAGGCGCGTTTGGTCGCGACCGTTAGGCGCGGCGAATCGATCGCAAATCGGAAGCAAAAAAGGCCTAATTTTCGCCTCGCAACACTTTAAAAATCCTTTGTGAATCAACATATTATCTCTTGTTACTTTGCTCTGTACGAGGCCCGAATTTCGTGTCACACCAAATAACAAATTCGACTCATTTCTCTGCTCGTTTTGAGGCTCAAGCCAATGGCTGAACCGGCCCGCAATCTAGCATCCGACGACAGCGACTATGGCGCGGAATCGATCAAGGTCCTCAAAGGCCTCGATGCCGTGCGCAAGCGGCCGGGCATGTATATCGGCGACACCGACGACGGCTCTGGCCTGCACCACATGATCTACGAGGTGGTCGACAACGCTATCGACGAGGCGCTTGCCGGCTTCGCAGATCGAGTGACGGTCACGCTCAACGCCGACGGCTCGGTGACCGTGGTCGACAACGGCCGCGGCATTCCGACCGAGATGCACAGCGAAGGCGTGTCGACCCCCGAAGTGGTCATGACTCAACTGCATGCCGGTGGAAAATTCGACCAAAATTCCTACAAGGTGTCCGGGGGGTTGCACGGCGTCGGCGTCTCGGTGGTCAACGCGCTGTCGCGCTGGCTCAAGCTCACAATCTGGCGCGACGGCAAAGAGCATTTCATGGAATTCGCCGACGGCGTCGCGGTGGCGCCGCTGAAAGTCGTCGGCGAAAGCGGCGGCAAGCGCGGCACCGAAGTGACGTTCTTTCCGTCGCCGAAGACCTTCACCATGGTGGAGTTCGATTTCGCCACGATCGAGCATCGCCTGCGCGAACTGGCCTTCCTCAATTCCGGCGTCAATATCGTGCTGTCCGACATGCGGCATGCTGTCGAGAAGCGCGAGGAGATGAAATACGAAGGCGGCGTCGAGGAATTCGTGAAATATCTCGACCGCAACAAGACGCCGCTGATTCCCAAGCCGGTCATGATCAAGGCCGAGCGCGAAGGCATCACGGTGGAGTGCGCGCTGTGGTGGAATGACGGTTACCACGAGAGCGTGCTTTGCTTCACCAACAACATTCCGCAGCGCGATGGCGGCACGCATCTCGCCGGCTTCCGCGGCGCACTGACCCGTCAGGTCACGCAATACGCGGAGACGCTGGGCACCACGCGCAAAGAAAAGGTGGCGCTCACCGGCGACGATTGCCGCGAAGGCCTGACTGCGGTGCTCTCGGTCAAAGTGCCGGACCCGAAATTCTCCTCGCAGACCAAGGACAAGCTGGTGTCCTCGGAAGTCCGCCCGGTGGTCGAGAACGTGATCAATCAGGCTTTGCAGGACTGGTTCGAAATTCACCCGCAGGAAGCGCGCGTCATCGTCGGTAAGGTGGTGGAAGCCGCCGCCGCGCGCGAGGCCGCGCGCAAGGCGCGCGATTTGACGCGCCGCAAGGGCGCGCTCGACATCTCGTCATTGCCGGGCAAGCTCGCCGACTGCCAGGAGCGGGACCCGGCCAAGTCCGAACTGTTCATCGTCGAGGGCGACTTGGCCGGCGGCTCCGCCAAGCAGGGCCGTAACCGCGAATTCCAGGCGGTGCTGCCGCTGCGCGGCAAGATCCTCAATGTCGAGCGCGCGCGCTTCGACAAAATGCTGGGCAGCCAGGAGATCGGCACTCTGATCACCGCGCTGGGCACCGGCATCGGGCGCGACGAGTTCAATCCCGACAAGCTGCGCTACCACAAGATCATCATCATGACCGACGCCGACGTGGACGGCAGCCATATCCGTACGCTGCTGCTCACGTTCTTCTTCCGGCAGATGGAAGAGCTGATCAAGCGCGGCCACATCTACATCGCCCAGCCGCCGCTCTACAAAGTCAACCGCGGCAAGTCCGAGCAATATCTCAAGGACGAACGCGCGCTCGAGGATTACCTGATCGCGACCGGGCTCGAGGATTCGGTACTGAAACTGGCGTCCGGCGAGGAACGCGGCGGACAAGACCTGCTCACGCTGGTCGAAGAAGCGCGCGCCATTCGCACCATCCTGCAAGGGTTGCACAGCCGTTATAACCGCAAGGTGATCGAGCAGGCAGCCATTGCCGGCGTGTTGACGCCAAGTGTCACGTCCGATCTCAAGACCGGCGCCGCCGCCGCCGCCTACATCGCCAAGCGGCTCGACGCGCTCGAGGACGAGACCGAACGCGGCTGGAAGGGCACCTTTGACGAGGAAGGCTTTCACTTCGAGCGCACCGTGCGCGGCGTCAAGGAAATCGCCATCATCGACCAGGCGCTGCTCGGCTCCGCCGACGCCCGCAAGCTCGACGAATTCGCCGCCAGTCTGCAGCAGGTCTATCCGCGCCCGACGCCGCCGGCCATGCTGCGCCGCAAGGACGAGACCATGGCGATCTATGGGCCGGTCGGCCTGTTCGAGGCGCTCACCGGCGCCGGCCGCAAGGGCATCAGCATGCAGCGCTACAAAGGCCTGGGTGAGATGAATCCCGAGCAATTGTGGGAGACTACGCTCGACACCAACGCGCGCTCGCTGCTGCAGGTCCGCATCAAGGAAGTCGATGAGGCCAATGTGCTGTTCGACCAGCTCATGGGCGATCTGGTCGAGCCGCGCCGGCAATTCATCCAGGACAACGCGCTGAGCGCGAGCGTGGACGTGTAGTCCGACTCGTCTTTCCGAGCATTCATCCGAATCAACGCACGCCGGCGTCAGTAGCGCCGTTGGCAGATCCTCCGGCACAATTGAGCCTGGTTCCGACTAACAGCGGACAAGGGTCGGTGCTGGCGCTGAATGGCTGCGTTCGCGGTAGGGAGGCGAGTTACCTCGCGCCCCCCGCACAGATCCGTACGGGCCCAATTAAGGCATACGGCTTGTATGGGGCTTTATTTGTCAAGGTAGCATCACGCCATTTTTGTTATCCTTTGTAATTCCATTCTTTTGTTCGACCCGCGCCGCGAGCATTCTTCCGTCCCGACCGTACATTTCCATCGCCGTCGCGCGCAGCGGCGGTCAAGGACGGCGCTTCTTCAGCGCCGCCGAAGGGCTTGTCCTTGACGGACGCGAGCACGGCGGCAGACTGCCGGCGATCGGGGGGTTGGCCGCGCGATGATCCGAGGGGAGCCTGCCATTGGCCGCGATCAATCGCGCGAACCACGCTTGTATTCGCCTGAACCCCATATGGGGAGCCCGACCATGAAGCAGTCATACGCTTCTGCGGGCAAGGCTCCGAGGCGGCGGGTCCATTCTCCCAGCGGCATTGCAGCCATAGCCGAATTCGGATTGCCGCCACCTCGGATCGTCATCGGCTACCCGACACATCAAGCGCAGTCAGGTGCCAAACCTTGTTTGTCCTTTCTCGTTCTAGAGTGTTGCTCACGCCGGCCGCAACTCGACACCGTCCGGCACCTCACCGGTCGTGACCAGGCGCCACCGCTTCTTGATGTTCCAGAAAGACAGTGCGCTGGCGCGCTGGTATCGCACGCGGACCGAGGGGCCGTGGGGGTGGGGTCTAGTTAAAGCAGGCACGGTCGCTGGTGCGTTTCTTGTCGTCGATTGCGCCTTTTTTGCCGCCAACATGGCCAAGTTTATTGAAGGTGGCTATGTGCCATTATTGCTGGCTTGCGCCGTCTACACGCTGATGTGGATATGGCATCGCGGCGCGAGTGCGGTGCACGATTGTATCCAGGAGGCCTCGACGCCACTCGATCCGCTGTTGCAAGAATTAGAGTCAGGCGCCGTGCCACGTGTTCCTGGCTCTGCCGTTTTCTTCACACGCTCTGCTCAGGGGGTTCCGCCAGTCCTGAACTGGCATCTTAAACACAATCGATCACTACACGAATCGCTGCTGTTAATCCGTTTAAGTTTTGCTTTGACACCTCGCGTTGCACGGGAGAACGGCCTAGCCGTGACCCAGTTGACCCCTAATTTCTGGCGAGCTGACGTCAGCTACGGCTTTATGGAGACAGCAGATATCCCGCAACTACTAGCAGACGCAAGAGTCATCGGCTGCAACATCAATCGTGATGATGTAACTTACTACGTTGGCCACGATACAATTGTTTCTCGGGCCGATGGCAGAGGACTACCCGGTCTGGCAGACAACGGTATTCGCACTTTTGTTCCGAAATGCCGCGCGCTTGAGTGAGTTCTTGAAGATACCGAGTGACCAACTTGTCGAGATTGGACGGCAGGTTCCAATTTGAGTCGGATGCAACGGACAGATCGAAATGGCAATATTGCACTCGTTCGCCATCGGCAACTTTTTCAACATGCTGGTCAGTCTCATGGCAGCATTCGTTCTTGGCACAATAATTGGAGCGGAACGTCAATATCGGCAAAGAAGCGGTGGTTTACGAACTAACGTTTTGGTCGCTGTGGGTTCCGCTACGTTTGTAGACATCGGCATGCACCTCAACGGCACAGCTGGTGCAACGCAGGTTGTTGCTTACGTGGTCTCCGGTGTCGGATTTCTCGGCGCGGGCGTCATTATGAAAGAAGGCAAGAACGTCTGGGGCCTCAACACCGCAGCAACATTATGGTGCTCGGCGGCGGTTGGAGCCTGCGCGGGAGCAAACTTAGCCTTACAGGCGATTGCTTTGACTCTCTTTGTGCTCGCCGGCAATACTTTGCTGCGTCCCTTGGTCAACGCAATTAACCGGGCGCCTATCAGTGAGGTTTCGACAGAGGCGACTTATGAAATGCGTGCCACAACAGACCTTGATCATCTCGAGACGACGCGCGATCTGCTGGAATCAAAGCTTGATGGTGCCAATTATCCTGTTCGCGAGGTCGAGGTTATTGAGCGCGACCAAAGCTCCGTCGAACTCGTGGCGACTCTCGTTGCTAACACCGCTGAACCCGCAGAGCTTGATCAAGTTGTAGCAGAGCTTAGTAAAACTCCGTTCGTCGAGCATGCAAGCTGGACTGTTCGCACACTGGACTAGCTCGTCTAATAATTATTTGCCTAACGCGATAGCTGTAGCCCCAGTGGGGTCGTAAATCTCCCAATTGTGCGTTGGTTGCTAATGGCACTTCTGTATGGACCGGCCGTGCGTTGCAAGCTGGATTTGACGATCTGGAGATAATTGGTCTGGCTCATCTGTATTCGGCCCTTTGAAGGGAGCGTTTTGCACCCGGCCATCATGGATATCCGCGCACATCCGATCTCATTCGCGTCGAGGCCCTAAAAGGCCGTAAGTGCCACCAGATCACGGATGTGACGGTCAGACCGTTTCTCCATCTCCTCAATCCAACTCGCAGACCTCGGCGGGAATGACAGGTTCCTGATCTTCGATGTTAGCGACCCACTTTCACCTCCCTCGGTAGAGCTCATTCTGTTCAATTACGCGGCCGCGGGTTCAACGCGTGTTTCGTAACTGCGTCCTTGAACCAAGACGGTCAAAGCGATGCGTGCCAGCTTGTTGGCCAGTGCGATGACCAGGACATTGCGATGTAGGCGCCGTGAGCCAGGGTCCAAAGCTATGCTTCGCCCAGCTCGTCGGGTGAAGCAGGATGGCGCGGGCGCCTTGTACGAAGAGCGTTCGGAGATAGCGATTTCCACGCTTCGTGATACGGCCAAGGTTCCGTTGCCAATCGCAGCAATCGTCGCGCTCGCAATGATCGGGCCGATACCCGGAACAGTCATCAACTGCCCGCAGCTCGCGTCGCTGCGTGCCAGACCTTCGATCTCATCGGTTACCCCTTTGATGCGTTCATCGAGATAGTCCCAGTCGTCGACAATGTCTCCGAGAATCCTGACCATACGGCGCGACAGCACATCGGCGCGCGTGGCCAGGATCTGCGGCAGTTGTTGCCGCAGAAAGCGAGGCCCCTGCCGCACGGGGATGCCGTGCTCCAGAAGAAAGCCACGAAGCTGATTGATCACAGCTGTCCGATCCCCGATCAGGCGAGAACGCACGCGGTGCAGCGCTTGCAGGTCCATTTGATCGTCGGTCTTTATCGGAACGCAGCGCGTCGAAGGACGTTGCACAGCTTCCGCAACCGCCTGGGCATCACGGAAGTCGTTCTGGCCTTGCCGGAACGGTTTGGAATATGCCGGCGGCACCTGTTTGACCCGGTGACCGAGCGCAACCAGCTCACGGGACATGTAGTGCGTGGCCATGCCAGCTTCGATTCCGATCAGGCATGGCGGCACGTTCCCAAGTCGTGCGGCAATGCGGCCGCGGGACACCTTTTCACGCAGAACGATTGCGCCCTTCTCATCCAGGCCAACCATGTGCAGCGTGTTCTTGCCAGTGTCGATCCCAATTGCGCGGACAACTTCGATGTCTTTCTTTCTGGGCATGGCGTGTGCTCCTCGTGCTCTTCAAAACCCCGACCCAATTCTAAGGGCTTGTTCGGGGCAGGAGCACGGCCGGTCCATCCCATTCGCGGACAACCTTACGTGCGTTTGTCCGCTATTGGGTGGAGCGGACCTTGCAGGCCATCTCACGTCCGTTCATGAGGCCCCCCCAAATCAATATTTAAACGATCAATAGAACTCACGTTACGCGGTGTTCAGCGTGGAATGACTCCGCTTTAGCGCAAAAATGATTCGGCAAGATGCGATGACAACATGACGAAAGAGCTCCAATTTCACCGGTTTTCGGTTGGCGTGACTCGCGTTAATCGGAGTCGGACAACGCGATCAGGCCCGCATCGGCGTCTGCCGGCGCAACGGCCGTGCCGGCGCGTCTGTCGAGCGCCCGCTCGGCGGCAACCACGGTGTTTTCCAACAGCATGGTCACCGTCATCGGGCCGACCCCGCCGGGCACCGGCGTGACGTAGGCCGCCTTGCGGGACACGCCCTCGAAATCGATGTCGCCGACAAGCTTGCCGTTCTGCAAGCGATTGATCCCCACGTCGATGACGACGGCGCCGGTGCGGATCATCTGCGGGATGATGAGATTGGGCACGCCCGCCGCCACCACCAGGATGTCGGCGAGGATCGTGTATTGGGCGAGGTCCCGCGTGTGGACGTGGCAGATCGCCACCGTCGCCTCGCGCTTGAGCAGCATCAAGGCCATCGGCTTGCCGACGATATTGCTGGCGCCGACGATGGTGACGTTCTTGCCGGCGAGGTCGATGCCGGCCCAATCGAGCAGCTTGACCACGCCATAGGGCGTGCAGGGCGGAAAGACCGTGTCGCCGAGCACCAGGCCGCCGACGTTGTAGAGGTGGAAGCCGTCGACATCCTTCTCCATGGCGATGGTGCGCAGCACGGCCTGGATGTCATGGTGCGCCGGCAGCGGCAGCTGCACCAGGATGCCGTGGATTGCCGGATCGGCATTCAGCCGCTCGATCAAATCGATGATTTCGCCGGCATCGACCTCGGCGGGATATTCATGCAATGCGGAACGAATGCCGACTTCCGCGCAGGCCTTGATCTTGTTGTTGACGTAAAGCCGCGATGCCGGATTGCGCCCGACCAGCACGACGGCGAGCCCAGGCGTTATTCCGTAGCGGCCGCGCAAGGCCGCGACGCGATCCTTGATGCCCGCACGAATGTCGCGGGCGATGGCTTTTCCATCGAGCAGTTTGGCGGTCATCGCGGGAATTTCTGCCGTGTTGCAAAGCTGTCCCGGCGCCTCGCAATAACGGCGTTTCCCTGCCTTGGCAATGCGCCGCGTCATGTGCCGTGCTGCCCACCCGGTGGGCTGCGGTCACGCGCACCGAGCTAGGAAAGCAGCTTCGCCCCGATGGCAAGTCCGATCGCCAGCGCTCCCAGGAACAGCACCAGGAAAATTCCGAACAGCCACTGCGCGATGGTGGCGGAGGCTTGCTCGACGCCGGTGAAGCCGAAAATCCCGGCAACGATCGCGATTATCAGAAAAACAAACGCCCATTTCAGCATGGCCCATTCCTGACCGATCCCTCGTCTTAAATTGGCTTGCCCGTCTTCCGGTTCCACAGCAGCGGCGCCGAATTTTCCGGCAGCGAGCGCGGATCGCGCAGGCCCCAGCGGCCGGCGTCGACGCGGGCGAGGAAGTCCCCGATCACTTCGTTGAACAGGTCCGGCTCCTCCAAATTCACCACATGGCCGGTCTTGGGAAACATCACCAGGCCGGAGGCAGGAAGCACCGCTTTCAAGAACAGGCTCGGCTCGATGCAACGGTCGTCCTCGTCGCCGACCACAATCAGCGCCGGGATCGCGAGCCGATTGATGGCGTCCTCGAAATCGTACAGCGACGGCCGCGCGCCCTGGAAGCCGCGCGAGGTATTGGCCGAGCCCTTGGCGTCGTGCTCGGCCAGGCGCTTGAGAAATTCGGCAAAGCCGCGCGCGTCCTTGATGGCAAAGGGCACGCGGCTCGGCCCGTTGCCGTAGGTCGCCGCCACTTTGGCCGAGCCGTCGCGTTCGAATATATCGGCAAGCTCGCGCGAGCTTTTGTGAAACGCTTCCGTGTACCAGCGTTCGCTGCCCGAGCCGGTGCCGGCGAGCGTCATCGAGCGCACGCGCGCGGAATGATTCAGTCCGACCTGCAACGCGGTGTAGCCGCCCATCGACAGGCCGATGAGATGCGCCTTGTCGATCGCAAGATGATCGAGCACGGCGACGGCGTCGCGCATCACGTGCTGATAGCTGTAAGCGCCGGGATCTGCGGGCACATCCGACGGCGTGTAACCGCGCGCCGAATACGTGATGCAACGGTAGCGCTTGCCGAACTCGCGCATCTGCGGCTCCCAGCCGCGATAGTCGGAGGCGAATTCATGCACGAACAGGATGGGCACGCCCTGCCCCACCTCTTCGTAATAGAGCCGCACGTTGTCGCCGGTCGTTGCGTAAGGCATGCGCGTTGATCCATTGAGACTGCGGTACTCTATACGGATACCGCACACCCGCGGAAGCCGCCGCGCTAAAATGAAACGGCCGGCAAAGCGCCGGCCGCGCCTTTTAGCCTTGCGCAAAATTCAGCCCGGGTGGCGGGCCGCCGAACCCAGTTCCATGCGCCGGCGCCAGGCGCTCTGACGCAATCCCAGCAGCCGTTGCGCGGCGGTCCTGGCGTCGGCGCGGCTGGCGGCCGCAAAGGCGCGATATTCAAGATCGGAGAGGCGGGCGGAGAGCGGTTGCCGGCCCAGCAACCTCGCCCACAGGCCGACGCCGTCATTCGACGTCAACTCGACGATCGATTTCGCCACCTCCCCGCTGTAACCGAACGCCAGTACCCGGCCGGTCATGGCGTGGCGCACCTCATAGACCCCGGGGCCCGCCGGCGCTTCGATCGCATCGCCCCGCCCATCGGAAAAGCGCTTCCATCCGCTCCACGTCTGCATCATTGGGAAATCCCGATTTGCCCGCAAACTCACGCTCCGTTGAACGCAAGCCGTAGCACTTTGGTTCCCATGAATTGCTCGAAGGCCGGCATGCGCCTCAATGGCCGGGCAGCACCAGGACTTTCGGCTTGGCCGGCAGGCTCGACTTCGAGACGACGGTGGACGGGACCGGCGCGATGTCCACGTCCCACTCCAGCCGCACGCGATCGAGGAAGCGGTTGAGCGTGGAGGCGCTGAAATAGTGCATGGGAATCATCAGCGGCGCCTTCAGCGCATGCAGCACCTCGACCATGCCGTCGAGGTCGAGCGTGTAGTTGCCGTCCACCGGCACCAGCACCACGTCGACGCGTCCGATTTCGTCGAGCTGCTGTTGCGTCAGCGTGTGATGCAGATGGCCGAGATGGGCGATGCACAGGTTGGCCACTTCGAAGATGAAGATCGAATTGCCGTGCCGCTCGGTGCCGCCGTCGAAGGTGCGGATATTGGTCGGCACGTTGCGCACGCGCACGTCTTTGTACGTGAGGTCGATGCGGGCCGGCTTTTCATCCTCGGCCCAGCCGCGCAGCACGTGCTTGATGGCCGGATCGGGATGATCGGTGTAGTGGGTGGGGTGCGCGTGATTCATGGTCACAATGTCGGGCAACACCGGCGGCCTGACATAGTCGCTATAGTCGGTGGCGATGCGCACGAGTTGCGGGCTTTCGATCAGGAAAGTCGCGTGGCCGATATAGGTGATGCGCACCTGATCGGCGTTCAGCGCCGCAAGCCGAAAGGCGGCGGGCTGCACGAAGGCCGGCCTCGCCGCCACCAGACCCGGGCAGCTTGTCATCATTTCCGGCTTGGCCGGCGGTGCCGCGCCTTGCGCCGAAGCCTGGCCTACCGCGGCCAGGACGCCGAGTGACGCCGTCAGAAGTCCCAGCAGTGCGCCGCGCATGCCTTTACCTGCACCGGTCCGGCACGGCAAATCTGACACGGTTTGGGGAGGCAAGCTATGGGCTCACGCAGAAATGAAAAGCGGCGCCCGCAGGCGCCGCCTAGCCGTCGCGGTTTGAGCTGACGCTTAGAAGTCTTCGAAATAGCGGCGGTCGCGCATGGACACGATGATGCCCTTTGGCGTCAGCACCATCCAGCGGCCATCCTGCCGCTTGACCGACTGCACCGGACCGAGGCCGGGCAGCGGCGCGCCGAGCTGGACTTGATAAATCTCGCCGTGGCTTTGCACGAAAACATAGCCGCCACGGAAGTCATGGATGGTCCAGTCCGGCACCACCGAGAGGCGCGATGGCTCGACCGCGGCCACGCGCTGCCCCGGGCGCGGCAGCGGCACTGGCGTCTGCATAGCCATTGGCGTGGCGGATATTGTCTGCGGCGCCTGGATCGAACCGGTGATCTCGCCGGCCTGATGCTCGAGCCGATCGGAAATCTTGGCGATCTGCGTATGCGCCGCTTTGGTCGTCTGCTCTAGGTTCGTCTTCAGTGTGGCGAACTCTCTGTTGAGTTTGGCGATCGACTGCTGCATCGCCTTGTTCTGCTCGATGGCCACGACGTCGGGCTTGGCCGATGGCGGCGCCGATCCGCCGGTTGCGAGCGCACCGACGACGGCGCCGAGCGCGGCCGCGAACGTCACCGAAGCGGCGAGCAAGGCATAGCGCTTGTGACGCGGCCGCAGCACAAACCGGGGCGGCGACGGCGGAGCTTCGGCCGCGATGGCGGGGATCACTGCCGGGACGGAGATCGGTTCGGACGATTCCGGTTTGACCGGTTCGGCGGTCGGCTCGGGCGTGGCGGCAGCCTCGCCCGCTGGCGATGTCGGCGGCGATTCGACGGTCGGCAGATCGTGTTTGGCCGATTTCGGCGCGGGCGGACCAATCGGATCTGCCGCCGCATCCCCTCCGGTAATTTCGATATCCTTGCGCTTCGCCATGGCCGGTCCTCGCGGTTGGTTGTTCACCAATCGCTAACCACGTTCGGTTACCAATCAGTTACCAACTGCGCCCCGCCGCCATGCCGACAGGGGCCGCGTCCCGGCGGGTCGCACCGAAATCCACTTATTGGCGAACTTTTTTGAAAGCGTTAGACCGGCAGCCCGTTCTCGGCCGCCAGGGCCTTGAGCGAAACCGCGGGCCGCGCACCGATATGCTGGATCACCTCGGCCGCGGCCAGCGCGCCGAGACGGGCGGCGGTGCGGTGATCCTTGCCGCGCGCGAGCCCGACGAGGAAACCGGCGGCGAACAAATCGCCAGCGCCGGTGACATCGACCACGCGCTCGATCGGCATCGCCTGGACCGCCTCAACGCCATTGCGGGTCACCACCGCGCAACCTTTTTCGCTGCGCGTGATCACCGCGAGCTTGGCGTCGTGCCGCAATGCTTTCACCGCGGTGTCGAAGTCGGCGGTCTCGTAGAGGCTGTGCAGCTCGTGCTCGTTGGCGAACATGATGTCCACCGTACCCTTGCGGATAAGGTCAAGGAATTCGCTGCGGTAGCGATCGACGCAGAACGCGTCCGACAGCGTGAGCGCCACGCGCCGCCCGGCCTTGTGCGCGATTGCCGCCGCCTTGACGAAAGCTTCTTTGGCCTGTGGCGGATCCCACAGATAGCCTTCGAGATAGGTCAGCGCAGCGCTGCCGATCAGGGGCTCGTCGATGTCAGCCGGCTTGAGGTCCTGCGCCGCGCCGAGGAAGGTATTCATGGTGCGCTCGCCGTCCGGCGTCACCATAATGTAACAGCGCGCGGTCGAGGGGCCTTCGCTCGCCGGCTTGGAGTCGAAGGCCACGCGAGCGGCCCGAATGTCGTGCACGAAGGCGCGGCCGAGCTCGTCGTCTTTGACCTTGCCGACGAAAGCGGCGCGGGCGCCGAAGCTTGCCACCCCAACGATGGTGTTGGCGGCCGAGCCGCCCGAGCTTTCTACCGCCGGCCCCATCGCCTGATAGATTTTCTCGGCGCGCTTCTCTTCGATCAGCGCCATGGTGCCCTTGTGCATGCCGTGCGCGACCAGGAAGTCGTCTTCGGCGCGGGCGATAACGTCGACGATGGCGTTGCCGATGCCGATGACGTCGTAGCGGTGGGGAGTCATGCGTTACCTCGCGAGTCGCCGGCGACTATAGCGGGAGAGCGAGCCGCGGCAAGCTTGCGGCCATGACATGCGCGTGACGGGCGCGCGCCCACGGGATAAGAGTGCGGCGTGAGGAATCATCCATGTCATTGGCGCGATATTTACCACCGTCGGCGGCGGCACCTGATATCGTGCCTGCCTGACCTAGTGAGGAGGCGGAAGCCTTTTCAATACTTCCAAACTCCACCAGAAAAAGTAGCCGGCGATCAGAATGCCGAGCGCCACTTTCACCAATTGAATGATCAGCTCGTCCTTGCTCATAATAGCCTACCCGCCGCTCGCCCGCCCCGCATGGCCCTAACAGCTCTGTCTCGCCTAACGTATAACCCGGGCGGCACCGCCTTTGATATCGTATCCCGTGCCGATGCGACACCCTGGTTTGCGCACACGACGGGGTTGCACGGCAAACGCCATCATGCGATGTGGCCGCCATATCGGCGAGGACGGACATGGCCTTCAAGGAACGCGTATTTTCCGGCGTGCAGCCGACTGGCAACCTGCACCTCGGCAATTATCTCGGCGCGATCACAAAATTCGTCACGCTGCAGGAACGCTATGACTGCATCTATTGCGTCGTCGACATGCACGCCATCACCGTCTGGCAGGAGCCGCAAGAGCTGTCGCATGCGACGCGTGAGGTGACGGCAGCCTTCATCGCCTGCGGCATCGATCCCAAGAAGAATATCATCTTCAACCAGAGCCAGGTCGCCGAGCACGCCGAGCTCGCCTGGGTGTTCAATTGCGTCGCCCGTCTTGGCTGGCTCAACCGCATGACGCAGTTCAAGGAGAAGGCCGGCAAGGACCGCGAGAACGCGTCGGTCGGGCTCTACGCTTATCCAGCGCTGATGGCGGCCGACATTCTGGTCTATCGCGCCACCCACGTTCCGGTTGGCGAGGACCAAAAGCAGCATTTGGAGCTTTCGCGCGACATTGCGCAGAAGTTCAACAACGACTTCGCGCAGTCGATCCACGCGCACGGCTACGGCGACGCGTTCTTCCCGCTGCCCGAGCCGATCATCCAGGGACCGGCGACGCGGGTGATGAGCCTGCGCGACGGCTCGAAGAAAATGTCGAAGTCGGAGCCGTCCGACTATTCGCGCATCAATCTGACCGACGACGCCGACGCCATCGCCCAGAAGATCCGCAAGGCGAAAACCGATCCCGAGCCGCTGCCCAGCGAGGAGAAGGGTCTCGAGCCGCGCCCGGAAGCCGATAACCTGGTTGGCATCTACGCCGCGCTCCAGGGCGTGAACAAAGCTCAAGTGCTCGGCGAATTCGGCGGCGGGCAGTTCTCCACCTTCAAAGGCGCGCTGGTCGACCTCGCCGTCGCCAAACTCGGGCCAATCGGCACGGAAATGAAAAAGCTGGTACAGGACCCGGTCTATATCGATTCGATCCTGGCCGAAGGATCGCAACGCGCCCAGACAATCGCCGCCGACACCATGAAGGCGGTCAAGGACATTGTCGGTTTCGTGCGCCGCTAACGGCACGTTTTCACTAGGCAATTTTCCGGCCGCTTGTCGCGGCTGCGGCCGGCATGCCACCATCCATAACTTGTGCCTTCGCGAATGAATGCATGAACCGGGAGCGACGATGAGCACCAAGCGCCGCAGCTACGAGTCCGGCCACAAGCGCAAATATCTTGTCGTCATCGACGAGACCGAGGAATGCGACCGCGCGCTCTATTGGGCGGCCAAGCGCGCCGGCCGCACCAAGTCGCAGCTGGTCATGCTGCGCGTGATCAACACCGGCGAGCACAATCAGCAATGGCTGGGCGTCGCCGACCTGATGAAGGCGGAGGCGATGGAAGCGGCCAATGCCGCGTTCGCCAAATTCGCGGCGCGCGCCAAGAAAATCGCCGGCATTACGCCCGACCGGGTGATCCGCGAAGGCGACCCGGCCGAGGAGATCGTCAAGCTGATCGAGGAGGATGCCGACATCGGCATTCTGGTGCTGGCCGCCGGTACCTCCAATGAAGGTCCCGGTCCGCTGGTGTCCAGCCTGACCAGGACCGCCGGCACTTTTCCGATCCCGATGGCCATCGTGCCGGGCCATCTGAGCGATGAAGACATCGACGCGAGTTCGTGATCCTCATGGTGAGGAGCGCAGCGAAGCTGTGCGTCTCGAACCATGAGACCCGGGCCGCCCATCCTTCGAGACGGCCGGCCGCGCCTACCTCCTCAGGATGAGGCGGATTGAGGTCCAGTTGACCTCGGTCAGTGCAAGCGCCATTTATCCGCTATAATGCATGTGACCCGCGGGCCTTGAACCCGAAAGGAGCAGAATATGTTCATCCAAACCGAAGCCACGCCTAATCCGGCGACCCTGAAATTCCTGCCCGGCCGAGTTGTGCTCGAATCCGGCACCCTTGACATGGCGAGCAAGGAGGCGGCCCGGCAGTCGCCGCTGGCGGAACGCCTGTTCGATATCCCGAATGTCGCCGGCGTCTTTTTTGGCTCCGATTTCATCTCCATCACCAAGCGTGACGGCGACTGGCAGCAGATCAAGCCGGCAATCCTCGGCGCCATCATGGAGCATTTCATCAGCGGCGCGCCGATCCTGGCGAGTGATGCCGCACCGGCACCGGGCGACGGCGACGAGTTCTTCGATGCCAATGACGCCGAGACGGTCGCCATCATCAAGAGACCTGATCGAGACGCGGGTGCGTCCGGCGGTGGCCGGCGACGGCGGCGACATCACCTTCAAGGGCTTCAAGGAAGGCGTCGTATTCCTGACCATGAAGGGCGCCTGCTCGGGCTGCCCGTCCTCGACCGCCACGCTCCAGCACGGCATCCAGAACCTGCTCAAGCATTTCGTGCCCGAAGTGGTCGAAGTGCGGCCGGTGTAATTTTTTCGTCGTCCCGGCCGAGCTAAGCGAGGGCCGGGACCCATACTCCGCAGCCTATCGATGATTTGGTGACTATGGGTCCCCGCTTTCGCGGGGACGACAGCCTAGGGCGTTCGCGCGCCCCGCAACAATGCTAAACTCAAATTATGCGTGTTCTTGCCATCGATACCGCGCTCGAGGCCTGCTCGGCCGCTGTGCTCGACACCGAGCACGTGGCGAGGTCGGTGCATGAGTCGCTGCCCAAGCTGCGCGGCCACGCCGAGGCGCTGATGCCGATGATCGCGCGGGTGATGGATCGCGCCGATCTCGACTTCGCCGCCCTCGACCGCATCGCCGTCACCACTGGCCCGGGCAGCTTCACGGGGCTGCGCGTCGGCCTTGCCGCCGCACGCGGGATCGCGCTCGTAACCGGCAAGCCGGCAATCGGTCTGTCGACGCTAGCCGCCTATGCCGCGCCTTTGGTTGCCGCCGACGGTACGCTGCCGGTCGTCGCGGCCATCGATGCGCGTCACGATCATGTCTATCTGCAAGTATTCGGACCCGGCGGTCGCACCGTTGTGCCGGCGCGCCTCGCGTCCATACGCGAGGCGCTGCGGGCGGCGGCAATCGGCACGCCGCGTCTGGTGGGCACCGCGGCGGCGATGCTGGCGGCAGCGTGGCCGGCTGGCGAACGCGCGCCGAGTCTGGTCGATACGCGCCGCGCGCCGGACATCGATTGGGTAGCACGCCTGGGCGCCGCCGCGGTCGCGACCGGCGCACCGCCAAAGCCGCTGTACCTGCGCGCGCCCGATGCGCAGCCGCAGAACGCCGCGCAACTGGCGCGACGATGATGGGCTTGTTCTCGAACTTGTTTACCCGCCGCGAGCCGGTGTTGTCGGAAGCGTCGAACGGCGATGCCGCGGCGATCGCGGCGTTGCATGCCGCTTCGTTTCGACGCGGCTGGAGCGAGCAGGAAGTCGAAGGCCTGCTGACCGACCGCCACGTCATTGCCCATCGCGCCATGGTCGGATCGATCATGGCCGGCTTCATCATGTCGCGGCAGGTCGCGGACGAAGCGGAAATTCTCTCGATCGCGGTTGCCGGACCGCGGCGAGGCCATGGGCTGGCGCGCAATCTGCTCACACTGCATTTGCGCCGGCTGGCGGGTTTGGGCGCGCGCGCGGTATTTCTCGAAGTCGATGAACATAATGTCGCGGCGATCCGACTATACGACCGCGCCGGATTTCGCGAAATATCCCGTCGTCCCAATTACTACCCGGGCGCCGGCGGCAAGGCCGCGGCCGCGCTGGTGCTGCGCCGCGATCTGGTCTAGCGCATGATCCCGAAAAGCATGTCCTCGGCTCCGATCGAGGATGGGCGCCGGTTTTCGGACGAGGTCATGCGCCAAGCGAATACACCCGGATAGACCGGCCCGGACGCGCCCAATATGCTATGAAAACCGGACCGAACAGACGACGAGAACGCCAACGTGACCACGCCGGGCAAAACCATCTCTGACCGCCGCGACATCGAAGCCCTGTGCGCGGCCAAGGGTATGCGCATGACCGAGCAGCGTCGCACCATCGCGCGCGTCTTGGCAGGGTCCGACGATCATCCCGACGTCGAAGAGCTTTACCGGCGCTGCGCCAAGGTTGACGACCGGATTTCCATTTCCACCGTCTATCGCACCGTGCGGCTGTTCGAGGATGCCGGCATTATCGAGCGGCACGATTTCCGCGAGGGACGCGCGCGCTACGAAACCGCCACGGAATCTCATCACGACCATCTGATCAATCTGCGCAGCGGCGAAGTGATCGAATTCCGGTCGGAAGAAATCGATCGCCTGCAGGCGGAAATCGCGCGGAAGCTTGGCTACAGACTGGTGGATCACCGGCTCGAACTCTATGCCGTTCCGCTCGACGACGAGAAAAAATAAACGCTCATGCTTCGCGGGCTACAAACTCCGGTCATTCCCGCGCGAGCGGGAATTCAGAGCGACATGATCATGGACTCGCGATTTGCCGCCCTGGATCCCCGCTCGCGCGGGGACGAACGGTTGAAATCATGATCCGCGGGCTTTTTATCGGCACGTTTTTCTTCACGATGACGCCGCTGCTGATCTCGATCCAGTGGCTGCTCGACAAGCTGCATTTGCCAGGCTGGGGTTTCATCGCCACTCATTATTATCGCGTGCTGTGCCGGCTGCTGCGCATTCAAGTCCGCGTGGTCGGTGATCCGGTGCACGACCGCGCGGCGCTGTTCGTGTCCAATCACGTCTCCTGGGTCGACATCGTGGTGATCGGCTCAATCGTGCCGGTGGCCTTCGTCGCCAAGCACGAAGTCGCCGGCTGGCCGTTGGTCGGCGTCACCGCGAAGATGCAGCGCACGGTATTCGTCGACCGCACGCGCCGTCATCAGGCGGCCGACGCCATCGGCGAGATTGTCAAACGGCTGATCGGCGGCACGTCGGTCGTGCTGTTCGCAGAAGGCACCTCGAGCGACGGCAACCGCGTGCTGCCGTTCCGCTCCGCCTTGATCGGCGCCATCAAGGAGGCAAGCACGCATACCGAGCATGGCATTCTCATTCAGCCGATGTCGGTCGGCTACACCAACACGCATGGCATTCCGATGGGCCGCCAGCATCGTCCGCTGGTCGCCTGGTATGGCGATCTCGACTTCATGCCGCATATCAAGGCCTTCATTGCGCGCGGCGCGGTCGACGCGGTGGTCAGCTATGGCGAGCCGGTCGCGGCCCAGGGCACGGCTGACCGCAAGGCTCTGACGAAGACGCTGGAAGGCGCGGTACGGGCGCTCAACACCGCAACGCTGCGCGGCCGGCCGCGCCCGGCGCATGCCGCCGCGTCTTAATAACGTCACGAAATCAGACACATGGATTGCGGCGGCAAAGCAGGCTAGATTGGGCCCCGGTTCGAACGCGAGCGGCATGAGCAGACCCCACAAAGTCCACGTCAAGTCCTTCGGCTGCCAGATGAACGTCTACGATTCCCATCGTATGGCGGATACTTTGGCGCCGGCAGGCTACGCCGAGACGCCTGAGGCCGCCGATGCCGACCTCGTCATCCTCAACACCTGCCATATCCGAGAAAAGGCGGCCGAGAAGGTCTATTCGGAGATCGGCCGCATCCGCGTCATGAAACAGGAGGCGGCCGCCCAAGGCCGCCGCATGGTGATCGCCGTCGCCGGTTGCGTGGCGCAGGCCGAAGGCGAGGAAATTATCCGCCGCGCCGGCGCAGTCGATCTCGTCGTCGGCTCGCAGAACTATCACCGGCTGCCAGGTCTGCTCGCGCGCGTGCAGGCGGGCGAACAGGTCGTCGATACCGAATTCCCGGTAGACGACAAATTCGACGCGCTCGCCGCGCCGCGCGCTGATGCGATCCGCCAGCGCGGCATTTCCGCCTTCGTTACCGTGCAGGAAGGCTGCGACAAGTTCTGCACGTTTTGCGTCGTGCCCTACACGCGTGGCGCGGAGGTCTCGCGCGCGGTCGAGAAGATCGTGGCCGAGGTCGAACACCTGGCCGAATTGGGCGTGCGCGAGGTGACGCTGATCGGGCAGAATGTGAACGCCTATCATGGGCAGGGCGCCGACGGGCGTCCGGCGACACTCGGCAAATTGCTACGCCGTCTCAGCGACGTGCCCGGCATCGTGCGCCTGCGCTACATGACCAGCCACCCGCGCGACATGGGCGACGACCTGATCGCCGCGCATGGCGATTTGCCGGCGCTGATGCCTTATGTGCACCTGCCGGTGCAGTCCGGTTCCGACCGCGTGCTGGCGGCAATGAATCGCCGGCATACGCGGCAAGAGTACCTCGATCTGATCGCGCGCCTGCGCAAAAGCCGCGCCGATCTTGCTTTCACCTCCGATTTCATTGTCGGCTTTCCGGGCGAAACCGAGGACGAATTCCGCGCCACGCTTTCGCTGGTCGAGGAGGTCGGCTTCGCCACCGCCTACTCGTTCATTTATTCGCCGCGGCCGGGCACGCCGGCGGCCGAGATGGACGGCCAGGTTCCATCGGAAGAGAAATCCGACCGCCTGCAAAGGCTGCAGACCGTCATCACCAGCAAATGGCGCGCCTTCAACACGCAATCTGCCGGCCGCACCGTGGACGTGCTGCTGGAGAAGCCGGGCAAACTCCCTGGGCAATTGGTCGGCCGCACCCCATATTTACAGGCGGTGCAAGTGATGGCACCGCGTTTGCTTATCGGCTCGATCGTGCCGGTCGCGGTTACCGATATCGGCACCAATACTCTGTTCGGCGAACTTGCCGGGCAGCCCATCGCGCCAGAACTCGCCACAGCAGGAGCCTAGGAAACCACTTGCGCACACCGGATCCGCCGATCCCGACCGCCGCCGCTTCGGAAGAGACGGCAACCACCCAGACCATGCTCGCTTTCGAAGACAACCGCCTCGCTTCCATCCTGTTCGGCCAATACGGACAAAACCTTGCGCTAATCGAGCGCCGCCTTGGCGTGGTGGCCGAGCAGCGCGGCAACCACGTCACCGTCGACGGCTCGCGCGGCGCCTGTGAGCAGGCCCGTCGCGTGCTGGAGGGGCTGTATGACCACATCAAGCGCGGCCACGAATTGAGCCAAGGCGACGTCGAGGGCGCCATCCGGCAGGCGATCGCGCAAGGCTCGCTGTTCGACTATGACCCGGCGAGCGAGCGGGCGGCCTTCGAGGAGATCAATCTGCGCAAGCGCCCAGTGCGCGCGCGCACCGCCGCGCAGGATGCCTATATCCGCGCGCTCAAGCGCCACCATCTGGTGTTCGGCACCGGCCCCGCCGGCACCGGCAAGACCTGGCTTGCGGTCGCGCAAGCGGTGCAGATGTTCGAGCGCAAAGAGATCGACCGTATCATCCTTTCGCGGCCCGCCGTCGAAGCCGGCGAGCGCCTCGGCTTTTTGCCCGGCGACATGCGCGAGAAGGTCGATCCATACCTACGCCCGATCTACGACGCGCTTTACGATTTGATGGACGCGCGCATCGTCGAGCGCGCGTTGCAGGCTGGCGAAATCGAGATTGCGCCGCTCGCCTTCATGCGCGGGCGCACCCTGTCGAACGCTTGCGTCATTCTCGATGAGGCGCAGAACACCACGTCGATGCAGATGAAGATGTTCTTGACGCGCCTCGGCGAGAACAGCCGCATGATCGTCACCGGCGATCCGAGCCAGGTCGATCTGCCGTCGGGCCAAACTTCTGGCCTCGCCGAAGCGGTTCGCCTGCTCGACGGCGTCGAAGGCGTCGGCCATGTCGCCTTCACCCATGAGGATGTGATCCGCCATGAACTGGTGGCGCGCATCGTGGAGGCCTACGACCGCAAATCCGCGCACGAGGAGCGGAAATGAAGCCATTTCCGCCTCCGCACGCGGCGGCGCCTGCGATCGACGTGCTGGTGCAATCGCCACTGTGGAGCGCTCAGCCTTTGGCCGAGCAGACCGTGCGCGCGGCCATTGCCGCGGCGGCCACAACGATCTCAACAAAGAACGGCGAACTGAGTATCGTATTGACCGACGATTCGGCCGTTCGGGCGCTCAACAGGCAATGGCGCGCTATCGACAAACCGACCAATGTGCTGTCGTTTCCGGGACGCGGGATCGACGATGGCCCCCACCTGTTCGGCGATATCGTCATTGCCTATGAGACGCTCAAGCGCGAATGCGACGATGACGACCGGATTTTTCTGCATCACCTTGCGCATCTCACGGTGCATGGCTTCCTTCACCTCATGGGCTACGATCACACGGTCGACGCCGAAGCCGAAGAGATGGAAGCGCTCGAAAGTAGGATTATGTTGAGCATGAACCTGCCCGACCCATGGCTCGGCCGTGAACTCGATTGCGATTTCGGCGAAGCCTGACCGTCATGCCCGACAACGATAGTCCAAGTTCCGCCAACGCCGACCTGGCTCCTTACGAGCCGCGCCACTTGCCGGTGCCGGTGCCGCAGCCGCGCGAAGGCAGCGAAGGCTGGTTGACGCGCGTGTTCCGCGCCATCTTCGGCAAGCGGCCGAATTCGCGCGCCGATCTGCGCGACGTGCTCGACGCCATGCCGACCGGCGAATCCGGCTTCTCGCCGGAAGAAAGCCGGATGCTCAAGAACATCCTTGGGCTTCGCGAGCGCCGCGTCGGCGACGTCATGATCCCACGCGCCGACATCATCGCCGTGCAGCAGGACATCACGCTTGGCGAGTTGGTGCGCACATTCGAGGGCGCCGCGCATTCACGCTTGGTGGTCTATAACGATACGCTCGACGATCCAGTCGGCATGGTGCACATCCGCGATCTCATCGCGTTCATGACCGCGCGCGCGGCTGTCGATCCGGCCAAGAACGCCAAGCGCAATAAGCCGCTGCCGGCCGGGCTCGACCTCAAGGCGATCGATCTGTCGATGCCGCTGTCGTCGGCCAAAATCGTGCGCGAGATCTTGTTCGTGCCGCCGTCGTCGCGGGTGATCGACCTCTTGGCGCGCATGCAGGCGACGCGCATCCACCTCGCGCTGGTGGTCGACGAATATGGCGGCAGCGATGGGCTGGTGTCGATCGAAGATATCGTCGAGCAGATCGTCGGCGAGATCGCTGACGAGCATGACGAGGACGAGACGCCGCATGTGGTGCGCCAGGCCGACGATTCCTTCATCGCCGATGCCCGCGCCCATCTCGAGGATGTGGCGGCGACCATCGGTCACGATTTCGATCCCGGCGACGTGGCCCAAGAGGTCGATACGCTCGGCGGTTATCTGGTGACGCGTGCCGGCCGCCTGCCGGTGCGCGGTGAGCTGATTCCCGGACCTGGACTGTTCGAATTCGAAGTCCTCGACGCCGATCCGCGCCGCATTAAGCGGGTGCGCATCACCCGGCTGAAGGAAAAGCGCGAACGCCCGCGCGGCGAGCGTAAGCGCGGCGAGCCGGATGCAGTGCTCGCCGGCACCGCGCCGCCGACCTTGGCCATCGATGAGCCGCCCGTGTCAAAGGATGGCGGGCCGTCCGGTTCTCCGGCCAGCGCGCACCGCCCGTGATCGTCACCCGCCTCGCCTATGCGGTGGTGCTCGCCTACGGTTGGCGGCGCGCCATCATCGCCTTTATCGCCGGCGCCGCGTCGGCGCTGGCACTGGCTCCGATCAATGCCTGGCCGATCCTGTTCCTGACTTTTCCGATCCTGATGTGGCTGGTGGACGGCTCCGCCGCCGGACGCTGGAGCGGCGCCTGGACCGCGGCAATCGCCGGCTGGTGCTTCGGCTTCGGCTATTTCCTCGCCGGACTTTACTGGGTCGGTTATGCGTTCCTGGTCGATGCCAAGACTTTCGGCTGGCTGCTGCCGATCGCGGTCGCCGGACTGCCGGCTTATCTTGCGCTTTACACCGCCTTTGGCGTAGCCGCGGCGCGACTGATCTGGGTACGCGGACCGACGCGCGTGCTGGCGCTCGCCGCGACGCTTACCGGCGCAGAATGGCTGCGCGGCCATCTGCTCACCGGATTTCCCTGGAACACGTTCGGCTATGCGCTGACCGAGCCGCTGGCGCTGGCGCAAAGCGTCTCGCTCACCGGCATCTGGGGCCTCACCTTCCTGTGCATCGCGATTTGCGCCAGTCCCGCCGTGCTCGCGGACGACCTGGCGGATACGCCGCATCCGCGGCGCGTCGTGGCTTTCGGCGTTTTGATTCTGGTCGCGTTTCGCTAGCTACGGCGTGGTGCGGCTATGGCAACACCCGACGGCGTATGTCGACGGCGTGAAGCTGCGCATTATGCAGCCTAATCTGCAGCAGGACGAAAAATTCAATTACTCCGCCAAGACGCAAATCATGGCGCGCTATTTGCGCTTGTCCAACCGCTCCACCGGACCGAACTCCGACGGCGTACACGACGCCACGGTTTTGATCTGGCCGGAATCGGCGTTCCCGTTCTTCCTCACTCACGAGCCGGACGCACTGGCGCAGATCGGCAGCCTGCTCAAACCGTCGACCGAATTGATCACGGGCGCGGTGCGCCCGGCTCCTGGCGCCACCGCCAGCAATCCGCATGCCTACAATTCGGTCTACGTGATCGATCCCGACGGCTCGATCCGCGGCATCTATGACAAGGTGCATCTGGTGCCATTCGGCGAATACCTGCCGTTCCAGCGTGTGCTGGAACGACTCGGCTTGCGGCAACTGACCAAGCAGGTCGGCGGATTTTCGTCGGGCGACCGCCGGCACACCATGGACGTACCGGGCGCGCCGAAAATGTTGCCGCTGATCTGCTACGAGGCGATCTTCCCAGGCGCTGCGGTGCCACCCGACGAACGGCCCGGCTGGCTGGTCAACGTGACCAATGACGGCTGGTTCGGTATCAGCACCGGACCCTACCAGCATTTCCAGCAGGCCCGCGTGCTGGCGATCGCCGAGGGTCTGCCCCTGGTGCGCGCGGCGAATACTGGAATCTCCGGCGTGGTCGACCCGCTCGGCCGCATCGTCGCCGCGTTGCCGCTGGGCGCCGAAGGCGTGCTCGACGCGAGCCTGCCGCGCGCCATCGCGACGACGATTTATGTGCGCTTCGGCGACGACGTCTTGGTTCTATTATTGGTAGTAAGCCTGATATTCGTCGCGCGCCGGCGAATGTGCCGCTAGATTGAGATAAATTCGGCCTTGGGTTGCGCAAGCACCAGATATTGGACCCCTGTCGTTCGCATAGGGTGCATGTTTTCCAGTTAGGGAAAACAACGCTGAATTTCGACCTCGTGAAACCGACTGAAATATATAGCGAATTTATTCTGTTTTTTTGGCTCAGCGATCCATCGATTGAGAATCGCGAGTTGCAATCGCGGCGTCATGTATGACATTACGCTTTACAATAGTTACATAGGAGATCGTTATGGCCAAAAAGACCCCCAATCCGATCGACAAGCACGTCGGCTCGCGGGTGCGCATGCGTCGGATGATGTTGAGCATGAGCCAAGAGAAGCTCGGGGATGCGCTCGGCCTTACCTTTCAGCAAGTGCAGAAGTACGAGAAAGGGCACCAACCGGATCGGCGCCAGCCGGCTGCAGCAGATTTCCAATATCCTGCAGGTGCCGGTTTCGTTTTTCTTCGAAGGCGCGCCGAATATGCCGGGCCATACCGGCATGGGCGAAGCACCCTCGCCCGCCTATGTATCGGACTTCCTCGCCACCTCCGATGGGCTGTCGCTGACCAAGTCGTTCATGCGCATCAAGAGCGGTAAGTTGCGCCGGCGCATCGTCGAGCTGGTCGAGCAGATTGCTGGCGGGGAATAGACTCAAAGCCCGGTCCCATCATCCGGCTTTGCTTGCCCACCGCTGCCCGCATCTTGACCTCGTCCACCGCCGCTGCAAGAACCACCCGCGGAATGGCCCGGCGCGTGACGCCGTGCCAGGGCAGGAGTTCCAACAGTGGCTCACACCAATTTTTTATTCACCAGCGAATCGGTATCCGAAGGTCACCCAGACAAGGTTTGCGACCAGATTTCCGACGCGGTGCTCGATGCGTTCCTCGAAAACGACATCAGGCTCGGCATCGCCGATGATAGCCAGGTGAACACGCGGCTCGGCTGCGAGACGCTCTCGACCACCAACAAGATTGTCATCGCCGGCGAAGGCCGCGGCCTGGTGCCGTTCTTCCACAAGCATGGCGATAAGGTCGTCGTCGACCGCGAGTTGATCTCGAAGATCGCGCGCGACGTGGTCAAGGACATTGGCTACGACCAGGACGGCTTTCTCCTACTACGGCGCCGACGTTGAGGTGCTGCTGCACGGCCAGTCGCCCGATATTGCGATGGGCGTGAATGCCAAGAAGAAAAAGGGCGGCGAAGAAGAAGGCGCCGGCGACCAGGGCATGATGTTCGGTTTTGCCTGCACCGAAAGCGAGGTCTACGAGAAGAATTCGTTCATGCCGGCGCCGATCTATTTCGCGCACAAAATCTTGAAAGTGCTTTCCGACAAGCGCCGCGCCGGACAGTTGTTCGATCTGCAGCCCGACGCCAAGAGCCAGGTCACCGTCCGCTACGTCGACGGCAAGCCGGTCGGCTGCACTAAGGTTGTCGTCTCGACCCAGCACAATGAGAAGAGCCGCAACGGCAAGAAGTACACGCCTGGCATGGTCAAGGAATTGATTACCAGTGCGGTTGAATCCGCGCTGCCGAAAGGCTGGATGCCGACGCGCCCATCCGACTTCCTGGTCAACCCGACCGGCAATTTCGTCGTCGGCGGCCCGGATGGCGATTGCGGCCTCACCGGCCGCAAGATCATCGTCGACACGTACGGCGGCTATGCGCCGCATGGCGGCGGCGCTTTCTCCGGCAAGGATCCGACCAAGGTCGATCGCTCGGCCGCTTATGCTGCGCGCTATCTCGCCAAGAACGTGGTGGCCGCCGGCATTGCCGAACGTTGCACCATTCAGGTCGCCTACGCGATCGGCGTCGCCGACCCGATGTCGGTCTTGGTCGATACCCATGGCACCGGCAAGGTGGCCGAAAAGAAGCTCGAGAAGATTCTGCCCGAGCTATTCCGTCTCACCCCGACCAACATCCGCCGCACGCTCAAACTCAACCGCCCGATATATCGGCGCACGGCGGCCTACGGCCATTTCGGGCGCTCGCCTGAAAAGGACGGCGGCTTCTCCTGGGAAAAAACCGACCTTGCCGCGGCGATCAAGAGCGCGGTGAAATAGACTCCTCGCATTGCTGATGCGATGGCCGGCCTTGTGCCGGCCATTCGTGTCTCTGATAGTCAGCCTATGGAGCCAGGCTCACCAACGTCTCAGCGCGCCTTCTTTGGCCGGCGCAAAGGTCATGCGCTAAAGCCGCGGCAGGCGGCGTTGTTCGACACGTTGCTGCCGCGTGTCGTGCTCGATCTTGCCAAGCCGGCGCCGGCCGATCTGCGCGCACTATTCGACAAAACGCTTGGCGATGTGCGTCTGGAAATCGGTTTTGGCGGCGCCGAACATCTGATTGCCCAGGCGCAAAGTTGCGCGCACACGGCATTTATCGGTTCGGACGCTTTCATCAATGGCGTGGCGAAAGCATTGGCCGGAATTGAGGAACATAAGCTTTCCAATATCCGCCTGCATTTCGGCGACGCCAGCGAACTGCTCGACTGGCTGCCTGCGGCCGCGCTCACGCGCATCGACCTGCTCTATCCCGATCCATGGCCAAAACGACGGCATTGGAAACGGCGCTTCATCCAGGATGACAGCCTCAAACGGCTGGCGCGCATTCTCAAGAGCGGCGGCGAATTGCGCTTTGCCACGGATATTGCCGACTACGCGGTCTACGCGCTGGCGCGCGTGATGCGCTCGCCGGATTTCACATGGACGGCGGAACAAGCCGATGATTGGCGTAAATCTTGGCCGGATTTCGCCGGTACGCGTTACGAAGCCAAGGCCAAGCGCGAAAGCCGCGCGCCGGCTTATTTCATCTTCCGGCGCGTGTGACTATTCGCTGCTGCCCTGCCGCACCTGCCAGAAGCGTACCACGCGCTGGGCGGTGGCCGGCGTCAGCCGGTCGAAGTTCTCGCGCGCAGCGTCGAGCGTCTGGCCCGTGGGCTTTAAGCCGGGCCGCGCGGTCATGATTGCACGCACGGTTTGCCAGCTAAAGCCTGCGGCGCGCGCCAGGATCAGAACCGGGTCGGCGCGCTCGCCGTTGACCAGCCGGTCGACCACCTCGATCGGCACCGTGCTCACTACGGCGAGCGCAGCCAGGGTTTCCTCGTACTTGCCGCTTTTGGCATAGTCGGCGACGTCGGTTTCGGTGAGCTTGCGCTCCTTGTGCAGCGCCTGCACCGTCGCCAGCGCCGCCGCATAGTTGCGCGGCGCGGCCTTGGCGGCGACCTCTTCGGTCACTTTCGCCAGCACGCGCTGGATTTCGGCCCGGGTATCCGGCTTGGCATTGGCCAACAGGCGTTGCTGCACCACGCCGCTCGCCTGCACCAGCAACTGCCGGAACAAGCGCGGCGGAATATCGGTGCGCGAGCCGACTTTCTCGGCCAATACGCTGTCGCGTTCGGCGCGCTTGACTAAAGTGGTGAACGCGGGCTCCGACAGGCGTGCTTTATGATTGGTGGCGACGCTGCGCGCCACATCGCGGTCGCCGCGCCGCACCAGGACGTCCGACAGTGCCTCGCTGAGGCCGACGCGGGTGGACAGCGCCAGCAGATGCGCCTGGCTCTTGGTCTCGGCGATATATTTGAGGTCCGGGTCGGCGATGCGGGACTGCTTGAGCACCGGGCCGGCGACGGAGATGTCGTCGTTCTTGGCGAGCGTCGTCACCACGCCATGCGGCGCATTGGGCACCGGCGCCAGCCGCCGGGCCAGTTCGGCCAGCGCCTTGACTTCGATCTCCTCGATCAGGGCGCCGATGACGTCGTCGAACAACGCGACGTGTTCATCGGTAAAATTCGATGCGCCGTCGAGAAACAGACTGGTGACACGCCGCAGCGTCTTGGCTCGCTTTTCGGCCGAGCCGTGCTGGACGACCTCTTCCAGTTCGGGAAGCAGCGAAGCGGGAACGCTCATTGCGAAAACCTGCGCAAACGGCTTTTAGAGGTCGCACGATCTGTGATTTTACGCATTCTTAGGGCTAACTTCTGAAAGAAGGGTTAGCTGGCAAAAAGCCCCTTCACCCTTGCAAGAGGCGCGGAATTCGCTATATTTGCGTTTGTTAAGACACCCTCATAACCGAACGGGTTTTGAGAGTGGGTCCTCCCGGGCCCGCTCTTTTTTGTTACGAGAATGGCCGGAAGCGAGGCGCAACAGGCGGCGAACGCCGCACCAAACGAGACGGAACCACGGCTGATCGTCGAGCCGGGGCTGTCCGCACGCGTCGCGGCCATCGCCGAGCCGGTCGTCGAACAGCTCGGCTACCGGCTGGTGCGGGTCAAGATTTCGGGCGCCGACGGCTGCACCGTCCAGATCATGGCGGAACGTCCGGACGGCACCATGGTGGTCGAGGATTGCGAAGCGATCTCGCGCGCACTCTCGCCGGTGCTCGACATGGCAGATCCCGTAGATCGCGCCTACCGGCTGGAGATATCCTCGCCCGGCATCGATCGGCCGCTGGTGCGCAAATCCGATTTCGATCGCTATGCCGGCCATCTGGTCAAGATCGAGACGCATATCCCGGTCGGCGGACGCAAGCGCTTCCGCGGCGAATTGGTCGGCACCGAGGGCGACGCCGCGCGGCTTCGCCATGACGAGGCCGGCGAGGAAACCGAAGTGCTGCTTCCGATTGAAGAGATAAGCGAAGCCAAGCTGGTGCTCACCGACGAACTGGTGGCGCAGGCTTTGCGGCGCGAGAAGGCCGCCAAGCGCGATACGCGCGCGGCGCGCAAGGAAGAACGACGTAAGGAACGACATTCACGGCATCGGCCGCATCAACGGGCCGCCAACCAAGGAGACTGAGCTATGGCAGTCAGCGCCAACCGGCTCGAACTGTTGCAAATCGCCGACGCGGTAGCCCGTGAGAAGGCGATCGACCGTGGCATCGTCATCGCCGCCATGGAGGACGCCATCGCCAAGGCGGCGCGCTCGCGCTACGGCGCGGAAACCGACGTCCATGCCGAGATCGAGCCGAAGACCGGCGATCTCCGCCTCACCCGCCACATGCTGGTAGTCGAGGCGGTCGAGAACCCGTCCAACCAGATCACGCTGGAAGGCGCGCGCAAACATCATCCGGCCGCCCAAGTGGGCGACACCATCGCCGACCCGCTGCCGCCGCTCGAATACGGCCGCATCGCCGCGCAGTCGGCCAAACAGGTGATCGTGCAAAAAGTGCGCGAGGCCGAGCGCGACCGGCAATATGCCGAGTACAAGGATCGCATCGGCGACATCGTCAACGGCATCGTCAAGCGCGTCGAATACGGCAACGTGGTGGTCGATCTCGGCCGCGGCGAAGCCATCGTGCGGCGCGACGAGATGCTGCCGCGCGAAGTGTTCCGCAATGGCGACCGCATCCGCGCTTATATCTACGACGTACGCCGTGAGCCGCGCGGGCCGCAGATTTTCCTGTCGCGCACGCATCCGCAATTCACCGCCAAACTGTTTGCGCAGGAAGTGCCGGAAATCTACGACGGTATCGTCGAGGTGAAGGCGGTCGCCCGCGATCCCGGTTCGCGCGCCAAGATCGCCGTGATCTCGCGCGATTCATCCGTCGATCCGGTGGGCGCCTGCGTCGGCATGCGCGGCTCGCGCGTGCAGGCGGTGGTGAACGAGTTGCAGGGCGAGAAGATCGACATCATCCCGTGGTCGCCGGATATCGCCACTTTCGTAGTCAACGCACTGGCCCCGGCGGAAGTCGCCAAGGTCGTGCTCGACGAGGACAAGGAACGCATCGAGGTCGTGGTTCCCGATCAGCAGCTCTCGCTCGCCATCGGCCGGCGCGGGCAAAACGTGCGGCTCGCCTCCCAGCTCACGGGCTGGGACATCGACATCCTGACCGAGCAGGAAGAGTCGGAACGCCGCCACGCCGAGTTCGAGAACCGCACCAAGATTTTCGTCGAGGCGCTCAATCTCGACGAAGTGGTGGGGCAGTTGCTTGCATCCGAAGGCTTCGGTTCGATCGAAGAACTCGCGATGGTGGACGAAAAGGAAATCGCCGGCATCGAGGGCTTCGACGAAGAGACCGCCAAGGAACTGCAGGAACGCGCCAAGGAATATATCGACAAGCTGGAATCCGAACTCGACGCCAAGCGTGTCGAGCTCGGTGTCGAGGACGCGGTCAAGGACGTGCCCGGCGTCACCACCAAGATGCTGGTCGCTCTCGGCGAGAACGGCGTGAAAACCGTCGAAGATCTCGCGGGCTGCGCCACCGACGACCTCACCGGCTGGACCGAACGCAAGGACGGCGAATCCAAGCACGAACCCGGCTTCTTCGACGGCCTCGACGTCTCGCGCGAGGACGCCGAAGCCTTGATCATGCAGGCCCGCGTCAAGGCCGGCTGGGTGACCGAGGCCGAGCTGGCGCCGCCGCCCGCCTCGGAAGCCGAAGCAGCACCGGCCGAGGCGGCGCAACCCGAGGCGTAAGGGAGCACGACACCGGCAATGCTGGCGATGGCGCAAGACGACGAGCTCGACCATGGAACAACCAAACTCGTTCCGGGGATGGAGCGGTATTGCGCGCTCACCCGCACGCTGAAGCCGGTCGACGATATGATCCGCTTCGTGGTCGGTCCTGGCGACGAAGCCGTGCCCGACATCAAGCGGAAATTACCTGGCCGCGGCGTTTGGGTCACCGCCACCCGCGCCGCGCTCGACGATGCGGTCAAGCGCAACGTGTTTGCCCGCGCCTTCAAGCGCAACGTGCGGATCGCCGCCGATCTGCCGGCCGCGACCGAACACCTGCTGGAGCAAAGCGCGCTCGATGCGCTGGCGATCGCCGGCAAGGCCGGGCAGGTCATTGGCGGCTTCGCCAAGGTGGAAACGGCGATTGGTCGCGACGACCTCGTGGCCCTGATCCATGCCGCCAACGCCGGTACCGATGGAAAGCGCAAGCTGAACGCGGCCTTACAACGAAAAAACCCCGAAAAGTCGCGGGAAATCGCGATCGTTACGGGATTAACCGGAGCACAATTGGATTTGGCATTGAACCGCCCAAATGTGGTACATGCAGCCCTGCTTGCCGGACCCGTGAGCGACACTTTTCTCGCCCGCGCCAAGCGCTTGGAGCGCTTTCGGACCGGAGATTCGCCCGATTTGGTTAGCGCGCATGCGCCGACAGATGGCGCACGAGGACAGAATACGTAATGAGCGAAACGAAGAACCCTGGCGAAAAGAAACTGAGCGTCTCCAAGCTGACGCTGAAGCCGCGCACGGAAACGGGCGTGGTGCGCCAGAGCTTCAGTCATGGCCGCAGCAAGCAAGTGGTGGTGGAGAAGGTCAAACGCCGCGGCGTTAGCGGCGGGGCACATGAGGTCAAGCCCGAGCCGGCGCCGGTCGAGACCGCGCGCAAGCCAGCACCCGCGAGCAAAACCGCTCCGGCGCCCGCCGAAGCGCCCAAGCCGTCCGGCGTGGTGCTGCGTACGCTGACCGAGGAGGAGCGCGTCGCGCGCGCCCATGCGCTCGCCAATTCGCGCGTACGCGAAGCCGAAGAGCGCAAGATCGCCGAGGAAGAGGCGCGCCGCCGTCAAAGCCGTGAAGTGGTCGACAAGACCGAGCGCGAGGCCGCCGATGCGCGCAAGCGCGAAGAGGAGGAGCGCCGCAAACACGACGAGGAAACCAAGCGCAAGGCCGGCGAAGTTGCCAAGAAGCGTCTGGGCGAGGATGAAGTCAAAAAGCCCGCTCCCGGCCGCATGACGCTCGAAGCCGAGGAAGATGACGGGCCGCCGAAATCGCGCCGTCCCGGCGCCGCGCGTCCCGCCACCGCACGTCCCGCCGCACCGCGTGGCGCGCCGGCAAAAGAACGCGGCCGGCTTACGCTGGTCACCGCGCTGCGCGCCGACGAAGTGCGCGAGCGCTCGGTCGCGTCGTTCCGGCGCCGCACCCAGCGGCTCAAGGGCCACGCCTCCGACGAGCCGAAAGAAAAGCTGGTGCGCGAAGTCACCATTCCCGAAGCGATCACCATTTCAGATCTCGCCAACCGCATGTCCGAGCGCGCGGTGGACGTCATCCGCCTGCTGATGAAGCAGGGTCAGATGGTGACCATCAACGACGCGATCGACGCCGACACCGCCCAGCTGATCGCCGAGGAAATGGGCCACACCGTGCGCCGCGTGTCGGAAGCCGACGTCGAGGAAGGCCTGTTCGACACGGCGGACGACGCGGCCCATATGATGCCGCGCGCGCCGGTCGTCACCGTCATGGGCCATGTCGACCACGGCAAAACCTCGCTGCTCGACACCATCCGATCCGCCGACGTAGTATCCGGCGAAGCTGGCGGCATCACTCAGCACATCGGCGCCTATCAGGTGACCGCGCCGTCCGGCGCCAAGATCACCTTCATCGATACGCCCGGCCATGCCGCCTTCACCGCGATGCGCGCGCGCGGCGCCAAGGTCACCGACATCGTTGTGCTGGTCGTCGCCGCCGACGATGGCGTCATGCCACAGACGGTAGAAGCGATCCACCACGCCAAGGCGGCCAAGGTTCCGATCATCGTCGCCATCAACAAAATCGACAAGCCGGATGCGAACCCCACGCGCGTGCGCACCGAACTGCTGCAGCACGAGATCCAGGTCGAATCGCTCGGCGGCGAGGTGGTGGACGTCGAGGTTTCCGCCACCAAGAAAATGAATATCGACAAGCTCCTGGAAATGATCGGATTGCAGGCCGAAATCCTCGACCTCAAGGCCAATCCGGAGCGCCCGGCCGAAGGCACCGTGATCGAAGCCAAGCTCGACCGCGGCCGCGGCCCTGTGGCGACCGTGCTGGTGCAACGCGGCACGTTGCGGGTCGGCGACCTGGTGGTGGCCGGCGCCGAATGGGGCCGCGTGCGCGCGCTGGTGTCCGACACCGGCGAGCCGATCCAGCAGGCCGGCCCGTCGACCCCGGTCGAAGTTCTCGGATTCTCCGGCACGCCCGACGCCGGCGACCGCCTGGCGGTGGTCGAGAACGAAAGCCGCGCGCGCGAAGTGACCGATTACCGCGCCCGCCAGAAACGCGAGAAGACGGCGGCGCGCGCCACCGGCATGCGCGGCTCGCTTGAGCAGATGATGGCGCAGGCCAAGACGTCGGGCCGCAAGGAATTCCCGCTGGTGATCAAGGCCGACGTTCAGGGCTCGCTCGAAGCCATAATGGGCGCCCTCGACAAGCTCGGCACCGACGAGGTGGCGGCACGCGTATTGCATGCGGCCGTCGGCGGCATTTCCGAGTCCGACGTGACATTGGCCGAGGCGTCCGGCGTTCCGATCATCGCGTTCAACGTGCGCGCCAACAAGGAAGCGCGCGAGGCAGCCGAACGCGCCGGCATCGAAATCCGTTACTACAACATCATCTACGACCTGGTCGACGACGTGAAGAAGGCGATGTCCGGCCTGCTCGCGCCGACGTTGCGCGAGACCATGCTTGGCAATGCGCAGATCCTGGAAATCTTCAAGGTCTCCAAGGTCGGCAACATCGCCGGCTGCCGCGTCACCGACGGAACCGTGGAACGCGGCGCCAATGTGCGGCTGATCCGCGACAACGTCGTGATCCACGAGGGCAAGCTCTCGCAGCTCAAACGTTTCAAGGACGACGTGCGCGAAGTTGGCGCCGGTCAGGAATGCGGCATGGCCTTCGAAAATTACCAGGACATGCGGCAAGGCGACGTAATCGAATGCTACCGGGTGGAGACGATTCAACGCTCGCTGTAAGTCCAATTCTCACAGCGTCAGCTTTAGAACCGCCCACTCATTTTCCCGTCATGACATGCATGCCCGGCACAGGCCCTGGCATCACAAAAGCCATTGGATTGCAATGACGCGCAAGAAGTCACACCGCGACAGCAGTACGCCCGGAGGCTCGCAACGCCAATTGCGCGTTGGCGAACTGGTGCGCCACGCGATCGCCGAGATGCTTACCCGTGGCGACGTGCACGACCCCATCATCGAGGGCCATCTCATCACCGTGCCGGAGGTACGCATGACCGCCGACCTACGGCTGGCGACGATCTACATCATGCCGATGGGCGGCCGCGACGCCGACGAAGTGATTGCCGCGTTCGATCGACACAAGAAATTCCTGCGCGCCGAGATCGCCCACCGCGTCAACCTGAAATTCGCGCCCGATATCCGCTTCCGCATCGACGAACGCTTTGCCGAAGCCGAACGCATCGACAAGCTGTTGCGTTCGGCCGCGGTCAAGCGCGACCTGGAACATGAGGACGACGAGTGAGCGAACTCGATTTGAATAACCTCGGCACGCCGGCGGCCGACGAACCACAGCAGCCCGCAGCTCGCCATGAGCGCGGCGGCAAGAAGCAATTCAAGCGCGACAAACGCGATGTGCATGGCTGGCTAGTGCTCGATAAACCGGTCGGCATGACTTCGACCCATGCGGTCAGCGTGGTGAAGCGCCTGTTCTCGGCCAAACGCGCCGGCCATGCCGGCACGCTCGATCCGCTCGCTTCCGGCGCACTGCCGATCGCGCTCGGCGAAGCGACCAAGACCGTCCCGTTCGTGATGGACGGCCGCAAAATCTACCAGTTCACCGTACGCTGGGGCGAGGAACGCGACACTGATGACGCCGAAGGCCGCGTCACCGCGGCGAGCGAGCAGCGCCCCACGCCCGAGGCCATCCGCGCCTTGTTGCCGTCCTATACCGGAACGATCCAGCAGGTGCCGCCGCGATATTCCGCCATCAAGATCGAAGGCGAGCGCGCCTACGACCTCGCCCGCGATGGCGAGACAGTGGAACTTAGCGCCCGCCCGGTCGAAATCAGCCGCCTGGAACTCGTCGACACCCGCGACCCCGATCACGGGATTTTGCATGCCGAATGCGGCAAAGGGACCTATGTCCGCTCGCTCGCCCGCGATATGGGCCGCGCTTTGGGCTGTTTCGGCCATGTCAGCGCGCTGCGCCGGGTCGCGGTCGGGCCTTTCGGCCCGGAAACCATGATTTTACTGGAACAATTGGAGGCTCTGTGCCATAGAGCCGCGGCCGGCGAGGCTAGCCTTGCCGGCGCCCTCATGCCCGTTGAGACCGCGCTGGACGACATCCCGGCGCTGGCTGTCAGCCGGGCGAATGCGGCGAGGCTTTCAAGAGGCCAAGCCGTTTTGTTGCGCGGACGGGACGCACCCAATTTCCGCGGCACGGTCTACGTCACGGTTTCGGGCCAACTGCTGGCTCTGGCCGAACTGGATCGTGGAGAGGTCGTCCCCAAGCGCGTGTTTAACCTCGCCGGGCTGGTTGGCAGCGCCGGCGTCAAGAAAGGATGACCGATGTCGGTTACCGCCGGCCGCAAGGCCGAAGTCATGAAGGAATTCGCCAGGAAGCCGGGCGACACCGGCTCGCCCGAAGTGCAAGTGGCGATCCTGTCCGAACGCATCAATAATCTCACCGAGCATTTCAAGAGCCACGTCAAGGACAACCATTCCCGCCGTGGATTGCTCAAGATGGTGAGCCAGCGCCGCACCTTGCTCGATTATCTGCGGCGCACCAACGAAGCTAGCTACAAGACTTTGATCGAGAAGCTCGGCATCCGCCGATGATTTGTATCCGCGCGGGCGCATGTGCCCCGCGCGTTTCGTGAGCGAATGCGCGTGATGCATTCGCTATTTATCCGGCGGCGAAGGCGTCGCTGGCGACAAGCGGGCCCGAAAAGGTTCGGCCCCGCGACAAGGCTAAGGTTCGAAACGCCATGGCAGGATCGCCAGACGCTGTTCGCTTCTCCGCTTCGACGGTGACGCGTGGCAGTTTCTCGCCGTCTTGCTCATGGCTTTCGGGTCCGGCCGAGAACCATGAGAGAAAAAACGCAATGTTCGATATCCATCGAGTTGAACTCGATTGGGGCGGGCGCAAGCTCACCCTCGAGACCGGCCGGGTAGCGCGTCAAGCCGACGGCGCCGTCCTCGCCACCTACGGCGAGACCACGGTGATCGCCACGGTCGTCGCGGCCAAGGCGCCGAAGGAAGGCATCGACTTCCTGCCGCTCACCGTCAACTACACCGAAAAATATTACGCGGCCGGCCGCATCCCCGGCGGCTATTTCAAGCGCGAACGCGGGCCGACGGAGAAGGACACGCTGACTTCGCGCCTGATCGACCGCCCGATCCGTCCGCTGTTCGCCGACGGCTGGCGCTGCGACACGCAGATCATCATCACCGTGCTGTCGCACGATCTGGAAAACGATCCCGACATCGTCGCCATGGTCGCGGCCTCCGCCGCGCTCACGCTGTCGGGCGCGCCGTTCATGGGCCCGATCGGCGGCGCCCGCGTCGGCTTCATCAACAACGAATACGTGCTCAATCCGCAGCTCGACGAGATGATCGAGAGCCAGCTCGACCTCGTCGTCGCCGGCACCGCCGACGCGGTGCTGATGGTGGAATCGGAAGCCAAGGAGCTGTCCGAGGAAATCATGCTCGGCGCGGTGATGTTCGGCCACCGGCATTTCCAGCCGGTGATCGATGCCATCATCAAGCTCGCCGAGAAGGCGGCCAAGGAGCCGCGCGAACTGGTCGTGCCGGACAATACCGCGCTTGAGAAGTCGATGCTGGCGCTGGTCGAGAAGGATCTGCGCGCAGCCTACTCGATCCCGCAGAAGATGCAGCGGCAGGACGCCGTCGCCACCGCCAAAGCCAAGGTGATGGCGCATTTCTTTCCGGAAGGCGCGGAACCCGAATACGACAAGCAGCGCGTCGCCGGCGTGTTCAAGGAGATCGAAGCCAAGATCGTGCGCTGGAACATCCTCGACACGCACAAGCGCATCGACGGCCGCAACCTCACCACCGTACGGCAGATCGTGGCGGAAGTCGGCGTGCTGCCGCGCGCCCACGGCTCGGCGCTGTTCACCCGCGGTGAAACGCAAGCGCTCGTGGTCGCCACGCTCGGCACCGGCGAGGACGAGCAGTTCATCGACGCACTGCAGGGCACCTACAAAGAGACGTTCCTGCTGCACTACAACTTCCCGCCGTTCTCGGTCGGCGAAACCGGCCGCATCGGCGCGCCCGGACGCCGCGAAATCGGCCACGGCAAGCTGGCCTGGCGCGCGATCCATCCCCTGCTGCCGAAGGCGGAGGAATTCCCCTATACCATCCGCCTGGTCTCCGAGATCATGGAATCGAACGGCTCGTCGTCGATGGCGACGGTCTGCGGCTCCTCGCTGGCGCTGATGGATGCCGGCGTGCCGCTGCGGCGGCCGACTGCCGGCATCGCCATGGGCCTTATCTTGGAAGACAAGCGCTTCGCCGTGCTGTCCGACATCCTCGGCGACGAGGACCATCTCGGCGATATGGACTTCAAGGTGGCCGGCACCGAAGAAGGCGTCACCTCGCTGCAGATGGACATCAAGATCGCAGGCATCACCGAAGAGATCATGAAGGTGGCGCTCGATCAGGCCAAGGGCGGCCGCCTGCACATCCTCGGCGAGATGTCGAAGGCGCTGACCTCGGCGCGCGCGGAACTCGGCGAACATGCCCCGCGTATCGAGATGTTCAAGATCCCGACGGACAAGATCCGCGAAGTGATCGGCACCGGCGGCAAGGTGATCCGCGAGATCGTCGAGAAGACCGGCGCCAAGATCAACATCGAGGACGATGGCTCGGTGAAGGTGGCTTCCGCCGACGGCGAATCGATCAAGGCGGCGATCAACTGGATCAAGTCGATCGCTTCCGACCCGGAGCCGGGCAAGATCTACGAGGGAACCGTAGTCAAGGTCATGGACTTCGGCGCCTTCGTGAACTTCTTCGGCGCCAAGGACGGCCTCGTCCACATCAGCCAGCTCGCCCCGCATCGGGTGAACAAGGTCACCGACGTGGTCAAGGAAGGCGACAAGGTGAAGGTCAAGCTGCTCGGCATGGACGAGCGCGGCAAGGTGCGCCTATCGATGAAGGCGGTCGATCAGGCGACCGGCGAAGACCTCGAAGCCAAAGGCAGCCCGCCGCAGCAGGCGGCCGGCGGTGGCGCGGCGGAGTAACATCGCGACAAACCAAAACAAATGGGCGGTCCTCGCGGCCGCCCTTTTTATTTGGCCGCCTTTTTATTTTCGGGGCCTCCGCAAAAATCTCAGCGGTGCCGGCGACCAAAAAATATCTTTCCGAATTGCGACCTTTTGTGATGGTCATCACAGCCGGCTCCGGCCCCTAACCCTAGCCTCCATACTTGAGCCAGAGCGACCTCGCCGCCATGGCTGGCATCGCGCGCGAAAACGTCAGCCGCATCATGAACGACTGGATCCGCGCCAAAATCCTTACTCGAGCGGCAGGCTATTATTGCCTGGAAGATCCAGCCAAGCTCAAACGCGAGGGCAAGATCTAGAGTCGTCGTCCGGCACCCTGACGCACCCGGCGCGAAGCACCATGCCCTGGAAGGTGATGGTCGCCATCCTGCGCGGACCGCGATGCTCGCAATTCAGATTCCCGTAGCGAGGCTCTTACAATCTCGGCCAAAGCTTCAAAGTCCTTGCGGCGCGGCGAAGTCCGCCGCCACGCAAGACCAATCGCGCGCGCCGGCTCGGGCGCGCTGAACCGCAGAAGTTTCACGCGCGCATCGCGCCCTTCCGCATCGACCGCTACCTCCGGCAGCAGCGTCACGCCGTAGCCGTTCGCCACCATCTGCATCACGGTGGCGAGCGACGTTGCGCCCAAGCCGGCCGGTGCATCCCGCCGTGGTGCGGCGCAGAAGGCCAGCGCCTGGTCTCGCAAGCAATGGCCTTCTTCCAGCAAAATCAGCCGGCGCTGATCGACGTCCACCACGCCGACCCGCGATCGCGCCGGCAGCGGATCCGAGGCCGGCACCGCCAGCAGGAACGCGTCGTCGAACAGCGCCAGCGTCTCGACGTCGGCGCCCTCCACCGGCAATGCCAGCATCGCCGCGTCGAGTTCGCCGCGATTAAGCTCCTCGATCAGAAGCTTGGTCTGCGTCTCGCGCACTTCCAGCCGCAGCTTCGGATATTTTGCCTGCAGGCGCGGCAGCACGCGTGGCAGGACGTAGGGCGCCAGGGTCGGAATGATGCCGAGCTTGAGCCTCCCCGTGAGCAGGTCGCGGTGCCGCGCGAAATTGACCAGGTCGCGCGTGGCTGCAAGAATTTGATCGGCGCGCTCGGCGACGTCGAGACCGGTATCTGTGAGCGCGATTTCGCCCGACCGCCGCTCCACAAGTTCGGTGCCGATCTCGCGTTCCAACTCGCGCACCTGCATGGACAGCGCCGGCTGGGTGACCGCGCAGTCGGCCGCCGCCCGCCCGAAATGCCGGTGGCGGGCGAGCGAACTGAGGTAGCGTAACTGCCGCAAGGTGATCATGCCGATAAGATATACTTATCGATACTACCAATCAATACGATTAGACCTTATGACGTCGTCACGCCTAAACATCCGCAGGCGCCGCGCCTAGATATCCAATGGGACAGCGCGAAGAAAATTACACAACACGATCGGAGAGAAACATGGACGCGAAGACTGACAAGAGCGCGGGCCAATGCCCGTTCATGCATCACACGACGGTTGGAGTCAGATCCAACCTGGACTGGTGGCCGAACCAGCTGAACCTCAAAATGCTCCACCAGAACTCTTCCCTCTCCAATCCCATGGGCGAGGCGTTCAACTACGCGGAGGCGTTCAAGAAGCTCGACCTCAAGGCCCTGAAGCAGGACCTCACCGCGCTGATGACTGACTCGCAGGAATGGTGGCCGGCTGACTTCGGCCACTACGGACCCTTGTTCATTCGCATGGCATGGCACAGCGCGGGCACCTACCGCATCGGCGACGGCCGCGGCGGCGCCGGAGCCGGCCAGCAGCGCTTCGCACCGCTCAACAGTTGGCCGGACAACGTGAACCTCGACAAGGCGCGCCGGCTGCTCTGGCCGATCAAGCAGAAATACGGCGACAATATCTCCTGGGCCGATTTGATGATCCTGGCCGGCAACGTCGCGCTCGAGTTCGATGGGCTTCAAGACCTTCGGCTTTGCCGGCGGGCGCACCGATGTCTGGGAACCCGACGAATACACCTACTGGGGCGCCGAGGACTCTTGGCTTGGCGACAAGCGCTACTCGGGTGACCGGGATCTCGAGAACCCCCTCGCCGCCGTGCAGATGGGTCTGATCTACGTGAACCCGGAAGGTCCGAACGGAAACCCGGATCCGGTCGCTGCCGCCAAGGACATCCGCGAGACTTTCGCCCGCATGGCCATGGACGACGAGGAAACTGTCGCGCTCATCGCCGGCGGACACACCTTCGGCAAAACCCATGGCGCCGGCGATGTGTCACTGGTGGGCCCCGAGCCGGAAGCCGCCGGCATTGAACTGCAAGGCCTCGGCTGGAGGAGCAGTTTTGGCAGCGGCAAGGGCGATGACACGATCGGCGGCGGCCCGGAAGTGACCTGGACGACGACGCCGACGAAGTGGAGCAACAACTTCTTCGAGAACCTGTTCGGCTACGAATGGGAACTGACCAAAAGCCCGGCCGGTGCGAAGCAGTGGGTGGCGAAGGGTGCCCCGGAATCGGTGCCCTATGCGCAGGACAAATCCAAGTATCGCAAGCCGACCATGCTGACCACGGACCTCTCGTTGCGGTTCGACCCTGCTTACGAAAAAATTTCGCGACGCTTCTATAAGAACCCTGACGAGTTTGCGGACGCTTTCGCCCGCGCCTGGTTCAAGCTGACCCACCGCGACATGGGCCCACGCTCGCGCTATCTCGGCCCGGAGGTTCCTGCGGAAGAACTGATCTGGCAGGACCCCGTCCCCAAAGTCGATCACAAGCTGATCGACGCCAAGGACGTCGTGGACCTCAAGGCCAAAATCCTGGCGTCGGGACCGTCCGTCTCTCAATTGGTCTCGACCGCCTGGGCTTCGGCGGCAACGTTCCGCGGTTCCGACAAGCGCGGTGGGGCGAACGGCGCGCGCATCCGCCTCAGCCCCCAGAAGGATTGGGAGGCCAACCAGCCCGCCCAGCTGGCAAAGGTGCTCAAGACCCTCGAGGGCGTGCAGAAGGCGTTCAACGGCGCAGCCAGCGGTGGCAAGAAGGTGTCGCTTGCCGACCTGATCGTCCTCGGCGGTTGCGCCGCCATCGAGAAAGCCGCGAAGGCTGCCGGCACACCCGTTGAAGTTCCCTTTACGCCGTGCCGTACCGATGCATCGCAAGAGCAAACCGATGTGGAGTCCTTCGCCGTGCTCGAACCGGTCGCGGACGGGTTCCGCAACTACCAAAAGGCCCACTACGCTGTTTCGGCGGAGGAACTGTTGCTCGACAAGGCGCAACTTTTGACGCTGACCGCGCCCGAGATGACGGTTCTCGTCGGCGGCATGCGCGTCTTGGGTGCGAACCACGGTCAAACTCAACATGGTGTCTTTACCAAGCGTCCCGAGACGCTCACCAATGACTTCTTCGTCAACCTGCTCGACATGGGCACGACCTGGAAGGCGACTTCCGCCGACGCGGATGTATTTGAAGGGCACGACCGCAAAACGGACACACTGAAGTGGACCGGCACCCGCGTCGACCTGGTGTTCGGTTCGAACTCCCAGCTGCGCGCGCTCGCCGAAGTCTATGCTGAGGACGGCTCGCAGCAGAAGTTCGTGCGTGACTTCGTGGCGGCGTGGAACAAGGTGATGAACGCCGATCGCTTCGACCTTGCCTAATCTCGACAGGCGGCGGAATAAGCCTTCGCCTTATCGACGAATGCGAAGCGGCCGGGGATTTCCCCGGCCGTTTTTTGTCGTTCCCGCAAAGGCGGGACCCCATGCGTCGTGTCAAACCCGTCTCGTGCAAGGGCCAGCGGGCTTATCGCTAAGGCTGCGGGTTATGGGTCTCCGCTTTCGCGAGGACGACGGGGTTATGAGCCGTTCTTCCCATCCACCTCGCCGTGGGCGGCCTTGAGCGCATCGGGCATCGGCATAGCGATGACGTTGTAGCCTGAATCGACGAAGTGCACCTCGCCGGTGACCCCGGTCGACAGATCGGACAAGAGGTAAAGTCCGGCGCCGCCCAGTTCCTCCAGCGTCACGCCGCGGCCGAGCGGCGAATATTTCTGCTGGAAGGCGAACATATAGCGCGCATCGGTGATGCCGGCGCCGGCGAGCGTGCGGATCGGGCCGGCCGAGATGGCGTTGACCCGGATCTTCTGGTGGCCGAAATCGACAGCGAGATAACGCACCGAGGCCTCAAGCCCGGCTTTGGCCACGCCCATCACGTTGTAGTTCGGCATGGCGCGCAGGCCACCGTTATAGGTGAGCGTCACCATCGCGCCGCCGTTCGGCATCAGCGCCGCCGCACGCCTGGCGGCTTCGGTGAAGGCATAGCAGGAGATCACCATGGTGCGGATGAAATTCTCGCGCGTCGAATTCGCGTAGCGGCCCTTCAATTCCTCCTTGTTGGAATAGG
>CAVWDA010000033.1:0-196555 GCA_963753455.1 uncultured Alphaproteobacteria bacterium | reverse complement strand
CCACCAACGGCAGCGGCGCCTGGAGCTATACCACTGCAGCGCTGGCCAACGGCAGCCACAGCTTCACGGCGACGGCGACCGACACCGCCGGCAATACCAGCGTGACCTCGTCGGCCCTGGCGATCACGATGGACACGGTGGCGCCGGCGGCGCCGAGCATCACCGCCTTCTCGCCCGACACTGGCGTGGTGGGCGACGGCATCACTGACGCGAATGTGCTGACGCTGACCGGCACGGCGGAAGCCAACTCAACGGTCAACGTCTATGACGGCGCGACGCTCTTAGGCAGCGCGACGGCGAACGGCAGCGGGGCCTGGAGCTTCACCACCGGCACGCTGTCGAATGCCACGCACAGCTTCACGGCAACGGATACGGTGTCGGGCACCACGAGTGCGGCCTCGTCGGCCCTGGCGGTAACGGTGGACACGGTGGCACCGGCGGTGACGGAGAGCCTGGCTGAACGACACCGGGTCATCATCGACCGACAAGATCACCTCGAACGACGCGCTGACCGGGTCGGGTGATCCGAACGCGGTGGTGCATTTCTCGGTGGACGGCACCCCAATTGCCGGTACCGCAACGGCCAATGCCAGCGGGGTCTGGACGTTCACGCCGAGCGGTCTGGCGGATGGTACCCACACGATCGTGGCCAGCGAGACGGATGTGGCCGGCAATACCGGCACTGCCTCGTTCACCTTTACGCTCGACACCACGGCGCCAGTGGCGCCGAGCATTACCGCATTCTCAACCGACAGTGGCGTGGTGGGTGACCACATCACCAATGACAACACGCCAACGTTGACCGGAACGGCGGAGGCTAACAGCACGGTGAACGTGTACGATGGGGCGACACTGCTCGGTACAGCTGCGGCGAACGGCAGCGGGGCCTGGAGTTACACGACGACGGCCCTGACGGACGGCAATCACGCCTTTACTGCCACGGATACTGATGCGGCCGGCAATATCAGTGCGGCATCGACCGCTATGGCCATTACCATTGACACGACTGCGCCGGCGGCGCCCTCGATTACCAGTGATGCGATCGTCAACACGAACGAAGTCGCCCTTACCGGCACGGCGGGGGCCAACAGCGCGGTCAGCGTCTTTGACGGCGCGACCTTGCTGGGCAGCGCGACGGCGGACAGCAGCGGCGACTGGAATTTCACCACAGGCACTCTGGCGAGCGGCACACACAGTTTCACCGCCACGGATACCGACGCTGCTGGTAATGCCAGCGCAGCCTCGTCGGTCTTAGATGTCTCGGTGGACTTGCAGTCTTCGATCGCGGACACTGTCAACAGCCTAATCATAAATTCAAGAGGCACTGGGCTTTTAACGGGCACCTCGGAAGCAAACAGCGCAATTTCAATTAATGACGGCAATACAGGCGCATCTCTCAGTCATGCTACGACCAGCGCAACTGGCGCTTGGAATGTTATCATGGCAAATCTCTCGAACGCTGTTCACAATCTTATAGTGACGGCATCCGACCAAGCAGGCAACACCGGGTCGGTCCACGTGGTCTCTGGAACTACGGGCAATGATACACTCACTAACAGTGCGCCCAACGAAATTTTCTTTGGAAACGGAGGCAACGATACGTTCGTATTTTCCGGTAACATTGGCCACGATACCATCGCAGATTTTAATGCGACCAACGATGTGCTCCAACTAAGCCAAAATACTTTTACGAATTTTGCCGCGGTGTTGGCGCATGCCACTCAGGCTGGGTCTGATGTGACGATCACCATTGACCCGTCCAATTCCATCACCTTGCACAATACCGAGCTCGCTCAACTCACCAGTCAAAATGTTCATCTTGTGTAATGAGACCAGCGCGGGCGTCGTTTTGGTCGATTCGCGAACCCCTAGCGGAACCGCCGGCCCTCAACATTTCACCCGGGCCACTCAAAATGGGCTGCTCATTGTGATTCGGGGAAATGGCTCCTACTGAGTCAATCGGTAATCGAAAATTTATTCCTTTCGAGTAAAATACTGCAAGCCAAATCAGTGACATAAGGGCATAAGGGCGGTATGCGTCGAGTAGAAATATCGCGGTATTAACCATAAACTTGATAGTTGGGGTTCAAGGCTATAGACACCTAAGAGGTAGTGGGGGGTCCCATGAAAAAGTTGGCATTTTTGGGCGTCATACTTTTGGTCTTTGCCATCGGACGCCCTTCGCACGCGGGTGACACTTGGGCCGGGTTCTATGTCGGTGCAAACGCTGGTTATGCGTGGGGCAACGCAAATAGCACTTTGGGCATTGCCGATGGGCCAGTGCCTAATTGTCATTTCTGTGCTCTCAACCCCGCCCCCACCGGCAATGATGCCAGCATAGCACAAAATGCAGGGTCAACGAGTTTCAACCCCAATGGTTTTATTGGTGGCTTACAGCTTGGATATAATTGGCAACCTTCCGATTGGGTCTATGGCCTTGAATTTGATTATCAAGCATTTTCCCAGAGCCAAACCGAAAATAATAGCGTTGGCCTGCCCGCTAATAGCGCTATTGTTGGAAATTGCACTTCGGGAATTACGACAGTTCCATGCGTTGGCAATTTTTCAACATCGGTTAAGGCCAGTTGGCTTATCACGCTTCGCCCGCGGATCGGCTATACATGGGATCACACGCTAGTTTATGCCACCGGCGGTCTTGCAGTTACCAAACTGTCGTACTCCCAGTCTTACACTGACAATTTAAATTTCTTAACTTCGATTGGCGGTTCCGAAAGCGCATCGGCGTCACAAACTAAATTTGGCTGGGTCATTGGTGGCGGCCTTGAACAGGCACTCGGGAATAATTGGTCCGTGAAGGCCGAATATCTCTATGTAAGATTTAACGATCTCAGTGCAGGCGGCACACTGACCGACTCCGGGCCGGGCGTCATGGGCTAATTTCACAAACAGTGTAGACCATTTTTCAGCAAATATTGGCCGCATCGGGATCAATTACAAATTTGGTGGCTAAGATCCCTTACGTGCCCAAGCGTCGGCACCGGATCGCTCACGTGAGCGAGAATGGCAGAGTTATCAATTAAGCTGAGATTAGGTCTACCCAGATAGCTGAATGCCATCTTTTATGTGCTGCGCACCGGAATGCCATGGCGGGATTTGCCAGCGCGCTATGGCTCCTACACGATCGCTTACAATCGCTTCTATCGTTGGTCCCTCCGAGGTATCTGGAAGCGCGTCTTCGACCAGCGGGCATCGAAATCGCGCGATAGTCTGTATCTGATGACAGCACCTTTGGACCGTCATGGCCGGCAAAGCCTACGACAGCGAAAAAGTGCGCCAGCAGATCAGAGATGAAGGGGCCTTGCCGGTTATCCCGAACCGCGCACCGATACAAAGAAAGCCTATCGGCCCAAGCGCTTCTACCGGTGGTGGCACAAGATTGAAAACTTTTTCTGATGCATCAGGGATTGGCGGCGTATCGCTACCCGCTACGACAAGCTCGCCCGCAGTTTCCTCGCTGCCACTATGCTCGTCGGTGTGCTCTATTGGATCAAATTGTGAGTCCAGCGACTCAATCGGTCTTTAAGCAGACGCATTTGTCTATAAAATAAAAAATAGCCCCGGCTTTGTGGCGTAGCCGGGGCTACCCTCCATATGACTGGAGTACCGCCGAACTTCCCGCGAGACGTCGGCAGTTGCAACCTTATGCGGTCGCACTGACGAAAGGTCGATATGCGACGCTGTAACTATTGATTTTAATCTTACCAAGGAACGTTAATTGCGAAATAGGTAACGCGCCACTTTTGGATTATGCATCTGAGATCTCCGCTTGCGCTAGCAGCGCAGTCGCTTTAATCACCCCCCAAGCAGCACAATTCATTGTAATCTTTAACATTTCTTCGAATCAGGATTTGCCGACTTTTCGAACTGACTAGTGATACAATGTCACGGACTTTTCACAAATTAAGATAAACTGCAACTTAGTGGGACCCTATCTAGGACATGCAGTACAACAAGCTGTCACCCGTAGGCTCACAAATAGGCGGCTAAGCCAAAGTACCTCATGTCTGTAGTGTGATTGTACAATGAATTATAATATTCGTGATCTTCGAAGGATTAAGAGCATCGCCGGCGGAGGCGCAACGAAAGACGCGTTAGAGCAATCGCCGCGGCGAGTTCGTAGAGGAGCTATTTCTTATCAGTCGGTAACAGTTCTTGCGATCCTTCTTGACGCATTGATAATTTTTGCAACGGGGATTCTTAGTGGAGTTGTCTATCACCTCGCAACGGTTGGGTATCCGGGCGATATCGAACGATTTAGTGGATTTGCTGCAGTAGTTGCCGGCCTGTTTATCGGCCTCGCCAAACACCGCGAATTATACGGCCTCCCCGAATTATTGAATCTCAAATCGCAAATTATGCGGATCACTACAAAATGGGTGAGTGTTTTTCTTTTAATAACGGCCGCCGGATTTGCGATGAAGGTGAACGCGGATTTCTCTCGCGGCATGACAATCTCGTTCGCCATTTTCGGTTTAATCTCTTTGATTTGTGCGCGAGCTTATTGGCGCATCTTTATCGCCAGCGGCCTAGCCAAGCATCGATTTTCTGGTCGCAAGGCTTGCTTGATCGTAGAAAACTCCGCTTCTGCTGATGAAGACCTGCTGACAACGCTCACTCGACATGGCCTTGAAGTCGTCAAGCATTTCGTACTTCCGGCTTCGGCTGACTTGCAACACAGAAAGGATATCATAGCGAAAGCCGTGAAGTCGCTGCGCGGATCTGACGTCGAGGAAATTGTCGTGGGTGCGAATATTGCCCACTGGTCTCAGTTAAGTCATTTGTTGGCGGAATTTCGTGTGCTCCCGCTACCTCTCAATTTTATTCCAGTCGGACCATCTTCTGAGCTTTTTAAACTATCCTCACATACGATTGGTGACACCATAACTATTGAGATGCAGCGTAGTCCGAGGACGCGACTGGAGCTCATAACTAAACGACTCGTCGACATCCTAGTTGCAGGAACGTCGCTAGTATTGATGCTACCGCTCTTAATTGTGACTGCTATGGCGGTCAAACTGGATTCACCGGGTCCGGTATTGTTCCGACAAAAGCGTTGCGGGTTCAACGGAAGGCCATTTTATATCATGAAATTTCGCTCTATGTCGGTCATGGAAGACGGCTCGACGATTGTCGCCGCTAAACCTAACGATGCTCGCGTGACCCAATTGGGCAGCTGGTTAAGGCGTACCAGCATCGACGAGTTGCCTCAGCTATGGAATGTCCTGCAGGGTAGCATGTCCATCGTCGGACCCCGTCCTCATGCGATGGCTCATGACCAGGAGTTCGATAAGGTCGTTAGCAACTATGCGTTTCGCCAACATGTCAAACCGGGCCTGACCGGGTGGGCACAGGTCAATGGTTTTCGAGGAGAATTACGCACAATTGAGGATATCGAACAGCGGGTAAAATTCGATCTTTGGTATATTGATAATTGGAGTTTTGCGCTCGATTTCCGAATTATGTTGATGACGGCAATTCAGCTTCTCCGTGGTGGAAATGCCTATTAGGACCAGTTCGATAAAAATAGCCCTTCAGTCACTCGGACACATTGCGACTTTGTCCCGCGTCAGGCAAACTTTAGCTTAATCAAACGTTACGAACTCACTGCTTCGGCTTGGCTTATTTGGCCAGACTTTTAAAGCGTCAATACAAGCTGACTCTCGATTGGCAGGCCGAATCTGAGCCGGCCCGGCAATTGGCGAGACTTTCTTGTCCGCAGAAAAATACGGGTAGCTTGCAAAGAACGTGAGTATCGAGCCAGCTCGCTGCAATTTCCGCCCCCGCTAATAAATTATTAAGATTCCAAAGACAGTGTTCATTGCAGCCGACAGATCGCCAGCCACCTATTTCGGTAGCCGCCCGCTATGATGATAATAGTGCCCATACTGACAGCTGTTCTCGTTGGCGCATTTCTCGGCTTGCGATTTAAAGTTTTTATTCTCGTACCTGCCAGTGCCCTCGGCTCCGCGGTCATGCTCGGTGCTGGCTTAGCGCAGGGCGATAGTTTCTGGTCAATTTTGTTGACGATGTTCGTGGCAACAGCCGCGATGCAAATAGGCTATCTCATTGTGACGATGCTGGCGCGGGCTCATGTGAGGCACGAATCACCTGGGATTGTCTCCGTCGCACAGAAGGCCGCCCACTAAGCCGCCGCAGACCAGCTACGGGTTAAATCTGCGGGGCAAGAACGTGGCCATTTCTTCACTTGGCTCGCTGCCCGATTTGCTGTTTCGTGCCATTTTGGACCAGACGAACGTCCCTTTGGCGACGTGAAACTGGCGACGCAGGGAGCCGATCTCGACCGCTATACATCGCTCGCCGCCGGCATCACCGACGCCGCCGCGGTGGAAAACGAGTTCGAAGCGATTATGCCGCCAACGATCCATGTGTTGGCGAAGGGTAGCACCGCGGTTCTCAAATTCATGCGCCTGTACCTGCCTACCAACAGCAAGGTTCTCGCCACCCGCCGGGGCGACCTTGTGGGCTTGTTGCAGCGGAAATGGACGCCGATGAGAACGCCGCAACACACCGCGATGCGACCATCAAGCTTGCGCTGGAGATGACTTACGCCAAGCCGGACGACAAGCGTGCTCTAGGGACCAGCGTCAACGCCCAATACGGTCTTGCTCTTAACGTTACTTCATCAGGTTACTTAGAGGATCAAATCGTCATTGCACAATCGGGTCGCTACAAATATTGCGCCTTCGGATTTAAGCCACAAAAATCCGACTGGTCGGCGGAGCCACTGATCCGTTTAACGTTTAGTGGCTCCGCCTGGGTTTTCTGCGAGATTGCTGTGTCGGCGAGTATTCGCGCGGCCACGCGCGCCCCTGTCACCGCAATTGCGAGACATTTTGAGGGGTCACACCCCAAACCAATATTTTCTACGCGCTTCTTGCGAGCTTTGATTACAATCAAGGCGATGTGATGTGCACGAACGAAAAATATCGCAATGTTTCTTGCGAGTTCGGCCGATTGTGAGGTTTCTGTCAGAATTCGCGCCAGCTATGCATCAGCCGAGTGCGGATGATGTCGAGTATCGACCAGTTTTTGGCGTTCTTCCAATCCAAGTAATCGCTGACCCACATTCGCTGGCGGGCGTGTGAATGCCGATCTGCTAGGTCAGGGCGCGCGCCAGATCAACAATGTGGCAATGCGCGGGCAGGCATCGAAGCGAACAATTTCGATTTCAGCCGCTTACATCATTATACTTACTTTCCATTGCAGCTTATATGCGAAACTTGCCGTTCACTACTTATGACCATCGCCATTTGCAAAGTCCTGGTCCGGAAACATGCTGCCGCCTTCCGAAAGTGGAACCATAATTCTGATCTGGGGCTCGCCGGCCCTCACATGGCAAGCATTGCAGGCGGCGGTAAGCTCGTGGTACGCGGTTTCAAATTTAGCCCCGTCTTTTGCCTTGATGGCTTGGGCCATAGTGTCAAGATTGGAATCAACAAGTCTTAAGCATTTCACCGACGGGCACCCGTTGCCACTGAGCCGATGCGATTTGGATGTCCACAATAGTCTCCTTAATTTCCTCAATGGTCTCCTTAATCTTTTTCATCTCGTAGTCTGCCAATACCCAATTAGAGGCCTGGCCGGCAAACCACAATTTGGTGTGATGCACCTGCATCGCTTCGTTCATCAGGTCCGCAAGACGCGGAAGTTGCCTATTACTTTTAACCTCTTGGGCGAACCCAGGAGTCGCCATCAGATTAACAAGCAAGCCGGCGGCACCGACGAACCCGAGCAGGAACATCGCGACGAGCGCCCTTTTGATAATACCTTGCATGGTAGTTTCTCCCATAAATCCCCTTCGTGGCCACCGCATATTATGTTTCCGGTACATGAGGCTTAGGCCGTTTTTTCCTCGACCAACCCTAACTCGCGGACCATCTCGGCGCGCATCATGAATTTCTGCACCTTGCCGGTCACCGTCATCGGGAAGGCATCGACGAAGCGAATGTAGCGCGGGATCTTGTAGTGTGCGATCTGGCCGCGGCAGAAGTCCTGGATCTCGTCCGCCGTCGCCGTCTCGCCGGGCCGCAGCTTCACCCAGGCGCACAGCTCCTCGCCGTATTTGCGGTCAGGAACGCCGATGACCTGCACGTCGGCAATCTTTTTGTGACGATAAAGAAACTCCTCGACCTCGCGCGGATAGACGTTCTCCCCGCCGCGGATCACCATATCCTTGAGTCGGCCGACGATGTTGCAATATCCGTCTTCGTCGAGCATCGCGAGATCGCCAGTGTGCATCCAACGCGCGCGATCGATTGCCTCGGCGGTGCGCTCAGGATCGCCCCAATAGCCGAGCATCACCGAATAGCCGCGTGTGCACAGCTCGCCGGGGATGCCGGGCGGCACGATATGGCCCTCCGCGTCGACGATCTTGACTTCGACATGCGGATGGACGCGGCCGACCGTGCCGACGCGGCGCTCCAGGGGATCGTCATGCGAAGTCTGGAAGCTGACGGGGCTGGTCTCGGTCATGCCATAGGCAATCGTCACCTCGCTCATATGCATCTCGTCGATGCAGCGCCGCATGACTTCGATCGGACAGGGCGACCCTGCCATGATTCCAGTGCGCAGCGAACTCAAGTCGAAACGCTTGAAGTCGGGATGGCTCAGCTCGGCAATGAACATCGTCGGCACACCGTAGAGCGCGGTGCAGCGCTCGGCCTCGACTGTCTCGAGGACGGCCAAGGGCTCGAAGCCCTCGCCCGGATAAACCATCGCCGCGCCATGCGTGACGCAAGCGAGATTACCCAGCACCATGCCGAAGCAGTGATAGAGCGGCACGGGGATGGCGACCCGATCGTGCGGCGTGAGGCGCTGCGCCTCGCCTATAAAGAAGCCGTTGTTGAGGATGTTGTGATGGGTGAGCGTCGCGCCCTTGGGCGCTCCGGTCGTCCCGCTGGTGAACTGGATGTTGATCGGATCGTCGAATTGCAGTTTTCCAGCAAGCACCTCCAGCTGCTTAACATGACGCTCGTCGCCGGCGCTCATGATATCGGCAAAGCGGAACATCCCGGGGCGTTCGTCCGCACCGATGCGGATCACCGCCGCCAGTGAAGGCAACCGCGCCGCCGACAGGCGGCCTGGCGCGCTGCGGTCGAGTTCCGGCGCGAGTTCGCGCAGCATGCCGACATAGTCACTGGTCCTGAATTGATCGGCCGTAATCAGCGCCTTGCAGCCCACCTTGTTGAGCGCATATTCGACTTCGGCCAGACGATAGGCCGGATTGATATTGACCAATATTAGTCCGGCTTTGGCCGTTGCAAATTGCGTGATGACCCATTCAGCATTGTTAGGCGACCAAATGCCGACCCGATCCCCCGGCTTGAGGCCCAAAGCAAGCAGCCCTGCAGCAAATTCATCGACGCGCCGCTTAAGCTCGCCGTAGGTCCAGCGGACCTGCTGATGCCGCACCACCAGCGCCAGCTCGTCGCGCCACCGCGCGACAGCCCGATCAAAATGCGCGCCCAGCGTCTCGCCGATCAGGCGCACACTTGACGCTCCGTGAACGTAGCTTTGCATGTGCTTCGTCATCGGCCGAGTCTTTCGTTCGCGTGATTAGCCTGGCGATTTCCAGATTCCACCGGCTATGGAGTGTCATTTTCCGTCTCTTTCGAAGACACCGCAACGAAATTCGATCACTCCGCCTTATTATCTAGATGCGGCCGGGGTAAGTTGCCGCATCGCGGCTGCCTCCTTGGGACTGTCGACAAAATAGCCGATCACCTCTCCCATCGACCTATCATCGCCCTTAGACGCAAGCGGGTCAGCCAAAAAGCTGTCATGAAATGATTCCATATCATGACGCCTTGGTCGGTTTAAACCTCAGCGATGGTTTCGCCCTTGGGGATTGGATCGCTAAGTCTGTTCCCCACTGAAGGCATCATTTTGCCAGCAGCTTGACCGCATCGTCACGCACGCTGCTGTCGATCAGCGATGGCGTCGGCACAGTTTTCGGAATCACGCCCGCCTTGAGAAACAAGTTCTGCATCCAGTCGATCCGGTCGACGGGGATAGCGAGCGCAGGGTCGATCAGTTTGTTGGCGAGCGTTTCGTCAGTGATGAATTCGGCACGTTTGTCGCCCGGCTTGGCATGGGTCATCTCATGCGCAAGTTTGATGGTCGCATCGCGGTGCGTTGCGGCGTACGCGTAGGCGTCCATTTCCGCCGCCACGAATTTTACGAGGTCCTCCCGGCGGGTGGCGAGAACCTCGCTGTTGGTGGCTAGGCACAGGCGGATGAATTTGGGCACCGCGGTGCTGCCCTTCGCCAGCACGTGGATTGTCGGCGGCATGATCGCTTCGAATTCGTTCGACACCACGGCGGCGTCAGTGATGCCGGCGGCGAGCGATTTATAGCGATCGAGATCGGCGCCTTGCGTCGCAAGCTTCACGTCCGAAAAGGGTACATTCGCCTGATCCAGCATGCCGCGAAACAGCAAATCGGGCAGCGATCCGGGCGAGGAAATAGCGACATTCTTGCCCTTGAGATCGGCCAAAGTCTTGATCTCGATCTTGGCCAGCACGACCTGCGGCACACCGGGCCAAGTGCAGCCGACGATCTTAACGCCAGTGCCGCGCACGCCCGCGACGATCGATTCCGCCGCGCCCATGTCGACGCTGTCGATTTCACCTGCGATCAGCGCTTTCATCAGCGTAGCGCCGGCCTTGATCTGCAACAGTTCGATCTTCAGCCCGCGTTTGGCGGCAAAGCCGCCTTTGTCGACCATGGCGATGAAGCCAGAATCACTTTTGGCTTCGAGAATACCGTGCTTCCAGACCTTCTCTTGCGCATTCGCCATCGAAACAGCGCAGGCGACGAACGTAGCGGCAAGTGCCAACGATTTTGAATATCCGGCCATGGACGTTTTCCTCCACACTAGAGCTTGCGTCAATTTTTAGATAGTTCTAACTTGTTGTTGCAGATTCCAGCATGGCTAGATGCGGAATTCGGTGCCGCGTTTGCGGCCTTGCGAAACATTGAGGAAGAGCTGCTCGAGCGCAGGCCGTTTCTTGATCAAACCCTGTTCGTGGGAATAGCCGATCAACGTCTCCAGGTTTTTCCGGTTCTTATCGGTCAGTCCATATTCCCAAGGGTCCGGACCGAGGATTTTCTCCTGCTCCTCCCAGGCCTCGCGATACCAGGCGAGCGGAACGATACGCGGGTTCTGCATGCGCTTCATTGCCATGGCTTTGGCCTCGTGCAACGCCTTAAACAGGTTCACGGCAACCCAAGGGTATTGTTCGGCAGTTGCTTGCCGCAAACCGAGGACATGCATGATCGGGAAAATGCCAGTCTTTTTGTAATAGGCGATTTCCTCAACTTTATAAGACGGGAACAAACGCGCGACGCGCGCATCCTTGGCGAGGAACGGCTTTATCAAGTCGGAATGCAGCACCGCGTCGAGTTCGCCTTCGGCCAACATGGCCTCGACCGATTTCTCGGGCGGGAGCCGCGTGAGCCTGAGATCCTTGGGCAACGACACCTCGACGTCATCCTCAAGCTCGGCGAACCATTCGATCGAATTCAGCGGAACGCCGTATTCGTGTTGCAGGATGCCGCGCATCCACAGCACCGCGGTGGTCATCAGGGTTTTCACGCCGATCTTGCGGCCGATCAGGTCAGTCGGTTTGGTGATGCCTTTAGTCGTGTTGACGAACATGAAGCCGTGACGAAAACGGCGGTGCAAAAACACCGGTACAGCTCTGAACGGCCAGTCATTGTCGCGGGCGGCGAGATAGGAGGAGCCTGACACTTCGGCGGCGTCGAACTCGCCATCGCGCAGGAACCGCCAATGACGCGTTGCCGAATCCATGTCGGTCAGGATCGTGAGATCGACACCATCGACCTCGACCCTGCCGTCGATTAAGGGCCGGACGATCTCGTAGTCGCCGCAGGCGAAGGTAAGCGAAAGTCTTTTCGGCATAACGGCTTCCTGAATAGGCCGATGAAACTCTACCGCCCCGTTGCGATGGCCGCCAACTGGGCTGGGTCGTCGGGCAGGCGATCGCCGCGCCAGACCACATGCAGGTCCGGCCGCAGCAGCAATAGATCATAGCCGTAAAGGTTGCGCGCACGTTCGTCGTCGATGGCAAGAACCGTCAACGGCGCACCCAGCGCAGTAAAACCCCGTTCGAGCGGACTTGTATCGGCCTGCGTGCGCGCAAGGCGCAGCAGCGTATAGCCATCGCCGATCCGGTCGTGCAGGGCTGCGCCGCCGGCAAGCCAAAGGTGCGGCAACCGCGCGCCCGGCCAGGTCGTCGGGATATATTTCATGAAGTTGTCCTCGGGACCCTCGCCGGGTTCGGGCCAGAGGACCGGCGAACCCCGATAGCGGTAGCCGAGTTCGGCGCCGACCATCTCGTTGCTCTTGCGTTGCTCAACATCGGCGATACGGCTCAGATTCGCCCGGGTTTCGGCCCCTTCAGGGGTTTGGTCGCGAATATTCGGCCGATAGGCCGCGCGCCAGGCCCGCCGTCCACGCGAGGCTTGGCGCGATGCCTCTACATTGCGGACGCCAATTTGCCGGCGTTCAATTTCATAGGAGGCCAGCAGGCCGGGCCCGCCCCATCCTTGCAGCGTGGCGGCCAGCTTCCATGACAGGTCGACGGCGTCGCCGACGCCGCTGTTCATGCCGAGCCCGCCGGTCGGGATCACCAAGTGAACCGCATCACCGGCGAGGAAAATGCGCCCCTTGGAATAGCTGTCCGCCACCAACAAATTCTGCCGCCATCGCCCGACCGACAGCATCTCGTACTGGACCGGCATGGCGACAGTCCGCTCGAACATCGTTTTCATATCGGCGTCGCTATCAACGACCGAATGCAGCGTGAAGTGGCGGGTCGAATCCTGAACGATCAGGAAGGTCGAATGCGCGTCGGCGACGTGGTAATGCCGGCCCTTGCCGATCGGAATGCGGTCGAAAAGATCGTCGCAGCGATACAACGCTTGCCGAAGTTCCATCAGGTTGGCTTCGCCCTGCAGCTTGATGCCAAGTTGCCGGCGCACCGTGCTTGAACCGCCATCGCAGCCGACGAGGTAATGCGCCGCCAGCACCGTGGTCGAACCATTGCCGTTCCTGACTCGCGCCCGCACGGAACCGCCATCCTGCTCGCAATCCAAAAACTCGCAGCCATAGCGCACGTCCACATTGGGCATGCGTTCAACGACGGATTTGAGCAGTGGCTCAAGCGTATATTGCGAAATGAGTTGATAAGGCTCGAGCGGCAACGTGCCGTCGTTGCAAGCCGCGATTTCCGCCTGCGCCTGCGCGACCGACGGGTAGGCAAGATGCAACAGCGGCGGCTCAATCAGGGACGTGACGATGAAGACGTCCATGGGGGCTTCACGCGGAAATCCAGCGGCGCGAATTTTATTCGCGATGCCCATCCGCCGATAGATCTCCATGGTGCGGGCGTTACACCGCTCCATTTTCGGAAGAAACTGTGGCGCGGCCTTTTGTTCGAGCAAAATACAGCGCGCACCTCGCCGGCCTAAATCGATTGCGAGCGTCAATCCGACTGGGCCGGCGCCGACGATGATAACCTGTGTATCCAATCGAGAATTCCGAGATGATTGAAGATCGATGAAAACGCTATCACCTTGTCCACAGGTGCGGAAGCCGAGCGGCGGTGCGCAGCGGGTTGAATGTGCGCCGGTATGGCTGGCGCTTTAATGCGTGGCGACGTGCGCCTCTTTGATTACATTGCCCCAAACCGCGGTCTCTTTTTTGATGAAAGCGGTGGCCGCGGCCGGGGTACCGCCGACCGGCACCAAGTTGATCTTGGCGAAGTGGGCCTTCAGTTCGGAGTCCTGCAATACGTCGTTGATTGCCTTGTTGAGTTTGGCGACAATCGCATGCGGCGTTTCCGGCGGTGCCGTGATGGCATTCCACGCATAGGATTCGAAGTCCTTTGCACCAACCTCGTTGAGCGTCGGGATATCAGGCAGGCTCGCAATACGCGCCGCCGTCGCCACCGCCAGGATGCGCGCACGCCCGGCCTGATGCAGTTTGATGGCCGAGGCGAGCTCCATGAAGATCATGTCGACATGACCGGCGATCAGATCATTAAGCGCCGGCGCTGTGCCTTTATAGGGCACATGCACGAGCTTAGTGCCGGTCACCTGCTCGAACAAAGCAGCCGTCAGATGCGACGTTGTACCGATACCCTGCGATGCATAATTGATCTTGCCGGGATTGGCCTTGGCATAGGCGATGAATTCCTGCGCTGACTTGGCGGGGAAATCCGCTCGCACTAGCAGCACATTGGGGATGCGGGTCATTATTGCGACCGGCTCGAACTGTGTCGGATCGAAGTTCATTTTCTCGTAAAGCAGCGGATTGATCGTGAGCGGCGATGCCTGCGATGCGAGCAGGGTGTAGCCGTCCGGATCGGAATGGAACACGACGTCGGAGCCGATATTGCCGGCGGCGCCGGCCCGGTTTTCCACCACCACTGGCTGACCGAGCCGTTTCTGCAGACCGTTAGCGACCATGCGCGTGACAGTATCGACGCCGCCGCCGGCCGGCACGCTGACAATGATCCTGATCGGCCTGTTGGGATAATTAGCCGCGGCGTCCTGCGCGCAAATCGGCGACCATGGGCCGGAGGCGTAAAGTATAGCTGCGGAAATCAAAGCTAGACGAGTTCGCATGTTCTCTACCCTAGGCCGCTCCGGAGTCTTGGTCGGCACACTATCGAAGCGTTCATATCGACTCGCTGCGCCCCTACTTGTCGCTGCGCGAAAAGCCCGGACCCATATCCCAGGCCAGCGGATGATAGGGACGATCCACCTGCCGGCACCAATTTTCCCAGCCCCGTTCAAGCGTGAAGCCGGCTCGCCCCTTGGTGCTCGCGGCTATTTCGCCGTCGCTCAAATAGGTGACCTCGCCCATGGCCAGCGCCTTGCCGAGCATCTGGGCATTGATTTCCGTGTAGACCGAGGTGAACACCGCCTCGCGTAAGGACCGGCCCACCACCACGCAGCCGTGCCCGCGCATGAGCGCTACGGTGCGCATGCCGAGCGATTTGGCGAGGTCGCGCGCCATGTCCATGTTGGTCACGAGCAGGTTGGTGGCATCGCCGAATTTGTCGCGAATGTCCCAATTCGGAACGTTGCGGCCGACCGGTGCGGCCATGTGCATGACCGCGCAGAAGCACTGATTTTTCACGACCGTGAACGGGACTATATTAGCACTGTGATTGTGCACAACCGACGTGACGTCCGGACGAGCCTCCAGGATGGCACCGTGGATAAACCGCTCCGAATAGGGCTTTCCGGGTTCCGGGCCGACGACGCTGCCGTCGAGCTGAAACTCCATGATGTCGTCGATCTTGACGCACATCGGCGCGCGGGCACGCGCCATCAGAAAGTGACCAGGATTGTCCGGGTGACGGATCGATACGTGGCCGAACGAATCGAGCACATTATTGTCGGCAAGAATACGGTTCGCGGTGACAAGGTCTTCCTTAAGCTGGTTCAAGTCGGCCATGCGGCTGCTCCAAGTTCGCCTGTGCGCAAATCAGAGGCATCCTCGACCAAGATGATTCCGCACACAACCTTCATGAGCGGAAGGCACATCAAGACTGGGCCGCAAACAGACTTAGCTTGACTTTGTTTTCTCTTTTTCCCCCTTCAGCATCCAGGAAAACATCTCCTTGGTGCGGCGCACTGTTTCAGGGAGCGGCATATTCACGATCGGATACTGGTCTTTCCAATGGAACGGCCGGCAGGCATCGATGATCGCGCGGCTATTGGTGAAGTCGCCTTGCGCCTTGCGCTCGGGCGGAATCGATGGATCAAGCGGTGTCGACCAGGCACCGCGAATAAAGTCAATCGACGTCGCCGGATCCGAACGCGTGCAAACCGCCCACATCAGCTCTTCGAGATTGGATACGTCGATGTCATCGTCGACCACGATCACATATTTGCCGGCATAGGCGACCGAACGGCACATGGCGGCGAGATGTCCGGCCTGGCGGGCGTGTCCCGGGTAACGCTGTTTGATCGACACTGCGGTGAGCTGGCGCGATCCACCGGCCTCGTGGCACCAGGTGGCGACCACGTCGGGTAGACCAGTCTTTTTCAGCTCCTGTTTGAGCAGCGCCGACCGCACCACGGCGCGATAGCGCGCCTGCTCCTCCGGCGGCCGTTGCGGCGGGCAGCCGAGCAGGATCGGGTCGTTGCGGTGGTAAATCGCTTTGACGTCGAGCACCGGTTCGGCTCGCATCTTCGAGCCGTAATAGCCGGTCCACTCGCCGAACGGCCCTTCCGGCAGCGAGTTGCCGGGTTGCACGAATCCCTCGATGACAATTTCGGCGTTGGCTGGAAACGGCAGGCCGGTACACTTGCCGATGACGACTTTCTGCGGACGGCCGCGATAAGCGCCGGCAATTTCGAATTCGCAAATGCCTTGCGGCACCTCCGTGCACGCCATCAGGAAAGTCAGCGGGTCGCCGCCGATGACGATACACACCGGCATCGGTTTGTTGAGCGCTTGGTATTTGTCGCGGTGGATGCGGCCATGCTTGCCGGGCGAGATGTAGAAGCCAAGCCGCTTGGCGTCATGGATCATCACGCGATAGGTGCCGGCATTGATCCAGCCATCCTCGGGATCGCGCGTGACGTTGAAGCTGCCGGTGCCGATATATCGTCGGCCCTCATCGCGGTCGTGCCAGACTGGGGTCGGGAAACGGGTCACGTCTACGGCGTCGCCTTCGATCACGTTCTCCATGACCGGGCCGGTCTGAACCACCTCATAAGGCAGCGGCTTGTCGGAGATCTTCTGGAAGTCGGCAAGAAACGCCTCCGACAATTCGATTTTATTGAGATTGGCCGGCAGGCCGAGCGTCATATTCTGCCGGCGGCCGCCGAAAAAATTGGTCAGGACGCGGAAGCCCTTCGGGTAGCCCGGAATATTGTCGAACAAGGCGACGGGCGCTTTGTCATCGTGCTGCAGCAGTTCGGCCGCCATGCCGATATCCTCTTGCCAGGAGTATCCGTTGGCGCGCACCAGTTCGCCGAGCTTGTCGGCTTCGGCGATCCATTCGCGCAAGTCGTCATAGCGCACCCGCGCCTTGCGATTGTCGGTGATGGCAATATTCATGAGCGTTCTTCCTCTCCGATTTGGCGAACCAGATCGCATTGAATTTTTTTGAATGTTAAATTGAATAGTCTATTCGTCGGATGCACACGTCCTTGACTTGGGTCAAGCACCCCATGGCGGCGATCAACTGGCGGGACGACAATCCAGAGCACGGCCGATTTTGCCGCACTGCGGAATTAGCGGACTGCCATGGCGGCACTATACGGCCCGTGATGCGCTGAAAAGCGCGCGGTACCGCAAACACGAGACTTTAAGAACGCATTAAGCACGCATTCAATTCTCGGCTCATTCGGGCTGCCGCGCCGAACCAGTGTGTCTGGGCAACCGTTTATCGGCGCAGCCGGCTTGCATCGTTCTAGCCAGCAATTTAATGACTTAGACCATAAAGAGACGCCTGAAATCTCTGGTTCGAGATGGAGGGCGATCCATCAATCAGCAAGGGAGCTTGGCAGGCGCTGCGATACGATCAATTAATTGATTGCTTTCCAATTCATTTCGCAGAATACATTTTAAAAATGCGGGTGAGCGACATGGCGGTTGAGGAGCAAAAGACAAATGCGACGTATAATTGTTGGCATGACCGGCGCAACCGGTGCAATTCTCGGGGTGCGACTACTTGAAGCGCTTAACGATTGCGACGTCGAATCTCATCTGGTCATCAGCAATTGGGGTCGCCGCACGATCGAGCATGAGACGCCGTACACCGTTAAACAAGTGTGCGCGTTGGCCAGTGTTTATCACAATTCGGCGAACATGGCGGCGGAGATTTCGTCAGGCTCGTTTATTACCGAGGGTATGGTGGTGATACCCTGCTCGATGCGAACGCTGGGTGGCATCGCCACCGGTTATGGCGAACACCTCATCCATCGGGCTGCCGATGTCATTCTCAAAGAACGACGACGTTTGGTGCTTGTCGTGCGTGAGTCACCGTTGTCCGAATTGCACCTCGAAAACATGCTGAAACTGGCCCGCGTGGGGGTATCGATCATTCCGCCAATGCCTGCTTTTTACAATCATCCGAAAACGGTCGACGATATCGTCGACCATATCGTGGCGCGCGTGCTTGACCAGCTCGGGATTTCTGCGCGCTTTGCCAAGCGCTGGGACGGCAAGATGAAAATGATGTCCGAGCTAACACCTGAGTCGACGGGCAACAAGTAATGGCCCCGCCATGACCGCGGTAAATGCCCTGCATCGGGGATTGGTGATCTTAGGTGCGATCAACGACGGCCACGCACAGGTTCGCGACATAAGCGCGGCCGCCAAACTGCCGAAATCGACTATCGCGCGCATGCTGGAGACTTTGGTCGCCGACGGCTACGTGGTCCAGGACGATCAGAAGGGTTATCACGTTACCGCCCGCGTCTTGACCCTGTCGCGCGGCTACAATGCGCACGAATTCCTGCTCAAGGCGGCGCAACCCGTATTGGAGGGCTTGCGTAAACACCAGATCTGGCCGAGCGATCTCGCGGTCTTCGATCAGGACGCCATGGTCATTCTCGACACCGGGCGTGATCCCGGCACCTTGTCGCTCAACCGGACGGTCGGGTCACGTCTGCCGGTGCTGGTAACCTCGCTTGGCCGCGCCTTTCTCGGTTTTGCCGACGACAAACTGGTCGACCGGACGCTTGCGCGCCTGGCCCAATCAAGCAATCCGTTCGATGCGCCGGCGAAAAGCACGGCCGCGATGCGGCGCGTGCTCGCTCAGGTGCGGCGGCAGGGTTATGCGACCGGCGACCGCGAATACCAGCCTACCACCCGCACCCTTGCTGTGCCGATTTTGCTCAATTCCGCACCGGTGGCGAGCCTCAACATCATGGTGGTGCCGAGCGCAATGAGAATGGAGCAATTGGTGAAAACCTTACTGCCGGCGCTGAGCGCTGCGGCCAAGGCTATTGGCAGCGCACTGTCGCAAAAGCCGCCCGCCCGCAGTGCTGGCTGAGCCGCAGCGCGTCGGCCCTATCGCGTCGGCAGTGAGATCCCTTCCGTTTTCCACGCAGTAGACTGATGCCTTTGAGACCGCTGATTTTCGGCGTTGGCCGCGCGGGCGTCGTCCGTTCCGTATAGCGGAACGATATTCCGAAATTTCTTGAGCCGCGCGGCACGACCCGCTAGCGTCAGATGCTTTTTCGGGGTGCGGGCGCGTGCCGCCGTCATCCTATAAGAGAAGAGAATCGCAAATGAACAAGATTGTCGACGTGGCGATCACCGGTTCGCGTAAAGCGAAAATAGTCAAAGCCAACGGCAAAAAGCCGATCGCGGATTTGCGCGAATGGGTCAAGCGAGTGCAGGGAATAGGCGAGTTGACCCACGTGCTCCAGCCGGTGGATCGCGACGAGGAAATGAGCGCGATCTCTTATCTGGTTGCCAAACAGCAGCCGTCGCCGGCAGTGCTGTTCGAACATCCGCGTGGTTTCGAAACGAGCCCGATCGGCGCCAAGATGTTGTGGAACATTTTAGGCCCGAGCGTAAAACGCGTCGCGCTCACGCTCGAGGAGCCAGCGGACACGCCGACAGTTGAATTGATCCGGCGGGTAAAGGACAAGCTTAAGCGGCGTTTGCCGCCAATCGAGGTGTCTGCCGCTCAGGCGCCCGTTTACGAAAACACGGTCACCGGAAAAAATATTGATTTAAACCAGCTGCCGATCCCGCGGCACTGGCCGCTCGATGGTGGCCGTTATGCCGGCACCGCCGATGCGGTGATTACGCGCGATCCCGACAGCGGTTATCTCAATATCGGCACCTATCGAATGATGCAGCAGGGAAAGTCACAGGTCGGGCTCTACCTCTCGCCCGGCAAGGATGCGCGCCTGCACATCACGCGGGCTTGGCAACAGGGCAAGTCGATCAACGTCGCCGCAGCCTGGGGCATCGATCCGCTGTTCATGCTGGTCGGCTCGCAGACATTTCCCAAGAACGTCTCCGAATACGAATACGCGGGCGGCATCAAGGGCCAACCGATTCCGGTCGTTCGCGGTAAGACGACCGATCTTCTGATTCCCGCTAATGCAGAGCTCGTCATTGAAGGTGTGATTCGACCCCATTCGGTGAAGGCAGAAGGACCGTTCGGAGAGTTCCCAGGTTATTACGGCCGGCCGGAAGCCGGCTGCCCGCTCGTCGATGTTACTGCTGTGCATTACAGATCGCAGCCGATTATGACCAACGCCCTCATGGCGGACTATCCGTCCTGCGAACAGAGCGGATTTTTCTCCGTAATTCGATCGGCGAAAATCTGGGACGACCTCGACAAACTCGGCATTCCGGGAATCCACGGGGTTTATTCGCACCCCGCGGCGGCGGGCGGATTTGGCATGACTATCATCAGCCTTGAGCAGCGTTATGCTGGCCATGCGGCACAGGTGCTGGCGCTCGCCGCCCAGGTTCCCGGCGGCGCTTACTACACCAAATGGATCATCGCGGTCGACGAGGACATCGATCCGACCGACATGGATCAGGTGATCTGGGCGATGGCGAGCCGGTGCAATCCGATCGACGATATCGATATCCTGCGCAACACGTGGAGCACCTGGCTCGATCCGACCCAAAATCCACCGGAAAAACGACCGTATGGCTCGAAGGCGCTAATCAATGCTTGCAAGGAGCATCGTCACTTGCCGGTCTTTTCCAAACGCACCACATTGCGCAAGAATATTTACGATCAAGTTGCTGCGCGTTGGAATGATCTTGGCTTGCTAGGTCAAGCTCCGACCGTCCGGGCATTCGAAGCCGAGCATAAGGTTACCTATCACGAGGTCGGCGGATTCGAACCTGGTCGCCAGCCGGGCGAAAAAAAGCCGGCCACCAATGCCAAGATCAAGAAGGACAAAAAGACGAAAAATAAAAAGTAGTGCTTGGCTCGTTCTGCTGGAGGATTCTTAAGAAAAGTTAGCGACCAAAGCCACGCTCCAGATGTAAAATCGCGCGCCATCTCGTTAACGCGGAGAACCTCGGCTATGGCTTCCAATATACATCCGAAAGATATGCGGACCTGGATCGCAGAACTCGAGGAAGCCGGAGAACTCATTCGCATCGCCAAACCGGTCGACCCACTCACGCAGATGGGCTCGCTGCTCTATCAATCCCGCGAGAAGGCGCTTTTCTTCGAAAATCTTCCGCATGGCTGGCGCTCGCTCGGGCAGGCGCCGGCCAATACCCGCCATGCTGCCATCGCCTTCGGCACAAGCCTGGAGACAATGGTGCCAACGATCGCCGAACGTATGGGCAAACGCATTGCGCCGGTGATGGTCGAGGATGGTCCGGTCAAAGAGGTCAAGCTCGGTAAAAATGAGTTCGACCTCACGAAGCTTCCGGTTCACATTGCCGGCCAACGCGATGGGGGACCGGTGATCGGCTCGGGCCTTGTCGTGTCCAAGGATCCCGACACCGGACAGCGCAACGTGAGTTTCCACCGCCTCCAGATCAAAGGGCCGAACAAGTCTGGCATTTTGCTTTATCCGCGCCATACCTGGAAGAACTACGTCAAATACCAGGCAAAAAATGAGCCGATGCCGGTAGCGATTTTCATCGGACATTACCCGCTCTATTACGCTGCGGCGGCAACGACGGCAGCCTATGGGCTCGATGAATTTGAGATCGCCGGTGGCTATCTCGGTGAGCCGGTGCGCCTCGTAAAGTGTGAGACGGTTGATCTTGAGGTACCGGCCGACGCGGAGATCGTTCTTGAGGGCCACATCCCGCCGCATTATCGAGAGGAAGAAGGGCCGTTTTCCGAATTTCAGGATTATTATGTGACGGGAACGGGCAAGAACCCGATCGTCGAATACCAGTACATGACGCGCCGGCACGACGCCATTTTCAAAAACCTCCAGAATGGTTCGGAGATGGAGGGTTGCGTTTTCCATAAAATTCCGATGAGCGCTGCCATCTTCCGGCGGCTCAAAGATGTCGGCGGCGGCCCCATTCTGCACAATGTGATGGTAACGCCCGGCATCTTCGGGCTGGTCGTCCAGATGACCCCGCGCGCTTATGGCGAGGCCAAGAACCTGCTGATGGCGGCGCTCTCCTCCGAATATCAGCATCCGAAAGTAGTCATGGCGGTCGATGCCGATGTCGATATCTTCAATCCGTCTGAATTGCTATGGGCGCTGAATACGCGCGTCGATCCACAAAAAGATGTTTCGATTATCTCCGGCACACATAATCATGCCATGGACGCGAGCCTGACGGAACTAGGCGCTCCAGGAACGCCGCTCTGGCAGCGTTTCGGGTCGAAGATGTTGATCGATGCGACGATTCCACCTCCCGCCGACGCCGAAGCTCGTTCTATGTTCGAACGCATTCGGCCGCGCAATCCACAACTGCGCCTTGAAGACTTCGCGGCGGAAGGCTCTTTGCCGCTGGTTCGAGCTCTTTCTCCAATGTTCTTTGGATCAAAGCTTTTGAGCGAACGATGAACTCGAAGGTAGAAGCAACGACGATGAGTTGTGGCGGAACAGTAGAGTGAATTATTGGCCGACAGAACGTATTGCCGACGCAATTCGCTCGGCATGCTAGCGCAACCGGCGGATTGCCGCAGGCACCTGGTAAGTGCCATTGCAGGGCCGGAGAAAGATAAAAAAATAGGGAAGAAACTAATCTAACAAGGAGGTGGAAATGTTAAACCGATGGCCTTGCGCACTTGCCTTGTTGCTAATGAGCTTTTGCACCCAATCGTTCGCTCAGAGCTGGCCATCGAAGCCAATCCGAGTGATCGTCCCTTACAGCCCCGGCAGTGCTACCGACATCATTCCGCGCACGATATTCGCCAAGGTCCAAGAACAACTGGGCCAGCCGATAATCGTAGAAAACCGCCCCGGGGCATCGAGCACCATCGGTACTGCCGCCGTCGCCAAGGCAGAGCCCGACGGGTACACAATTCTGGTGGCTTCTTCGGCGTATACCATCGTGCCGTCGACCGTTGCTAACCTGCCCTATGATCCGTTGCACGACCTATCAGCCGTAATCCCATTGGCCAATATGGCCAACGTCCTGGTGATTTCGCCAGCTAAGGGAATCAAGACAGTCGGCGAATTCGTCGCCGCGGCGCGGGCGCTGCATGGATCGATGAACTATGTCACGATCGGAGAAGGAAGCGCGGCGCAACTTAATTCCGAACGTTTCCTTCGCGCCGCAGGGTTCAAAGCACAGCCAATACCGTATAAGGGGTCGCCAGCCGGGCTGATGGATGTAATGACTGGTAGGGTCGATTTTTATTTCAGTCCGCTGCTGCCTGCCCTTTCGTTAATTCGCGACGGGAAGCTCACTGTGCTTGCCGTGAGCAGTTCGGAGCGATCGCCGAAGTTGCCGAATGTACCAACCACCACCGAAGCCGGGTTTCCGAACTCCGAATATAATTTCTGGTTTGGTGTATTCGCACCCGCCAAAACGCCGCGCGCTATAATCCAGCGACTTTACGAGGAGATTTCTAAAGCGCAGCGTGATCCGGCCGTGAAGGAAAAGTTGGCAAAGCTTGGCGCCCAGCCCATGCCCATGACGCCGACCCAATTTGACCAATATGTGGGCAAGGAAATCGAGCAAAACGCGGCTCTCGTGAAAGCCATCGGCATAAAACCGCAGTAACCACGGGAGAAGCGGCAATAATTCGGGGGGCAAAAAATTGAGGCAGAAAGCTAACTGCGTCGTGTTGCTATTTTGGCAAGCGCAAGCACCACAAAGTAGGTCCACGGCTACGAAAGAGAGCAAGAAGTATTCTATTCGCTATACGACCTAGAAAAATGTCTCGCTCCCCCAATCCAACCCTTTCGACCTGTAGCGCCTCAAGGAAAATGCCAATGATCGTCGACTTCCAGCATCACTTCACGCCTCGCGAACTGTTCAAGGAAGATCTGGGCGACAAACTGATCATCGCTTTCGATGAGACCGGTGCGCCGAGCTATACCTCGCACAAAATGCTGTACGATCTGGATGAACACATCCGCATGATGGACATGGCTGGCATTGATGCTGCTTTTTTGACCAGCGCCTCCGCGATGTGCGCCGATCTCGACCGCTCTAAATTCATAAATGATAAGGCCAAGCAAGCTGAACGCGACTACCCGGGCCGCTTCGTCGGCGCCGCCCATGCCCATCCGTTGGGCGGCGCGCCTGCTTTCAAGGAGCTGGCGCGCTGCGCCCATGAGCTTGGCTTTCCGGGCGCAGTCATCACGTCAGAAGCGGATGGGCTGTTCCTCGATGCCCCGGAATTCGAACCGTTTTGGGCGGAAGCGGTAAAACTCGGGCTGTTCGTTTTCGTGCATCCGGCACTAAAGCTAAATTTCTCGCAGCAGTTCGATGCCTACGATACGGCGCGCTCGGTCGGGCGCGAATTCTCGCTGATCATGGCGACGATCAGGCTGATCAATGGCGGCGTCTTCGACCGCCATCCGTCGCTCATTGTGCATATGGCGCATCTCGGCGGCGGCATCGCATCCATGCTTGGCCGTATCCGAAGCTATCAGGACAAGGACTTCTGGGGCTTACGCGGCAACGCCAAACATGGCCGCACCTGCGAGAGGGACTTCGATTACTACCTGCATAATAACTTCATGTTCGACACCGCCGGCTTCTGTGGCGCCATCGGCAGCGTCAAGACGGCATTGGTTGAAATCCCGGCCGAACGTCTGGTCTTCGCCACCGACTATCCTCAGGAAATTCGCGGTCGCGAAATAGTTCGCGATTTCGTCAACGATATCCGCAAACTCGGACCGGTCGGCGAAAAAATTCTGTCCGGCAATGTCGACGTGTTGCTGAAAGGACATAGTGCGCATTCCGCCGCTTGAGTGTCGCACAGACATAACTTGGTTTGGCATTGAACGGGGGGCCGAGACGGCAAATTCGCATTGGTACAGCTTAAGTCTCAATAATCGCAGGCAACAGACAGATCGGCACCAAGTAAAACGAAATGATCTAAACGGAGGAAGCACGATGTTATCTAAGCTCACAATCGGCGCCATTGCTTCCCTAGCAGTTAGCGCATTCTTTGGAGGCAGCGTATACGCCCAAGATAGCATCAAGATCGGCCTGATCGTTTCGATGACGGGCGAACAGGCTTCGACCGGCAAACAGGTCAAGGCTGGCGTCGACCTCTACATGAAGGAGTATGGCGACACGGTCGCAGGCAAGAAAATCGAAGTCATCCTGCGCGATTCCGGCAGCGTCCCCGACCACACCAAACGGCTGACGCAGGAATTAATTGTCAACGACAAGGTCAATATCATTGCTGGTTTCGAGATCACGCCGGCCGCGCTTGTGGTTGCACCACTTGCCACTGAAGCAAAGGTGGTGGAGGTTGTGATGGCGGCAGGCACGTCGATCATTACCGAGCGTTCGCCCTATATCGTGCGCACAAGCGATACCGTGCCGCAATCAAGTGTCATTATCGCCGATTGGGCCGCGAAGAACAGAATCAAGAAAGTCGTCACCATCGTCTCCGATTATGCGCCTGGCTTCGACGCGGAAAAATCCTTCACCGAACGCTTCAAGGCGGCTGGCGGTACGGTGGCCGAAGCGATCCGGGTGCCGCTCGCCAACCCGGATTTCGCGCCATTCCTGCAACGCGCCGCCGATGCCAAGCCAGATGCCATTTTCATCTTCGTACCATCGGGTCAGGGCGGCACCTTCATGAAGCAATTCGCTGAGCGTGGTCTCGGCAAGGCCAGCATCAAGTTGATCGGTCCTGGCGACGTGACCGACGACGATCTGCTTCCTGGCATGGGGAGTGCCGCGATTGGAACGGTGACCGCTCATCATTATTCTGCCGACCACAATTCGGCGATGAACAAAGCCTATGTCGCGGCATTCGAAAAGGCCAATAACTTCCGCCCCAATTTCATGTCGGTCGGCGGCTATGATGGGATGCATCTGATCTACGCAGCGCTGAAGAAGACCGGCGGCAAGGCCGACGGCGATTCGCTGATCGCCGCCATGAAGGGGATGAAATGGGAAAGCCCGCGCGGACCGATCGAGATCGATCCCGAAACTCGGGACATCATACAGAACGAATACATTCGCAAGGTCGAGAGGAAGGACGGGCAACTTTATAATGTGGAGTTTGCCACCTTCGACGCCGTTAAAGATCCGGTGAAGGCGGCGAAAAAATAGGTCGACGAGGATGAACCGGCAGGTGGCACGCGTGGTCAACTACGCGGTAACTTCGGTAACTTCGAGCGTCTCCTTGTGACCGAAGCCCTTTGTGTTGTCTATCAAGACGATGCGAGCCGGCTGCAACCGATAGACGGCCGTCCGTGCAAAAGCTTCGCGTAGCTTCAATGGCCCCGCCGCCAACTGCCTGAGAAAAGCATAACGTGCTTCAAGTAGCGCAATATGCCGCAATCGCTCATCCGCGGCCATGACCCGGCGGGCCACGCCCGCGATCTGTACGCCACGAATAGCCGCGAAATCTGAATAGTCGGGTGCCACCGTGGCTGCTACACGGGAATCCGCCTCGATTTCTCGAGAATGCTGCGTATCGGGTTCCGATACCCAGACGAGCGCTAACCCGTCGCATGCGTAAAACAAGTTTGCCGCATGCGCTCCAGTCGCACCAAATGTCGCTAGCGACATCACGTGGTGTTCTGCGAGAAAAGATCGAATCTCTTGGCCAAGATTTATGTTCGTCATGGCCGTCACTCACCGCCTGTCGCTGGAGATCCGTGAGGCAATATCATTCAAATTGCATTTGACCCAATCGCCGGCCTGAATTCACTCATCACAACGCCGGTACCACAAAGTTTATCGCTAGCCGCCACGCAGCAACATCGTGAACCTAGCCTCATCGCTCGCATTGTCCCGCAACGTGCCAGTAAAAGGTACAGTTTGACCAATATCAAGCGGCCTCTCCCCATCCAGTTCCGCGTCTAGCTTGACACTGGTGCAACCTTATTCATATTCAATGAACTCGGCGCTAATTTATCGGTTTATCCCAGCGAGGCGATGAGGTTCCGCGGAAACCGTCTTCCAGGGCTGATGACTTCTTTCATTCGACGTCGGACGCGAGGGGTCCTGTTTGCATTCCCCCGTATTTCCCGGTCAAGCAGTCTGATCCAGCACCCGCCGGCAAAGCGCGACGGCGCTTTGCCTTTTGTCGCGCACCGCCGAAAAAGATGTGCGGAGCACGCAATGCCGCTCGTCTTTGGGTGGGAAGGCCTCCGGGAGTCTGATCTAATCCGCAATGGCAGGGAGCATTGATGCAATGATCACTTATGTCTGGGTCGCAATCGGCAGCGCGCTCGGCGGAGTGGCTCGCTATGGCTGCTCGGGACTGGCCGCCCGCTTGATTGGCGAAACCTTTCCTTGGGGAACACTCATCGTCAACGTCGTCGGCTCCTTCATCATCGGGTTCTTTGCCACATTCACCGGCCCGGACGGCCGTTTTATGCTCGGCTCCGTGCCACGCCAGTTCGTCATGATCGGCTTTTGCGGCGGTTTCACCACCTTTTCATCGTTCAGCCTGCAGACCCTCAATCTAATGAACGATGGCGAATGGTTCCGCGCCGGCGCTAATATCGGCGGCTCGGTCATAGCTTGCCTGGTGGCAGTCTGGGCCGGCCATCTGCTCGCCGCCAGCATCAGCTCGATGAAGTGGATTTAACCCATGCAGATACCCCGCGATGCCGTACTGCTGCGAATTTTTTTCGGCGAAGACGACAAATTCGGCAACCTGCCCCTGTATGAAGCAATCGTGCTGAAGGCGCGCGAAATGCACCTCGGCGGCGCCACCATGCTGCGCGGCCATGTCGGGTTCGGCCATTCCAGCCATATTCACACCACCAAAATTTTACGCCTGTCGCAGGATCTGCCGATCGTTGTCGAGATCGTGGACTCCAAGGAAAAGATCGACGCCTTCCTGCCGACGCTCGACAAAATGATGTCAAGCGGACTGGTGACGATTGAAAAGGTGCAAGTCCTGCAATACGGCACCAGCAACAAAGCAGCGGGTCAAAGCTAGCGGCGCGTTCTTTCATGTGCAGCAAAAGCGACTACGCGTCGTCGGCCATCGGCAACGACACCGTAATCGTGTTCGAGCTGGCGCCGCCCTGCCCGGCGGGGCCGTACACGCACACCTGATAGCGATAGGGCATACCCGCCAGCAGACCGTAATCCTCCCAACGCGTCACCTTGACCGCGTCCGCGATCTCCACCTTGCCAAGTGGATCGGTCCGGACAATATCGTAGCGGGTGGCGCCGGTTGCCTTGTTCCACTTCAGCGTGGTCTTACCGTCGCCGATTGTGGCCGTCAGGTTGGCGCCTTCGGCGCTCCAGGACGGCGCTTCGTTCGCGCGGTCGTCCGCTGGCGCCTGCAACGAGCCCTGCGGCCACAGCGCGCAGATGACGCGGGTATGCGTACCATCGAGATGTTTGCAGACATTGCAGTAATCGCACTTTACGATCCGATCGACTTCACCGCGGCGAACCTTGTTCGGCCAATCCGGATCGGCCAACAGGCCGCGGGCGATGCCGACGATATCGACCGCGCCGCTCGCCACCAACTGTTCGGCATCATCCGGGTTGGATATTTTGCCGGCGGTCGCGACCGGCGTATCGAAACCATGCGCGCGGATAAAGGCTTTGATTTCCGCCGAAAACTGCACGTGCGGCATCGCCGGATACCAGTCGCCCGGCATGCAGCGATCGCCCGAGTAGCCAGTGTATGGATAAGGCACCTGCCCGGGCGCATGAACGGCGTCCTCGAACTTGCCGCCGACCGACAACGACAAATACGCCGCGCCGAGTTGCGCCAGCCGCAAACCGATGAGCTTTGCGTCGTTGACGGTATAACCATCCTTGATGAACTCATCGGCCAGGAAGCGGACGCCGACTGGAAAATCCTCGCCTGCCTTGCGGCGGATATTGCCGAAAATCCTCCCGATCAAATGCAGCCGGCCCTCCAGCGTTTCGCCGCCATAACCGTCCGTGCGCGGGTTTACGCGCGACAGGAACGACGCCAGCGTATAAGCGTGCGCCGAATGCAGTTCCGCGCCGTCGAAGCCGGCGGCCCTCGCGCGCGCCACTGCGTCGCCGAATTCCTCGACGATGCGGTCGATCTCGGAAAGCGACAGCATATCGATGGTCTGCCGCCAACCCGACTTGGCCACCTTCATGAAATGAATGATCTGCGGCACCACCTTCGAGTCCGACGTATCGTGGATGCGCCGGACGAGATCGGCGAGGCCCGGCACGAAGCGGTCGTCGCTGATGCGCAGTAACGGGCCGGATTTGGCCTGATGGACCGCCATCGCCTCGATCACGATGAGACCCGCGCCGCCCTGCGCGTAGCGCACATAGCGATCGGTAATGTCCTTGTTGACCAAGCCGTCTTCGCCGGACAGCCGCGTCACCATCGCCGGCACCATCACGCGATTGGCAATGATCATGCCGCCGGCATTGAGCGGTTCGAATAGTTTCATGGCGAGGTTTCCTCAAGCATCCTAACTTGCAGCCGCTTGACGCAGTTCGCGGCGCAGTATTTTCCCAGCCGGACTGATCGGAAATTCATTCACCACCGTCAGCCGTTCGGGCAGTTTAAACTTCGCGATGTTGCGGGCCAGCAGGAAGCTCTTGATTTCGTCCAAGCCGACCGTCTCACCCGCCACCGGAATAACGAATGCGCAGGCCTTTTCGCCGAAGGTCGCATCGGGCATCGCCACGACGCAGACGTTCTTAATCTTGGGATGGCCCAGAATGTAATTCTCGACTTCCTCGCAGCTGATCTTTTCGCCGCCGCGATTGATGATGTCCTTGAGCCGTCCTTCAACGTACAGATTGCCGCCGACGCGGCGCACCATGTCACCCATGCGGTAGTAGCCGTCGCCGGTGAAGGCGGCGCGGTCTTTGTCCGGGGCGTTATAGTAGCCGCGCACGGTGTATGGACCGCGGCAGATCAACTCACCGACCATCCCATCGGGCACGTCATTGCCCTGCTCGTCGACGATGCGGATTTCGTCCGCCGACGATATCGGCCGCCCGGAGCTGGTGAAACGGATTTCGGGCGGATCGTCGAGGCGCGTCATGTTCAACAGCCCTTCGCCCGTGCCGAAGCTCTCTTGAAATGTGCAGCCAAGCCGTTGTTCGACCCGGCGGCGCAGTTCAGGCACGAGCTTGGCGCCGCCATTCATCATCACCCTGAGGCTGGAAAAGTCGCGGTGCCCGGCAAGATCGGCGTTTAACCAGTTGACGATCAACGGAACGGCGGCGGAGACGACCGTGACGCGCTCGGCTTCGATCAGCCGCGCGATGGTTTCGATACTGGCATCCGGCGCGATCACGGCGATACCGCCATGCGCCAGCGCACCAAGCACGCCCGGACAACCGAGCGTGTAATTGTGCGCCATCGGCAAAACAGCCAGGAACACGGTTGCGGCGCTGAAGCCCGCAGCCGTGCCGCTTTGCCGGCAATTGTAGACGTAGTCGTTGTGCGTACGCGGGATGAGCTTCGGCAGCCCGGTCGTTCCGCCCGACAGCAGCATCAGCGCGACTTCATCGGGCGCCGGCGAAAAACCGATGGGATCATCGGCGTCTTGACGCCCGCTGCCGAGCTCCATGAGCTCGGACAAGGATATTTGACCGGGTGCGGGCTCGCCGAGCACGAGCACGCTGCGCAGCGACGGCGCCAAGTCGCCCACGTCGGCGGCAAGCGCTCGGTAATCGTAGCCATGCCAGACGTCCGGCACGAGGTAGCCCACCGCTTTGGTGTGGGCGCAAATATGCGAGATCTCTTCGCGCCGGTGCGCCGGCAGCGCCAGCACCGGAATCACGCCGATCTTTACCAACGCGAAGAACGCGATGACAAACTCGATCGAATTGGGCAGCTGGAACACCACACGATCGAGCGGACGAAATCCTAGGTCGTTCAGACGGCCGGCCAGCCGGTCGACCGCTAGGCGTAGTTCCGCATAGGTTACCCGCCGCGCGCCATCCACCAACGCGACAAGGTCGGGCGTGGCTGTGGCCGAGCGCAGCAACATGTCGTAGAGCGTAATGTCAGCCCAATAGCCCTGCCGCCGGTAGCGGCGGGCGGCTTCTTCTGGCCAGGCTGTGCATCCTTGCAGCATGTGCCGGCTGGCTTCTCCGAGCCGCGTGACGGCGCCGATGGGCGATCTTGCCTAACGTTGAATAATCGCGGCCGACCGAGATGACCTTGACCATCGTCAAGCTCGCCCCTCATTGTCCGGTCCGACCAAGCGGGGAATAAGCGGAATGATTCGGATCGGCATTATCGGGCTTGGCTGGTGGGGCAAGCAGATCGTCACCTGCCTGGCGGCAAGCCCGCGCTTCAAGGTGGTGGCGGGCTGCGACATCGATCACAACACGGTTGCGCCTTTCGCGGCCGCGCACGGTTTCGATCTCGTCATCGACTATAAGGATTTGCTTAAGCGATCCGACGTCGACGCCATCGCGGTGGTAACGCCGCATTTGCTACATGAGGAAATGGTCATCGCAGCCCTCGCTGCCGACAAGCAGGTGTTCTGTGAGAAGCCGCTCGCCCTTAACGCCGCCAGCGCCGAGCGCATGCTTGCCGCCAGCGCCAAGGCCGGCGGCGTGCTCGGCATCGGACATGAGCGCCGCTACGAACCGGCGATGGAAGAGATGCGCCGGCTGTTCGAGGCTGGCAGCCTAGGCCGCCTGCTGCACATGGACGCCAATGTCAGCCACAGCAACTTCCGCAAGATGGATCCGGCGAACTGGCGGCGCGATCCCCGCCACGCCCCGGCCGGCGCCTGGACTGCGCTCGGTATCCATCTCGGCGATATGTTCGTGTCGCTCGCCGGCAAGCCGACCCGCGTCGTCGCCTGCACCGCCTCGCAAATCTTTCCTGCCCCGTCGGAGGATTTCGTGTCGGCCGAGATTGATTTTGAAGACGGTGCGCGCGGGCGCATTACCTGTCTGTCGACACCGCCGTTCTATGGCCGCTTTACACTCTTCGGCGACCAGGGCTGGGTCGAGATACAGGAAGGCGGCAATGTCGACAAGGGCATCCCGTCGAGCTTCGTGCATTGCACGGCGGACGGCAGCCGGCAGACGCGCAGTTATAGCCATGTCAACACCGTGCGGCTGAACTTCGAGGCGTGGGCCGACGCGATTGAGGGCCGCGCGCCCTATCGTTTCTCTACCGAGCAATTGCTCGCCAATATCCGCATCCTCGATGCGGTGGTCCGCTCGGCGGCGCAAGACGGCAAGCCGATCACGCCATAATATCGGACCGAAGGTGCCGCATGCAGCACGAAAAAGAACAGGTTGCACTCACCTCCATCGCGGCATCGGCCGTCTTGACGGTCGCCAAGGGTCTGGTCGGTATTGCCACCGGCTCGCTCGCGATCCTGTCGGAAGCCGGCCACTCGCTGATCGATCTCGGTGCCACGGTGATGACCTATGCCGCCGTGCGTATTTCCGGGAAACCTGCGGACGAAGAACATCATTATGGCCACGGCAAGGTGGAGAGCATCTCGGCGCTGGCGGAAACCGCGTTGTTGTTTCTTCTTTCCGGCGTGGTGATCTGGGAGGCGATCAAGCGCGTGGTCGAGCATGAGCAACATACCGTTCTCGCCAATGCCTGGGCCTTCGGCGTCATTATCGTGTCGGTTGGCGTCGATTTCTTCCGCTCGCGTGCGCTGTCGCACACCGCCAAGGAAACCCAGAGCCAGGCATTGGAAGCCGACGCGCTGCATTTCTCGTCCGATCTGTGGGCTTCGCTGGCAGTGCTGATTGGGCTTGCCGGCGTGCGCTTCGGCTTCTGGTGGGCGGATTCGGCGGCAGCGCTTTTGGTCGCGGTGCTGGTCGGTTTCGCCGGCTGGCGGCTCGGCAAACGCACCATCGACACACTCACCGACGTCGCACCCGCAGGCGCCGCCGAAAAGATTACCGCCGCAGCCGCGAAAGTCCCTGGCGTAGTCGCAGTCGATCACGTTCGGGCTCGCGCGGTCGGCGAAAAGACTTTCGTCGACTTGACGGTCGCCGTGAGCCGTGCGCTGCCACTCGATCGCGTGAGCGCGCTCAAGGACGCAGTTGCCGCCGCGATCCGTCAGCGCATGCCTGGCGCCGAGCCAACCGTTATCACCGATCCGGTCGCGCTCGACAATGAGACCATAATGGACCGCGTGATGGTGATCGCGCGCAACCGCGCGCTTGCCGTCCATCACGTCACGGTGCACGACCTCAACGACCGGCTGGCGATCTCGCTCGACCTGGAAGTGGACGGCAAGTTATCGCTGCGCGATGCCCACGCCTTGGCCGACGGCCTGGAAAGTGCGATTGCCGCTGAACTTGGCGCCAGCGTGGAGATCGACACGCACATCGAGCCATTGCAGCCGCACCGCGCCGCCGGCCGCGAAGCGCCGCCCGCGCGCGTGAAGGCGGTTACGATCGCGCTCGCAGAATTCGCCGCCGACGGCCGCACGTTGCGCGATGTACACGACGTACGCGTGCGCGAGACCGCCGAAGGCGAGATCGTCAACTTCCATTGCCGCGTCGACCCGTCCCTGAGCGTACAGGAGGTGCACGAAAAGGTCGATGCGCTGGAGCGCGCCCTCAAGCAGCGCTCGCCGTCAATCAAGCGCGTGATCGGCCACGCCGAGCCGACGCGTTAGGCATCAGGGAATGAGGACCGCGGCGCCCTGCAGGCGTCCTTCGCGCAAATCGGATAGCGCCTCGTTGGCGCGCGCCAACGGATAGCGCGTGACGTCGCAATGCACGCCCGCCTTGGGCGCCACATGCAAGAATTCATGCGCATCGTTGCGCGTAAGGTTTGCCACCGACAGTACGTGACGCTCTTCCCACAGCAGCGAATAGGGAAAACTCGGAATGTCGGACATGTAAATACCGCCGCAGACCACGCGGCCTCCCTTGCGCACCGCCATCAGCGCGGCCGGCACCAGCGCGCCGACCGGCGCGAAAATGATCGCGGCATCGAGCGGCTCGCCCGGCACGTCATCCGAGCCACCGGCCCACACCGCGCCGAGCGAGCGCGCGAAATCCTGCGCGGCCCTGTCGCCCTTGCGCGTGAACGCGAAGATGCGCCGGCCCTGCCAGATCGCGATCTGCGCCAGGATGTGAGCAGCGGCACCAAAGCCATAGAGCCCGAGCGTCTTGCCCTCGCCCGCCATGCGATAGCTGCGCCAGCCGATCAGCCCGGCGCACAGCCAAGGCGCGATCTCGGCATCGTCGCCCGCTTCGCCAAGCGGAAAGCAGAACTGCGCATCGGCAACGGCATGGGTGGCGTAGCCGCCGTCGCGCGTATAGCCGGTGAAGACCGGCGTATCGCACAAATTCTCGGCGCCGCTGCGGCAATAAGAACAGGTGCCGCAGGTCGCGCCCAGCCATGGCACGCCGACGCGCTCGCCCAGCGTAAATCCGCTCACCCCCTGGCCGATCGCCGCCACACGGCCGACGATCTCGTGCCCCGGCACAATCGGCAGTTTAGGGTGTTCCAATTCGCCGTCGACCACATGCAGATCCGTGCGGCAAACCCCGCAGGCCGCGACCTTGACCAGGATTTCGCCCGGCCCAGGCGCAGGCACCGGCCGCTCGCGCATGATAAGCGGTGTGCGCGGCGCGTCCAACACCATGGCTCGCATGGTCGCCATCATTCTTCCTTCCAATTCCGCGCCGGACATCCTAGATCAAATGCCATGCGCACCGATACCGCCCAGCCTATCCGCCTCAAAGACTACCGCCCGCCCGACTGGCTGGTGGACTCCGTGTCGCTCGACGTCTCGCTGCATCCGACCCAGACGAAGGTCCGCGCCAGACTGGCGCTTAAGCCCAACCCGGCGGCCACGGCCGCGCCGCTGGTGCTCGACGGTGACGGATTAAGGCTCGCCGGGCTCAAGCTCGACGGAACCGCGCTGCCGCCGGAAAGCTATGTGGCAACGCCCGACAGCTTGACCATCCCGCAGGTGCCGAACCGGCCGTTCACGCTGGAGATCGAGACGCTGGTCGATCCGACCGCCAATACCCAGCTCTCCGGGCTCTATAGATCGAGCGGCACTTATTGTACGCAATGCGAGGCTGAAGGCTTCCGCCGCATCACCTATTTCCCCGACCGCCCCGACGTGATGGCGGTCTACACGACGCGCATCGAGGCCGACAAAACCGAAGCGCCGGTGCTGCTATCGAATGGCAATCTCGTCGACAGCGGCGATCTTGCCGGCGGCCGGCATTTTGCGGTTTGGCACGATCCGCATCCCAAGCCCGCCTATCTGTTCGCACTGGTCGGCGGAAATCTGGCGTGCGTCGAAGATCGTTTCGTCACCATGTCGAAGCGCAACGTCGTGCTGCGCATCTATGTCGAGCCCGGCAAGGAAAACCGCTGCGATTATGCCATGGACTCGCTCAAGCGTTCGATGCGCTGGGACGAGACGGCGTTCGGCCGCGAATACGACCTCGATATTTTCATGATCGTCGCGGTGTCCGACTTCAATATGGGCGCGATGGAGAATAAGGGTCTCAACGTCTTCAACGATAAATACGTGCTTGCCAGCCACGACACCGCGACCGACGCCGACTTTGCCGGTATCGAGGCCGTCATCGCACACGAATATTTCCACAACTGGACCGGCAACCGCATCACCTGCCGCGACTGGTTCCAGCTCTGCCTGAAAGAAGGACTTACGGTTTTCCGCGACCAGGAATTTACCTCCGACATGCGTTCGCGCCCGGTCAAACGCATCAGCGATGTGCGCGGTTTGCGTGCGGCACAATTCATCGAGGACTCAGGCCCCCTGGCGCATTCCGTCCGGCCGGAGACCTATAAGGAAATCAATAACTTCTACACCAGCACCGTGTACGAGAAGGGCGCCGAAGTGGTGCGCATGGTGCAGACGCTGATCGGGCGCGAAAAATTCCGCACCGGCATGGATCTTTATTTCGCGCGCCACGACGGTGAGGCCGCAACCGTCGAGCAATTCATCCAGTGCTTCGCCGATGCCTCGGGCCGCGACATGACGCAGTTCATGCGCTGGTACAGCCAGGCCGGCACGCCCGAGGTCACGGTCGCCGGCCGTTATGACGCCGCAGTTAAGATTTACACGCTCGAAGCCAAGCAAAGCGTGCCGCCGACCCCGGGCCAGCCGACGAAAGAGCCGATGGTCATTCCGCTCGACATCGGCCTCGTAGGCAAAGATGGCCGCGACCTGCCGCTCGTGTCGCAAAGCGATAGCATCGTGCATGGCGTCTTCGTGTTGAGCAAGCCGGCCGCGAGCGTCGAATTCACCGGCATCGCCGAAAGGCCCGTATTATCGATCAATCGCGGCTTCTCGGCGCCGATCAAACTCAACAGCGATCTCGATGCCGACGATCTTACTTTCCTCGCCGCGCACGACAGAGATGCATTCAACCGCTGGCAGGCGCTTCAGACGATCTCGATGCGGCTGTTGATCGATAACGTAGGCGCGCTGCAAGCCGGTAAAACGCCGGGTACGGATGAAAAGCTGATCGCCGCGCTGGCCGCCACCCTCGCCGATGCCAAGCTGGAGCCGGCTTTCATGGCTTTGGCGCTGGTGCCGCCAGGCGAAGGCGACGTCGCTCGCGAGATCGGCCGCGACATTGATCCCGACGCGGTTTTCAGCGCGCGCCGTGCGTTGCGCGCCAACATCGGCGACAGGCTTGGCCCAGCTTTGATCGATATCTACGAGCGCATGACCGTCCCCGGCGCCTATTCGCCCGATGCGACCAGCGCCGGCCGCCGCGCATTGCGCAATGCGGCGCTCGACCTACTGGCGGCAACCGGCTCGCCGGACGCGATCATCCGTGCCGCGCGGCAATACGCCGCCGCCGACAATATGACCGACCGCATGGCGGCGCTGATGACATTGTGCCTCCATGGCGGACCGGAGCGCGCGCGTGCGCTCGCCGATTTCTATGCGCGCTACGCTTCCAATGCGCTGGTGATCGACAAATGGTTCGCCTTGCAGGCCATGACCCCGCAGCTGGAGACGCTCGCCCAAGTGCGAGCGCTTACCGGCCATGCTGCCTTTTCATTCGCCAATCCCAACCGCGTGCGGGCATTGATCGGCGCCTTCGCCGCCAACCCGACCCAATTTAACCGGGCGGATGGCGCGGGCTACGACTTCGTCGCCGACAATATACTCGCGCTCGATCCAAAAAATCCGCAATTGGCGGCGCGCCTTGCGACCGCCTTTCGCACCTGGCGCACGCTCGAAGCCGGCCGCCGCGCCAAAGCGCAAGCAGCGCTGGAACGCATTAAGCTGACGCCCAATCGCTCGCGCGATGTCGCCGACATCGTCGAACGCGCACTCGGCTAGCCCCGCTAAATTACGGCGCTACCGACGTTTTTCCGGCGCGCCTGCCGCCGCATGTCCTTCGACCGGATTAAACTACCCGTGGATAACGATTTTTAAATAATTGACTCTTTGGACTCTCGACAAATCAGCGTCCATCGATTCCAATCGGCAGTGATTCGGACAGTGATGCGGCACATCCTTCCGGTCAGGCGATAGGGGAAATTCAAAACGGAGGCCTTCATGGCGCGCGCCGGTGCGGCGAGTGCGTCTGCACGCTCAGATTCTATCCAAGGTCTTGCGCAATCGATCGCCAAGCCGGCGTATCGCCGCCTCTTGACCGCTGAGCCCTTGCTGCGTCGCACCGTTCCGGTGCTCATCATTGCGTTTCTTGCCACCATTTGCGTCGGCGCTATGGTTCAGGTGCTCGACCTGCGCCACCAAACCCTTGGCGACATGGTGACGGTACTCGACGCGGTCGCCGACATCGCCGCCGAGCGGCTGCAAAAGCCGCTCGTACGGCCGCCTGACGCACAGGCGCGTCCACAGGAGGTACTGGCGCGCGCGCTGCCGCCCTGGGCGACCGCTGCCGGCCGACGATTTCTGCTAACCAATGCGGAGGGTGTGGTGGTAGCCGCCACGCCCGCCACTGACGCTACCGTCGGCCGCCACCTGATCGATCTGCTCGGTTCGACGCAACCGCTCACCACCTTCGGTGCCAGCGCGGGCGTCATGGAAATCACCCTGCCCGACGACAGCCGCGCGCTGGCGACCGTGCGCATGCTGGAACCTCCATTCGGGCAGATCGCGGCGGTGCAGGCTCGCGAAGCGGCACTAATGTCCTGGCGTTCGCTCACCACACTCACGATCACGCTCTCGGCCACCACCGGCTTCGTCGTGCTGATCCTCGGATTCGCATTCCACTGGCAGGCGACACGAGCACGGGAAGCGGACCAGATCTACGAGACGGTTCGCAGCCGGATCGATACCGCGCTCAACCGGGGTCGGTGCGGCTTGTGGGACTGGGACTTGGCACGTGGCCGTATATTCTGGTCGCAGTCGATGTTCGACATCCTAGGGTTGAAAGCCAAGGATGACCTGCTGTCGTTCGGCGACGTCAGCGCGCTGACACATCCGGACGACTTGCGCCTCTATGATCTTGCGGCCGAACTCGCCGAAGCAACGACGACCGCTATCGACCGCGCTTTCCGCATGCGTCACGCCGACGGCCATTGGATATGGCTGCGCGCGCGCTGTGAATTGGTACGCCATCACAGCGAGACCGGCCTGCATGTGATCGGCATCGCGGTCGACATCACTGAACAGAAGAATCTGGTGGAGAAGACCGTGGCCGCCGATATGCGACTGCGCGATGCCATCGAAACGATCCCGGAAGCCTTCGTGGTGTGGGACGCCGATAATCGGCTGGTGCTGTGCAATTCGAATTTTCAGGAACTGCACAATCTGCCCGACGAGGCGATCGCGGTGGGCGCTTCTTATGAGTTCGTGGTCGCCGCTGGCCGTAAGCCAGTGGTGCGTACCAAGGCGATCACCGGCGGCCCGAATATTCCCGGCGCACGCACGTTCGAGGCCCAGCTCGAGGATGGCCGCTGGCTGCACATCAGCGAGAGGCGCACCAAAGACGGCGGCTATGTCTCGGTCGGCACCGACATCACCACCCTCAAGACGCATGAGGAGAAGCTGGTCGACAGCGAGAAGCGGTTGATGGCGACAGTCGCCGACGTAAGCGCGTCGCAGCAGAGGCTCGCAGAACTTGCCGAAAAATACGCCGCCGAGAAGACCCGTGCCGAGGAGGCCAACCAAGCCAAGTCAAAATTCCTCGCCAATATGAGTCACGAACTGCGCACGCCGCTCAACGCCATCATCGGATTCTCCGAGATCATGGAGTCGGCCATGTTCGGCCCGCTCGGCGCCGAAAAATACAACGAGTATTGCACCGACATCCGCAGCAGCGGCCAATATCTGCTTGACGTCATCAACGACATTCTCGACATGGCCAAGATCGAGGCTGGTCGTATCCGCCTTGATTTCGAAGAACTTGACCTCGATGCCCTATTGACGGAAGCTCTCCGGGTCGTTTCGGCGCGCGCGCAGGACAGGCAACTTGAGCTTATCACGAAGATTTCACCCGAACTCGGGCTACGTGCCGACCGCCGTGCGCTCAAGCAGATCATGCTCAATCTCTTGTCCAATGCGGTGAAATTTACCTCCAGTGGGGGCCGCGTCACCGTGCGCGGACGCGCCGCTGACGGCTGCATCGTGCTGGCCATTGCGGATACCGGCGTCGGCATCGACAAGGAAGCACTGGCGCGGCTCGGTCGGCCGTTCGAGCAGGTCGAAAGCCAGCTCACCAAGAGCCATCACGGGTCGGGCCTAGGGCTCGCCATCGCCAAATCGCTGGTCGAACTGCACGGCGGCCGCATGCGCATACGTTCTACGCTTGGCAAAGGCACTCTGGTGGTGGTGCGCATGCCCCGGCATCCGCAATGCCACTTGCCAAAGGACGAAGCTGCTTAAGGAGCTTTTCCTAAAATCCTTATGAAGCTGGCACGGACCTTCGCCTGCATCTCGATCAACGTGGCATCGAGCGCGGCGAAATCCGGCACATCGGCGGCCCGCGCGAGCAGGCGCAACAATCCGGCGCCCGCCGTCTTAGGGTCGAACGGCCCGGTCAGGCATAGCCGCAGGATCTGCGTGAGATCTTGATAGAGTTGCACCGCCGGTCGCAGCACTTCGGCCTCCTTGACCGGCAGCACGCGTAGCGTCCAAGCTTTGTCGAGCGCGCGCGCGGTCGAGGTGTCGAGAATATCTGGTCGATCATGGGCGTGCACGAGCTGTAGATACTGCGCAATAAACTCAATATCGATGAGCCCGCCGGCAACGTATTTGAGGTCCCAGCGTTCGCGGTCGCCTTTTTCCTTGGCGATAGCCGTGCGCATTTCCACGACGTCACCGGCGATCTGTGTGGCCTCGCGCGGACGCTGCAAGATGTCGCGTATAATCTTCTCGACCCGGCCCCCAAACTCCGGTGTAGCCGCGACCACACGCGCGCGGGTAAGCGCCATGTGCTCCCAGGTCCAGGCTTCGCTCTCTTGATAATTTGTAAAGCCGCCGATCTGGGTCGCCAACGGCCCGGCGCGGCCTGATGGGCGCAGCCGCATATCGACCTGATAGAGCGCGCCGTAGTTGGTTTGCGCGGTCAGCGCATTAATCAGCCGCTGCGTAAGGCGAGCGAAATATTGCGCGCCGTAGAGCGGACGCTTGCCGTCCGATTCGGGATGCCTTTCGTCGAAATCGTAGATCAGGATCAAATCGAGATCGGAGGTGGCGGTCATCTCGCGCCCGCCGAGTTTACCCATGGCCAGCACCGCAGTCGCTTCGCCGCGTATATGACCGTAGCCGGCGGCGAAATTATCGGCGATCGTACGGTGCACGGCGCGGAGCACCGCGTCGGCCAGCCGCGCGAAGGCCTCACCTGCCTGCCGCGCCGTAACCGTACCGGACAAGATGCGCACGCCGATCAAGAACATGTATTCCAGCCCGAACATGCGGATGCGTTCGAGCAGGTCTTCGTCGTCGCGCGACTGCGCGAGCGCAGCGTCGAGCCGCCGCCCGAGTTCTGCATCGCCCGGCAAGGCGCCGAAAAAGCTCGGATCGACCAGCGCATCCATCACCTGCGGATTGCGCGCCAGCGTGTCGGCAAGCCTTGGCGCAATGCCCAGCACCAATGCAATAAGAGTAATCAGATCGGGATTTTGCCGCAGCAGCGACAACAGTCGCGCGGCACCGTGCAGATTGGCAAGGAAGTGATCGAACAACACCAGCGTGGCATTGGCGTTGTCGGTACGCGCCAGTTGCTCGAGCAGAACCGGCAGCAATGCCTCCAAATGGCCGCGCGCCATATCGCCTTTGAGGGAGCGGTGGCCGCCGGCAAGCCAGTGGCGGACGATCATCGAAGCTTCTAGCGGCGCATGGAAGCCGAGTTCGCCCAGGCGGTCCAGGGTCTTGTGATCATCGGCCTCGGCTGGAAACACCAGCTCCGGCTTGTCAGCGCCGGACGTTTTCTGGAACAAGCGCGAATAATGCCGCTGCACATTGTCGAGATGCTTGAGAAGAACCTTGGCGAAAGCATCGCGGTCCGCAAACCCAAGAAAGCGCGCGAAACGCCCAAGCTCCGCTCGCTCGGCTGGTAGCGTCTGTGTCTGCTCGTCGTTGACCATCTGCAAGCGGTGTTCGACGGTACGTAAAAAGAGGTAAGCCGCCTTCATTTGGTCGCGCGCATTCGTATCGATCCAGCGATCGCGCTCAAGCTTGTCGAGGGTGGTCAGTGTATCGCGGTCGCGCAGCGCCGGATTGCGTCCACCGGCAATCAATTGCTGGGTCTGCGCGAAAAACTCGATCTCACGGATTCCGCCGCGGCCGAGCTTGATGTTGTGCCCCTCGACCGCGATCTCTCCGTGGCCGCGATAGGCGTTGATCTGCTGCTTCATCGCGTGCACGTCGGCGACCGAGGCGAAGTCGAGATATTTGCGCCACACGAACGGCGCAAGCTCGTTAAGGATCGCCTCCCCCGCGGCGATGTCGCCGGCGCAGGCGCGCGCCTTGATCATTGCCGCGCGCTCCCAGTTCTGCCCGGTACTTTCGTAATACGAGAGGGCGGCGGCAGTGGAGATGGCGATCGCGGTCGAGGCCGGATCTGGTCGCAGCCGCAGATCGGTGCGGAACACGTAGCCGTCGCCGGTGCGCTCCTGCAAGAGCTTCACCATACGCTGCGTCACGCGAACGAACAGCGCGGCCGGAGTGGCGTCTTCCGGCAGCGCAGACGTGGCTGCCTCGTAGAACACGATCAAATCGATATCGCTCGAGTAATTGAGCTCAAAAGCGCCCATCTTGCCCATGGCCAGTACGATGTAGCCGCTGCCGATGTGCGGTTTGGCCTTGTCATTCGGCGCCAAGCGCTTCTCACGGGCGGCCTCGGCCAACACAAAACGCGCGGCCGCATCAACCGCGGTATCGGCGACATCGGTCAAAGCGCGCGTCGCCCGCATCACCGGCCAGACGCCGCCGATGTCGGCGAGCGCGATCAGCAGCGCCGCCTCTGCTTTCATGCGGCGGAGTAGCCGCATCGCCTCGGCTTCATCCTCGGTCGCGGCGACGGCGGCAGCGCTTTTGGCCAGCAGCGCGGCCAGATGGGCGTCGGGATCGCAGGTGAGCAAGCGCAACAGCCGTGTAGCGTCGCCGCTCGCCAGCTCCCAGAGATAGGGCGAGCTTTCGCCAAGACTTTGCAACAGCGTGCCGGCGGTCGAATGAGCGCCGAGCAGCGGCTTGAGCGGCTTCGCTTCGGCCGCTGGAAGGCCGGCAAGCCATACCGCCACGCGTGCCTGCGCGACCTTGGCGTCGACTAAATACGGCGCGGTGACGATGCGCGCGGCGAGTGCCGCACCGCCATTCGGTGCATGCTTTGCGCCGGCAGGCTTGCGCGCGGGTTTCTTGCGAACGATTCTCTTCTTGCCGGCTGGCCGCTTCATCCAGCCATCTGTACCGGGCCTCCGCGCGGCAAGGCAATGACGCTCTTGAGCCCCGGTTTATTGTCGGTCAGCGTCAGTTCGCCGCCGTGCAACCGCGCCACCGCCGCGGCCAGGCTAAGCCCCAGCCCCGAGCCCGGTTTCGAACGGCTCTGCTCCAGACGGACAAAGCGCTCGACCACCCGCCCGCGGTCGGCTGCCGGAATTCCCGGCCCGCTATCGGCCACGGTAAGCAGAATACGATCACCCTCGTTGAGCGCGCGGACCACAATTTCCGGGGCCGCACCATTCGTGACACGGTCGCGTGGCTCAGTGTATTTGATGGCATTGTCGACCAGATTGGCGAGCGCCTGGCTGACCAATTCGCGATTGCCTTTCACCGTGGCCGGCGCGTCGGCATCGACCTTGAGCGCGATGCCCTTCTCCTCAGCCAGCGGCTCATACAACTCGCCAATGTCGTGGGCGATTTCGGCGGCATCGAACTCGCTCATGTTGTCGCGCGCCTGGCCGGACTCCGCGCGAGCAATCATCAGCAGCGCGTTGAAGGTGCGGATCAGACCCTCGGATTCCTCGATTGTAGCTTCCAGCGCAGAGCGATACTCGGCCTCGCTCTTGGCCGTGCGCAACGCCTCCTCGGAGCGGTTGCGCAGACGGGTGAGCGGTGTCTTGAGGTCGTGCGCGATGTTGTCGGAGACCTCCTTCAAGCCGTACATTAGCGCCTCGATGCGATCGAGCATGGCGTTGAGGTTTTCGGCCAGCCGGTCGAGTTCGTCGCCGGTGCCGGCCACCGCCAGCCGCTCACCGAGATCGCCGGCCATGATAGTGCGGGTGGTTTCTGTCATGGCATCGACGCGGCGCAGCACGCGACGGGTGACGAACAGCCCGCCGGCGAGGCCCAATATGATCACGATTGCGACCGACCAGCGTCCGGCCGAGAGCACGATGTTATAGAGCCGCTCGCGTTCGTCGAGATCGCGGCCGACCAGCAGGCGGAAGCCGCCTGGAAGCTGGAATACCCGCACCAGCGCCTCGTGGCCGGGATGGTCGCCGGCCTCGGTTTCATCGATGCGATGGTAGACCGTCTCGGTCCAGCCCGGCTTATCGAGGATGCCCGGCGTCAGTGCGGTAACGTTGCCGGCCAGCGCCTCGCCGGCAAAGGTCGTGACCAGATAGAGGCTCGACCCCGGTCGCCGCGCGCGCGCATCAATCACAATCACCAGCCGCCTGATGCCGCCGAGCCGGTATTGCTCGGATAGCCCTGTAATTTCGGCATTGACCGTATCGGTGATCTGTTCGGTGATCAGGCGGCGGGTATTGAGCGCGAAATAGCCGAGCAGAAACGCCGCAAACAGCGCAAACACGGTCAAATAGACCAGCGTCAGCTTGAACGTGGTGGTGCGAAAAAGCTTACCGAGCGCCGTCACGGATCATGTATCCCGCGCCGCGAACCGTATGCAAAAGCGGCTGGGAAAAACCTTTATCGATTTTCGAGCGCAAGCGCGAGATGTGCACATCAATAACATTGGTTTGCGGGTCGAAATGGTAATCCCACACGTTCTCCAACAGCATGGTGCGGGTGACCACCTGTCCGGCGTGCTTCATCAGATATTCCAGCAAGCGGAATTCGCGCGGCTGCAGCGAAATCTCTTCCGTGCCGCGGCGGACCTGGTGCGACAGCCGATCGAGCTCGAGACCGCCGACGCGCAGCACGGTTTCCTCGTTGCGGCCGCCGCGCCGACGCGCCAGTACTTCGATCCGCGCCAACAGCTCGCTGAACGAATAGGGCTTAGGCAGATAGTCGTCACCGCCGGCGCGCAAGCCCTTGACCCGGTCGTCGACTTGGCCGAGCGCGGACAGGATCAGCGCCGGGGTTTCGATCCCCTTGTCGCGCAGCGATCCGATCAGGGAAAGCCCGTCGCGCTTGGGTAGCATGCGGTCGACGATAAGCACGTCATATTGGCCTTCAAGCGCCATCGCCAGCCCATCCTCGCCGTTGGCGGCAGCATCGGCGACGTGGCCGACCTCGCGGAATGCCTTAACAAGGTAATCCGCAGCGTCGCGGTCGTCCTCGATGACCAGAAGTCGCATGGTGATCCGATCCGGTTGCGCATCAGCCGCCCGGCCGAAAGCGCGAGCCCCTTGAATATCCGCATAAATGGGCATCGGTCACACCAATTCCAGTCAATTCGGGCTGTCGTCAATTACTACCCGCTTCGACCGAACCTTAAATCGGCCGGACAAACCACCGGCTTGCTTGCGTTTTCGCCCCTTTCGTACGCGAGGGGGTGGCGGATTTGGCCCGTCACCCCCTCAACGACCCCACCCCAGCGGGGGCGACGGATGCCGGGGTTGGAGTTCTTTTGGAAACCTGGCCGACCTCGGGCGGTCCCGGTTTCCAGATTAATGCCGGGACGGGCCGAAGCCCGTCCCGTTCAGGTGCACCACCGGCGGGGGCGACGGATGCCAGTGGCACGCCCCGAGCTCGTTCAGCCTTTGCCGACCGGCAGGGCGACGAAGCGGGTGTTGTCACCCGTCTTTAGCCGCACCAGCACGCTGCGCTTGCCGTCCGTGCGCGCAGTCGCGATCATGTCGCGCACGTCGGCGGGCGTCGAAACCGATTTGCCGGCGACCTCAAGGATGACGTCGCCGGTGCTAAAGCCGTGGTCAGCGGCAACCCCAGACGTATCGACGCCGGTGACTACTACGCCCGCGCTGCCGGCGCCCGCCACTTTGGCGGCCGGAGCCAGAGTGAGCCCAAGCTTGGAAAGATCGACATTGCCATTTTCAGATGGCGCCTCGGCGCGCGCCTCCTTAGCGGCCGGCATTTCGCCAAGCGTCAGAGTGATGGTTTTCTCAGCGCCTTTGTGCAGGACGTCGAGCTTGACCGATGACTTCGGCGGCAAGGCGCCGATCTTTTTGGCGAGATCACGCGCATCTTTGACGGGCTTGCCGTCCACCGCGGTGATGACGTCGCCGGCCTCGATCCCGGCTTTCACCGCCGGGCTGTCCTTCTGCGGCTCGGCGACAAGCGCGCCTTCCGCTTTTTTGAGGCCGAGACTGTCAGCGATGTCCTGCGTCACCGGCTGGATCTGTACGCCGATCCAGCCGCGTGTAACCGAGCCGTGCTCCCTGAGTTGAGTAATGACACTGTTGACGGTGTCGGCGGGGATCGCGAAAGCGATGCCGACCGAACCGCCCGACGGCGAGAAGATCGCGGTATTGACGCCGATCACGTTGCCGTCCGTGTCGAAGGTCGGACCGCCGGAATTGCCTTTGTTCACCGGGGCGTCGATCTGGATGAAGTCGTCATAGGCGCTGGCGCCGATGTCGCGGCCGCGCGCCGACACGATGCCGGCGGTGACGGTGCCGCCGAGGCCGAACGGATTGCCGACCGCGATCACCCAGTCGCCGATGCGCGGCGACCTGTCGGACAGCTTCACATAGGGGAACGGGCCGGCCTCGACCTTGATCAGCGCCAAGTCAGTGCGCGGATCGGTACCGATCACCTTGGCCTTGTGGGTCTTACCGTCGTCGGTTGTCACCGTGACGCTTTCAGCCTTTTCGACCACATGGTTGTTGGTCACCGCATAGCCGTCGGCGGAAATGAAAAAGCCAGAGCCCTGGCCGGTAATGATGTTATGGCCGTGACCTTCGGGCAGGGCGTGCGGATTGCCCGGAAGGTCGGGCATGCCGAACCGGCGAAAGAAATCGCGCAATCCAGGCGGAATGTCATTGTTGCCAAGACCGTCGGTCTGCGATCCGCCGTCGACCTTCACGCGCACCGAGATTACCGCGGGTTTGACCTTCTCAACGATGTCGGCAAAGCCGATTGGCGCCTGCAGCTTGTGCGCTTGCTCAGTCAAATTTTGTGCATGCGCGGCCGGATAGTCGGCCGTCGGATTGAGGCCAGGCGCGATGACAAGCGCGGCTGCCCCGAGGCCGACAATGGTAGTGGCGAGAACGATGCCGCGGCGCGCAGAAAGCACGTGCGATTTCTGAAGGGCAGTGGGAGCAGGGCTGACGCTCGAGGCCATCGAAAGGAGCTCCATCAAGAATTCGAGGGCGCGCTTCCGCGCCGTTTCGACCCTGAAGATGGGTGGACGAGCCTTACAGCGTCCTGTCGGAGGGATTAAACTTTTGTAAGGTTGGAAAGAGGACTTTGATTGAAAATCAACGGATTCAAACGATTTCAGTCAGCCTGAGGCTCGACCAACGTCGCAACCCGCTTCTGCTCCTTTGCGCTGAGCGCCAGCACTTGCAGATCCGCGGTCTGGCGGCGGCGCGCGCTCATGAATAACGCGATCATGCCGGCCACCAGGGCAAATGGCGGCAGCCCCCATAGCAATAGATTTTGCAATTCAAAACGCGGCTTGAGCAGCACGAACTCGCCGTAGCGAGCCACCAGGTAATTGAGGACTTGGCTGTCGCTATCGCCCTTGGTCAGCCGCTCGCGCACCAACAGCCGCAGGTCCCGGGCAAGCGGCGCCGCGGAATCGTCGATCGACTGATTCTGGCAGACCATACAGCGCAGTTCTTCCGAAAGATGGCGCGCGCGCGCTTCCATCTGCGGATCTTTCAGGATTTCGTCAGGCTCGACCGCAAGCGCCGCCGTAGGCGCGGCGAGCGCGATAAGCAATAAGATCAGGGCTAGCCGGCGCATGGTACCCTACTCCGCCGGCTGCAGCACAGCTCTGGCCGCGGGCTTCGGCGCGCCGACGCGCAGCCGCCGGTCGGACAACGACAAGGCTCCGCCGAGCATCATCACTACGGCGCCGAGCCAAATCAGCAGCACCAATGGCTTGTAATAGAGCCGGATCGCGATCGAACCGTCGGCATTGGCGTCACCGAGCGACAAGTAAAGCTGGCCCGCGCCGCGTGCCATCAGCGCCGCCTCGTTAGTCGACATCTGGCGTGCTGAAAAATTCCGCTTCGACGGCTCCATCACACCGATCGGCACGCCGCCCTCACGCACCGTGAATTTCGCGACCTGCGCGGTGTAATTCGGGCCGGCCTGCTCAACAATACCGTCGAAACTCAGATCATAACCAGAAAGCGACACGGTCTGCGCGGGCGCAAGCGAAACGATACGCTCGGTGCCCCAGGTGCCGGCGCTGATGATGCCGAGCATCGACATCGCAATGCCGAAATGCGCCACCGCCGTGCCCCACGTCGAGCGCGGCAAGCCGGCCGCGCGCATGCGCACGGTCGTCATCGGCATGCGCATCAAGCCGGTGCGCTCGACAAGATCCACCACCGCGCCCGCCATTACGTAAAACGCCAGCCCAACACCGAACGGCGCCAGCACCGAAATACCACCCTTGATCGCAAAAGCTGCAGCCACGGCGACAAGACCAACAGCGAATGCAGTCATCAGCCGCTGCGCCACGCCGAGCAGGTCGCCGCGCTTCCAGGCCAGCAGCGGGCCGAACGGCATAGCGAACATCAAGGCGACGAACAGCGGACCGAAGGTCAAATTGAAGAACGGCGCGCCGACGGAAATCTTCGCCCCAGTCAACGCTTCAAGCGCCAGAGGATAAAGCGTCCCAACGAATACTGTCAGGCAAGCGGTGGTGAGAAAAAGATTGTTGAACACCAGCGAGCCCTCGCGCGAGATCGGCGCGAACAGCCCACCCTGCTTCAACGTGGACGAGCGCCAGGCGAACAGCGACAAGCCGCCCCCAATGAACAGCACCAAAATGCCGAGGATAAAGACGCCACGCGCCGGGTCGTTAGCGAAGGAATGCACCGAGGTGAGCACGCCAGAACGGACCAGAAAGGTGCCGATCAGCGACAGCGAGAACGTGAGAATCGACAGCAGAATGGTCCAGACCTTGAGCGCGTTGCGCTTTTCCATCACGACGGCGGAATGCAGCAGCGCCGTGCCGGCAAGCCACGGCATCAACGAGGCATTCTCCACCGGGTCCCAGAACCAGAAGCCGCCCCAGCCGAGGGTATAATAGGCCCAGTACGAGCCCATCGCGATGCCGACCGTCAGGAACATCCAGGCCATCAGCGTCCACGGCCGCACCCAGCGCGCCCACGCGGCGTCGATGCGGCCCTCGATCAGCGCTGCGATCGCGAAGGAGAACGAGATCGAGAAGCCGACATAGCCGAGATAGAGCAGCGGCGGATGAATGGCGAGACCGAGATCCTGCAAAATCGGATTGAGGTCGCGGCCCTCGAGCGGCGCCTGCGGCAGGCGCAGGAACGGGTTAGAGGTCAATAGAATGAACAGATAGAACGCGACCGCGACCCATGACTGCACCGCCAGCACGTGCGCCTTCAAGGTCGCCGGCAGATTAGTGCCGAAGGCTGCCACGAACGCGCCGAACAGCGACAGGATGAGCACCCACAAGAGCATCGAACCCTCGTGGTTACCCCACACGCTGGTGAACTTGTAGATCAGCGGCATCATCGAGTGGGAGTTCTCGAACACGGTGGCGACCGAGAAATCCGAGGTGACGTAGCAGGTCACCAGCGCGCCGAACGACAGCGCGACCAGCACGAATTGCATGAGCGCAGTTGAAGTCGCCAGCCGCATCAGCGCGGCGTCGTGGGTTTTCGCCCCGACGATCGGCGCCACCGACTGGATCAGCCCGAGCGCCAGCGCTAGCACCAAGGCGTAGTGACCTAGTTCCGGGATCATGGTGTCTTGCCTCCGGCGACCTTGCCTTCGTTCTCTTCCCAACGCCCACTCTTCTTGAGCGCGTCGACAACTTCTTTCGGCATATAGCGTTCGTCGTGCTTGGCAAGGACGGTGTCGGCGTCAAGTATTCCACCCGGTTCCAGCTTGCCTTCCGCCACCACCCCCTGCCCTTCGCGGAACAAGTCAGGCACGATGCCCTGGAAATTCACCGGGACGTCGTTTTTGCCGTCGGTTACCTCGAAGCGGATGCGCAGGTTGTCGCCGCGTTGCACGCTGCCATCCTTGACCAGTCCGCCGATCCGAACACGGGTGCCGGCCGCGACCTGCTTTTCCTTGATGTCGCTCGGTGAGTTGAAGAACACGATGGAGCCATTGAGCGCGTTGAGCACCAGCCCAACCGCGAGCGCCAGAACGCCAATGCTGCCGCCGATCAGAACCAGCCGTCGCTGCTTACGAGTCATTGTTTTTTGTCTTCCTTCCTTCCTTCCTTACTTACTTACCAAGCGGCATAGTCAAACCGCGCGACGGCGCAAGCCCGCACCATATCGACACGCCGATGACGTTGTCACCTATTACCGCCGTCGTCCTGTCTCGCCTGCCCCTCTTTGACGACATACATCGCGTGCAATCGTGGCGGCATTGAGCAAGATCAATCGCGCGAGGCGCGAAAAACGCTCATTTTCGAAGCCCGCGCTCAGCTCAGCGCGGTCCAGCTTCCATCCGGGTTTCGGCAGGCGGTGCCCCGCGCGGTCTGCGGCCGGCCGTCAATAAAGATGGTGTGGGTGTAGGAGCGGCAATTGCGGTCGTTTTCCACATAGACCGGCCCCGGCACCACGGTACCGTAGCGGCCGGAATCCGGATTTCTCCACGGCACCGGCGCGCCCGATTGGCCGCGTTCGAGCGCGTCCATCTGTGCCGTATAAGCGCGCTCACGGTCCTCGTCGTCGAGCGCCGCGCTGATCCTGGTTGCCGATTAGGCCGCCGAGCAGAGTGCCGGTGTTCTCCTTCGGCCCAGGCTCAATGCCGTCCCGACTGCCGGCGCAAGCGGCGAGCGAAAGACCCATCAGGGCAACTGCAGCAAGCTTGAGCGCGGACATATCGGCCCCGGAATCCGATACGATTAACTCCAAGCACCGAGACAGAAGGATTCGGGCAAAAGTCCGGCGGGCGAAGAAAGGCCGGAAGCACTAGGCGGCCGGCAGTACCAGTTCAGCGCGCAGGCCACCGAGCGGCGCGGTCCCGAACTTGAGTTCACCGCCGTAAAGGGCCGCGAGTTCCACCACGATCGACAGACCCAAGCCGGAGCCCGGCTTGGTCTCATCGAGCTTTCGCCCGCGTTGTGCGACCTGCTCGCGCTCGGACGGCGACAGCCCGCGCCCGTCGTCGTCGACCACAATGCGCAAGACCGGATCGGCGTGCGCCGGATCGGGCCGCCCGCACACCACCTCAATCGCCACGCGCGCCGCCGCCCACTTGCAGGCGTTGTCGACGAGATTGCCAATCATCTCTTCGAGATCCGGACGCTCGCCGCGGAAGCGCGCCTTTTCGTCGGCATGCACCTCGATGGCCACGCCGCGATCATGGTGGATCTTTTCCATGGTGCGTGCCAGCGCCGTGACCACCGGCGCGACTTCGGTGACCGAGCCCACCACCGTCAGATGCGCCGCCAGCCGCGCCCGCTCGAGATGGCGCGCCACTTGGTCGCGCATGATGTCGGCCTGCTCCTGCACCTTGTTGGCGAACGGATCGCCGGGCCGGCTCGCCGCCTCGTTCACCATCACCGAGAGCGGCGTCTTCAAGGCGTGCGCGAGATTGCCGACATGGGTGCGCGCGCGCTCGACGATTTCCCGATTGGCGTCGATCAGCGCATTGGTCTCACGCGCGAGCGGCGCGATTTCTTCCGGGAATTGCCCGGTGAGATGTTCGGCGGTGCCAGAACGGATGGCGGTGAGGCTGTCGGTGATGCGCTTGAGCGGGGCGAGCCCGAACCGCACCTGGAACATGGTGGTCAGCAGCAGCACCGCGGCAAGGATTGAAAAGGTGATGATCAGCGCCTGATCGAATGAACGGGTCTCATCGGTGATCTCGGCGGCATCGCCGGCGACTGCGACGAGATAATGCCCGTCGTCGCCGAGATCGATATTGCGCTCGACCAGCCGCAGCCGCTGATCCTCAGGGCCGGCCACATAGCCCAGGCGCGTACCGTCCGGTCCGGCGGCGATGCCGCGGTCCTGCAGATGTGGCAGGCCGGCGTCCCACAGCGAGCGCGAGGCGCGCACGTCGTGTTTGTCGGGATCGAGCCGCGTCACTTGCCAGTACCAGCCCGACAGCGGTAGCTCGAACAGCGGTTCACCGAGGGATTGCGGAAACTTGTCGCTTGCCTCCTCCGGTGCGGCGACGTCGGCCACCAGCGTGCGTAGATAGACGTCGAGCCTGCGATCGAAGGCGCGCTCGACCGCCTGCCGGTAGATCGATGACAACACCACGCCGGTGATCAGCAGGATCACCACCGCCCAAGCGGTGGCCGAGACAAACAGGCGCAGCGCGAGAGAGTTGGCGCGCATCAGATCATGCGCCGGGTGGCGTGAGCAGGTAGCCGAGCCCGCGCACGGTCTGGATGATCTCGACGCCGAGCTTCTTGCGGATGCGGCCGACGAACACCTCGATGGTGTTGCTGTCTCGGTCGAAGTCCTGGTCGTAGAGATGCTCGACCAGTTCGGTGCGCGACACCACGCGCCCGGCGTGGTGCATCAGATAGGCAAGCAATCGGTATTCGTGACTGGTGAGCTTGACCGGGTTGCCGTCGACGCCGACGCGCCCGGTGCGCGAATCGAGCCGCACCGGCCCGCAAACGAACTCGCTTTTAGCATGGCCGACCGAGCGGCGCAGCAGCGCGCGCACCCGCGCCAGCACTTCCTCAAGATGGAAGGGCTTTGCGACATAATCGTCGGCGCCGGCGTCAAAGCCCTGCACCTTGTCGCTCCAGCGGTCGCGCGCGGTGAGCATGAGCACCGGCATGACGCGCCCCGAACGCCGCCAGGATTCCAACACCGAGATGCCGTCCATTTTCGGCAAGCCGATGTCGAGGATGACGGCGTCGTATGGTTCGGAATCGCCCAGATAATGGCCCTCCTCGCCGTCAAATGCGCGGTCGACGACGTAACCGGCGTCGCTCAGCGCGGTCGTGAGCTGGCGGTTGAGGTCGGGGTCGTCCTCGACGACAAGCAGGCGCAACTGGGCTTCTCCATTAACCCGTGCGCATGATCTCGTCCGAAAACCGGAACCCACTTTTCGGGATCATGCGTTCAGCGACCGTTGATAACCTTGCCGTTTGCGGCGTCAACGATCACCCGGGCCACTTTGCCACTGCGCGGCAATAGTGTCAGCACGTAGGCAAGGCCTTCACCGTGCCGGCACAGCCGGGCGCGCACCAGTTCGGCCCGGTGGCCATGCGCATGCAGAGTCTTGACCGCCTCGGCCAACGGGATCGCATGGTGCTCGGCGACTGCCGCGCGCTGCTCGGCCTTGTTCAGGCAGGCGCCATGCGGCGGGTCGGCGGCCAAGACCGGCGGCGCCAGCAAGCCCGCAAACAGAACAATTGAGAGGAGTTGGGAGACCGGCATGGGCGGGAACTTAGGCGCGCGCCGGTGAACGCGGGCTGAACGCGGAAAGCTTATGAAATCAGCACTCAAAACCGGCAAACGACGCAAAAGTGTCGAGCGGCTCGCGTGGGGCGCGCCATTTGTTGATCGGCGCGTCCGGGTCGGCGTAGCCGAGGGCCAAGCCGCAAAACAAGATATATTCGGGGGGAATATTGAGGAGGGAATAGACGGTCTTGTGCCAGTGGGTCCAGGCTTCCTGACCGCAGGTGTGCAGGCCGTGCTCGCGCGCAAGCAGCATCACCGTCTGGATATAGCCGCCGAGATCCGACCATTGCGGCGGACCCATGCTGCGGTCGATCGACAGCAGCAGGCCGACCGGCGCGCCGAAGAACTCAAAATTGCGCGCGTATTGCCGATAACGACCGGGGCGGTCCTCGCGCGTAACGCCGATCGACTGATAGAGCGCGGCGCCAACCTGGCGGCGGCGCGTCTCGTAGGGCTCTTTCAGATCGCGCGGATAGATATCGTATTCGGCGCCCTCGCCGCGCGGCAGCAGTTCGGGCCGCGCGCGCACCAGCGCCTTGAGTGCTTCGAGCTTCTGGCCTGCCAGCGCATCGACACGCCACGGCTGCACATTGCCGCCGGACGGCGCGCGCGCTGCGCGCTCAAGAATGCCGCGCACGGTCGCTTCGGGAACGGGCGTCGGCAGGAAGGCACGGCACGAAAAACGGGAAGCGACGGCGTCGGAAACGTTCATGGAGGGGGCCCCGCGAGAATTCACGGAGAGTGTGACGGGCGGCAGCTTCGCTGCCAAGCGCCCACCGCCCTCACTTCCTACCCAGGATCCTTGCCACCTTCTCCAGGCGCCTCAGCGACAGTCAGGTGACCTGCTTGAGCCGATGTCGGCTCAACGAACTCGCCATTATTGAGAATGGAGGCAAAGCTTCCACGGTGGCGGTTCTGCGCATATTAAGTATCCGGCCTCACGGGATCAGGCGTCGCATCGAAGATCACGCGCCGATCGTTGCGTTCTGCATTCGCGTTCCTATCACTCGTCCATTGTCCCACGGCCGGCGTACCGGCCAGCACGCGCAGCTGATTGGGATCGTACTTGCGCTCATACAACGCGAATGAATGCTCGCGCGCGAAGCCGGGCCGCAGGTAGCGCCGCCAATCGGCGCATACAAAACGGTGTGCGTCCGGCCGTATCCAGCACTTGAGCTGATGCTCCAACCATTCGGACTTAATCTGATTCATTCGCTGTTCCGTTTGCGAACGCATGCGTCAAGCGTTGACAAACGCTGCTGGCCGAGGCTCATGCGCAGGCCATGCGCCCTGCGATCGCCGCCCTTGCCTGCCTCGCCTTGAGTGCGCCCGCCTTCGCCATCAGCGGCCAGGCGCCGCCGGCGCAAGGCTATGCGGCGCGCGCCATCGTTATGGTGATCGATCCGCGCGGCGATTTGTGCACCGGCACGGCGCTGGCGCGCGACCTGGTGCTCACGGCCGCGCATTGCGTGACGCCCGATATGCGCATCAAGGTCTTTCAGACCGGCCAGACGATTGCCGTGCGCGGCGTCGCGCGCCATCCGCGCTTCGATCCGGCGGCTTACGCGATAAGCCGCGCCACCGCCGACATCGCACTTATCAAGCTCGCTGCGCCGCTCGCCGAGCTGGTACAGCCGGCCAAACTTGCGCCGGCGCGGCGCGTCGCCGTCGGCGAACAGCTGACCGTCGCCGGTTTCGGCGTCACCGCCGCCGCCACGGACCGCGGCCTCGGCGTGCCGCGCATGGCGACGCTGACCGTCACCGGCAAGCCGGGCGCGCTGCAAATCCGTCTGTACGATTTGGCGACGCGCAATGCGCGCGCCGGCCTCGGCGCCTGCACCGGCGATTCAGGCGCGCCCGCCTTCGAGCCGGCGAGCGAGGCGGTCATCGGCGTGGTAAGTTGGTCGACCGCGCCCGGCGACGAAGAAGGCTGCGGCGGCCTGACCGGCGTGACGCCGCTATTGCTCTACCGCGACTGGATCGTCGACACCGCGCGCAAGTTCAACAGCCCGCTTTAGTTTGCGGTGCGTTCGATTGCATTTGAATGATTTTCGTTAGCGGCCGCTAACCGCGTCGCGGAACCTGCAGTTAATGATCGTTCGCTACCACGACAGGCATGAGCTCTGTCAGTTCCATCGCCGCATCGGGATTGTCCGCCGCCGTATTGCGGCTGCAGGTCTCCGCCGAGAATGTCGCGAACGTCTACTCGGCCGGCCCGCTGCCCGGTGCAGCGGGGGGCGCGAGCTTCCCTGGCGTTTACGTGCCGCAGAGCATTGATCAGGTCGCGATGTCCGACGGCAGCGTCGGCGCCTCGGTAACCGCCGCTTCACCCGCCAGCGTCCCGGCATTCGCTCCCAGCGCACCCTTTGCTGACAGCAGCGGCATGGTGGCCATGCCGAACGTCGATCTCACCAACGAAGCCGTTCAGCAGCTCACCGCCAATATCAGCTATGCCGCCAATTTGGCCGTGCTCAAAACCGACGCTCAGATGACGTCGGCGCTGATCAATATCACGGCGTAAAGCCATTCCGTCGCGGCGCGCCTGTTCGTCGAACATCGGCGAACTGGTTTACATGCGCATGGGTTTTGCTCACCCAACCGATCGCGGAGCCGGCGGCGCCGAAAGCCGGGCGCTTCGATGCTGCGGTGGATGCGGGCGAGCTTTTCCTCCATCACGATATCGTTGGCGTTTAGCGAGCCGCTCGTCGTGCGCCTCCTGGAAGGCCTCGAAGGCGCGCATCATGTCGCCGTGCGTCACCACCGCGTCGAACGGAATGCCCGCCTTGGTCTCAAGCTCATTGTGGGTGTCGATATCCATTGCTTTCTCCTTGTGAATGGATGTGTGGGTGCGCGACCACGGCCGATCCCGTATCGCGTCGCAGTAATTCTCCGATCGAGCCGACGGTTGGCACCCGGCGCTCGCGGCGTTTGCCCCCTCCCCACCTCGCCCGCGACATGGCAGTCTGGCCGCCAAGAAACCAAAAACGATGGGAGGCAACGATGAAGAGGCTATGGGCTGCGGCGGCACTTTTGGTGTTCGCCGCAATGGGGGGCGTTCAGGCGCAAGACTATCCGACGCGAACGGTGACAGTGATCGTGCCGTTCGCGGCGGGCGGACCGGCCGACGTGATGGGCCGCATCGCGGCCGACATCTTGTCCCGCCATCTCGGCCAGAGCTTTGTGATCGAGAATGTCGCCGGGGCGGGCGGCACGGTCGGCGCAACACGGGTCGCGCGCGCCGCGCCCGACGGTTACACGCTGCTGGCCGGACACATGGGCACCAATGCGCTGGCACCGATTTTCTATCCTGACCTGGGCTACGACCCGGAGACGAGCTTCGAACCGGTCAACCTGACCGCCGTGCAGCCGGAATTGCTCGCGGTTCGCAAGGACATCCCTGCCAACAATCTGAAAGAATTCGCCGCCTGGGCCAAGGCGAACCAGAGCAAGCTCAACATGGGGCACGCCGGCGTCGGCTCGGTGTCGTATATCGGCTGCCTGCTGCTCAACTCCGCCATCGGCATCAAGCCGACGCTGGTGCCCTTCACCGGCACGGCGCCGGTGATGAACGCCATCCTCGCCGGCAACGTCGACTACGATTGCGACCCAGTGCTCGGGCCTCTGCAGCATGTGCGCAAGGGCACCGTAAAGGCGCTGGCCATCGCCGCCAAGAAGCGCAGCCCGCTGTTGCCGGAGGTGCCAACCTCCTATGAGCAGGGTTTCCCGCAGTTCGACTGCGCGCCCTTCTATGCGATCTTTGCGCCGAAAGGCACGCCGAAAGCGATCATCGATAAGCTTGCCGCCGCGCTCAGCAAAGGCCTCGACGAGCCCGCCGTGCAAAAGCGGCTGACCGATCTCGGCGCCCAGATCGCGGAACCGGACCAGCGCGGACCGAAAGCTTTGGCCGAACTGGTGCACAATGAGATCACGCGGCTGACGCCAATCTTAAAAGCGGCTGCTGCCAAATAGTCGGCCTGAACGGCAGGCGCGCGGTGGTAACGTTGTAATTTTGCCAGACGCCAACCGTTCGCGGTGAGATGGCAAGAGGGACTGGAAGGCGCGAACCGTAGCCGTTAGGGAAACAGTGAAATGATGTAAGCGTTACTCGTCTGCCGATCGCCTTCCTTGGTCTTGTATTTCGGCCGATAGGTCAATTTCGCAGTTGCCGGCTCGGTGATTTCTTTTGCACTCAATATCAGCGTGCCGCCGGACACCTTGGCGGTGCAGCCGTCCTCCGGTTACTGGAAAAGCAACCGCGTGTTTGACACGCCTGGGCTCGCACAATTCCACGACTGACGTGCCAATATTTGCCGCGTCGCCCGCAGGGTGAGGGCCGGCACCGCGGTATCCCCTCACCAATCATCTCTCACTTCAAAGCAGCGCCCAGTCAAAACCGCATCAGCAGCCGCCTGGATACCGGAGCAACTCGAACACAGCGCGGGCGTCGAAAAATGGTATAATGACTCACAGGAATCACGTAACGCGCGGTTGGACGCCGGTCTGCGATGGCCCGCAAGAACACAAGAACCACGCGCATAGAGAGATTCGAGACATGCCGCGTTACAGAGTCGCGCACCTGCGCCGGCAGGGCCAAGACATGATTATCGTTCCGCTCGATCCGTCATTTGGCGCCAAAGCCGAGCGCGACAAGCAGGCATTCATCGCTGAACTACAGGTCTATACGCGTAGCGCCGGCCTGGTCGGCGTCGTCGTTCCGGTTTGGCAAGGAAGCCGCGGCGGCATGAATTTTGTTGCACCTAAGCAATGGCATCCGTTTTTTCAGAGCATCGGCCTGTCGTTTGTGATGGAGAATATAAACAGGGAACTTGCTTGGTGATCTCCCGCTTGAGCGTCTCGGTACTGAGCCGTTTCACCTCTTTCATTTCCTCATGATATTGCCGAGACGACCTTGCTGGTACCGGCTCGATGGAGAAACTGTTCTTTGATAACCCCCTCGGCCCCGGCCTCGCCCCAAAACTCAATGCAGTCACCGGCAACACCAGCGCATCGAGACGGTCGGGTGGGCAGTTGAATGACACCTCGTTGAGCGCCCGCTTGAGCTGCTCGAGATTGAATTCAGTTCCTGACAGGATGGCGCAGACCTGATTGCCGTCGGCATACATCTGCCGCGCGCGCAGCGCGACCTGCGGACTCTCGGTCATAGCGAATTTTCCCGGCGTTTCGGAAGCGGCATGGCCGGCGCGTGCAAACAGCAGCGCAGTGTCGGTCAGTGGAACGACACCGTCGCCATCACGATCATCACCATGATGGCGCCGATCAGGCTTGCCACCAGCATCTGGCGCACGTGGTGCGCGCCAAATCCGGCGGGTTCCTCGTTTCTCGATACGATGCGCTCGTCGTCGCTTTCCGGCATACCAGACCCCCCGGGGCGCCGGAAACTTTCGGGCGCCAGTTCGGGGGCCCATCGGCGCCCCGATAACGTGGCCGGACCCGCGACATTGCCCGCCGATCTCGGTCACCGGATACAACTCTAGAGCGTGCGCGTTTTCTAGCAAGGGAGCGTTCGGCTGTCAAGGACTTTGTTCCTAGAGCCGTGGTGGGGCCCTGCCGAGGCCGGCGGCCGGCCCGATTTGCCCCAATTCAAGTCGGCAAAAAGCAAAGGCCCCAGCAAGCGACTGGGGCCTTTATTAATTATTACGTTTGCCGAGAGTTACTGCGCCGCAAGATCAGAAGTGACAGTGCTGAACGTGGTGTTCAACTGAGAGCCAAGGCCATTAACGACCGCGATAATCGCGACGGAAATGCCGGCGGCAATCAGGCCGTATTCGATGGCGGTTGCGCCCGAGTCGTTCTTCAAGAAACGCAGTACAAGCTTGCTCATTTGGGATACCCCCTTAATGTTGTCGCCGTAATTTGTATACGCAGCGAATATTTTCAGCCGTTTAAGCTATTCAGTTAACATTTATTGAATCGCATACTGTTCGCGACGCAGGCGATTCTAAATTTTTGAGAAATGCCTTGTTAGCCTTGTCATTCAGCGCGAGGCGTCCTTGCCCCATCCGACATGCTGATAGGGGTCTGGAATAGTCCCTTGAAGATTGCGGCGGCGTTCGTCTTCTGACTCGTCGCGCGCCTCAGCCGAGCCGAATCTCGCTTTCCGCCAAAGAGCCGCTCTCGCGTCGGGCGGCGCGAGAAACTCCACCGGCACCAGCCGCGGCGCGAGGTCGAAGCCGAGCGCGAAAACCGGATGGCCGCTGGCGTCAACCACCGTCAGAATCCAACCTGACAGATCCCGAATATGCGGGTCGCAAACGGCGGCCTTGAGTTCGCGCGTATGCCGGATGGCGTGGCCTCGCGCCGCCCGCAAACCGCTCAGGTCGCGCCCGTTGCTGTCGGTGAACCAATGTGTTCCGTCGGTAAAATGAAAAAAATAACGCGGCACGCGGTAGCCCTCGACGCCGGGGTACAGGGCCCTAAGCTAAGCGGCCGTCGATGACAGGGGCATTACGGGCCGATTACACGGGGCCCACGCGCGGCCATCAGATCGCGGTCCCACGGCGGGACCGGGCCGAAGCGCTCGACCAGGAAGTCGATGAAGACGCGCACTTTCGCCGCGGGATTTCGCTCGGGCAGATAGACCGCGTAGATGCCGCCGAATTCCACGGTCGCCTCCTGGAGCGGCAGCGCAACGAGCGTGCCGGCGCGCAGATCGTCCGCCACCATGAAGGTCGGCTGGTAGATGATACCTTGCCCGGCGACCGCCGCCGCGCGCAGCGCGTCGCCGTTGTTGGCGCGCAAATTGCCGGCGACCTCGAACGTGATGTCGCGGTCGATGCCGAAGGTCCAGTGGCCGGCGCCGGTCAGACGCGACAGCGTATAACCGAGACAATTATGCCGGGCGAGATCCGCGGCGGCGCGCGGCTTTCCGTGCGCTTCGACATAGGCCGGCGCCGCGGCCAGCACGGCGCGGCATGGCGCAATGCGGCGGGCGATCAGGCTGGAGTCGCTCAGCAGGCCGATGCGCACCGCCAGGTCCCAGCCTTCGTCGGCGAGATCGACCAGCCGGTCGTTGAGCCCGAGTTCCACATTCAAACTTGGATGCCGGCGGCCGAATTCGCTGAGCAGGGGCGCGATCTGACGCGCCCCGAACGACACCGGCGCGTTGAGCCGCAGCAGGCCGCGCGGCTCGAAACGGTCGGCGGCGACCGCGCCGTCCGCCGCTTCCAATTCAACCAAAATGCGCTCGGCCGACTCCAGATAATTGCGCCCGGCGTCCGTGATCGACAGCCGCCGCGTGCTACGGTGAAACAGCTTGGTGCCAAGCCGCGCTTCCAACGCCGCGATATGCTTGGTGACCATGGTTTGCGACAGACCCATGTCGCGCGCTGCGGCAGACAAACTGCCGGCCGCGGCCACTTTGGCGAAGACTTCCAGGCCCTTGAAACGGTCCAGCATCGACCATCTCACTCTAATAGTGTGAGCTATTATTCATTTTTAAAATATTATCACACCAATACGAATGGGCCATATCCCATCGTATAAATCCAAGGAAACAACGTTGCGCGGCTGCGGTGGCGGCCTCGCACCAGCTTTGCCGGACGGATGACGATGCCTCTCCCCAGCCTGTTCTTGTCGCACGGCGCGCCCACACTGCCGCTCACGGATACGCCTGCCCGCGCTTTTCTCGGCCAGCTCGCGCATCGGATCGAACGCCCAAAGGCGATCGTGGTCGCTTCGGCGCACTGGGAAACGGCACGCCCGACGGTCAGCGCCGTCGAGTGGAACGACACCATTCACGACTTCTACGGTTTCCCGCGCCCGCTCTACGACATGCGCTATCCGGCTCCCGGCGCACCGGCAGTCGCCGCGCGTATCGCCGGCCTTTTGGTCGAAGCCGGGCTTGGCTGCGACCTCGACTTCGAGCGCGGGCTCGATCATGGCGCCTGGGTGCCGCTGTCGCTGATTTATCCCGCCGCCGATATCCCGGTGCTGCAGGTTTCAGTGCAGCCACAACTCGGCCCCGATCATCATCTTGCGCTCGGCCGCGCGCTGGCGCCGCTGCGCAATGAAGGCGTGCTGATCGTCGGCAGCGGCAGTTTCACCCACGATCTGTCGGAATTCCGCGGCCATGGGCCCAACGATCCGTCGCCCGATTGGGTCAACGGCTTTGCCGATTGGTTTCAAGCGGCGCTCACCGAGCAGCGCACAGACGACCTCATAAACTACCGGCGGCTTGCGCCGTTCGCGGCCAAGAGCCATCCGACCGAAGAGCATCTTTTGCCGCTTTATGTGGCGCTGGGCGCGGCGGGAGAAAATGCTCAGGCCGAACGGCTGCATGCCAGCGCGACCTACGGCGTTCTTCGCATGGACGTCTACGCCTTCCGCGATCGCAACGAGGCGGTACAACACGCCGCGTAGTGAGTCTGCCGGCGTCGAGCCAGGCGCGGTCAGGACAGCGGCGGCCCGTTGTAGTGAGCCGTCGGCCGCAGCATGCGCCCGGTCTGCTGCTGCTCCATGGCATGCGCGAGCCAGCCGGCCACTCGTGCCGTCGCGAAAGTCGACGTGAATGCGTCGCGCGGGATGCCGCAAGCGTCGAGCAGCACCGCGGCATAGACCTCCAAATTCGGCCGTAGCGTCTTGCCTGGCCGGTGGCGGGCGAGCGCGGCAAGCGCGCGGCTTTCAAAATCGGCGGCAAAACGCGCGCGCGTTTGATCGATGCCAAATTCGGCCACCGCTTCCGCCAAGAGGTCGGCGCGCGGATCGCCGTTCGGAAAGGCGCGATTGCCGAAGCCGGCAAGGCGCTCTCCCGCCCGTAGTTTCCGCTCAAGCCACGCGTCGATATCGCCGCTCGCCTGCACCTCGTCGAGCATGGCAAGCACAAGACCCGGCGCGCCGCCATGTAACGGACCCTCGAACGCACAATAGGCGGCAAGCACCGACACTGACAGCGCCGCGCCGGTCGAAGCGACAACGCGCGCGGCAAAAGTGGACGGCCCGAGCCCATTCTCCGCTGTGACGGTGAAATAGGTCTCAAGCGCCTTGACCGCGGCCGGCGTGCCGGCGGCTCCCGTCATCATGCGAAGAAAATCGGCCGCCGTGCTCAAGGCCGGATCGGGCGCGACCGGCGGCAATCCTTTGCGGGCCCGCAAGATAGCCGTCACGCCGACGGCAAACGCGCCGGCAATCTCCGCAGGCGAACTGTCGTCCGGGATTGCCGCCAGACACAGACGCGTGGCCACGGAAATCGAGCGGTCCGCGGCGCCGGGGAACCAGCGGCCAATGTGCGTGAAGGCGCGCTGCCGGCCGGTGCCCAGAGCCGCGCTGACCTGCTTGCCGGTCAGTTCGTCACCGGCAAATCCAGCCCACAAAAGTGCGACCGTGCTCTCGTAGCCGAGCGAGCGCACGACATCTTCCAGCGGCCGCCCGCGCAGCCACAAGCGTCCGCTCCCAGCATCAGAGTGACTGAGCACGGTATCCACCGCGGCAACGCCGTCGAGTCCGGCAGCCATGAAGTCCATCCGTCGCAATCGTCGATGAGCCGGCAAACCTTCATACCGGCGCAAGGCCCAGTCAACTGCATGTCTGCCCCGCGTCGATGCGGGCGCACCTGCGCTGCCGGCCTCAATGCCGTCCGACAAACGCGCGCACCGTGTCGAAGAAGCGCTGCTCCTGCTCGACATAGACGAAATGGCCGGCGCCGGGCAGGACCTTGAGTTCGGCCCCGGGAATGGCGCCCGCGATTTCTTCCGACATGTGCAGCGGCGTGCAAAAGTCGTCGCTGCCGCAGATGACGAGGACCGGCTGCCGGATCTCGCCGAGCCGCGCGAAAGCGTCGTGCGCCATGATCATGTCGATGCGCTTGAGCGCGATCTCCGGTTCGGCCGGCAGCGCGGCGGTTCGGTCAACCCAGGCGGCCACGCGCTGCGGATTTTCGCTCGCATAACGCGGCGAGAACAGAAATAGCGCAGCGCAGTTACAGGCCGTCTGCATATCGCCTGCGGCGGCCAGCTTGCGGCGCAATGCGAATTGACGCCGCATGAAGCCATCCGGGCGCGCGAACGAGGACGCCATCGTGACGCTGCGCACGTGGAGCGCGTGGTCGAGCGCCATCAGTTGCGCGATGGCGCCGCCGGTCGATGAACCGACGATATGGGCCGGCCCGATGTCGAGATGCGCTATCAACGAGGTCATGTCCGCCGCGTGCTGCGCGATGCTGTAGCCATCGGCCGCCCGCGTGGTCTGTCCGGTGCCGCGGTGGTCCGGCAGCACGACGAAGTGCTCGGCCGCAAAACGTTCGATCTGCGGCCCCCAGCCGGCACCGACGCCGCCGAGACCGGCGATCAGCATCAACGGCGGCTTGCGGCGGTCGCCGAAGGTCTCGTAATGCAGAGAAATGCCCTGCGTCTCGAGCTTTGGCATGGGTTCCCTCTATACTTTCGTTGTCGTCGCGTCGAAGCGTTCGCGCGCCTGTGCGATCGCCGGCCGGTTCTTGCGCGCCCAGAGGCCGAGCTCGCTCACCGGTTCGAGCAGAGAGCGGCCGAGCTTGGTCAGTTCGTAATCGACCCGTGGCGGGTTGGTCGGGAAAACCGTGCGCGTGACCAAGCCGTCGCGCTCCAGCCCGCGCAGCGTCAGCGTCAGCATCCGCTGCGAGATCGAGCCCAGCGCCTTGCGCAATTCGTTGAAGCGTTTGGGGCCATCGCCCAGCGTCGAGACCACCAGCACGGTCCACTTGTCGCCGACGCGGGCAAGCACCTCGCTCACCGCCCGGCAGTCCTCGGGCACATGCAGGTTACCTGGTGTGCGGCGTGTGCCTTCTTGCGGTTTCGGACCAGTCATCTATCTAGCCTTGGTATTCATTCGTAACCACTAACAAGTAGGGGTTCCCATGGCAAAGCACAAGCTCGGCATTATCGTCGGCTCAAACCGGCGCGAGTCCATCAACCGCAAGCTGGCGCAGGCGCTTGTCCGAACTCGGTTCCGACGCCTTTGAGGCCAAATTCATCCAGATCGACGACCTGCCGATGTACAACCAGGACGCCGAAAACCCGGTACCGGCGCCGGTCGCTCGCTTCAAGGGGGAACTTAGCGGCTCCGACGCCCTGCTCTTCGTCACCCCGGAGCACAGCCGTTCAATCCCCGCCGTGCTCAAGAACGCCATCGACTGGGGCGCGCGGCCTTGGGGCAAGACCTCATGGCCCGGCAAGCCGGCCGCCATTATCGGCACCTCGGGCGGCGCCATCTCCACGGCGATCGTCCAGCAACATTTGCGCGCCGTGCTCGGCGACCTCGGTCTTCATGTCGTGGGTGGCGAAGCCTATATTGCGTTCAAGCCCGATCTCATCGACGCGCAAGGCGACGTGACGGACGACACCGTGCGGACGTTCCTCAAGAACTTCGTCGACCAGTACGCAGCCTTCGCCGGCAAACTCGCCCCCGAACGCGCAAAGCAAGCAGCCTAACTAAAAGTGAGAAGATCCATGTCCATCCGACCCGTCAAACGGATTGCGCAGTCCCAGCCGGCCATCGAAGGCGCCGGCGTGAAATTGCGCCGCGCCTTCGGCTTCGGTGAGACGGCCGAGACCGATCCGTTCCTGCTGCTCGACGATTTCCGCAACGATCGGCCGCAGGATTACCTTGCCGGCTTTCCTTGGCATCCGCACCGCGGCATCGAGACGATCACTTACGTCCTGAACGGCACCGTCGAACACGGCGACAGCCTCGGCAATCGCGGCACGCTCGGTTCTGGCGACGTGCAATGGATGACGGCCGGGCGCGGCATCATGCATCAGGAGATGCCGCAGGGCGACGCGCAAGGCCGCATGCATGGCTTCCAGCTTTGGGCCAATTTGCCCTCCTCGCTCAAAATGACGGCGCCGCGCTATCAGGATGTCAAAGGCGCTGAGATTCCGGAAATCACCGACGACGACGGCACCCATGTGCGCGTCGTCTGCGGCGAGTTCTGGGGCCAGAAAGGCCCGGTCGAGGGCGTCGCCGCCGATCCGCGCTATCTCGATGTCTTCGTGCCCGCCGGCAAGCGCAAGACGCTCAAAGTCGAGACCGAGCGCCACGCCTTCGCTTATGTGTTCGAGGGTGACGGCAAATTCGCCTATTCGTCGAAGCCGTTCGGCGTGCTGACCGAGAAGCAAGTCGGCGGCGAGGAAATCCTGTTCCGAGAACCGGTCGGCGACCGTTCGCTGGTCGTGTTCGACCGCGGTGACGAGGTCACCGTGCAGGCCGGCGACAACAGTATTCGTTTTCTGCTGGTGTCGGGCAAGCCGATCGAGGAGCCGGTCGCCTGGTACGGCCCGATCGTGATGAACACGCAGGCCGAGCTGCAAGAGGCGGTCACCGAACTGCGCAACGGCACGTTCATCAGGGGCTGAGCGGATTAAATTTGCCTTTACACGGTCTTTATAAATCGACGCCGCAGTTCATCGCGAATTTATATGAGCTGGCGCGCATTTCTGGATGTGGCCGGCACCTTTTTTTTGTGAATAGAGGCGCGCTGGAGCGGCGGCGCATCCCGCCGGGACCGGCCAGCACCCCCTCGGGAAGCGTTAAATGCTTGCTTGTGACACGATGTCATTTTAAGTGCTTAGGCGAGGCGCATGATGGGGCGACAGGCTCGCTCAAGATGAGCCACGCCCGTTCGCATATGCGGCGGGGACCTTAACGTACCCCTAGCCCGGACTGCGAGGCACATGCGCGGGACCATCCCAATCTCCGTCGAGAAATCCGGGCGCGTCAGTACCCGCTGGGACGTGCTGGCGATGCTGCTGACGTTTGGCCTGCTGGTGTTCTTCGCCGAGGCAAGCCGCCATCTGCTGCAGCCGCTCTCCGAATTGCAGATGACGCCGGTGTCGCTGGCGCCCGGCAATCTGCCGGAATACGCCGCACGCACGACGCTGCGCATGCTGCTGGCGTTGGTGTTTTCGCTCATCTTCACCTTCACCTATGCCACGCTTGCCGCCAAGAGCCGGCGTGCAGAAGTCCTGCTGGTGCCGCTGCTCGATATCCTGCAATCGGTGCCGATCCTCGGCTTCATTTCGGTGACGGTCGTGTTCTTCATGTCGCTCGCGCCCGGCCGCGTGCTGGGCGCCGAATTTGCGGCCATCTTCGCGATCTTCACCAGCCAGGCCTGGAACATGGCCTTCAGCTTCTACCAGTCCTTGCGCACCGTGCCGGTGGAATTGACCGAAGTCTCGCGCATGTTCCGGCTTTCGACCTGGGCGCACTTCTGGCGCGTCGAAGTGCCCTTCGCGATGCCGCAGCTGATCTGGAATATGATGGTTTCGATGTCGGGAAGCTGGTTTTTCGTGGTCGCGTCGGAAGCGATCAGCGTCGGCAATACGACCGTCACCCTGCCCGGCGTAGGCTCCTATATCGCGCTTGCCATCGAGAAAAAAAATCTCACCGCGGTCGGTTGGGCGATCGGCGCGATGCTTGTGGTCATCCTACTGTACGACCAGGTCTTGTTTCGCCCGCTGGTCGCCTGGGCCGACCGCTTCCGCTTCGAACAGCAGGCGGGCGCCCGGCCGCCGCGCTCATGGGTGCTCGACGTGCTGCGTCGTTCGCGCATCATCGCCATGCTGAGCGCGCCGCTGTCGGACCTTTGGCAACGAACCTACCGGCCGCTCTCGATGTCCCGGGTATCCGTGGCCAGAGCCGCGCCGTCGGCAAAACGGACTCGATGGATCGATCGCCTGTGGACCGGCCTCGTCGTGGTCGCCACGCTCCTCGCCCTCTGGCAAGTCGGAGACTTCATCCTGCCCGGCCTTACTGCCGCGGAAGTGAGCAAGGCTGCCTTGTTTGGCTTGGCTACGCTGCTGCGCGTGATCGTGCTGATCGCCATTGCGACCGTCATTTGGGTGCCGATCGGCGTCATGGTGGGGATGCGGCCGCAGCTTGCTCAATTCATCCAGCCGATTGCGCAATTTCTTGCAGCGTTTCCGGCCAACGTGCTGTTTCCGGTATTTGTCGTCGCCATCGTCACGTTCAGGCTAAATCCCGATATATGGCTCAGCCCGCTGATGATCCTGGGCACGCAGTGGTACATCTTGTTCAACGTCGTGGCCGGCGCAGCCGCGATCCCCAACGAACTGCGCGACGTCGGCACCAACCTGCAATGCCGCGGCTGGCTGTGGTGGCGGAAAATCGCGCTGCCGGCCGTGTTCCCCTACTTCGTGACCGGCGCCATCACCGCCTCCGGCGGCTCGTGGAACGCCAGCATCGTCGCCGAAGTCGCCTCCTGGGGCGACACGCATTTACAGGCCAACGGCCTCGGCGCCTATATTGCGCGTGCGACCGATGCCGGTGACATGCATCGCGTGGTGCTCGGAATTGCGGTGATGAGTTTGTACGTCGTGATCATCAATCGCGCTTTCTGGCGTCCGCTGTATTGGTACGCCGAGCGCAAGTGCCGGCTGGAATGACAGGACAAATTCCATGAATGCGCCGCTGTTGGAACTCCAATCTGTCTATCAGGCCTTTCCCAAACCGGACGGCGAAGACCTTTTGGTCCTCGACGACATCAACCTGTCGCTCGCCGACCGGCAGATCGTCGGCCTGTTGGGCCGCTCAGGGTCCGGGAAATCGACCTTATTGCGCCTGATCGCAGGTCTGGCGCGGCCGCGATCCGGCAGCATCGATTACCTCGGCAAGCCGGTAACCGGGCCCGCGCCAGGCATTGCCATGGTGTTCCAGACCTTCGCGCTGTTTCCCTGGCTGACGGTACTGGATAACGTGCAGCTTGGCCTCGAGGCGCTTGGTTTGCCCGAAGCGGAAATCCGTCAGCGCGCCCTTGCCGGCATCGATTTGATCGGCCTCGACGGCTACGAATCCGCCTACCCTCGCGAATTGTCAGGCGGCATGCGCCAGCGCGTCGGGTTTGCCCGCGCCCTGGTCGTCCACCCCAATATCCTGCTGATGGACGAGCCGTTTTCCGCGCTCGACGTGCTTACCGCCGAAACGCTGCGCACCGATTTCCTCGACCTGTGGAACGACGGTCGGCTGCCGATCAAAGGCGTCATCCTGGTGACGCATAATATCGAGGAAGCGGTGCTGATGTGCGACCGCATTCTGGTCTTTTCGCGCAATCCCGGCCACATCGTCGAAGAGATCAAAGTCGACTTGCGGCATCCGCGCAGCCGCCTAGATCCGGCATTTCGTGACATGGTCGAGCGCATCTACGTCACCATGACGGCGCGTCCGAGCGCGACGCCGTCGCGCCCGCAACCCGAACGGGTCCATGGTAGCATCGACATCCCGATCCCGCGGGTATCCGCCAATACGCTGTCCGGCCTGATCGAGGCCGTCGCCGGCGCCCCCTATAGCGGAAAAGCCGACTTGCCCGTGATCGCGAGTTCTCTGCAAATGGAGGTGGACGACCTCTTTCCGGTCGCCGAGGCCTTGCAATTGCTGCGCTTCGCCGACATCGAGGGCGGCGACATCCGGCTGACCGACGCCGGCAAGCAATTTGCCGAGGCCGGCGTCGACGACCGCAAGAAGTTGTTTCACAGTCAGCTCATGGCCAACGTGCCGCTCGCTGCACACATCCGGCGCGTGCTGCAGGAACGCGCCAATCACGTCGCGCCCAAAAGCCGTTTTCTCGACGAGTTGGAGGACCACATGACCACGGAGACCGCGGAGCATACCCTGCGCGCGGTCGTGGCCTGGGCGCGTTTCGCCGAAGCATTCGCTTATGACGACCGCTCCGAGACGTTCAATCTCGAGAACCCAACCTGATTTTCCAAGATGCGATGGCGTTGCTCATGCGGCGCCGTTATTTTGCGTCTAGTCTTTGATTGATTCATTCGGCAATTGATGCTCATGCCAGACGGCATTGAGAATGCCGCAGCCACAGGCAAAACCAAGGCCGAGAATCCAGGCGAAATACCACATTGATTTTGCTCCCTTTGAGCATTTTCCGGCGAAGTGGGGACCGGTTCGCCGTACAAAATGCGATCGACTTAAGAATCTAGAGCGCGTTTCCGACGCGCTCTAGTACAGATTGGCCGAGTTGCCTTCGATCTGCTTGGCGGTGACCGCGCCGCGCATCACGCGGAACGCGAAACCGGTGTAGGCGAGCACGATGGGCAGGAAGATCAGCGTCGCCAGCAGCATCACGAACAACGTAAGCTGGCTCGAGGTTGCGTCCCACACCGTCAGGCTCGCCTGCGGCATGATGTCGGACGGCATCAGGAACGGGAACATGCTCACGCCTGCCGTCGAGATCACGCCGAAGATGCCGACGGCACTGGTGATGAAAGCCAAGCCCGCCCGCCGGCTCGCCGACAACAATACGGTGACGAGAGGCCCGAGAATGGCGAGCGCCGGGGCCAGCATCATCCACTTGTAGACGTAGAAGTTGGCGAACCACTGCCCGCGCACCTGCGTCACCGTCTTCAACAGCGGATTCGACGGGCCATTGGCGATCACCGCGCTAGTGATCTCGTAGCCCTTGAGCCCGAACGCGGTCCAAATCCCGGCGATGATAAACAGCACGACCGTGACCAGCGCGCCGATGCGCACGTAAGCCATGGCGCGCTCCTTCACCGGACCGTCCGCCTTGACCGTCAGATAGACCGCGCCGTGCGTCGTCAGCATGCCGAGCGACACCAGCCCGCACAGCAAGCCGAACGGATTGAGCAGTTCGAACAGCCCGCCGCCTTCGTACAGCACGCGCATGTCGCTATCGATGCGGAACGGCACGCCCTGCAGCAGGTTGCCGAACGCCACGCCGAACACCAGCGACGGCACCAGCCCACCGGCGAACAGTGCGTAGTCCCAGAACGTCCGCCAGCGCGTGTCCTTGATCTTGTTGCGGAACTCGAACCCGACCGGCCGCAGGATCAGCGTGGCGAGCACCAGGAACATCGCGATGTAGAAGCCGGAGAACGACGCCGCATAGACCGGCGGAAACGCCGCGAAGGCCGCGCCGCCGCCGGTGATCAGCCAGACCTGGTTGCCGTCCCAGACCGGACCGATGGTATTGATGGCGATGCGTCGCTCGATTTCCGTACGCGCGACGAACGGCAGCAAAGTGGCGACGCCGAGATCGAAGCCGTCCATGATGGCGAAGCCGATCAACAGCACGCCGAGGAACAACCACCAGATGACGCGAAGGATTTCATAGTCGACGGGAATGGACATGACAGGGCTCCTTCACGATGCGGTCTTTGCGCGTAGCGCCGGCGAAAGCTCTTGACCGAGCGCCTCCACCGGCCCCATGCGAACGTATTTCCGCATCAGGATGAAATCGACGACCGCCAGCGACGAGTAGAACAGGACGAAGCCGCATAGCGTGAACAGGATCTGCGCGGTCGAGACCGAGGACGACGCCAGGAACGTCGGCAGCACGCCGTCGATCGCCCAGGGCTGGCGGCCGTATTCGGCGACGAACCAGCCGAGTTCGGCGGCGAGCCACGGCAGCGGCAGCGACCATAAGAATAGCCGCAACAGCCAGGTGCGCGAAAAGTCGAGCTTGGACGTGTAGTAGAAGGCGGCCGCGAACAAGGCGATGAAATAGAAGCCGAGCCCGACCATGATGCGGAAGGTCCAGAACAGCGGCACCACGCCGGGCACCGTGTCGGCCGCGGCTTTTGCGATCTGGGCGTCGTCGGCCTTGCGCGGATCGGCGACGTAGCGCTTGAGCAGCAGCGCATAGCCGAGATCGTGCGCATGGACGTCGAGGTCGACGCTGGCCTTGGCATCCTTGCGGTCGGCTTTCAACCTCTCGAGCGCGTCGTAAGCGACAAGGCCGCTCTTGATTCGCGTCTTGCCCGCGCCACGAGATCGTCGATGCCCTGCACCGGCGTATCGAACGACCGCGTCGCGATAATCCCGAGCGCCCAGGGAATCTTGATCTCAAAACGGTTGTTCTGAGCGGCCACGTCGGGCACCGCGAACAGCGTGAACGGCGCCGGTGCCGGCGCGGTCTTCCACATCGCCTCGATAGCGGCGAGCTTCATCTTCTGATTTTCAGTCACCGTGTAACCGCTCTCGTCGCCGAGCACGACGACCGAAAGCGCAGAGGCCAGTCCGAAGGCCGAAGCGACGATGATCGAGCGCTTGGCGAAGGCGTGGTGGCGGTTATTCAGCAGGTAATACGCACTGATCGCCAGCATGAAGATCGAGCCGGTGACGTAGCCGGCCGACACGGTATGCACGAACTTGGATTGCGCAGTCGGATTGAACATCAGCTCGTAGAACGAGCTCAATTCCATGCGCATGGTGTCGGGATTGAACTGCGCGCCGACTGGATTTTGCATCCAGCCGTTGGCGATCAGGATCCACAGCGCCGACAGGCTCGAGCCGATCGCCACCAGCCAGGTCACCGCCAGGTGCCCGAGCTTGCTCATGCGGTCCCAGCCGAAGAAGAACAGGCCGACGAAGGTCGATTCCAAAAAGAACGCCATCAGCCCTTCGATGGCGAGCGGCGCGCCGAAAATGTCGCCGACGTAATGCGAGTAATAGGCCCAGTTGGTGCCGAACTGGAATTCCATGGTGATGCCGGTGGCCACCCCCATGGCGAAATTGATGCCGAACAGCTTGCCCCAGAACCGCGTCATGTCGCGCCAAATCTGGCGGCCGGTCATCACGTAGGCGCTCTCCATGATGGCGAGCAGGAACGATAGGCCGAGGGTGAGCGGCACGAACAGAAAGTGATAAAGCGCCGTCATGGCGAATTGCAGCCGCGCCAGACTTACCGGATCGATGTGTTCCATGGTCATCTCTTTCCTTCGTTCACGGCCGTGACGACGGGCCGAGCACGCGGTCGAAGACCGCGGCATCGGTGACGTTCGGATTGGCAAAATGCTGGAAGATCATCATGCCGGCGACCGCGATCAGTTTGGCGGCGAGCACGAACACGATGGCACGAGCGAGCATGCTGCGCGGACGCAAGCCTGCGCTGACGAACGCCGCCAACGATGCGAGCACGGGTCCCGGTGACATCAGCCGACCTCGACCAGCGTTCAATTCCGCTGCATCCTTCTACTCCCGCTTCATACGCGCATCAAATGACACTCACTTGAGCGTTGCCCCGAATACGATGGAACGGCCGCTCTCGCGCGCAATGATGTATATCAATAACGGTATATGATGACGAGGCAGCGGTATGCGGTTTCCCCATAACGCTCGCGTTTCTTCTTTTGACGCCGACAGGCGCCCGGCGTTCATGCCCCTGGCGCGGACTCGTAAACGTTTCACCCGATTCCGCTTTCGGAGGTGAAGGGCAGTCCTCGGTCGCGGCAAGCCTCAAGATGATACTCGCACCGCCGAGGCCACCAAACTTACGGTCGATGTTTTGAATTGCACATGGCAAACATACGACCCGGACGACAGGGGTCTGCGGCGCCGCCGATCTTCAGAGCTTGTTTACCGACCGCGGCCCGTATTTACGGTCCGATGCCTTGATTTAATGCGGGCGTTATTTCCGTTTCGGAATGCACTAACCATCGCTGCCTAGGCTGCGATCGTTCGGGAATAGGTCTGAGCCCCGGGCAACAGGGAGGCCCCGGCATTGCTTTCGCTTGCCGGGGCTTCTTTTTCTTCGGCAGTGGATACCAGCGAAAGCCAAAGGTGCAGATCGATCGCGACCGTATAATCGAGGCCGAGATACTCGGCATGGATCGTATCGTCTTGCAGGATACACGAACCGAAAGCGACGATTTTTCCGTTTTGCCGCCAGATGAAAAAACGGCTCTTGTCGCCCATCCGGTGGCCGAGCCCGCAAAAGTATTCCTTTGTAAGCTTCTCGAAATGCAGGTTCGACCGGTTATAGACTTGCAGATAGAGCGGATAGACATCGTCGATGATTGGCGCGATGTCGTCGACAACGCTCATTTCGATTGGCGCCGCCGCGTCCGCCACCCTCAACTTCAATCGTAATTTCCTCCGCGCGCCGCCGCTGAGCGCGCGCGTCATGTATTCCTCGAAGCTCGAGTAATCGATGTTGAGCAGGACATTGGGGAGGCTGGGAATGCGGGTGAAATTGTTGTCCACGAAACATTCCAGCGTCGGACGATATTTTGCGGGGAATTCCTTAAGCACGATGAGTCGAGCCTTCAGATCGCGCGCTTTCTCCACCAGCGCCGACGCGAGCAGGCGCGCGTTGGCGCGCTGGGCAAACTCATCTTGGCCGTCGAGGTGGCCCTCTCCCGCGGCACACCCCACCATCATCGTTCGCGCGCGCATGAACCGTGGCCACAGGCGGCGAATGAAGTCCATCAGCCATCCAATTCGGGGCTTTGCGCCGACGAGCAAATCCAGATCGAGGATAAAAAACGGCTGGATGGCGCAGATTTCGCCGTTCCAATCGCGAACGATGAAATAGCGGTAGTCGAATTCCTCGTGGATCGTATCCCCGACGAGTTCATAATACCGGCGGTCCTTTGCTTCGGAGCCGAAGGCACTTGACCAACGCCGGCATTGCATCGCTTCGCGACGCGAAACAACCTCAACGCTGCCGACCGAGGCAGCGCCAGAGCGAGCAATCTGGTTCACCGATGAGCCCCGTCTTGGCTTTTGCACCCAGCGCGTTTATGCAAATTATATATTGTTATATAAATGACAAGGCGACTCTTTTTTATTTCAAATCAAAAGGTTAAGAGCAGCCCTTCGAGCGTACCCAGGCCCAATGCGGCAGTGGGCGGGAAGCCGGCTACAATTTTTGGTTTAATGTAACGCCGTGTCTGCATCGTTCACGATCCCACGCATATGGGAAGAATAATGGCGGTCCGCGTCCGACCTCTCATGACACTCGTTCTGGTCACGGTATCGTTGAGCTGCTGTTCGCCCATACGCGAGGCGGCAACCGGAGATAGCCCGGTGAAAATCGTCGTTCTTGGCGATTCGCTCACCGCGGGGTTTGGGGTGCCTTGGAACGCCTCTTTCCCAGCCAGGCTGGAGCAGGCGCTACGAGACAAAGGCATCTCCGTTACTGTCGCGAACGCCGGGGTCTCCGGCGACACAGCCTCCGATGGGCTCCACCGTCTGGACCGCTCGGTTCCCGAAGGCACCGAGGCAGTGATCCTGGAGCTTGGTGCCAACGACGCCGAGCGCGGGTTAAACCCGAACGAGACAAAAGCGGCGCTCGATAGCATTCTCCGCCACCTCAAAGATCGGCACATTGAGGTGCTGCTAACCGGCTGGCGGGCTTCGCCCAACATGGGGCCCGACTTTGTGCGCGCCGTCGATGCCATTTATCCGGAGCTTGCCTCGACTTATTCATGCGTCTTGTATCCCTTCATCCTTGACGGCGTGGCCGGCGATCCCAGGCTCATTCAGATCGATGGTGAGCATCCGAATGCCGATGGCGTTAACGTCATCGTCGAACGGATCATACCGCAGGTCGAGGAGGTGATCGCTCGCGTCCGCGTCGCGCGCCATGTCTGATCCGGTGGCCTGCGGCAACACACGGACGGTCCACCCCGCCCTGCGGCATATGATGACGCCCTCCCATTGGACTTTCGCCCACTATCCGAAAGCGTTAGCCTTGGCTCGCCGGTATCCGCTTCATGAGCGTCCGCATTCGGGTTCAAAGGTAAGCGGCATCGCCGATCGGGAGGGAGAACGATGATCAAAAGACTTTCACGACACGCACTATTGCTCGGCGGCGCGTTCGCCGCCGCGCTGACCGTCGCATCGAACGCCCGCGCGGAAGAGCTGCGCATCGGTTTCATCGCGCCGATGACCGGCATCTTTGCCCAGGTCGGCAAGGATATGGTGAACGGCTTCCAGATGTATCTCGACGAGCACGGCGGCAAGCTCGGCGGCATGGACGTGAAGTTCATCGTCGAGGACAACCAGGCCAAACCCGACGCCGCCGTCACCAAGGCGAAGAAGCTGGCGCTGCAGGACAAGGTGCACATGTTCATCGGCGGCGTCCTGGCCTCGACCGGCTATGCGCTGGCGCCGGTGTCGACCGAGATGAAGACCATCTACATCGCCTCGATCCCGGCCGCCGACGATCTCACCCAGCGGCAGGCGAGCAAGTATCCGCTGTTCTTCCGCACCGGCTGGTCGTCATCGCAGCCGACCCATCCGATGGGGCAATGGGCCTGCGAACAGGGCTACAAGAAGATCGCCGCGGTCGCGGCCGACTACGCCTTTGGTTACGAGCAGGTCGGCGGTTTCCAGAAAGCGTTCGAGTCCTGCGGCGGCAAGATCATCCAGAAAATCTGGCCGCCGCTCGGCACCAAGGACTTCGGGCCCTATATTCCGAACATCAAAGCGGACGCCGACGCGGTGTTCTCCATGATGGTCGGCCCGATGTCGCTGCAGTTCCCCAAGCAGCTGCGCGCCTCCGGCTACAAGAAGCCGATCGTCGGCGGCGGCACCAGCTATGACGAGTTCGCCCTGCCCTTCATGGGCGATGAAGCCATTGGCGACGTGTCTTCGCTGCAATATTCCGCCGCCCTGGAGACGCCGAAGAACGAAGCCTTCGTGAAGGCCTACCGGTCGAAATACGGCAAGGTGCCGTCTTACTTCTCCGAGTCGAACTACACCACCGCGCAGCTCATCGATGACGTGATCAAGAAGGCCGGCGGCAAGTGGCCGGGCTCGGAAGAGTTCATCAAGATGGCGTCGGCGGAGAAGATCGACGCCGTGCGCGGGCCGGTCAGTTTCGAAGACCGCAACCCGGTGCAGAACATCTACATCAAGAAGGTCGAGAAGAAAAAGATGTTCGGCTATCCGAAGGAAGAGCTCTGGAACACGGTGATCAAGACCTACCCGGCGGTCAGCCAGTATTGGACCTACGGCAAGGACGCCTTCCTCAAGCAGCCAGTGTACAGCCGCGACTATCCGCCCTGCAAATTCTGCGAATAGACGCGCGATTTGACCGATTGAAAAGGCAAAGCCCCGACCGCATGAGGCCGGGGTTTTGTATATTGGGCATTTGCCCATGGCTTCCGCCGGCAATCGCGGCAGGCTAGCGTGATGCGAGCCGGTCCGATCCGCGCCAAGAACGGACGCCGGCCAACGGGGAGGACGTCATGACTCGTTCATTCACGCGAACTGCCGCGCCGCTGCTTGCCGGTATCGCACTGCTCGGAGCGTCGTTGAGCGCCCCGGCGCGCACGCAGGAACTACACATCGGCTTCCTGGCGCCGCGCACCGGCATCTTCACCCAACTCGGCACCGACATGGTCAACGGCTTCCAGCTCTATCTCGACGAGCACAAGGGTATGCTCGGCGGCGCCAAGGTGAATTTCATCGTCGAGGACGATCAGGGCAAGCCCGACGTGGACGTCACCAAGGCGAAGAAGCTCATCCTGCAGGACAAGGTGGACATGCTGGTCGGCGCCGTGCTCGCCTCCTCGGCCTACGCGCTGGCGCCGGTCTCGAGCGAATACAAGATGCTTTATATCGGCACCGTCTCCACCGCCGACGATCTCGCCCAGCGCCAGGTCGCCAAGTATCCCTATCTCGTGCTCGCCGGCTGGGTGCCCTCGCAGCCGAACCATCCGCTCGGCCAATGGGCCTGCGACCAGGGCTACAAGCGCATCGCGGCCATCGCCGCCGACTATGCCTTCGGCTACGAGCAGCTCGGCGGCTTCCAGCAGAGCTTCGAGGACTGTGGCGGCAAGATCGTGCAGAAGATCTGGGTGCCGCTCGGCACCAAGGACTTCGGACCCTACATTCCGACCATCAAGGGCGACGTCGACGCGATCTTCACGCTGATGGTCGGCCCGATGTCGCTGCAGTTTCCCAAGCAATTGCGCGCGTCCGGCAACAAAAAGCCTATCGTCGGCGGCGGCACGAGCTACGACGAGTTCGCCCTGCCTTTCATGGGCGACGAAGTGATCGGCGATGTCTCGGCGCTGCAATACAGCGCAGCGCTGGAGACGCCGGCCAACGAGAAATTCGTCAAGGATTACCGCGCCAAGTACGGCAAGGTGCCGTCCTATTATTCCGAGGTGAATTACGCGGCGGCCAAATGGATCGACCTGACGCTCGCCAAGCACAAGGGCAAATATCCGGGACCGGTCGAGTTCATCAAGACCATGGCCACGATCGAACTCGACGCGCCGCGCGGTCCGGTGCGGCTCGATCCATCGACCAAGAGCCCGATCCAGAACATCTACATCAAGAAGGTCGAGAAGAAGAAGATGTTCGGTTATCCGAAGGACGAGCTGTGGAACACCGTGATCAAGACCTACCCGGCAGTCAGTGAATTCTGGACCTACGACAAGGCGAAATTCCTCGCCCAGCCGGTCTATTCGCGCGACTTCCCGCCCTGCAAATATTGCGAATAGCTCCGCTAATCGGCGCGAACGAACCTGCAAAGCCCCGGCCTCGCCGCCGGGGCTTTTGCTTTTGTGCATGACAATTTTTTCATGACAAAACTTTCACGCGCTAGTTTTCATTGAAATTACGCGCATTTTCTGTTTGCCGCCGCACATTACGAAAATGACACGCGCAAGACAGGCAATCGTAATGCGGATGCACGTTATCTAAGTGCAAGCGAGCGTGCGTCACGCTCAATTTAAATTTCTCATGGAGACTTAAGCGATGACCCAAAACGTCCCACCCGTTCAAAGCAAATTCCTCCGCGCACGGCGCCTCGCGCTGCTCGCGTCGGTTGCCGGCGTCGGCATCGCCGTTGCCGTCGCGGCCCCCGCCGCGTATCGCAATATCAATCTCGCGCCGATCTCCGCCGCACAGGCGGCCGACGCCGAGCACGCACCAACCGGCTTCGCCGATCTGGTTGCGAAAGTGAAGCCCGCGGTGATTTCGGTCCGCGTCAAGATCGAAGAGACTGCCACCAACGGTCTCGGCATGAACGGCAACAGCAACGAAAATCCCTTTCCGCCCGGCTCCCCGATGGAGAAATTCTTCCAGCAATTCGGCATGCCCGGCATGCCGAACGGAATGCCGCATGGCAAGCAGATCATCACCGGCGAAGGCTCCGGCTTCTTCATTTCACCCGACGGCTATGCGGTGACCAATAACCACGTCGTCGATCATGCCAAAACCGTGCAGATCACCACCGACGACGGTGCGACCTACAAGGCCAAGGTGGTCGGCACCGACCCGAAAACCGATCTTGCCCTCATCAAGGTCGAAGCCGACAAGACCTTCCCCTACGTGAAATTCGCCCAGACACGAGCCGCGCATCGGCGACTGGGTGGTCGCGGTCGGCAATCCGTTCGGCCTCGGCGGCACCGTCACCGCCGGCATCGTGTCGGCACGCGGGCGCGATATCGGCTCAGGTCCTTATGACGACTACATCCAGATCGACGCACCGATCAACAAAGGCAATTCCGGCGGCCCGGCGTTCAACGTCAACGGCAACGTGATCGGCGTCAATACAGCGATCTTCTCGCCCTCCGGCGGCTCGGTCGGCATCGGCTTCGACATCCCGGCGCAAACCGTGAAAATGGTCGTGGCGCAGCTCAAGGAGCATGGCTACGTCAACCGCGCCTGGCTCGGCGTGCAGATCCAGCCGGTCACCGCCGGCATCGCCGACAGTCTCGGTCTGAAGAAGGCGGAAGGCGCGCTGGTCGATCAGCCGCAGCCGGCGAGCCCGGCCGCCAAAGCCGGCATCGAGGCCGGCGACGTGATCACCGCCGTCAACGACAAGCCGGTCAAAGGCTCGCGCGAATTGGCGCAGACCATCGGCATGATGGCGCCCGGCACCAAGGTCAAGCTCACGCTGCTGCACAAGGGCGAGGTCAAGACCATGGACCTCACGCTCGGCAAAATGCCGAACGAACGCACCGCCAATGCCGAAACGCAAAGCGGGACGTCGGAAAACGGCGTGCCCCATCTCGGCCTCGAGCTCGCGCCTGCGAGCGACGTTGCCGGCGCCGGCGGCAAAGGCGTCGCGGTGGTCGGCGTCGATCCCGACGGTCCGGCGGCCGAGCGCGGCTTCAAGACCGGCGACATCATCCTTGACGTCGGCGGCAAGGCGGTCGCAAACGTGAACGAGGTGCGCGCGGCGATCGCCGAAGCGCACAAGAGCGGCAAGCACGATGTGCTAATGCGGGTGAAAACCGCCCAGTCGACCCGCTTCATCGCGGTACCGGTCGGGCGCGGCTGATCGTCGCGGCCGCCGCGTGGAACTAATTGTTCCATTCGGAATTGGCCCCGCAGCGAATAGGTGAGACCTACGAATGACACGGTCCGGTTCCGACAGCGGGCGACTGACATCAATACCCGCAACTCGTCGGGATCGGGCGGCGAACGCCACTGCAATCGAGCCCTGCGTGAAACCTTCGCGTGGGGCTCGATTGCGTTCCGGCGCACCTCTTTAGGGGGCGGCTGATCGAAATCCCCAGGAGGAAGCTTATGTGGAAAGAAGTGATTGACCGCCCTTTGCGGCGGCGAACCGTGCTTAAGGCTGGATTGGCCATTGGCGCGCTGCAAGTCGCCAGTCCATTTGTGATCAAGGCCTTGGGCGAAGAGCCGGTCAAATTCGGGCTCGACGATCCGTTCACCGGCACCTATGCCGAACTCGGCAAAAACGAGCAGGTCGGCGCCCAGCTCGCAATCGACCAGATCAATGCTAAAGGCGGCATTCTCGGCCGCCGGGCCGAGCTGCTGTCGGAAAACTCGACCAGCGCCGACACCGGCGTCGCGGTGCAGAAAGCGCATAAGCTGATCGACCGCGACAAGGTCAATTTTCTGCTCGGCAATGTGAACTCGGCCATGGCCTTGGCGCTGGGCGAAGTGTCGAACCAAGCCAAGGTCCTGCACATCGTCACCGGCGGCCACACCGACGCCGTCACCGGCAAGGATTGCCACTGGAACGTGTTCCGCGTCTGCAACACGACGCGCATGGAAACCAATTCGGTCTCCAAGCTGCTGTTCGATAAATACGGCAAGAAGTGGTATTTTATCACGCCCGACTACGCCTTCGGCCACACGCTGCAGCAGGGCTTCGAGGCCAGCCTGAAAAAATTCGGCGGCACTGAAGTGGGCGCCTCGCTCACCCCGCTCGGCACGACCGACTATTCGGCCGTGCTGATCAAGGCGCAGGCCGCCAAACCGGACGTCATCATCTTTCTCACCGCCGGTCAGGACGCGGTCAATTCGCTTAAGCAGGCGGTGCAGTTCGGCTTGAACAAAAAATTCCACATCGCCGGCGCCCAGCAGGAACTGGAGGTGCTCGAAGGCCTGCCGCCCGACGCGCGCATCGGCACTTGGGTGTTCGAATGGTACTGGAACCAGCCGAACGTGCCGCACGTGAAGCAATTCGTCGCCGACATCCGCAAGGTCAACGGCGGGAAGGTGCCAACCGCGCGGCATTGGTTCGGCTATGCGTCGGTTTGGACTTGTGCGCTGATCGCCAACGAGAAGAAGACGCTGGACGCCGAGAAGCTGGCCAAGGGACTGGAAAACTTCCAACTCCCGCCGGAGATCGCGCTGATGCCCGACAAGGTGTTCTACCGCAAGGGCAACCACCAACTGATGCCCGATCTCTATGTCGGCCACGCGGTGGAAAACGGCCCGGTGCCCGAGGACCTGTTCCACGTCGATCAGATCGTCAAAGGCATCGACGCGGCCCTGCCGGTCGAGGAAACCGGCTGTCACCTAACGTTCCCGGTCTGACGGTTCGACTGGATCCCGGTGGCGCTGTCCCGCCGGGATCGGCTTTTTAAGCTAACAGCGCGACCAGTTCCCGAACATCGGTTTGCACTTCAAGCGACCACACGACGTCGCGCGCGCGTTCGGCGCGTTCGCGGCCGATCACCGGCGTCGCATTGGCCAGAAACTTCGCCTCGATGGCGGCATCGCTCATCGGATTGTCGGCCGTGCCGCTGGCATGCGCGACGTGCATCTCGTAGAGTTTGCCGCCTGCAGTGACCACAGCATAGGCCTCGTCCTTGCGCAGCGTGTCGTCGGCGACCGGCTTCACCTTGCGGCGCAAGGCCGCCACCGTCGGGTCCGTGGCCTTGGCGTCGGAATATTGCGCGACGCCGGCCGCGCCGTCGACCAAAGCCACCGCTGCCGAATGCACCGTGCTGAATTTCGACTGCAGTCCGGTCGACGGCTCGACCACGCCGGTGATCGCCAAAACGAGCGGGTGAACCCGCAGGCTGATCTCGCTCACGGTCGCAGGGTCGATCGTCTCGCGATTGCGGATGGCGATGATGGCATCGATCAAAGGATGCAGCACCACGCCGCAGGCATAGGGCTTGTGTCCGTTAGTTTCGATGACCCAATCTTGTCCGAGCCCGGCGATCAATTGGTCCGGATCCGCCACGTCGCTGTAGATGCGACAGAAGCCTTTCTTGCCCTCGATAATTTCCTGCGTCGAGTCGAAGCCGCGCTCGGCCAGCAGCGCTGCCAGCACGCCGTTGGCGGCAGCTTTGCCGGCGTGGAACGATTTGCACATGGTGCCGCGGTTTTGCTGCATGCCGGCGGCCTGCGTCGCAGCGATACCCATGGTGTAAGTCAGCCGTTGCCGGTCGAGCTTGAGCAGCTTGCCGCAGGCGGCGCCCGCCGCGATGGTGCCGAGCGTGCCGGTCAGGTGCCAGCCGCCTTTGTGATGGCCCGGCGCGGTACGGCCGGTGCGCACGCCCGCTTCGAAGCCGACCGCATAGGCCAGCATGAAATCGGCGCCGCTCACCGCATTCCGTTCGGCGAGCGCGAATAATGCGGCCAGCACCGGCGAACTGGTGTGCAGCACGACCCCGCCCATATGGGTATCGTCGTAATCCAGCACGTGGCCCATCTGGCCGTTGGCGAGCGGCGCATCGAGCAGGCCGAGCTTGAGACCGCGCCCGAACACGGCGGCCTGCGGCCGGCCCGAGGTTTCCTGCAAGACCGACAAGAGCGTGGAGATGGTCTTGTGCCCGCTGCCGGCGAGTGCGCAGCCGATCCAGTCGAGCACGCCGCGGCGGGCCTGCCCCACGGCGGCAGCCGAAAGATCGCCGAACTGCGCCGCCGCCAGACTGCCACACAGCGTCTTGGTCAGCGTTTCCGCATCGGTTTTGAGATTCTGATCCATGATGATCGCGCTACTGCGGTTGCATGCCGGCGTCGCGAATGATCTTGGTCCAGCGCACGACGTCCGACTTGATCCGCGCACTGGCCTCGTCCGGCGTATCCGCGATCGGCTCATAGCCGAGCTTATGGAACTGGTCGATGAGCTGCGGCGATTTCAACGCCTTGTTCGCATCGGCATTGAGCTTGGCGATCACGTCCTTCGGCGTGCCGGCGGGGGCCGCGAGCCCGTACCAGCCGACGACCTCGAAGCTCGGCAGCGTTTCCGCCACCGCCGGCAGATCGGGCGCCAGCGCCGATCGCTTTGGCGATGTCACCGCCAGCGCGCGCAGCTTGCCGGCCTTGGCGAGCGGCAGGATGGACACGGCCGGACCGAACATCATTTGCGTCTGGCCGCCGACCAGATCGGTGACCGCCTGCCCGGCGCCCTTGTAGGGAACGTGCACGATATCGATGCCGGCCTCGCGCTTGAAGAATTCGCCGGCGAGATGCAGCGACGATCCGATGCCGGCCGAGCCGTAACTCAGCTTGCCGGGGTTGGCCTTGGCATAGGCGATCAACTCGGCGACCGATTTGGCCGGCACCTGCGGATTGACCGCCAGCACATAGATGCCCGACACGGCGGTGATGACGCCCTCGAAGTCTTTTGACCGGATCAAACGGCAGCTTGCGGTGCAGCGCCGGCATATAGGTCAGGCCGCTATGCGCGAGCAACAGTGTGTAGCCGTCCGGCGTCGCTTTGGCGGCTTCGTCCATGCCGATGATGCTACCGCCGCCCCCGTGGTCGTAGACCACGACCGGCTGGCCGAGATTCGCCGACAGCGGATTGGCCAGCACGCGCGCCACGGTATCGACGGCGCCGCCGGCGGCGAACGGCACGATCAGGCGGATCGGCCGGGACGGATAACTGTCCGCCGATGCGCTTGCGATGCCGAGGCTCAGCAGCGTGCAAAGGAGCAAAAGCCGTTTCATGGTTCCCTCCCCGTTATTGGTATGCGCTACTCCGCCGGGATCGGCGTCGCCGGACCGGTGGGCGCTTCCGCCGCCGGCGTCGACGGGCCTTTCAGCACGCGCTCTTCCATGGCGATCAGGAACGCCATGCCGAAGGCGAGCACCAGCGCGCAGCTCATGAACACGAAGCGGAACGCGTAGGCGAGCTCGTGCGCGGAGGCCGCGCGCGCCAGCATTTCCACCGACATGCCGGTGACGCCGCCGAGGCCGCCGAGCACGATCGCGCCCAGCACGGCCACCACCAGCGCGGAGAACAGCGAGCGGAAAAAATTGGCCGCGCCGGTGGCGATGCCCATCTGGTGCTGCGTCACCGCGTTCTGCATGCACACGGTGGAAATCGGAAACAGCGTGCCGAGGCCCAAGCCGATCACCAACAGCAGCAACAGCACCAGCGCCGTCGGCATCGAGGCCGGCCAGATCGCGAGCGCCGCCAGCGCCAGCAACGACACCACCAGCCCGGCGAGCGCCATGCGCTTGTAATGCACCATGTGCATCATCAGCCGGCCGGTAATGGTGGATGAGGCAACCGTCGCGCCCATCAGCGGGATCAGCGCCAGACCCGACTGGCTGGCGGAGAGATGCAGCACCACCTCGAAATAAAGCGGCACGAAGATCGTCATGCCGACCAGCGTCGCCATGTTGCAGGCCCCCGCCAGCGCGGCGCAGCGCACCACCGGATTGCCGAGCACGGTCAGCGGCAAAAACGGCTCTTCGGCCGCGACCAGCCGCCAGGCGAACAGGCCCCACAGGATCGCCGAGGCGAGCAGCAGCGCGCCGAACGGGGCCGAGATCCAGTCGAACTTGCGCCCGCCCCAGGTGAGCGCCAGCAAGAGCGCCACCGCCGCCGCCATCATCAGCAGCGCGCCGATGACGTCGAGCTGATGCTTGCGCGGATGATAGGGCACGCGGCGCAGCACGTTCGAGGTCATGCCGAGCGCGGCGAGGCCGAGCGGCAGATTGATCCAGAAGATCAGCGACCAGTCGAGATGCTCGGTCAAAAAGCCGCCGAGCACCGGCCCGCCGACCGAGGAGGTCGCGAACACCGCGCCGATATAGCCCTGGTAGCGGCCGCGCTCGCGTGGGCTGACGATGTCGGCGATGATGGTCTGCGCCAGCGCCATGAGCCCGCCGCCGCCCAGCCCCTGCACGGCGCGGCCGGCGACCAGCACGCTCATGCCCGGCGCCATGGCGCAGATGAGCGAACCGCCGACAAAGATGACGATCGCGATCAGCATCATCACCCGCCGGCCGTGGATGTCGGACAGCTTGCCGTAGAGCGGCGTCACGGCGGTGGCGGTGAGGAGATAGGCGGTGACCACCCAGGAGAGGTCGCCGAGATTGCCAAAGCGCCGGCCGATGGTCGGCAGCGCGGTGGCGACGATGGTCTGGTCGAGCGCCCCGAGGAACATCGCCAGCATGATGCCGAGCACGATGGTCCTGATCTCGGGATGGGTGAGCGGGCGCGGCGCGTGCGCCTTGTCGGGGTGGGCTTTGGTCATGCGCGCGTGTGATGCCGCGCGGGCGGCAAAAGCGCAATGGCCCGGAATGCGCAGGTGATATGCTGGCCGCCATGGAACGCCGCCTCGCCGCCGCGCTGCTGTCGATTGCCCTCGCTTTGCCGGCCACGGCGGCCGGGCGCCTGCCCGCGGGCTTTGTCTATCTGCGCGACGTCGCGCCCGGCAATCGCCCAGGACATGCGCTATGCCGGACCCAATAATTTCACCGGCCATCCTTTGCCCGGCTATGACGCGCCCGAATGCGTGCTCAAGCGCGAGGCGGCGGAAGCGCTCGCCCGTGTCGAGGCCGATCTCGCGCCGCAGCACCTTGGCCTCAAAGTCTACGACTGCTATCGCCCGACGCGCGCGGTCTCAGCCTTCGCGCATTGGGCGCAAAGCGCCGGCGACGGCACGACCCAGCGCTTCTACCCCAAGCTCGACAAACTCCGGTTGTTTTCGCTCGGCTATATCGCGTCGCATTCGGCGCATTCCGAAGGCATCGCCGTCGATCTGACGCTGGTGCCGTTGCCGTGCCGCCGCCCCGCCGCCGCCTTCGATCCGCACGCAGCTTACGGCCCCTGCACCGCGCCAGCGGGCCAACGCGCGCCCGACACGTCGCTCGACATGGGCACCGGCTTCGACTGCTTCGACGACAAGGCGCGCACCGCGAGCGGCCGCGATCGCGCCCGAACAGACGCGCCCGCGCGCGCTCGCTCGTCGCCGCCATGCGCAAGCGCGGCTTCCACAATTATTTCCGCGAGTGGTGGCACTTTCAGTTCGGCCCGCGCCCGGCGCGGGCTCATGATTTCCCATCGCGCCGCGTCCCTAGCGCGCGCCGCCTAACAATCTCCCGCCGGGTGCGCCTGCAGCCATTCCCAGCGTTCGACGGCAAGCTCGGCCGCGCGCATGGCCGCAGACGCTGACGGATGAGCACGTCCTCAGCAGCTGGTTGCGCTCAACCACGAGCGCGCAGCGGAGGAACGGCGCGGGCACGTGCGCTGGCCCGACCCGACTACCAGATTCCGCGCTTCGGCAAAAATCTCGACAAGATGGTGGCCGAGGAAGAGGGCGCCCAAATCGCTGCTCGAACTCGGTCTCGGCGAACCGTCCGCGCGCTCGATGCCGTCCGGCGTGTGCTTGTCATGGACCTCATCTTTAATGAGCGTTTGCCGATAACGCGGGTGGCTCAATGCGCTCGCGACGGGGCTGGTGGCGGCCGGCACTTTCGCGCCCGCTGCCGCGTTATTGTACGGCCTGTCGCAACCGACCATCGGCGGGGGCCTACATGATCTCGCTGGCCACCGCTTGCGTGGCGTTCGGTGTCGGCCTAAATCTGATTGGACGAGCGATGCTCGGAAGATTGCGCGAATGACCGCTTCGGATATCGAATTTTTAAAAACTTACCTGCCGCTTTCGCCGGCGCTGCTGTTCGTGGTCGCGCTCGGCGTCGTGTGGCTAACGCGTTGGCTCGACCGGCGCGAAGATCGCCGCCGCGCACACTAGATAACCCCGGTTACGCAGGCCGCTTCGTCCGCTCTTTTGTCTTTCGCAGGCGCCGCGCAGCCGCGCGCCCCCTTCGGCACTTTCCCCGGCCAACTGACGATGTACTCCTCGAGCTTGTCGTCCGGCACGTCCTTCTCGCTCGCCGTGACGCGCCCGCGCACCGAGACGCCGGCCTCGTGCACCGTCTCGGCGCGGCCGGACTTGAGCGGGTGCCACCAGTAAAGGTCGCGCCCCTCGGCCACCAATCTGTAGCCGCAGGTCGGCGGCAGCCAGGAAAGCCGGCGCACATTGCGCGGGGTGAGCCGCACGCAATCCTTCACCTTGGCCTGGCGGTGGGCGTAGTCGGTGCAGCGGCAGGTCTGCCCGTCCAAGAGCTTGCAGCCGACGTCGGTGAACACCGTCTCGTTGGTGTCCTCGTCGATCAGCTTGTTCAAGCAGCAGCGGCCGCAGCGGTCGCACAGGCTCTCCCACTCGGCCTGCCGTCATCTCGCCGAGGCGCTTCACGCGCCAGAACGGAGCTAGCTCGGGCCTTTATCGTCGGGCATTCCGGGGATCCTTTCCGGCGCCTTGTAGCCCTTTAAGGCGATTCCGTCATGGGCGGGGCGCGTTGACCCCTTCTCCTCTCCACATCATCCTGAGGAGGCCGCCATAAGCGCGTTTACGCGCGTCTTCGACGCCTCGAAGGATGGGGCGGCCCCGGTCTCGGGTTTACCCGAGATCGACATGTAACGTACGCAAGTCGGCCATAGCCGACTTGCGATGCTTCGAGACGCGCCCTTTGGGCGCTCCTCAGCATGAGGCCGGGAAATATCAGGGTCGCGGAACGGCCATTTTTCACCGCAATTGGCGTTTATCTTACCGTGTATTGACGGAGGCGGCGGCCTTGGCCCACAGCGCTCCGGTCGGCTAAATTCGCCCCCGGCGGCGACCGCCTCAAGCCCATAGCGAGCAGGCCCCCTTGCGCGACCTCTTTCCGGCCGACTGGAAGCCGAAAATCAAGAATGTGCTGCTCGGCTTCGACGCGCGCGTCGATTCCGGCCTGTTCCGCGCCTACACCCTGCTGCGCGACACCTACGAGCGGTTTTCCACTTTCATGGACCGCTTCCACGTCGCCGGCTGGCGGCGCGGCCTCAGCGAATTCGCCTCGGAGGCGGCGACGCTGGGCACCGCCGGCGGCATCCTGATGCTCGCGCTGGCGATGCCGGCGTTCCAGATGACCTCGGACGAGGACTGGCTGAAGAAGTCGGAGCTGGCGGTGACGTTTCTCGACCGCTACGGCAACGAGGTCGGCACCCGCGGCATCAGGCACAACGATTCCGTTCCGCTCGACGAGTTTCCCGACCACCTGATCAAGGCGGTGCTGGCCACCGAAGACCGGCGCTTCTACGAGCATTTCGGCATCGACATCGGCGGCACGATGCGCGCCTTGGTGACCAATGCGCGCGCCGGCGGCGTCGTGCAGGGCGGCTCCTCGCTGTCGCAGCAGCTCGCCAAGAATTTGTTTCTGAACAACGAGCGCACGCTCGACCGCAAGATCAAGGAAGCCTTCCTGGCGCTGTGGCTGGAATCGCGGCTGACCAAGAACGAGATCCTCAAGCTCTATCTCGACCGCGCCTATATGGGCGGCGGCGCCTTCGGCGTCGATGCGGCGGCGCAGTATTATTTCAACAAGTCGGCGCGCGACGTGAACCTCGCCGAAGCGGCGATGCTCGCCGGCCTGTTCAAGGCGCCGACCAAGTACTCGCCCAACGTCAATTTGCCGGCCGCGCGCGCGCGCGCCAACGTCGTGCTCGACAACCTGGTCGACGCTGGATTCATGACCGAAGGCCAGGTGTTCGGCGCCCGCCGCAACCCCGCCACCCCCGTCGACCGCCGCGACGATCGTGCGGCGAACTATTATCTCGATTGGGCTTTCGACCAGGTGAAGCGGCTTGTCGACACCTTTCCGAAATCGATGACCGAGCGCGTGTTCGTGGTGCGCACTGCGCTCGATGTCAATCTGCAGCATGCAGCGGACAGCGCGGTCGAGAATTCACTGCGCCAATACGGCCAAGAATACCACGCCGGACAGGCCGCGGCCGTGCTGATGGATGTCGACGGCTCGGTGCGCGCCATGGTGGGCGGACGCGACTACGGCGCCAGCCAGTTCAACCGCGCCACCGACGCCATGCGCCAGCCTGGCTCCTCGTTTAAGCCCTATGTTTATTCGACCGCGCTCGAACACGGCCTCACGCCGAACTCGATCGTGGTCGACGCGCCGATCTGTATCGGCAATTGGTGTCCGCACAATTACGGCCATGGCTATGGCGGCGCGATGCCGCTGATCACCGCGCTAACACATTCGATTAACACCATTGCTGTGCGGCTGTCCGTCGTGGTCGGCGACGGCAACGCCAAGCTCGGCCGCGCGCGCATTATCAAGACGGCGCACGACATGGGCATCACGACACCGCTGCCCGACACCCCGTCGCTGCCGATCGGGGCCGACGCGGTGAAGTTGATAGACCACGTCGGCGCCTACGGCACGTTTCCCAATCTCGGCATGAAGGTCATGCCGCACGCCATCCTCGAGGTGCGCACTGGCGACGGCAAGCTGGTCTGGCGTTTCGATCGCGACGGCCCGAAACCGCACCGGGTGCTTCCGGAGCACGTCGCCGCCGACATGATCAAAATGATGAACAGCGTGGTCGAGAACGGCACCGGCCGGCGCGCGCGGCTCGACGGCATCGCAGCCGCCGGAAAAACCGGCACGACCAACGCGTATCGCGACGCATGGTTCATGGGCTACACTGGCAATTTCGTCTGCGGCGTTTGGTTCGGCAACGACGATTATACCTCGACCAACCGCATGACCGGCGGCGCGCTGCCGGCAATGACCTGGCACAACATCATGGAGTACGCGCATCAGGGCATCGAGATCAAACAACTCCCCGGTGTTCCCGTGCCGCCGGCGCGCCTGGAGCCGGCTGTGGCCGAAGTCAAATCGAAATCCGGCACTTCGCCGCCGCCGCGCCCGACCGTCCTCAGCAAGCGGGGAGCCGACATCCTCGTCCGTGTCGAGCGCATGATGGATGACGCGACCCGCGCTATGGGGCCGCTGCCGCCGACCGTATCGGCCGGCAAGGAAAAACAAGCGACCATCCCGAATAAAGGCGACGCCCTCGCCACTGCGCTGGAGGGACATGCGTTCGGCAGCCGGAACTGATTAGCCGCACGGCGGCAGCCGGCGTAGTCTTCCTTTCGCGAATCAAGGTTCCCCTTCACCGCCCAGCGTAACGAAACGTGCGGCTACTTCTCGGATCACTTTTTGCCCTCGTTGTGGCCGCCGTGGTCGGCCTCGGCGCGACGTATCTCGCGCTCACCCGTGGCAGCGCCTTTGGGCCTTTGACGATCGGCAGTTGGACGGCTTGGCCGACGACCGGCACCGTTGACGCCGATCCTTATGCGCAGGCATCGATTGCGCGCACCGGCCGGCTGCCGACTGCGCTCGGCGACGGTGTCGCATTTACCGCGTCGGCCGACGACAATGGCCGCCCGCTCGACGGACGTTGCGACGTGGTCATCGCCGGCATCACCCCGGCGGCCCGCTTCTGGACACTGACGCTCTACAATCCGGACGGCGGACTGGTGGCCAATTCGACCAATCGCTTCGGATTCAGCAGCCAGGAAATCGTACGCCATGCCGACGGCAGCTTCGAGATCGTCGTGGCGCCGCGCGCGAATCCTGGCAACTGGCTGCCGACCGGCGGCATCGAACGCTACGTGCTCTTGTTGCGCCTTTACGACACCGCCGTCGGCGTCTCGACCAAAGCCGGCCGAGAAGTGCCGATGCCCACTGTCAGAGTCAGAGGCTGCCCATGATCCGCTGGCTGCTCTTAGGCTTAGGCGGCGCCGTGCTGGGCGGAATTGTGCACTTGGCGACAATCATTATCCTGCCGCGCACCGCCACGCAGGATGCTTATTCGCGGCTGGAGCGCATCGCCCCGATCAACACCGTGACCGCGTTGCCGGCGCCGACCCCGCAATCCGAGCCAATGCCGTTCATGGATCCGGCCTTCGCCAGCGCCGTTTGCCGTTACGATCTATCGCGAGGGCCGTTAAAACTTAGCGTTCCCGGTGAGCCTCGCTTACACCTCGGTCTCATTCTATACGCGCTACGACGTGGCCTATTACGCCATCAATGACCGCGCGGCGGGCCGGCGCGTGATCGAGCTCGATCTGATGACGGTGGACCAGCATGACCAGATGCCGGAGGATGAGGACATCACCGCCGCCGACCGGTTGATCGTGGAATCGCCGACGCTCACCGGCCTGATCGTGATTCGTGCATTGGCGCCCGAGCCAGGATTGATGCCGATGGCGCGAAGCGCGATCGCCGCTGCGCGATGCACGCAAACGGAGGAGTCAAAATAGTCAGCGGACCGTCGCTAGGTTCTGCTCGCGTTCCCAACTCGGTGCGGGGGATCGATAGCGGGCGATCTCGGCCTGCAGCTGATTGACCGCGCGTTCGATTTGGACCGCCTGCGGCGCCGGTATCGCAATAACCAGGCGCTCAAGCGCATAACGGTAAGACGACTCGCGCTGCAGCAATCTTTCGCGCACCAATGTAACGATCGACGCGTTCTCGCGCATGCGTAACTCGGCGTTTTTCCGCTCCGCAGGCGACAGAGTGGTCACAAGAGCCAGGCTTTTTTGCCGTTTCTCGTCGATATCCTGCACACGCGTGGCGGTTTCAAAGAATTGCGGCAAACGCGCTATGTCGTTGCGAACGTCGTCGCCGAGTTGCGAATAATGCGCAGCAGGCGAGCGGTCGGACGATGACAACAGATTCTTTGCGTAAATTGTGCGGTCGAAAACCGCATCGCGCTTCGGACCTTTAATGTCGTACTCGCCGAGAACAGAAAGCCATTTCTGTCGGTCGTAGGGTGGGGCGATCAGCGCATAGGCTAGGTTGCGCAGGGCGCGTTCGTCGTCGGTCAATTCAAACTTAGAGATATTGCGGTCCGCGCTGGCGTAAGGGCCGACCCAGTCGTGGATATTGTCGTTCACCAGATACGGCTGCACTTCGCCGAAATCGCCGTTGGTGGTTCCGCATGCCCCGAGCAACGATAAGGCGGCAGCGACCAAGAAGTATCGGCCCAGAATGAGTGCCCGAATTACCACCAGCGGCGGCCGATATTGCATCGATGACTCGGGGCCGGTTGCGCTCAACGCGAGAGACGGCGGCGGCGGCGGCGTCCGGGCGTATTGCCAGTATTCGGCTCGAGACCGTTGGAACCATCCGTGCCGCGCTCGACCCGGATTACCGGAAGAATGATGACGGTTGCGGGTTCCGTATTGGCGTCGACATACCTGCCGGCGCGAGCGTACCCCGCTTCGTCGGGAAACCGGATAACTTCGCCCATTGCAACCCCCTTACCGCCGCGGCGCGATGCCTTGTCCGGAACTGCCGGGTCGGTGCCTTTGGCCAATTAAACGGGCTGCAAGGTTAACGGTCTGCTAACGCGCCGCGACTAATGTAAGTAGCCGTAGCCTGGTAAAGCACTTTATATATTATGGCGAAGTCCTCCGCGTACCCCCCACTCGATGGTCTGGTCGATTTGGCTTGCCGGGACGGCGTCGATATTCGACCAACGTTATTGCGCGTCCTCACCGACCTCTACGTGCAAAAGCCGGCCCATAGCACCGAAGAAGAAACTCAGTTCATCGAGCTCGCGCTCGGGCTGATCGACGTCGTCGATGCGGCGACGCTTGCCATTGTAGCCGACAAGCTGTCGGGCTATCCGGCCGCACCAACGGCGATTCTCGGCCGGCTCGGCATTTCCTCCGCGTGGCCGGTTGCGCGAGCACCCGCCCAGCCCGAGGTGAAGCCAACCGTCCAGACAGACCTGTTGGAGGTATTCTTTGCCGCCAGCACCGATGAGCGCCGCTTGATTTTGACCAATCTCGACGTCGAGGCCGAGACGGCGCCGCGCCGGCCGGCAGCGTCGAATGAAGTCATCCGACGGCTGGAAAACGCGGCGCTGCAACACAACCCCGGCGAATTCGCTCGCATGCTCGAACGTGTACTCGGTATCGGCCGAACGCTGGCCGAGCGTATCACGCGAGATCCCTCCGGCGAGCCGATCGTGATCGCCGCCCGCGCGCTCGGAATGCCGGCCGCGGTGCTGCATCGCATTTTGCTGTTCCTTAATCCGGTTATTGGCCAGTCGGTCGAGCGGGTTTACGACCTCGCCCGTCTTTACGACGAACTCGCGCCGTCTACAGCCGAGCATCTGTTGACGGCATGGCGGCAAATGGCTGGCCGCTCGCGGCTCGCGCACGAGCCAGTACATTGGGACGATGAGCGCCGCGATGCTCGCTCGCTGTCGAGCCCGGCGCGATATCGTTCCGATCGTGGACGTGTCTCGGCCCCCTTGATCGTCAAGACCGGCGAAAAATAAGCAGCTCTACGCCACCACGTTGCCATCGAGGAAATTTCGTCCCGCGCGATCCTCGACTTCGACAATCCATATGTCGGGATCGAAGCGGATTTCCCGCGTCAGGCGTGCTTCTATGTCGGCTTCTGGAACTGGCCTATTGCCGCCGATCATGGCCGTGAAAACACGGTCCGCAGGTCGCGCTTCGTCAAAGGTCGATTGCGCCGCCGGCCCGTACAAAGTAGCCGTGCCGTCGAGCCGGCTGATCTTGATAAAAACCGCGCCGGCTTCCTCGGCGCCGCGCCTGCGCACTGCGGCGAAGGCGCCTTCAATATTGCAGCGTCGTAGATAAGCGGCGACCCAGATTCCTGATTTTAATCGCATGGCCTTCAGTAACACGAGGCCTGAGCAAACCGCTATTTATTCCAGCGGCCGACCGGTCATGGCCGACAGCTCTTTTATAAGCTGATCGGAGATCACGCCGGTCACCGGCAGTTGGTGGTCGCGCTCGAACTTCTCAATCGCCGTCTTGGTCGCCGCATCGTAAACACCGGTCGGCTTGAGTTGTCCGTATCCGAAATCGGCCAAAGCGCGCTGAATTGCCAGCACCTGTTTGGTCGGCGCGATCAGTTCGGCAATTGGATCGTTGCGGGCGGGTACGGCGGCTCTTACGGGCTGGGCCACTACATTCGACATGACAATCGCGTGCAGCAAGGATTTGCTTGCATCCACATTGATCTTCAAGCCGGCAGCCTGTACGAAATCGCGCGCAGCCGAATTGGTCTTGGCACCCCAGATGCCATCGATGGAGCCGTCGTAGAAGCCCTTGCGGTTCAACTCGCGTTGAATGTCGCCGACAATCTGTGCCTGGCTGCGCGCGGCCGCAGCTGGCGCAACCGCCGATTTTAGCGTACGCGGACGCGGCAACACGGCCGGCGCTTGCTGCATCAGCCGCGGCCGGGCCGCAAAGAACGGCGCCTGGTGCGGACCATGCTGCAAAAATAGTGCGTTAATGAAAATTGCCAGGATGGCCGCCGTCGCCATCAGAATACCGACAAATTCGCGTGGATAACGGCCGATGGCGGCGGCCAGACGGCCGGCGCCACCATCACTTTCGGCCATTTGAGCGCGTCGGCTGCGGCTACGCACTTTTCTTCACCTGAATAACTTCAGCCGGGGGAAACTCGCAAACTTGCTCGGTGACCAATTTGATCGGCTCAACGAGCGGGCGTTCGCCTTCGCGATCAATCGGCAAACGCACCGTCACCCGCGTACCATCGCCCAGCCGGCTACGGATATCCATGTCACCGCCATGCAAACGGACCAAGCCTTTCACGATCGACAGACCGAGACCGGTGCCATCGTGCCGGCGGTCGTAAGACGCACGCGCCTGGAAGAATGCTTCGCCCAGCCGCGGTAGATCAGCCTCGCTGATGCCAACACCAGTGTCTTCGATCGTGACCGCCAGCCGCGCGCCATCGGAGATCGCACTCACGCTGACGCTACCGCCACGCGGCGTGAACTTGATCGCATTGGAAATGAGATTGATCAGGATCTGATTAACCGCGCGTCTGTCGGCCACGATTTCCGGCAGATCGGCGGCAATACGGATTTTGAGCTCGACCCCGCCTCCTGTGCCTTGAGCACCAGGAGATCGCAGCAGCTTCTGATCGCCGGCCCCGGTGCCAGCGGTTCTCGGCTGATCTCGAAATTGCCGCTCTCCATTTTCGACATATCGAGAATGCCATTGACCACCGATAGCAAATGACGGCCAGAATTGTTGATCAGCTTGGCGTATTCGCGTTCGCGTGCGGCATCGAGCTCGATCGAATCGCTACTCAGCATATCGGAGAAGCCAATGATGGCGTTGAGCGGCGTGCGCAATTCGTGGCTCATGGTGGCGAGGAAGCGGCTTTTCGCGCTGTTGATGCGCTCCGATTCTTTGCGGGCGATCTCCAGCGCACGCTCGTGGATCTTGCGTTCGCTCACGTCGCGCAATACCGCTACCACTTCGCGCTCGCCAGATGTCGCGGCGGCGGGATCGAGCGGGCGGCAGCGCATTTCGATCCAGGCGAAATGCCCGCCATAAGGCTCCGCGTCGCTGTTGCGGCGAATGCGAAATTCGACCGAACGGTCCTCGCAGAGCGCCGCGGCGTCGGCCAGTGCGGTCAGATAAGCCGGCCGGTCAGTCACATGCACGCGATCAAACAACCCATAGCCGGCAAGCTCGCTGGCGCGCACGCCAAACAGCGGTTCGGCCGCCGGCGAAACGAAGAGCACGGCTCCGTTGCGCCCATGCCGTGTGATGACATCGGTCATATTGCGCGCGAGCAGGCGATAACGTTCCTCCTCGGTGTTGAGCAGCCCAGCGCCGGTGCGCGTGAGTTGCTCGGCGCCAAGCGCCAGGCCGGTGGCGTAGAGCGCAGCGGAGATGATGGTAATCGCAGCCAATGCGCCATGCTCGCTTGCCAATATGGTCGCCGGCGGCTGCAAATCGAGCGCGCCGAGACCCACCAATAATCCGGCGGCAGCGAGCGCGAAGATTGAGGCCAGCGCCACGACCCGGCGGGAGGCCGAGAGCGCAGCTTCCAACGGCACGACTACCAGCCAGATTGCTGCGAACGAAGCGATACCGCCGGTGCACCAAGCCACCACTATTACAAGACCGGTAAGCGAGAGCGAGGACATAACATGTGCGCTTTCGTAGCGGCCGGTGCGCGACAGGAAATAAGCGATCAGGATCGGCGCCACCAGCCAGCCAAACACACCCAGCTCAAGTCCGCTCGGCACACCGCGAAAGGCGATATAGACTGGAAAGCTAGCAAGTGCGGCAAAGCTGCCGAGCAGGCGCGGCGCGATGAAGGCGCGATGGCGCGCCGCCATCAGCGCATCGTACTGCGCCGACGGGTGCACCAAAGCGTCAACGTAGTTCCGCACTGGCGTGAGGAAACTCACAATTCCTGCCTCACGTCTTGTACCAATAGACGCGCCCCTTTTTCGTCGCTGGAATCGTAGCCAGAGCCGCTTAAGCGAAAGCTAAGGCACGGCCGATGCGGACCAATTACCGGCGTCTTTGGGCCATTGCGGGCCAATGTTCCGTTCGTTTCGCCGGGCATGGTGAAATTTCTGTTGCCGTGCCGGCGCGTGCACACAAGCCAAAGGTTACCATTGCGGTAACCATGTGCGTTTGTCCGAAAGCGCCCAGTACGCGCGCTGGAAAGCGACGCTTAAAATTTTAGTCGGATTCGATTCTTTCAAATTTGACGAAAACTTGCATCAAATTCGCGTCGATTTTGCCCAAAAACCTCCCATCGATGCCAACAACGCCTTCAAGCCTGTCTGCTAGGGTTTAGTTCAAAGGCGGTGGAAAAGCCGCCGGGGGATAATGGGTAGGCTCATGTTCTTCCTGCTGCGGATGGCCTTCTGGTTGGGCGTCGTTTGCGTGCTGCTACCGAGCGGCATGCAAACGGCGTCCCCGGATGCCAAGATCGATGCCAGGCAGGCGGTGACGCTTGCGAGCGCCGCCGTATCCGACGTGCGCGGCTTCTGCGAGCGGCGGCCCGACGCCTGCGCGGTCGGCGGCAAGGTCGCCGTCGCGCTCGGCCAAAGGGCCGAAGCTGGCGCACGCACGATCTACGAATTCATCTCCGCCACGTTGAGTGACAAGGTTGCGCCGGCCGACAAGACCACCGCCAAGGTCGTTACCGTCTCGGCGCCCGGCCAGGGCACACTGACCGCCTCCGACCTGCAACCGACCTGGCACGCACCGGTTCCGCTGCCGCCGCGCCGCGAAGCACGCGCTGGCCGACCGGCGGTCTAAGCTCCATATAATTCGGCGGTTTATCGCAGGCCCCGCGCCTGCCTTGATCTTTTTTGGCCATCGGGGCATGGCGGCCTATATATTAGCAGCATGACTGCCATTGACGATATTATTGAGAATTTCACGCAGCTCGATCAGTGGGACGACCGCTATCGCTATGTCATCGAGCTCGGCCGCACGCTGCGTCCACTGCCGCAAGGCGCCCATATCGAAGCCAACAAGGTGCGCGGCTGCGCCAGCCAAGTCTGGCTGCTGACGCACGTAAAACCGGATGGCGCGGCCGGCCCGACGCTGACCTTCGACGGCGACAGCGATGCTCATATTGTGCGCGGCCTCATCGCCATCGTGATTGCGCTCTATTCCGGCAAGACGGCCAGCGAGATCCTGAAAATCGACGCTCTCGATCTCTTCGACCGCATCGGACTACGCGAGGGGCTCACGCCGCAACGCTCGAATGGCCTGCGCTCGATGATCGAACGCATTCGCACCGAAGCCAAGGCGGCGCTGACGCCGGCTTGACGGAGGCGCGAAAGCTTAAGCCGGTAGCCAAATGCGGCCCGCCTGAAAAGCAAAAAGGGGCAGCCGGCGAGACGGAAAGAAGAACCGGTATTACAAGGAAATCGCCTGCCTGCTGGGTAGCCCTTGTCGTCTAAGTGTCATCGGAGCCCAATATTAAGCCCTGATGAATCATTTGATTCTTCTTGCTGGCGCCTGATGAATTTATTGATTCCCATCGGCAGCGCCGTCTGCTGTATTGCGGCTATTGCGCAAATCGCCAGTACCCTTTTGGCTATCTTGCGATTTCACAAGCGCGATACATGCGTTGCGGACCACTCGGCGGGTGTGAGCATCCTGCGGCCGGTCTGCGGAATCGATAATTTCGTTGAGGAGACGCTTCACTCGACTTTTCAGCTCGACTATCCGCATTACGAGATCGTGTTTTGTGCCGCGGACGCCAATGATCCTGTCATCCCCATCGTGCAAAAGCTGATGACGGCCTATCCGGATATCGAGGCTCGGCTCTTGGTCGGAAACACGACAGTCAGTGCTAATCCGAAACTTAATAATCTGGTCAAAGGGTGGCACGCGGCCCGCTACCAATGGGTCTTAATGACCGATAGCAACGTGCTGATGCCGAAGGATCACCTGCAGCGCATGCTTTCGGCTTGGCGCCCCGACACTGGACTCGTCTGCTCGCCTCCGATCGGGTGCACTCCTCAAACCGTGTGGGCTGAACTGGAGTGCGCGTTTCTCAACACCTATCAAGCGCGTTGGCAATATTTTGCCGACGGCATTGGCTTGGGCTTTGCGCAGGGCAAGGCAATGCTGTGGCGACGAGAATTGCTTGACTTGGCTGGCGGCATCGAGGCGCTTGGCAGTGAGATCGCCGAAGATGCGGCTGCAACGAAGATCATCCGCGCACTCGGCCTGCACGTTCGCCTGGTCGCCCCTGCGTTTGTTCAGCCGCTTGGTCATCGCAGCCTGGCCGACGTGTGGCATCGCCAACTGCGTTGGGCGCGGCTTCGGCGTATCACATTCAAGCTATTTTTTGTTCCTGAGTTATTCGTCGGAATTCTTCCGCCACTAGCCGCAGCGGCCGCGCTAACAGCCGCGGCGGGCTGGCCGATAATCGGCACACTCGTCCCGCTTGTCGTTGCGTGGTATGCGGCCGAAGCGTTACTCGCCTATTGTGCAGGCTGGCAATTTTCCCTTTGGTCAATCCCGATTTGGATGTTGCGTGACGCGCTTTGCCCTGCGCTATGGATCGCGGCCTGGGTCGGTGACGAATTCGAATGGCGCGGCAACGCTATGAGCGGTGCAGTTGACATTTTTGAGCCTGAGCGGGTTTTGAAATGATGATAGCCGAAAATCTTCCTGTTCGTACGTCGTTGACGGCATAAATGCTGCAACCCAACCTAACCGTGTCGGTCGGGCAAAGTTGGGCAAGAATGACGGCATGAAATCAACACTTATCGATCGCCTCGTCCTAGTCGCGACGGTGGCAATTTTTTGCGCTGCCATCGTCGTGCTCTATCATGAATTTGCCAGTGTCAACCCGCAGGATGCGTTTGCATCCCTCGCCGCCTTGCCGGCGCACCAAATCTTGACGGCCGTCGGGCTTACGGCGGCAAGCTACCTGCTATTAACCGGCTATGACTTTCTGGCGCTGCGCTACGTGCAGCGCAGACTGCGATATCGCGATGTACTGCTCGCTTCGTTTACCGCTTTCGTCTTCAGTAATACCATTGGATTTCAGCTGTTGTCAGGCGGATCGACGCGATATCGCATCTATTCATGTTTCGGACTCAATGCCGTCGAGATTGGGGAAATCGTGGCGTTCTGCACCTTCACCTATGCGCTCGGCGTGATTACCGTCGGCGGACTACTAGCGCTCATTGAACCGGCTGAGATCGCCGCGCTGCTGAATCTCCCACAACCGGTGATTTTCGTCGTCGGCCTTAGCCTTCTTGCCTGCAGCGCCGGTTATCTCGCGATTGCAGCCGTATGGCGCAGACCAATCGCGATCCGCAGCTTTCGGCTACGGCCCGTGTCCTTTGTTTTGGCCGCCGCGCAGGTCGCGCTGGCATCCATCGATGCGGTGCTGGCGGGGACGGTTATGTACGTGCTGCTGCCGGCCGATTTGGAGATTACGTACCAAACCTATCTCGGGATTTATGTCGTCGCGGGGACGATGTCGGTACTGAGCCTTGTGCCCGGCGGGTTCGGCGTGTTCGAGGCAGCGGTCACGTTGATGGCAGCGCCGCCCTCGAAGGCAGCGGCGCTTGCCGCGTTTTTCGCTTACCGCGTGATCTATTTCATGGGTCCGCTCGCGATCGCGATCGTATGCTTCGCATTGCACGAATCTCGCCGCCTTCGGATAGTTCACGCCCTAATCCCCATCGACACTAAATACCTCACCCTCGGCAAGCCAGGTTCGGATGGCCGCGTACACCGGTCCCCTCACCTGTGCCGCATAACCATAATGACGCGCCAGCCGGTCGAGCGCGAGTTGCAGTACGACCTTGGCCGAGCGTGACGGCCAGGCCCGTTCACGTTCGATATCTTCAAGGCCTTTGAGGAAGCAGCAGATATCGAGCAGCAGCCCGCCGAACTCCGGCCCGGCGGCGTCGAGTGCCTGGTACACGCGCCGGCGCGCCGCAATCATCGTGTCGGTAAAGCCGGCGGCACGCTCGCCGCCGCGGCGGGCAGACGATATTGGATTCGACCAGTTCGACGTCGTGCGCGGCATCATGTGGGCGCAGGTAAAATCGGCGCGCAGCCGCTCGGCGGCCTGAAACTGATGGGGCTCAATCAGGCGCGCCCGTTGCGCCCGCGCCGGCGCACGAGCCAAGCGAGCGGGCTTTCGGATTCATCGACGGTGACGTTTGAGCACCCGAATTCGGTCGTGATCTGCCGTTCGACCAAGTCCAGATGCTGGCCGCGGAAAGCGTCGATCGTGGGCGCCGGCGGTTCGCCGGCCCTCAGGGGCTTTGTACTCATGGGCGAACCCGCAACGTCGCGCCACAGCAGCGATTGTGGATGCACGATGGGCGCTTGCCTAAAGTTTGATCCAGGGTCATTTCCATTTTCTGCTCCGCGGGCTATAGATGATTATATTCCTATACGCTGCCGACAACAACTTGGCAATGTCCCATCCGCAATTTTAGGAAATTAATCCCCCCACCGGGGGGCGCGCACGCAATGCCGCCACGGTCGAGTTGCAAGTGGAGGACCCCGGCCGAATCTACGGATGCTTACTTGGCGCGCCGCCTGCGCTGCTGACCGAGGCCCATTTGCTTGGCCAATTGCGAACGGGCGGCCGCGTAATTAGGTGCGACCATCGGATAATCGGCACCGAGGGCCCATTTTTCCCGATATTGCTCGGGCGTCATATTGTACTGCGTGCGCAGATGCCGTTTGAGTGACTTGAATTTCTTGCCGTCTTCCAAACAGACAATGTACTCGGGGGTGATCGACTTCTTCACTGAAACAGCCGGCCGCAACGGCTCGGAGGGAGAATCGCCAGACTTGCCGGACGCCCGTGTCAGCGCGGCGTACACCTGATTAATCAATCCAGGAATATCACTGGCGGCCACCGTGTTATTGCTGACGTAGGCGGACACGATTTTCGCAGTTAGTTCAATGTGGTTTCCAGCCGCTGCATCGCTCATGGAAGCTACCTCACTGCGGTCGCCGAGTTGGGCGGCTCGCGAACTTGATACGAAAGAACACATCCCCTTCAGATAAGGCGAGATCTTAAATATAACGAGGATCGTGCTCGGACTTTATATTGTAGATATTACTAGCGAAATCAAGTTGCCGCAAGAAGAAGATCGTCAAGAGCTCGATTAGACTTGGCGTTTCTTCACAACGATATCGAATAGAAAAAAGCACGCTTCGTCGACCAGCAATAATGCGGTCGGGCGCTCGCGGGCGGCATGGCACGGTCCTTCAGCGTCTACTCGCTCTTGGCAAGATGGTCGCGCAACTCATTGATCGAGGCGAACCGCAGTGTCCCGTTTGGCAGTTCGGCTTCGATCGAACCATCCACGTAGAGCGTGTACCCCATGCCGTCGACGACACCCGATTTCAGGATTGCGGCGGGTTCATTTGGCGCTTCGGGCGTGGGCGCCGGCTGGGGATGCGGCTCCTCTCCGGTCGGCCGCTGCGCCGACCGCAAGTCGGCTGGCCACATCGTATCGAAATAGCTTGGTTGCGGCTGCCGCTCCATACGTGGCGAGGGCGGCGGAGGCGGCGGCATTGAGCGCCAAGGTTCGTCTTCGAAGGCCGGCGGCTGCTCCGAGCGTCTTTCGGCCGTCGGCGGGGCAATAATGATGCTTTCCGGCGGTGGCGGTGGCACCGGTTCAGCTAAGTCAACTGGCGATGGCGAAGTAATCGGTTCCTGCGGCGACAGCGAAACATCCGCATATTCCTTAACTTCGATATGCTTGACCGCCGCGGCCGGCATGTCCGGATTGCGCAGCATCGGCGCCGCAATCGGAGCCGGGTGATCTTCGGCGGCCAGAACAGCGGGCGGCGGCGGTTCGGGGTCTTTCGGGGATCACGGCTGGCGGTTTTGGCCTAGGCGGGAATGGAATTCGGCTCGGCGCGGGCACCGCGCGCGCGCCGGACGACGGTTCGAACAGCTCGCGCGGCCGGTCGGGCTGTTCCGGGGTCCGCGTCGCTAGCATCTCGGCGATCCGCTGCAATTGGCCGACCGCTACACCGATTGCAATGACGACGATACCGCCGACCACCCCCGTGGTTCCCCCGACGATAAGCGTATTGCCAAAGCTGAATTCATTGATCGGGATGCCATATCCGATCATCCCGACGCCCGCCGCGGCGATCAGGGCGCCAACAACAATTAATAGGACTGACATACGCGTTAGAACCTCGTGTAAACCGCCAAATATCCGTCGTTGAAATACCCGGTAAGGGCTTCCGGCAGCGGCGAATTTTGGCTGCTCGCGGCAACACGTGCAACAGTTAATGTCAAACGCCCGCTAATGCTCGACTTAATTGACCTAAATCGGCGTCCGACTGCCGCCGGCGGCCATTCTCACGCATTTCCTGTATCTTAGCCCATCGCGGCCGGTCGACTTTCCGCAGCGCGCTACCGCCAAGGCGTTGCCCCCGCCCGCGTCAGAGCCTAATTAACTTGATCGAGGAACTCGTCCGGGACACCCCGGTTTCATGAGGAGACCGGAGTATTTCCCAATCATCGTTTTTCGATCGAGGAGGACCTGATGTCATTCACGCTGCCCGACCTGCCTTATGCCTATGACGCGCTGGCGCCCTACATGTCGCGCGAGACGCTCGAATATCACCACGACAAGCACCACAAAGCCTATGTCGATAATGGCAACAAGCTGTTGGCCGGCAGCGGGCTGGAGGGCAAATCACTGGAGGACATCGTCAAAGGCTCGTTCGGCAAGAATGCCGGCCTCTTCAACAATGCGGGGCAGCACTACAACCACATTAATTTCTGGAAATGGATGAAGCCGGGCGGCGGCGGCGACAAAATCCCCAGCAAGCTCAAGGCGAAAATCGATTCGGACCTCGGCGGCGTCGCCAAGATGAGGGAAGATTTCGCAACCGCCGGCGTCACTCAGTTCGGCTCCGGCTGGTGCTGGCTGGCGGTCAAGGACGGCAAGCTGATCGTGACCAAGACGCCGAACGGCGAGAACCCCTTGGTACATGGGGCCATTCCGGTGCTGGGTTGCGACGTGTGGGAGCATTCCTACTACATCGATTACCGCAACCGGCGGCCGGACTACCTCAAGGCATTCCTGGATCACCTGGTGAATTGGGACTACGTGGAAGAGATGCTCATAGCGGCCGCCAAGTGATCGTCGCCGCAAAGAACGCGCCGAAGATCAACTTCTTCTTGATCTTCTGACGATAGATGGTCGGCAAGTTCTTTGTCTTTTGAGCAAACGATGTTTGGCATGCGATCGGGTTCTTCTTCTGCCGATCGCATCGCCATTCTCATCCTGGCCATCGTTACCGTGGTCGCGGGGATAACATTCCGCGACTACGGCCTCGGCTGGGACGACTACACCCACTCTCAATACGGCGACCTGCTGCTCAAGCTCTACGGCTCGGGCTTCGCCGACACGCGCGCGCTCTCCTTCGTCAACCTCTACAAGTATGGCGGCGGCTTCGACATGGCGGCGGCGCTCGCCGCCAAGATACTGCCGTTCGGGCTGTTCGAAACGCGGCGGCTCATCGGTGCCGCGGTCGGCCTTCTCGGGCTCGCCGATGACCTGGCGCATCGGCCGCCGCATCGGCGGACCTCTCGCCGGTCTAAGCGCGCTGGTGCTGCTCGCCGCCTGCCCGCTCTATTACGGCCATATGTTCATGAACGCGAAGGACGCGCCCTTCGCGACCGCCATGGCGGTTCTGCTGCTCGGCCTGGTGCGCGCCTTCGATGAATATCCCAGCCCAAGCGTGCGAACGGTCGTGCTGGTCGGTATCGGTCTTGGCCTCGCCTTCGGCTCACGTGTGCTGGCCGGGATCGCGGGGCCGTGCGGGCTCGCCGCGTTGCTGTTCGTGGCTGTCGCGGAAAGCCGCGCCGCCGGCTGGCGGCAGGCGGCGCTTCGCTGCGGCCAATTCCTCTGGACATTGCTACCAGCTTTAGCGTTCGGCTACTTGATCATGGGCCTGCTATGGCCGTGGTCAGTACAATCGCCGCTCAATCCGCTGCATGCGGCGGAATATTTCGACACGTTTTTCGAAAAGCCCTGGCAGGAACTGTACGAAGGCCGGCTGATCCCTGTCCCTGACATGCCGGCGAGCTATCTGCCGCATCTGTTCATGCTCAAGCTGCCGGACCTCATGCTGGCGCTCGGACTGATCGGCACGGCGGGCGCTTTCATCGCCGCCGCGCGCGGCAGCGTGCCTATCAACCGGCGCGCCATACTGATCGTCGTGGCGCTCGCCGCGATCTTCCCCGTCGCGCTCGCCATGGCGGCGCGGCCGGCGCTCTACAACGGATTACGCCATTTCATCTTCGTGGTGCCGCTCTTCGCGGCGCTCGGCGGGCTCGGCACGGCCTGGCTCGCCGGGCGCGCGCGCCGGCATGGCAAGGCCGCGCGCGGCGCGTTGGCCGCCGTCTTCATCGCCGGCATCGCCTTGCCGGTGATCGGGATGGTGCGCCTGCATCCTTTCGAGTACACCTACTTCAACGCGCTTTCCGGCGGCGTGCGCGTGGCGCAGCACGGCTACATGCTCGACTATTGGGGCCTTGCCTTCAAACAGACAGCCGACGAATTGCATGCTCGCCTCGCCGCCGGCGCCGAGCATCCCCCACAGGGGCGACGCTGGGTGGTGGCGATCTGCGGTCCGCAGTCGTCGGCGCAGGAGGAACTGGGCCCGCAATTCGAAACCACCTTCGACAGCAAGACCGCCGATTTCGTTATGTCGCTCGGCACGTTCTACTGCCGGCACCTGACGGCGCCGATCTTGGTCACCATCGAGCGCGAGGGCGTCGTCTACGCCCGCGTCTACGACATGCGCGGTAGCCGACTGCAAAAGCTGCTGACGGAGCCGCCGCCATGAGGCGGCAGACTGATTGTCCTCGCCAGCACTGGCTCGCCTGGTGCACAACGGGGTCTCACCGGCTGATCAATCGAATGACCAGGCATATGACCATGCCTATGGCGCAAATAGTGTCGTCACGGATGGCAAAATAATCGGCGCATACCCCGACTGGAACATTCCTACCCAGTTGCTGCGGGAAGGTCCTCTCGACGCGGATTAATCCCTAAACTTGCAAGCGGGTTAGTTACGCCTTCAGACGCGTTATTGATGCACAGTCGTCACAGTTTCCTAATTTCAAAAATTTTATTACCGCGGCTGTCCACCCATGTTGAGCGGCTTGCCCTGCGCAAGCGACGTGACATAACTGACAAGCTGCGTCATTTGCTCACTGCCATAAGCTGGCGGCTTCCCTCGAAGCGCACCTGCGATGCAGTGGCTAATCTTATTTTCCAATGTAATCACCTTGTTCGCCTTCGGATTGAAACGCGGATAAATCGTCGCGGCGTTAGCAAGGCTCGGGATTGCGGCGCCCTTGCTCGATTTGCCGGGCGCCATCCCAGCCTCGAGATGGCAAGTTTGACAGGTGCTGCCTGTGCCGCCGAAAGTTTCATGAACAAAGAGAGATTTCCCGTCTTGGATAGCTTTTTCCAGTTGCGGTTCCGTCGCAGCAGCTTGGCGAATACCTAAAGCGGAAAACCCCGAGCTCAAAAGAAGCGCCGCCGTGAGGATTATGAGCTTACGGTTGTGCTTTATAACAAATTTCATTTTGTATCCTTTTGGATCGGGGCTGTTGGGGTCAAACTAATAAAAGTAAACCAAAAAATGTGGATCGAATGTCGAGCCACTCCTCAATTATGAGGCGACATGGTTTCCGGCCCGATGCCTCATGTCGATGCGAGTCAAAAGTAGCCGAACCGACAGGTCCGCGCAATGTCCGCTTTAACGCGGCAGAGCATCAATGGACAAGCAAGCACATCCGCCTTAATCGGTTAAGCCGTCAATGACCCAAAGACATCGGGCGATATATCTGCGTCGCCATTTGACTTTGCCACTCGCCGATGAGTCTACGCCCTTAAATCGCGGCACGATGCCTTGGAATCAGTCGTCGGCCCGAAGCATGCCGTCAACGCCTCACGCAGTTGCGGTGAATCTTAGCCGTCGAGTGGGTTGCCGGCACCCGGACGGCGCCGTTCCTGGTCGACATCGAGCGCGAGGGTGTCGTCTACGCCCGCGTCTACGACATGCGCGGTAGCCAGCCGTAAAAAGCTGCTGACCGAGCCGCCGCTGTGAGGTGGGGGTATTTTAACGACGACGTTTCTTTAACCCGCGGCCGCCCGCTCTTGCGGAGCGGCCGCCGGACGGCCGACCAATTTGGCATAATGGGCGATCGGCTGTGGCCGGCCCGTCAGATATCCCTGCATTGCGTCGCAGCCTTCCTGCAGCAGGATCGCATGCTGGATTTCCGTCTCGACGCCTTCTGCGAGGATCGGAACGTCGAGGCTATGGCCGAGACCGATGACCGCGCGGACAATGACCATCGAGTGGCGGCTGTGATCGAGGTCGCTGATAAAGGCACGGTCGATCTTGATCCGATCGAAGGCGAAAGAGTGCAAATAGGACAAAGAAGAATATCCGGTGCCGAAGTCGTCCAATGCGATCTGCACCCCGAGCGATTTGAGACGGCGGAGGATCGATAGCGCCCGCGAGAAGTCGTTGATCAGCACGCCTTCGGTGATTTCGAGTTCAAGGCGGTGTGCGGCAAGGCCAGTTTCCAGCAGAATTGAATGAACGAGGCCTGGCAGGTCGCCATGGCGGAACTGGATCGGCGAGACGTTGACCGCAACGGTCAAGGGCTGCGGCCAAGACGCGGCCTCGCGGCAGGCCTCGCGCAGGACCCATTCGCCGATCGGAACGATGAGTTCGCTTTCCTCGGCAATTGGGATAAAAATGTCAGGCGAAATCATGCCGCGGGTCGGACATTGCCAGCGCAGCAAGGCCTCGAACCCGATAGTCTCTGCGGTCATGCGCACCTGCGGCTGGTAATGCAAAAGCAGTTCGCCGCGCCCGATGGCCGACCGCAGTTCCGCTTGCAGGGCAAGCCGCTCTCCCTGCCGCACACTCATTTCGGATTCGAAAAACAGCACCGATCCGCGCATATCGGCCTTGGCGCGGTAGAGGGCGGTATCGGCGTTGACCATCAGCGTCTTGGCGTCATGTCCGTCGGTCGGAAAGACCGCGCCACCAATGCTCAGGCCAATCTGCAGGCTCCGGCCGTCAATCTCGAAATCATCGGCAAAGGCGGCCAGCAGGCGCTCCGCGAGCATCATGGCGGACTTTGGCGGTTCGCCATCAGTCGCAATCAGCATGAATTCGTCGCCTCCGATGCGCGCAAGAAAGACGCCTTCGCACTCCGCTTGCAAGCGGCGCGTAACCTCGCGCAGCAACGCATCGCCGACGGAATGCCCGAACTGATCGTTGACTTCCTTGAAGTGGTCAAGGTCGACGCTCAAAATGGCAAATTGCGTATGGTCCGCGGCCGCCCGCTCGAGCGTGGCGGCAAACTGCTCGTTGAAAGCGACTCGATTAGGCAGGTCCGTCAGACTGTCGTGATGCGCCATGTGCGCGATGCGCTGTTCCGCGCGCCGGCGCTCCGTCACATCGTCGAGCACGGTCACCAAATATTGCACGTTTCCATCGTCGTCCCGGATGGCGATGCTCTTGGCCGTCGCCAGGCGAAGGCCATTGCCAGGAGTGTGAACCGAATGATCATTGACGACGATCGGCCGCTGCGAGTGCAGCGTCTCGTTATTCTCGGCGGCGATGAATTTGGCATGTTCCGCCGGATAAATTTCGTCGACAGTCTTGCCGATGATTTGCGTGCGGGAAACACCGAGAAGCTCCTCGCAGGCCCGGTTGATCAAGCTGTAGCGGCATTGGCTCGCATCTTGTGCCGCGTGCGGTATGTCCTTCACCAATATCGGGGCGGGAACATGCTCGATGATGGTGTCGAGGAATTTTTGCGTGCGATGAAGCTGTTCCTCGGCGCGCTTGCGTTCGGTAATGTCGTCATGCGTCGACACCCAGCCGCCGCCAGGCATCGGCAGGTTCACGATGGAAATCGAACGGCCATCGCGCAGCGTCACCTCGACGGTCAGGTCATTTCCTTCGGCAATTTTTCTGAAAATGCCGTCGACATGGTTCTGCGGATCGCCGACGATGGTCCCCTGCGCCACGTGATGCTTAATAATCTCGATAAATTCGCAACCCGGCTGCATCAAGCGCAGCGGAAAATTGTAGATCTGACGGTAGCGATCATTGCAGGCGACCAGCCGCGCCGCCGCGTCGAACATGACCAGGCCCTGCGACATGTAGTTGAATGCGGTATCGCGTTGGAGATTATGCTCACGAAGTTTTTTTCCGACCAGCCACACGCACAGCAAAACTATGCCGCCGATCACGAGGCCGATGATCAGCGCGGCGGCGATCATGGCGATGGCGCCGCGCCTCCAATTTGCAAGCGCGTCGGCAATCGTCGTGGTGACCACGAGCGCAACCGGATAATGCGCGAGGCTGCGCGCCGAAATCAGCCGGCCCTGGCCATCGATCACGCCCGTGTCGCGTTCCGCGCCGTGGTCGGATTTCGTCAACAGCCGCATGAACGCGCTATGGGGAAAAGACTGCCCGACGGCTCCGTTTTGATGCGGATAGCGTGCAAGCAGAATTCCGTCGCGACGGAAAAGCGCAATTGAGCTATTCGGCCCGCTCGCAATCTTCTGAAAATATTGTTCGAAGTATTTGAGCTTTATAACGCCCGATATGACACCCAAAATTTTTCCGTTCGCGCCGGTAAACTTGCGGGCAAAGGGGACCATCCAGTTTCCGGTGGCCGGACTTAGCAGCGGGTCGCCGACGAAAACGGTCAAGTTTGGGTCGGCAATGAAAGCCTCATGCGGGTCGTTATCGGGAACTCTGACCTTCGGGGCCGGCCAACCGCGGGAGAAATTGACCAGCCGTCCCGCGGCGTCCGTCAGCACGATGGCGTCGACAAAGGGCAATGCGCTGATTCGGTCTTTGAGACGCTGATACGTGTCATAATCCGACATCTGCCGCACGAAATCTTCGGGCGATGCGATGCCGAGACGGTTTATCCGTTCGATCTCGGGCATCTGGATAAGTTCTATCGACTGAAAGCTCCGGTCGATTTCCTCGGCAAGCACCACCGCCAGCCGGTTGAGCGAGCGCTCCTTTTCGGCGAGATCGCGGTCGCGCAGATTGAACAACAGGCTCGCCGTCGCCGCAATAATGACAGCGACGAGAATGATCCCACAGATGACGATCAGCCGGATGGGGTGCGTGTACCACGGCGGCCGCGCCGCCGCCGGCGCGCTCGTAGCGCGCACGGGCTCCGCCGCTGCGGTTTGGCCGCGACGGCTTCCGGTCGCGTCCGGCTGCGCAACGAAATCGCCCATACCCAAGAGGATGAAACAGCGGGAATACCATCAAATTAATTCCACATACCTTTAGTTTCTTCGTCAGAAGTAGCGATAATTAATCCCTAAAATACTGCGACATTTAAATTGTCGCTTTTGTCTCTCGGACTGGCGTTGGCGGCTGGCTGACTAGGCCACGGCTGTAAGTCGCGCTGGTCAAGGACAGCGTACGAACTCGACCTAATTCAAACTCTTATCCATTGGATATTGTTTGAGCACGGCGGCCGATCGCAGAAGCTGCTGAAACAGCAGCCGCCGCGGTGAAGGATGAAAGCGGCGCAGAGTTATCAAATTATGAAACAGGCATCGGTCGTATCGCTACACGACTTTGGCTCTCGCGCCGAAAATGGCGTCTGCCGTGACACCGGCTGCGCCGGCCATTTCACCGATCCGATAAATCGTTGGGCACAATTCTAGCCTGAACGATTTAGAAGATTAATGAATTAATAACGGTCCCGCGCGTGGACCGTCATATTCACAGATTTACAATTCTTTTTAAACAGCCTTCATCCAGAAATACCTCCGGTGAAAACATGTCCGTTTTGAAAGCTATTAAAACGACCTTGTTTGGCGGCGGCGCTTCAGGGCGCCGCAATGAATTGCGTGTCATAACGGCACGCTACAATATTGGGAACAAGCGAGACCCCGGCGAAACCGAGCGCCGATTTTTCGTATGCCGGATTGAGAGAATAACGGACCAGGCGATTGCACTGACCGCCCCGTGATTGGAGACGTTGGGGAGCAGATCATTGTTCAGTCGGACGAGTTTGGAGAGTTTAAATGTCCGCTAGTCGAAGTTGTGAACCGCGGGTTCAGATTGGAAATCAAGGCGACCGACGAAGAGCGAGACCGGCTCGTCAGCAAACTCGATTGGTACGATAAGCATATCAATGATCAGGCGCCCAATCGTAGAAAGCATAAACGAGTCGTGCCGCGTGAGCCTCTTTCTACTTTAATTCTTGCGACGGCAGCACGCCGACATGTTTCGTCATCGACATGTCGCCGACAGGCGCCGCTGTATCCGCCGACATTATTCCCGTGATTGGCATGCCAATCGCTATCGGAAAAGTCATAGGCCGTGTTGTGCGCCACCTTCCAAACGGATTTGCGGTTCGATTTGTCAGGAAGTGGGACATCCAGATCCTTGAGCAAATGTTGATCAAGCCGCCAAAGCCACAACTTGTCCGCAAGCCCAAGACCATCAACCGGCAACATGCATAGGCGTGATCTCGTTACACATGTCGCCAGCGGATCAATTGCCGCCGTCCCATTGTGTCTGCGATAGTTCCGTTCACGGATCATCATCAGACGCCGGTCAAATCGGCTAAATACAGCGAAAGCCTTCGCGCAGCCGGGCTTCGATAACGCCGCTCACGGCAAGCTCACGATCTCCACCCAGTTCGGATTCTTGCCGACCGGATAGCGACCGAGCGGGCGCAGCATGCCGCGCTCGGCGTCGATCGCGTAGGCGGTCAGACTGTTCGACAATTGCCCGGCCGCAAGCAGCGTGCGGCTGGTGGGGTCGATGGCGAAGCCGCGCGGCTGCGTCTCGGTCGGATAGGAGCCGATAGGGCTAAGCGCACCGCTCTTGGCGTCGATGCGGAAAGCGGCAAGCGTGCTCGACGTGCGCTCGGAGGCGTAGAGGAATTTGCTGTTCGGCGTGAGATGAATGTCGGCCGCCCAGGGCTTGCCGGTAAAGCCTGGCGGCAACGCACTGGCGATCTGCGTTTCCTTCGCCAGCCGGCCGGTCGCCGCGTCGTAGGGAAAGACGTAGATCGACGCGTCGAGCTCGCACAACAGATAGACGAAGCGCTCGTCGGACGAGAAGCGGAAGTGGCGCGGGCCGGCTTTCGGCTTGACGCTCATGGTTGGTGAATCGTTCGGAGTGAGCTTGCCCGTCGCAGCGTCGAACACCAATTGGCCGATATAATCGTTGCCGAGGCTCGTGTAGAGCACGTGTCGGTTAGCGCGGTCGGCGAGGACAGCGTGCGCATTCGGCTGGCTGGCGATCACCTGCTGCGCCGTGACTGGCGACGCCATTGCCGCCGATCGGGCTGACCGCGATCTTGCCGCCGCCATAGGAGGCGCTGAGCAGGAATTTGCCGCTGCGGTCGGTGGCGATATAGGCCATCGCGTCGGCGAGCGGGCCGCTGCCGACATAAGTGAGCTTGCCCGTCTTTGGATCGATCGCAAAGGTCGCCGCGCTATAGGGCTCGTTACGCAAGGCCACGAAGAGAAACCGCTTGTCCGGGCTCACCGCCATCGGCGTGGTGCTGCCGGGCTTGGCCGGTCCCGGCACCATCTTGGTGTCGACCGAGGTCAACGCGCCGTCGGTGGTAAGCGAAAAAATGGTCACGCTCTGGCTTTCGGCATTGCCGACATAGACGAAGGTGGCAGGCATTACTGATCCCTGTCGCGCGCCGGCACGCTGATCGGATTGCAATTGCGCCGTCCGGATTCGAAACACTCCTCGTTCCTGCGCGCGTCAACCAGCGCATTGACCAGCCAGATGCCCCCGACCACAACGACGACCGCGGCGCCGAGCAGAAACATGTTGGCCATGCGCCGCTCGCGCTCGGTTTCCTCGGGTTCAGGTTCACCGGCCATGGTCACGAATGCGCATAGGCCCAATAAAGCTCGCGCGCCTTGCGGTAGAGCGGCCCGGGCTGCAGCGCGCGTTCGCCGATGCGGGTGACGGGCAGCACCTTGGAGGCGTTGCCGGTGGCGAAGATCTCGTCGGCGTTCTCGAAATCGGCATACCGCAGCACTTTTTCGACGACCATGATGCCGGAATCGCGCAACAGGGAAATCACCCGCATGCGGGTGATGCCGGCGAGAAAGGTGCCATTCGGGATCGGCGTGAACACGACGCCGTCCTTGCCCATGAAGGCGTTGGAATTGGCAAGCTCGGCGACGTTGCCGGCAACGTCGCAAACGATGCAATTGTCGAAGCCGCGCGTCTTCGCCTCGAACAGCGCGCGAGCATTGTTGGGATAAAGGCAGCTGGCCTTGGCGTCGACCGGCGCGGTCTCCCAGGTCGGGCGGCGGAACGGCGACAGCGTGATCGAGAAGCCGTCCGGCGTGCGCATCGGCGAATCGTAGAGCGTGAGCGCGAAACGCGTGGAGTCGGGATCGGGCGGCAGCGCCTGCGGGCCGGCGCGCTCGGCCCAATACATCGGCCGCACATAGAGCACGGTGCCCTTGGCAAATTTCTTCATGCCCTCGCGGGTCAAGCCGACGATCTGCTCGGCCGCCATATTAGGCTTGAGGTACATCGTTTTCGCCGAGGCGTTGACCCGCGCGCAGTGCAGGTCGAGGTCGGGCGCGACGCCATCGAACACGCGGGCGCCATCGAACACCGAAGAGCCGAGCCAGATCGCGTGCGTGCGCGCGCCCCACATGAGGAAGTTGCCCTCGTGCCAGTCGCCGTCGATATAAGTCCAGGTCGCGGACAAAGCCGGGCTCGCGGCCATGTGATGTCTCCTGCGTGGCGGGTTCGGCCCGCGCTATGCTACGCCAGCCGCTGTTCGAAATCTTATGCGATTTGCTGATGGGAGGAATCAATGTCCATTTTCGTGTTTGATGCCTATGGCACGCTGTTCGACGTGCACGCGGCGATTGCCCGGTTCCGCGCCGAGGCGGGACCGGACTCCGACCGCATGTCGGAGATCTGGCGCTCGAAACAGCTCGAATACACCTGGACGCTGACCCTCGCCGGCCATTATGCCGATTTCTGGACGCTGACCGAGCGGGCGCTCGATTTTTCGCTGGCGCGCGTATCGTCGGTGCCGAAATCGCTTAAGCCGCGCCTGCTCGAGGCCTATTTCAAGCTCGACGCCTTCCCCGACGCACGCGCTGCATTGCGCGCCTTGAAAGCCAAAGGCCACAAGACCGGCATCCTGTCGAATGGCTCGCCCAACATGCTCAAAGGCGCGGTCGACGGCGCCGGAATCGGCTCCGATCTCGACGCAGTGCTGTCGGTTGACGTACTGAAGATGTTCAAGCCACGGCCCGAGGTCTATGCGCTTGTGACCGATCGCTACAAGTGCAAACCGGACGACGTCACGTTCGTCTCGTCCAACCGTTGGGACGTGATGGCGAGCGTGTCGGTTGGCTTCCGCGGGCTGTGGGTCAACCGGAGCAAGATGCCGGACGAATATCTCGATTTCCCGCCAAAGCAGGTGCTGAGCGATCTCAATTCATTGGCGACTTTTGGCTAAGCCAGGCTAGCGCATGGCGTTTCCGGTCCTTATATGCGCGGAACGCGTCACGGCCCGCCCATGGATTCCATCATTTCCATCGAAAATCTCTGCAAGACCTACGCGACCGGATTCCGGGCGCTGCGGGAGATCAACCTCGACATCAAACGTGGCGAGATCTTCGCCCTGCTCGGCCCCAACGGCGCAGGCAAGACCACGCTGATCGGCATTGTCTGCGGCATTCTGGTTCCGACCGCCGGCCGGGTCACGGTCGACGGCCACGATATCGTCAAAAACTACCGTGCGACACGCTCGCTGATCGGGCTGGTACCGCAGGAATTGCACACCGACGCTTTCGAGAGCGTCTGGGGCACCGTCAGCTTCAGCCGCGGCTTGTTCGGCAAGCCGCGCGATCCGGCGCATATCGAGAAAGTGTTGCGCTCGCTATCGCTGTGGGACAAGAAGGACTCCAAGATCGTCACGCTGTCCGGCGGCATGAAGCGGCGCGTGCTGATCGCGAAAGCGCTGGCGCACGAGCCGCAGGTCCTGTTCCTGGACGAGCCGACCGCCGGCGTCGACGTAGAACTGCGCAAGGACATGTGGCAGGTGGTGCGCGATCTGCGCGCCTCCGGCGTCACGATCATCCTGACCACGCATTACATCGAGGAAGCCGAGGAGATGGCCGACCGCGTCGGCGTCATCAACAAAGGCGAGATCATTCTGGTCGAGGATAAGGCCGAGTTGATGCGCAAGCTCGGCAAAAAGCAGTTGATCCTGCATCTGCAGAAGAGGCTGGATACCGTGCCGTCCGCGCTCACGGGGCACCCGGTAATGCTGTCAGCCGACGGCGCCGACCTGGTGTTCACCTATGACACGCAAGCCGAGCGCACCGGGGTCACCGCTTTGCTGAGCGACCTCAGCAAAGCCGACATCCGTTTCCGCGACCTGGAGACACGGCAGAGTTCGCTCGAAGATATCTTCGTCGGCCTGGTGAGCGACCGTCCATGAACCTGCGCGCCATCCAAGCCATCTACCGCTTCGAAATGGCACGCACCGGGCGCACCATCTGGCAAAGCATCGTCTCTCCGGTGCTTTCGACGTCACTCTATTTCGTCGTCTTTGGCGCCGCCATCGGCACGCGCATCACGCAGATCGACGGCGTCGTCTACGGCGCCTTCATCGTACCCGGGCTGATCATGCTGACTCTGCTCACGCAGAGCACGATGAACGCCTCCTTCGGCATCTATTTCCCGCGCTTCGTCGGAACGATCTACGAGATCCTTTCGGCGCCGGTTTCGCCGTTCGAGATCGTTTGCGGTTATGTCGGGGCGGCGGCGACCAAGTCGATTATCTTGGGGCTGATCATATTGGCCACCTCGTTCCTGTTCGTACCGCTGCATATCGCGCATCCGTTCTGGATGCTTACGTTCCTTTTGCTGACGGCGGCGACCTTCAGCCTGCTCGGCTTCATCATCGGTATTTGGGCCGGCAATTTCGAACAACTGCAGATCGTGCCGCTCCTCATTATCACGCCTTTGACATTCCTCGGCGGCACCTTCTACTCGACCAGCGTGCTACCGCCGCTCTGGCAGAAGATCGCACTGTTCAACCCGGTGGTCTATCTGGTGAGCGGCTTCCGCTGGAGCTTCTTCGAAATCTCCGACGTCGAGCCCTGCCATCAGTATCGCCATGACGCTGGTGTTCCTCGGCATTTGCCTTGCCATCATCTCCTGGATCTTCAAGACCGGCTACCGGCTCAAGAATTAACGCTCACATTTGCGTGGACGTGAATAAAGCCGCCGCTTCCGGTGTATGTTCAGGTCAAGGGCCGCACGGGCCCTGCCAAGATCAACCGGGAGGTTGTCTCATGTCGCCGCTTCTGAAGGTCGCTTCGAGTTTCGCCGTTGTCGCCGCACTGTCGTCGCCGGTCAGTGCGCAAGGCGTTATCACCGAGAAAAATCTATCGCTGGCCCTGGCGCAGACCATGGCCAATGCCGCGATGGCGAAATGCCAGAGCATGGGCTACAAAATCGCGGTTACTGTGCTCGATCGCGGCGGCCTGGCCCTGGTCATGCTGCGCGACGAGGGCGCCAGCCTGCACACGCCGGAAAGCAGCGACCGCAAGGCTTACACCGCGCGCACATTTCGTCAGCCATCCGCTGCACTCGTCAAACGCATCCTCGATGAGCCCGGCGTTGCCGGCTTCAAGGAATACACGCGTGTGATCGTGCTGCAGGGCGGCCTGCCGATCAAGGTCGGCAACGACGTGATCGGGGCGATCGGTGTATCCGGCTCGCCCGGCAAGGACGACGAGTGCGCGCAAGCCGGCATCGACAAGGTGGCCGATCAGCTCAAATAGCCTAGCGCTTCTGGATTCCGGCCGCCGCAATCAGCTTCGTCCATTTGGCGACGTCGGCGTGGATGCGCTTCTCGAGCGCGGGCGGCGACATGCTCCGCGCGTCCATGCCGGCCGCGGCCGAATATTTTTGCACCTCAGGAGAGGCCAGCGCGTCGTCGATGGCGTGATTAAGCTCGAGCACGATCTCCTGCGACGTACCGGCGGGCGCGGCGATGCCGTTCCAACTCGTCACCTCGTAGCCGGGCAGACCGCTTTCGATCACCGTCGGCACGTTCGGCAGGTTGGCCGCGCGTTCGCTCTCGGTGGTGGCAACCGCAATTAACCGGCCTTCGGCCAGCGCCGACAGCAAGCCAGGAAAGTATTCGAAAGCGACATCGACGTCGCCGCGCAACAAGGCGAGTTCGAGATCGGGCGTGGTCTTGTACGGGATGGTCGCGACGTTGATGCCAGCCATGATGCGGAAAAGTTGCGCGGATAGATGCTGCGTGCTGCCGGCGTTGATGGTGCCGAAGTTGAGCTTGTCCGGATTGGCCTCGGCGGCGGCGATGATGTCTTTCACCGTCTTGAGTGGCGAGCCAGCCTTGGTGGCGATCACCAGGCCGTAAGAAGCCGTGGTCGAGATCGGAATGAAATCGGTCTCGATATTGTAGGGCAGCGACTTGAACAGCGCCTTGGCGATGGTGAGTCCGCCGCCGATCATGAACAGCGTGTAGCCGTCCGGCTGGGCTTCCTGCACCGTCTTCATCGCCAGGATGCCGCCGGCACCCGGCCGATTGTCGATGAAGAACTGCTGACCGAAATGCTCGCTCAACTGCTTGGCCACCATGCGCATGGTGACGTCGGCAATGCCGCCGGCGCCGTAGGGCACGATGATGCGCACCGGCTTCGACGGATAGGCTTCGCTATCGCCCGCGCGTGCGGCCGGCGCGGCGGAAAGCGCGAAGGCGAGGCCGGCGAGTGCGCAAGCGCAGGCAAATCGGACGGTTGATATGGGCCGCGGCATTGCTCCTCGTAGCGCTCGACGCGCGCGGAGAATAGGCAGGTCCAGCTGCGCTGACAATGCGCCGGGCGCATAACGCTTCTCCGGCCGGCTCGGTTGACGCGGAAGCGAAAATCGGCAGAGCTTCGCCAGCCAAGGCCCATGCAATGACCACCATCGACATCCACCCGCACATCATTGCCGACGACGCGACGCGCTATCCGCTGGCACCGCTCGGCGGCCACCAGTCGGACTGGTCGCGCACGCGGCCGGCGACGGTCAAGAAGCTGATCACGGCCATGGACGAAGCCGGCGTGCAGAAGGCCGCGGTGGTGCAGGCCTCGACCTGCTACGGGCATGACAATTCCTACGTCGCCGACGCGGTTGCCGCGCACCCTAAACGTTTCACCGGCGTATTTTCGGTCGACGTGCTCGCCGCTGACGCACCGGAACGCATGCGCTATTGGCACGGCAGGAAGCTCACGGGCCTGAGGTTGTTCACCTTCGGCAGCACGATGGCCGAGCAGGCGAGCTGGCTCGACGATCCGAAATCCTATCCGGCCTGGGCCTGCGCCGGCGAGTTGGGCTTGTCGATTTGCCTGCAGATGTCGGCCAAGGCTATCCCGCAGGCGCGCGCCATGGCGGAACGCTTTCCCGACGTGCGCATTTTGCTGGACCATTGCGCGCGGCCGGCGCTCGAGGACGGGCCGCCTTATGCGGCGGCGGCGAGCCTGCTCGCACTCGCGCGCTTACCCAACATTTATCTCAAGCTGACGCCGCGCATCTTCGCCGAGGCGCGCCGCGGCAAGGCCACGCCGGAGACATTCTTCCCGCGCCTGGTTGCGGAGTTCGGCGCGGCGCGGCTCGCCTGGGGTTCGAACTACCCGTCGAGCGAGGGCACCCTGCCCGCGCTTCTAAAGACCGCGCGCGAGTCGCTTGCCTCATTGCCGCAAGCCGACCGAGACTGGATTTTCGCCAAGACCGCGCAGACGCTCTACCCGGCGCTCAAGGATTAAGGACGGACGATGACCGCGACCAAGTTGAAGCTTTCCACTTTACTCGGCAATTATCCCAACGCACAGGCGCTCAAGAGCGGCGCGGTCAAATCCGATCTGGTCGATTTCGACTTCGCCGACGTGAAGGTCCCCAACACGGCGTTCAAGGCGTTGGTGCGCGAGGCCAAGTTCGACCTTTCCGAGCTGGCGATTGTCACGTTCCTGCAGGCAAAGACCTACGGCAAGCCCTACGTGCTGATTCCGGCGACCGTGCTCGGCCGCGGCCAGCACCACACCATCGCCTACAATCCAGAACGCGGGCCGCTGCAGGCATCCGATCTCGCCGGCAAGCGCGTCGGCGTGCGCGCCTATACAGTGACGACCGGCGCCTGGGTGCGCGGCTTCCTCGTCGACGACTACGGCGTCGATCACACGGCGATCCATTGGATCAGCTTCGAGGACCCGCATCTGGCCGAGTACAAGGACCCCGACTTCGTCACCCGCGCGCCTGCCGGCAAGACGCTGGTGCAGATGCTGCTCGACGGCGAAATCGACGCGGCGATCGTCGGCGACACCTTGCCCGATCCGCGCCTCAAGCCGCTCATTCCCGACGCAGAGGCGGCGGCGCGCAAATGGGCGGAGATGCACGGCGGCGTACCCATCAACCACATGATGGTGGTGCGCACGTCGATCGCAAAGGAGCGGCCCGACGTCGTGAAGGACATCTTTCGCGCGCTGCGCGAGAGCCGGAGCGCGGCGGCGCCGCCGCCAGGCGGCCCGCTCGATCCGTGGCGATTCGGAGTCGAGCCCAACCGCCGCTCGTTGGGGATCATCATCGACTACTGCGTGCGGCAGAAGCTCATCCCGCGCGCGTTTACGGTCGACGAATTGTTCGAGGGCTGGCCGGGAGCCTGACGCAGGCTCAGCCGCCGGCGAATTCCTCGCGCATGATTTCAAGCTCCAGCCATTGCTCTTCCGCCGCCGCGATCTTCCGCTGCAGTTCGCCGAGCGCGGCGGTGACTTTTTCGAACCCGGCGCGGTCACGCCCATAAAATCCGGGATCGGCCAATTTTTCCTGCAGGACGGCCGCCTCGGCCTGCCAGGCGGCGATAGTCTTGGGCAGCGTTTCCAGCGCGTGCTTGTCCTTGAAACTCATGCGCCGTTTCGGCGGCGACGCTGCGGCCGGCGCGGTTACTTTCGCCGACTTCTGCGGCTCCAGCTTGCGCTGCCCGCGGGTCAGGTCGGCCCCGCGCTGCGCCAGCATGTCGGAATAGCCGCCGGCATATTCGCTCCAGCGGCCGTCGCCCTCCGGCACGATCACGCCGCTCACCAGCCGGTCGAGAAAATCGCGGTCGTGGCTGATGAGCAGGACCGTGCCGGGATAGTCGCCGAGCATGTCCTCAAGCACGTCCAGAGTCTCCATGTCGAGATCGTTGGTCGGCTCGTCGAGCACAAGCAGGTTCGACGGTATGGCGAGCGCCTGCGCCAGCAACAGGCGGCCGCGCTCGCCGCCCGACAGCTTGCCGAGCGGGGTGCGCGCCTGCTCGCTCGAAAACAGGAAGTCCCGCATATAGCCGACGATGTGCTTGGGCGTACCGTTCACCATCACGGTGTCGCCGTGCCCGCCGGTCAGCGCCTCGGCGACCGTCACGTCGGGATCGAGACTGTCGCGATGCTGGTCCAGCGTGGCGACCGCCAAGTTGGAGCCGAGACGGACGGTGCCGCTGTCGGGCGGCAGAGCGCCGGTCAGCAGGCCGATGAGCGTGGTCTTGCCGCTGCCGTTCGGCCCGACGATGCCGATGCGATCGCCACGCTGGATACGTATCGAGAAATCGCTGACGATGGCGCGGCCGCCGTAGCTCTTGCCGATGCCTTTGGCCTCGATGACCAGCGCGCCGGACGGCGCCGCCGACCCCGCGGTGATGGTGGCGTTGCCGGCGGCGGCGCGATGGGTGCGGCGCGCTTCGCGCAGCGCCTGCAACTGGCCGACCCGGCGCATGTTGCGCTTGCGCCGCCCGGTGACGCCGTAGCGCATCCAATGCTCTTCGGTGACGATCTTGCGGTCGAGCTTGTGCTGTTCGCGTTCCTCCTCCGCCAGCAGCATGTCGCGCCATTCCTCGAAATGGCCAAAGCCGCGCTCGATGCGTCGCGTGGCGCCGCGGTCGAGCCAGACCGTCGAGCGCGACAGCGTCGAGAGGAAACGCCGGTCGTGGCTGATGATGACCAGCGCGGCGCGCCGGCCATCGAGCTCGCGCTCCAGCCATTCGATGGTGGTCAGATCGAGATGATTGGTCGGCTCGTCGAGCAGCAGGATATCGGGCGACGGCGCCAACACGCGGGCGAGTGAGGCCCGGCGCGCTTCGCCGCCGGAGAGATGGCCTGGGTCTTCCGTGCCGGTGAGGCCAAGCTGCTCCAGCATGAAGCGGGCGGCGTAGCTGTCGTCGGTCGGCCGCAGGCCGCCCTCGACATAAGCCAAAGTGGAGGCGAAACCGGAAAAACCCGGCTCCTGCGGCAGATAGCTGACCAATGTGCCGGGTTGCACGAACACGGTGCCGCGGTCGGGTTCGACGAGACCAGCTGCGATCTTCAGCAGCGTCGACTTACCCGAGCCGTTGCGGCCGACCAGAGAGACGCACTCGCCCACCGACACCGAAAGCTCCGCCCCGGTGAGCAGCGGCGTGCCGCCGAAGGTCAGAGCGATGTCCTTGAGTTGAAGAAGCGGAGGAGCCACGCCTTATGCTTCCGCCAGCGCCGCCAGGATGCGCGCCCAGGAGCGAATACCCTTGTGGTAGCAATTGAGGTCGAACTTCTCGTTCGGCGAATGCACGCGATCGTCGTCGAGCGCGAAGCCGACCAGCAGCGAATCCATCCCCAGCACGCTCTTGAAGTCGGCCACGATGGGGATCGAGCCGCCGGCGCCGACCGCTACCGCCTTGTGGCCCCATTCCTCGGCCAGCACGGCGCGCGCCTTGTTGAGCGCCGGGTTGTCGAATGAGAGTTGCAGCGGCGACGCCAAGCCGAAATTGCCGAACTCGACCTGGCAGTCGGCCGGCAGGCGCGCCCGGACGAAGGCGCGGAAGCCATCGCGGACCTTTTCGGGGTCCTGTTCGCCAACCAGACGGAACGAGACTTTCGCCGACGCTTGCCCGGGGATGACGGTCTTCGCCCCCTCCCCGGTATAGCCGCCGACGATGCCGTTGATCTCGGCCGTCGGCCGTGTGGTGATCTGCTCGAGCAGCAAGTAGCCCTTTTCGCCGGCTGGCGTTTTCAGCCCGATCGGCCCGAGAAACTTTTCTGGCGTGAGATCGAGCGCCTTGAGGTCCGCTTTGATGTCGGCCGGCAGATCCTTCACCCCGTCGTAGAAGCCGGGAACGGTAATGCGGCCAGTATCGTCCCAGAGCGCGCCCAAAATCCTGGCCAGCAGCCGGATCGGGTTCTGCGCCGCGCCACCGAACACGCCGGAGTGCAAATCACGGTCGGCGCAGGTGATTTTAACGTCCTCATAGACCAGGCCGCGCAGCGAGGTGGTCACCGCCGGCGTCTGGGCGTCCCACATGGCGGTATCGCAGACCAGCGCCAGGTCGAGCTTGAACTCGGCGGCGTTGTCACGCACGAATTTAAACAGATTCTTCGAGCCGCATTCCTCTTCGCCCTCGATCATGGTGGTAATCGGCAGCGGCAGCTTGCCGGTGACTGCCTTGAAGGCGCGGCAGGCCTCGATGAAGGTCATGGCCTGGCCTTTGTCGTCGCAGGCCCCTCGCGCGACGATGATTTTGCGGCCGCCGGGCAGCGTTTCGATGCGCGGCTCGAACGGCGGGGTCTTCCACTGGTTCAGCGGATCGACCGGCTGGACGTCATAATGGCCATAAAACAGCATACGCGGGCCGGAAACGCCGTTGGTTTTGCCCACTACCACCGGATGGCCCTCGGTTGGGCGCACATCGGCGGCAAAACCTATGCTGCGCAAGTCGGCGGCGACGTGCTCGGCGGCGGTCCGGCATTGTTCCTCGTATGCCGGGTCGGTGGATATCGAGGCGATGCGCAACAGCGCAAACAAACGCTCGACGCTTTGGTCAATGTCCTGGTCGATGCGGGCCAAGACCGCGTCGAGTGTGCTCATGAAGGGCTCCTTGTCGGCAGGGTGAGCAAACTAGCAATGCTTTGGCGCGCTGAAAAGCGCCGCCGGCGACTACAAACCTTCTAAAACGCCATGGAAGGACAAGTTAAAGCAGCGGACTCGCGTTTTCCGGCGAAGTTTTTCTTTTTTTATTCGGAATTCTGAAAGCGTTAGCGGTCGGCATGCGTGCACTGGCCGGAAATATGACTAATCGCAACCGCTCGGATACTGGCGAAAGTATTCCCGGAGGGAATTTCGATTGAACAAACGTGCATGATCGTCCATCGAAGCGCTCTCGCTCGATGTCTTGCCGTCAAAGTGAGCCGCGCACATTTTACTTGACATAAAGCAATGACAGTGCGCGCACATGCGGACAACTTTGCGCTGGGACATTGCATCGCGCTTGTCATCGCGACGAACGCCGTTCAATATAGGAACAAGCCGCTGCCAGTGCGGAAGCGTTGAGGGGGATCATGGACGAATTGATCGGGCGTCTCGTCGCCAATGTTGGCGTCGATCGGGAAGCCGCGCAAAAAGCTGTCGGCATCATCCTCGACTTTCTGGTCAAGGAAGGCCCGCCCGACAAAGTACAGCCCCTCATCGATAAACTTCCGGGGGCGCAAGCGCTGATCCAAGCCCAACAGGCCAGCGACGCCGACGGCGGCATGTTCGCTATGGGCGGGCTAATGGGGGCCGGTACCAAGATGATGGCAGCGGGGCTGAGCATGGGTCAGGTGCAAGGCGTCACCAAGGAAGTCATTGCCTTTTCCCGCGAAAAAGCCGGCGAAGACGCCGTCGGCGAGATCGTGGGCTCGATTCCGGGCTTAAGTCAGTTCATTTGAACGTTTCAGTCGACGTCCTGCACAAAAGCAAGAAGCTGGCGAGGAAACCTGGATGACCTATCCGATCACCGATATCGACGGGATCGACGGCGAAGCCGCCGCCACCTTCAAGTCGGCAGGCATCCGGTCGACCGGGCGGCTGCTCGAGGTGGCGCGGACCCTGCGCGGTCGCAAAACGCTCGCCAAAAAGACCGGGATCGACGAAAAGCAATTGCTGTGCTGGGCCAACATGGCCGACCGCATGCGCATCAAGGGCATCCGCAAGGAATATGCCGGATTGCTGCAAGCCGCAGGCGTCGATACCGTCAAGGAGCTCAAGTATCGTAACCCGGCCAATCTCGCCAAGGCGATGGCCGAGGCCAACAAAAAGCGAAAGTTGGTCGCCTTCCTGCCGTCCGAGAAGGTGGTGGGAAGCTGGATCGAGCACGCCAAGAAGCTGCCGATCAAGATTACCTATAAATAGCCCGCTACAGCTGCGGTCCGGAGCTTCTTGACAGCCCGGTACCGACCGCGCAAAGCCTCAATCCATGTGCCCGCATGGTGATCCCGACACCGTCGGCGACGTAATCGCCGACAAGCCGCCCTCCTGGCTCGCCGGTCTGCTGGCCCAGCGGCGCCCTCTGGTCATGGGCATCCTCAATGTGACGCCGGACTGTTTTCCGACGGCGGCCACTTTGTCGATCCGCAACAGGCCCTCCAACAGGCCCAGCGCATGATCGCCGAGGGCGCCGACATCATCGATATCGGCGCGGAGTCCACCCGCCCCTACGGCGGAGCCGAACCGGTGAGTTACGAAGAGGAGCTGGCGCGGCTTACGCCGGTGCTACCGGCCGTGGTCAAGCTCAAGACGCCGGTATCGATCGACACCATGAAGGCCGGCATCGCGACCTGGGCGCTCGACCAGGGGGCGGCGATGGTCAACGACGTCTGGGGCCTGCAGCGCGATCCGGCGATGGCCGAGGTTGTCTCTGAATACGACATGCCGGTCGTGATCATGCATAACCGCGAACGCGCAGACCCCGCGATCGACATCATCGCCGACGTGCAGGCGTTCTTTCAGCGCTCGCTGGCGCAGGCGGAACGCGCCGGCATCGCCCGCGACAGCATCGTGCTCGATCCCGGCATCGGGTTTGGCAAGACGCCGGAACAGAGCATCGCCTGCATCGCCCGGCTCGCCGAGTTCAAGCGCTTCGGATTGCCGCTTTTGGTCGGCGCCTCGCGCAAACGATTCATCAATGCGGTGACGCCGTCTTCGCCCGACCGGCGGCTCGGCGGCTCGATCGCCAGCCATCTCGAAGCGGTGAGAAACGGCGCGGCGATTGTGCGCGCGCACGACGTCGGCGAGAGCGTGCAGGCGCTGCGGGTCACCGCCGCCATCGAGGCCGCACGATGAGCGACCGCATCTTCATTACTGGCCTGTCGCTGCATGCCTATCACGGCATCATGCCCTACGAGGGCAAGGTCGGGCAGACTTTCACCATCGACATCGAACTCGATATCGATCTTGCCGAAGCCGCGCGCTCGGACAAAGTCGCCGACACCGTCTCCTATGACAAAGTGGTCACCTGCGCGAGCGCGGCGTTTTGCGCGCAGAAATATCGTTTGATCGAAGCGGCCGCCGGCCGGGTGGCCGACGCGGTGCTCGCCGCTTTTCCGCGCGTGCGCAAGATCAAAGTGACGATCCACAAGCCGCACGCGCCGATCGCGGCCACTTTCAGCGACGTCGGTGTCACGCTGGAGCGGGCGCGGAACAATTCCAAATCATGACTGCGGCGTGGCTGGCGCTCGGCGGCAATGTCGGCGACAGCCGCACCATTCTCGAGCGCGCGGTGATGCTGTTGTGCGACGGCGTCACGGTACGGCTGACCGCGCGGTCCTCCGACTACCGCACCCCGCCCTGGGGCTTCAAGTATCAGCCGCCCTTCATCAACCTGTGCATCGCGGTCGAGACGACGCTCGGCCCGCGCGAACTGCTGGCGCACGCGCAAGCCGTCGAATTGCAGCTCGGCCGCGACCGGGCGCATGAAAAGCGCTGGGGCCCGCGCACTGCCGACATCGATATCATCGCTTTCGACAATTTGACGATCCGCGAACTGGGCCTGACGGTGCCGCATCCACGGCTGTTCGAGCGCGCCTTCGTTTTGTTACCTCTCGCCGAGATCGCCCCCGATCTGGCGATCGGCGGTCGCACCGTGCGGGAGGTCGCTGCCAGCGTCGATCCCGCCGGAATCGAGCGGCTGCCGCCGCGATAATGCCGGGCACGGTATTTGCTTAACCCTTCAAAGTGAGAGCTCAATGGCGAGGCGGCACTAACTGTGGCATTTTGCGCCGATGAGTAACGAGCTTCCCCTCGCCGCCGAATTTCCGCCCACCAGCGAGGCGCAATGGCGCAAGCTGGTCGAGGCGGCGCTCAAGGGTGCCGCGTTCGACAAGCGGCTGGTCAGCCAAACCTATGACGGCTTGCGCATCGAGCCGCTTTATCCGCGCGCGGCGGGGGCAAAGCCGGTGGCCGGCCGCGCGCCCGGCCAAGCCTGGGCGCTGATGCAGCGGGTCGATCATCCCGACCCCAATGCCGCCAACGCGCAGGCGCTGCAGGACCTAGAAAACGGCGCGACCGGGCTGACGCTGGTGATGGCCGGCTCGATCAACGCTAACGGCTACGGCCTCGACCCCTCGCCTGTCACGCTCGACCGCGTGCTCGACGGGATCGCGCTTGATGCCGGCATCACCATCGACTTCAACCTCAGCCCGCCGACGCGAAATGTCGTGCAGACCTTCGCCGCGCTGGTGAAGAACCGCAAGATCGCGCCGGCGACGGTCGACCTGCGCGCCAGCATCAATCCGATCGGCGGCTTCGCCGCCTCTGGCGCGAGCCCCATGCCCTGGGCCAAGTTGTCGCACGGCTTCGCCGGCGTAGTGCGCGAACTGGCAAGCCAAGGCTTCCGCGGGCCGTTTGCGTCCGCCGACGGGCGCATCATTCACAATGCCGGCGGATCGGAGGCGCAGGAGCTTGCCTTCGCGATCGCCAGCGCGGTCGAATATCTGCGCGCGCTGGAGGCGAGCGGCATTGCGCTCGATGCCGCGCGCGGCATGATCTATTTCCGGCTTGCGGCCGACGCCGACGAGTTCCTCACCATCGCCAAGTTCCGCGCTTTGCGAAAACTATGGGCGCGCGTCGAAGAGGCCTGCGGACTGACGCCGAAGCCGGCCTATGTCGCCGCCGAGACCGCCTGGCGGATGATGACGCAGCGCGATCCTTATGTGAACATGCTGCGGACCACCATCGCGGTAACCGCGGCGGGCCTCGGCGGTGCCGACAGCATCGTGGCCTTGCCGCACACCGCGGCGCTTGGCCTGCCCAACGCCTTCGCGCGGCGCGTTGCCCGCAACACGCAGCTCATTTTACTCGAAGAATCCAATCTGTTCCGCGTCGCCGACCCTGCTGCCGGCTCCGGCGCGATCGAGGACCTCACGAACAAACTCTGCGCTGGGGCTTGGACCCAGTTCCAGGAGATCGAGAGCGCGGGCGGCGTCTGGGCCGCGCTCGAACACGGGCACGTTCAGAAGAACGTCGCCACTGTGCGGGCCGATCGGCAGAAGGCCGCCGCGCGGCGCAAAGACGCGCTGACCGGAACGAGCGACTACCCGAACATCAACGAAACGCATTCGGCCGTGCTCGATGTCGCGACGGTCGTTGCGCCGAAAGAAGGCTCGGTCGATAGCAGCATCGAGGCCTTGCCCCGCATACGGCTGGCCGAGCCGTTCGAGGCGCTGCGCGACAAATCTGACGCGATTCTGAAAAAGACCGGCTCGCGGCCGAAGGTGTTTCTGGCCAATCTCGGCAAGCTGTCCGACTTCACCGCACGCGCCACGTTCGCGAAGAATTTCTACGAAGCCGGCGGCATCGAGTCCTTGAGCAATGACGGCTTCAAGGATCAGGCCGAGATAATCGCGGCGTTCAAGGCCTCCGGCGCCAAGCTCGCCTGCCTGTGCTCAACGGACAAAGTCTACGAGGTGCAGGCGGCCGACGCCGCCAAGGCGCTGACCGCCGCCGGCGCAACCGTCCACCTCGCAGGACGGCCGGGCGAGAGCGAGGACAAGTGGCGGCAGGCAGGCGTGAAAGCCTTCATTTATGTGGGCTGCGACGTGGTTTCGACCTTGCAGGCGGCGCATGATATTCTGGCCATCAAATGAGTCAGGTTCCCAACTTCGCCAAAGTCGATTTTGCCGTCACGCCAATTGCCCCCGGCAACCGCGCCGCCGCGCCCTGGGTTACGCCCGAAGCCATTCCGGTGAAGCCCGTTTACAGTGAGGCCGACCTCGCCGGGCTCGATTTCCTCGACACCTATCCGGGCAAACCGCCGTTCCTGCGTGGCCCCTACCCCGCGATGTACGCGGCGCAGCCCTGGACTATCCGGCAATATGCGGGTTTCTCCACCGCGGAAGATTCCAACGCCTTCTACCGGCGCAATCTCGCCGCCGGACAGAAGGGTCTGTCCATCGCCTTCGATCTCGCCACCCACCGCGGCTACGACTCGGACCATCCGCGCGTCGCCGGCGACGTCGGCATGGCGGGCGTCGCCATCGACTCGATCTACGACATGCGCACGCTGTTTTCCGGCATCCCGCTCGACCAGATGAGCGTATCGATGACCATGAACGGCGCGGTACTGCCGGTGCTGGCGCTCTATATCGTCGCAGCGGAAGAACAGGGCGTGCCGCACGAGAAGCTGTCGGGCACGATCCAGAACGACATCCTCAAAGAATTCATGGTGCGCAACACCTACATCTACCCGCCCGGCCCGAGCATCCGCATCATCTCCGACATCTTCGCCTATACCTCGGCCGAGATGCCGAAGTTCAATTCGATCTCCGTGTCCGGCTATCACATGCAGGAGGCGGGCGCGACGCAGGATCTCGAGCTCGCCTATACGCTTGCCGACGGCGTCGAATATGTGCGTGCCGGCATCAAGGCGGGCCTTACCGTCGACCAATTTGCTCCAAGGGTCTCTTTCTTCTGGGCGATCGGCATGAACTACTTCATGGAAATCGCCAAGCTGCGCGCCGCGCGCATGATCTGGGCGAAGCTGATGAAGCCGTTCAAGCCGGAAGACGCGCGCTCGCTGTCGCTGCGCACCCATTGCCAAACCTCGGGCTGGTCGCTTGCCGCGCAGGACGTGTTCAACAACGTCTCGCGCACCATGATCGAGGCCATGGCAGCAACCCAAGGCCAGACACAATCGCTGCACACCAACGCGCTCGACGAGGCGCTCGCTCTGCCGACCGATTTCTCCGCCCGCATCGCGCGCAATACGCAAATTGTGCTGCAGCAGGAAGCCGGCGCAACGCGGATCGTCGACCCCTGGGGCGGCTCTTATTACGTCGAGCGGCTGACCTACGAACTGGCGAAAAAGGCCTGGGGCCATATCGAGGAAGTCGAAGCGCTCGGTGGCATGACCAAGGCGATCGAGGCCGGCATTCCCAAGCTGCGCATCGAGGAAGCCGCCGCCAAGACGCAGGCACGCATCGACAGCGGCCACCAGTCGGTGATCGGCGTCAACAAATACCAGCCGACCGACGAGGCGCCGATCGACGTGCTCAAGGTGGACAATTCCGTCGTCATGCAGATGCAGCTCGACAAGCTTCGGCGGCTCAAGGCCGAGCGCGATCCCGTTGCGCTGAAGGAGGCGCTCGACGCGCTGACGCGTGCCGCCGATCGCGGCAACGGCAATCTGCTGGCGCTGGCGATCGACGCCGCCCGCGCCAAGGCCACCGTCGGCGAGATTTCCGCGGCGCTTGAAAAAGTGTACGGACGTCACCGCGCCGAGATCAAAGCGATTACCGGCGTCTACAAGCGGGAGGTCGGCATGACCGGCGCGGTCGAACGGGTGCGCGTTGCGGTCGAGGCGTTCGAGGCGGCGGAGGGCCGCAGGCCGCGCCTGCTGGTCGCCAAGATCGGCCAGGATGGACACGACCGCGGGCAGAAGGTGATCGCGTCTGCGTTTGCCGATCTCGGTTTCGACGTCGATATCGGACCGCTGTTTGCGACGCCGGCGGAAGCCGCGCGCCAGGCGGTCGAAAACGACGTGCACATTCTCGGCGTGTCGTCACTCGCCGCCGCGCATCTGACGCTGGTGCCGGAATTGAAGAAGGAACTGGCGAGCCAAGGCCGCGACGACATTATGATCGTGGTCGGCGGCGTGGTGCCGCCGCAGGACTACGACGCGCTGATGAAAGCGGGCTGCGAGGCGATCTTCCCGCCCGGCACGGTGATCGCGGAGGCGGCTGAGAAGCTGCTCAAGACACTCAACAAGCGGCTCGGCCACGGAAAAGAGGCGGCCGAGTGAGACCGTTCTTCGTCCGCGCGGGTTTCATCGCGCTCTGCGGCTTGGCGCTATTCGGCTGCGTCGACTCCTCGGATCCGATCCTGGCCGACGCACAGCCGGTGTTGGGGCCGAAGCTCAATCTGCAACTCTATACGCTGCGCGACGGCCATGCGGTCGATCCAGAGCGCGCGCGGTTTCGCTGGGACGGCAAGCGCTATGTCCACTCTGGCGGCGGCCTGAAGGACGTCGCCAGCTTCACGCTGCATCCGTTCGAAGGCAGCAACACCATCGTGCAGTCGGTGTCGGCGCGGCATCCGGAGCACGCCGAATACGCACTGATGCGGACACTTGCCGATGGCGTCTATACGATGGTCCCCATTGATGAGGATGACGCTGACCCGGCGGACCGCGCGGCCCAGTGCAAACATCCTGGCGGTGTCGCCTGCCGCATCGAGACGCGCGAGCAACTATTCACGTTCGCGCGCGCCACCGCGGCGAAAAAGAAGACCAATGGCGGACTCGCCATCCGGCTCGACGGCGCGAAGCGCCGTTAGCGAAATGGCCGCGCGCGCCCTCAAGCCTTCCGCCCTTGCAGCCGGCATCAAAGCGGGCGAGCGCGCGACGCTGGCGCGCGCCATCACGCTGATCGAGAGCAAGCGCGCCGACCACCGCAAGCAGGCACACCTTCTTGTGCAGGAATTGCTGCCGGCGACCGGCAAGGCGGTGCGGCTCGGCATCACCGGCGCACCCGGCGCCGGCAAATCGACCACCATCGATGCGCTCGGCACCTTTCTCACCGCGCAAGGTCGCAAGGTCGCCGTGCTGGCGGTCGATCCGTCCTCGACCCGCACCGGCGGCTCGATCCTCGGCGACAAAACGCGCATGGCGCGGCTCGCCAGTGATCCCAACGCCTTTGTGCGGCCCTCGCCTTCCTCCGGCACGCTCGGCGGCGTCGCCGCCAAGACGCGCGAGACCATGCTGCTGTGCGAGGCCGCCGGCTACGACGTCGTGCTGGTGGAGACCGTCGGCATCGGCCAGTCGGAAACCACGGTCGCCGACATGACCGACTTCTTTCTGGTGCTGATGATCCCGGGCGCCGGCGACGAACTGCAGGGCTTGAAGAAGGGCATCGTCGAGCTCGCCGACATGATCGCGGTCAACAAGGCCGATGGCGACAATGTGCAACGCGCCAAGGTAGCGGCGGCCGAATATCGTGCTGCGCTCAACATTCTGGCGCCTCATTCGGAAAACTGGTCGCCACCGGTGCTCACCTATTCGGCGCTGACCGGCGACGGCATTCCGCTCTTGTGGGCTCAGATCGTCTCGCACAAAGAGAAGATGATGGCCTCGGGTGAACTTAGCCAGCGCCGGCGCGAGCAGCAGGTGAAATGGATGTGGTCGATGCTGGAGGAGCGGCTGACCGCCCGGCTGCGCAGCGACCCGGCTGTGCGCGGCAAGCTCAAGACGGCGGAAGCCGCGGTCGCCGCCGGAAAATTGGCGCCGACGCTCGCCGTGGAAGAGATCGCGGAGCTGCTCGGGGTCTGATGGCTGTCACCATCCTCGTCACCGGCTTCGGGCCATTTCCGGGCGCGCCGTTCAATCCGACCGGGCCGCTGGTCGAGCGGCTGACGCGGCTGCGGCGGCCAGGTTTGGCGAACGCGAAGATCGTGCCGCATATTTTTCCGACCAGCTACGCGGCGGTCGACCGCGATCTGCCCAAGCTCGTCGCCAAGCACAAACCGGACGCGCTCTTGATGTTCGGGCTGGCGTCGCGAGCGAAAACAATCCGCATCGAGACGCGCGCGCACAACACCGTGACGCTGCTGCCCGATGCCGACGGCGCGGCGCGCGCCATGAAAATCGCGCCGGGCGGTCCGTCCATCGTCGCTTTGCCGGCGCCGGGAATGCAGCTTCTTGCTGCAGCGCGCACCGGCCGGGTGCCGGCCGTGCGCTCGCACGACGCCGGGCGTTATCTCTGCAATTACCTGTGCTGGCAGGCCACCGCAGCAGCCAAATCCGGGAACCTGCGCCTTGCCGCGTTCATCCACGTGCCGATGATCCGCCGCAAGGTGCGGCCGCGCCGCGGGAAGCCGCGCCTGTCGGCGGACGACCTCGCCCGGGCCGGCGCGAGGCTCGTTATGGTTATCGCGGCAGCGGCGCGTTAACACACTCCACGTGCGGATGCCGCATAATGCGCGGCGCATGAGCATGAACCGCCGCACCGTCCTTCTCGGCTCGTTCGCCGCCGCCATGGCCGCGCCGGTCAAAGCCGCGCCGCTATTGGCCTTCGGCCTAGACGCCGCGCATTTTGGCGTGCGTCCCGGCGCAACGAACGACCAGAGCGTCGCTTTGCAGCGCGCTATCGATCAGGCCGCCCGCACAAGGGTGCCGCTGATGCTGGCGCCCGGCGTCTACCGCGCCGGCGGGCTCACGTTGCCGGCCGGCGCGCAGCTTGCCGGCGTGCGCGGTGCCACCCGGCTCATCTTCACGCACGGTCCGTCGCTGCTGTCGGCCGAGCACGCGGAAACAGTTTCGCTCAGCGGCCTCACGCTCGACGGCGGCGGCCAGAAGCTGCCCGAAGGCCGCGCTCTGGTGCATTTCGATGACGTGGCCGCCACGCGCATCGCCGACTGCGCCGTCACCGACGCCGGCGGCAACGGTGTCACGCTGGAAAATTGCGACGGCGAGGTGACGCACAACACGATCACCGGCGCTGCGGACAACGCGCTGTTCTGCAACGACAGTCGCGGCCTCATCATCGCCGCCAACATCGTCGCCAAGTCGGGCAATGGCGGCATCCGCGTCTTTCAGAGCGCCCAACGCTATGACGGCGCTCTCATTGCCGACAACCGGATTGAGGATACGGCCGCGCGCGCCGGCGGCAGCGGCGAGAACGGCAACGCCATCAATGTGTTCCGCGCCGGCGACGTGATCGTGCGCGGCAACCATATCCGTAACGCGGCCTTTTCGGCGATCCGCGGCAATTCCGCCTCCAACATCCAGATCGTCGGCAACAGTTGCACTGGGCTCGACGAGGTGGCGATCTATTCCGAGTTCGGGTTCCAGGGGGCGGTGATCGCCGACAACGCGATCGACGGCGCGGAAACCGGGATTTCCATCGCCAATTTCAACGAAGGCGGCCGGCTGGCTACGGTGCGCGGCAATATCGTGCGCAATCTGCGCACCCAGCGGCCGGGCGAGGCCGGCAACGGCATCAGCGTGGAAGCCGACACCGTGGTCAGCGGCAACGTCATCGAAGGCGCGCCGCTCGCCGGCATCGCCGCCGGCTGGGGGCAATATCTGCGCAACGTCGCCATCACCGGCAACGTGGTGCGCGAGGCGGGCTACGGCGTCGCCGTGTCGGTGGTCGCCAAAGCCGGCGTGGCGACGATTTCCGGCAATGTGTTCGCCGGCACGCGGCACGGCGCCATTGTCGGCATGGAGTGGCACAAACCGGTGACCGGCGACCTCGCGCTTTCTGGGGCCGAGCGCTATCCGCAGCTCAAGATCAGCGGCAATCAGGTGAACTGACCGCCACGTTTAGGCCGGAAAGCATCCCTATCTACTCCCTATGCCGGCCACCCGCCTGTCCCGCCGAAAGCTGATCATGCTTACGATTTTCGCCGTATTCCTTGTGCCTCTCATCGCCCGCGCCGCGCTCTATGCAGCCGACGACGGCCCGCGCTCCTGGCGCGACGCCGACTGGTCGAGCACCGGCCTGCTGCCGAAGGCCAGCGATTACAAGCCGGCGCGCGTACTCGTATTCACCGGCAAGGCCGGCGCCTGGAAGGGCATTTTCGCGGTGCATAGCTGGATCGTGTTCAAGCCCGCCAACGCTAGCGAATGGACCCGCTACGACGTGGTCGGCTGGGGCAACCCAGTGCGCACCAATGGCTGGCCACCGGACGGGTTTTGGTACGGCAACACGCCGGTGGCGATCGCCGATGTTGCCGGGCCGGACGCGGAGAAGCTGATCCCGCGCATCGAGGCCGCGGTCCAGGCCTATCGCTTCAACCGCGCCGGCGACTATCGCATCTGGCCGGGGCCGAACAGCAACAGCTTCACCGCCGCGATCCTGCGCGCAGTGCCGGAACTGGGCGTGATGCTGCCACCGAACGCGGTCGGCCGCGATTTCCGCGACCGGCTTTATGCCGGCCGCACCGACAGCGGCACCGGCGTCGAGTTCAATCTCTATGGTCTCGCCGCGGTGAAGCTCGGCTGGGTCGAGGGCGTCGAACTCGATCTGCTCGGCCTGGTCGCCGGCCTCGACCTGCGTCATCCCGGCGTCAAGCTGCCGGGCTTCGGCCGCATCGGCGTCGAATCGCCGGTCGCGACCGCGCTCGCGCGCTAGCATTCACACTCGTGTCACGGCCTTTTGTCCCGCTGACACTTTTGCCGGGGTGACGTGACCGCGTAGCCCGTGGCAAGTTGCCGGGGAAATCGAGGATTCTCATGCGCGATACGTTGCCGCTGCTCGACCAGGTGCCCTTCCCCGCCATCCGCCGGGCTAAGCTTGACACGCTGCAGATTAATGTTGGCTATCGCTGCAACCAGTCTTGCTTCCACTGTCACGTCAATGCCGGGCCGAACCGCACCGAGGCGATGTCGACGCAAGTCGCCGATGTGGTGCTCGCCTTCCTTGCCTGCCGGCGCATCGCGACGCTCGACATCACCGGCGGTGCGCCCGAGCTCAATGCGAATTTTCGCCGCTTAGTGATCGGCGCGCGCAAGCTCGGGGTCAAAGTGATGGACCGCTGCAATCTCACCATCCTGGAACAGCCGGGCCATGAGGACCTCGCGGAATTTTTGGCAGAGCAGCGGGTTGAAATCGTTGCGTCGATGCCTTGCTATCTTGAGGACAATGTGGAACGCCAGCGCGGCAAGGGCGTCTTCGACGGCTCTATACGTGGCCTGAAGCGGCTCAACGCTGTCGGCTTCGGCCGCGATCCTAAGCTCGCGCTCAACCTCGTCTACAATCCGCAGGGGCCGTCCCTGCCGCCGGCGCAGGCCGCGCTCGAAGCCGACTACAAGCGAGTGCTGGGCGACAGCTACGGCATCATATTCAATAAATTATTCGTGCTCGCCAACATGCCGATCCAGCGCTTCGGCACCATGCTGATCAACAAAGGCGAATTCGACGGCTATCTCCAGCTTTTGCAGCACGCCCATCTCGACGCCAATCTCGACGGCGTGATGTGCCGCAATCTGATCTCGGTCGACTGGCGCGGCTACGTTTACGACTGCGACTTCAACCAGATGCTCGATCTGCCGCTCAAGCGGGGGGTCCGCACGCGCGTGCATCTGTCCGATTTGCTCGACGACAACCTCGAGGACAACCCGATCCGCGTCGCCGGCCATTGCTTTGGCTGCACCGCCGGCCAGGGATCGAGCTGCGGTGGCGCGCTGAAAGAGGCGGCGGAATGAATGCCTCGCCCTTACATCTGCGGCAGGTGCCGGCGAAAAGAGCGGCCGGCCGCGTTTGCCCCTACGACTATCGCTATTCCCCGCGCGTGTTCGCGCGCACGCCGGATTTCGTGGCGGAGACGCTTTACGTCATCGGCGGGCTGTACGGCAATCTCGCCGCGCTGGCGGCGATCGACAAACTGACAGCGCAAGAGCGCGCGCCGGTAACGCAAGTGTTCAACGGCGATTTTCACTGGTTCGACGCCGATCCCGATTGGTTCGAGGCCGTCGAACGCGGTGTCGCGCCGCACCGGGCGCCGCGCGGCAATGTGGAGACGGAACTCGCGCGGTCGGCGGATATCGGCGCCGGCTGCGGCTGCGCCTATCCGGAAAACGTGTCCGCCGACGTGGTGGCGCGCTCGAACGAGATTTTGTCCCAGTTGCAGGCGGCGGCGCCGTCCGCGGCGCGCGACCGGCTGGCGCATCTGCCGATGCATCTGATGGCGAAGGTCGGTGGCTTGCGTATCGGCATCGTGCACGGCGACGCCACCGCGCTGGCTGGCTGGCGTTTTGCGCAAGCCGAACTCGACGATCCGAAGCGGCGGGCCTGGCTCAACGAAATCCACGGCGCCGCGCGGGTGGATGTGTTTGCGTCGACTCACACTTGCCTCGCCGCCTTGCGCGATTTTTCCTTCAGCGGCGGGCGGCTGACCGTCATCAACAATGGCGCCGCCGGCATGCCGAACTTCATCGGCACGAACTTTGGTCTGGTGACGCGCATCGCCACCACGCCTTCGCCGCATCCGCCACTTTACGGCATTGAGCGCGACGGCGTTCATATCGACGCCATCGCCCTGTCCTACGATCACGACGCTTTTCTCGACCGCTTACTTAAGCGCTGGCCCGAAGGCTCGCCGGTCTATGCGTCGTATTATGGGCGCGTTGTTAGCGGGCCGGAATACACCATCGCGCAGGCAAGGCCGCGATGAAACTTTCTATTATCATGCCGGTGCTCAATGAGGCCGCCGACATCGAAGCGGCTCTGCAGACGCTGGCGCCTTTTCGGGCGCGCGGCGTCGAGGTGAATGTGGTCGATAGCGGCAGCAACGACGGCACGGTCGAACTCGCGCGGCCGCTCGCCGACCGCGTGATCGCCGGCCGACGCGGGCGCGGCGTCCAGATGAACGCGGGCGCCGCCGTCGCGCAGGGCGACGTGTTTCTGTTCCTGCATGCGGACACGCGGCTGCCGGACAACGCCGACCATCTCGTACTCGACGGCCTGCCGAGGTCGGGGCGCGGCTGGGGCCGTTTCGACGTGAGCTTCGACGGCGGCGGGCTGCTGGCTTTGGTCGCGCTGATGATGAATCTGCGTTCGCGCCTGAGCGGCATCGCCACCGGCGACCAGGCGATGTTCATAACCCGCGCGGCATTCGAGGCCGCGAACGGTTTTCCGCCGATCGCGCTGATGGAGGACGTGGCTCTGTCTGCACGGCTCAAGCGCATAGGCCGTCCGCTGTGTCTCGCCGCGCGCGTCACCACCTCGGCGCGGCGCTGGCAGCGGCACGGCGTGCTGCGCACCATTTTGCTGATGTGGAAGCTACGCCTCGCTTTTTATTTCGGCGCCGATCCGGTCCGCCTCGCCCGAGCTTACGGCTATGCCGAACGATAATTCTGTCGCCATCGCCATGCTAGCGAAGGCCCCCATCCCCGGCCTCACCAAGACCCGCTTGATTCCTTCGATCGGCGCGCATGCGGCAGCCGTGTTGCAGGAGCGGCTCACCGAGCGCGCCGTGGAAAGGGCGGTCTCGGCTGGCATTGGACCAGTGGCACTGTGGTGCAGCCCACGCATTGACCAAAGCTCGTTCCAGGATTTGGCCCGGCGCTTTCCCATTGTGCTGAAGCAGCAACCCGAAGGCGATCTGGGCGACCGCATGCTCGGCGCCATCGCCGCGCAGAACGGCCCGACGCTGGTCATCGGCACCGATTGCCCGGCAATCACAGCGGAGATATTGCGGGCAGCCGCTGACGCGTTGCAACAGGCCGAGGTCGTTCTGATCCCAGCCGAGGACGGCGGCTATGTGCTGATTGGCATGCGCGCTATCCATCCCGAGCTTTTTTCCGGAATCACCTGGGGCACGGCGTCCGTTCTCGCCGAGACACGCGCCCGTATATCCACGCTTGGCCTTACGGCAATCGAGCTCCCGGCGCTATGGGACGTCGACACCGAGGCCGATCTCGCCCGCTTCGAAAAAATGTCTCCCGAAATGGCACTTTGATTACTGCAGGCGAAGCAAGATCAGTCCGCACAGGATCAGCAGCGCGGCGCCGATGCGGGTTGCGCGCAGCGGCTCGTTCAAGACGACCACCGCTATGGCCGCGCCGAACAAAACGCTCGTCTCGCGCAAAGTGGCGACGATGGCGATCGGCGCCAAGGTCATCGCCCACAGCGCGATGCCGTAGGACAGCACCTGCAAGGCGCCGCCGGCAAATCCGCGCTGCCAATATTTCTGCATCGCCGGGATGACGTCGCGGCCGTCGCGGTAGAGCGCGTAAGGCACCATCACCAGCGCAATGCCGATGAACAGCGAGAGCGAATAGGCGTTCGGGTTGCCGGCAAGCCGCGCGCCGATGCCGTCCACCACCGAGTAGGCGCAGATGGTGAGCGCCGTCATCAGCGCGAATCCGACGGCGCGACGGTCGAACTTGACCAGATCGCGGCCGCCGCGCGCCGACAACAGGAACACGCCGGCGACCAGAGCGGCAATGCCGGCCCAGCCGATCAGGCTGAGTTTTTCCCCGACGAAGAACGTGGTCACTGTCGCCGTCATCAGCGGCGCGGATCCGCGCGCGATCGGATAGACCTGACCGAGATCGCCGGTACGGTAAGCCTCGATCAGCGCGGCAAAATACCCGAGATGGATGACCACCGAGGCGACCAGCCAGGGCGAGACCGCCCAAGCCGGCAAACCGACGAACGGCAGCAGTACAAGCGCCACCACGCCTGAACCGATCGAAATCAGCGTCGTGGCCGACAGCGGGTCGAGCCCGATCTTGATCAGCGCATTCCAGCCGGCATGGCAGAGCGCAGCGAATAGGACGGCGATGAAGACAAAATTTTCCATACCGCCTGTTTAGATCACGCCTTCGCCGCCGCCGGCGCCCACAGCTTGGGACCGGCGCGCGCATATTGCGGTGGGCGAACGATGTCGGCGCCAAGCGCCTTGGCGGCGTGCCAGCCCCAATGTGGGTCGTCGAGGAAACAGCGCCCCATCGACACCAGATCGGCCTCGCCTTTCGCCACGATCTCTTCGGCGTGTTCGGGCTTGACGATGAGGCCGACGCAGCGCGTCGCAATGCCGGCCTCTTTGCGCACGCGCGCGGCGATCGGCACGTTGTAGCCGGGCGCGGTCGGACTGCGGGTGTCGGCGGTGACGCCGCCCGACGAAATGCAGATGAAGTCGATGCCTTCGCCCTTCAACGCAATGGCGATCGCCACCGCATCGTCGGCGGTGAGCCCGCCCTCGCGCCAATCGGCGCCGGTGATGCGCGCGCCGAGCGGCAGCCCGTCCGGCACCGCGGCGCGCACTGCATGCACGATCGACAACGGAAAGCGCATGCGGTTCTCCAATGAGCCGCCGTATTGATCGGTGCGCTTGTTGGAGATCGGCGACATGAAGCCGTGCGCCAGATAGCCATGCGCGAAGTGCAGCTCGATCTCGTCGAAGCCGATGCGCAGCGCACGCTTGGCGGCGGAGACAAAGGCCTGGCGCACGCGTTCCATGTCCGCTTCGGTCACTTCGCGTGGCGTGTGCCAGCCCTCGCCCCAGGGCAAAGGCGAAGCCGCAATCGTGGGCCAGGGATCCTGCTCGGGGCCGAGCGGACCGGCTCCTTCCCAGGGCCGTTGCGCGGAGGCCTTGCGGCCGGCATGGGCAATCTGGATGCCGAACTTGGCGCTGCCCATGCGGCGGGCTTGCGCGATCACGCGCGCCAGCGCCGCTTCGTTGTCGTCGTTATAGAGGCCGAGACAGCCGTGGGTGATGCGGCCGTGGCGCTCGACATGAGTTGCCTCCACGATCACCAGCGCAGCGCCGGAATTCGCCAGCATGCCGAGATGCACCAGATGCCAGTCATTGGCGCAGCCGTCGTCGGCCGAATACTGGCACATCGGCGAGACCACGATGCGATTGGCAAGGTCGAGCCCGGCCAGCCGATAGGGCGAGAAGAGAGCACTGCTCATGGAACGAATACTCTTATAGGGGCGCGCATTCAGCGCTGTTGGATGGACTTGAGGTAAGCAATGATGGCACCGACATCGTCGCCGTCAAACGTGAATTCCGGCATATCGGGATGGCCGGACATGAAGCCCTCGCCCAAAGCCTCTTCCAGGTCTTCGACCGGATAGCGCTTGCCGAGGGTGCGAAACGGCGGGGCATCCTTCACCGGGCTGTCGCCGCGGCCGATGGCATGGCAGGAGCCGCAAGCGCGCGCCAGCAGCGATTCGCCGCGCTTGAGATCCGTGGCGGCGGCCGGCTGGATCAACGCCGTTACGCCCAGCGCCACCAATACGATCGCCAGAACCGCCTTCATGCTGCGGGATGCAGGTCGTCGGCATCCGAAGCTGAAACCGGCGCCTGGCCGACCAGTTCCCGCCAGACCGTCACCGCCTTCATGACATCGACCACCTGCTCGGCGAAACTCTCCGCCGTGTAATAGCGCTGCCAGCGGCCGCTGCGATAAAGCTCGGAAAAATACGCCAGTCGGCTCTCGGCGAGAGCAAGCCATTGGCGCGAGAGTTCGTCGAAACGTGGGACGCCAGGCGTATCCGGCATGGGCGATCCGTGGCGAACGCGGACCCGGCCGGGCGCACAAGGCGGCGAGGACCCGCAGCTGCATAATCACGCGGACGCACGCGCTTGTGGATAACCCTACCATCTAGGCTGATTTCGGCCTTGTTTAGACAGCCCATGCCGCTCGTCCGGCACCGCTGCCCATAGCGCTAGACTTTGAACTTCTTCGCCAGTTCGTCGGCATGACGCGCCAGCAGGCCGACATCGGCGCCGACCGCCACGAACAGATAGCCCCAGTCGATATAGCGGCGGGCTTCCTCCTCGTTGCCGGTCAGCATGCCGGCCGGCTTGCCGAGTTTCTTCAAGCGCATCACCGCATCCTTCATGGCCGCCTGCGCTTCTGGATGCTGTGGATTGCCGAGATGGCCGAGCGAAGCGGCGAGATCGGACGGGCCGATAAAGACGCCGTCGACACCTTCGACGCTGGCGATCGCTTCGAGCTGGGCGAGCGCCGGGCCGGTTTCGACTTGCACCAACACGCAAATCTCCGCATTGGCCTTGCCGAGATAACCCGGCACGCGGCCGTAGCGGGAAGCGCGCGCCGCCACCGATACGCCGCGGATGCCCTGCGGCGGATAGCGCGTGGACGCAACAGCGCGCTTGGCCTCGTCGGCGTTCTGCACATAGGGGAACAGCAATGTCTGCGCGCCGATGTCGAGGCACCGCTTGGCGAGCACGGCGTCGTTCCAGGCCGGGCGGATGATCGGCGTCGCGGTGCCGGCCTGCAATGCCTGCAACTGGGTGACCAAGTCGGGGATCTCGTTGGGCGAATGTTCAGTGTCGAGCAGAATCCAGTCGAAACCGCTGTCGCCAATGATCTCGGCAGCGATATTGCTGCATAGACTAGACCACAGGCCGATCTGCAGTTTTCCGGCGGCAATGGCGTGCTTGAAGGCGTTGCGGGGCATTTCCGGCATAATGATCCTCAGACGAATTGGATTGCGATGCCACCGAGCGTACCGAAATCGGCGTGCAGCGTATCACCCTTCTGCGCGAACACCACGCGGGTAAACGAGCCGGCGAGCACGATGTGGCCGGGCTCGAGCGCGTGACCGTGCGGGCCGATCTTGTTGGCGAGCCAGGCGACGCCGAGCGCCGGATGGCCGAGCACGCCAGCGGCGAGGCCCGTCTCCTCGATTTCGGCGTTGCGGTACATGATGCCGCCGACCCAACGCAGATCGACGTCCATCGGCCCGACCGGACGTCCTCCCAAAGCAATGCCGGCGGCGGCGCCGTTATCGGCGACGGTATCGACGATTTTGCGCTGATCCTGGATGCGGGCGTCGACGATCTCGATCGCCGGCACCACGTATTCGGTGGCGCGCAGCACGTCGGTCAAGCCGACGCCCGGCCCCTGCAGGCGCTTGCCCATGATGAACGCGAGTTCGACCTCGACCCGCGGCTTGCAGATAGTCGGCGTGCTGCACCTTGGCGCCGTCGGCGATCATCTGGTCGTCGAGGATGTAGCCGTAGTCCGGCTCGTCGATCATCGACGAGTGCTGCATCGCCTTTGACGTGAGGCCGACTTTGTGGCCGATCAGCTTGGCGCCGGCCTTGATCTTGCGCTCGGCGACGAGGGTCGAGATCGCATACGAGTTGTCGATGGTGATTGCGGGAAAGGTGACGTGCAACTGCACCGCCTGTTTGCGCTCCTGCTGAGCTTTCATCAGGATATCGGCGGCCTTGTTGCGGTCAGCCTCGGAAAGCATCGGGTCGCCCCTTCCCCATTCGTTTCCCTGATGCTGTAGCGTTTCTGGCTGGAAATTAAAATGGGCGCAGGACCTGGAGCAAAGCCAGCCCGGTGCCGAAGGCCAGGCTCGCAGCCGGCCGGGTATCGATGGCGGATCAGTAATGCGGCGGCGGCGGTTCCGGCCCTTCAGGCGGCGCGCCGCTATCGCGCACCTCCTGCAATTGATCGCCGAGCCGGGCGATCTGGCGGGTGAGATTCTCGATCTCCTTCCACTGCGCCGTTATCGTGGCGTTGAGATCCTCCAACATGCGGTCCTGGTGCGCGACGCGCGTTTCCAGCGTGTCGATGCGGGCGTTCAATGTTTCGGTATCATTCATGCACGGCGCCGATCCGTGGGTTGCGTGAATGACGTCGCGGGGCGCGGCATTTTTTTCTGTCATGGCCAAGACAAGCCCGGCCATGATGATATTGGCTAGTGCTTCAGCTTCGGGTCGACCTTGAAGCTCGCCTGCGTCTTCTGGGTGATCTCGTCGACCGTGACGCCCGGGGCAAGCTCGATCAGCGTCATGCCGCCTTTCTTGCGGTCGATGTCGAACACGCCCAGGTCGGTGATCACCATGTCGACCACGCCCGCGCCGGTGAGCGGCAGGTTGCACTTGTGCAACAGCTTCGGATCGACGCTGCCGTCCTTCGCCTTGGCGGTGTGCTCCATCACCACCACGACTTTTTTCACGCCGGCGACGAGGTCCATCGCCCCGCCCATGCCCTTCACCATCTTGCCGGGGATCATCCAGTTGGCGAGGTCGCCGTTCTCCGCCACCTGCATGGCGCCGAGGATGGCGATGTCGATGTGCCCGCCGCGGATCATGGCGAATGAGTTTGCCGAGGAGAAAAAGCTGGTGGTCGGCAATTCGGTGACGGTCTGCTTGCCGGCGTTGATCAGGTCGGGGTCTTCGTCGCCCTCATAGGGGAACGGGCCGAAGCCGAGCATGCCGTTCTCGCTCTGCAGCTGCACGGTCATGCCGTCGGGGATGTAGTTCGACACCAGCGTCGGGATGCCGATGCCGAGATTGACGTAGAAGCCGTCGCGCAGCTCTTTCGCGGCACGCTCGGCCATCTGATCGCGGGTCCAGGCCATGTCAGACCTCCTCTCCGGTGCCGGCCGGTGCGACGCGCTTGCGCACGGTACGCTGCTCGATGTGCTTTGTCGCGTTCGGCACGTGGACGATGCGTTTGACGTAAACGCCCGGCGTGATGATGTGATCGGGATTGATGTCGCCCGGCTGCACCAAGTGCTCGACCTCGGCGACGGTGACCTTGCCGGCGGTCGCCATCATCGGATTGAAGTTGCGCGCGGTCTTGCGGTACACGAGGTTGCCCTCGGTGTCGCCCATCCACGCATGCACGATAGCGAGATCGGCGACGATGCCGCGTTCCATGATGTAGCGCTCGCCGTCGAATTCGCGCTCTTCCTTGCCCTTGGCAATGTCGGTGCCGGCGCCGGTGCGGGTGAAGAACGCCGGGATGCCGGCGCCGCCGGCGCGGATGCGTTCGGCCAGCGTGCCCTGCGGGTTGAATTCGATCTCCAGCTCACCGCCGAGATATTGCTGGGCGAACAGTTTGTTCTCGCCCACGTAAGACGAGATCATCTTCTTGACCTGCTTGGTTTCCAGCAGCAGGCCGAGGCCGGCGCCGTCGACCCCGGCATTGTTCGACACCACCGTGAGGTTCTTCACGCCGGAATCGCGGATCGCCAGGATGAGCGTTTCGGGGATGCCGCACAGGCCGAAGCCGCCGGCGTGGATCAACATGCCGTCCTTGAGCAGACCGGCTAGCGCGCGTTTTGCGTCGGGATAGACCTTCTTCATGCGACTCCACCCACTCTCCCGGACAATTATGACCCTACTCAAACGTGAGAGAACATCAATAAGACGGTTAGACGCAAGCCTAGTGCGCAGGAGGCGCGGCCGGCGGTGATGCCGGCGCCGTAGGCGGCGGGACGGTAGCGGGCGGCGTAATATCGGTGACAGGGTTTCGCGGCCGTACCGGTGCGGCTGGAGCGGGCGGTGTCGCCGGGACGGCTGGGGCCGCCGCCGTCTGCAATTTGAGCACGGTCGGCAGCGGCAGGTGGTGCGGGTAATAGGTCCAGAATACGAAGGCCGCGGCGAACAGAATTGCCGACAGCAGGGCGCCCAGGAAGCGGCGGCCGAAGGACAGGATGCCGGCGATCAGCGTGGCGAGGAAGACGAACAGCGCCAGGATGATGACATAGAGCCAGTCCACGGTCGCCAGATCGATCGGCATGGAATTCATAGCGCTCACTCTCTCCTATCGGCATTGACGCCGAATGTTAGCCCAGACCCACGATACGGGTCACCTGTGCGCCCGGTTATTTCCCTAGTCCGTATTTGCCATTATACCAGCGCGCCATGCCAAATCTCCTCATTCTCACCGAAGTCCAGGAATTGATGCGGGCCCGCTATAAGGCCATGCTGCTGGAACAGTTCCCGCAGCTGACCATCAACGTGGTCGGACACCACACCCTGGTAGAGCCTTATATTGCCGACACCGACATCTTGCTGTGCTTCTCGCCGCCCATGGCCGACCACGTGGTGCGCGATGCGCCCAAGCTGAAATGGATCCAGGCGCTTGGCACCGGCGTCGACAACATCGTCGACCTGCCCTCGCTCGGCAAAGAGGTGCTGGTGACCAATATCCGCGGCATTCATGGCGCGCCGGTATCGGAGGCAACGATCGCGTTCATGCTGTCGCTAGCCCGCGACCTGCCGCGCTCGGTGCGCGCGCAGGAGAATGCCAAATGGGAGCGCTGGCCGTCGGCGCTGCTGGCCGGCAAGACTGTCGGTATTCTCGGCGTCGGGCTAATCGCCGAATACCTGGCTCCGATCTGCAAGGCGTTTCACATGACTGTGGTCGGCATCAGCGGCAGTCCGCGGCCGGCGCCGAGTTTCGACCGCATGGTACACCGTGATGAACTGGTGCACGCCGCGCCCGAACTCGACGTCTTGATCGCGCTTGCACCGCTGTCGCCCGAAACGCGCGGCATCATCGGCGAGAAGGTGTTCGCCGTCATGAAGCCGAGCGCGTTCCTGGTCAACGTCGCGCGCGGCGGCGTGGTCGACGAGCCCGCGCTGATCAAGGCGCTTGAGACCGGCCAAATCGCCGGCGCCGGCCTCGACGTCTTTTCGCAGGAACCGCTGCCGCCGGAAAATCCGCTGTGGAAGACCAAGAACGTCACGATCTTCTCGCATCTGGGCGGCTATTCGGAGGGCTACGAGGACCGCGCGATGCCGACGATCGCCGGCAATATGCGCAAGTTCCTTAACAACGATCTCAAGAACATGACCAATATCGTGCGAAGACCAGCGTCCTGGGGAGATTGAACCATGGCTTTGTCGGAACGCCTGAACACGCCGATCTCCACCGCCGAATTGGAGCGCCGCTGGCGTCTCATTCGTGCCGCCATGGAACGCGACAAGATCGACGTGCTGCTGATGCAGAACAACAACGATCACATGGGCGGCTATGTGCGCTATTTCACCGATATGCCGGCGACCAACGGCTATCCCAACACGGTGATCTTTCCGCGCGACGGTCAGATGACCGTGGTGTGTCAGGGCCCGTTCGGCGGCAGCGAAGCAACCGCGCAGGGCGACCAGACCTGGCGCGGCGTCAAGCACATCCTCACCACGCCGAGCTATGCCTCGGCCCATTACACCAAGGACTATGACCCCGAACTCGCCGCCAAGGCGTTGGCGCCGTTCCGCAACGCCACCATCGGATATGTCGGCACCTATCAGATGTCGTTTGCGATGCTCGACTTCATCAAGCACACGTTTCCCAAGGCGCACTATGTCGATGCCTCCGACATGGTCGACCGCATCAAGGTGATCAAGAGCGCTGAGGAAATGGAATTGATCAAGCGTGCGGCGCTGATGCAGGATGGCGCCATGCGGGCGGCATTTGCCGCGGTGAAGCCTGGCATGCGCGATACCGAAGTCGCGGCTATTGCGCAGCAGTACAGTGTGTCGCACGGCAGCGAGAGCGGGATTTATCTCTGCGCCTCGATGCCGCTGGGCAAGCCGTCGAAATTCGCCAACAAGCATCTGCAGAACCGGGTAATCCAGAAAGGCGATCAGATCGCGCTGCTGGTTGAGGACAACGGTCCGGGCGGCATGTACACCGAGTTGGGCCGGTCCTGCGTCGTCGGTGTCAAGGTACCGCAGGCGATGAAGGACGAACTCGAATTCTGCAAAGCCTCGCGCAAGATGACGCTCGATCTGCTCAAGCCGGGCGCGTCGTGCAAGGATATCTGGGACGCATTCAACGCCTTCATGCGCAAGAATGGGCGGCCGATGGAGGCGCGGCTGTACTGCCACGGACAGGGCTATGACCTTGTCGAACGGCCGCTGATCCGCAATGACGAGCCGATGACCGTCGAAAAGGACATGAATATCGTCGTGCACCCGACCTATATCCACGGCGGATATCTCAACTGGCTGTGCGACAACTACCTGATCGGCGGTAATGGGCCGGGCGACCGGCTGCACCAGTTTCCGGAAGAGATCGTGGAAGTCGGATAGCAGCCATTCAGGCGGCAAACTTGACCGGCACTGAAGGGAGCGCAACAAGGCTCTCGGCACAACGTGGAGGAAGCGATGAAAAAGACAGTTTTCGGCGCCGCGCTCGCGGCACTGTTGGCGTTGACCGGCACGGCCGGCGCAGCGACTTTTCCGGATCGCACACTGACCATGGTCATTCCGTTCGCGGCGGGCGGTCCGACCGACGTGCTCGGCCGCATCATGGCGCAGGCCATGGGCGACATTCTCGGCCAGACGGTGATCGTCGAGAACATCGGCGGCGCCGGCGGCATGACCGGCGGTAAGAAGGTCGCGGACGCCAAGCCCGATGGCTACACCATGCTGCTCGGCACCGTCGGCACGCAGGCGCAGGGGCAGACACTCTACAAGCATCCGCTCTACAACGCGGTCACCGACTTCACACCGGTCGCGCTGATCGCCGAAGTTCCGATCGTGCTGATCGCGCGGCCCGACTTTCCCGCCAACAACCTGAAAGACTTCATCGCTTACGCGAAGGCCAATGCATCGAAGATGACCTTCGGTTCGGCAGGCGCGGGCTCGGCCACCCATCTCGGCTGCGTCGTCGCCGATTTGGCGATGGGCGTCAACATCACGCACGTCCCCTACAAAGGCTCGGCGCCGGCGATGACTGACCTGATCAGTGGGCGCATCGACTTCTTCTGCGAGGTGCTGTCCACCGCGAAAGCGCTGATCGATAGCCACAAGGTGAAGGCGATCGTTCTGATGACCACGCAGCGCTCGCCGGTCGAGCCGAACCTGCCGACCGCCGAGGAACAGGGCATCAAGGGCTTCGAGGCCTATACCTGGAACGCGCTCTTCTTGCCGAAGGGGGCACCGCCAGACGTCGTCAAAACGCTCAACGACGCGGCGGTTAAGGCGATGAATTCGACCGCGGTGAAGGACCGCCTGCAGAAACTCGGCGCCACAGTGGTGCCGGCCAACGAACAGACGCCGGCCTATCTCGGCGAGTACGTGAAGAGCGAAATCAAGAAGTGGGAAGCGCCGATCAAGGCGAGCGGCGTATCGCAGTAACGTTTACCGCAGCGCGCGGGAGAAGGAGTTGACGATGGCCGACATCAAGATTCTCAATCCCGACACGCTCGGCAAGCCGCTCGGCCAATATTCGCACATGACCCGCGTGAAGGCGTCGGAGTTCGTCTTCATCGCGGGTCAGGTCGGTGTCCTTAAGGACGGCAAGCTTGCCGGCGACGGCGGCTTCGACGCACAATGCGGGCAGACCTTCGCCAATATCGAGGCGGCGCTGGCGTCGGTCGGCGCCGACTGGGCCGATATCGTCGAGTTCACCACCTATATGGTGCACTCGCAAGACATTCCAAAATTCATGGCGTGGCGGCTGCGCGAATTTCCGAAAATGTTCGCCAATGGCGCCTACCCGCCTAACACCCTGCTGATGATCGACCGCCTCGTCCAGGAGCAGTTTTTGATCGAGGTGTCGGCGGTCGCGGCGCTCTAAGCAGGCTTGTCGATCAGGCTGACATGCGCGGCGACCACGCGCCAGCCTTCCGGGAATTTCACCCAGGTCTGCATCTGCCGCCCGGTCTTGCCGGGCGCCGAGGGGCGTTCGTAGAGCGTCGAAGCCACGGCGAAGTCGCGGCCGAAGGTGGTGATCACAGTGCGCGACAGCGTGCGCCCTAGTGCGACCGGCGAGCGCGCGGTGCGGAAGGCCTTGATCTCGCCGTAGCCGTAGAGGATCTCACCGGCGCCGTAGCGGATGGTGCGCGGATCGTCGCGGAAGAATTTATTAAGCGCCGGCACGTCATTCGATACCAACGCCTGCTCATAACGGCCGAAGGCTTCGCGCACCTCGGCCACGACCTCCGGCAGGTCGATCTCCATATCCGTTCTCCTTAAAGGTTGGGTTTGGGCGCGGCGACCGCACCCATGTGCTCGAGCGCATGCGCAATGCGCAAGGCGAGGTCCTCGCGCCAGGGCGCGGCAATGATCTGCACGCCGATCGGCAACGGCTTGAGCGGCACCGGCACCGCCACCACCGGCAGGCCGATGAACGAGATCGGCTGGGTGTAGATGCCCATATTGGGCCGCACCGGCAGTTCGACACCGTCGAGCATGAAAGTCTGCTGGCCGATCTTGGGCGCGGTGCAGGGCGTGGCTGGGGCGAGGATGGCGTCGCAGGTCTTGAACAATTCAAGCACGTGCTTGCGATACCAGCGACGGAAATTCTGCGCCTTCACAACTAGCGTGGACGGCACCATGGCGCCGGCGATGAGCCTATCGCGCACCGCCGGATCGAAATCGCGGGCCTGCTTGCGCAGGCGGTCGAGATGCAGCGCGGCGCCTTCGGTCGCGGTGATGACATAAGCCGCGGCGCGGGCGCGGGCCGCCTCGGGGATGTCGACTTCGCCGCGCGCGCCGGCCGCTTTGGCGGCACGCTCGAGGGCGGCCAGCGCCTCGGGGAACGCGCCTTTCTTGAAATAACCGCCAGCGACTGCGATGCGCAGACCGTCTAGCCCGCGTGCGAGCTGCGGCGTTGTTGGCTCGACGGGACGATCGACGCAGGCCGCATCTTCGGCGTCGAATCCCTGCATGGCGTCATAAGACAGCGCGAGATCGCGCGTCGAGCGCGCGAAAGGACCGAGATGATCGAGGCTCGCCACGAACGGAAACGAGCGCGCGCGGGTGAGTCGTCCATAAGTTGGCTTCAGCCCGAAAGTCCCGCACAGCGAAGACGGCACGCGAATAGAACCATTCGTGTCGGAGCCGAGGGCGAGCGGCACCATGCCGCCGGCGACCGCTCCGCCCGAGCCGCCCGACGAGCCGCCGGTCATGCGGCTCGCGTCATGCGGATTGCGCGAAGCGCCGTCATGCACGTTTTCGCCGGTGAAGTCATAGGCGTATTCGCCCATGTTGAGCGCGCCGACCAGCACCGCGCCCGCTGCCTCCAGTCGCTCGATCAGCGGGGAATCCCTTGCTGCGGGCGCGCGCGCACGGTTGATCTTGGAGCCAGCGACGGTTGCAAGGCCTTTAATATCGAACAGGTTCTTCACGGCGAACGGCACGCCGGCAAGCGGCAGTTTCGACTTGTCACGCATGGCGTCGATGGCGCGCGCCTTGGCGCGGGCGCGATCGGCGGTGATCGTCGTAAAAGCATTGAGCGCCGGATTACGTTCCTCGATGCGCGCGAATGCATCGTCAATCACGCTCAGCGCACTCGCCTGCCCCGCGCCGACAGCGTTGGCGATTTCCGCCGAAGTCGCCCAGGATAAGTCGGCGGGCACGGATCAGGCCTTGTAGATCGGCGCCGGCTCGGACTCGTCCGGCAATTTGAATTCCGCCACCAGATTGGCGTACTTCAGGGTGACTGCCAGATTGGCCTTGATCGACCCCTGCCATTCCGCGCTCGAGGGGCAATTGCAGGGCAGCGGCGGCGGCAGCAATGAAGTCGTCTATCGGGTCTGCCATGGCGGTATCCTCGTTCCGAACCAATAGATGCAAAATTGTTGCCAACCCTAGTAAGAACCGCCCTGCGGTCATTCCAGCGCCTGCGCCACGCGCTCGCCGAAGGCATCGGTGCCGAGCGGGCCGCCCATGTCGGGCGTGCGCCATTCTTTCCTGGCAATGACGCGGTCAAGCGCGGTCTCGATCGCCTGTGCGGCTTTGACCAATTTGTCGTCCCCTCGCCGCTCCCCAAGCCAGGCCAGCAGCATCGCCGCCGAACCGATCAGCGACGATGGGTTGGCGATGTTCTTCCCAGCGATGTCCGGCGCCGAGCCATGCTGCGCCTGCGCCACGCCATGGGCGTCGCCGGCGTTGAGCGAGGCCGCGAGCCCCAGGCTGCCGGCGATCTCGCTCGCCTCGTCGGAGAGAATGTCGCCGTACATGTTGGTCGTGACGACGACATCGAACTGGCTGGCATCGCGTATCAAGAGTGCGGCCATGGCGTCGATGATGCGCTCCTCGTATTTCACTTGCGGGTAGCGCGCCGCGACTGCGCGCACGCATTCGAGATAAAGCCCATCGGAGACACGCAGCACGTTGGCCTTGTGCACGGCGGTGACTTTTCTGCGCCGCTGCATGGCAAGCTTGAATGCGGCCTCGGCAATGCGCGTCGAACCGAGCCGCGTGATCTTGCGCACGGCGAGCGCGAGATCGGGCGTCGGCATGAACTCGCCCGGCCCCAGATACATCGAACGGTCGGCGTAGAAGCCCTCGGTGTTCTCGCGCACGATGACGAGGTCGACAGCAGAGCCGCAGCGCGGCGGAAATCCCTCGCGCGATCGCGCCGGGCGGATATTGGCGTAAAGATCGAGCCGCTTGCGCAATTCGCCGGACGGATTAAGCCCGCCTTCGGCAATCGGCGGATATTCGTTATGCGATACAGGCCCGAGCAGCACACCCTCCGCGGCCTTGGCCTTATCCAGTACGGAGGACGGGAACGTCGACCCGGAGACGCGGTGCGCCGCCCAGCCGACCGCCGCCGCCTCGTAAGCGAGCCCAAGGCCGAATTTGGCGTCGGCCGCGCGCAGCACGGCCAGCGCCGCCGCCACGATCTCCGGACCGATACCGTCGCCTTCCAGGACCAATAGATTGATTGCGTTTTTTGCACGCTGTTCGTTCATGGCCACGCCGACTCCCGATGCTCGCCGCCGGCGCTTTTATCACATCGCTGGATTTCGGTTTGGCTTTTCTCGCGCGGTCCAAGCGGCTTGGCCGACGGCATCGATTAGCCTAAGCTATACTTAATTAGTATAGGCGAAGAACCCGGCGTCATGGAGCTTAAGGAACTGCGCAACTTCATGAACTCGCGCGCGCCGGCAGCGTCAGCCGCGCGGCTACTGAATTGCGTCTGGCGCAGCCGGCATTGAGCCGCCAGATCAAAAAACTCGAGCACGAACTCGGCGTTTTGCTATTTACCCGGCACGGCCGCGGCGTGCGGCTGTCCGCGGCCGGCTCGCTGCTGCTTGAGCGCGCCGAGGCGATTGCACAGATGGTGCATCAGACCAGCGAGGAGATCAAAGATGACCGTTCGCCGCAGCGCGGCCGCATCGCGCTCGGCGTGCCGCCAGCGGCAGGCCGCATCCTTATTCCGCATTTCGCCGCCCGCTTCCAAGAGGCTTGGCCGCAAGCGACCCTGCACATGCGCGAACGCATCGCCAACTCTTTGCAGGAATGGCTGATCGACAAACGGCTCGACATCGCCATGCTGCATAACCCTCCGCATTTGGAAGTACTTAATATAAGCCCACTTCTCACGGAGCGCATGTGGGTGGTCGGCCCGCCAGCAAGCCATCTTAAGGGCCGCAAGCCACGCACGAGCTACCGCATCCGCGATCTCGGCGAGTTAGCGCTAATCCTGCCCAACATGGCGCACGCCAACCGACGGTTGGTAGAGAACGCGGCGGTCGAGCACGGCATCCGGCTGCGCATCAAAATCGAGGCCGATAGCGTTGCCTTCGCCAAGGCGATGGTTGAAGCCAGCCTCGGCTACACCATTCTGACTTATGCGGCGGTGCAAGACGAATTGGCGCGCGGACAATTGACCATCTATCCGATCAAACGCCCTGTATTGTCGACTAAGGTGACTATTGTCACGCTGCGCGACAACCAATTGCCCAAGGCAACGCAGGAGGCGAGCGCCTTGCTGCATGAGGTCTGCCGCACGTTGGTGCGGACCAAGCGGTGGGCCGGTGCGCGGCTCGCCTGAACGGTGCTGCGCGCCAACCCGGCACGGGGGAACGTTCGGCATCCATGCCGAGATAGTATCGATGGCGAACTTTCAATGATGACCGCGCTCGGCTACCTTTTCCCGCGCCAAGAACAAGCGAAGCCCCGCCCGGACTGCCATCCGATGCGCGTTCGCTTTGCAACAACAAATTTTGGAGGAAGCCGTGAAAGTCATCCGATCGCTGCTGCTTGGACTTACTCTGCTGTGTCCGGCCTTTGCCATGGCGCAGGATTTTCCGAACAAGCCGATCCGTTTGATCGTGCCGTTCCCGCCCGGCGGCCCAAACGACATCATCGCTCGCACGGTCGCGCACCGGATGTCCGACATCCTCAAGCAGCCAATCATCATTGACAATAAAGGCGGGCAAGGCGGCGTGCTCGGCACCGACATCGTCGCGAAAGCTAGTCCGGACGGTTACACGATTGGCGTGGTCAGCGCGGGCGCGCTAGCAATCAGCCCAAGCATGGAGAAGGTCGCTTACGATACGCTCAAGGACCTCCAGCCGATCACGCTGGTCGCCAAAGTGCCGGAAATGCTGGTGGTTGCAACCAGCGTCCCCGCCAACAACATGAATGAGTTGGTGGCCCTCGCCAAAAAGGAACCAGGCAAGCTCAATTTCGCCTCCTCCGGCCCCGGCAGCCTGCCACATCTGGCCGGTGAATTGTTCAAGCTCACCGCCCATATCGACATCATCCATGTCCCTTATCGCGGCGCTGCGCCGGCGGTGAACGATCTGCTCGGGCAACAGGTACAGATGGTCTTCCTCGATCTGCCGGTGTTGTTGCCGCAGATCAAAGCCGGAAAACTCAAGCCGATTGCCGTCGGCACGACGCAACGCGTGCCGAGCGCGCCGAACGTGCCGACCACCACCGAAGTCGGCATGCCCGGCCTGCAAACCGAGAACTGGTACGGCATGGTCGGCCCGGCCCACATGCCGCCTGAGATCGTCGCCACCTTGAACAAGGCGGCCGTCGAGGCCATGAAAGACCCAGACGTGGTGTCCAAGCTGTCGATCCAAGGCGCGATCCTGGTCGGCGATACGCCCGATCAATTCCGTGCGTATATTGCCAGCGAAACCGCGAAATGGGCAAAGGTCATCAAGGACGCCGGCGTGCCAGTGACAAAATAAACCGGCAAATCCGCACGTCAGACCGTCCTTGATCTGACGCAGCCGCATATCGAGCTGCCATGTCCTCCGAAACGGAAAAATTCGTGCTGCGCACGTCGCTGACGTCGCCGTTCGGCCGCAAGGTGCGCATGGCGATCGATGTGCTGGGTCTCAGCGACCGGGTGATGGTCATGCCGGCCGATCCGCTCGACGAGAACGACACGCTACGTCAGCAGAACCCGCTCGGCAAAATGCCATGCCTGGTGCGCGCCGACGGCAGCGCCATCTACGACAGCGGCGTGATCATCGAGTTCTTGGCTGACGTCGCCGGCTCCGACCGGCTGCTGCCGGCGCGTGGCGACGCCCGCTTCCAGGCGCTCACGCGCGCGCGGCTCGCCGACGGCATCATGGATGCCTCGATTTTGGTGATCTACGACAGCCGCTTCCGCCCCGGGCAGCCGCCGGCGGAACGCTGGCTGGCGCACCAGCGCGGCAAGATCATGCGCGGGCTTTCCGCCTTCGCGGCGGCGCCACCGGATCCGGAAAAAACCGACATCGTCTCCATCGGCTTATCATGCGCACTCGGCTATCTTGACTGGCGCAAGCAAGTGGATTGGCGCGCAGCTCTATCCTGGGCTAGTCGAATGGCTGAGCCGGTTCAGCGCGCATGAGCCGGCGTTCGAGCGCACCCGCGCGCCCACTGCGTGAAAGATGTGACCATGGCAACTCAGACCGCCGCCCCACAGTCCTGGACAGACACACCAAGCAAACCGAAATTGAAGTTGCCGCCGGGCGCCTGCGATGCGCACGTGCACGTCTTCGGCCCCGGCGCAAGATTTCCCTATGGCGGCAGCTATACGCCGTCCGATGCGCCGAAAGAGACGCTGTTCGCGCGCCACAAGTTCCTCGGCATCGAACGTTGCGTGATCGTGCATAGCGCCGCGCACGGCTTCGATCTCGCCGCCACCGCTGACGCACTCGCCGCCAAAGGCGGCGCCTATCTCGGCGTAGCGCTGATGCCCGTCGACGTCTCCGATGCCGAGCTCAAGCGGCGCGATGCGGAAGGTTTCCGCGGCGTGCGCTTCCACTACATGGAGCATCTCGGCAAGGGCGCGCCGATCGACGAGGTGATCAAGTTCGGCGCGCGGCTTGCCGAGATCGGCTGGCATTTGCAGATCCACATGGCGGCCGAGCGCATCGGTGAACTGACGCCGGCGCTCAAGCGCTCGCCGGTGCCGGTGGTGATCGACCACATGGGCCGCATCGACGCCTCGCGCGGCCTCGACCAGGAGCCGTTCCGCAACCTGCTCAAGCTGATGGAGGACCCGAAGGTCTGGGTAAAAGTCAGCGGCGCCGACCGCGCCACGCGGCAAGGCCCGCCTTACGCCGACGCGGTGCCGTTCGCGCGCAAGCTGGTCGCGGAATTCGGCGACCGCTGCGTGTGGGGCACCGATTTTCCGCATCCCAATCTCGACGGCCCCATTCCCGACGACGGCGTGCTGGTCGACCTGCTCATGCAGATCGCGCCCAAGCCGGCGCAGTTGCAGGCGCTGCTGGTCGACAATCCGCAGCGCTTCTACCGTTTCGGCAAGCTCGGCCCGGCCAAGGAGGCAAAGCCATGAGCGGACGCCTGCAGGACAGGATCGCCATCGTCACCGGCGCCGGCTGCGTCGGTCCCGGCTGGGGCAACGGGCGCGCCACCGCGGTGCGTTTCGCTGAGGAAGGCGCCAAGATTTTCGCCGTCGACCGCAACCTCGACAGCGTCACCGAAACGGTCGAGCGTGTGAAAGCCGCCGGCGGCGAGATCGAGGTGCAGCATTGCGACGTCACCGACAGCGCTTCGGTCGCCGCCATGGTGAAGGCCTGCGTCGACCGCTTCGGCCGCATCGACGTGCTGGTCAACAATGTCGGCGGCTCGGCGCATGGCGGGCCGGTGGAAATGACCGAGGAGGTCTGGGACGGCCAGGTCGATTACAATCTCAAGAGCGTGTTTCTCACCTGCAAGTATGTGCTGCCGGTGATGGAGAAGCAAAAGTCGGGCGCCATCGTCAACTTGGCCTCGACGTCCGGCTTGCGGTGGACCGGCTCGGCCCAAGTGGGTTATGCGGCGACCAAGGCCGGCGTGATCCAGCTTTCGCGCGTGGTGGCCGTGCAATACGCCGCCAAGGGCATTCGCGTGAACACCGTGGTGCCCGGGCAATTACACACGCCGATGGTGGAGGCCCGCCTCGCCAAGCAGCGCGCTGGCGGCGATGTCGAGGCGTTGCTGAAGCAACGTGTCGCTCGCATCCCGGCCGGCTTCATGGGCGACGGGCGCGACACCGCCAATGCGGCGCTGTTCCTTGCCAGCGACGAAGCGCGCTTCGTCACCGGCACGGAGATCATCGTCGACGGCGGAATGACGGTGCGGTGCGATTAGCAATCGGAAAGACGATTATTTGTTCAGCCACCGTCTGGCGAAACCCAAGAGCCCCTGCGGCAGGAAGATGATCATCGCGATGAAGATTACGCCAAGCGGGATCAGATAGGGGAACTGGTCGCCGAAGATGCGCGACATCAGTTCACGCAGCAATTGGAAGAAGCCCGCGCCGACGATCGGGCCGACCAGCGTGCCGATGCCGCCCATGACGTTGAAGATCACGGTGTCGCCCGAAGTGATGAAATAGACGAAATCGGGTGCGGCGAATTCGTTCTGCACGGCGTAGAGCACGCCGGCAAGTCCGGCGAAGATGCCCGACAGCATCACCGCGACGATTTTATAGCGCTCGACCGGGAAGCCAATGGCGCGGGTGCGCGCCTCGTTCTCGCGGATCGACTGCAGCACCATACCGAACGGCGATTGCGTCACGCGGCGCAGGATCAGGTAGGAGCCAGCGACGATCGCAAGCACGAACCAGTGCATCGTCACCAGGTCGAAGCGCACATCGACGAGCCAGGCGACGGTGAGATGCGGGCGGGTGAAGATGAGCCCATTCTCGCCGCCGGTCACCTTTGTCCAGGTGAAGATGATGACGTAGAAGATTTGGCTGAAGATCAGCGTGGTGATGGCGAAATAGATGTCGCGCAGCCGCGTCGAGAAATAGGCGACGAACAGCGCCGCGCCCGCGGCGCCGGCAAGGCCGAATAGGATCGCCAGCCAGAGATTGCCGGGCTGAACAGCAGCAGCGCCGCCGCCGCGCCGTACATGCCGAGGCCGAAGAAAGCCGAATGTCCGAACGAGACCATGCCGGCGTAGCCGATCAGGATATCGGACGACATGGCGAGCAGGCCCCAGATCAGAATTTCGGTGAGAAACTTGGCCCAGAACACCGGCAATACCAGCGGCGCGACAATCAACAGCGCCAAGACCACGCTAAAGCCGATCCAGTAAACGGCGGTGTGGCTCAAGGCAGGCTTCTTGAGCGGCCTTGGTTTATCGAGCGGCGTGCTGGTCATTTGGGCGTCGCAAACAGGCCGGTGGGCTTGAACAGGAGCGTGAGGATCAGCACGACGAAGGAGACGATCACAGCCTGCGACGGGTTCACCCAGATCGAGGCGTAGGATTCCAAGAGGCTGATGAAGATGGCCGCGACCACCGAGCCGCCCAGGCTGCCCATGCCGCCGACCACGACGACGATGAAGGCTTTGAGCACCCAGTCGAGCCCCATGCTGTGGTCGACGCCAACCAGCGGCGCAAACAAGACGCCGCTCGCCGCCGCCATGCCGGCACCGAGCGCAAACACGCCGGTCAATACCCACGGCACCGGGATTCCCATGGCTTGCGCCATGACGCGGTCCTGCGTTGTGGCGCGGATCCAGACGCCGTATTTGCCGTATTTGAGGAACAGCCAGAAGCTGCCGATGATCGCCGCCGACAGCACCGCAATCACCACCCGGTACCAAGGATAATCGAGGTAGAACAGGATGAAATGGCCGGCGATCGGCTCCGGCATGCGGCGCGCGGTCGGCCCGAAATACCACAACGCGAAGTTCTGCAGGATCAGGGAAATGCCGAAGGTGACGAGGATAGTGTTGAGCGGATCGCGCCCGATCAGCGGTCGCAGCGTGACAATCTGCATGAGCGGCGCCGAGGATGGCAATCACCAGTGCGGAGGCGACAAGCGCCAGCCAGAAATTGCCCGTGGCGGCCACGACGATAACGCCGACATAGGCGCCGAGCATGAACAATTCGCCGTGCGCAAAATTGACCACGTCCATGATGCCGAAGATCAGCGTCAGCCCGGACGCGACCAGCGCCAGGATCATGCCGGCGACGATGCCGTTCACCGTCTGGATCAGGATGAGATCAAAAGGGATGTTGTGGAAGAAGCCGGCGAGCGCGTGCATCGTCACAACCCCAGATACTGCTTGATGACGGCGTGGTGCACGTCGAGTTCGGAAGCGGCGCAATGGTGGCGCACGACCCCCTTCTCCATGATGTAGACGCGCTGGCTCGCTTCCAGCGTCAGCGGCACGTTCTGCTCGACCAGCAGGATGGCGACGCCTTCCTTGTGCAGCACGTCGATGATCTCGCGAATCTGCGAGACCATGCGCGGCATCAGGCCCTCGGTCGGCTCGTCGAGCAGGATGATCTTGGGCTCCAGCATCATGACGCGGGCAATCGCAAGCATCTGCTGTTCGCCGCCCGACAGCGTGCCGCCGGCCTGGTTGCGCCGCTCAGCGAGCCGCGGAAAAAAAGTGAACGCCTTGTCGAGCAATTTGTGCTTGTGCTCGTCGCTGACGCCGTTGCGGTCGAGCCCGACGCGCAGGTTTTCCATCACCGTGAGCAGGCGGAAGATTCGCCGGTCTTCCGGCACATAGCCGATGCCCAGCCGCGCCAGCCGATGCGGCGGGATGCCGACGATGCTGTGGCCTTCGAACAACACCTGGCCTTCACGGGCATCGCACCAGGCCCATGATCGTTTTCAACGTGGTACTTTTGCCGACGCCATTACGGCCAAGCAGCCCCACCACCTCGCCATAGCCGACGGTGAGCGACACGCCATCGAGGATGTGGCTTTTGCCGTAATAGGTGTGCAGGTCAGTCACCGAGACCAGCGGCTGCGAATTGGTGCCCGCTACGTTCATGTCTTGAGATAAACCTCCAGCACCCTGGGATTCTGTTGGATTTCCTCCGGCGTGCCCTCGGCGAGAATTTCGCCATAATGCAGCACCGTGATGCGGTCGCAAAGCTCCATCACCACCTCCATGTCGTGCTCGACGATGAGGATGGTCAGGTTCTTGCCGATCTGGTGCACCAGATGCATGGTTTCGCGCGTTTCCGCCGCGCTCATGCCGGCGGTCGGCTCGTCGAGGCACAGAAGCTGCGGCTCGGTGGCAAGCGCGATGCCGATCTCCAGATTACGCTGCGCGCCATGCGACAGATTGGAGGCGAGTTCCTCGGCCTTGTCGAGCAGGCCGACCGCAGCAAGAGCGGCTTCCGCCCTTTGATTGATGTCGGCGAAGGCCGAATGGTGGGCGATCATGTTCCAGCCGTGGCGGCGCGACTGCGCGGCGATGCGTACGTTCTCCAGCACCGGGCGTTGGGCAGGATGTTGGTGATCTGGTAGGAGCGCGCGATGCCCTTTTGCGAGATCTGGTTCGAGGACAGGCCGGTGATATCCTCGTCATTGAAGAAGATGCGGCCGCTGGTCGGCCTGAGCACGCCGGTCAGGCAATTGAAGAAGGTGCTCTTGCCCGCGCCATTCGGCCCGATGATGGCGTGGATCTTGCCGCGCTCGACCGCGAAATTGACGCGCGACAGCGCGGCCAGTCCGCCGAAATGGACGGACAGCATTTCTGTCCTGAGGATATGCAGACGAAGCCGCTCCCCGGCTTGGCGCCGGGGAGCGTGCGTCGATAGCCGGTTCCACGCGCGTTTACGCCGCGGGGAAATTGCAGGCCGGCGGCACCACGGTCTTGTCCTTCGGCACCGTCTCCTTGAGGTGATAGGTTCCGCCGCTGACCTCGAAGATGAATTCGTGGAGGAACGCCTGATGGTCGGCCTTGCGCATGGTCTTGTCCCCTTGGAGGAAGTCCGGGCCGGCCTTTCAGCTTCGAAACCTTCCAGCGCTTCGATCAGCTTCATGGTGTCCTTGCGGCCCTCGAATTTCGAGCATTCCATGGTGATCTTCAGGGCGTTCAAGGCCTCGAAGTTCGACTGCACATATTTGTCGGGCAGCGGTCCCGACGGGTCGATCTTGGCCAGCCGCGCCTTGGCTTCAGCGAACCACGCCTTGTGGTAAGGCGTATCGAGCGTTCCGGCGAAGATCGGGATGTAACGATTGATGGCCACGAAGCCGTCAATCTTGTTGCCGATGGCGAGCAGATTGGTCGACTCGGAGATCGAGCCGTCGCCCGCCCACTTATACTTCTTGGTGAGGCCGAGATCATAGGCTTGGTTGGCGATAGTCACGCCGTCTTTGCCGAAGAAAATACCGAACAACCCGTCGAAGTTGCCGGAAATCTTCGACAGGAAGGGCGTCATATCGGGAGTGCCGAGAGGGATGCCGGTGGTGCCGACGACTTCGCCGCCGTTCTTCTTGATCTCCTCGATATAGGCGTCGCGCGTCGACTGGCCCCAGGAATAATCGGCATAGGCGAGGTGCCATTTCTTGCCCATCTTGGTGAGCGTGGGCGCGAAGGCGACCGCCTGTGCCGGCGCGAAATCGTGCAGGCGGAAGGTGTAGCGGTTGCAATGCGACGTGGTCAGCGTGGTATCGAGACAGACCGTGATCATATTGACGATCTTGGCCTCCTGCCACACCGGCATGCAGGCGAGACAGATATTCGAGAGGAAGCCGCCGCAGTGAATGTCGATGTTTTCCTCTTCGACCATCTTCTGCGTCTTGCGGCGCGCGACGTCGGGCTTGGATTCGTCGTCCGCGATTTCCAGCTGGACGGGGCGGCCGTTGATGCCGCCGTTCTTGTTGATACGGTCGGCGGCCATCTGCAATCCGACCACCGCGGTCTTGCCGCCGGCGGCGCCAGCGCCCGAGAGCGGCTGCTCCGAACCGATCTTGTAAGGCTTGGCTGCGCCGAAGGCCGCGCGCCACGGCGCCGGCACCAGCATCATCGCGCCAATCGCACCGCCGCCCCAACCGACGACACGCCGGCGCGTAACCTTGCCGCTGTACCAGAAGTCCTGCGCCCAAGGCTCGTCTTTCCACTTTTCAGTCATTGCAAGTCCTCCCTCTAGGATTTGATTGTTCGAATCGAAAAGCCCGCGCGGGTGCGCGGGCGTCGAAGCATCATCAGCATGTCGTTACGCGAATACGCACCAGCCCCGCTCGGCGCGCAAGCGGACGCGTCGCGTCCACCGAGCACAGCCGCGGGCTCAAACACCGCACGCCCCACCGTGCCGGCATATGGCCGCATTGCCACTTCCTCCCTGCGGCCCTTGGCGGGCTCTTGTCTCGATAAGTCTCGTAAGCAAACGCGATCCTGGCTCAAGTTTCAACCGCTATTTCGACAGTGCCGGATGCGCGTTCACCTGGTCGGATAAGTGCCCACCGATTGTGCGGCCGCGCTCGTGCTGCGACGCGGCCGGTGCTAAATTGGCAGGATCGGGACTTCAGTTTCAACAGGTCAAAACAGCCATGACCGTCACCCGCCGACGTCGCGACCAAACGCCGCCGCCCGACAGCGGTTTGGCGGCACGCCTGATGATCCGCGCCGACGGGCACCGCGGACCGACCTCGGGCTTAGCGCCCGGCTTTGTCCAGGGCAACCTGGCTATCCTGCCGCAGATGCTCGCCGCCGACTTCCTGCGTTTCTGCCAGCTCAACCCGAAATCATGCCCGCTGATCGGCATGTCGGCGCCGGGAGATTGGCGCGTGCCGGAGCTTGGCCAAGACCTCGACATCCGTACCGATCTGCCGCGCTACCGCGTCTGGCGCCACGGCAAGTTGATTGCCGAGCCGAAAGACGTACGCGACGTGTGGCGCGACGACCTGATGAGTTTTGTGATCGGCTGCTCGTTTTCCTTCGAGGAAGCGCTCACGACCGACGGCATCGAGCTGCGCCACATCACGCGCGGCTGCAACGTGCCGATGTACCGCACCTCGATCGCCACGCACGAAGCCGGACCGTTCCGCGGACCCATGGTGGTGTCGATGCGGCCGATGACGCCGGCCAATGCCATCCGCGCGGTGCAGATCACCACGCGCTTTCCGTCGGTGCACGGCGCGCCGGTGCATATCGGCAAGCCGGAACTGATCGGCATCGCCGATATTATGAAGCCGGACTACGGCGACGCGGTGCCGGTTAACGACGACGAACTGCCGGTGTTCTGGGCCTGCGGCGTGACGCCGCAATCGGTGATTGCGACGGTGAAGCCGGACTTCTGCATCACGCATTATCCCGGCAGCATGCTGGTGACGGACCGGAAGAATACCGAGTTTGCAATTATGTAATGGGCTGTCGTCCCCGCGAAGGCGGGGACCCATACGCCGAGAACTCTCAATAGTCTGCGGAGTATGCAAGTCCCGGGTCTCGCGTCGCTCGCCCGGGACGAAGAAAAACTACGCCGCGTCCCGCGCCGCTTTCTTATCGAGCAAACCGGCCTCGATCAACGCGGCGCGGATGCGCGCGATCTCGGCGCGCTCGAGCTTGACCAGCGGCGGGCGCACCACGGCGCGCGGCAGCTTGCCGAGCAGCACCAGCGCTTCCTTCATGCGGTTGTGCATGTCGACGAACGGCTCGGCGTAGAACACCCGCGCGGTCGGCTCGATGCAGTCGTTGAGGCGCTTTGCCTCCGCCATGTTATTCTTCTGCACTGCGCGGAACAGCTGCGCCTGCAGATCGGCGATCACGCTACCCGAGCCCGACAGCAGGCCATTGGGGCCGAGCGCCAGCGACGCAAACAGCCACGATGAATGCGTGGTGAGCACATTTACCGGCCGCGTTAGATTTTGCAGCGTGCGAATGTGCCATTCATGATGCGGCACGTTGCCGATCCAATCCTTGATGGCGCGGATGCTCGGCACCTCGTCGCACAGCTTGAGCAGCGTGTCCTTCGGATAGCCCTGCCCCGTCGCCAGTGGATACTGGAACACGATCAGCGGCAAGTCGGTGGCGGCGGCGATGCGCTTAAAATGCGCGAGCGCCATCGCCGCATTCTGGCCGAGCGTGAACGGCGCCGGCGGAAACACCAGGAGCGCCGAGGCGCCGCCTTCGTCCGCCATGCGCGCGAGCCGCGCGGCTTCGAGACTTCCGTCGGCCCAGATGCCGTTGACCAGCGGCAACCGGCCGCCGATTTCGTCCTGGGCGATGTCGAGCACGCGGCGTTGTTCCTCGAAGGTGCAGGAAGCCACTTCCGTCGAATGCGCATTGATGGTGACGGCGGACAGGTCCTCGGCCGCAGCCACATCGCGCAAATGCTTGCGGAAGCTCGCCTCATCTATCGAGAGGTCGTTCTCGAACGGCAGCAGCACCGCCGGGATCACACCCTTGGGAACATAATTTGCGTGCCGCGACATGGTGTATTTCCTTCTCCCGCCAGCTAAACCGCCGATAATGCGATACGCACTCTAATCATATCTTGCGGTCAACAATATCGCCCTGCAACGCCAACGGCCGCCGACGGCGCGCACGACGCAAGCGAGCGGATGAAAATCGGTCGCGCGAAAACAGCGACCGGTTTACTATGGCGCCGCCGCCGCATTAGTATTTCGTCCCGCCCTCATCTGCCGGAGTCCCCCGATGCAATCCCCTAAAGCCTTCACTCTCATCGCGCATGGCGCAAAAATGCCGGCAATCGGCTACGGCACCATGGAACTGCCGCAGCGCGGCTCCGAATTGGTCGCCTACGCCATCAAGAGCGGCTATCACCTGATCGACACCGCGCGCAAATATGGCACTGAGGAAAAGGTCGGCGAAGGCATTCGCGCCAGCGGCATCGCGCGCGAAGAACTGTGGGTCACAACCAAGGTGACCGAGCTCGACGCGCACGAGGCGACTTCTTGCGCTCGGCGGAGACCAGCCTAAAGACGATGCAACTCGACTATGTCGATCTGCTGTTGGTGCATTGGCCGCAGCCCAAGGTGCCGTTCAGCGAGACGCTGGGCGCGCTGGCCAAGGCCAAGCGCAGCGGCATGGCGCGCCATATCGGCGTGTCGAATTTCACCATCGCCATGCTCGACGAGGCGGTGAGGGTCTGCCCTGAGCCGCTGATCACCAACCAGGTCGAATATCACGCCTACCTGCCGCAGGACCGCATGCTCGCGGCGCTCAAGCGGCACGGCATGATCCTGACCGCATATTGCCCGATGGCGCGCGGCGAGCTGCTCGACGATCCGGTCGTCGGCGCCATCGCCAAGGCACACGGCAAAACGATCGGTCAGGTCTGCCTGCGCTGGCTGATCCAGCAGCCGATGGTCGCGGCGGTGCCGCGCCCGCTCGAAGAGGCGCACATCCGGGAAGACCTCGACGTATTCGATTGGTCGCTCAGCAACGACGAGATGCGGCGGATGTCGGCGTTACGCAGCCGGCACGTGCGCATCGCCAACCCGCCCGAGCGCGCGCCGAAGTGGGATGTCGAGACGGTCGGCGAAGTCGCGACGAACTCCTAAAAAGAAATCGGCCGGGCTTTTTGCCCGGCCATTGCATTTCGTCGATTGCTGTTTTGGCTCACATCGCCTTGACGATGCTTTCGGTCATTTTTTTGGCGTCGCCGAGCAGCATCATGGTGTTGTCGCGGTAGAACAGCGGATTGTCGATGCCGGCGTAGCCGGAGGCGAGCGAGCGCTTGATGAACATCACGGTGCCGGCCTTCCAGACCTGCAGCACGGGCATGCCGTAGATCGGCGAGGTTTTGTCTTCTTCCGCCGCCGGGTTGGTGACGTCGTTGGCGCCGATGACGAAGGCGATGTCGGCCTGCGCGAACTCGGAGTTGATGTCTTCCAGTTCGAACACCTCGTCGTAGGGCACGTTGGCTTCGGCGAGCAGCACGTTCATGTGGCCCGGCATGCGGCCGGCTACCGGGTGGATGGCGTATTTGACCTCGACGCCTTCCTTTTTCAGCTTGTCGGCCATTTCCCGCAAGGCGTGCTGGGCCTGCGCCACCGCCATGCCGTAGCCCGGCACGATGATCACCTTCTGCGCGTTCTTCATGATGTAGGCGGCATCGTCCGCCGAACCGAGCTTCACGGGACGCTGCTCGGCGCCGCCGGCCGGGCCCGCCACCTCGCCGCCGAAGCCGCCCAGGATCACCGAGATGAACGAGCGGTTCATGCCCTTGCACATGATGTAGGACAGGATCGCGCCCGAGGAGCCGACCAGCGCGCCGGTGATGATCAGCGCGGTGTTGCCAAGGGTAAAGCCGATGCCGGCGGCCGCCCACCCCGAATAGGAGTTGAGCATCGAGATCACCACCGGCATGTCGGCGCCGCCGATCGGCACGATGATGAGCACACCGAACGTCAGCGAGATGGCGACGATGATCCAGAAGTCGAGCGCCGTCTGCCCGAGATAGAAGTGGTAGATGAAGAACACCAGCCCCGCGAACAGCGCGATGTTGATGACGTGGCGCCCCGGCAGCATGATCGGCTTGCCGCTCATGCGGCCCGACAGCTTCAAGAAGGCGATCACCGAGCCGGTGAAGGTGATGGCGCCGATGGCGGCGCCGAGCGACATTTCGATCAGGCTGGCTTGGTGGATGTGGCCCTCGCTGCCGATGTCGAAGGCCGCCGGCGCGTAATAGGCGCCCGCCGCCACCAAGACCGCCGCCATGCCGACCAGCGAGTGGAAGGCCGCCACCAGTTCCGGCATCGAGGTCATCGGCACGCGCCGCGCGATCACAGCACCGATGCCGCCGCCGAGTACGATGCCGCCGGCCACCAGGCCCCAGGCCAGCGCGCCGTCCGGCGGGTGCGAGCCGAGCGTGGTCAGGACCGCGATGGTCATGCCGATCATGCCGAGATAGTTGCCGCGCCGGCTGGTGTCGGGCGAGGACAGCCCGCGCAGCGCCTGGATGAACAGGACGCCGGCGACCAGATAGAGCAGCGCGACGAGATTGGGGCTCATAGCTAGACCTTACGATGCAGAGAAAAGGATGGCCGGGTCATCGGGTGATAAGGGCCTCGTCATTTCTTTTTCTTCTGGTACATCGCCAGCATGCGCTGGGTGACCAGGAAGCCGCCGAAGATGTTGACCGAGGCGAAAGTGAGCGCGACGAAGCCCAGGCCCCGCGCCAGGATCGTGCCGTTGTCGTTGGCAATCAGCGCCACGCCAACCGCCAGCAGCGCGCCGACCACGATCACCGAGGAGATCGCGTTGGTGACCGACATCAGCGGCGTATGCAGCGCCGGCGTCACCGACCACACCACGTAGTAGCCGACGAACACCGCCAAGACGAAGATCGACAGCCGGAAGACAAAGGGATCGACCGCTTGCACCACATGTTCCATCTCGGCTCTCCTTAAACCATCGTCCGTCGAAATTGCATCATCGTGCTCGCCTTACATTTTGTTTGCGCATGATCTTATCCGAAAACCGGTTCCCACTTTTCGGGATCATGCGCTAGGCCGCCGTCTTCGGCTTGAAGTTGGGATGCACCACCGCCCCGTCGCGGGTCAAAAGCGTGCCTTTGACGATCTCGTCGTCCCAGTTGACCGCAAGCTTTTTCTCTTTCTTGTCGATCATGGTGTCGAGGAACGTCAGCAGGTTCTTGGCGTAGAGCGCCGAGGCCGACGCCGCCAGGCGCCCCGCCACGTTGAGGTAGCCGACGATCTTGGCCGGTCCAACCTGGACGATTTCTCCCGCCTTGGCGCCTTCCACATTGCCGCCGCGCTCGACCGCCAGATCCACGATCACCGAGCCGGGCCGCATCGAGGCCACCATCTCCTTGGAGATCAGCTGCGGCGCCGGACGGCCCGGAATGAGCGCCGTGGTAATCACGATGTCCTGCTTCTTGACGTGCTCGGCCACCAGCGCCGCTTGCTTGGCCTGATATTCCTTCGACATCTCCTTGGCGTAGCCGCCCGCCGTCTGCGCGTTCTTGAACTCCTCGTCCTCGACCGCCAGGAACTTCGCCCCCAGGCTCTCCACCTGCTCCTTGGTCGCCGGCCGCACGTCGGTCGCCGTCACAATGGCGCCCAACCGCCGCGCCGTGGCGATCGCCTGCAAGCCGGCAACGCCAACCCCCATGATGAACACCTTCGCCGCCGGCACCGTGCCCGCCGCCGTCATCATCATCGGCAGCGCCCGCCCGTACTCCTCCGCCGCCTCGATCACCGCCCGATAGCCCGCCAAATTGGCCTGGCTCGACAGCACGTCCATCGACTGCGCCCGCGTGATACGCGGCATCAACTCCATGGCAAACGCAACAACCCCGGCATCCGCCATCTGCTTCAAGGCCGCATCGTTGCCGTACGGATCCATGATGGCGATGACCAGCGCCCCCTTCTTGTAGCCTTTGAGCTCCGCCGCCGTCGGCCGCTTGACCTTCAACACCACGTCGGCATCCTTGGCGACGTCATCGCCGCCAAGCTTCGCCCCCGCCGCCTCATACTCCGCGTCCGGTATCCCAGACGAAAGCCCCGCCCCGCGCGCAACACAGACCTCCGCGCCAAGACCCTTCAGCTTCTTCACCGTCTCAGGCGTCCCCGCAACCCGCGGTTCACCAGGGTCGGCTTCTGCGGCAATAACGATCTTCATTCGGCTTCAACTCGCTGCGTCGATGTCAGGGATGATGGTGGTGGGAAGAGCGGATCGGTCTAGAGGAACGGCTCCGCTCGTTTGATCAATTCGTCGAGCCCAGGCTCGTTCTGATTGCGCGGCTTGCCGGGATGAATGATCGAGATCTGGCAATTCTCCGCGGCCTCCACGAGCTGACGATAGGTTCCGGCATTCACATCCTTGATGAATGCCTGTTTGTTGGCGTCGTAGCCAAACATCTTGTCATTGATCTGCGTGCACTCGTTGCAACTCGTGCAGCGCGAGGTCTCGATGTAGGGATCGTCCGACGCCTTCTCCGGCGCGGCCTCGACGGTGGCGGGCGCGGCCGCAACGGATGCCGCAGCGGCCGGTACCGCCTGAGCGGCAACCGTCGCGTTGGCTTGAGCCTGGCTCGCCGCAGCCTCAGCAGCGGCCGCCTGTGTCTGCTCGGCCCAGACTTTCCGCTCCTGTTCGACCAGCCTCGCCGCATGTGAATTATGAATGCCCCCGAGTTCCTGCAGGCTGCGCCAGGTGTCGGCACAACGGCGCGCCTCGCGCACCAGCGCGTCGTTGACGATCACTTTCTGCAGACGATTGTCGCCGTCGACCATCAACAAGCACGGCACCTTGTCGGCAACGTCTTTCGGCTCGCGCATCATGAATTCGGCAACCGGCAGCAGATCGGCGGTCCACTTGGCACGCGCGACCTTGGCGAAGTATTTAGCGCAGCGCGGATCGCAGGCCGCGAAGTCGACCAGCGTGAACGCGACGTTCTCTGATATCAGTTGCTGCTCCGCGTCTTCATAGTCGACGCGCTGCACCGGCCAATCGACATCGACCTGGCTGTTGGTCTGAAGCGAGAACCGCGACGCCCAGTCTGTTCCCGCCGAAGGATCGTAGACGAATGATGGAAATGCCCGCGATTCCGCGGCCGCGGCGGCCGCGAGGTACGGCGGCAGGCTGCCGCCGTTTGCGCCGGAGAAGATACTGAACACGGCCGGCCCGCGATAGGCCAAGTCCGCGCTGAATCTGCTCGCGCAGTTGAACCAGATTGGAGCTGCTCGACTGCAGGACAAAGGACGCGCCCAATCCGATCGCCGCGCTGGCGACTTCCCGTCCGCGCAAGGCCGCGATCACATAGTCGTCCCGGATCGGCGATTGTTCGAGCAGATCATCGGTCTGCACGACCAGTTTGGCCGGCATGCCGGCGACAAAGGCGCGCAAGATCAGGTCCTGTTCCGCCGCCCGAAAGTCGTTGGCGCGCAGGCAAATCAGATAATCCGGGAAGGCCGCGATGTCGTCGGCATCGAGACCATTGTCGCCGAATCCGGCGAAGAAGGCGTCGTGGTTCGCCTCGTTGTATTCGCCGTCGGTCTCGAGCTTGGCAACCGCCATCGCCTTGGCAAGCTCGGTCATTTTCGGCAGCCGCTCGCGGTAGGCGGCGACGGCTTCGGCGCAGGATTCGAACGTGAAAGAGTAAGGCTCGGCGACGCCGATCCATTTGTCGCTGTTGGTGCCCGGCGGGACGAAACGTTGTGTCCGGAGCGCGGCAAGTAGCCCGCGAATCCGTTGGCGGCGCTTTTCCGCCATCGGCACATTGACTGTCGCCGCGGTCAGCATGCGCGACATTGCGGCGAAATCGAAAGCCCCCCGATGCGCCGAACCGATCGAGGCCTGCAGCCGTTCGGCGCTCATTCCTTCCTTCGAGTGGCCAAAATCCGAGCTCATGATGTCGGACAGCTTCATGATCAGCTTGTTGATCTCGGCGCGGAATTTCTGCGCCTTGCGGTCCTGCAAGGCCTGCCAGGCATGCCGGAACAGCCGGAACGGCATCGCCTTGTCACAGTCGATGACCTCGCCGTCGCTCTTCAGCGCGGCGCGCAGATTTTTCAAGCTTTTTGCTAGCTGCTCGTCGCTCTTGGCCCCCATGCTGGCGGCAGCAGCATCGCAAAGGCTGGACAATGTTCCGGTCGCACCCCCCGCGACCAGTTTACGGATTTCGCGTTCGAGCCGGGCGGCATGTTTGCGTGCGCGCTCGCTGTCGCCATTCGCCGCGACCGCCTGAGCCGCAGCATCGAACAGGGCGGACAATGATTGTACCGATTGTCCGTCGCCGCCCGCGATCAGGACGAGCGGGAAATCGTAACGCAGCGCCGTGAGATCGCGGTAACCGGCGAAGACCGCTGGCTGCAGATCGCTGCGGGCCAGCACATCGGCCTCGCCCTGAGGCATCCGCCCCGTGAGATGAAACGCGATGTGCGCTTGAGTTTCTACTTGCATGCTGAATTCGCCTTAGTCGTTTTCGTCCGAGCCCGCTAAATCCTCAGGCACCTGGTTGAGTTTTGGTGTTTTCGTCCTGCGGCCAGACCGTGAACTTGTCGAGTTCCGATTCAAAGCCCGCCTTGACGTATTTCGCCGAACGCTGTTGTCCGGCATCGCGCAGCACTTCGTAGCAGGGGATCTCCGGATTGCGATAAAGGATGCCGACCGGGATCGGATCGGCGAGCGAGGCGATCTCGCGCGCCCGGTTGATGTTCGCAGGATCGTGCTGTTCCTGGGTCTTGTAGACCTTGGACAGGTTCGGGCTGAGGGTAATGCCATCCGCGTGGGTCAGCAGCATGGTCTTGAGCGGATCATGCACCCACGGATCGAGCATTTTCGGCAGCCATTCCGGGCAGCGCTGCAGGATACGCACGAACGACAGCCCCTTGTGGTGATAGGCCGCCTTGATGATGTCGTAGAGCACTTCCGGTATCCAATCGACCGCCTGCGCGACGAACGAAACGTTCTGCACGCCGAGCGTCACGGTCAAAGGATTGAGCCCGTCAAGATAGCTGCCGCGCGGCGTCGTATTACTCTTGGTTCCGCGCGGAGACGTCGGCGACGCCTGCATTTTAGTCAACCCGTAGATCTGATTGTCGTGCAGCATCACCGTCATGTTCATATTGTAGCGGATAGCGTGAATCCAATGCGCCGCGCCGATGCTGCAGCAATCGCCGTCGCCAGTATTCACGAAGACGTTCAAGTCGGGCCGCGACATCTTGATGCCTTCGGCCACAGGCAGCGCGCGGCCGTGGATGCCGTGGAATCCGTAGGTCTTCATGTAATGCGGGAAGCGGCTGGAGCAGCCTATGCCCGATACGAACATGGTCTTTTCGGGCCGCAGGTCCTCGTCGCGGCACAGCCGCTGCACTGCCGCGAGGATGGCATTGTCGCCGCAGCCGGTGCACCAGCGCGGCACGCCGCTCTGGTAATCTTCGATCTCGTGGTGCTGGTCGTGCAGCCGCAAGAGGCATTCGGTGGCGTGAATGGTCATGGCTTCGTGCCTCTTATTTCTGCTTCAGTTTTTCCAGGATGACGCGCTGGATCATCGCCGGCTTGATCGGCGCACCACGCACTTCGCTCCAGCAATCGACGTCGATGAGGTAACGCGAGCGCAGCAAGGTGGCGAGCGCCGAATAGCGGCGATTGCTCTCGTCGATGATCTCGTCCTTCGGGTCGTCGCTCCAATTACCCTCGATCGTCATCACCTTCTTGAACTTCTGCATGATCTCTTTGATGCCGGGCGCCATCGGCTGCAGGAAGGTGAGATGCAGCGACGACACCTTGCGGCCTTCAGCGCGCAGTTTCTCGATCGATTCCTCGATCGCGCCCTTGGTGCTGCCCCAGCCGATGACCAGGAGATCGCCCTTGTCGCCGCCGAACACCGTCGGCGTCTTGAGTGTCCGTTGCAGCGCGGCGAGCTTGAGTGCCCGCGCGCGGATACCCGCTTGGTTGCTGTCGGGGTCATAAGCGACATGGCTCAGCCGGTCATGCGCGAGGCCGGTCAAGGTATGCATGCCGCCGGGCTGGCCCGGGATGAAGCGGCGCGCCAGGCCGGTCTTGGCATCCCAGTCGTAAGGCTTGAGCCCTTCCGGGATTTCGCTCTGGTCGATTGGCGGCGCCAGCCACGCTTCGCTGAATTGCGGCCGCGGGAATGGCTGCTGCGATGAGGCCAGGCTGGTGTCGGTAAGCACCACCACCACCATGTTGAAAGTCTCGGCAATCTTGCGCGCGGTGATTACCGAATAGAAGCACTCCTCGATCGTGCCCGGCGCGAGCACCACCTTCGGGGCGTCGCCATGGCTGCCGAAGATCGCCGTCATCAAATCGCCCTGCTCAACCTTGGTCGGCTGGCCGGTCGAGGGACCGCCGCGTTGCACGTTGATGACGACAAGCGGAATTTCGCCCATCACCGCGAGCCCGATCCCCTCCTGCTTGAGTGAATAGCCCGGCCCAGAGGTGACGGTGACGGCGCATTTGCCGGCGTAAGAAGCGCCGATTGCGAACGTACAGGCCGCGATCTCATCCTCGGCCTGATGCACGATGCCGCCGACCTTTTCGAACACGCTGCTCAGATAATGCGAAACCGAGGTGGCCGGCGTGATCGGGTACATGGCGCAGATTTCCATGCCGGAAGCGAGCACGCCAAGCGCCAGTGCGGTGTTGCCGTTGACGACGATTTGCGGCTCGGTGCTGCGCGTCGCCGGGATGCGATATTTGAAGTCGAGATTCTTCTCGGCCCACTCGTAGCCGGCGTCCAACAGCATCACGTTCTGCTGAACGATGCTCGCGTCTTTCTTGCCGAAGGTGACGGCAATCTGCTTGTGGCCGTGCTTGGGGTCGAAGCTGAAAATATTGCAGAGGATACCGAGCGCGAACATATTCTTGCCGCGCCGGGCATCGGCCACGAGCTTGCGGCATTCCGTCTCCATCGGAATTTCGATCACCTTGTAGCCGGCCTTCACCAGCTGCTCATAGGTCTCCGTGTAGGACGCGGCGATTTTCGGATCTTTGCTCTCGCGCCACATGCTTTCCAGCAAGATCGTGCAGTCCGGCTTGAGTTCGCCGGTACGCACGCGGCCGAGCAGCACCTGTTCGTTGAAGGCGATCACCAGGTCGGTCTCATTGCCCGCATTGGTGATGCGGCCGGCGCCGATTCGGATGCGATTGCCGCTGCCGCCGGCGACGCTGCGCGCGGGCGGGCGGATTTCCGCCGGGATGATCTCCTCGGTCCACACGCCGTTACCCATCTGCGAGGCGATCGCCCCGAAGGTCTGGCCGCAGCGCTGCGCCCCTTCGCCGGAGTCGCTGACGATCTCGACGATATGCTCGCTCAATGTGACGGCGGCCTTGCCCTTTTGCTCAGAGCGGGCGCCTTTGCCCGGACGCGGGCGAGGCTTGGCATCAATTTCAGCAGTGTCGGTCATAGTGTTACCTTAAGCGGCGCGAATGCGCGCGAAATTGCGTTCGCGCAGATCGATCCCGAAGAACGTGCCGGCGGACTTGCCGGCAGCGTCATCGCTGGAATCACGGATTCTCAAGTAGGCCTTCATGCTGCGCGCGGCCTTGCGGCCGGCACCCATCGCTTCGATCACCGTCGCGGCGCCGGTGACGATGTCGCCGCCGGCGTACACACCCGCCGTCGACGTCGCCAGTGTATCGTCGGCGGCGATGTAGCCGCGCTTGTTGAGGCGAAGGTGCGAGGTCTGGCCGATGATCGGGTTGGCGTTGGTGCCGATGGCGAACACGATCTGATCGCATTCGAATTCAAACTCGCTGCCCTTCACCGGAACCGGCCGGCGCCGGCCGGAATCGTCGGGCTCGCCGAGCTCCATGCGGATGCAGCGCATGCCGCGCACGCTGCCCTTGCCGTCGTCAAGCACTTCGACCGGCGCAGTGAGCCAGTGGAACTCGACGCCTTCCTGCTCGGCGTGATGCACTTCTTCCACGCGCGCCGGGCACTCCGCACGCGAGCGCCGATAGATGCAGTAAACTTTTTCGGCGCCAAGGCGCAGGCTGACGCGCGTGGCGTCCATCGCGGTGTTCCCGGCGCCGATCACGGCGACGCGCTTGCCAAGCGGGATCGGTGTGTCGAAATTCGGGAATTCTTTGGCCCGCATCAGGTTACAGCGGGTGAGCAGTTCGTTGGCGGACAGCACGCCATTGAGTGAATCGCCGGGGATGCCGAGCATCGACGGATAACCGGCGCCGGTGCCGATGAAGACGGCATCGAAGCCGAGTTCGTCGCGCATCTGTTCGATGGTGAACAGGCGACCAACCAGCGTATTGCATTCGAACTTGACGCCGAGCTTACGCAAGTTGTCGATTTCCGCGTCGACCACCGAATTGGGCAGACGGAAATCCGGGATGCCGTATTTCAGAACGCCGCCGGCCTGGTGGAACGCCTCGAAGACGGTGACGCCACATCCGGCCTTGGCCATGTCGGCGGCGCAGGCCATACCGGCGGGACCCGAACCGACGATCCCGATCTTGTAGCCGTTCGGCTCGATATAGGGGATGTTGGTCCACTTCTCCTTGATGGCGGTGTCGCCGACAAAGCGTTCGAGGCGGCCGATCGCCACGGGTTCGAGCGTCTCGCCGACAATGCACACGCCCTCGCATTGCGTTTCCTGCGGGCAGACGCGGCCGCACACCGAAGCCAGCAGATTGCTGGCGGTGATGACGTCGTAGGCGCCGCGCAAATCCTTGTTGGTGAGCGCCTCGATGAATTTCGGAATGTTGATATTGACCGGGCAACCCGCGATGCAACCCGGTTCGGGGCATAACAGGCAGCGCTCGGCCTCGTTGAGCGCCTCGTTGAGCGAATACCCGCAATTCACCTCTTCGAAATTCTTAACCCGCACCTGCGGGGCGAGTTCGCGCACAGGCGTGCGCGCTTGAGGAATACTGCGAATGGTTTTCTTCTTCTTCGCCGCTTTAGCCATTGTGCAATTCCCGTGCGCCTAACAAATTTCGTATGACCAGTAAGCCGTCTCGCCGAGGTGTCGCTACCCCCCGAGCGTCTCCTCGAACGGATCGGGCAGCGACTCAGGCGCCTCGCCCTTCGACGTGACCGGAACCTGCTGCATCATGCGGCAGTTTTCTGACCAGCGATCCATCGCCGCCTTTTCTTCTTCTTTGTAGCGACGGAGACGCATCATCAGATCGTTGAAGTCGACCTTGTGCCCGTCGAAATCGGGACCGTCGACGCAGGCGAACTTCACCTCGTTGCCGATCTTGACGCGGCAGCCGCCGCACATGCCCGTGCCGTCGACCATGATTGGGTTGAGGCTGACGATTGTCTTGATCGCGTGCGGCCGCGTCGTGTCGGCGCAGGCCTTCATCATGATAGGCGGACCGATCGCCACGACCTCGTCGATATCCTTGTGTCCTTCGATGGCAACCTTGATGCCGTCGCTGACGAAGCCCTTCATGCCGACAGAGCCGTCATCGGTGCACAGGATCAGTTCGTCGCAGCACGCCCTGAACTTGTCGGCCCAGAAGACCAGGTCCTTGGTCCGGAAACCGAGCACGCCGATCACATAGGCGCCGTTTTCCTTAAATCCGCGGGCCTGCGGGTAAATGGGCGCAACACCGAGGCCGCCGCCGACGCAGACCACCTTTTTCTTTCCGGTCAGCGGGCTTGGCACCCCCATGGGCCCGACGATCCCGAAGAGCGAGGTCCCCGGCTGGCAGGTCTGCTGCATCTCCTTGGTCGACTTGCCGACCGCCTGCACGACCAGGGTCACGGTACCCTTCTTGCGGTCGAAGTCCGCGATGGTGAGCGGTATGCGCTCACCTGATTCGTGCGACATCACAATGACGAATTGCCCCGGTTGCGCGGCCCGCGCCATCAGCGGGTGATGGACGACCAGGGAATAGGTCACGTCGGAAAAGTCTTCACGCGCCAGAATTTTGAAACCTGCCGCAGGGCTTGCGTCGACCATCGATTCGGCTCTCGAGCGTGATTGTTAAATCGCGATAATTTCTAGTGGATTGGACCGATTGCTGTTTTGACATAGCGCAAAGAGCCGCGCGGATTCGGCATTAATCTTTAGTGTAAGCTGTCAAGGTGCGGTCCGGACGGGACGATTACTGGTCAATCCCGATCTTGTTTGAACGAACGCGGCCGAGGTCGATCGATGTCAAACATCATCCAGATTCTGCTCGAAGAGCATCGCAACATCGACAAACTGCTCCTCGTTCTGGAGCACGAGTTGGAGGTCTTCGACCGCGGCGAGGCGCCCGATTACGAGATTCTGCAGGCGATTATCCAGTATTTCCAAGACTATCCCGAGGATTGTCATCATCCGAAAGAGGATATGGTTTTCGAAAGGTTGAAAATGCGCGATCCAGCCGTCGCCAGCCGCGTCGGCGACGTGGAAGCCGAGCACGAAATCGAGACCGAGCGTTTGCGCAAGCTGGTCGAGGCGGTCGAGGAAATCTTGGCGGGGCGGGAGTTCTTGCGGCAGACGTTCCATGACGTTGTCGCCGACTTTATCAAGCACCAGCGCCAACACATGGACAAGGAGGAGCGGCTGTTGTTCCCGGCCGCCATCCAGCGTCTGCGGCAGGAAGATTGGGCCGCCATCGATGCGCGCTTGAATGACCGGAAAGATCCATTGTTCAATGGCGTCGTCGAAACGAAATTTCAGGCTCTGCAGCGAACAATTCTAAGTTGGGAGCGGGAGACCGAAATCGGCCGCGCGAAAATGCAGCGCGCGCAGATGTAACGACAGCCGCTGCGTCGGATCAAAGCGGCTGCACGTTCAAGAGTTCGCGGCCGATCAAAACGCTAATTTGGCTTTCGACAGGTCAACCCGATCACCGCCGACATGCCGCCATGCGACGTGCCTTCGTGCAGTTCCAATTCCTCTTCCGTAAAGACCATGTCCTGGAAGCCGGCGAATGCCTTTTCAAGCATCGGTCTTGTGTAGAGTTGATCGAGCTGCTTCGGGCCGCCCGTCCCATAGGCAAGCTGCTTCGGGGTGTAACCCTGGATGATGAGAAGGCCACCCGGCTTAAGCGCTTTGCGCATGCCGTCCCACTTCAACGCTCGCTCCGCAGGCGTCGAGAACTGAGTGAAGATTTCGCAAACCACGTCATAAGCCGCCTCTGGATAGGCCCAGCTGTGGACGTCGGCGAGTTCGAAAGTAATGGTCACACCACGCTCCCGCGCGAGCGCGCGGGCCTTATTCTGCGCCGTCGGCGAGAAATCGATCGCATGCACGTCGAACCCCTGCTCTGCAAGCCAGACGCTGTTACGCCCCTCGCCGTCGGCAACGGCCAAGATGCGGCCCGATACCGGCAGCATAGGTTTGCATTTGACAAGAAAATAGTTGGGCGCCTTGCCAAAAGCATAGCCGGGAGCGCTGTAACGTGCTTCCCAACGTTTAAATTCCTCGCTTTCGCCGTCCATTCTATCTCCGCTATTTGTGCTACATTTCAGCCCGGATATTGGCCTTGCTGACGATCACTACACTTGCGCAGGTCTCCCGTTTGATGCGCTCGACATAGGCCTTCAGGTTTTCGCTGGCCGGAAACGCTCCGAACACTGCAAACTTCTGGGCGATTTCCGGTTCTACCAAAACGGCCCTGACGTCAACCTCCAACTTGAGTACGATTTCAGCCAGCCCCCTTCTGAACGATAAGGCCCGGTTGAACTCGAAATTCGCGGCGCCCTGCTCGGCCAGTGTCGGCCAATCGGGCTGCGAGCCGATGCGTCGGGAAACGCGGCATCGCCGTAGCCAGAACCAATGCCACAGACCTTACCGAGACCATAAGCCTCGACCCATGGGTCATAGGTTTCGCGCGCTCTGCCTTCCGGACAGAACCCTTTCGCTAACGAGAAACGAGCGAGATGCTGCGCCTGCTTGTCGCCCAAAGCAGCGATAAGATGATTGGCTACGCGCTTGCCGAGGTCCGCTCATGGCCGGTGTGCGCGCCCCAACGTGCGGGGATTCTATGCGGTCGGTGTCGAAAAGGAGCACCGGCTGCATAAAGGAGCCTCGGCGCTCATGACTAAGCTGATTGAAAAATTCAAGAAATGCGGCGTTCGCACGATCCGCATGGCCGATCTTGCCTTGCGCCCCGATGAACAAAATCAGCGCAAGAGCTGGCGGAATGATATCAAATCTTCCAGAGTTGTCAGGTGAGAATCCTGTGCACGCTGACGCGTGGTTGCCACAGAATATGACGTCGAAATGGATCGGATTGACGTGCATGTCGGGCTGCGGCAACCATGCCGTGAAGCTCGCATTCAACATCGGCCATAGCTCAAGAAAGCCAGGAGAACGGAATGACCGGGGAGAGAAAGCCGGTTGCCTTTGGAGATCTTCGCGGCTGGATCGCCGCGCTGAAGGCCGCCGGCGAATTTCAAGAGATCAACGCCGAGGTTGATTGGAATATCGAGCTTGGCACCATCTCGCGACTGGCGCAGGGCGCGGGCACCGGCCCGGCGTTGCTGTTCAACAACATCAAGGATTATCACAAAGCGGACAGCCGCTGCCGCAGGGTCTTCACCAACGGCCTGTCGAGCTATCGGCGCGTTGCCATGATGTTGGGGCTCTCGCCCGACACGCACCCGCGCGAACTCGTGAAGGTCGGCCGCACCGGTCTCAATGGCAGCATTGCGCCGAGGATCGTCAAAACCGGACCGGTGAAGGAAAACGTCCTCACCGGCAAAAACATCGACCTGAACGACTTTCCGGTGCCGCATTGGAACCGGCTCGACGGCGGCCGCTACATTCTCACCTATGGAGGCGTGGTCACCAAGGATCCGACGACCGATGTGATGAACGTCGGCATCTATCGTGGCATGCTGGCAAGTCGCGATCGAATTCCGATCCTGATGTGGCGCGCACAGCATATCGGCCACCATGTGACCGCCTGGCAGAACGGCGGCAGTGCCGAAATGCCGATCGCCGTGGCGATCGGATGGGAGCCGACGCTCGGCTTCGTCGGCGGCACACCCGTAGCAAAGGGCGTCTGCGAATACGACGTCATGGGCGCCATCCGTGGCGAACCGGTCGATCTGGTCAAATGCGAGACCGTCGATCTCTACGTGCCGGCTTTCGCCGAAATCATCATCGAGGGATATCTCGAACTCGATCCCGCGACCTACACCATGGAGGGACCGTTCGCCGAATTTACCGGCTACCTCGCCGGCGACCGTTCGCCCAAGCCGACGATCCGCGTCACCGCCATCACCCATCGCAACGATCCGATCCTGCGCGGCAGCATTGAGGGCTCGTTGCCCGGCAGCTACTCGGAAAACGCCATCTGTTCGTCGATCATGCGCGCGGGCACGGCCTGGAACGTGCTCGATCGCGCCGGCGTCCCCGGAATCACCGATGTGTGGTGTCCGCCGGTGCATGCCGGCATCAACCTGCTCATCGGCATGAAGCAGAGCTATCGCGGGCAAGCCAAGCAGGCGGCAAACGCGATCTGGGGATCGTCGGCGGCGCATGTGCGCTACAAGCACGTTACCATCGTCGACGACGACATCGACATTCATGACTATGCGGCGGTCGACTGGGCCATCGCCTACCGGGTCAACGCCGGCGAGAACGATATTGTAATCATGCCGGCGACGTTCGGCGCCGGACTCGATCCGTCGACGCGCCGGCGCGACCGCAATCCGGCGCTGTTCGGCACCGGCAAGTGGAACCGCATGCTGATCGACGCCACCATGAACCTCGACTACGACCCGGATCCCGATCTCGGCGGGGCCCGCTTTCCGCCGATGGTATGGCCGGAGCCGAGCGACACCGAAGCGGCCTACGCGCGTTTTGCCGAACTCGGTCTCCGCAAGCCGCCCAAAGCGGGGAAATGACCAGACGGATTTAGAATTTCAGAATGAGGAGCGCCCAGATTTCAGATTAGAAAACCTATACTCCACGAAGACGCTGAAACGATCATGGAAACCGGCAATCATCACGACGCCGAGCGCCACACAAACGATAGGCTCTGGGAACCGGTCATCACGACTAATACAATCAGCACCTTTCGAATGACGAAACACGTCGTCGAAAGATAAGTTCAGTTATGATTTGAGGCGTTCTTTATATTTGGCGGAAAGGCTGGATTGGTCTTGGTGCCGCGCAGCAGTTCTTCAGCCAGGATGAGAGCCTTATCGTTTTTCGGGTCCGGCGGAACGTAGGACTGCGAGCCGGTCTGCTCTTTGCCGGCGTCGCCCTTGAGGTGGCCGCGCAACGAAGCTTCGCCCTTGGTGCTGGTATCGGTCTTCACTTTGATGTCATCCGGCACGTCCTGCAACACCTCGATGTCGGGCACGATACCCTTGGCCTGAATCGAGCGGCCGGACGGTGTGAAGTAGCGCGCGGTGGTGAGCCGCAACGCGCCGTTGCCAGTGCCGAGCGGAATAATCGTCTGCACCGAACCCTTGCCGAATGACTGCGTACCCAGAATGGTCGCGCGTTTTTGGTCTTGTAGTGCGCCGGCGACGATTTCAGACGCGGAGGCTGAGCCGCCGTTGATCAGCACGATCAGCGGCTTGCCTTTAGTGATATCCCCGCCCTTGGCAGTGAAACGCTGATCTTCTTCGGGGTTACGACCACGTGTTGAGACGATCTCGCCCCTTTGGATGAACGCGCTCGAAACTGAAATGGCCTGATCGAGCAGGCCGCCCGGATTGTTGCGCAGGTCGAGGATGTAGCCCTTGAGCTTGTCGTTGCTCACTTTGGCCGTAATGTCGGCGATCGCCTTCTTCAGCCCGTCGGTGGTCTGCTCGGTGAATTGAGTCATGCGGATATAGCCGACATCGTCCCCTTCCACCTGCGAACGCACCGAACGTACGCGAATGACCTCACGGGTCAGCGACATTTCGATCGGCTTGTCCTGACCCTTGCGCATGATGGTCAGCTTGATCTTGGTGTCCACCGGGCCACGCATTTTCTCGACCGCCTGGTTCAGGGTGAGACCCTGCACCTGCTCGCCGTCGAGCTGGGTGATGATATCGTTGGCCATGACGCCGGCCTTGGCGGCGGGCGTGTCATCGATCGGCGCCACCACCTTGATGAGGCCGTCTTCCATGGTGACCTCGATACCGAGACCGCCGAATTCACCGCGGGTCTCCACCTGCATGTCTTGGAAGCTCTTCGGATCCATGTAGCTGGAATGCGGATCGAGACCCGTCACCATGCCGTTGATCGCGGACTCGATCAGCTTGTTGTCGTCCGGCTTCTCGACGTAATCGGCACGGACAAGCTCAAACACCTCACCGAACAGATTAAGTTGCCGGTATGTATCTTCCACCGCCGCCTTGGCGGTCGTGGCGGCAAAGATCACGTACGGTTGCGTGGCCGACAAAGTTATTACTGCGCCAGCCGCGGCGCCGAGAAGAATGAGTGTGATCTTGCGCATTTTCGGTAAGCCTTTTTGACGGATTGGATCAAGTTACAGACGAAGGTCCATTTAGTCTGTCTTACAGGAATTCAAACCGAAATTCTGTGTCAAAATGCGGGCCAAAAGCGTTGCTCGGAGCCATTACGCCACGTGGCACCCCCACCAATCCTCCTTCCTAACCTTTTAGGCGGACGGGAGGCAGTTAATTTCTCGTCCCAAGGCGGACATCGGGGCGGTCCGAATTTACGGGATTTTTAGGTGGGCCTTCAGGAGCTAGCTACCCGAGCCACCCCGTCGCGACGCCGATAAGGATTACGATGCCGAGCACGAACCGATAGGCCACAAACGGCCAAGTCGAGAATTGCTCGAGAATGCGCATGAGTCCCCAGATTGCGAAAAACGCCGAAATCGACGCCACAATCAATCCAACCGCCAAAACCGACCAGCCGTGGCCATCGAGGTGGATTTTATGGAGCTCCCACATTTCCTTCAGGCCCGCCAAGGCGATGGCCGGCAGGCCGAGGAGGAACGAAAGCCTTGCCGCCTCGTCCCGCTTGAATCCGAGAGCGAGAGCCGCAGTCAGGGTCGACCCGGAGCGGGATACGCCGGGAATGAGGGCGCCAACCTGGGCCATACCGACGAGCATCGCGTCGACAAACGAAGCATCGTCGATCGTACGCCGATGACGGGCGCGGACCTCAGCGATCCCTAAGAGAAGCGCCATCGCCACGCATGCCCAACCGATTACGCTCACCGTGCGAAGCGGCGAATTGCAGGTGTTCAAAACATTCGCCAGCAACAGACCGGCAATGCCGATGGGGACCGTTGCGAGTGCAATCCAGAAAGAAAAGCGCAGGTCGCGGTCGCCGAACTGTTTGTGGGCGATCGCCCGAAGCGAATTCACCACCAAACCACGCACGTCGCGCCAGAAGTAGCTTACGACGGCGGCCAAGGCCGCAAGCTGCATCGCGGCGGAAAATGCCGAACCGGGGTCCTGCCAGCCGAGTACGGCAGGCACTAGGCGCATATGCGCGGTGGAGGAAATCGGCAGCAATTCGGTGATCCCTTGCACAATGCCAAGGACCGCGACTTTGGCATAACCCAATGCCACAAATCCGGTGTCGACACCGCGCGTGCAGACTTCAACCATCGTTGCAAACCCTTTATGTGAATGGCCTTGCCGCAAGCCGTGTGTCTTGCTGCCAGAGACCTTCGATTTTTTACGGCATTTTTAGACGAATCGATGCCGCACACAGCCATATTAACGGCAACGAGGGGCGCGACCCAGAATGCTTGTTCGCTCACAAGCACAAGTATTATTTCCGACGATGCTCACAAAAATTTTCGCCGGCTTTGCGCTGATCGTGGCGAGTTCCCAAACGGCGCTGGCAGCCGATTGGCAATACTGCCTCGCGCCATCGCAAGCAGATCACAAGATCTATATGTCGGGCCCGTTTCCTGTGCGCGGCACCTTGTACGACGCCGATAACGCCTTCGAGCAGATGCTCGATGAAGCCGGGTTGCGACACGATGTCGTGCAATGTCCGCGCGCGGATGACGAACGTTCGATCATAATGATGCAGCAATATGCGATCAGCTTTAATCGAGGTAGTGGCCAAACCATCGTTCATCTCCCGTTGGAAAAGACGAGATAAATTCGACGACAAGCCTCGCATCCGCCACTGGCGCCGCCCGCCCGTGCCATGCGTCGTCTAACTGAAAGTCCCAATTGGATTGTGATCGGAACCCCGCAATACGGGCGGCAGATTTTTCCTACCGGAAATAACAGCCTGCCGATCCGAGGGCGCATTTAAAATCTTATAGAAAAATCATCAAGGTAATCTGGCGCGCTTCTTGCTCGACCGTGATCGTCCGACCGCTGCGTAGCGTTATTGCGGCCCGCTCATTGAGAGAGATGATCGAAGGGTGTTGCAATGAAAATCCATACGCGGCCGCCGCTTCCGCCTCTATTGCCGCCACCTCCGCCAAAGCCGCCACCGACCGCCTTCCAATTGGCGATGCAGGCTGAGGAGCTGACCAAAGCCGCACAGCAGCAAAAAGACCGCCTGAAGAAGCTATTCGGGGGCCGGAAAAGGCCAGAGGATACCGATGACAACACCGATTCCGACATGCACGGGCGAGATCGTCGCTCGAAGCGGAACCTCGACTTCCTCGCTTAAGGTCGCAGCAGCGTGAAAGCCTCAAGACCCGTGAAATCTCATGTGGGTGCGGAGCCGATGAGCGAGTCGAAAGCGTCAATGGACATGTTGTCCGAGCGGTTCGAGATCCTGCCCGAGGTTTGGCTGCAAAACGAATTGCTCGAGCAAACCAGAGACTACCTAACACGCGGCCGGCGCTTTGCGAGGCTGAGGCTCGATCAACTGAATGTAGAGTGGGCCAAAGCATTTCGGCAGTTCGTCAGGCGGCAGATTGACTCCCGCCTTCGCGACATGGATGACGCGGGAGCGGAGCTGCGCCTGCGGGGTGCGGAATTCCCGACCTACCTGGTGACCGAGGAAGTGGAGCAGCTGAGGGTCCACGTTCAACGCATCGGCCCCGTTTCCCCATCGGCGGAATTCAATCGAAAGATCGGCGAATTCATCGCGGATATGAGCAAACCAAAGCACTAATCAACCGATCGCCGCCGCGATGTTGCACGGCGGCCAACACCCCGCAGCGTCACCCCTCACGATCTCAGATACCGCGCCGCCGTCGGTAACGGCGGATGAATTCAGGTGCGATGGGAATCTAATTGCCGTCGGAACCGAGTGGGCCGGTGTGAAAGTTATCGCCGCCGAGATGCTCCATGCCACCTCGCCCCAGACCGAAGTGCTGCGGATGGGGCCGCAGGAACCGCGCCAGGATCGTGAAGCGGCGCTTTTGCCCCTCGTCGAAGCTCTGATAAAGCGGCGCAAGCGAGTCGGCGAGCTGCTTCAAAGCAGCACCATGCGCGCTCAGGGCGTCGGCCCGACGCTGCAACCGCTGAACCGGATCGGAGGACGGCTGTAGGTTGCGCGCAGCGGAAAACCTGTCCATCCGCATCTTGGTAAGATTGCGCAATGCTTGCTCGAAGGCCGGCCAGATCTTTTCCTGATCGGCGCTAAGCTTGAGACCTGCATGCAGCGCTGCGATACGCGCGTCGGCAAACGCGGCCATGTCGTCCGCATTGAGCGCGAGTCCCGCGTGCAGCGCCCCAATACGCGAACCCGCAAATTCGCCCTTGTCGACGCTCATGGTCTGAGCTTCCGGACCTTGCTGCGCATAGACGATTATAGACCCCGCGATCATCAGCGCGGCCGCTCCTAGGAAGGCTTTCTTCCACATGGCTTGTCTCCTGAAGGGATTCTTTGGCGTCCGAATAAAAAGCAAACGGACTACAGCCGCAGTCTCAAACTATATAGCCGAAAGCATGCCCAAAGCCTACGATTTACGTCGTCTCGACACGATGCCGCGCCAGCCTTGCTCGCCGAAGCCACGCTTCACTTTTGTCAGATTTTCATAATCAAGGTGTGACAGGCCAATAATCGCGCCGATTAGAAGGAAAAGCATGGTGAGCTTGGGGTCCATTGGTCCACCTCTCCCGACTTTCGTTCGCCAGCACCGAAAACACGGCCCCACAAACTAAAACGCAGCTGAGCTGCGGCACCTGCGTTAATAGCGCGTAAATTCGTGAGACGGTCTTCGACCGCAATTTTGAACATCAGCCGGCGTTCTGCCGCCCTTGCGCCGATTGTACCACCGATGCCAATTGAGAGAGCACAGCATACGAAGGTCGTTGGGCAAAAATAAGAATTGCAAGGTTCGAGTCTAAAGTTCCATCAAAACGCTAGGCTACCGCCGCGCTGGGCTGTTCGGCAAAGAACTGCGTCGCAACATCGCCATGATATGTGGTCGGGCCAACGTGGCTGAGACGACTTTCCAAGTCAGCCCATATTTCGCCGCCGATATCCGTCCAGCGCTTACAAAAGCTGAAATCTTCGCTGAGATAGAACCCGGTATTTGAGTCGATGATGCACTCAAACAACGCGAAACGATTGGGACTGTTGGCGAGAGGATCAGCGATCGAGTGTTCGCGGCGGAACTGTAGAGACGTGTAGTGGCGGCACATCTTTTCGAGTGCATGACGCCGAATCATCATGAAGCCGGTTCCAGCGTAGCGTACCCGAGTAAATCCATTGACCACATTAATGCGTTCGGGGTCTTCAACTTCGAGTACATAATCCAACACGGCTGACTGTGTATTTGGTCTTTTTGCCTCGATGATTTTTCGTGCTTTATCCCAGTTTATGCGCTTGATCGGGTACGTCCCGACAACAAAATCCGCGCCGTAGCTGATCAAGCGCACGACTTGGTCCGGCTCGAAACCGATATCTGCATCCAAAAACAACAAATGGGTTGCCTTCGGATCATCGAGGAAAAGCGAGACCAAATTGGCGCGGGCTCTTGTGATAAGAGCATCGCCGTTACGGAGTTGAACCGCCAACTCCACATTTGGATATGCGCGGAGCGCGCGCTGAAGATTGAACATTGACGAAAAATAGAGGGTGGAGATTTGGCCGCCAAAGCATGGGGTTCCAACGACGAGCTTGATTGATTCGCTCATAGGCAGGTCCCAACAGTCAATATTTTTGCAGGGGGTTTCGACTTCTCGGCCGAACGAAGAACACCTTAAAACGTTACGATCATCATGGTAAATTATCGGTTAATTTCGACTCGCCGGCGCCCGGGAGGAGGACGATCGAAATCGCAGCCGGCCGTGACCGCGTGCAAAATTTCATTCGTGAAAACATCTGCTGTTCCGGCGTCAGGTCCCGCGCTCGATTTTGCGACGGCTTGGAGACTTTGGCGCAGCAGGCCTGAATAGGATTTAAATTCGGAATCCAGAGACACATTGCGCGAGGCAGACTGCCGGCCAATGGCCAAGTTTTGACCGACATCGGAGGTTAAAGCTCCGGAGTCAGGACTAGCTGGCTGGCGACGCAGTGCAGATAGTTCCCTGCTCTGCCTGTTTTCCCTGCTATTCCCCGGCTAAGCGACAATCCGAAAATCGGCCGGTGATATGAGGCGGAAGTTGTCGTTGATTCGGTCCCGGAAATGGTCCCATTTTTTGGGGACTGTCTGGTTGAGGAAGGTGAGGATCGCCGCGCGGAACTGGCCGAAGGTTTTGTAGTCTCGATTGTGGGTTGTGTACTGATGCATGAGGCCCCAGCATCGCTCGATCGGATCGAGGTGAGGACAATAGGGCGGGATGAAGTGCAGCACGCACTTGCGTCCCTCTCGCTTGAGCCAGTCACGCACGCGCCTGGCATGATGGTAGCTGGCATTGTCCAGGTGGACATGGATCCGTCTTTTTTGGGGATGCGCAGCTTCAACCGCCTTGAGCTAGGCGATCAGGCTTCGTGCATTGACCTTGGCCACTTCCAGCATCTGTGTCTGGCCCGTCTCCAGATTAATCGAGCCATGAATGTTGAGGGACTGGCGACAGGTTGTCTGTTCGACGGCGATCGCAATACCCTTGGGTGCCCAACATCCGGCGGCGTGGACCTGATGTGTGGGGTGCACGGCATCGACGAACACGACCGCTTCATCTATGCCCATTGTGTTGAGCAGCTTCTCGTAACCGGCAATGAAGGCCTTCTGCCGTGCTTCATCGAAGTTACGCGGGGCTTCGCGCGGTTTGCGGTAGTCGAAGCCAAGCCGGTGCAAGAGGGCAATCAAGCCGGGGCGGCTGTAGCTGAGAGCGAAGTTCTTCTCAATCCATGCTCCGATCACCTTGGTGCTGCGCGGCAGCCGGGCCGTGATCCAGTCCTTCAGCGCTCTTTGTATGCGGGAATCGCGCCGTTACTCAATTTGAAACCCGAATTGTGGTTCGGAGATTTGTTCGCCAATCGCGCGCCACTCCCGTAAAACTGCGAACCCCCGCCGCGGTGGATTCTCGCCCAGCAATCACAGCCAATTCAAACAATTCGGATGAATGGCGGCGCGGCGGTCGGATCGATCTCGACCGTGGCGCCGTTGGGGATCGCGCCTGTGATATCGACGTCGAACCCCGAGATCATTGTGAAGTCGGCGAGCGCCGCGCCCTGCACCATGATCGGATTCACCGCGTTGAGGACCAGTGCCGCCGGCACAACCCCACGCGCTTTCATTTCATGCAGCATCCACGCGGTCGCGACTCCGCCCTTGGCAGCATCGAGAACCAGCACGCGCCCCACATAGCTTTGCCCGACGAGCTTGTGCTGCGGGCGCGAGAAAACGCCGCGGATGCGATCGAGATCATAGCGCGCAGAGAATCCGTCCTTGGCGACGAGTGCCTGCGCCTGCACTTTGCGCCCCATGCCGGCGCTCGCATAGAACATTCGCTCGGTCATGAGCTGACTTTGCCCCCGGCGCAGGCGACGTCGACGCAGGCGTCCATCGACATCAACATCGGTCGATAGCCGTAGCCGCCAAGAATGTTGGTCAGCTTTGCCGAATTCGTCGCAAGCGCCTTCCAGCCGTTCGCTTCCGCCATCTCGCGCGCATAGCTTTGATAGAAGCACATGCCAGCGAGCACGGTGCCGCCGGCACGCTCGATCCGCTCGCTCAAGCCCATGCGGTCGGCATCCGGCTTCACCTGCGGGCTGGTGACCGCGAGCAGCGGGATGCTTGCACGCCGGCCGTCGAGCAGATTGGCCAATTGCTGCATTTCGATCAGGCTCAGCTGCGGGGCCGAGAACACCACGAGATCGACCTTGTCGATGGCGACCGCGTAGCTCGCGACAAAGGCGCGAATGTCGGACTCGACGACCCTATGGCGGTCTACATCCCGGCCTGCCGGCATGATGTTATCGAGCCGCTGCGCCTCCGGCGTGATACCGGCCATGTGAAACAGCGCGACCGAACCATAGCTCGCGAGTGCGGCGCCGAAATGCTTCATCTCGTCGGAGGTGGGCACGCGGTCGATGCCCGTCAGGGCCGGCACCCGCCAGTAGTCGCCCGCGAGACGTCCGACGATGCCGCCAAGCGCGCCCCATTCGCTGAGCTCGCGCGGGGTCCACGCGACATCGACCACGATGTTGGCCCGCCGCCGCTCATCGAGATGATAGCCGTAGCGCGGCGTGCGTCCGGTCAAGCCAGCGCTCAAGGCCGAAGGGCCGCCCTCGAAATTGGAGCGAGCGCCACAAACGCTGTTGGAATAGATCACGACGCCGGTGTCGCCGTAGGCGCAATGCTCGCCGCGCACCGGCGGCATGATGGTCTGATAGTTGATGCAGGTGTCGGTCATCAGGACCCCGAGCGCCTCAAATGCCGCGATCGCGCGGCGCTCGAGATCTAGCATCCAGGGCTGCTGCCGCAGCCGCGCGGCAGCGGCAAAGTCGGTGCCGCGCGGATCCGTGATGGTTGGAATCCGCACACGCCGCTGCTCGGCAGGAAGTTTGGCCAGCCGTTCGAGCCATTCAACACCGGCAGCGCCTAGCGACTCGGTATCGGCCATGATGTGGGCCTGGTTCACCGGGACGAAGTCCTTCGCACCGAGATACCGGCCCACCTTGATCTGATGGTCTATCGCCCATTGCGCCGCCGGCCCAAGCTCACCGGCGTGCATGGCTGCTTCTTCCTGGGTAAGCCGCATCTTACTTGCTTGCAGCTGTCGATGCCTTGAGCAGCGGCGTCCACTTGTCAACTTCCGAGCTCACGAGTTGACCGAGATATTGCGGGGTCCGCTGATCGGCCGGCGGCAGATCGGCGCCAATTTGTTTGCAGCGCGCGATCACGGACGGATCGTGCATGGCCTTGTCCACCGCAGCGTTGAGCCGGTCGATTATAGCCTTAGGTGTGCCTTTCGGCGCGAACAATGCGGACCAAGCGGTCGTCTGCAGATCCGGCATACCGGCTTCGACTGAGGTCGGCACATTCGGAATTGACGGGGCGCGCGTCGTCGTGGTGACCGCAAGCGGGATGACCCTGCCAGCCAGAATCTGCGGCGTCGAGGTCACGACCTGATCGAACAGCATGTCGACCTGCCCGGCGAGCAATCCGTTCATTGCTTCGGACAGCCCGCGATAGGGCACATGCTGAATCTTCAAACCGGTGAGATGGACATAGAGCAAGTATGTCAAATGCGAGATCGAGCCGATGCCCGCGCTGCCGCTCGTCAACGAATGCGTCTTGGCATATTCCGCAAATTCCTTGAGCGTCTTTGCGGGAAAGCCGGGTCTCAAATCAAGGACCATCGGCGTCGAGGCAATGAGCATAATCGGTTCGAAGTCCTTGCGCGGGTCGTATGACAGATTCTTGTAGAGCCCGACAGCGGCGGCGTGCGTACCGAGATTGCCCATCACCAGCGTATAACCGTCAGGCAATGCCCGAGCGACTCGTGCGGCGCCGATCGAGCCACCGGCGCCGGTGACGTTTTCGATGACGATCGGCTGACCCAGCGTCTGGCTCAGCGACTGACCGAACAGGCGCGCTAGAATGTCGGTGGGCCCACCCGCCGCAAAGGGAACGACTACCGTAATAGGTCGCGTCGGATAATCCTGCGCCGATGAAATTCCGGCGTGGGTCAAGAGCGCTGCAAGCGCCATCAGGGGCGTTAGAACCAAACGTATCCCCACCATCGCTGAGCGCAGCCATCGTGCCATCGATTCCTCCCATGCTTTGGCGGTTAACGTTTCTTTGGTCTTGCGCCGCGCGATTAGCCTATGTTGCGAAGGCGGCGGAATCAATGCGCGCGCAGTCTCGGCGTATGGGAATGCAGCGCGCCGCAACGCCACCAATGGGCACATGCTGCGCCGCAGACTGCCGCATGCGCCTTACTGCTCGGCCTTAATCCCGAGCTCCTTCACCAGCTTCCCGTACTTCTCATAGTCGCTGCGCACCAGAGCCGCAAACTTCGCCGCTGTTCCGCCGACAGGCTCCTGCGCGGATTTCAGCAGGTTCTCGCGAACGTTCTTCTCTTCGAGCGCCTTGCCGATTTCCGCATTGAGCTTGGCGACGATTGCCGGCGGCGTGCCGGTGGGAACGAAGACGCCGAGCCACTGGTCGAGCACCAAGCCCTTGATGCCTGCCTCCTGATAAGTGGGCACGTTGGGCAGGCTCGGCGAGCGCGCCTCCGTGCTCTGCGCGAGGATGCGAACCGTGCCGGCCTTGTAATGCGGCATCAATGGCGTCGATCCGAGCGAAGCTACCTTGATATGGCCAGCAATGAGATCGTTGATCGCCTGTCCGCCACCGCGGTAGGGCACGTGCTGCAGCTTGATGCCGGCAAGCTTGGCAAACCATTCCGCGACGATCTGCTGCTGCGAGCCGACCCCGGAGGTCGCGAAGCCCATCCCTGGCTCGCGTTTGGCCAAAGCGATGAATTCCGCCAGCGTGCTCACTCCCAATGAGGGATGCACGGCCAGCACGACCGGTTGGCGCGAAATTTGGATCACCGGCACGAGAGCCTTCATCGGGTCAACGTTCATCTTGAAGATGTGCGGCGCGCTCGTCACGAAGTCGGGCGCGATCAGGATCGTGTAGCCATCCGGCGCGGCGTGCGCTGCAGCCTCAACCCCGATGACGCCACCGGCGCCGGACTTGTTCTCGATAACGGTCTGTTGGCCCAATGATCGGCTGAGCGACTCGCCGATCAAGCGCGCGGCGATGTCGGTCGAGCCGCCCGGCGGATACGGCACGATGACGCGTATCGGCCGCGTCGGCCAATCTTGAGCGTGTGCCGTAAAGGGGAGAAGGACCAGCAGTGCGAGCAACACACGACGTATTGCCATCACGAAGAACTCCTGCTTCAAACCCGGTGGTGAAGATCATATCGGCGGGTGCGTTTTGCGCCTAGCCCGCGATCCGCAAATAAGGTTGTACATGCCCTATTCGACCTATCTCCCGGAGCACATGGGCTCGGCCCAGCTCACACCCGCCGGACCTTTCGTCGCCGGCTCTTACGCGGAACTCACGTTGACTTACACGGCCGGGACATTCGGCATCGACGATACCGGAATGCTCAAGGTGTCGTGGCGCACGACGTCGGACATGAGCAAGCCGCAGTTTAGCGATCCCAAGGCGGCGAATTTCACCACGGTCGAAGCCAGCAACGGCGCCAAGCTCGAAATCTGGTTCGACCGCCTCAATATCAGGCCATGGGCGAACACGATCCTTATCCGCGTCGGCCGCGGCTATCTGCGCAAAGGCGACACGATCACGCTGCGCATGGGCGACCGCCGGCAAGGTTCGCCCGGCTACCGGCTGCAGACCAATTGCGAGAACAAAGTCGCGCTGAAGACCAGCGTCGATGCCTTTGCCGCCTACGAGTTCACCGAACTGCCGGATCAGCCGTGTTTCGATCTGATCCCGGGGCCGGCGGCGAGCTGGAAGGCGATCTGGCCTTCACTCGCGATCGTCGGCCAGCCGTTTCGGCTCGCCTTGGTCGCCGAAGACATGTGGGGCAACCCGACCGGCGAAGCGAAAGCCCGGCTCTATCTGAAAGCATCGCAACCGCTTCGCGGGCTGCCGGACATGGTGGGGATCAAGCTTGGCGATGCGCCTTACGTGATCGAAGGCATTACCGCCGAGGCGGCGGGCGATGTCGAAGTGAACGTGACGGACGAGAGCGGCCAACGGCTTGTGCGAGCCAATCCCTTGCGGGTGGTGAAGGAACTGCCGTCCTTGCGCCGCTACTGGGCCGACTTGCATGGCCAAAGCGGCGAGACCATCGGCATGGGCACGGCCGAGGAGTACTTCCGCTACGCGCGCGACAAGGCCTTCGTCGACATGGTCGGCCACCAGGGCAACGACTTCCAGATCACCGACGCGTTCTGGCGCGAGCTCAACGAACTGACCGCCAAGTTCGACCAGCCGGGGCGGTTCGTCTGCCTGCCCGGTTACGAATGGTCGGGCAACACCGGCATGGGCGGCGACCGCAACATCTTCTTCCGCCGCGAAGGGCGGCCGATCCGCCGCTCGTCGCACATTCTGGTCGAAGGGCAGACTTCGACGCCGGCGCTCTACACCGCGAAGGAACTGTTCGACGCCATCAAGGACGAGGATGCCGCCGTCATCGCCCATGTCGGCGGCCGCTACGCTGACATCAAGATGGCGCATGACGGGCGTCTCGAGCGCACGGTCGAAGTGCATTCGAGCTGGGGCACGTTCGAGTGGCTGCTGCATGATGCCTTCGACATGGAATACCGGGTCGGCGTCGTCTGCCACAGTGACGATCACAAAGGCCGCCCCGGCGCGACGCGTCCGGGCGCATCTACGTTCGGTGCAATCGGCGGTCTGTCCTGCTATTTCATGCCGGAGCTGACGCGCGATGCCCTGTTCGAGGCACTGCGGCGCCGCCACCATTACGGCACCACAGGCACACGCATCTTCATCGATGTGCATGGCACCTTCCCCAAGCCGGTATTAAGGTTCGACGACGACCCGCAACTCGCGCCGGTCGAAGGCATCCCCACGCGCCAGGCGCTGATGGGCGACATTATCCGGCCCGCCGCCAACACGATGCAGCTTGCCGCGGAGGTTATCGGCACCGCGCCGGTCGAGCGCGTCGACGTACTGGAAGGCAAGACCGTAGTGCACACGGTGCGTCCCTTCACCGCCGCCGATCTCGGGCGCCGCGTCCGCGTTCTCTGGCAAGGCGCGGAATATCGCGGCCGTGGCCGCGAGACCTTGTGGCAAGGACGATTGACCATTACCGGCAACCGGATCACGCGTTTTGCGCCGGTGAATTTCCTCAACCCCGAGCGCAAGGTGACCGAAACCCAGCCGGGCGCGGCGCTCTCCTGGACCTCTGTGACGACGGGAAATCTCGCCGGCATCGATCTCTGGCTCGAGGACGCGGATCGCGGCACGCTGCAGGTCGAAACGAACGTCGTGTCGGGGACGGTCGAATTGTCCTCGCTCAAGGACCAGACTGTGGCGTTCGACGGCGGCGGTCTTAGCCGCAAACTGTCGATCTATCGTTTGCCGGAGGCGGACTGGAGTGCATGCGTCAGCCTCGATCGTTCGATTGCCTTCAGCGGCGGCGCCGATCTGCCGGTCTATATTCGCGTGACGCAGAGCGACGGCCATCAAGCATGGACAAGCCCGATCTACCTGATCGCGTGAACCGCAGGCAGACGGCGCTCATCACTTCTGGCGCGGTATGCCCGGCTTGCGCACCAGAGCCATCAGTTCGTTGAACAGCACGTCGATCAGCTTCTGCTTGCGCGAGCTTGCTGGCTGCACGATACCGAGCGTGCGGTAATGCGGCGTCGTGCCGAAATTGATGCGCCGCACCTTGAAGAAGGCATCACCCTCGATCTGCCGCTCCGGAACGATGGAGATGCCGTGGCCGTGATGCACCATGGCCTCGATCGCCTCGAGCCAGTCGAGCTGCATCGTTTCGTTTATTTCCAGCTTCGCTTGCTTGATCGCCGCGTCGATCACCCGGCCGACCGCGGCATTGGGGCTATAGCGGATGAATGAATACTTTTGCGCCAGCAGCTTTGGGTTATCCTCGCGCGCGCCCGGCGGCGCGATGATGACGAGCCGCTCACGCAGGAAGGGCCGCCAGCTGATATCGCGCAGCGACGAGTCGTAATCGGAGATGATCGCGGCATCGAGCGACCGGCTGCTGACCTGTCGCAGCAGCTCTCCGGAGAAGCCGGAAACGATTTCGATATGCAGGTTGGGGTAGCGTTGACGGATGACGGTGAGCACTGCGGGCATCAGGCCGGTGAGCGTGCTGCCGACCGCACCCAGGCGAATGCGCCCCTCCACTGAATCGCTGAGCTTAAGGTCGCTCTGAATGTCGGCGTAACCGGCGATCAGCGTGCGCGCCTTGGCAATGACGGATTTGCCGGCGTCGTTGAGCGCGGGCGGTCGCTTGCTGCGATCGAACAGTTGCGCCTTCAACTCGGCTTCGAGGCTCTTGATCTGAGTGCTGACGGCCGACGGGCTCAGATTGAGGACGCGGGCGGCGCCGGCAAACGAGCCGGAATCGGCAATCGCGACCAGCGTCCGGAGGGCCTGCAGGCTCATCGCGAAAGGCGTAGCACGAGTTCAATAAAACTGCAGCAAAAATTCACATTCGTGCGCTTTTTTCGGAGAGCCGCCGGGTCTACGATACGCCAACCTTCCGCAATCCAGGGTGACGAGCAGGAGCCAAATGAGCGACTTCATAGCGGTTTCGATTTGGCGCGGCCGTGGCGAGGGCCGCTACGTGGATTACGAGGTCCCCCGGCTCGATAGCCAAAGCGTGCTCGACGTCCTGACCTACGTCCAGCGCCACCTCGATCCCACCCTGTCCTATCGCTTTGCGTGCCGCGTCGGCGTCTGCGGTTCCTGCGCGATGACGGTCAATGGTCGGCCACGCTGGACCTGCCGCACGCATGTCGAAAAGGTCATCACCGACGGCCGGGTCGAGATCGGTCCGCTCGCCAATCTGCCGGTGGTAAAAGACTTGGCGAGCCGACATGACCCGATTCTTCGAAAAATGGCAGCAGGCCAAGGGCGCCTTCACACCCTCCAAGACCCGGCACGACAAGGTGGCGCACATCCAGCCGGCAACGCCAGCGCGTGTCGAGGTCGACAAGGCCATCGAGTGCATCAATTGCGGCGTCTGCTACGCGGCCTGCGATTCTGTGCGATGGAACCCGGACTATCTGGGGCCGGCCGCGCTCAACCGCGCCTGGACCCTGGTGAGTGACGAGCGCGACGCGGGCAATGAGGCGCGGCTGGCGGCCGTTGCCGCCGCCGGCGGCTGCCATTCCTGCCACACGCATCAATCGTGTGAGCAGCACTGTCCGCAAACGATCAATCCCACAGCTTCCATTGCCCGCCTGAAACAGCGCACACTCAGCGCCTACTGGTCTGGAGCGTTGACGTGACATTACGGCTTTATCTGCTGCAGCGGCTGACGGCGGCGCTGATGGTGCCGCTGATCGTCGGGCATCTCGCCACCATAATCTATGCGACGCATCATGGCGTCTCGGCCGCCGAGATTCTCGGACGGACGCGCGGCTCGCTCGGCTGGGCGTTATTCTACAGCCTGTTTGTTCTGCTCGCGGCGGTGCATGCCTCGATCGGCGTGCGCAGCGTCGCGGCGGACTGGATGTCCTTGCGCGGCCGCACCCTTACGCTACTGATGTTTGGCTTCGGCGCGGTGCTGCTGCTGCTCGGCGCGCGTGCCGTCTATGCGGTGGTTGCATCATGAGCGCATCGAGCCAGCGGCTGCACACAGCCGGCCACCGGCGCGACCTGTTCTGGGTCGCCGCCATGGTGCATCGTATCTCCGGCGTGTTGCTCGCCTGTTTTCTGCCGATACACTTTCTGGTCCTCGGGCTGGCGATCGAACGAACCGCGGCGCTCGACGGTTTCCTCAAGTGGACCGAACTGCCGTTGGTGAAGGTTGCCGAGGCAGGACTGATCTTCCTTCTCGCGGTGCACCTGCTCGGCGGCATCCGCGTGCTGCTGATCGAAAATCTCACGTGGCGGCCGGGCCAGAAGCGCTTGGCCACAGCCGCGATCGGCACCGCTGGGATCGTGGCGCTGTTGTTTTTCCTGCGCGCGTTATGAGGCGGCGCAATGATTGACGAACGCCAAACCGATATTCTGATCCTTGGCTCCGGCGGCGCCGGACTGTTCGCGGCGCTGCACGCGCATCAGGCCAACCCCGGCCTCGACATCACCGTCGCATCGAAGGGGCTGCTCGGAAAATCGGGCTGCACCCGCATGGTGCAGGGCGGCTACAACGTCGCGCTGCACAAGGGCGACTCGGTCGAACGCCACTTCATGGACACGATCGAGGGCGGCAAATGGCTGCCCAACCAGCAAATCGCCTGGACCTTGGTGACCAAGGCGATTGAGCGGGTGCAGGAACTCGAGAATGAGATCGGCTGTTTTTTCGATCGCTTGCCTGACGGCACGTTGCACGGCAAGGCTTTCGCCGGGCAGACCTTCGATCGCACCGTACACAAGGGCGACCTCACCGGCATCGAGATCATCAACCGCCTCATGGAGCAAGTGTGGGCGCGGCCGATCAAGCGGCTGGAGGAATACCGCGCTTTGGCGCTCATTCCCGACGCCAGCGGCAAGGCCGTCGCCGGCGTCCTCTTCCTCGACGTACGCTCGGGACAGTTCTGTTACGTGATGGCAAAGGCCGTCCTTCTGGCGACCGGCGGCGGACCGACAATGTACCGCTATCATACGCCGTCCGGCGACAAGAGCGTCGACGGCCTCGCCATGGCGCTACGCTTCGGCCTGCCGCTGCGCGATATGGAGATGGTGCAATTTCACCCCACCGGGGTGCTGGCCGGCCGCAACACGCGCATGACCGGCACCATCATCGAGGAAGGTCTGCGCGGCGCCGGCGGCTATCTGCTCAACGGCGCCAAAGAGCGCTTCATGTTCGCCTACGACGAGCGCGGCGAGCGCGCGACGCGCGATATCGTCTCACGCTCGATGTTCGCGGAGATGCGGGCCGGACGCACCACGCCGAAGGGCGGGCTCTACATCGCAATGGGCCATCTCGGACCCGAGAACGTGCGCCGCCAGTTCAAGGGCATGGTGGAACGTTGTGCCGACTGCGGATTTGACCTCGCCGGCGGACTCGTCGAGGTGGTGCCCACCGCACACTACCTGATGGGCGGCGTTATGTGCAATGTCGACACGTCGAGCGAAATCCTCGGGCTTTACGTTGCCGGCGAGGATGCCGGCGGCGTGCACGGCGCCAACCGGCTCGGCGGCAACGGCGTCGCCAATTCAACCGTATTCGGCGGCATCGCGGGGGAAACCATGGCGGCCGACATCGCCAAGGGCCTCGACCGGCGGACCAAGGACGCGCAGGCGCTGCAGGTCGAAGTCGCGCGCGCCGAGACGCCGTTTCAGCGCAAGGCCGGCGACCTCAACGCACTGCGCGAGCGGCTACTCGACCTGATGTGGGACGATGTCGGCATCATTCGCGACGAGCCCGGCCTGAATCGGGCGCTCGGCGCGCTGGCACAACTCGAGGGCGAATTGCTGACAGCCGGCGTTGCCGACAACGACCGCGCGTTCAATCTCACCTGGTCGGACTGGCTCAACCTGCGTTCGCAGATCGAGATCTCGAAAGTGTTTGCGTATGCCGCGTTGAAGCGCAAGAATTCGCGCGGCGCCCATTTCCGCAGCGATTTTCCGGAACCCGGCGACCTTGCAACCTCCCGTTTCACGATCGTGCGCGAGCGGGACGGCCAGCTCGATGTCTCGGACGCCCCGGTCGAGTTCACCATCGTCAAGCCGGGCAAAACGCTGCTCAAGGCCCAGGAAGCCGCGGAGTAAAGCTATGATCCCACTCTCGACCTTGCAGCAAACAGCCGAAAAGCTGATGGCGACGGCGGCTATCGAAATCCCCGAAGATTATCTCGGCGGGTTGCGCCAGTGCGCCGACACCGAGAAGGGCGATCTGTCATCCTTCGTCATCAAGGCGATGCTCGACAACTATGAAGCGGCCAAAGAGGATCGCCGCGCTATGTGCGGCGATACCGGCTGTCCGCGATGGTATGTGAAGATCGGCAACGAGGCGCAGATCGAAGGCGGGCCGGTCGGCCTTGAGGCGGCGCTGCGGCGCGCCACCGCCAACGCGACCGCCGACGTGCCGCTGCGCCCCAATCGCGTGCATCCGCTTTGGCGCACCGACCACAACAACAATGTCGGCATCAACGCGCCGGAGATCGAATATTCGTTTCACCCCGATGCCGACTGGATCGAGTTGACGACCGTGCACAAAGGCGGGCTGTTCGGCTCGGATTACCGCATGCTGTTCCCAGCGGACGGTATCGACGGCATCAAGCGCTTCTATCTCGACACGCTGATCGCCTTCGGCAAGCGCGGCCTCGCCTGCCAACCGGCCATCGTCGGCGTCGGCCTCGGCGGCTCCAAGGATATCTGCATGGTACTGGGCAAGCAGGCGGCCTGCCTGCGCGTGGTCGGCTCGCGCAACCCCGATCCAAAGATCGCCGCCCTTGAGATCGAATTGAAGGAGCTCGGCAACTCCATCGGCATGGGAGCCATGGGCTTCATGGGATCCTCGATGGTGGTCGATTGCCACATCGAGGTCGGCTACTGCCATACCGGCGGCATGCCGATGAGCGTGCACATGTTCTGCCTGTCGTCGCGCCGCGCCTGCGCGCGCGTTTATGCCGATGGGCGCGTTACCTACCGCACCGATCCGATGTGGTTCACTGACTATTCGCGCCGGGAAGGTGTCGAGTGGCCAGAGCAAGCTGCCGAAGCTGCGGAGTGAGATAACATGAGCAAGCTCAATACCGTCCGTCTTCGCCTTCCTGCCTCGACAGCCGATCTTGCCGCCCTTGAGATCGGCACGGTGGTCTACCTCGACGGGCGCCTGTTCACCGCGCGCGAAGGTGTCTACAAGCGTGCGGTCGAAGACGGGTTTGGCATGCCGGCCTCTCCCGACGAGCTCGGGCGTGCAAATTTTCACTGCTCTCCGGCCGCCTCGATCGGTGCCGACGGCAGCATGACGGTCGGAGCGGTGACCGCAACGGCCTCCTTCCGTTTCGCCAAATACCTGGATGGCTGGTTCGAGGTCTCGCACTGCAATGTGATCATCGGCAAGGCCGGCATGACCAGCGAGGTCTACCGGCGCTCGTTTGTGCCAAACAACGCC
>CAVWDA010000032.1:0-86909 GCA_963753455.1 uncultured Alphaproteobacteria bacterium | reverse complement strand
GCAGAGCCGTTTGCAGCGCTGCGGCATCGTGCAAGTCGACCGGCAGATGCTCGAAATCGCGCAGGGGAGCGGTTGACTTCAGGAGCGGTGGCAGATGCGAAACGCCGTAAACGCGCCAGCCAGAGATCAGCAGTTGCTCGGCAAACGGCGTACCGGTGACGCCGGTTGCGCCGAGCACCAGTGCGACGCTCGGCGTGCTCATTCGCGACCGAGCTGTTGCGTCAGCAGTGCGACGTCATCGAGTTTGTCGATCGCGAGGATGGTCTCGACGAGCCTTGCGACCTTCGCCGGAGCGAAGATGCGCTCGGCGGCATCGGTGAACTTGGCGATGACCTCGGCCTCGCTCAACGGCCGTTCCGGTGCGCCGCGGTTCATGTCCTCGCGCGCCTCCAGCACCCGGCCGTCGCGGGTGGTGACAATGACGGCGCCGGAATAGAACTTTGGGAAAGTGGTCTTGTCGTCGACCGCATAGTCGACCCGGTCGGCGAGCGAAAGAATTTCGCTATCGCGCAATGCCGCCTCGTCCAGATCATCGAGCGTGAAGCGGCGGCGGATTAGCGCCACGGCGGTGGTGAAGTAGATGCTGAATTGCGCCGCGTAGCTGTCCTGCGGCCGCCGCTTGGCGCTTTTCGGTTCGCACACCAGTTGGACGGCGGCCTGCGGCAGCAGCGCTTTGACTTGCGCGATGTCGGATGCGCGCAGATCGTATTGCCCGGCGAGACGCACGGCGGCATCGATGGTGGGAACATTGAAATAGCAGGCCGGCAACGGCTTGTGCGCGATGGTGCCGATTTGCCAGTCGGTCCCCAGCCGGTCGGTGGCGAGGCCAAGATCGCACTGCTTGGCAAGGTCGGCGAGATAAAGATTGTAGAGGCCGCGTTTGCCTTCATAGGCCAATCGCGGGCCGATGAAGCCACCTTTGGCCAGCGCCGCCGCAGTGATCCCGCCGACGCCGGCCCAGCCGGGATGCAAGCGCTTGGTCCAGGCGCCTTCGGTGGCGAATTCCTGACTGCCGGAGGCCATGCTAAGCGCAATGCCTTGCGCCATCGCCAATTCGGGCGGCGTCAGGCCAAGCAGACGGCCGGCGGCGATCGCGGCGCCGAAGGTGCCGACCACGCCGGTCGGGTGAAAGCCGCGCTGCTGGAAGCCGCCTTTAACGACGGCGCCCAAACGAACTGTACATTCGAGCGCGGCAATGTAGCTGAGCAACAGTTCGGTGCCGCTGAGGCCGAACGCGCCGCCGACACCCAACGCCGTGGTGCCGCACGATCCGCTCGGGTGGACACGGCCATAGATCGATGTGTCGTCGTAATCGAGCCCATGCACAAGAATACCGTTCGCCAAGACGGCGTCGCGCAGGGCCAGTTTTTCGCGGAAACCGATAACCGTGGATGTGCCGCCGCCCAAAGCCGGTAAGCCTGCCACTGCGCATCGGCCGAAATCGAATGTCGCCGAGGCGAGCGCCGCGCCGACCATGTCAAGCAGCAGCAGCTTCGACTTGTCGAAGATCTCGCGCGGGATACGGTCGCGGCGAAGACCGCCGGCGAAATCCGCCAGGCGGCCGGCAATCGTTGTACCATCCGCAGTCGAGTTCATGAGGCTTGCGTCTTAGCTGCCAGTTGCGCGGATTGCGTTTTGCGCGCTGCGCCGCGCTTTCAGGATTTGAAATTCTTAGTTGGCAGGACACAACCGCCAACGGTGCCGTCTTCTACAATATGAGTTGATCTTTGCCAATGTCGAACATAGGCTCCGGGCAAAGCAAAAAAAGCAAAGTCGCAGGAGGGGGAGGGTGCCGGCCATTTCGAAATGCGCACGCACTATCGCAGTTGCGTTTGCCGCGCTCACGGCAGTCATGGCGCTCGTCGCGCCGCCCTCTCCGGCGCGCGCGGAAAATTGGCCGACGCGTCCGATCAAGATAATCGTGCCGTTCGCGGCCGGCGGCGCTGTCGATCTCGTCGCCCGATTCCTGCAGGACGACATGGGCAAGGCACTCGCCACCACGATGGTCGTGGAGAACCGCGCGGGCGGCGCCGGCGTGCCGGCCTCCGAAGCGCTGATCAACGCGCCGCCGGACGGCTACACGATCGCCATCGTGTCGAGCAATTACGCCTCGAACGCAATCATGCAGCCGCATTTGCCCTACGATACGATCAAGGACATCACGCCCATCTCGATGGTCGTGATCAATACGGTGCTGATCCTGGTCCCGGCGGATTCGTCAATCCACACGCTGGCCGACCTGGTGGCGCAGGCCAAAGCCAAGCCTGGCACGATCAGCTACGGTACGCCAGGCTTCGGCACCGCGATGCAGTTTGCTGGCGAATTGCTCCGCTCGCGCGCCAACATCAACATCTTGCATGTGCCGTATCGCGGCGCGGCGCCCGCGTTGAACGACCTGCTCGGGCACCAGATTCCGGTCGCGATTATGGGCATCGGCCCGGCGCTGCCGTTCATAAAGTCGGGCAAGCTGCGCGCGATCGCGATCACCACCGAGAAGCGGTCGCAGGCTCTGCCGGATGTGCCGACCGTTGCTGAGGCAGGGTATCCTGGTTTCCGTTTCGGCGAATGGTTCGCGATGATCGCGCCGAAGGGCTTGCCGCCCGACGTGGCGAAGAAAATTCACGACGCCTTCGTCAAGGCGATCGAAATCCCGGCAGTGAAAGCCAAGATCGAAAAAATCGGACTCGATCCGACCTCGAGCACGCCCGAGGAATTGCACAAGTTTCTGGTCTCGGAAACCGAGCGAATTCGGCGGATCGCGGTCGAAGCAAAAATGCTCGGGCAGAAGAAATAGGCAGGCTTAGGCTTTGAAGTTCCAGTCGACGATGGGCGGTCTGCAGCGATGACAATCATCGATTTTCGGTTGCGGCCGCCTCTCGCCGGCTTCCTGAAGATGGCGCTGTTCGTCGAAACGGAGCGTCGCGACCGGACGACGCGAATTCACGGCTTTGAGCCGGCGGCCTCAGCTCGCGAAAAATCCACGAGGCTGCTGCTGCAGGAAATGGATCGGGCCGGCATCACCATGGGCGTGGTGATCGGCCGCAACTCGGGACGTTACGGCTCGATCACCAATGAGGACGTGGCAGACATCGTCAAGGCGTACCCAACCCGCTTTGTCGGCGCCGCCTCGATCGATCCGACCAACCGGGCGACGGCGGCGGCGCAGATTTCGGCCGCCGTCAAAGACGGCTTCCGCGCGATCAATATCGAGCCCGGCTCCTATCTGGTGCCGATGATGGTCGACGACCGGCGGCTTTACCCGATTTATGCGCAATGCGAGGACGCCGGCATGCCGGTGATCATCATGGCCGGCGGCAGCGCCGGTCCGGACTTGAGTTACACCGAGCCGGTACATCTCGATCGCGTCGCCGTGGACTTCCCGGAGCTCAAGATCGTGGTGTCGCACGGCGGCTGGCCGTGGGTGCACCAGATGCTGCACATCGCTTTCCGGCGCCCGAACGTCTACCTGTCGCCGGATCAGTATCTCGCCAACATGGCCGGTCAGGACGACTACATACGTGCCGCTGACGGTTTCCTCGCCGACCGATTTCTGTATGCGAGCTCGTATCCTTTCACCCCGGTCGACGGTTACGCCGCCTGGTTCAAGACGCTGCCGATCCGGCCGGACGCCATGGAAAAAATCTTGTCGCGCAATGCCGCAAAGCTATTGAGGATTGACCTAGCGGGCTCCTGAACGGAGCGCGAGAAAAACGGCAAAGGGGAGGACACTCGATGCGACGCTTTTTTGGATCCTTGATCGCCCTGGTTTGTGGCACCTGGGTACTCGCCGCGAACGTCGCCGCGCATGCCGATGGCTATCCAAACAAGCCGATACGTCTGCTGGTCGGCTACGCTCCGGGCGGCGCGGTCGATATCGTCAGCCGGATTCTCGCCGATCGCCTGGAAAAGCGCCTGGGTCAACGAATCGTCGTCGACAACAAGCCTGGTGGCGGCACAATCATCGCGCTAACGACGCTGGCGAAGTCCGAGCCGGACGGTTACACAGCTATGATGGCGGACATCGCACTGGGCGCGGCGCCGGCGCTGCATAAGACGCTGCCCTACGACACATTCAAAGATTTCGAGCCAGTGGTCCTCGTCGCGTTGCTTCCCGGCGTCATGGCAGTCGATAAGAACCTGCCAGTTAAGAATGTCGCCGATTTCGTCAAGCTGGCGAAGTCCGAGCCCGGCAAGCTGAACTACGCGTCATCCGGCATCGGCAGCCTCGGCCATCTCGGGCCCGAACTCTTCAAATCCGAGACCGGAACTAACATCGTGACAATCCCCTATCAAAGCGGGGCGCAGGTAATGCAGGCGCTGATGAGCGGCGTCGCGCAAATGGTCTTCACCACTGCGCCGCCGTTGCTGCCGTTCGCAGATAAGGTGCATATCCTTGCCATCAGCCACAGCAAGCGCTTGTCGATCATACCGGACGTGCCGACCTTTGCCGAATTGGGTTTGCCAGGCGTGAAAGTGGCGCTGTGGGAAGGCGTCTTCGTGCCGCGCGGTACGGACAAGAAAATAATCCAGAAGCTCAACGCCGAGTTCAACGCCGTGCTGCAGATTCCGGAAGTCCGGGAGCGCATCGCCAAGTTAGGCGGCGACGTGGTTGGCGGTGAGCCTGAGAAACTTGCAAGCTACCTCAAGTCGGAAGTCGACAAATGGCAGAAGGTCGTTCCCACTGATCTCCGCCACTAACTCTTGGACAGGAAATACCCACGCCGGCATTTGATGCAGTGTGACATATGACGATCATCGACTTCCGTATCCGGCCGCCCTTTAAGGGTTTCCTCGATACCGTGATGTATTCCCAGCCAGTACGGCGCGACCGTTTTACGCGCCAGCTCAGTTTGGAGCCGTCGGCGGCGGCGAAGGAGAGCTCTTGCGATCTGCTGATCAAAGAAATGGATGAGGCCGGCATCGACGTCGGCGTGGTGGTTGGCCGCGAGTCCGGATTTCTCGGATCGGTATCGAATGCCGACGTGATGGAATTCGTGCGGGCTTATCCGGGACGATTTATTGGCGTTGCGTCGGTCGGATTAGCGGACCGCAAGAAAGCGATGAGCGAGATCGACGCGGCGATGGCGGCCGGCTTCAAGGCGATCAATGTCGAGGCGGGCGCGCAAGTCGTGCCAATGGAAACTGACGATCGCCGGCTTTATCCTATCTACGCTCATTGCGAGGACAAGTCGGTGCCGGTGATCATGTTGGCCGGCGGAAATGCCGGACCGGACATCGGCTTTACGGTGCCCGTAGCGCTGGACCGTGTGCTGGCCGATTTTCCCAAACTAAAAATTGCAGTAGCGCATGGCGGCTGGCCGTGGGTGCATCAAGTGCTGCACATTGCGTTCCGCCGGCCGAATCTTTACCTATCGCCGGACATGTACCTCGTGAACATGCCGGGCATGAACGATTACCTAAAAGCGGCGGACGGATTTCTGGCTGAGCGCTTCATATATGGGAGCTCGTTTCCCCTTTGTCCGGTGAAGGGTTACCGCGACTGGTTTGATACATTGCCGATCAAGCCGGAAAACAAGAAGCGCATCATGTCCGGTAACGCGCTTGAATTTCTCAACTGTCCGGATTGAAGGGCAGTAATTCAATCCGACTCCCGCACGGAGAATGCGCCCGATGAATCAATACATATTCTACATTCTGCTCAATATTCCTGCCGAGCACGAGGCCGCATTCAACACGGTCTATGACACGGACCACCTGCTCCACATGGTGCAGGTGCCAGGAGTGAGCGACTGCATCCGCTACAAACTCGAATGGTCGGATAATCCCGACATGATCCGGTATCTGGCGATCTATCATATTGCCGATCCAGGTTTGCCGCGCTCGGATGCCTGGAAAAAGCAAAGTTCGCTAGGACGATGGCCGACGGACATTCGCCATCGCGTCACGGCGCGGCGTAACGGCGTTTTTCGGCAGATATTCCATACCGAGGTGCAGTCGTTTTCGAGTGCGCCACATAAGGACGCAACCGGAAGCGATTACATCTATTTTCTTCAGCAATCGATACCGCCCGAACTCGAAGCGAAATTCAACGACCTCTACGGTAGTGACCACATCCCGCTGATGATGCAGGCGCCCGGCGTGAAAGCGTGCACACGTTACAAGTTAGAATATTCCGACACCGGCGACACGCCCGACTATCTGGCGATCTACGCCATTGATAAGGCCGGCACGCCTCGCTCGCCGGAATGGAAGAAGCAGACCAGCCTCGGCGCTTGGCCGACGCAAATCCGTCCGAATTTTACCGAGCGTCGCAACGGCGTCTATCACCAAACTGGCATCGTCAGGTCCAAGTAGCTGTGGTCACGGACGAATCGCAATCTCTCAACGGCAGCCTGCAAGGACAATCAAGTGGAACAACGGAATATCGGACGATCGGGACTTCGCGCCTCCCTACTCGGGTTAGGATGCAATAATTTCGGGCCGCGGCTCGATATCGAAGCAACCAAGCGCGTGGTCTATCGCGCGCTCGACGTCGGCGTTACTTTTTTTGACACCGCCGACGCGTATGGCTTGGGCTCGTCGGAAAGTCAGCTCGGCGAAGTGCTCGGCGACCGGCGCAAGGACGTCGTCCTCGCCTCGAAATTCGGTATGGCCATGGACAAGGAGGCCAAGCTCTCCGGCGCGTCGCGGCGTTACATCATAACTGCGGTCGAGGCGAGCCTGAAGCGATTGCGGACCGACTGGATCGACTTTTATCAACTGCATCAGCCGGATCCGAAGACGCCGATCGAGGAAACGTTGCGCGCCCTCGACGATCTAATCTCCCAGGGCAAGGTACGCTATATCGGCTGTTCCAATCTGCCGACCTGGCAGGTGGTCGAGGCGAATTGCACAGCAGAGGCCAAGGGTTACGCGCCGTTCCTGGCTTGTCAGGAAGAATACAGTCTGCTGGTACGCGATATCGATCGCGAGCTGCTGCCAGTGATGAAAAAATACGGCCTCAGCCTTTTGCCTTATCGGCCGATTGCCGGCGGCTTCCTAACCGGGAAGTACAAACGCGATGCGCCGCCGCCGGAAGGCGCGCGGCTTACGACCAGCGCGATGAAACGCTTTGCCGACAAATTCCTTACGAATGATAATTACGACCGTCTCGAACGGCTCCAAGCCATTGCGAAGAAGGGCGGACGTTCGCTGCTGGACATCGCTTTTGGCTGGCTGGCGTCGAAGTCGTTTATCCCCAGCATCATCGCCGGCGCCAGCACACCGGAGCAGGTCGATCTGAATTGGAAGGCGGTCACTTGCAACCTAAACAATGAGGAACTCTCACATATCGATGCTTTATTTGCCCCGATGCCGGCGCGGTAAACCGTGAGTACTAAATAGCGCGATAGTGATTGTTTGTTTGCCTCAAACTCTGGCTTAAGCTGATTTGAGTATTCCAAGCGGGCCATTTTCGGTGGCTTTTGCGTACCGAAAACCTCGTCCATGACGCCTAAGCTCGCTGGATTACGCCTGATTACGCTGGTTTGCACTGGAGAAGGTTAGTTTCCAGTACCACTCCCTCCGCCATCTTTTCCGCGTAGCCAGTTGCAATTGTGGGGCTTCTATTAGAACAAATTGAGGCCGTCCCATATTCCGTCCCACATTTTTTCGAGGCGGCACGCTGGAAACGAATTTTTGTTTCCAAAAAAATTCAATGAGACGTCGCGATTGAAGGGCGATGGCAAGTCTGTCGCTTGCTAATGACTAAGATGGAGGCCGCGGCCGGTGTGACCTTTTTCACGCTGGCCCCGCTGAATACGGCCGCTGTCGTCGCTGTTCGACCTCGCGACCTTCGCGGTGCTTCTGCAAGTATTCAAGGCCGGCCAGGAGCAGTTTCGAACGGCTTGGTTCGTCGAATCGACGGCGACGCAAATTCTCGTGATCTTCGTCATCCGAACCTATGGCCCAGTCTGGGCCAGCCGGGCCTCTCCGGCATTGACGGCGAGTTCGCTCGGCGCACTGTTGGCCGCACTCGTGCTGGTCGGGAGTGGGCTCGGCGCCGTCTTCGCATTCGTGCCGTTGCCTATGCTCGTCGCTATCGCCGGTCTAGTCGTTGCGTATCTGGCGAGCGCGGAAGTGGTGAAGAAATTCGCGCGTGCCGATGGCGGGCAGTAGCTAAAGCGTTGGAATTGCCGACTGTGGCAGCAACGACTGTCCCGGCCGCACACGCGTGAACATTACGGGCTCGCCGTTCACAACCGGTTGGTCGGCGGTAAGGTGCGCGCAGGTGTAGTGCGACGCGGCGAGATCGGAGACCTGCGAAAAATCTTCACGGTAATGTGCGCCGCGGCTGTCGCGGCGGAAATCGGCTGCGGCGCAAATGGCGCGGCTGACCGTCGTGAGATTTTCCAGATTGAGCCGGTCCATCCAGGTCACGTTGTAGCGACGGCTTTCGCTGGACACACCGCAGTCGGCGATGTCGCGCGAAAGCTGTTCGAGCGCCGCCTTGCCGCGCGCCAGGCTCTCCGCCGTGCGCAAGATGCCGACGTCATCCCACATGATGCTGTAGAGGCGTTCACGCATCGCCTGCAGATCGCCCGGCCTGCGGCCGAGCGGTGTAAAGGCGCGCTCGAAAGCCGCCTCGATCGCGTGTTTGTCCGGCTCGGGCATGGCGCCACTGCGCACGGTGCGTTCGCCCATGACGTCGCAGCGGATGTTCCTTGGTGGCGCGCTCGCAGCCGCGGCGGATCGCCTGTTTCATGCCCGCGCCGTCCAACTCGACGTGTCGGCCGATGGTGACGTTGTAGATCGGAATGCCGGTGTCCTGACAGAGCAGATTGTTGGTGCGTTCGGCCACCGCGATATTTTCGACCATGGTGCCGAGGATGGTCTTGCCAGTCGCGTCGGTTTCTTCCATCAGCAGCCGCTCGAAGCCCTGCTTGATGTCGTTCGGCAGCAGCTTGAGCGCGCGGATATAGAGCGTCTTGGCGAGCTCCTCGACTTCCTTGAGATCGAGCTGCATGACGTCGCGTCCTAAAAGACCAGAGTTGCGCCCGATGCGATCAGCAGAATGGCCAGCCCCTGACGAAAACGCAGGTCGTTGAGCCTGCCGTAAAGCTGCCAGCCGATCCAGGTGCCGAAGAGCAGCGGCGGCAGCACCGCGACCAGCATTATCATGCCGGTGCGGTCGAAAGTCACCCAAAGGATGCCGGCCAATGCGACGGCCTGTATGATGATGACGTAGGGCTGGTAGACCGCGCGCGCGATTTCCTTCGGCCAGCCCCGCAACTGGGTCCAGATCGTCGGTAGCACGCCGGAATAGCCGCCGATGCCGCCGAGAATGCCGCCGATGAAGCCGATGCCGGCGTCGGCGACGCGGCCGCCGGCCGTAATGGTGTGTAGGCGCGGCGCTAGCAAGGCGTAGGTTCCGAACACCAGCAGGAAAACGCCGAGCGCGTTTTTCATAACATTTGCGTCGGTATAAACGAGCAGGCGCACACCGATCGGGATGCCGAGCACGCCGCCGGCGACCAAAGGCCAAAGCCGGGCCACGTCGATATGGCGGCGCTGCGGCCAGATAGTCGTGAGGTGCAACAGGACGCCGCAGCCGGTGATCAGGATCGCCGAATGCAGCGGGTCGATACGGTGCAGCCAGATCGAGGACGCCGCCAGACCGAAGGCGAAGCCGCTGCCGCCGGCAGCGATGCCGCCAACAAAGGCGCCGACCCAAAGGAAGGCAAGCGTGTCGAGCGGCAATCCGAGGATCATCGGCTAGACCAGATTGAACGCGAAGATGAGGCCTACAGCGAATACCGCGGCGAGGCAGGCGGAAAGTGCGGCGAGGGTCTTTTCGCGGAAGTCGAAGAACTCGATCGCCAGCACGCGCAAGCCCAGCGTCAGATGGATGGCAAGCGCGACGACGATGACGACTTCAAGGGCAGCGACGACCGGCTGTCGCGTGATGGCGAGAAACGCATCGAGCGATTGCGCGCCATTGAGCGCGGTGGCCAGAGCGAGAAAGTGCAGCGGCAGGAAAACCGCCAGCGCGATGCCGGACAACCGGTGCAATATGGCGGCGATATAGCCGCGCTGCCTGTGCGATGCCAGGATCATGAGACGTAGACCGCGAACACGGCGCGCAGGCCGAGCGCCAACAGCGTAATTGCAAACAGCGCCAGCGCGAGGTCGAGCGAGCGTCCCCGCCACGCCGTCCATTCGCGCAGGACATGGCGTAAGCCGATCGGCGCATGAAGCGCGACCGCGGCCATAAAGGTACCGTAGAACAGCAGGAAGGCGACATTGCCATGCGTGCGGGCAAGGATCTCCGCCGCGGTGAGCCCGCCGCGTGTCGCATATAGGATGGTGCCGAGGTGGACAGCGACCGCGGCCGCCAGCACGAAGGCGGTGGCGCGCTGCGCCAGGAGCAGGAGCGCGCTCACGGCGTGCCCCGCAAGGTGTGGCGCAGCACCGCGCGCTTGAGGCCGGCGATCGAATAAGTCGGCGCAATCGCTTTCGGGCAGAACGACGTGCAGCTCATGTGCGTGTGGCAGGCCTGACAGCCGTCGCTGCGGGACACCGCATCGAGCCGTGTAGCGCGGCCCTGATCGCGTACGTCGTTCACCAGCGTCCAGGCGCGGTTGAGCGCTGCCGGCCCGAGATAATCCTGATCCCACGCCACCACGTCGCAGGCCGAATAGCAGACGCCGCAGCCGATGCATTCGATACCGGCGTCGGCGGCCTGGCGTTGCGAAGTCGCGGGCGGCACCATGGCGAAATCCGCCGCGGGTTCCGCGCCGGGCTCGAAATAACCGCGCGCCGCCTTCCATTTGTCGAAGAACTGCGTCATCTCGACCGCGAGGTCCTTGACCACGGCGAAATTGCGCAGCGGTTCGAGCCGCAACCGCCCGCCGTCGTCGACCACCTCGCTCACACGCGTGCGGCAAGTCCAGCGCGGGCGCCCGTTTACTACCATGGCGCAGGAGCCGCACATGCCGACTCGGCAGGCGAAGCGATAGGACAGCGTTGCGTCATGCTCGCGCTGAATTTAGGTGACGACGTCGAGCACGGTCTGGTGGTCGCGGCGCGGGATGGCGAACGGCTGGAATTGTCCGGTCTCGGTTGCCAGCTCAACCGATCGACGCAACACAGGCGTTAAATCTCTCTGCCGGAGTTTCAAATTGCAAGGTCTCTCGTGGCCGTTCGTTGAGCTGACGCGCCACTTTGTTCAGGTGAGCTTGCGAGTGCACCGACAGGTCGGTCCCCTTCGGAAAGTACTGTCTCAGCAGACCGTTGGTGTTCTCATTCGACCCGCGCTGCCATGGGCTCTGTGGATCGCAGAAATAAACTTCGATGTTGGTTGCCAACGTGAAGCGTCGATGATCGGTAAGCTCCTTGCCGCGGTCCCAGGTCAGCGATTTATAGAGTTCTTCTGGTAGCTTCTTGGCCTGCTTGATGAGCGCGGAGATGACCGTCTGGGTGTCCTTGTTGGACACCTTTGCCAACATCACGTAACGCGTATGACGCTCGACCAAGGTTGCGATGTAGCTGTTCTTCGAGCCAGACAGCAGATCGCCTTCCCAGTGGCCAGGCACCGCGCGATCTTCAACCGCAGCTGGGCGCTGACGGATCGAGACGAGATCCTTGATTTGCCCCCGACCATCGCCATTGAGGCCCGCCTGTTTCGATCGACGGATCGTGCGCTTGGATCGAAGATGGCTAAGTAGCTCCTTCTTAAGCACCCCGCGGGCTTGCACAAAGAGACTGCGATAGATCGTCTCGTGTGACACGTGATAACTCTCATCGTCAGGATGGGCTCGCTTAAGCCAGCCGGCGACCTGCTCGGGTGCCCAATTTAATCTCAGCTTCTTGGCCACCGCTCGCCGCAACCGAGCATTGGTCGCCAACTTACAACGTTTAGGGCGCCGGGCTCGAGCCCAGGCCTGGTCATCCGCCAATGCTGCTCGGTAGCCATCATAGCCGCCATTGCGGCTGATTTCTCGGCTCACCGTCGAGGCCGAACGGCCCAGCAACCGTGCCATCGATCGTGCCGATTGATGCCCAGAAATGCCTCTGGATATCTCCTCACGCTCCGAAAGCGTCAGTGCCAGTCGCGAGCGACGCCGAAGAGCTGGACGAATGCCGCCATGCGGTGCCACCTGGTTGTAAATCGATGAGGACGGCTTACCAAAAGCTCGCCCAATCGCTTTGAGCGACTCTCCCCGCTGCCAGCGCTCCCACAACTCCGTCTTCTCGGCCGCTGTAAAACCTCGACGAAATCTCTGGTCCATCGTCACACTCCATCTTTTCCCTCTAAGATAAAGTGTTGCGTCGACCAGTTGAGACCACCGTTCCGCGCCAGATATCGATTCGCAGCGTGCTGGGCACAGCCGTCATCGTTGCATGCCCCACAGATTGACCGTGCGCGCCTCGATGGCGCGGAAGATGACCGATTCGATAAACAGGCCGATCAGGATGACGGTGAGCAGCCCTGAAAACACCGTCGCGGTGTCGAGGTCGTTGCGCGCCTCGAAGATGTACCAGCCGATGCCGCCCGACCGCGACGAGACGCCGAACACCAGTTCGGCGGCAACCAGCGTGCGCCAGGCGAAGGCCCAGCCGATCTTCATGCCGGCGAGAATCGAAGGAAACGCGGCCGGGATGAGGATCAGGCCGACATAGCGCGTGCCTTTCAGGCCGACGTTGCGCCCGCTCATGCGCAAGGTTTCCGGCACGCTGCGAAAACCGATCAAGGTATTGAGCGCCACCGCCCACAGCACTGAATGGACGATCACGAACACCAACGAGGGCGTGCCCAGCCCGAACCAGATCAAGGCAAGCGGCAACAGCGCAATTGCCGGGAGCGGATTGAACATGGCGGTGAAGGTGGAAAGAATACGGCTGCCGATCCCGCTGGCGACGGCGAAAGTGGTGAACAGCGCCGCCAGCGCCAAGCCGAATACGTAGCCGAGCGCCAGCGTCCGCAATGAGGTTATGGTGCGGTCGATCAGCACGCCGTTGCGAATATCGTGCCAGAAGGTGCGCACGGTCTCAGTGAAAGTCGGGAACAGCAGCGAATTGTCCAGCCAGCGCGCATAGAGCTCCCACACCACGACAAGCGCCGCCAGTATCGCAAGCCGCTGAACGCCTTCGTTGTTAATGATACGCTCGAAGAATGACAGCGGCCGCTCGACGTCGCCGATGACGCCGGACACCGCCGGCTCGCTTTCGAATTCCGGGCGGTCGGCGCCGTGCGCTGCTGCTTTTCCTGAGGGCTCGTTCACGCGCTGGCATCCTCGGCTATATGGGAGTGCGCCGTGTCGTCGCCGAACAGAAGCTTGTGAATTCGCTTCGACAGCGCGCCGAATTCCGGCTTGTCGATATTTGTGTAGTCGATGTTGCCGGCGTTGAGCTCGGCGCGTACACGCCCAGGGTGCGGCGACAGCACCAATATGCGCGAGCCGACGATAATCGCCTCCTCGATGGAATGGGTGACAAACAACACCGTGAAGCGCAACTGCTCCCACAGCGACAGCAGTTCCTGCTGCATCGTGCGCCGGGTGAGCGCGTCGAGTGCGGCAAACGGCTCGTCCATCAGAAGGATATCGGGCTCCAGCGCCATCGCGCGCGCGATGGCGACGCGCATCTTCATGCCGCCTGAAAGCATGTGCGGATAGACGTCCTGAAAATCGGTGAGCTTGACCTTTTCGATCACCGCTCTGGCGCGCTCTCTGGCTTCGGCAGCGCTGAATTTCCTTGTCACCTTCATCGGAAACAGCACGTTCTGAAAAACCGTTTTCCAGGGCATCAGCTGCTCGAATTCCTGAAACACCATCATGCGGTCCGGGCCTGGCCCGTCGATTTCGTGGCCGCGGATGCGGATCGAACCCTCGACCGGAGACATAAAACCGCCGACCGCCTTCAGCAGCGTGGATTTGCCGCAGCCCGAAGGCCCCAGGATTACGTAACGGTCGCCTTGATGGACGGAGAAATCGATCTGGTACGTCGCCGTCACAAGATGGCGCGGCGTCTTGTATTGCAGCGTGACGCCGTTCACCTCGAGCAGAACCGGCGGTATGGATGGAGCGCTAACGTTCACCGTCAACTGCCCGGTAGATTGTGGATGGCGTCGATGAACATGTCTTTCCAGTTGGCCGGTGTGGCGGGGACCATCTTAACGCGGCCCATGTAGCCGGCCACGACCATCACCTTCTGCGGCGTCAGAGTCCAAGTATTTTCTTTATCCCGGATAATTTTTTCGGCTTCGGCCGCTGTCAGCTTGGATTTGTCGGCCTTGACCCATAGCGCCGCGGCGGCAGCAGGGTCGTCGTGGATCTCCTTCATCGCGGCGCGCAGCGCGGCGAGGAAGGCCTGCACGACTTTGGGTTCGCCTTCGTAGAGCTTGGCGGTCGCCCAAACCACGTTGAAGGTGTGCGGACCGCCGAACACATCGTAGCTGTTGAGCACCCGGTGCACGCGCTTGTCGGCGAGTTCCTGGTACATGAAGGGTGCCGAGGTGAAGTGCCCGGTGATCTCCGCCTTGAAGCTCATCATCTGCGCCAGCCCGTCCGGGTGGCTCAGCGACACGGTCCAGGCGTCGAGCTTGTGCTCCTGGCCCGGGCCAAAAACCTTTTCCGCGGCCATCTGCAGGATGACGGCTTGCAACGATACGCGCACCGCCGGCAACGCGATGCGGTCCTTGTCGGTGAAATCCTTGATCGTCTTGACGTTGGGGTTGATGCTGTTGAGAAAAAGCGGCATCGAATTGAGCGCGCAGATACCCTTGATCTTCAGGTTGCCCCTGGTGCGCGCCCAGGCGGTGACCAGCGGCCCGACGCCGCCCGATGCGAAATCGAGATTGCCGGAGATCAGCGCCTCGTTCATCGGCGGGCCGCCAGTGAAACGGATCCATTCGGTGCCGAGATCAAGTCCGAGTTTCTTGCCCTCGGCCTCGAGCAGCTTTCTCTCCTGCATGATGGTCAGCGGCAGGTAGGAAATTCCATATTGTTTGGCGATGCGCACTACCCGCATCTCGGCTTTGGCGTAATCCGTGGCGAATACGAAGGTCGCAACCGCGACCAGCAGTGCCCAGCGCCATCCATGCCAATGTTCTTGGCTCACGCTGTCCTCCCCGGTAGCATTATTGTTTTACGTCTTCTGCCGCATCATCCCTCACGATGCGGTGGCGTGGCAACCATTGTATTTGAGCGACATTTTCTGTTGCGCCGGGAAGGGAATTTTCGCACAAGGAGCGGTGCGCCTTTGCCGGGGTGGCGCGGGTCGGTTTGTTTTGGGGGCTCGTTTTGTCCGAGACCGCTGCCTCGATCGTGGCCGCCCATCGGGCAGGGCATGTAACGCCGGAACAGACGGTCGCCCGTAGCTTTGCCCGCATCCGTGCGCACGGCGATAGCGCCATATTTATCAACCTGCGGCCGGAAGCCGACGTGCTCGCGGAAGCGCGCGCCCTTGGTTCGGCCGATGCGCCCGGCCGGCCCCTTTTCGGCGTGCCGGTTGCGGTAAAGGACAATATCGACGTGGCCGGCTTGCCGACGACGGCGGCTTGTCCGGCCTTCAGCTATCAACCGGCACAGGATGCAACCGCGGTGGCACGTCTGCGCGCGGCCGGCGCGCTGATCATCGGCAAAACCAATCTCGATCAGTTCGCCACGGGCCTCGTTGGCGTGCGTTCGCCTTATGGGGTCCCTCGGAACACCTTCAATGCCGATCTTATCCCGGGCGGATCGAGCTCCGGTTCGGCGGTGGCGGTCGCCGCCGGACTGGTGCCGTTGGCGCTCGGCACCGATACGGCCGGCTCCGGCCGCGTGCCTGCGGGCCTCAACAATATCGTCGGGCTGAAGCCGAGCCTCCGACTGGTCTCGACCTTTGGTGTGGTGCCCGCCTGCCGCACGCTCGACTGCGTGTCGGTGTTCGCGCTGACCGTCGACGATGCCTGGACCGCGCTCGCGGCCATGGCCGGGGCGGACGCCAAGGATCCCTATTCGCGCCAACGTCCGCTCGCGGCGCTCGGCGCCATGCCGTCACACGTCAAGCTTGGCGTTCCGCGCGCCGGCCAGAGGCTGTTCTTCGGCGACCGCCAATTCGCAACCGCATACAATGCTGCGATCGACCGGCTGGTGCGGCTCGGCGGTGAGATTGTCGAGATCGACATCGAGCCATTCTATGAAACCGCGCGCCTGCTGTATGAAGGACCGTGGGTGGCCGAGCGCACGCTGACCGCGCGGTCCTTGCTGGCGTCGGACCCCGACGCCATTCATCCGGTGACGCGTGAGATCATTCTCAGCGGCCTGCGCCCTACGGCGATTGACGCCTTTGCCGCATTCTACAAGCTCGAAGAGCTGCGCCGCGTTGCCGACCATACGTTCCGCTCTATTGAAGCGCTGGCGCTGCCGACCGCGCCGACCGCCTACACCGTCAAGCAAGTGCTGGCCGATCCGATCCAGCTCAACAGCCGGCTCGGCACCTACACCAATTTTGTCAACTTGCTCGACCTTTGCGGTCTGGCGCTGCCGGCGTCGATCACCGACGCCGGCGTGCCGTTCGGCATCACGTTGCTGGCGCCGGGCGGGACCGATGCGCGGCTGGCCGAGATCGGCCGCGTGTTCCATGCCGATACCGCGTTGCCGCTCGGTGCGCTCAAGGAGCCGCAGCCGATATTGGTGTTGCCGTCGACATCGCCTGCCGACGGCGAAACCGCGGTGGCCGTGGTCGGCGCGCATCTCTCGGGCCTGCCGCTGAACGGCGAATTGCGCGCGCTTGGCGGGCGCCTGCTCGAGACGATGAAGACTACGCCCGACTATCGGCTTTATGCCCTTTCCGCTACGACACCGCCAAAGCCAGGTTTGCTGCGCGTCGATAGCGGAAAGGGCACGGCGATTGAGGTCGAGGTCTGGGCGCTGCCGATCGAAGCGTTCGGGCGGTTTACCGATGCGGTGCCTGCGCCGCTCACCATCGGCACCGTCACGCTTGCCGACGGCCGCGCCGTGAAAGGCTTCCTGGTCGAACCCGCCGCAACGACCGACGCGCGCGACATATCCAGCTTTGGCGGCTGGCGGGCCTATCTGGCGCGCGAAAACGTTCCGGCCTAACTCTGCCGTGCGCCCCCGCGTAAGCGGGGATCCAGGAATTACAATATCTGAGATTAAGAGTTGGATTCCCGCTTACGCGGGAATGAGCGGAGTATTCAAAGCGACTCGCTGTACGTTTCGTATTCGTCGCGTACTGTGACGATGTGGGCGTACATGGCGGAGCCGGCGATAGCATGTTCGCCGCGCAAAATCGCCTCCACCACGCGGTCATGTTCGACATGCGATTTGGCGAGGCGGCCGAGATTGCGGAATTGCGCGCGGCGGAACGGCTGCACGCGTGCGCGCGTCGCTAACGTTATTTCGGCGAGGTAAGTGTTGTGGGCGCCGTTATAAATGCAGTTGTGAAAAGCTTCGTTGACCTCGTGATAGTGCTGCGGGTCACCTCTTTGGATCAGCACGCGCAGCTTTTCGTGGATGTCCTCGAGCGCGCGCCGTTCGGCGCTGGTCATACGCTCGGCGGCAAAGCCGGCACACAACGCCTCGAGTTCCGCCATCACCTCGAACATGCCGGCGAGTTGCTCCGCGCTCGGCCGCGCCACCACGGCGGCGCGGTGCGCCCGCACCTCGACAAGGCCGCTCGCGGCTAAAAGGCGGATTGCCTCACGCACCGGCGTGCGCGACACCTCGAAGCGACGAGCCAGCATGGTTTCGTCGAGCGCGGCGCCGGGAGTGAGTGTCCCGCGCACGATTTCGTCGGCGAGCTGCAGGCGCAGTTCTTCCGCGCGCGTCTTGCGCGGCCAGCGGATGTCCTGCGGGTCGGCAGTTTGCGCGATCATGCTCATGTGGAAACCTCGCCCCGGCGCACCCGCCTAGACCGGCGGATGCGGAATTGCCGCCAGCAGGAGGCGCGTATACGCCGCTTCCGGCGCCATCATGACGCGCTCGGTTTCGCCCTGTTCGACGATTTTTCCGGCCTGCATGACGATGACGCGGTCGCACAGAAGCCGCACCACATTGAGGTCGTGCGAGACGAACAGGTAGCTCATCCCAAGCGAATCTTTCAGGTCCTGCAAAAGATTAAGCACAACAGCCTGGACTGAGACATCGAGCGCGGCGGTCGGCTCGTCGAGGATCACGAGGTCGGGTTTGAGCGCGATGGCGCGGGCAATACCGACACGCGCCTTCTGTCCGCCCGACAGCTGATGCGGAAAACGGTCAAGCAATTCAAGCGGTAAGCCGACTTGTTCGGCCAGTTCTTTGCAGCGCGAACGCGCTTCGCCACGGCCTATTCCGCCGAGTCGCAACAGCGGATCGGCGATCGCGCGGGCAGCAGTGAAGCGCGGATTGAGGCTGTCGGTAGGGTCTTGAAAAACCATCTGTATTTTCTTGCGCAAGGGCAGCGTAGCGAAATCGCGCGCGGGGATTTCGCCGATATCGTCGCCGGCAAACGTAATCAGGCCCGAGGTCTTGTCGATCAGCCGCATCACCATCATCGAGGTGGTGGATTTGCCGCAGCCCGATTCGCCAACAAGTCCAACGCTTTCGCCGCGGGCAATGGAAAAACTGATGCCGTCGACGGCGCGGAACGTTTCCGGTTCGACCGGCGGCTTGCGGCTGAACATCTTGGCCCATGTTGCGGGCGCGCCTTGGCGCGAATATTCCTTCACCAGTTTATCGACGACCAAGAGGTCGCCTTTGCCGCCGAACATCTTCTTCTTCTCGATCTTCTCGCCCCCCGAAGAAGCAAGATGTTCGCCCGAGTATGCCGTCGCTCTGACAATCGTCTTCTCCGCCCCCTCTTCCGGCAGAAGATCGCGCAACGACACCCCGAGCCGGGGCGTTGCGCGCATTAGTTTGCGGGTATAGGCGTGCGAGGGATTCTTGAAGATGACGTCGGAGGTCGCGGTCTCCACCACGCGGCCCTTCTCCATCACCATCACGCGGTCGCAATAGGCGGCGGCGAGGCCAAGGTCGTGGGTGATGAGGATGGTCGACATGCCGCGCTCGCGCGTGAGTTCGACGACGAGGTCCATCACCGCCTTCTGCGTCGTGACATCGAGACCGGTGGTCGGCTCGTCGGCGATCAGCAGCTGAGGCCGGCAGGCGAGTGCCAGCGCGATGATGACGCGCTGGCACATGCCGCCGGAAAGCTCGAACGGATAGGCATGGTAGCGTTCGCGCGGCCGCACGATGCGCACCTGCTCGAGCATCTCGATCGCCTTTTCGCCCACCGCCGCGCTGTCGACTTGCGCGTGCTGCAGCAGCACGTCCTCAATTTGACGGCCGACCTTGCGGATCGGATTGAGCGCGAGCCGCGGCGACTGGAAAATCATCGACATCTCGCGCCCGCGCAGGTCGCGCATATCGCTTTCAGGCGTTGCCCGCAGGTCGAGCCCGCTGAAGGTGACCGACCCTTCGGCAATCTTGCCGGCGCGGTCGAGGATGCGCATCACCGCGTAGGACGTGACCGACTTGCCCGAGCCAGATTCGCCGACAATCGCCAGGGTCTCGCCTTTGGCGACGGTGAGATTGACCCGCTCGACCGCGCGCACGGTGCCGCGCCGCGTGGCGAACTCGACGGTCAGATCCTTGACGGCGAGCAGCGGCAGTGAATTGTCGTGCTCTTTGAGGTTGCTCGGCTTCACTGCTGTCTTCGATTTTTTCGCCATGGATTATGTTCTGCGCTGCGGATCGACCAGATCGCGCAACCCGTCGCCCAACAGGTTGAAACAGAATACCGCCAGCATCAGCGCCGCGCCGGGAAACAGCGCGATCCACCATTCGCCGGAAATGATGTTGCCGGCGCCTTCCGCCACCATGATCCCCCATTCCGGGGTCGGCGGCCGCACGCCGAGGCCGATGAACGACAGTCCCGCGGCGTTGAGGATGGCGTAGCCCATGGTCAGCGAAATCTGCACCATCATGATCGGCATGATGTTCGGCAAGATATGCATCAACAGGATTCTGAAATCGCCATTGCCGGACAGCCTCGCCGCCTGCACAAAGCCGGCGTCGCGCCGCACATTGGCCTCGGCGCGGGCGACACGCACGTAAAGCGGAAAATTGATGATTGCGGTGGCGATGACGATGTTGGTCACCGTATTGCCGAGCGCAGCGACGATGCCCATCGCCAGCACGAACAGTGGGAAGGCCATGATGGTGTCGGAGACGCGGCCGACGATGCGGTCGGTCCAACCGCCGAAGAACCCGGCGGCGATTCCGGCGAAGCCGCCCATGGCAAAGACCAGCGCGACCGAGGTTACCGCTATGATGAAGTCGAGCCTCGTCGCCACCACGACGCGGCTGAAGATGTCGCGGCCGGTCTGGTCGGTGCCGAACCAGTGCGCGCGCGTGGGCGGCGACAGCGTCGCGCCGCCGCTGGCCAGCGGATCGTAAGGTACGATGTGCGGGCCAAGCAGGGCGCACAGCGCGATCAGCAGGAACAGGCCGAAGGCGAAGCCGGTCACTGGGTTTTCGGAAATGACGTAGCGGGCGTGGCGTAGCATCGAGTTGCTCGGCGGCTTTGCCTCGATCTCCGCTGCCTGGCGGATGATGGATGCGTTTTCGGTCATCCTTCAAGCCTCATGCGCGGATCGATCACGCCGTAGAGCATGTCGATCGCGAGGTTGAGCACCACATAAAGGATCGCCATCGACAGCACGAAGCCTTGCACCGGCGCGAAGTCCGATTGCAGCAGCGCCTCGACCGCGTAGGAGCCGATGCCCGGCCAGGCGAACACCTTCTCCACCAGCACGTTGGCGCCGAGCAGGAACGAGAACACCATTCCGAGCGTTGTCACCACCGGCAGCAGGGCATTGCGGAAGGCGTACGTGAAAATAATGGTCTTGTTGTCGAGGCCACTGGCACGTGCCGTGCGCACGAAGTCGGAGGCGAGCACGGCGAGCATCGAGGCACGCGTCATGCGCGCGATTGGCGCCAGCGAGAAGATGCCGAGCGTGAACGCCGGCAACAGAAGTTGGCCGAATGCGGAGCGGAAGGCTTCGAGATTGCCGGTGAGCAAGCTGTCGATCAGAAAGAAGCCGGTGATCTGTGTCGGCGCGTCGGTGAAGGCATCGAGCCGGCCGATCGGCGCGGGCGCCCAGCCGAGCTGATAGTAGAAGATGTAGACGAGCAGCAGGCCGGTAAAGAATACCGGCAGCGACACGCCAGCGGTCGCCACCACACGGCAGGTATGGTCGATCCATGAGCCTTGTTTGACCGCGGCGAGAATGCCGAGGGGCAGGGCAATGGCGAGCGACAGTATCAGCCCGGCGAGCGTCAACTCGGCGGACGCGGGCAGGCGGCTTTCGATTTCCGTCACCACCGGCCGCCCGGTCGACAGCGAATTGCCTAGATTGCCATGCGCGAGATCGCTGACGTAGCGGGCGAACTGCTCGGGAAGTGGCCGGTCGAGACCGAGCGACTTGCGGATATCGGCGATCGACTGCGGCGTTGCCGCGGGTCCGGCGAAATAAACCGCCGGATCGCCCGGCAACACACGCGTAAGCAGGAAGGTGACAATGACGACGCCGATCAGCGTTGGGATCACGGTTACCAGCCGCTTGGCAAGGGTCGCTAACATGATCTAGCTCCACACATCGACTTTGACCTCCTCCCAGCCCTCCCCTTTTTCAGGGGGAGGGGTCACGTGCCCGGTACCGCATCTTGCCCGCCGCGTGCAGCTACGCCTTGACTAGCGAGCGGTAGTCGACCTGCCGGTGGAACCAGTAGCTGTAGCCGGAGATGTTCTTCTGCGTCGCGACGTTGAGGTAAGGCTGGAACAGCGGCACGCGCGGCACTTCCTTGTAGGCCTTGGAGATGAAGCCCTTCACGTCGGTGGCGTATTTGTCCTTTTCGCCCACGGCCGCCGCGGCGCGCGCGCCGTCGATGAAAGCGTCCATGTCCTTGTTGACGTAGCTCGGCGTGTTGAAGATCGCGTTCTGGCCGGAGTAGCACCAGAAGAAGAAGTATTCCGGATAGTCGAGCCAGCCGGAGAAGAAGTTGACCATCATCGGCATCGACTTCTTCGCCATCTCGCTGCGCCAATTGGCGCCCGGCACTTTGTTGATGGTGGTCTTGATACCGATCTGGCCGAGGCTCTCCTGGATCAGCACAGCGATCGGCTCGGAGTTGACGCCGTCGCCGAGATCGAAGGAGATGGTGGTGTCGATCGGGACGGCGCCCAATTCCGCCATCAACGCCTTAGCCTTCGCCATGTCGGTCGTGTAAGCGGTCGGCTGTGGCCATTGGATCGTCGAGACGTCGTTCGACTTGCCTCCGAATAGCGGATTGGCGATACCGAACATCGCGTCTGTGACGATCTTCTGATAGGGCAGCGCGTAGGCGACGGCCTGACGCACTTTCTCGTTGTTGAACGGCGGCTTCACCACGTTCATCTCGAGGCTGTACATACCGTTGCCGATCGGATTGGAGATCATCTTCAGCTTGCCCTCCTTCTTCATCTCGGAGAAATCTTTGGCGGGCAGGTCGAAGGACATGTCGGCGTCGCCGCGCTCCATCAGCGCGCGGCGGTTGCCGGAGGAGGGGATGGTGCGCCAGATCACCTTCTTGAGCTCGGGCAGCTTGCCGCCCACCCAGCCGTCATGGCGCTCGTAGACGGTTTCGACGCCGGGCTTCCAGTTCGTCACCTTGTAGGCGCCGGAGCCGGCGGGGTTGCTCTTGGTGTAATCGAGCGCCCAGGGGTCCTTGTCGGTGGCGTGTTTCTTGAGAAGCTCGGAATTGTAAATTCCGGGGACGATCACCGCGAGATCGGGAATGGTCAGCCGGTCCTTCTTGATGAAGTCGACGCGGAAGGTGGCGTCATCGACGGCGACGAACTGCTCCTTCTTGACCAGCGAGCCGGCCTTCATCTGCACGGTGGGGAAGCCGCCGACACTGATCGCGCGTTCGAATGACCACTTCACGTCCTTGGCGGTCACCGGCGTGCCGTCCTGGAATTTGGCGTTCTTCTTGAGTTTGAAAGTGGCCGACATGTCGCCGATCTTCATATCGTCGGCGAGCTCGCCTTTGAACTTGTCGCGGTCATAGGACAGCGAGCCGTCCGGCAGGGTCTTCTTCTCGTGGGTGATCAGGCGGTCGTAGCAATTCCACGACGCCTCGTAGCCGGGGCGGTTGGTGCCGACGCCGTGGATGTCGAGATTGTTCGGCCCGTTCTCGGTGACCAGTAGTAGCGTTTCTTTGCGCGACTGCGCCTTGGCCGGCGACCAGACCGCCGGGGCGGTGAGGGCGCTCGAGGCCGCCAGCGCGGTCATCGATTGCAGGAATTCGCGACGTTTCATGGAAGCCTCCCGATATGCACAGGGAGATCATCCGCAAGCGGCGTGCCAAAACAGTCCGCACTGCACAAATTTCCTAAGAGATTGATTCAGCAGCAGGAAAGTGGCGAGCGCGGGCCGTCCCACAATTCCTGTGCCACCGCGAATTGCATACAATAGAGGGAAATTAGCCTAATATTTAGGCAAAAATAGCGATCAAGATACCGAACTCACGCGACTGCGCGCGTGGCGATTTGCACGCGGTGGCGGTGCACGCAGTCGTCGTCGACATCGATGCCGAGGCCGGGATGATCGATGGCGTCGACGTGCCCGCGCGTGGTCGCGATCGGCTGCGCGGTCACATCCTCGGCCAGCGCGATGTGCGTGAGCGTCAGCGCCCAGGCGATGTTGGGAATGATGCTCGCCACATGCAGCGCTGCGGCACAGGCGATGCTCGATTCGCCGGTTTTGCAGGAGATGTTGACGCTCATTCCGAGGCTATCGCACAGCCGCCCAGCCTCGGCGACGCCGCGCAGGCCGCCGAGCTTGATCGCCTTCAGGCTGACGCCGCGCGCCGCCTTGCGCTCGTGATGGCGTTTGATGTCGGCGAGTGAATGGATGCCTTCGTCGGCGCCGATGGCGATCTCGGGCGCGGCGGCGGCGACCGCCGCCATGCCGGCAAGATTGGAGGCCTCGACCGGCTGCTCGAAAAAGTCGAGGCCGCAGCCTTGCACCGCGCGCGCGTAGGCGATGGCTTCGTCGGTGTGGAAGCCCTGGTTGGCGTCGGACGAGATCAACATGCCACCGCCCAGCAACTTGCACACAGCGCGCGTGCGCGCGGCGTCGTTTTCCGCGGTGTCGATGCCGACCTTGATCTTGTAGGCGGTGAAGCCCGCCGCCTTCTTCTTCTCCGCGTCGCGCAGGTCGCCGTCGAGGTCGCCGCCGCCGACTACGGCGAGCAGCGGCAGGCGGCCGCGGATTTTGCCGCCGAGCAACGCATGCACCGGCTTGCCCACCGCCTTGCCGGCGAGATCGTGCAGTGCAATTTCAATCGCCGCCTTGGCGCCGTGATTGCCGTACATGCGGCCGTCCATGGCGGCGAGCGCGCCTTCGATGTCAGCCGGCTCGCGCCCGCGCAAGCTCGGCGCGAGATAATGGATGGCGGTCACGATGCTTTCGAGCGTCTCGCCCGTCATCACCGGCGCCGACGCGGCTTCGCCCCAGCCGACCGTGCCGTCGTCGGCCTCGATGCGCACCAGCACGTTGTCGGCGCGACGCACCTCTTCGCCGGCCATGATAACAGGCTTGAGCATTGGCAGGCTGACCGCGATCGGCTCGATGGTATTGATGTGCACGGCATGGCCCTCTTGCAGTTGCGCCCGCCGTCACTTGACGCGACGGCGGACGCTTTTTTCGTAAGCCGGCTTACATCTTCTTGATGTGCGCCGTCTCAATGATGTCCCTGAACTGGATGATTTCCTTGTGCACGCGCTTCCAGCAGGCGTCGGCGCCTTGCGCGCGCACCAGGAAGCCGGCCTTGTGCAGCTTGTCCTGGATGTCCTTAGTTTTGAGAACCTTGACCGTTTCCGCCTCTAGCCACTTGACGGCTTCCGGCGGCGTCTTGGCCGGCGCCAGCAACGCGCAGTCGACCGCGAACACGAAGTCCTTGTAGCCGATCTCCTGCATTGTCGGCACATCGGGCAGGTCGGGCCAGCGCTGGTCGCCGGTGACGGCGAGGCAGCGCAGCGTGCCGGCCTTGATGTGCGGCAGCGCCGGCGCGAGCGAGCCGGAGCTCAGTTGCACGTTGCCGCCGAGCAGCGCGGTGATCGCGTCGCCGCCGCCCTTGAACACGACGTCGGCCAATTTCGGCAGATTTTCGGTCGCCTTGAGGAACTCCAGTTGCATTTGCGATGACGTTCCGATCGGCGGCGTCGCGCAATTGTACTTGTCGGGATTGGCGCGGGCGAGCGCGACGAACTCCTTCATGGTCTTCGCCGGCAGATCGGATTTCACCGTGAACGTGTTGGGCGAGCTCGCCAGTTCGCTGACCGGGACGAAGTCATCCACCTTGTAGGGCAGCTGCTGATAGAGCGTGACGTTGACCGAAAAGGAATTGGTGATCAGCAGGATCGTGTAGCCGTCCGGGTCTGCCTTGGCGGCATAGCCGACGCCGATATTGCCGCCGGCGCCGCCGCGATTTTCCACGATGAAAGTCTTGCCGGTGTTCTCTTGCAGCGCGGCCGTAACGATACGCGCGGTAATGTCGGACGGCCCGCCGGGCGTATTGGCGACAACCACCTTGATCGGCCTATCGGGATAGGCCGCGTAGGCCGAGCGGATGCTCAGAACCGACGGCGCCGCAACGCCGGCCGCCAGCACGCCGGCGCCCTTGATGACTTGGCGCCGCGACGGCGCCGAAATTCCGTTAGGTTTCTTCATGATCCTCCCCTTATGGCCAAGCTATATTTTCTAATTAGCGCCCTTATTAATATTAGGGTAAGCTTTTGCGAACATTGGAGCAATGGCGTCGGCAGCGCGCCGGCGCGTCACGAGAACAAATCACAAAATTGCAATGCTCATCATGACATGCCCGAGGCGGCCGCTTCTCCCATGACCGACATGCAAACAAGGACGGCGGCCTGGTACGACGTCGTGCTGGCGACGCTGAAAAGTAACAATGTCAGACTGGCTGTCTATGTGCCCGACAAGGTGCTCACGCCGCTGATCAAGGCGCTGCACGCCGACAGCTTCTTCACTACCTTTCCGTGCACGCGCGAGGAAGAGGCCATCGGCATCGTCACCGGCGCCTGGATGGGCGGCATGCGGTCGGCGGTGCTGATGCAGACCTCGGGATTCGCCACCCTTCCCAATGTGCTCGCTTCGCTGGTGGTGCCGAGCCAAATTCCGGCGCTGATCTTCGTTTCCGAGCGCGGCACGCTCGGCGAGTTCAATCTCGGCCAGGCCATGGTGTACAAGACGATGCGGCCGGTGCTCGACTCGCTCGGCATCGAGCACCACACCATCACACGCCAGGACGAGCTCGCCTTCGTCGTCGACCGTTCGATCAAACAGGCGGTGGCGACGCAGGCGCCGGTCACCTTCATCCTGTCCCCGCTGTTGACCGGCGGCAAAGTTTTCGAGGCGTAGGCAATGACCACGACGGGAACCGGCGCGGCCGGTGCGCACAATGCCAAGGTGATGAACCGCTCCGACTTGACCAAGCGGCTGGTCGATAAGCTCAAGCACGAAGAAGCCGTCATCGGCGGCATCGGCAACGCCAATTTCGATTTGTGGATGAGCGGCCAGCGGCCGCAGAATTTCTACATGCTGGGCAGCATGGGCCTCGCCATCCCGATCGCCTTCGGCGTCGCCATCGCGCAGCCGCAACGGCACGTGATCGCGCTCGAGGGCGACGGCTCGCTACTGATGCAGCTCGGCTGCCTGTCCACGGTTGCTATGCAGGCGCCGAAGAACCTCACGATGGTTGTCTGGGACAACGGCATCTATCAGATCACCGGCGGGCAGCCGACGGCGAGCGCGTCCGCCGCCGACCTCGTCGCCATTGCCCGCGGCTCCGGCATCGCCAACAGCGCCTGGGCCGCCGACGAGGACGACTTCGACCGGCTGTTTGCGGCGGCGTTGAAGGACGGCGGACCGAGCCTGATCGCTGTGCGCATCGACAACAAGCCGGGGACCGGCACCACCGACCGCGATCCGGTGCAGATCCGCGCGCGCTTCATGCAAGGCCTAGGCGTGAAGAAATGACGCGAGCCGCCGGCGGACGGCGCGGGTTCAGGCTCCGCGCTTGCCAGGACCCGTCAAGATGCCCGCCACCATCGCCATGCGCACCAAATCGGACAGGCTGTTGGCCGCCATCTTGGTCATCAGGTTGGCGCGATAGATTTCGACTGTACGCGGACTGATGCCGAGATCAAACGCAATGGTCTTATTGGCATTGCCCGCCACCAGGCCTTCGAGCACTTGCCGCTCGCGATTCGACAGCGCCGCCAGCTTGTCGTGGATTTCCGATAGTTCGGCCTTGCGTTCCGCCTGGTCGGCACCCTGGCTGAGCGCGGATTTGAGTGCGGCGAGCAATTGGTCGTCATCGAACGGCTTTTCGAGAAAATCAACAGCGCCGAGCTTCATGGCGTCGACCGCGAGCGAGATATCGCCGTGGCCGGTGATAACGATCACTGGAATATCGACGCGGAGTTCCTTGACGCGGCGCAGCAAATCGATGCCGGAGATCTCGGGCATGCGCACATCGGTGATGATGCAGCCGGACTGCAGCTGCGGCAGGATATCAAGAAAAGCCTTGGCCGACTCGAATCCGGTCACCGCATAGCCTGCAGTTTTCAGCAAAAATTCGAGCGACTGCCGGACGGCATCGTCGTCGTCGATCACAAAGATGGCCGGCTCAGGCTGCATCATCGACGTCCCCTTCATTTACGACCGCTAGTGTGAAATGGAAAATGGTCCCGCCGGTCGGATTGGGCTCCACCCAGATCCGTCCATTATGCGACTCCACGATGGCGCGCGAAATCGACAAGCCGACGCCCATCCCCTGGCGCTTGGTCGTGATGAAAGGCTGAAACAATTGCTCGGCGATCTCAGGTGCGATCCCCGAACCGCTGTCGGCCACGCTGATCCGCACTTGGCTGCGGTCCATGGGCGCGATGGTAATGACGAGGTCGCGCGTTTGCGATGATTCCATCGCGTCCATCGCATTGCGGATCAGATTGAGCAGGACCTGTTGGACCTGCACGCGGTCGGCGAGCACCAGATCGATTTCCGGATTGAACTGGAATTGCACGCGGATGCCGAGATCCTTCACGCCGACCAGCGCCAAGGCGCTGGCCTCCTCGACCAGCTTGGTGATGCTTTCCACGCGCCGTTCGCTTTCGCCGCGCGCGACGAAATCGCGCAGCCGCCGGATGATTTGCCCGGCGCGCATGGCCTGGTCGGCCGCCTTGTCCAAAGCGTCGCGCATGGCGACAAATTTCTCCTCGGTGGCGCCCTCCAGCAGCCGCCGCGAGCCTTTCAGGTAGTTGGCGATCGCAGACAGCGGCTGATTGAGCTCGTGCGCCAAGGTCGACGCCATTTCGCCCATCGCCGTCAATCGGGAAATGTGGACCAACTCGGACTGCAATTCCTGCAGGCGGGCTTCGGTTTCCTGCCGTTCGGTCAGGTCGCGGATAAAGCCGGTAAAGTATCGCTGGTTACCCGATTTCATTTCGCCGACCGCCAGTTCCATCGGGAAGGTCGAGCCGTCCTTACGCTGGCCGACCACCACGCGGCCGATGCCGATAATGTGGCGCTCGCCCGTCGACAGATAGCGTTGCATGTATCCGTCATGGTTTTCGCTATAGGGCGAGGGCATTAGGATATCGACGTTGCGTCCGATGACCTCGGCGGCGCGGCATCCGAACAAGCGCTCGGCGGCACTGCTGAACGATTGCATGATGCCGTGCTCGTCGATGACAATCATGGCTTCCGGCACGGTGTCGAGAATCGATTGCAGATGCGCTTCGCGCGCTAGCGCTTCGCGCGTCATGAGAGTCATTCGCCGGCGGCTGCGATGCAGCAGCCCGCCGCCCCAGGACACGCCGGCACCAATGACGGCAAATGCGGCGCCGTCGAACAAGAAGATGTTCGAAACCGCCGTCGCGTTGGGGAGGACGAAGAATGCCGCCATCAGGCTGAGCGCGGTGGCCAGCAAGCCGGGTCCGAGACCGCCGACGCCTGCGGAAATGAGCACCGACGGCACGAAATAAAGAAAGATCGTGTCGTCGTGGAAAATGGGTGCGAGCAATGAGCGGGCCGCGAGCGCGAGCGCAACCACCGTTGGGGCTATTCCATAACGCAAAATCCGGCCCCGCTCGGCCGGCGGCGCAGTTTCAGATTTAATAATGATTTCAGTCATTTAATCCGGCTAGGGCCCGACCGCGGCGTCGCCTCCGATCACCTCCGGTAAAACCCCTATGGAGATTATCTGAATTTCGGGCGGGGGGCTCCAGGGGGTAACGATAAATACCTAATTCATCGAGGACCCGCGCCATGCACACCCAGACGATGACCCGCAGTTCTCCGCGTCAATCGGCAGGTCATGTGCCGCATCCGGTTCCTGAGATACATAGCCATACCCTCGGCACCTCGATCGATCTGGTGGGCGCGTCGATGCCATTCGCGCGCAACGCCGAGATCTACGGCGAGAACGAGCCGGCGGAATATCTCTATAAGGTGGTGAATGGCAGCGTTCGCACGTATAAGGTGCTTAACGACGGCCGCCGTCAGATCGGGGCCTTCTATCTGCCAGGCGACGTGTTCGGGCTTGAAGTGGGCGAGGTACACACGTTCTCCGCCGAAGCGATCGTCAACTCGAAGATTCTGGTCATCAAGCGCAGCACCCTGGTCAGCCTGGCGGCGCGCGACAACGAAACTGCCCGCAAGCTCTGGACGATGACGGCCGGTGAATTGCAGCGCGTGCAAGCCCACATCCTGCTGCTGATCAAAACCGCTCAGGAGCGTGTAGCCGGGTTCCTGCTGGAAATGGCGGCGCGCGCCCCGGTTGGCAACGAAATCGATCTGCCGATGTCGCGACAGGATATCGCTGACTATCTCGGCCTGACTATCGAAACCGTGTCGCGCACGCTGACCCAGCTGGAAAACACCGCGGCGATCGCGGTGCCGAGTTCCCGCCGCATCGTGTTGCGCAACCGCGCGGCGCTCAACCGATTGAATGCCTAGCTCCTCCTGCGTTTGAACTGCCGAACGTCGTTCTCCCTGATAATGTTCGGCTATACTGCCCCGGCACCATTTGCCGGGGCATTTTTTTTGTGCACGCCGGAGCGCACGCCATAAGTGCTTTGTTGCGTTGGTGGTGTCATAATAGGTTTTCCCGCGCGCAGTGGTGCTATCGAACGTCCGGACCGGGGGCCGTATGACGGATTTCGACGGGGTTGTCATCGGCGCCGGTCACAACGGATTGACGCTCGCGGCCTATCTTCGCGCGCGCCGGCATGAAAATCGCGGTGCTCGAACGCAACAGCCGCATTGGTGGCGGCTCGAGCACCGAAGAGCGCATTCTTCCCGGCTATAAGCTCAATCTGCACGCCAATTTCTATATGGGGATGGGGCTTAGCCCCTTGCTCGAAGATCTTCAACTGCATCGTTACGGCTTTTCCTATATCGAGCCGCCGGTGCAGCAGGCCGCCGTATTTCGCGACGGCACCGGCATCGTGATCTACAAGGACCTCGACAAGACCTGCGCCTCGCTGGCGCGCTTCTCCAAGCAGGACGCCGAGACCTTCCGCTCGCTCTGGCACACCTACTGTGAGGAAATGCGGCCGCTGCTGGTCTCGCTCCTTTATAACGCGCCGTTGCCGCGCGAGCAGCTCGTCGACCGGCTGAGCGGGCCACAGGCGAAGGAGCTCCTGTCGCACGCGCAGCACGACCTGTTCAGCGTGGTGCGCAAGCACTTTATTGACGAGCGTATCCGCACCTTATTCACTTCTTATATGCACGTGATCACGACCGAGAACGTGCCAGGCGCCGGCATCGTGTTTCCGGCGATTTTCGCCAATATCGCGAGCTTCACGCTGCCGGTCGGCGGCGCAGTCTCGCTGCCGCTGGCGCTGGCGCGTGTGGTGGAGGCGGGCGGCGGCGACGTGATCACCGACGCCGAGGTGAAGGAGATCAAGACCGAGAGCGGCCGCGCCACCGGGGTGAAGCTCGCCGACGGTCGCTTCATCGGCGGCGCCAAGTTCGTCGCCAGCGCCATCGACTTCCCGACCACGCTGCAGATGACCGGCGAGGCGCTGTTTCCCGAGCCCGCGCGCGAGAAAGCGAAAACCTGGCACTGGGGCAATCACAGCCTGGTCACTTTGCATCTGGCGTTGAAAAATCCGCCGCGGTACCGCGCCGAAGCCTTCGACTCCGACATCTCGCGCGCCTACAGCATCTTCTTCGGCATGGATCATATTGACGAGGTGGCGAGCTGTTTTGAGGATTGCGCGGCCAAGAAATTCCCCAAGGTGTTGATGGGCAACGGCGCCTGCAACAGCGTATTCGATTCGAGCTATGCGCCGGCCGGCCGCCACGTCGCGTTCTGGTGGCCGTTCGCGCCCTATTCGGTCGACGGTAGTCCGCAGGAGTGGGATCGTAACCGCGCCGATTACACCCAGCGGGTGCTCGACTATTGGCGTGTCTACGCCTCGAATCTGGAAGGCGACAACCTGCTCGGCAGTTACTTGTTCACGCCGCTCGACATTGAAAAGCTCAACGCGAACATGCGGCAGGGTGCGGTGCGCATGGGCGCCTATGTGCCCAATCAACTCGGCATCAACCGGCCGCACCCGCTGCTGCCCGGCTCGCGCACCCCGGTGGAAGGGCTCTATCTCTGCGGCTCCTCGTCGGGCAATGGCGGCGGCGTCAACGGCGCGCCGGGTTATATCGCGGCCAATGCGATTGCCGACGACCTGCGGCTCAAGCGCCCATGGAGCCCGGTGCCGCCGCCGGAGTGGAAGCGGTGATTTTCCGATTGACCTGAATCAACGGAAATCTGCGACTTTCGTGGTAGCTATTTCTACAAGTAAGGAGGTTGGCATGAAAGCTGAAGATGTGATGACCCGCGACGTGATTTCGATTGGCCCGGATGCGACGGTTTTGCAGGCGGCGCGGCTGATGCTCCAGCATCACATTAGCGGCCTGCCGGTGATCGACAAAGACGGAAATCTGGTCGGCGTGGTATCGGAAGGCGATTTCCTACGCCGCCGCGAGACCAAGACCGAGCGCCGCCGCTCGCGCTGGCTCGAATTTCTGATGGGGCCGGGCCGAATGGCCGCCGAATATAGCCATTCGCACGGCTGCAAAGTCTCCGAAGTGATGACCAAAGAGGTGCAGTCCGTCGATGAAGTCACGCCGATCGAGGATATCGTGGACCTGATGGAGCGACGCCGCATCAAACGCGTACCGGTGCTCTGTGGCGGCCAGGTGGTCGGGATCGTGACGCGGTCCAATCTCATGCACGCCATGGTCAGTCTGGCACGCGTGGCGCAGCCCGCTGCCACCGACGATGCGGCGATCCGGGAGCATTTGCTGGCGGAGATGCAAAAGGAGCAATGGGCGCCCGCGGCGAGCGTCAACGTGGTGGTGCATGACGGCGTGGTTGAGCTGTGGGGCGTGATTATCGACGAACGCCAGCGCGAGGCGATGAAAGTCGCCGCCGAAAACACCCCCGGCGTTAAAGAGGTGAAAGACCATCTGGTCTGGATCGAGCCGACCTCGGGCGTGGCCATCGAGCCGGCCGACCCTGCACTAACGCATTAGCGGCACAAACTAATTCGCCGCGTTCCGTTCGCGTGGGGCGCGGCTTTATTTTGATTCTTTTGACCTGGCGCAAGGAACAATCGACCTATTCGTATATTGAGGATGCCGACGCCACCAAAAGAAGATGGCGCCGCAAAATGCGGAGGCTTCCCATGAATCTCAGATCATTGATGCCAATCGGACGCGACCGCAATCTCGCGCGCAGTGACAATCCGTTCATGTCTCTGCAAAAGGAGATTGACCGGCTGTTTGACGATTTCACGCGCGGGTTCCCGGCATTTTCCGGCGGCGGTACCGGCGAGATGCTGCCGAGCGTGGATGTGACGGAAACCGACAAGCAGATCGAAATTACCGCTGAACTGCCCGGCCTCGAGGAAAAGGACGTGCAGGTCAATTTCGCCGACAACGTTCTCACCATCCGCGGTGAGAAGAAGGCCGAAAAGGAAGAGAAGGACAAGACCTTTCGGCTGGTCGAGCGCAGTTATGGTTCGTTCGTGCGCTCGCTCGAATTACCGGATGGAGTCGATGCAAACGCGATCAAAGCCAGCATCGACAAAGGCGTGCTCAAGGTGACTGTGCCGAAACCGGCACCGGCGCAGGTCAAGAAAATCGACGTTAAAGCCGCCGCCTAGTTCTAGGGGCGTTGCGAAAAGGTGCGTCCCCGCGGCCCTCGCGGCGCGGGGGCGTATCTTGGTTGCTGATTTTTCGTTTGGTCTGCCGCCTACTGCCGCTCCATAACAGCGCCAAAGCCGCACAAAATCAGGTTCTTTTTGATTTGTCGCAACGCGTGGCGTTGCGCTTTGTGCATGCTCGCACATGACTGATTTTCCTCAAGGAGGAATTGATGTCGACCCTCACACAATCAAACGCCCGCGCGGCCGCTCAGCCGGGAGCGAAGGAATCCAATTGGTTCGCCACGAATTGGGGTTTATTTGCCGCAATCGCGGCGCTCATTGTTATCCTGCTGTTGCCGACGCCGGCCGGCTTGCCGGTCGCCGGGCATCGCATGCTGGCGATTTTCGCCTTCGCCGTCATCATCTGGATGACCGAAGCGATCGATTATGCCGTTTCGGCGATCGTGATCGCGGCCTTGATGGCATTTCTGCTTGGCCTGGCGCCTAACGTCGCAAATCCGAAAGTCTTGCTCGGTACGAGTGGGGCGCTCGGCCTCGCATTCAGCGGATTTGCCAACACTGCGCTCGTGCTGGTCGCAGCGGCATTGTTTCTGGCCGCCGCCATGACGGCGACCGGGCTCGACAAGCGCATCGCGCTAAGCATTCTCGCGCGCGTCGGTACCGAGACGCGGCATGTCGTGGTCGGCACGATCCTGGTCGGCTTCGTCATCGCCTTCATGGTGCCGTCGACCACGGCGCGCGTGGCTTGTCTGGTTCCGATCACCCTCGGCATCATCGCGGCTTATGGCGTTAACAAACGCGGCACCTTCGCCAGCATGCTGATGATCACGACTGTGCAGACCGCCAGCATCTGGAACGTCGGCATCAAGACCGCAGCCGCGCAGAATATGGTCGCCATTGGGTTCATCGAAAAGACGTTCGGTCAAACCATTACCTGGCTTGATTGGCTGATTGCGGCGGCGCCGTTCGGCATCATTATGTCGGTGGCGCTTTATTTCGTGATGACCCGCATGATGCCGCCCGAAGTTTCCGAAGTGCCCGGCGGCCGTGAGGGCATCCGCAAATCGCTTGCGGCGCTTGGATCGATGAAAGGTTCCGAAAAGAAGCTACTGGCTCTGTCGCTGATTTTGATCGGGTTCTGGGCGACAGAGGGCATCCTGCATAAGTTCGATACCAGCACCACCACGATCACGGCGGTGGCGCTGATGTTCATGCCTGGCTTCGGCATCATGACTTGGAAGGAAGCGCAGCCGAAGATCCCGTGGGGCACGGTCGTTCTGTTCGGCGTCGGTATTAGCCTCGGCACCGCGCTGCTGCAGACCCATGCCGCGAGTTGGCTTGCCGATATCGTTGTTGTGCAATTCGGGCTGAAGAATGCCACCGTGCTCTTCGTCCTCGCGGTGATGAGCCTGTTCCTGATCGTGATCCATCTCGGCTTTGCCAGCGCCACCGCGCTCGCGTCCGCGATGATCCCGATCGTTATCGCGGTGCTCAAAGGCGTGGCGACTTCAGGCATCAACATCATCGGCATGACGATGTTGCTGCAATTCGTGGTCAGCTTTGGCTTCATCCTGGTGGTGAACGCGCCGCAGAACATGGTCGCCTATGGCACGGAGACGTTCAACGCACGCGACTTCGTGCGCACCGGCTTCGTGCTGACCATCATCGCGTTCGCGCTCGTGATGCTGCTCGGAGCCACCTATTGGCATTGGCTCGGCTACGCTTGAGGGAGTTGAGTCATGGCGCGCACGTCGATAGCGATTGTGTTCGCCGGAAGCGGCGGTGCCGGCGCGATGACGGCCGGCACCGTTCTGCTGCGCGCCGCCGCGCATGATGGGTATTACGGCATGATGACGCAGCTGTTCGGGCCGCAGGTGCGCGGCGGCGAAGCGGCGGCGCTGCTGCAGATATCGACCGAGCGGATCGAAGCGCAGCCTAATCGTTTCGATCTTTTCGTCGCGCTCGACTGGGAAAAGGTTGAGCAGTTCAGCGCCGAAATCCCGCTCGACGGGGACTCGGTGATCCTCGCCGATCCGCAGGCGGGACCGGTGCCGGCGGGGATCGCCAAGTCGAAGGCGCGCGTAGTGTCTCTCGCGATGAGCGATCCGCATCTGACGCGGCTCGAGTGCGGACTGAGCGGCCGGCGGGTGAATATGTTTGCCGCCGGCGTCGTTGCCGCGCTGATCGGCGTCGACGCGCGCCATCTGCAGGCGGCGGTCGAAAATGTGCTTGCCGGCAAAGGCGCGGAGGCGGCCACGGCGAACAGCGCGAGCGCTGCAGCCGGTATCCAGGCGGCGGCGGGCCTGACGCTCAATTTGCGCGTCGATCCGCCGCAGCCGGCGGCGCGCTGGCTGATCAGCGGCAATCAGGCGCTCGCGCTCGGGGCGTTGCGCGGCGGCGTGCGTTTCGTCGGCTGCTATCCGATCACGCCTGCGACCGATCTGGTCGAATGGCTGGCGCCGGAACTCGGCAAGCTCGGCGGCCGCCTGGTGCAGGCCGAGGATGAACTCGCCGCCATCAATATGACGCTCGGCGCTTCTTACGGCGGCACACCGGCGATGACTGTGACCTCCGGGCCCGGGATGTCGCTGATGGGCGAGACGCTTGGTCTCGCGGTGGCAGCCGAAATTCCGGCCGTGATCATCGACGTGATGCGGGCTGGCCCCTCCACCGGCATCGCCTCGAAAACGGAACAGAGCGACGTCAATATCGCGATCTACGGCGGCCACGGCGACGCACCGCGCGTGGTGCTGGCGCCGACCTCGGTGGCGGATTGTCTGAACACGGCCGAATACGCAGTCTATGTCGCGGAATTGTTGCAGACGCCGGTCATCGTGCTGTCCGACCAGGCGCTCGGACAGGCGAGGGCGGTAATCGATCCTACTGAGAAGCGGCCGAAGCCTCTCAAGCGCCGCACCAATGGTGCGCCGCAGGGCACTCCATTGTTCAAGCGCTATGCGGTAGACAGCGATCCCATTACGCCGATGCCATTGCCCGGCACGCCCGGCTATCAATGGGTCGCGGAAGGTCTCACCCATAATGAGGTGGGCCTGCCGGCCAGCGGCGCGGGTATGCATGCTGCCCAGATTAACAAGCGGGCCAGGAAGTTGCAGCGTTTCGATCCCGGTGCGTTGTGGGGCGAGACCTGGGGCGAGGGCGATGTGGTCCTGCTGGTGTTCGGTTCCAGCGTCGGACCGGCGTGGGTGGCGGCGCGGCGTCTCGCGGCATCCGGTCAGCGGGTTCGCGTGGTGGCGCTGCGGGTTCTGTCGCCGCTACCGATGCAGGCGATCGCGCGCGCCATCCACGGTGCGCGCCGCATCATCGTGATCGAGCAGAACCACAGCGCCCAACTCTATCGTCACTTGGTTGGCCAGAAAGCAATCCCGCCGAGCGCCGAAAGCGTGGCGCGGCCGGGACCGCTGCCGTTCCGGCCGTCCGAGGTCGCCTCCTATGTCATGTGACGGAATTTGAAATCATGAATGACATGACGCTCAGCAGTGTGGCAGGCGCAAGCGATCGCGGGACGGCGTTGACGGCCAAGGAGTTTTCCTCGGGCGCGCATCCGATCTGGTGTCCAGGCTGCGGCGATTACGGCGTGATCGCCGCGCTCGAGCGCGGGCTAGCGCGACACGGCCGTCCGCCGCACGAGGTCGTGCTGGTGTCGGGCATCGGCTGTTCGTCACGGTTGCCGGCCTATACCAGTTGCTACGGATTCCACGGTGTGCATGGCCGCGCCTTGGCGGTGGCCACTGGCCTCAAGCTGACGCGTCCCGATCTCGAAGTGATCGCCGTCGGCGGCGATGGCGACGGCTATTCCATCGGCGGCAATCATTTCATTCATGCCTGCCGGCGAAATGTCGAGTATGCTCTATCTGGTGATGGACAACCGCGTCTACGGCATGACCAAAGGCCAACCATCGCCGACCACCGAGCCGGATTGGGACAGCCGAATCGCACCCGGCGGGATTGGATTGCGGCCGTTCAATCCGCTGCAACTCGCCATCGCGGCAGGAGCGAATTTTGTGGCGCGCGGGTTTGCCGGCGATCCGGACGGCCTTGCCGAGCTGATCGTCGAGGGCATACGCTGGCCCGGCTTTGCCTTCGTCGAAGTGCTCAGTCCCTGCCTGACCTTCCGGCCCGAGCAGGCGGCCTGGAAAAAAATGGTGCGGCCATCGACTTTGCCACTGCAAAAAGATCCCGCGGCCGCGACCGCCGCGGTGCTGGCGGACGACGGCTTCAGCCTCGGCGTGCTCTATCGCGACGATTGCCCGCCGGCTCCGGCGGCGACGAAGCCGTATGGCTCGGTCGGTGAGATCGAGCAGCAATTCGTCTTGGGCGACTGAGCCGTAGAGGTCAATCGGTGCCGTTCCGAACGGCGGAGGAACCGCCGCGTCGGCAAGCGTTGACCTACGTCAAAGCCGGGGCCGCGACGTCATCATATTTAATTTATTGAATATATATTACCCGGTCCCGAAGGTTCCTTTAGGCCTGCATGCCGTCGTTTCTGGCGCACGTGTCAACATGCCGGCAGTGGGCTGAGCATGCAAAGCGCGTGCAATTGACTTGCGTCAAAGAGCGTACCGGGGCCATAGCGGATATTTATTATTCGGGCCCCCTCGTTGTCCGGGCCCGCCAGACAGTGGGAACAGAGAATGGCGAACGCGCTTGCTCCTCAAAAAACGATGACGCTCGGCGAAGGGGGCCTGGCCTTGGCCTTTGTTGCGCTGGCGCTGCTGTCGATCGTAATCGCGGCCAAGGCCTTTACGCCGGAATATGCATTCCATGCCTATTTGTTCACGGCCGGCAGCATCGCGGCGGTGTTCGCGATCATCAATCGCTATTACGAGCGCCCGGCCGTGCCGGCGCCGCTGACCATCGACGGCAAGCCCAACTATAATTTCGGCCCGGTCAAGTTTGCGACCGTCGCCGCCGTGTTTTGGGGCATCGCCGGTTTTGCCGTCGGCCTCTACATCGCGTGCGAACTCGCCTGGCCGCTGCTCAATCTCGATCTGCCGTGGACGACTTTCGGGCGCCTGCGTCCGCTGCACACGTCCGCCGTGATCTTCGCCTTCGGCGGCAATGTGCTGATTGCCACGTCATTCTATGTCGTGCAGCGCACCTCGCGCGCGCGGCTCGCCGGCGACTTGGCGCCCTGGTTCGTCGTGCTCGGTTATAATTTCTTCATCGTTATCGCAGGCACTGGCTATCTGCTCGGCATTACTCGTAGCCATGAGTACGCGGAACCGGAATGGTACGCCATTCTGTGGCTGGTCTGCGTGTGGGTGACGTACTTCCTCGTCTTCCTCGTCACGGTGGCGCGCCGCGTCGAGCCGCACATCTACGTGGCCAACTGGTTCTACCTCGCCTTCATCGTGACGATTGCGGTGCTTGTCCTCGGCAATAACGCAGAGGTGCCGATCTCGCTGTTCTCGTCGAAGTCCTATCCCGTTTGGTCGGGCGTGCAGGATGCCATGGTGCAGTGGTGGTATGGCCATAATGCGGTCGGCTTCTTCCTCACCGCAGGTTTCCTTGCCATCATGTACTACTTCATCCCGAAGCGGGCCAATCGGCCAGTCTATAGCTATCGTCTCTCGATCATTCATTTCTGGGCGCTGATCTTCCTCTATATCTGGGCGGGTCCGCATCATCTGCACTACACCGCGCTGCCCGACTGGGCCCAGACGCTCGGCATGACTTTCTCGATCATGCTGTGGATGCCGTCATGGGGCGGCATGATCAACGGCATCATGACGCTGTCGGGTGCCTGGGACAAACTGCGCACCGATCCGGTGCTGCGCATGATGGTGGTGTCGGTCGCGTTCTACGGCATGTCGACCTTCGAAGGGCCGATGATGTCGGTGAAGATTGTCAATTCACTGTCGCATTACACCAACTGGACCATCGGCCATGTGCATTCCGGCGCGCTCGGCTGGGTCGCCTACATCTCCTTCGGCGCGCTCTATTGCCTTGTACCGTGGCTGTGGAATCGACGGCTCTACTCGCTCAAGCTGGTCAACTGGCACTTCTGGATCTCGACCATCGGCATCGTGCTCTACATCACATCGATGTGGGTGGCAGGCATCCTGCAAGGCCTGATGTGGCGTGCCTATACCGGCCTCGGCTTCCTCGAATATTCCTTCGTCGAGACGGTGGAAGCGATGCATCCGTTCTACATCATCCGCGCGCTCGGCGGCGCGCTGTTCCTCGCCGGCGCGCTGATCATGGCGTGGAACCTCTGGAAAACCATGACCTCGGCGGACGTCGCCGAATCCGCCAGCCTGGCGCTGGCGCCGGCGGAATAAGGCGGGGAAGAATAATGTCGCTTTGGCAAAAACACGCGGTCTTCGAGAAGAATTCGATCGTCCTGGTGATCGGCATTCTGATCGTCATCGCCATCGGCGGACTGGTAGAGATCGTACCGCTGTTCTACTTGAAGAACACGATCGAAAAGGTCGACGGTGTACGGCCCTATACGCCACTCGAACTCGCAGGCCGCGACATCTACGTGCGCGAAGGCTGCTATCTCTGCCATTCGCAGATGATCCGGCCGTTACGCGACGAAGTCGAGCGCTACGGCCACTATTCGCTCGCCGCCGAGAGCATGTACGACCATCCGTTCCAGTGGGGATCGGAGCGGCAAGGCCCGGATCTCGCGCGCGTCGGGCGTAAATATTCCGACGATTGGCACCGCGATCACCTGCGCAATCCGCGTTCGGTGGTGCCGGGCTCGATCATGCCGGACTACTCTTTCCTCGAGCAGACCGACCTCGACTACAGCCACATCGCCGAGAACTTGAAGACCCAGGCCGATGTCGGCGTGCCCTATACGGCCGACATGATCGCACATGCCCAGCAGGACGTCGTCACGCAGGACACCAACGACAGTCCAGACGCGGCCGATCTTACCAAGCGCTATCCGAATGCGCAGGCGCGCGATTTTGCCGGAGTTCTGGGCCGCGTCACCGAAGCCGACGCGCTGATCGCCTATCTGCAGATGCTCGGTACGCAGGTCAACTTCAAGCTTTATGACGACAAGGCCAACATCCGGTGAGTACGATGGATCCGACCTACAAAGCCGTTTCCGAGTTTGCCCAGACCTGGGGCCTGATCTATTTCGCCGTCATCTTTGTGCTGGTGCTGCTCTACGCCTTGTGGCCCTCGCACAAGAAGCAATTCGATGAAGACGCGCGCATTCCGCTGCGGGAGGACTGACCGGTGGCTGAAGAGCATAAAGAGATCGATCAGCTGACCGGCACCGCGACCACTGGCCATGAGTGGGACGGCATCCGGGAGCTCAACACGCCACTGCCGCGCTGGTGGCTGTGGACTTTCTACGCCTGCATCATATGGGCGATCGGTTATTGGGTGGTCTATCCGGCCTGGCCGCTGCTGACCAACTCGACGCAAGGCGTGTTGGGCTGGCACACGCGGAGCGCCGTGGTTGCCGACCTTAATGAACTCACAGCGTTACGCGGACCGATGATGGTGAAGCTGACCGGCGCTTCGGTTGGAGACATCGTTAAGGATCCGCAATTGCTGGATTTCGCCCGTGCGGTCGGGAGCTCCGCATTCGCAAACAATTGTGCGCCCTGTCATGGCGCCGGGGGCGGCGGCAGCAAGGGCTATCCCAACCTCAACGACGATGACTGGCTGTGGGGCGGCAAGATCACCGACATTGAGCAGACCATCCGTCACGGCGTGCGCTCCGGCGACGATGAAGGTCACCAAGGCAACATGCCGGCTTTCGGCCGCGACGGCATCCTCAAGCCAGATCAGATTTCCGCCGTGGCCGATTTTGTCCGCACGCTGTCCGGGCTTTCGGTGGAAAAGGGAGCCGATCTGGCGCTTGGCAAGAAAGTGTTTGCCGACAACTGCGCCGTCTGTCACGGGCCGGAAGGCAAGGGCAATCACGAGGTGGGCTCGGCCAACCTGACCGACCAGATCTGGCTCTACGGCCCCGACAAGGAGACCATCATGGAGGGCATCGTCAACGGACGCGGCGGTGTTATGCCGGCTTGGCAGGGCCGTCTGAGCGAACCGGTCATCAAGGCGCTCGCCGTTTACGTCTACAGCTTCGGCGGCGGAGAGAAGTGATTGTGCATGCGGACAGCACGTTATCGCTGGAGCAGGCGGCCGCGGGCGCGCCCGCGCTGTCGCGCCTGGTAGCTGAGGCTGAAGTCAAATCAGCGCCGCCGCCCCAGGACGACGGCCCGCTCTACGCAGCGCGGCGCAAAATCTATCCGCAGAGCGTGCACGGGCTGTTCCGCCGCATCAAATGGGCCGTGCTGCTTGCCACGCTCGGTGTCTACTATCTGCTGCCGTTCGTGCGCTGGGACCGCGGTCCGCACGCGCCCGCGCAGGCTGTGCTCATCGATCTGCCCAGCCGCCGCTTCTATTTCTTCTTCATCGAAATCTGGCCGCAAGAGGTCTACTACATCACTGGCCTTCTGATCGTCGCCTCGATCGTTCTATTCTTGATGAACGCGGTCGCCGGGCGGGTCTGGTGCGGCTATCTCTGTCCGCAGACGGTATGGACCGATTTGTTCCAGGCGATCGAGCGGCTTACCGAAGGCGACCGGCGCGATCACCTGCAGCGCGACAGCCGCAAATGGACCGCAGAGACCTACGCACGCAAGGCGCTCAAGCATTTCCTCTGGCTGATGGTAGCGTGGTGGACCGGCGGCGCCTGGGTGCTTTATTTCGCTGACGCGCCGACGTTGGTGAAGGACCTCGCCACACTGCAGGCGCCGTTCGTCGCCTACGCCTTCATCGGCATCCTGACGTTCACCACCTATACGCTCGCCGGCCACATGCGCGAGCAGGTTTGTCTCTATATGTGCCCGTGGCCGCGCATCCAGGCGGCGCTCACCGACGAATACGCGCTCAACGTCACCTACCGATACGACCGCGGCGAACCTCGTTGCGCGGTGTCCAAGGCGAAAGAATTGCGCACGCGTGGCGAGCCGGCCGGCGACTGTACCAACTGCAAGCAGTGCGTGCACGTCTGTCCGACCGGCGTCGATATCCGCAACGGCGCCGATCTCGGCTGCATCCAGTGTGGCCTGTGCATCGACGCCTGCAACGCAATGATGACGAAACTCGGCCGTCCCACCGGGCTCATCGGCTACGACACCGACATCAACATCAAGCGGCGGATGGAAGGCAAGGCGCCGGTCGTGAAGTTGGTGCGTATGCGCACGGTGCTTTATGCCGCGATCATTGTGATCGCTGGCGGCATCATGATTTTCACCCTGGCGACGCGCGAAAGCGAAGGCATCAGCAGCATCCACGACCGCAATCCGATGTCGGTTCGGCTGTCCGACGGTGCGGTGCGCAACGGCTACACGATCCGCATCATCAACAAGCAGCTGCGCAAGCGCGACTTCATTCTGTCGTTCAACGGCCTGCCGGCGAGCCTGATCGATTTCGTCGGCGTACCGGCGCGCGAGGATGGCCAGCTCTTGATCGATGTCGGCCCCGACCAGACACGCGAAGTGCGCGTATTGGTGACCGATTACGGCGACACGCCACCGGCCTCGACCCCAATCGTATTCCGCCTGACTGACGTGGCGACCGGTGAGCAGGCCGAAGCCTATGACCACTTCTTCGGACCTTAAAGGAGTCGACTGATGCGAGCCGCCCGGCAGAAAAAGTCCCGCGCGTTGACCGGCCGAGCCGTGCTGCTTTGGCTGGTCGGATTTTTCGCAGTGGTGTTTGCCGTTAACGGGGTGCTGGTGCAGGCCGCGATTTCGACGTTCGGTGGCGTCGAGACGCTCAGCTCTTACAAGGCCGGCCAGCAATTCGAGCAGGAAGCGGGCTTGGCGCAGCGGCAGGACGCGCTGCATTGGCAGGTGAACGGCACGCTGGCGCGCGACCGCGCAGGCGAGGCGGTGCTCGACGTGACCGCGCGCGACGACAAAGGCACGGCGCTGAAGGGGTTGGTCGTCGACGCCCGGCTGACGCATCCGGCCGACGACCGGCTCGATCACGTCATCGCGGTGCATGCAGTGGCCGACGGCGTCTTTCACGGCGCGGCCCAGGCCCAGCCGGGGCAATGGGAACTGATCATCGATCTTTATCGCGGCGATCAGCGGGTATTCCGCTCGCGCAGCCGCGTGACGCTGCGGTGAAATCAGCGTTGATCTGACTTTGGATTGGCTACGATGCCGGAAGTTACCGACCTTTCGCTGTTTGCCAGGCCGTCCGGCGACGGCACGCTCGGCATGGACCTCGCGGTCGAAGGCATCGCTTGCGGCGCCTGCATTGGCCGCATCGAGAGCGCGGTGAAGCGGCTGCCGGGCGTGACGGAAGCGCGGCTCAATTACACCAATCGCCGCCTGCACGTGAATTGGACCGACGGCGCACTCTCGCCGTCGCAGATCCTGCAAACATTGGAGGAGGCCGGTTATCACGGCTATCCGTTTGCGCCACTGCGCGCCGAGGAAGAGGCGGCGGCCGAGGCACGCCGCCTGACGCGCTGTCTGGCGGTCGCCGGCTTCGCCGCCATGAACGTCATGTTGCTGTCGGTGTCAGTGTGGGCGGGCAACGCCACCGACATCACGCCGGAGACGCGCGATTTCTTCCATTGGGCTTCGGCGCTGATCGCGCTGCCGGCCGCGGCCTATGCCGGGCGGCCGTTCTTCACGAGCGCATGGCAGGCGCTGCGCGCGGGCGCGCTCAACATGGACGTGCCGATCTCGCTCGGCGTCATCCTCGCGCTCGGCATGTCGGTGGTCGAAACCGCCAATCATGCGAAAGACGCCTACTACGATTCCGCCATCATGCTGCTGTTCTTCCTCTTGGTCGGGCGCGCGCTCGATCACGCCATGCGTCGCAAGACTCGGGCGGTCGCCGGCAATCTGGCGGCGTTGAAGGCGGAAACCGCCCACCGCTTTAGCGGCGACGAACTGGTCAGTGTGCCGGTGGCGGCCCTCAATGCCGGCGACCGTCTGCTGGTCAAGCCGGGCGAGCGGGTGCCGGCCGACGGCAGCGTGCTCAGCGGTGCATCCGAACTAGACGACAGCCTGATCACGGGCGAGACGGCGCGCCGCAAGGTCGCTACTGGCGCCATCATTTACGCCGGCAGCCTGAATTATTCCGGCGCGCTCACCATGCGGGTGACGGCGGCCGACCGTGCCACCTTGCTGGACGAGATCGAGCGGCTGCTGGAAAAAGCGGCGAGCGCGAAGTCGCGCGCCATGCGGCTGGCCGATCGCGCCGCCCGCTTCTATGCGCCGATGGTGCATTTGACAGCCGCGTTGACCTTCGTCGGTTGGTGGCTAGCGGGCGCCTCGCTGCACGACGCAGTGGTGACGGCGATCGCCGTGCTCATCATCACGTGCCCTTGCGCGCTGGCGCTGTCGATCCCGGCCGTGCAGGTGGTGGCGTCGGGCGCCTTGTTCCGCGCCGGCGTCATCTTGAATGCCGGCGATGCCATCGAGCGGCTGGGCGAAGCCGACACCGTCATCTTCGACAAGACCGGCACGCTGACGCTGCCGGAGCCGCGCGTGGTCAACGCCGCCGCGATCGATTCCGACCTGCTGCAGATGGCGGCGCGGCTGGCGCTGTCGAGCCGCCATCCACTGGCGGTCGCGCTGGCGCGCGAAGCCGCCAGCCATATCCCTTACGACGTCGTTAGCGAAGAGCCGGGGCGGGGCGTGCGCGCCATGCTCGGCGGCATCGAAGCGCGGCTCGGCAGCGCCGCGTTTTGTGGCGTTGCGCAGGCCGCCGCCGGCAAGTCCGGCGACTCGTATATCTATTTTGTTTACGGGAGCCGGGCCGCGACCGTCGTCATTTCGCAGAAATTGCGGCCGGATGCGGTCGAGGTGGTGCAGGCGCTGCGCCAGCGCGGGCTCGCTTTGTACATCCTTTCCGGAGACCGCGCCGACGCCGTGCGGCCGGTGGCCGAAGTCTTGGGCATCAGCCGGTGGCTGGCCGACGTGAAGCCGACGGAAAAAATTGCCTTCGTCGAAGCGTTGAAACGGCAAGGCCACTGTGTGCTGATGGTGGGCGACGGCCTCAACGATGCGCCGGCACTCGCCGCCGCGACCGTGTCGCTGTCGCCGATCGCTGCGGCCGACGTGACGCAAGCGCAGGCCGACGCGGTGTTTCTCGGCGAGCGGTTGACGCCGGTGGCAGACGCGCTCGCGATCGCCCGCCGCGCGCGTGCGCTGATGAAGGAAAATCTGCTGTTCGCCGCGATTTATAATATGATCGCGGTGCCGGTCGCCATTGCCGGCGCGGTCACGCCATTGATCGCAGCGCTGGCGATGTCGGGCTCATCGATGATGGTGACGCTGAACGCACTGCGCGGAGGCAAAGCCTCATGAACGTGCTGGTCTATCTCATCCCGATGGCGCTTGGCCTTGGCCTCATCGGCTTGTTCGGCTTCCTGTGGGCGCTGCGCAGCGGGCAATACAGCGACGTCGAAGGCGCCGCGCTGCGCGTGCTATCGGACGACGACATCGATCCGCAATCGCGCGAGTCGCGCTAGAAGCGTTTTAAGTCGCGTATGCTCTCGTCCGAAAACCGGTTATCACATTTCGGGACCATGCGTTATTGCGCGAGCGTCACCGTCTCGAAATCCGCGGGCAGCACGATCTCCAGTACCTCGCAATCGTCGGAATAGCCGAGCACGGTGTGCTTGATCTTCGGCGGCTGGATCCAGCAGGAGCCGGCGTAGAAGGTGTGCGCGCCCTCGCCTTCGAATTCGCTTCTGATCCAGCCCTTGAGGACGTAGATCATCTGGAAGTCGACGTCGTGGTAATGCGGCGTCGACACCTCTTCCGGCCTTGAATGGCGGAACGAACTTGATGACATGCGCCTGCACCATGCCGCCGGTTGCCGGCGCGATGCCGAGATCGCGGTATTTGGCGTAAGTGCGCAAGCCGGCGTCGAAATCCTCGTCGCGATGATGGCTGACGGTGAACTTGTGCTTGGAACGATTCTTGGGCCGCGCCTTGACGCGCGCCTTAGCTTTCACTTTCGGCTTGCGCCGCTGGACTTTCTTGCTGCTTTCCGACTTGCCTTCTTCTTGGCCTTGGCCATTGATGCCTCCCTGATTTTGCCCGATTGGATCACGATGGCGGAAGCCATGGAAGAGCCAAAACCGCAGGCCATTCGCATCTTTGTCGATGCCGATGCCTGCCCGGTGAAGGCGGAGGTCTATCGCGTCGCCGAGCGCTATGGGCTGAAGGTCTTCGTCGTCGCCAATTCGTTCATGAACGTGCCGCGAAGCGACATGATCGAGCGCGTCATCGTCAAGGAAGGCCCGGACGTGGCCGACGACTGGATCGTCGAGCGCGCCGGCTTAAGCGATATTGTCATCACCGCCGATATTCCTCTGGCCGGCCGATGCGTGAAAAAAGGCGCGACGGCGATCGGCCCGACCGGCAAGCCCTTCAACGACGATTCGATCGGCATGGCGCTAGCGACGCGCGACCTGTTGACCGATTCTGCGCAGCGCCGGCGACAGCACGCGCGGTCCGCCGCCGCTGACGCGTCAGGATATCTCGCGATTTCTATCGGCGCTCGATCTGGCAGTAGTGAGGCTGAAAAGAAAATTAGCGGAACGGCGCTGACACCGTTCATTCCCGCGAAAGCGGAATCCAGGGCCATGGTTTGCAAAGTTAGAAGTTCACGACCCTGGGTCCCCGCTGTCGCGGGACGAGCGGAAATTTTACTCCGCCGCTTCGGCCGCCCCGCCATGCGCCTTCGACCAGCCGGCTGGGTCGCCGATGAATTTCTCGACCTCGGCCAGCATCTTGGGCTCAAATGTGCACATCGCTTTGGCGACATTGAGCACGTCGCGCCAGGTGGTGAGCGCGTGCAAAGTGACGCCGAGATCACCGAGGATATTCTTGGCCCTGCGGATAGATGTCGTAGAAGAAGATCACGAAGCAGTGGTCGCATTTTCCGCCGGCCTCGCGCAGCGCCTTGATAAAATTCACCTTGCTTTTGCCGTCGGTGGCGAGGTCTTCGACCAGGAGTACGCGCTGTCCCGGGATCAACTGCCCCTCGATCTGCGCGCCGCGGCCGAAACCTTTCGGCTTCTTGCGTACGTATTGCATCGGCAGATTAAGCCGGTCGGCGACCCAGGCGGCGAACGGGATACCGGCGGTCTCGCCACCGGCCACCGCATCGATTTCGCCGCGGCCGATGTCGCGCGCGATTGTGTGGATGGCGAAATCCATCAGCGTCGAACGCACGTCGGGAAACGAGATCAGCCAGCGCGAGTCGTTATAGACAGGGCTCGCCCAGCCCGAGGTGAAGATGAACGGCTTGCCCTGCATGAAGCGGACCGCGCCGGTGTCGAGATACATGCGCGCCGTCAGTTCGGCGATGGTCTTTTTGTCGAGGAAATGGGCTTCCATGGGCTAACGGATAATCCAGCGCGGGGGCGAAACCAAGGGGCGTCTGCAGTTATCCGCTCATTCCCGCGCAACGGGAATCCAGGGTAATAAGCTTCGGAATTTGCCGCCCTGGGTCCCCGCTTTCGCGGGGACGAACGGAATTTCACGGCGCCGCCGGACCGACCTTTTTGTACCAATCCGCAATCTGCGCGCCGGTGCAGAACCACACGTCCTTCTTCTTCCTGATCTTCTCGAATATCTTGCGGAAATATTTGACCCGGTGCGGCGCGCCCATGATGTAGGGGTGCACCGAGATCGCCATCACCCGCGCCGAGCCCTTGGCGTCCTTGTAAATCTGCTCGAACTGGTCGATCGCTCGCTCGTAGAACTCGTTCGCCTTGTGGTGCTGGATCAGCATCATGGCGACGTCGTTGCATTCCTGCGTATAGGGGATACTCAGGATCGGCTTTGATCGGCGTCTTCAGCCACGCCGGCTGGTCGTCGAGCACCCAGTCGGCGACATAGTCGTAGCCTTCCTCGGCCAGGATATCGGGCGTCTCCCAGGTCTCGGTTAGACCCGGCCCGAGCCAGCCGCGCGGACGCTGGCCGCTGGCCTTTTCGATCGCAGCGGCGCAATTGCGGATATCGTCGCGCTCGTTGGCGACCTTCTGCATGTTGCGCTGGGTATGGCCGTGGCCGAGGAATTCCCAGTTGCGGTCGACGCAAGACTCGGACGATGTCCGGATAGGCGAGTGCCGCGACGCCGTTGATGTTCATCACGCCGGGCACCTTGAAGTCGTCATAGACCTGCAGCAGCCGCCAGAAGCCGACGCGGTTGCCGTATTCGTGCCAGCACCAGTTCGGGATGTCAGGCATCGGTGAGCCGCCGGCCGGCGGCGACAGCACCGTGCGCGGCATGGTCTGGGTCGGGTCCCATTCCTCGACATTGGTGATAGTCCACACCGCCATGCGCGCGCCCCTCGGCAGCTTGAGCGGCTTGCGCTGGGCGATGGCGGAATAAGCTGAGGCGGTCGTTCGGCAGCATGCCGATGGGCGGCTTGGGGAAGTTCATGGTAGGTTGTGATCCTCGATGCGACGACAAACTCCGTTCATTCCCGCACAAGCGGAAATCCAGGGCCATGATCGCAAGATCGGCAATCTACTACCCTGGGTCCCCGCTTTCGCGGGGACGAACGGACAAATTCAGCTTCCCTTCAGGTCGTAGATATCCGGGAAGAAGTAGTCCTTCCACGATGCCGCTTTGACCTTGATGCGGCCGACGCTGGCCATGAAGTCGGCGAACTTCATGGTGTTCTCCGGCACCATGGTCCAGTGCACCTGCTTGCCGCCGACGATCTTGGCGGCGGTGTCGAGCGGGAGTTTCGACTTGGAATCCTCGATCCAGTATTCCGCCGCCTGCTTCGGGTTATGCTCGACGAAGTCGGTCGCTTCCTTCAGCGCGGCAAGGAACGCCTTGTACAAAATGGGATTAGCGTCGCGGAATTTCTTCGACGTCCAGATCGCCGTGAAGGTGTGCGAGCCGCCCAACACGTCGAACGAATTGAGCACGGTGTGGATGTCTTTGTCCTCGAGCTGCATGTATTGGAACGGCGGCACGCTGAACGCGGCGGTTATCTGGGCACCGCCCTTCATCAAGGCAATCGTGGCGTCCGGCGGCGTCATCGACACGGTGAGCGGGTCGAGCTTATCGAAGTTCTTGTCGCCATAGAGCTTAGCCGCTTCGATCTGCAGGGTGAGCGCCTGCACCGAAGATTTCACCGCCGGCACCGCGATGCGGTCGGTATCCTTGAAGTCCTTGACGCTCTTGATGTTGGGGTCGCGGGTATTGAGCAGGAAGGGCTGCGAGGAGAGCGCCGAGATGCCGCGGACTTCCTGCGGCGTGCCCTTGGTGCGCGCCCACAACGTGAGCAAGCCCGGCACGCCGCCCGAGCCGATGTCGACATTGCCGGAAATCAGCGCTTCGTTGACGGCGGTCGGGCCGTTGAACTTCGACCACGAAACCTTCACGTCCTTCAGGCCGAGCGCCGCGGCGTGCTTTTCGATGAGCTTTTGATGATCCATCACGTTGAGCTGCAGGTAGCCCATGGAAAATTGCTGCGCGAGCCGGATTTCCTTGTTCTGCGCCTGCGCGGTGACACACAGCAGGCCAAGCATCGCGGCAGCGCCGGCGACGGTTCGAATTCCTTTTCGAAACATGTTGTTTCCTCCGACGAAACACGCGCGTTATTGTTGTTTTAGGGCAGCGGCCCACGCTAAGCGGCGGCCCCGATTTTGGCAACACTGCGATACCAGTCGAGAATCTGTTCGCCGTTCCAGTGCAGCACGCCCTCGTGCTTGTTCACGTAGTCGTAGATCGCCTCCAGATATTTGATCCGGTGCGGTTGGCCGCTGATGTAGGGGTGGATCGCCAGCGCCACAAACTTAGCGCGCTTTTCGCTCTCGGCGTAGAGCCGGTCGAACTGGTCCTTCACCAGTTGCAGCAGGTAGTCGCTATTATGATGCTGGATGATCATCACCGGGATGTCGTTGCATTCGATAGTGTAGGGGAGGGTGACCAGCGGGCCGTTGTTGGTCTTGATCATCGTCGGCTCGTCGTCATAGACCCAGTCGCCGATATATTTGACGCCGGCTTTGGTGAGCAGGTCGGGAGTCTCCAGCGTCTGCGTCAGCCCGGGTCCGAGCCAGCCGACCGGCCGCTTGCCGCAGAATTTCTCCATGATGTTCATGGTGCGGTTGATCATGCCGGCCTGGTCGGGCTCTTTGTGGATCGGACCTTGCTCGTAGGCGTGGCCCATGAACTCCCAGCCGTCGTCGCGCGCCTGACCGGCGACTCGCGGATAGTCCTCGCAGATGCGCGCATTGGCGGCGAGCGTCGGCTTGATGCCGAGGCTTCTTGTAGAGCTCGAAGAAAGCGCCAGCAGCCGACGCGCATGCCGTATTCGTGGAATCCCCAATGCACGACGTCCGGCATCAGCGGCACCCCGGTCGGCGCCGGCAGCAGTTGCCGCGCCATCGGCTTGGCGATGTCCCAGACTTCGTAATTGACGATCGACCAGAACACGATGCGCGCCTTGCCGGGCAGTTTGAGCGGCGGTCGGTCGACGATCGCCGAGTAGTCGCTGCGTTCTTTGGGAATCATCGGACCGGACATGAAAAACCCTCGAGTTTCAAGCGGTGTAGAATGTCACGCCGATGTGCTGACGCGCAACCCGAGTGGCCAGTCCCTCAATGCGCTGGGACATGCGCTTCCTTGATGACGTCTCCCCAGGTCTTCGTTTCTTTCTTGATGAAAGCGGTGGCTTCGGCCGGCGTGCCGCCGGCAGCGTGCAGATTGAGCTTGGCGAATTTGTCCTGCACTTCCTTGCTGGCGAGTACCTCATCGACTGCTTTGTTGAGCTTGGCGACGATCGTGGCCGGTGTCTTCGGCGGCGCCGCGATCGCGTTCCAGGTGCCGGACTCGAAACCCTTTACGCCGGCCTCGTCGAGCGTTGGAACGTCGGGTAAAGTCGGAACGCGCGCGGCGGTTGCCACCGCCAGGATGCGCGCCTTGCCGGCCTGATGCAGTTTGATGGCGGAGGCGAGCTCCATGAAGATCATGTCGACATGACCGGCGATCAGATCGTTGAGCGCTGGCGCCGTGCCTTTGTAGGGTACGTGCACCAGCTTGGTGCCGGTGACCTTCTCGAACAGCGCGGCGGTCAGATGCGAAGTGGTGCCGATGCCTTGCGAGGCATAATTGATCTTGCCAGGATTGGCCTTGGCGTAGGCGATGAACTCCTGCGCGGATTTGGCCGGGAAATCCGGCCGCACCAGCAGCACATTGGCGACTGTCGTCATGATCGCCACCGGCTCGAATTGGGTCGGATCGAAGCTCATCTTCTTATAGAGCAGCGGATTGACCGTAAGCGGCGAGGGCTGCGCCGCGAGCAGCGTGTAGCCGTCGGGCTCCGACGTGAATACGGCTTCCGCACCGATATTGCCGGCAGCGCCAGAGCGATTTTCCACCACCACCGGCTGGCCGAGCTTCTCCTGCAGACCGTTGGCGACGATGCGCGTCACGGTATCGACGCCGCCGCCGGCTGGAACGCAGACGACGATGTGGATTGGCCGGTTCGGATAGTTGACCGCGGCGTCCTGGGCCCAAACGCCGGGCGCGGTTGCGAGAGTCGCCAGCAAAGCGAGAAGAATGCGCACAATGTCCTCCCTATGCCGCGTTAAAGCGGCGTAGCGTTTTGCGAAAGTATGGCATTGAACCGCTAGCCGCGGCAACGCAGCGTGTCATACTTCGCGCAAACTGGAGGCTGGGTTGCGGTCTGCCGTATTGTGGCCGGCTTGTGCATCGCGCATCGTCTGCCGGCAATTTGGGGGCGCCGGTGCACTCGTACGCGATCCTCGCCGTCACCGCGGGAGCTTTTCTGCTGGCCGGCTTCGTCAAGGGCGTGATCGGGCTCGGTCTGCCGACGGTGGCGATTGGCCTGCTCGGGCTGATGATGACGCCGGCGCAGGCGGCGGCGATCATGGTGGCGCCGGCGCTGATCACCAATGTCTGGCAGGCTATGATCGGCAAAAGCCTGCTGCCGCTGCTGCAGCGCATTTGGCCGATGCTGGCAGGCATCTGCCTCGGCACCTTCATCGCGGCGAAATGGCTGCCGGGCGCCAACAGCGGGCAGGCGACGATCTGGCTAGGGCTGGCGCTGATCGTCTATGCCGGCCTCGGGCTTATCAATATCGATTTCCGGGTCTCGCCGCGCGCCGAACGCTGGCTGAGCCTGCCGATCGGCGCGCTGACCGGCGCTATCACTGCTGCGACCGGCGTCTACGTGCTGCCGGGAACGCCGTATTTGCATGCCTTGAAACTCGACCGACACCAACTGGTGCAGATGCTCGGCATTTCCTTCACTGCCTCAACCTTAGCTTTGGGCACGGCGCTGATGCATGCTGGCGAGTTTGGCATGTCGCTGGCGACGCCGGTGCTGGTGGCGATCGTCGCCTCGCTCGCCGGCATGTGGCTCGGCCAGCAGGTGCGGGGGCGGGTGCAGGAGAAGACCTTCCGGTTGTGGTTCTTCCTAGGGCTGCTCGCGCTCGGCGTGCATCTGGCGTTACGCGGCCTGTTGTGATCGATTAGCGCGCAATGCCAAGCGTCGTTAGGATGGTGCAATGAAAATCGTCGATCTCTCCCACGTCATGAACGTTCACACGCCCGGTTGGGTCGGCTATGCCGGCAACAAGATGTACTACGCGCAGAACCTGCAGACGCAGATGATCGTGGCGCAGCGCATCGACACCGCGCTGCACGTCGGCACGCATTTCGATGGCGCCATGCACGCGACCGACAACCGGCATGGCGACATGGCGCATCTGCCGCTCGATTACCTGGTCAATCGCGGCGTGATCGTTGACGTTTCGAAGCACATGCACGACTGGGCGGTGATCACGCCGGAGATCATCGAGAGTGCCGGCGCCGATATCCGCGAGGGCGACATTCTGATCCTGCACACCGGCTGGCATAAACATTACGAGGGCCAGCCGCAGCAGGATCTGGTGAAATACTTCTGCTATCACCCGGGGCCCAATCTCGACACTCTGCATTGGATGCTGCAGCGGAAGATTAAGTGGTGGGGCATGGACACCGGCTCCTGCGACCACGCCATGAACACCTCGATCCGCACCATGCGGCCCGATCTCGCCGAGGAGTTCACCAAGAAGCATGGCGCAACACCGGGAGAGTTCTTCGGCACTTTCGAATTCGCCCATAAGAAGTCCGGCCGCCGGGTGACGCAGGACGTGTTCCCGTTTCATAGCTGGGCTTTCCAGGAGGGCCTGCTGCACGCGGAAAATCTCGGCGGCGACATCGAGATGATGCTGGGCAAGCGCTGCCTGATCGGCGCCTTCCCTGGCGCTACAAGGGTCTGGAAGGCTGCCCGTGCCGGATTGTCTGCTTCCTCGATACCGACATGTCGGTCGAGGCGGTTGGCGACGCCGCCAAGGCGATCATGGGGAAGCCTCCCCGTTTCCGGACGACGGTTATCAGCGTCAGTCTTGGGTCGGGCTTGTTGCTTTGCAATGTCGCCTGGATCGCTTCGCGGAGCACGCCGTACTTTTCCTTCGGCCATTGCGCAACGTGAATGTCGGCCAAAAGCTTGGCCGATTTTCCGAACACGACAATGCGGTCGCCGACGCTGATCGCCTCTTCCAGTTGATGCGTGATCAGGATCGCGGTCGAGCCACACTCGCGGGCCAGCGCCAAAAACGTCTCGCGCAATTCCGCCGCCGTTACTTCGTCGAGATGGCCGAATGCCTCGTCCGCCAACAGGATATCCGGCTGCACCGAAAAGGCGCGGGCGATCGCGACGCGCTGGCGCATGCCGCCGGACAATTCGTGCGGATAGGCGTTGGTGAATTGGCCGAGGCCCAGCCGGTTGAGCCAAGTGAGCGCGCGCTCGTGTTGCTCTGCCTCCGGCAGCCGGATCAGCTCCAGCGGCAGCTTGGCGTTGTCGAGCGCCGAGCGCCAAGGCAATAGTCGGTCCTGCTGAAACACGGTGGCGATCTTGCCGCGGAAATGATCAAAGTCGCTATACGGACTCTTGTCGCCGATCAGAATCGAGCCTTCGGTCGGCGCCTCCAGTCCGATCGCCATATCGAAAAAGGTCGATTTGCCGCAGCCGGTCTGACCGACAATCGCCACCACTTCCTTGGGCGCAATGGTGAGGTCAAGCCGGTCGATCGCTACCACCGCTTGGCCCGAGGTGGCCTGGTGGAACACTTTGCGCAAGTTGCGCACCTCGATCGGCGGCGGGCCGCTCTTGGACGCGTTCATGGCCGCCACCGCAGCAGGCGCGCCTCGACGTGGGCGACTACGGCTTCCAGCAAGAACAAAAGGACGACCAGCACCAGCGTCCAGGCGAAGACGTCGGAAACCGAAAACAGTTCCTCCGCCACCGACAGTTGATGGCCGATGCCGGTCACCGCGCCGACCAATTCGGCGATGGTGACGACGCGGATCGCCAGGCTGATATTCACCTTCCAGCTGGTGAAGATGGTCGGCACGATCGCCGGCAGCATCAGTTTGACGAAAATATTCGAACGTCGTCGGCCGGAACGACTGCATCATGCTGCGCAGTTCGCGCGGCACGGAGCGCATGGCGTCGAGTGTGTCGACCAGGAACACCGGCCCGCACACCACCACCAGCACGAAGGCGATGCGGAATTCGACGCCGGGAAACCACAAAACCGCGAACAGGATCCACGACACCACCGGCACCGCCATCAGAATGCGGACCATCGGGCGCAAATAGTTGTCGAGCGCCTCCGAGCGGTACATCGCCATCGCCAGCGTGACGCCGAGCACGAACGACGCGATCAGCGCGGCGATAACGCGGGCGAGCGTGACCACCATGTCGATCGGCGTGATATCGGCGAGGCTTTTCGCGATTTTGACGAAGCTCGGGATGGCGAAAGGCGGAATGCCGAGACAGGGCGCAAGATGCGACAGCGTCTCCCAGCAGATCGCAAAGACCAGCAGAGAGACGAGCGTCTGGCGCGGGAAAATCAGGTCCGGCACCGGCACCGGCGCCGGGACCTATGCTCCTCATGGGGCATGAATTACTGGCCGTAGAATGATCTTCTCGTCCGGCATCTTCGGATAGAACCCGGCCTTCACTGCGCGCTCCATCATGTCGCGTGATCGACTTCTGGTGGCCGGCTCCCAGGCCGGCTTGACGATCATCTGCAGGCGCTTGCTTTCGACCGCCGCCGTGAAAATGCCGGGCGGCAGTTTCAGCGTCTCGTCGGCGATCTTGTCAGCCGCCGCAGTTTCCTTCTGAACGACCTCTGCGACATCCTGCAAAGCGGCGAGCAGCATTTTCGGCGCCCTCGGGATTTTTTGCGATGGCATTCGGCGCGCATCGCCGGCACGATCTCCCAACCGCTCTCGCCGGCGATTTCCTTCCATCCCTGCGCGCCGTTGAAGACGACGTGCCAATCGGGATGCTGCTTGGCGCTGATGCTCGCCAGCGGCTCGATCACCAGCGCGGCGTCGACGCGGCCGGCCTCGAGCTGGGCGCGGGCGACGCCGAAATTGGCGTTGACCACAGTGATGTCCTTGCCGAGGTCGATGCCCTTGGCGGCGGTGTAGATCTTGACAACCTGATATTGCGAGCCGCCCATGTCGATGGCGAGTTGCTTACCCTTGAGATCGGCCAGCGACTTGATGGCGGGGTCCTTGGCGAAGATCACTAGGTCGGCGAGGGTAAAGCCGGTGCCGATGATGCGCACCGGCACGCCTTCCTGCGACAGCTTCTGGAAGATGGTCGGCCCGCCGATCAGCGCGTCGGTCTCGCCGGTGGCGAAGCCCGCGTAGAACCCTGCGATCGAGGGATAGGCGTGGATGTCGAGCGTGAAGCCGTGCTTGGCATCGAAGCCGCGCGCCTTCATCACGTTCCACACCAGCGGGTTGAACACCGGCAGCGTCAGGCTGGAGACCTTGATCACCGGCTTCTGCTGCGCCTGCGCCGCGGACAATCCTGAAACGCAAAGACAAGAAAGACCGCCAAGCGCGGCAATGCCGCGTCGTGACATTGTGGACATGGACAATTCCCCTGGCGGATTTTCCGGTCGCGGTCTTGAGCGCCGCAATTGGTTGGGCCTCAAACTGGCTGACAAAGACTTTACTCCGCTTTCATTGCCGTGCAACTAATTGCCGGTTCTGCTCGGGGAGCGCGATGCCGCAAATTACCGCACGCGACGGCACTCGGTTGTATGTTGAAGAGGCCGGCCACGGCTCGGCCGTCATCTTCGTGCATGAATATGCCGGCGACTGGCGTACCTGGGAGCCGCAGATGCGCTTCTTTTCGCGTGCGCATCGCTGCGTCACCTACAGCCAGCGCGGCTATCCGCTGTCCGATATCCCAGACGATCAGACAAATACAGCCAGAACCACTTTCGCGACGACGTCATCGCGGTGATGGATGCGCTCGGCATCGATAAGGCGCACGTCGTCGGCCATTCGATGGGCGCCGCGACCGCGCTGCACGTCGGCATCCGCTATCCCGAACGGTGTCTCTCGGTGACGGCGGCGGGCTGCGGCTACGGCTCGAGCGCCGATCCGGCCAAGGTCGAGGAGGCGAGGGCGGCCTCGCGCGAGACCGGTAAGATGTTCGCGGCCGAAAACATGGCGGTCGCCGCCGCGCGCTACGGCGACGGGCCGACGCGGCAGGCGCACAAGAACAAGGATCCGCGCGGCTATGCCGAGTTCATCAAGATGCTAAGCGAGCACTCGCCGAAGGGGCATGCGCTGGTGATGGAGAATTTGCAGGCCAAGCGGCCGTCGCTGTGGGAGATGGAAGCGGACTTGAAGAGATTTGCGCCGCCGTTGCTGGTACTAGTCGGCGACGAGGACGAATGGTGCGTCGACGGCAGCATCTACTTGAAGCGCACGGTGCCGACGGCGGGGCTTTGCGTCATCCCGCGCTCTGGCCACACCATCACCAGCGAGGAGCCGGCGAAGTTCAACGCGGCCGTCGCCGACCTGATCGCCGCGGCCGAAGCCGGCCGCTGGCTGGCGCATAAACAGAATTAGAGAGTCGGGAGGAACCATGGACCTTAAGCTCAAGGGCAAGACCGCCCTCGTGACCGGCGGCAGTGAAGGCATCGGCAAGGGCATCGCGCTCGCGCTCGCCAAGGAAGGCGTCGATGTTGCCATCTGCGCACGGCGCATGGCGCCGCTCGAGGCCGCGGCCAGCGAGATCGCGAAAGAGACCGGCCGCAAGATCGTCGCCATTCCGGCCGATCTGCGCAAAGACGCCGACGCCAAGAATTTCATCGAGCAGGGCGTCAAGGCGCTCGGCCGCGTCGACATCATGGTCAACAATGCGGGCTCGGCGGCGGGTGGCGTCATCGAACATCTCACCGAGGACGACTGGGACAAAGGCCTGCAGCTCAAATTCATGGGCTACGTGCGCTGCCTGCGCTACGTGCTGCCGCTCATGGTCAAGCAGGGCGGCGGGCGCGTGGTGAACCTGATCGGCAATGACGGGGTGAAGCCGTCGTACTGGGAGATCTGCCCGGGCGCCGCCAATGCGGCGGGGCAGAACCTAACGCTGTCGCTCGCCGGCCAGTACGGCAAGGACGGCATCAGCTTTGTCGCGGTCAATCCGGGGCCGGTGCGCACCGAACGCTGGGCCGGCCTGGTCGACGCCATGGCGCGCGACATGAAAATCCCGCGCGAGCAAGCTGACAAACTTGCCCCGGCCTCGATCCCGATCGGCCGCATCGCCGAGGTAGAGGAGGTGGCCAATCTTGTCGTCATGCTGGCTTCGCCCTTGATGACGATGGTGAATGGCACCATGATCGAGATCGACGGCGGTCAGGACAAGCCGCTGATGGACCGGTTCCGAGACAAGCCGAAGGGCTAAAATACTTCAGCCTAAATCCTCATCCTGAGGAGCCCGCGTAGCGGGCATCTCGAAGGATGAGGCCAAGGATTTACGGCCTCATGGTTCGAGACGCGCGGGCAACGCCCGCGCTCCTCACCATGAGGATTGCGCGTAGCGCCATGCGCGCCGGTCGCTTGACATGGTTGCGCCTGCGGCAGGACTATTCGCCTAAATTCAATCGGGAGTTCACCCATGCACTCGCGTTTGTTTGTGTCCCTCGCGCTCGCAGTCAGCCTCGCCACGCCGGCGATGGCGCAGCAGACCATCAAGATCGGCGAACTGAATAGCTACAAGGCGGTGCCGGCCTTCCTCGACCCTTACAAGAAGGGCATGGAGATGGCGGTCGAGGAAATCAACGCCAAAGGCGGCGTGCTCGGCAAGAAGCTCGAGGTGATCTCGCGCGATGACGGCGCCAATCCTGGCGAGGCGGTGCGCGTAGCGGAGGAGCTGGTGACGCGCGAAGGCGTCTCAATGCTTGCCGGCACGTTCCTCTCCAACATCGGCCTCGCGGTCACCAATTTCGCCGGTCAGAAGAAGGTACTCTTCCTCGCGGCCGAGCCGCTGACCGACAAAATCACCTGGCAGAACGGCAACAAATACACCTTCCGCCTGCGCGCCTCGACCTACATGCAGGTCGCTATGCTGATGCCGGCGACCATCGCTGCTAAAAAGAAGCGCTGGGCGCTGGTTTATCCGAATTTCGAATACGGCCAGTCGGCCGCCGAAAACTTCAAGGCGCTGTTGAAGAAGGCGCAGCCAGACGTCCAATTCGTTGCCGAACAGGCGCCGCCGCTCGGTAAGATCGATGCCGGCGCGGTAGCGCAGGCAATCGACGACGCCAAGCCCGATGCCATCTTCAACGTGCTTTTTGGTGGCGACCTCGCCAAATTCGTGCGCGAGGGCAACACGCGCGGCATCTTCAAGAACCGCACGGTGGTGAGCCTGTTGTCGGGCGAGCCGGAATATCTTGATCCGCTCAAGGACGAGGCGCCGGTCGGCTGGATCGTCACCGGCTATCCTTGGGACAAGATCAAGACGCCAGCGCATCTCGCCTTCGTCAAAGCCTATCAGGCAAAGTACCAAGACTATCCGCGGCTCGGCTCGATCGTCGGGTACGAAACGATCAAGTCGCTCGCTGCCGGCATTGCCAAGGCCAAGTCGACCGACACCGAGAAACTGGTTGCGGCCTTCAAGGGCCTGCGGGTCGATTTACCATTCGGCCCGTTCCACTACCGAGCGAGCGACCACCAAGCCACAATGGGTGCCTATGTCGGCAAGATTGCGCTGGAAAACGGCAAGGGCACCATGGTCGACTTCAAATATGTCGACGGCGCCTCGGTGCTGCCTTCCGACGCCGAGGTCAAAAAGCTGCGCCCGGCGGGAGCGGATTGAACCTTACTTCTACAGTTGCCGCGGGCTTGCTTCCCTCTCCCGTTGTGGGAGAGGGTGACGAGCGCGGAGCGATAGCGAGCGCGAGCCGGGTGAGGGGTCAGCGCCTAACGAGACTCCAAGCCCTCACCCGCCCTCGCTCGGCTTCGCCTCCGCTCGGGCACCCTCACCCACAAGGGGAGAGGGTAACGGCGCTTGCGGCAAGGCTCCGATGACCTCTCAACGCATTCCTGTTCCAGGCGCTCAACGGGCTATCGACCGCCTCCGGCCTGTTCTTTGTTGCCGCCGGCCTATCGCTGATCTTCGGCGTCACCCGCATCGTCAACATCGCGCACGGGTCCCTCTATATGCTCGGGACCTACATCGCCTATTCCTTCGCCACCAAGATCGGCGGCGCGCTCGGCTTCTGGGGCGGCATCCTCGCCACCGCGGCTATCGTAGGCATCATCGGCGCGCTGATTGAGATCGTGCTGCTGCGACGCATCTATCGTGCACCCGAGCTGTTCCAACTGCTCGCCACCTTCGCGCTGGTGCTGATCATCAACGACGCCACGCTCTACCTCTGGGGCCCGGAGGATTTGCTCGGCCCGCGTGCGCCCGGCCTGCGCGGCGCCATCGAAGTGCTTGGCCGTCAGTTGCCGAGCTACGACCTGTTTCTGATTGTCGTCGGCCCGGCGGTGCTGATCGCGCTGCATTTTGTACTCACGCGCACACGTTTTGGTCGACTCGTCCGCGCGGCGACGCAGGACCGCGAGATGGTCGGCGCGCTCGGCGTCAACCAGGCGCTGCTGTTCACCGCGGTGTTCGCGGTCGGCGCCGCGCTCGCCGGCTTCGGCGGCGCGCTGCAGGTCGCACGCGAGCCGGCCAATCTCGGCACCGACCTCACCGCCATCAGCGATGCTTTCGTTGTCGTCGTGGTCGGCGGCATGGGCTCGATCCCGGGCGCCTATCTCGCCGCCGTGATCATTGCCGAGGTCAAGGCGATCTGCATCGGCATCGGCGTGGTGGATTTCGGTTTCATCAGCGTGAATTTCTCCAAGCTGACGCTGGTCGCCGAATTCCTGGTGATGGCGGCGGTGCTGATCGCGCGGCCCTATGGCCTACTCGGTCGCGCGCAGGCGGTGGTGCGCTCGGTCGCCGAGCCAGAATTGCCGCTGCGCCCGGCGACGCCGTCGCTGAAGGCGCTTGGCCTCTCGGTTCTTGCGCTGCTGTTGTGCCTGCCGCTGCTGGCGCAAACCTCGCCCTATTTGTTGATCCTCGGCATCGACGTGCTGATCGCGGTCATTTTCGCGGCCTCGCTGCATTTCATCGCCGGCCCCGGCGGCATGCACTCGTTCGGCCATGCCGCCTATTTCGGCCTCGGGGCCTATGGCGCCGCGCTGCTGGTCAAGTGGCTTGCCGTACCGATGGGACTGGCGCTCGTCGCCGCGCCGCTGGTGGCGCTCGCCGGCGCGCTGCTGTTCGGCTGGTTCGCGGTGCGGCTCTCCGGCGTCTATCTTGCCATGCTGACATTGGCGTTCGCGCAGATCGTCTGGGCGGCGGTGTTCCAATGGGAGGAGTTGACTGGCGGCTCCAACGGCGTGATCGGCGTGTGGCCGCCGCCGCCGTTCGATATAGCTTGGGTCTATTACCTGCTCACGCTGGCGCTGGCGGTGATTGCCGTGCTGCTGCTGCGACGGTTTCTGTTCGCGCCGTTCGGCTATGCCATGCGCGCGGGCCGCGATTCCGCATTGCGCGCCGAAGCCATCGGCATCGACGTCAAGCGCGTGCAATGGCTCGGCTTCGCCATCTCCGGCGCGGTCTGCGGCGTAGCCGGTGGATTGTTCGCCTTTGCCAAGGGCTCGATCTCACCGGAGACGATCGGCGTCAGCCGCTCCATCGACGGCCTGGTGATGGTGCTGCTTGGCGGCATCCAGACATTGGCCGGGCCGATTGTCGGCGCCTCGGTATTCGCCACCTTGCAGGATACCGTAATGCGGCAGACCGACTATTGGCGCGCGCTGCTCGGCGCGATCATTCTGCTGCTGGTGCTGGCGTTCCCGCAGGGCATCGCCGGCGGCTTCGCCGCGCTTTGGCGGAGGCTGCGGCCATGAGCGTGCTCGAGGTTCGCTCGCTGTCCAAGGCCTTCGGCGGCGTGCATGCCGTCAATGGCGTCAGCTTCGACATCGGCGCCGGCGAATTCCTCGCCATGATCGGTCCGAACGGCGCCGGCAAGACCACATGTTTCAATATCATCAACGGCCAGCTTGCGCCGGATTCCGGCGAAATCCTGTTGCAGGGCAGGAACATTGCCGGGCTTACGCCGCGTGCGATCCGGCGGTTCGGTGTCGGCCGCACCTTTCAGGTCGCGGCTACGTTCGGCTCGATGACGGTCACTGAGAACGTGCAGATGGCGCTGATCTCACATGCCGGCGAAATTAACCGGCCTTGGACTCCGGTCGCGGCGTTGCATCGCGAGCGCGCGCTCGACCTGCTCGACCAAGTCGGCATGCGCGAGGCCGCCGACTGGCCCAGCCGCGAACTCGCTTACGGCGACGTCAAGCGCGTCGAGCTTGCCATTGCACTTGCCAACGAGCCGCGCCTGTTGCTGATGGACGAGCCGACCGCTGGCATGGCTGCGCGGGAACGGCACGACCTCATCGCGCTTGTGAAGCGGCTCGTCGTCGAGCGCCGAATCTCGGTATTGTTCACCGAGCATTCGATGAACGTTGTCTTCGCTTTTGCCGACCGCATCATTGTGCTGGCGCGCGGCCGGCTGATCGCCGACGGCGACGCCGCTTCGATCCGCGACAATGCCCTGGTGCGCGAGGTTTATTTCGGGACGGGGAAGACGTTTGCGGGGGTGGTGCCGTGAACGAGGCGATGCTCTCCGTCGATAACTTGAGCGCCTGGTACGGCGCCGCGCGAATTCTTTACGGCCTTTCTTTCGAGGTCGGCCGCGGCGAAGTGGTGGCGTTGATGGGCCGCAACGGCGCCGGCAAGTCGACCACCATGCGCGCGATCATGGGGCTCATCCCCGAGCGTGCCGGTGCCGTCCGCTTCAACGGCGCCGACATCTCGCGCCTGAAGCCCTTCGAAATCGCGCGCCGCGGTCTCGGCTATACGCCTGAGGACCGCCGCATCTTTTCCGATCTCACTGTCATGGAAAATCTCGACGTCGGCCGCCAGCCGCCGCGCCGCTTCGCCGACGGCCAGACGGCGCCGGCCTGGACGCCGGAAAAACTGTTCACGCTCTTTCCCAATCTCGCCGAGATGCAGAATCGACTCGGCGACCGTATGAGCGGCGGCGAGCAGCAGATGCTCACCGTCGCGCGCACGCTGATGGGCAATCCGCTGCTGGTGCTGCTCGACGAGCCCTCCGAAGGCGTCGCGCCGCTCATCATCGAGCAGATGGCGGCGACCATTGTCGAGCTGAAGAAGGAAGGTCTGTCGATTCTGCTCTCCGAGCAGAACATCCATTTCGCCCGGCTGGTGTCCGACAGGGTCTATGTTCTCGAGCAGGGTCAGTTCCGCTGGCGAGGCTCGATGGCGCAGCTTGATGGCAATCAAGACGTGCAGCGGGCCTATTTGACGGTCTAGGGCAGCTTCAGCCGGAAATTCCAGTAAATTCAGGGCTAAGGCTAAGGTAGGCTATTCCTGCGCTGTGAATTGGGCCATGATTTTGCTCCGGGCGGGAGCCTGATTGCACGCATTTGTAGAAAAGCGGGCCGGGATGCGGCGTGAAAAATTGTCTTCTGTGGCACCCGCGAAAGTTGCGGTCAGACACGATCGCTACATTCTCAGCGATCAGGTCGGATTCCTGTTGCGCGTTGCCATGCAGCGGCACATGGCGATCTTCACCAAACGCATGATTGAAGGTCTGACCCAGACCCAATTCGCCGGCTCGCCAAGTTGCACGACGTCGGCCCCTGTTCGCAGAACCATCTCGGCCGCCGCATCTACCTCGACGCCGCCACCATCAAGGGAGTCGTCGACCGGCTCGTTGCGCGCGGCTTTGTCACCGCCGTCAACGATCCGAAGGATCGCCGCCGCCGTGCCGTGGCGCTTACCGAGCACGGCCGTGCGGTGACGCAGGCCGCGCAAACGGTCGCCGCCGAGATCACTGGCCGTGACGCTAGCCCCGCTCAGCGAGGGGGAGCGGACAACGGTGGTGCAGCTATTGAAGAAGTTGAGGTAAGCCCACATCCGATCATTCCCGCGCAAGTGGGAATCCAGAGCGGCATTGCGGATCGCAAATTTTCGCACCGGTTCCGGCTTTCGCGGGGACGAATGCTCGATAGTCACCACAACCCCTTCAATCGTCCGCCGTCGGTGTTGAGCGATACACCGGTGATGTAGCTGGCGCGTTCCGAACAGAGGAACACGGTCGCGTTGGCGAGTTCTTCCGGCTTGCCCATGCGGCCGAGGGCGTTCTTCTTGGCGGCTAGCTTGCGCGCTTCTTGCTCGCTCTGCACGCCGAGTTCCTTCTTCAGCCCTTCGGTGTTGCGCACCCACAGATCGGTCGCGACCCAGCCGGGGCAGATGGCGTTGACGAGAACGTTATCCTCGCCGAATTCGGTCGATAGCGACTTGGTAAGATTGAGCAGAGCCGAATTGGTCATGCCGCTGCCGAACATATACGGGTCAGGCTCCTTGCCGGCGCCGCCGATAGTGTTGACGATGCGGCCCCATTTCTGCGCCTTCATCAGCGGGTAGACGGCGCGGATCGCGCGCAGGAAACCGAACAGCTTGGTGTCGAGCTGTCCCTGCATTTCGTCATCGCGGATCGCGGCGAAGCGGCCGGAATACATCTGACCCGCATTGTTGACGAGAATGTCGACGCCGCCGAGTTTTTCCTTGGCGGCCGCCACCATTTTCGCGATGTCGGCTTCTTTCGTCATGTCGGCGACCACCGCGTAAACGTCGCCGCCAGTTCGCTTGGCCAGATCGTCGCGCGCCTGCTTCAATTTCATTTCGTTGCGGCCGGTGATCAGCACGCGCACACCTTCTTCGAGAAACTGGCGCGCCGTTTCGAAACCGATACCGCTCGAGCCGCCGGTGACGATCGCACGGCGCCCCTTGATGCCCAAATCCATCCTTGCTCTCCCGTTGGCTTGACGCCTATGGCGTCAGCATAGAGTATCCTTCCCGCAAGAAAGCAATAACAAAACGGGGGAGACTATGGAGCTTGGCCTCAACGGCAAGGTCGCCCTCGTCACCGGAGCATCGCGCGGCATCGGCAAAGCTGTTGCGCAGGCCTTGCTGGAAGAAGGATGCGCTGTTGCAATTTGCAGTCGCGGTGCGGTGCAACTTGACGCGACGGTAGCCGAACTCAGCAAAAAAGGCCGTGTTATCGGCGTTGCCACTGACGTCACCGACGAGTCCGCAGTGCAGACATTTGTCGATACCGCGCTGAAAGCGTTCGGATGCATCGATATTCTGGTTAATAATGCCGGCACGCATCTGCGCGGCACTGTCGAAACGACGACGCTTGATATTCTCGAGCGGCAATTGCGCGACAAAGTGTTCGGCTTTTTCGCTATGATAAAAGCGGTGCTGCCCACCATGAAGCGGCAGCGCGATGGCCGCATTGTGAACATCGTGGGCCAGGCGGCGCGCCATCCGCATCCCGACCGCTTTCCATCGGGCATCACCAACGCGGCGCTGATGGCGATGACCAAATCAGTCGCCGACGCGGTTGCGCGTGACAACATCCGCGTCAACGCCGTGTGCCCGCAATATATCGAATCCGAACTGCTTGCGTCGCTGATCGAGAAGGAAATGCGCGAGCGCGGCGTTGACCGCGCCACCGCGGCGGCCGGCTTCACGCGGTCCAACCCGCTCGGCCGTACCGGCAAGCCGGAGGAAGTGGCCGATCTCATTGCATACCTTGTATCCGATTGTGCGGGCTTCATTGCCGGCAGCTCGGTGAGCATCGACGGCGGCTATCATCGCTACGTGTTTGGTTGAGGGTGCGGCCATGGATCTCGGATTGAAAGACAAAGTCGCGCTGGTCACCGGCGGCTCGAGCGGCATCGGTCTGGCGATCGCGCAGAAGCTCGCCGCCGAAGGCTGCAGGATCGCCATCTGCGGCCGCGACCGCGCCAAGCTCGACAGCGCCGCGGCGTCGCTCAAATCGGCCAAGGCCTTTGTCGCTGATCTCTGCGTGCCCGATGACGTTGCGGCGCTCGCCGACAATGTCGTCAATGCGTTCGGCCGCATCGACATCGTGGTGAGCAATGCCGGCACGCATCTACCCGGCCGGCTGGAAGACATCGACGGCGACACCATGCTCGCGCATTTCAAGGCCAAAGTGCTCGGCGCCTGGCAGCTGGCGCGTTCGGTAGTGCCGCACATGCGCAAGGAAAAAGCCGGCCGCTTCATCGTCATTATCGGCCAGGCTGGTAAGGTGCCGCAGGCCAACGCCATTGCCTCGACCGTCATCAACGCCGCGCAGCATTCCTTCGTCAAATCGCTGTCCGACGATCTCGCGCCGGACGGCATCCTGGTGAACGCCGTCTGCCCGAGCCGCATCAAGACGCCGCTCACCGATCACCTCACGCTCTACAACGAAGTTTATTACGGCCGTAGCCTGGAGCAGCAGGAATCGAGGTGGGGCGCCGAAGTGCCGCTCGGCCATTGGGGCACGGCGGATGATATCGCCAACGCGGTCGCGTTCCTGGCCTCCGAGCGAGCGGGCTATATCTGCGGCACCAATATCGACGTCGACGGCGGCCACCAGCGGATGATTTTCTAAAAAAGGCGCGCTGACAACATGATCGAGCTGTGTCACATATCGAAGACGTTTCACAAGCACGACGAAACCGTTGATGCGGTGCGCGACATCGATATGACGATCCAGCAAAAGGAAATCGTCGCCGTCATCGGCCCGAGCGGCTGCGGCAAGTCGACTTTGCTCAACATGATCGCCGGGCTTTATGCTCCGACCGGCGGCGCCGTCGTCTACAAGGGCAAACGCGTTACCGACGTCAACACCGACGTCGGCTACATGACGCAGAAGGATAACCTGCTGCCGTGGCGCACGGTGCAGGACAATATCGCATTTCCGCTCGAGCTTGCCGGCGTCGCCAAGGCCGAGCGCCTCGCTCGCGCGGACGAGGCCATCAAGCACGTCGGGCTCGACGGTTTCGAGCGCCGCTTTCCGCACGAGCTATCGGGCGGCATGCGCAAGCGCGCTTGTCTCGCCCGCATGTTGCTGTACGGGGCCGAAACTGCCTTGCTCGACGAACCGTTCGCCGCGCTCGACGCGCAACTGAAATTGGCGATGCACGACCTGCTGCTGCGGCTTGCCGCCGAAGCAGGCCAGACGGTGATGCTGGTGACGCACGATCTGATGGAGGCGGTGACGCTCGCCGACCGCGTTTTCGTCTGTACGCGGCGGCCGGCCATGATCGCACTCGAGCAGCGCATCGATCTTGCGCGTCCGCGCGACGTGCTCAATGTGCGCTTCACCAACGAGTTCAAGCACCTCTATGACGCGCTATGGGAGCGGCTGCGCGTCGAGTACCAGGAGGAGCGGGTGTGAGCGCGCCTGACGCCCACGCCGATCCGGACGAAGCCGCGCGCGAGGCGCCCGCCGTGCCACAGCGCGAGTTCGGCAGCGGCTTCATGCTCACCTGTCGGACTGTGCTCGGCATTATCATCCTGCTCGTCTGGCAGGGCGCGTCCGGGCGGCTGGTCGACGACTTCTTCATCTCCAATCCGGTCGAGGTCGCCCAACGGCTCTGGCAATGGATCGCCGACGGTTCTCTGTTTCTGCACATCTGGGCGACGGTCTACGAGACATTGATGGGGTTCATCATCGGCGCAGTTGGCGGCGTGGTTTTGGGCATCTGGCTCGGGGTCGCGCCCTTCACCAACCGGTTGCTCAGTCCCTTACCTCAACGCGCTCAACGCGCTGCCCAAGGTGGCGCTGGCGCCTTTGTTCGTCCTGTGGTTCGGCCTCGGTATCGCGTCCAAGATCGCGCTCGCCGCCGTGCTGGTGCTGTTCCTGGTATTTCTCAACACTTTCGCCGGCGTGCGCGAGGTCGATCAGGACCTGATCGATGGCGCGCGGCTGATGCGCGCGACGCGCACGCAGCTCATCGCCAAGGTGATCATTCCGTCGGCGATGTCGTGGGTTTTCGCCGGATTGAAAATCTCCGTGCCTTACGCACTGATCGGCGCCGTGCTGGGCGAAATGATCGCCTCCAACCGCGGCCTCGGCTACCTGGTGCAATTTTCCGGCTCGCAATTTGATTCCGCCGGCGTCTTCGCCGTGCTGATCGTCATCGCACTACTTGCGGTTGCACTTAATTTCCTGGTCGAATTGGTGCAGCATCGCATGCAGCTCTGGCGGATCGTCGGCCGCTGAAACGATAAAACCGGCACGAGGGAGGAAAGCACGATGAAATTTCTGCGGCTTGCGGCAGTCGCCGCCTGCGCCATCTGGTCCGCCGCCGCTTCGGCGGAAGTGGTGAAGATCACCAATATCGGCCACGGCTATTTCTCCGGTCCGCTTTACGTCGCCAAGGAACTCAAGCTGTTCGAGAAGTACGGGCTCGAGCCGCAAATCACCTACGTTCAGGGCGGTGCGCTTGCGCTGCAATCGGTGCTCACCAAGCAGGCCGACGTCGGCATCCTCTCGTACGAGCACGTGCTCACGCTCGCCGCGCAAGGCAAGCGGGTCGTGTCGTTCTTCTGCATCGCCAATCGGCCGGTCAACAACGTGATCGCCAGCGATAAGCTGGTCGCCGGTTCAGAAAAAATGAGCGTCGAGGAGAAGATCAAGCGGCTGAAAGGCGCGCGTGTCGCGCTGCCGTCCGCAAACGGCTCCGGCGAAAAAATGCTCGCTACGCTCGCGCATAAATACGGGCTGACACTCCCCGGCGATATCAAGACGGTCTACGTCGGCGCCGAGGCGCCGTCCTACGTCGCGGCGTTCCAGAAGGATCTGGTCGACGCCGCGCTGCCGTTCGAGCCGGCGGGCGTACTGGTGCAGCAGGGCGGCACCGGCAAGATCTATCTCAACGTGATGAACGGCGAGATTCCGGAATTCCGCGACATCCTGTTCATGACGTTGGCGACGCATCCCGATATCATGAAAGAAAAACCCGAATTGCTGCGCAAGGTCGCGCAGGTCTTCGCCGAGGCGCAGCACATCCTCAAGACCAATCCCAAGCGTGGCAAGGAATTGATGGCGAAGGAATACCCCAAGATGACCGCGGCGACCAACAGCCTAGCCTACGACACCGTCAGCCAGATCTGGACGCTCGATGGCCGCATGAGCGAAGCGCAGGCCAAGGCGACCTATGCCTATCTGCAGCCGAAAGGGTCGGCGACCATCGACTTCAAGTCGACCTTCACCAACGAGTTCCTGCCTAAATGACTGTTGGCTACATGATTCTTGGCTGAAAGGACGATCCGATGTTTAAAATCGGCGATGCCACCATCACCCGCATCGAGGAAACCTATGGTGTATGCTATCCGCTGCGCGATATTTTTCCCGAATTCAACGACGCGCACATGGCCGAGCATAAGTCCTGGCTCGCGCCCAACCACTACGATGCCGATAGCGGGCTGATCAAGCTGTCGGTGCATAGCTGGCTGCTGAAGGTCGGCGGCAAGACGATCCTGATCGATAGTTGCTGCGGCAACGACAAGATCAAGCCGGGCCGGCCGTGGTGGAACAAGCTCAATATCAACTATCTCGAGCGCCTCGCCGCCGCTGGCGCGCGGCCGGAGGATATCGACCTGGTGATGTGCACCCACCTGCATCACGATCATGTCGGCTGGAACACGCAGGAGAAGGACGGCAAATGGATGCCGACCTTCCCCAACGCGCGCTACGTCTTCAACAAGCCGGACATCGACTATTTCTCCAAGATCGATGCCGACCCCAAGGAAGGCCCGGCCGAGCTCGGCACCTTCCGCGAATGCGTGGTGCCGATCCTCGAATACGGCAAGGCCGACGTAATTGCGGGCGCGCACCGCATCAACGACTTCATCGAGATCGATACTGCGCCCGGCCATTCGCCCGGCCACGTGTTCTTCAAATTGGAAAGCAAAGGTGAGCGCGCCGCTTTCATCGGCGACGTGTGGCATCATCTGCTTGCAGGTCTATTACCCCGACTGGAATTTCCCGAAAAATTCCGACGCGGCTCAAGCCAAAATCAGCCGGCGCAAGGTGCTCGACTATTGCGCCTCGAGCGGCGCGCTGGTGATGCCCGGCCACGTAGGCGCGCCGTTCGTCGGCCGCGTCGAGAAGACGGCGGATGGTTACCGGCCGGATTTCAACGGCTTAAGTCCGCGTCGTCAACGCCTTCAAGCGCTGCGGCGTGACCGGCAGCCGCGTCACCGCGCCGGGAAGCTGCAGCGCGTCGTCGATAGCGGAGGCGATCGACCGCGCCGACCGGATTGGCGCCACCTTCGCCGGCGCCCTTCAGGCCCGAGCGGTTGAGCGGGCTTGGCGCATCCTCGGTAACCAGGATCGAAAGCGCGGGGATCTCGCGCGCCGTCGGCATCAAATAGTCGGCGAAAGTGACGGACAGCGGCTCACCGTTTTCATCATAAATGAAATTCTTCGAGCAAAGCGCCGCCGAGTCCCCTGCGCCAGGCCGCCGGCGATCTGGCCTTCCACCAGTCGCGGATTCACCGCCTTGCCGATGTCGTAAGCGATCGACATAGCGCTCGATGGTGACGCCGCCAGTGTCGCCGTCGACCCGCACCGTGGCGACATGCACGCCGTAGGGATAGACCATGTGCGAGGATTCGAAGGTCGCCTCGGCGTGAGAGCAGGCGTTGGCGCGCCGAGTTCGGTGAGCGGCATCGATGGACCAGAAGAACGAATCGGTACGAATGATTCTTCCATCCGAGATCGTCAGTAACTCTGCCTTCGTCTGCATCAGTTCTGCGGCCAGCTCGAGCACCTCGCCGCGCAGTTTTGTGGCGGCGAGGCGCGTCGCTTCCCCGCACATCACGGTGACGCGCGAAGCGAACGCGCCCATACCCTTGTCGATGCGGTCGGTTTGACCGTGGATGACTTTGATATCGCTGTAATTCGTGCCGAGCACGTCGGCGCAGATTTGCGCGATCGACCGTCTCAACCCCTTGCCCGACCGACGCAACGCCGGTGATAACTTCGACCGTACCGTCGGGATTTCGTCTCGATTTCGACGGTATCGAATGGCCCGAGCCCGCTCTTCTCCACGAACATCGCGACGCCCAGCGCCAACTTTTTCGCCGCTGGCGCGGCGTTCAACCAATTGTCTTTGCAAACCTTTCCAATCGGCGAGGGCAAGCGCCTTATCAAGCAGCGCGGCATAATCGCCTGAATCATAAACGATTTTCGTGCCGAGCGTTTCCAGGCCCGAGCGCATAAGGCATCGCGCTTTTGCGATCAGATTGCGGCGGCGGATTTCGACTTTATCGATACCGACCTTGGCGGCGATGGCGTCGAGTAAACGCTCGCGGACAAAGGAGGATTCGTAACGTCCGGGCGCGCGATAGGTGCCGCACGGCGTTTTATTCGTGAGCCTGATATGACCTACGGCCCGGTAAGCCGGTACGCGGTAAGGTCCGGGCAACATCGCGGCGGCGAGATCGGGCACGGTGGCGGCGTGGGTGCGCATGTAAGCGCCGTTGTTGTGGAAAAATTCGTCATCGATGCCAAGGATTTGGCCGCGCGCATCGATCGCGGCGCGCACTTTGTGATGCTGCTCGCGCGAATGATTTGCGGCGATCAGATGCTCGCGCCGGTCCTCGATCCATTTGATCGGCTTGCGGAATTTCAGCGCGGCTGCACAAACCAAAACGTCTTCCGGATAAATTTCGCCCCGGATGCCGAAGCCGCCGCCGACATGGCCCTCGTAGAGCTGCACGGATTCGCGTTTACGCCCGAGCATTTGCACGAGCGTGTCGCGGTTCCAATGCGGCACCTTGGCGGCGCCGTGCATTTCCAGAATGTCGTTCGCCTCGTCATAGCGCGCGATGGCGCCGCGCGTCTCGATCGGTACACCGGAGTGGCGGCCGATGGAAAGCTCAAGCGAAACAATGACATGCGCGTTACGGAAGGCCGCATCGACGTCGCCATACGATTTCTGCAGCACCGATGCTTCGGTGGTTAGTTTTCCTTGTTCATGCTCGTAAACGCTCGGTTGCTCGGTGGCGAGCAGCGTGATGCTCAGTTGTTCGATCGAAACCTCGACGAGATCGGCGGCGTCTTCTGCAAGATATGCATTCTCCGCAAAGACGACCGCGAGCGGCTCACCGACGTAGCGCACGAAATCTCTTGCCAGCACCGGCTGCCGGTAGGGCTCGAGCGTCTTGAGGCCGGTCAAGACGGAACGGGATCGGCGGAATGTACGAAACGTCGGCCGAGGTCCACACCGCGTGCACGCCGGGCAGCGCGAGCGCGGCCGTGGCGTCGATCGATTTTATTTTCCCGTGGGCCACGGACTGAGCGCACCACGCGCATATGCCATTGGCCGGGAAATGAAATGTCGGCGGCGAAGCGGCCTTGGCCGGTCAGCAGCGGGCGGTCCTCAAAACGCGGAACGGAGCGGCCAACGAATTTTTGGCCTGGGCCGTCATTTTCCGTCCGCATCTCCTTCGCCGCCGCGCGTACCGACTTGATGATGTTCTGGTAGCCGGTGCAGCGGCAGAGATTAGACGACAGCACGTCGAGCAGGTCATCGTCGGAAATATCTGGCTCGCGCTCCAGCACGCCAACCGCCAGCATCAGAAAAGCCCGGCGTGCAGAACCCGCATTGCAGGCCGTGATTGTCCATGAAGGCCTGTTGCATCGGATGCAGCATGTCGCCGCTCGCCAACCCCTCCACGGTGCGGATTTTTTTGCCGGCAGCCTGTACGGCGAACATGAGGCAAGAACGCATCGGCTCGCCATCGACGATCACCGTACAGGCGCCGCAGATGCCGTGCTCGCAGCCGATATGGGTGCCGGTCTGCCCACAATCCTCACGGATGGCGTCGGCCAGCGTACGGCGTGGCTCGACCGCGATCGCATAATCGCGGCCATTGATGGTCAGGGTTATGTCTGTTTTTTCGCTCATGCCATTCTCTCAGCCGTTCGTCCCCGCGAAAGCGGGGGCCAGAGCAAAATATTGCAGCCCTTCATTCTGGCCCTGGATTTCCGCTCGTGCGGGAATGAACGGAGTTTGTATCGCGCTCATGCCGAATGTTCCTTGGCGCGCAATGCCGCGCGGATGCGCTGCGGCGTTGCCGGTATCTCATCGATTGCGACGCCGAATGGTGAGAGCGCGTCGTTGATGGCGTTGATCACCGCCGCCGGTGCACCGATGGTGCCGCCTTCGCCCAGGCCTTTGGCCTTGGTGATCGACTGCGTGCTCGGCGTTTCCATGTGAAGCAATTCGATCTGCGGGATTTCGCGCGCGGTCGGCGGCATGTAGTCGGCGAGATTGGCGGTGAGGATGCCGCCGTCTCGTCATAAATGATTTCCTCAAGTAACGCATTGCCGATTCCCTGCGCGATGCCGCCATGCACCTGGCCCTCGGCGATCATCGGATTGATGATGCAGCCGGCGTCCTCCGCCACGAGATATTTCTCGATCGTCACGCGGCCTGTCTCCACGTCGACTTCGACGATGGCTGCGTGGCAGGCATTGGAGAACGTGCCGGGTGGATCGTACGTACCTGTCTCGGTCAGCCCGGGCTCGATCTCGCCGTTGAACCGATGGGTTTGCGTATAGGCCTCGCGCGCCAGTTTGGCGATCGGCACCAAGCGGTCGGTGCCAGCAACCTTGGCTGCGCCGTCTTCCAGCACGATGTCGCATTCCGCCACCTCCAGCATGTGGCTCGCGATCTTGATCAACTTGGCGCGCACCTTGCGCGCCGCGATCAGCGTGGCGCCGCCAGAGATCACCAGCGAGCGGCTGGCAAAGGTGCCCCAGCCGTAAGGCGCACGGTCGGTGTCGCCATGCACGATCTTGATGACGTCGGGCGTCACGCCGATCTGGTCGGCGATGATCTGCGCCAGCGTGGTGCGCAGACCTTGCCCGTGCGGTGAGGAGCCGATGCGCGCTTCGACAAAGCCGGACGGATCGATGGAGAGGATGACGGTTTCCCAGCCGGGCGTGATTTCCATGCCGCGCGCGGCAAATGCCGGGCTGCCGTAGCCAGTGCGCTCGGAGAAGGTCGCAAAACCGATGCCGAGATGGCGACCCTTGGCGCGCTCCTGCGTTTGCCGTTTACGGAACGCCGGTATGTCGATGGCTTCGACCGCCATCTCCAGCGTCTCCTTGTAACTAGCCTCGTCGTACACCAGGCCCGTCGCCGAGGTATATGGAAATTTGTCGATCAAGTTGCGGCGGCGGATGTCGATCGGGTCAACGCCGAGTGTGGCCGCCGTTTTTTCCATCAGGCGTTCCAGCGTGAATGTGATGATAGGGCGTGACACGCCGCGATAGGCCGCCATGGTGCAGGTGTTGGTGAGTACGCCGCGCGCGCGGCATTCATAGTGCTGGAAGTCGTAGGGGCCCGGCATCTCTGCCATCGCCATCAGCGGTTCGACACCACTGGTGGTCGGGAAACAGGAATAAGCGCCGACATTGGCGATGATGTCGGTCCTAAGCGCAAGCAGCTTGCCGTTTTTGTCGAAGGCGCCTTCGAGCGTGATGTGCTGGTCGCGCGCATGAAAGGCGGCGATCAGGTTCTCGCGCCGGTCCTCGGTCCAGGCCACTGAACTTCTGAGCTTGCGCGCCAGCCACACGACCACGACGTATTCGGAGCAGAGCGACATTTTCTGCCCGAAGCCGCCGCCGACATCGGGTGCAATAACGCGCAGATCGCTCTCCGGCATGTCGAGCAAGTCGGCGATGGCGGTGCGCATGAGATGCGGCATCTGCGTGGTGCAGGTGAGGGTGATGCGGCCGCTGGCGGCATCATAGGCGGCGTGCGCCGCGCGCGCTTCCATCGGCATCGCGTTCTGCCGGTGCGAGCGCGCTTTGACGACGACAATCTTGTGCGCGCCGCGCCAAATTTCGTCGAAGCCGGCGGTCTTCACCTTACCTTCGAGGATGACATTGCCCGGGGCTTCGGCATGCACTTGCGGCGTGCCGGGGGCGAGAGCGGCGAGCGCATCGACCACAGGCATGGTCGGCTCGACCGTGAGATCGACGCGTTCGGCGATATCCTCGGCGTCTGCTGCGTTTGCGGCCACGACGGCGGCGACCGGCTCGCCGACATAACGCACGACGCCGGCGGCCAGGATCGGCTGGCCGACCGGCTTGTAATTGAATTTGTGCAGCATCGGCAGAATTTTCTTTACGCCCTCCAGATCGGCGGCGGTGATAATCGTCGCGCCGTCCGGCACATCGATGCGCGCGATCTTGCCCGCGGCTAGTGGGCTGCGCACGAAGCGCACCCAATGCGCTGCCGGCAGATCGGCGGTGAAGCGGCCTTGCCCGGTGATCAGCGCCGGATCTTCGACGCGCCGGATGGCGCGGCCGACCCAGGTCATGCCTGAACCCTTGGTGTGCGCGGTCATATCGCTGACGATTCGAGCGCGCGGTGCACCACAGCGCGGACCAAATCGCGCCGGTAGTCGGCCGAAGTCTGGTGATCTTCCAAAGGATCGACGGCCGCGGCGGCGGCCTCGGCGGCGGCGCGGAACCCGGCGTCGCCGGGCGCTTTGCCATTGAGCGCGGCCTCGGCTTCGCGGATGCGGCGCGGCCGCGCCTCGGCGCCGCCGACGCCAACATGAACATCGGTCATGAATCCGCCCGGCAGGCGATAGGTGACAAGCGCCGCGCTCATGGCGAAATCGCCGGCGCGGCGGCTGAACTCGTTGAAGCCGAATTTGGCGTCGCGCGCGAGCAGCGGCAGCCGCACCTCGGCAAGCAATTCGTCCTCGGCGAGCGCCGTCGACATCAATCCTTCGAAGAAATCCTTTGCCGCGATCAATCGCTCCCCGCGCGTACTTTTCGCCACGATGGTGGCGCCGAGCGTAGCGGCGGCGAGGCACCATTCCGACGCTGGATCGGCATGCGCCAGGCTGCCGCAAAACGTGCCACGCATGCGGATCGGATAATGCGCAATGTGGCGCGCGACGGTCGTGAGCAATTTGCCGAGCGGATTGTCGACGACCGGTTTGTGAAACGCGGCGTGGCGCACGCAGGCGCCGATGCTCAAGACGTTTCCGTCGCTGGCGATGCGATCGAGCCCGGCGATCCCGTTGATGTCGACGAGGTGCGCCGGCTTGGCCAGCCGGAACGCCATGATCGGAACCAGGCTTTGCCCGCCCGCCAGCACACGGCCGTCCTGCGGGGCCACTTCGGCGAGGATTTTCAACGCCTCGTCAAGCGTCTTCGGCAGGTGGCGGATGAACGAAGCTGGCTTCATGCGGCTGTCCGGCAAGCAAATGCCAAATATTTGCACGCAAACGTTAAGCCGCGCCCCCGGATTGTCAAACCAACGGCGGCGCGAGCCATGAACCTTCTCCGCGGGTCGCACGACCTATGGCTATCGCAACCCTTTGCCCCAGGAGAAAGCCATGTCCCGCAAGTTCATCCTCGCTCTCGCTGCCGTCGCCACGCTTGCCGGCGCGGCCCTTTCGTCCGGTAATGCCGATGCCATGGTGCTGCACCGCGTCGGCGGCGGCAATCCTGGCCACCCGGTCCTCCATCCGGGCCACCCGATCGGCCATCTCCACTATCGCCACTGGGTACGCTGGCACAAACACATCTGGGTCCGCCCGGTCGGTTACGTCGTGCGCGACAGCGCGACCGTGCAGCCCGGCCCCTGCACCTGCCTGACCAAGAACTACACGCCGGAAGGTATGGTGGTGTTCCAGGATCTGTGCACCAAGGAAATGGCAAGCGCGCCCGTCGATGGCACCAACGATCAGGCGTCCGCCACGCAAGGCCCGGTGAACTTCGCTGGCCAGACCTATGAAGACTATTTGAAGATCCACCCGGAAGCGAAGCAGCCCGAGGCCAAGAAGAACTAAGTCACCATTTCGACCGGTAGGCCGTCCGCGAAAACCCGCGGACGGCCTTCGTGTTGCCGCACTTGCCCTTGAAAAACTCCCCCATCATATACTGAAGATTGAATACCAAGTGGGGACGATTTTCAGGGGGCGGGGATGTCACCTCGACGGATCGCGACGATCGGTCTTTGCGTTTTCGTAACCTTGCAGGCGCCGGCGCTGCGCGCCGCGGACGGCACGCGACCCGACAAGGTCTCGTTCTATTTCGCCGCGCACGAAGACGACTGGCAATTATTCATGAACCCGTCGGCGTTCCAGGACGTGATCGATGGCGCATCCAAGACCGTGTTTATCCATGTGACCGCCGGCGATGCCGGCCTCGGTATCGGCTGGGGCGGCCGCAAACACCCATTCTATCTGGCGCGGGAAAACGGCGCTGAGACCGCGATCCGCTTCATGGCGGACGCCGACGACATTCCGGCCGCGCGGGTTGCCGGGCCGATGTCGTTCAACGGACATGCGATCTACCGCGTCGCCTACCGCAACACGGTGAGCTATTTCCTGCGCGTGCCGGACGGCAATCCGCTCGGCACCGGCTATTACGATACCGGCTTCCAGTCGCTCAAACGGCTGGCCGCGGGAGATATCGACGAGCTCTCCGCGATCGACGGCTCGACCGTCTATCGCGGCTGGCGCGATTTGACGGCGACGGTGCGGTCGATTGTGGATTTCGAACGCGGACGCGCGGCCGCCGTTCAGCTCAACATTGCGGAAACCGACGCCCGCATCAACCCGCACGACCACTCGGACCATGTAATGACCGCCAGAGCGGCGCTCGACGCGGTCAGCGACCTCGCTTGTGTACGGCGCGTCTATTATGTGGATTACCACAGCGCCAAGCTGCCGGAAAATCTCAATGCCGAACAGCGCGACATGGCGAGCTCGGTATTCGCCGTCACGCTTGCCGGCGTGCTCGCCTACGACCATCGCACCTCCTGGCACCACTACGACGAGTCCTTTGTTGGCCGGAATTATTTCCGCGTTCAGGAAGGCGCCGGCCGCTGCAGTGCCGCCAAAACCGAGATCGCCGCGGCCCGGCACTGACGCGGCCTCAGGTTGATGTAGGTCAACGCGCGTTTGCAACTTTTGCCGCAGCATGCGCACGGTCCCGAAACAGGGCGCGCGCATGCAATTACAATTGGCGCCAGGCAGTTTCGTCGATGTTACGCCGGTTGCCGCGACGCGGCGCATCGCCTCGATCGACGCGCTGCGCGGCTTCAACATCTTCTGGATTCTCGGCGGCGACGGCGCCATCTGGGCGCTGGACGACATGACCTCCGACAAGGGGACGGTCGCGAGCGGCATCGGCGGATTCCTCGGCGAGCAGATGCATCACGTCGCCTGGGAAGGCTTTACGTTCTACGATTTCATCTTCCCGCTGTTCATTTTCGTCACCGGCGTCGCCATCGTCTTCTCGCTGTCGCATCTGGTGGAGCGGGAAGGGCTGGCGCGGGCGCATCATGCGCGTGCTGCGGCGGGCGTTGCTGCTCTACGGCCTCGGGCTGATCTATTACGGCGGCATCAGCCATCATTGGGCGGACATCCGCTATCTCGGCGTGCTGCAGCGCATCGGGCTCTGCTATCTGTTCGCGTCGCTCATTGTTCCTGAATCTTGAACTTGCGCGGCATGATCGTCGCGTTCGTGTCGCTGCTCGTCGGATATTGGGCGCTGATGACATTCGTGCCGGTGCCCGGCATTGGCGCCGGCTCGTTTGCGCCGGACGCCAATCTCGCCAATTGGATCGACGCGCACTATCTGCCGGGCCGCTTGTGGGACAAGACGCGCGATCCGGAAGGCCTGCTGTCGACGCTGCCGGCGATCGGCACCTGTCTGCTCGGCGTGTTCGCTGGCGTGCTGCTGAAGAACGGGGGGCTTCCGCCGCAGCAGAAGTCGTTGTGGCTGATCGGCGCCGGGATTGTGCTGGTGCTCGCCGGTCACCTGTGGGGGCTGCAGTTCCCGGTGATCAAGGCGATCTGGACCTCGTCCTTCGTGCTGGTGGCCGGCGGATATAGTCTGATTCTGCTCGGCGCCTGGCACCAGATCATCGACGTCTGGGGCTTCCGCGCCTGGTCGACGATCTTTGTGTGGATCGGCGCGAATGCCATCACGCTCTATTTCTTGAACAACGTGTTCGGCTTCGAGCCGTTCGCCTTGCGCTTTGTTGGCGGCGATCTGAGCGCGCTGATCGACCGTTTCACCACGCCGCACACCGGACTTTTTCTCGCCCATGTTCTCGGGCTGACCTTCGCCATAGCGCTCGCCGGCTTCTTCTATCGACGCAAGATTTTCCTGCGCGTGTAGCTTAAGTCCCGACCTTCAGCTCCGACACCAGCGCGCGTAGCGCCGCGATCGTCGACAATGGCACGATGCGGCCGGTGCGCGGGTTCTGCGACGGAATGCCCTCGATGGTCATGGAAAAACGCGCGACGTCGGCATCGACCTCGATGCGGTGGGTGTTGCGCGTAATGGTGGGATCGGCCCAGATTTCCAGCCGCGTGCGATCGGGGCCGATGCCGGCGAGACTGAGGGCTGCCGCGACGTTGACGTTGGCTGGAAAGCCGCGCGCACCGTCGCGCGCCGTGCCGTCGAACACTTTCAGCGGCGCTTTCAGGCCGGTCACGGAAATCTTGTGTTCAAGCAGATAAGGCGCACCTTCGAGGCCTTCCGGCGGCTTGCGCGTGATCATGGTGATGGAATTGATCTTGCCTTCGGCGGCGGCGCGCACGGCGTCGAGGCCGATGAGCGCGCCGGTCGGCGGCAGAATGCGCGCGCCGCTTTCTCTGGCGCGCGCGACCAGGTCCCAGTTGTCGAGGAGTTGCGCTACCGACAGCGGCATGAAGATGCGCCCCCTGTCGATGGCCGAAATGGCGACGTCACGGAACAGTGGCGGCGGCAGGCACTCCACCACGACGTCGCAATCCTCGGCGAGCGCGGTGGCCGGCTTGAACGCGACCGAGCCAAGCTCGGACAGCGCGCGCCGCGCTTTACCTTCGTCGCGCACAGCGACGGCGGCAAGGGTGAGACCCGGCACGCCGGCGATCAGCCGCTTCGCCACTTCCAGCCCGACCCCGCCGAGGCCGGCCAATCCGACGCGTAAGGGTGATTTCTTGTCTGTCATTGTCTCCACTCGTTCAGGCGCCAGCCGTCCTCGGTGAATTGTATTCTTAGCCCGGCGGCATCGATGCCCGCGCTCGGCCCGCCGCTGATACCCCAATAATCGAGCCAGCCAGGCGGCCAGGTCCACTCCTCCGGTGTCTTGGCGCGATGGCCGGCGTCGAGCTGCTGCATCTCGGCGGTCAGTTCGACCGGCATGTTCTCGGGGCCAAGGAAGTAGCAAAACACATTGTTGCCCGGCCCATGGCGGCCGGGGCCCCATTCGATGGCGCGGCCGTCGTCGCGCATGCGGCCGGCGCCGCGCATCACCGATTCGAGATCGGGCATTTCAAACGCAATATGATTTAGCGTCGGGCCGCCGGTGAAGCCGAGCACCATGGTGTGGTGGTCGCTATTGCAGGCAAGAAAGCGCAACCGTTTCGTGGTGTCGGTGAGCGTGAAGCCGAGCGCGTCGCGGTAGCAGGCGAACGTCGTGTCGCAGTCACCGGCGTTGATATTGATGTGGGACAGCTTGCGCGGACGGTCCGCCTTGTCGGCGGCGTCGGCGTGGTCCTGCACGCCGCAGACGATGGCGACATTGCGGCCTTCCGGGTCCTTGAAGCCGAAGCCGTAGTCGCCGTGCGGCCGGCGCAGCGGGCCGGGCGGATCGACGGATTTCAGTCCGTGCGCAATCACCTGCGCATGGAGGGCATCGACTGAGACACGGTCGGCGGCGTCGAGCACCATGCGAATGAGCGTCGGCTGCGCCGTGCGGCGGAGGGTTACGATGTGATGAAACGCACCGGTGCCGCGCAAATAATGCATGCCATTATCGCCGCCGACATGGCCGAGACTCCACACATCGGTGAAAAAGCGCAGCGCGTTGTCGGCATCGGCAAAGCCGAGATCGACGCTGCGCAATGCCCTTACCTTGGCCTTGCTCATGCGGTATTATCCGTCAAGATCATTCCCTCGATGGCGCGGGCATGGCCACGGAATTCGGCAATCGGCGTGCCGTCCTCGCGCGTCACCGCCACATCATAGATGGCTGATCGCCCGACGCGCTGGCGCTCGACGGCGCGCGCGGTAAGACGGTCGCCGCGCTGCGCCGATTTGAGGTAGGTAATGCTGCAATGCTGTGCCACCATGCGCCGGTTGCGCGAGTTGGAGGCGTAGCCGAAGGCGGTGTCGGCCAGGAGATAAATGAATCCGCCGTGGCAGGTGTCGTGCCAGTTCACCATCTGAGCGCCCACGGCCATCGTCAACACCGCCTGACCGGGCCCGACCGAGGCGAGTTCGATGCCGAGCCCGCGGCTGGTGGCGTCAGCCGCTTCCATGGCGTCGGCGCAGGCGCGGGCTAGCGCGGCGTCATCCATCGATTTGCCCCCTTGCTGCAGGTGACGCCGAGTTTGCCGACGCGAAAACCGTGCGGCTTTCAACGAAAATGGACGGCGCGCTCATGACTTCAAGAATGCGTCCATTGCGCCGACTTCTTTCTTGTCGCCTTCCACATCGGCGGCGATGCGTTCATAGAGTCGTGCGGCGGCGTCGAGCATGGCGTGCTCGGGATGGTCCGTGCCGACGAAAGCGGAAATCTCCTCAAGTTCGGCCACCCAGCGATAGGCCTTTGGATACATCGCCGGCACCTGCCGCGTCAGATAGCCGAGCAGTGCCGGTTGGCTTTCGCCGAGCTCGGCCTTCAGCGCCTCGGCCGAGCCTTCACGGGTGGCGGCGAGTATCATGGCGGCGCCCAGCGCGGTAAAGCCCTTGGTGATGCCGGCATAGGACATCTTCAGCGCCGAGGCGGCGGTGAGTGAACCTTCCAGCACGCGCACGATCAATCCGTACTCATTGAATTTGGTGAACAAGCCGGCGGCCGGACCAGCGGCGTAGAATTTGGTGTTGGTGCTGCCTGGCTTGGGCGGCGGGCCGATAATGCCGGCGCCGACGAAGGGGCATCCGGTCTTTGCGACCACCTCGGCGATGTCGAGCATGGTGTTCGGGCTGACCGCGTTGCAGTCGACATAAATAGGTTTTTTGTTGGCGGCTGTCAGCCATGGGGCAAGGCGCTTGGCCAGCGCCAGTGCATCGCCCGGCGGCACGATCGAGAGCAGGAAGTCGGCTTCGGTCAGCTGCGTATCGGCCACCGCGGTCATGCGGGCGGCGCTGGCGCGAGCCGCGCTCGCCGCGCTACGGCCGGCGAGCGATGTGAGCACCTTCACCTTGTTTTCGGTCAGGCGGGCCCCCACCGCGCTGCCCATACTGCCGGGCGCGATGATGGCGACGGTGAGTGTCATGCGTTGTCTCCGTGGTTAAAATACCTGGCCGCTACCCCCAGATACTACTTTGCCCGGTAGCCGACACAAAATAACCCTGATAATCTGTCAGCCAGTTGTTTCCATGAAACTTGAACGTATGTGAGTGCGACAGCCCTTCGGCTGGCCACCTGTGCTCGATTTATACTCATAAAGGGCAATCGCTTGGATAATAAGCAAGATCGCGCCGGTGCGGGACAGACGAACGACGCACGCGCCTGGACCCAGATTCTCATGCGCTACCGCGAGCCCAACGGCGCGCGCAGCGCGCTCGAACTCGGCATCACCTTCGGCCCCCTTGTGCTGTTCTGGGTCTTGATGTGGGCGTCCTACTACTTCGGCTTTTGGTGGCTTACGTTGTTGCTCGCCGTTCCGGCCGCCGGGTTCCTGGTGCGGCTTTTCATGATCCAGCACGATTGCGGGCACGGCGCCTTCTTCCGCCATCGCCTCGCCAACGATTGGATCGGCCGCGCGCTCGGCGTCCTCACCTTGACGCCTTACGATTTCTGGAAACGAACGCACGCCATTCATCATGCGACCGCGGGCAATCTGGAACGCCGCGGCATTGGCGATGTCGATACGCTGACGGTGCGCGAATATCTGGCTCTGCCGCGCTGGCGCCGCCTGATGTACCGGCTCTACCGCCACCCAGCGGTGATGTTCGGTGTGGGGCCGGCCTATCTTTTCATCCTGCGGCATCGGCTGCCGTTCGGTTTGATGCGCAGCGGCTGGCAGCCTTGGCTCAGTACCATGGGCACCAACGCCGCCATCGCGATTATCGTCGCCGTGCTGGTGTGGCTGATCGGCATTGGCCCGTTCCTGCTGGTGCATGGGCCGATCATGCTGCTGGCCGCCGCGATGGGCGTGTGGCTGTTCTACGTGCAGCATCAATTCGAGCACACGATGTGGGCGCACGACGAAACCTGGAGTTTGCACGAAGTCGCGCTGCACGGCAGTTCGTACTATGTGCTGCCCGGGATTTTGCGCTGGTTCACCGCCAATATCGGCATGCATCATGTGCATCACTTGTGCAGCCGGATTCCCTATTACAGGTTGCCGCGGGTGCTGCGCGAACACCCCGAACTTGGCGACATCGGCCGGCTCACGCTCTGGCAAAGCGTCAAAAGCGTCCGCCTGGTGCTGTGGGATGAGAGCTGCGAGAAGCTGATCTCGTTCCGCGAGATGCGCAAAAGCCTCATGCCCGGCCAGCCAGCGTGACGCCTACGGGTGGGTTGCGCCGCCGTCGGCATTGACGATCTGTCCGGTGATAAAGGCCGACGCCTCCGACGCCAGGAACAGCGCGGTACCGACCAGGTCTTCCGGCGTCTCCGCGCGCGGGATGCATTGCATGGCGATGATGCGTTCCTTCTGCGCCGGCGTCACGGTCTTGCGCTCGATCTCGGTGAAGGTCGCGCCAGGCAAAATGGCGTTGACGGTGATGTTGTCGGGGCCGAGCTCGCGCGCCATCGAGCGGCTCATGCCGACCAGCGCCGATTTCGAGGCGATGTAATGCAGATAGCCGGGCCGGCCGAGCGCCACCGCGCCGGAGGCCATGTTGATAATGCGGCCCCATTTGGCTTTTCGCATCGCGGGCAATACGGCGCGGGCACATAAGAATGCGCCGGTGACATTGACGCGCAGCACCTGATCCCATTCTCCCAGAGGGATCTGCTCGAACGGGCGCATTTGTAAGGTCGAGAAGATCGCCGCATTGTTGATCAGCACGTCAATACGGCCGTATTCGTCCTCGACCACTTCGATCATCTCATTGACCGAGGCCGGATCGGCGATATCGGTTTGCACTGCCAGCGCCTGGCCGTCGGCCCTCATGATTTCCGCGGCGACCGCGGCGGCCGTCGTCGCGTTACGCTCGGCGATGACGGCGCGTGCACCGGCCATGGCGAAGGCCTTGGCGAAGGCGCGGCCGATGCCCTGGCCGGCGCCGGTGATGATGACCACGCGCTCCTTCAGCGAGGGAAATACGATGTTCTGCAGATCTGTCATGCCGCAACTCATGGGGCGGTAACGCGGGGTGCAAGCACAGGATAGGCGGGGACGCGGGCAAAACGGCGATCCACCGGCACCCCTCGGCGGCCCACCACGATCTTGTCGTAAGTCTTTTGCGTAGCTTTCATCAAAGCTGTTGCCTCTTATCAAGTCGTGGCGATGCGGTATTGGCCAGACTGCAAGGCCAGTTATGCGCCGGTCAATGGCTGGCGATCGCATGGCCAACAAACTCGAAATGCTGGCCCAAATTCAGGTTGTCGCCATAGGACTTGCTTCGGCCAAGGCAACGAAAGCTCGGCTTGGAAATATAATTCGTGGCTCTGCGACCGTAGTGGATGGACCTTTTGGCTCGGATGCCGGTACACTAGAGGATCATGCGGGAGAGGGCCGATAACGGCCCCTGGGAGGAAACACCATGCGTAAAGCCTTAATAATCGCGAGCGCTGCAATCCTGCTCGCCGCCGGCCCGACCTTTGCCCAGCAAAAATCGATCAAGATCGGATTCGTCTCGACCTTCAGTGGCCCGGTGGCCGTGATCGGCAACAACATGCGCGACTTGTTCGAACTTGCGCTCGACCACATGGGCCGCAAGATGGCCGGACTGCCGGTCGAGGTGATTTACGAGGACGACGGCTTCAAGCCGGAGGTCGGCAAGCAGAAGACCGAGAAGCTGATCGAGTCCGACCATGTCGATTTCATTGTCGGCTACATCTGGTCGAACGTGATGCTGGCCTCGCTCAAGCCGGCAGTCGATTCCAAGACCTTCATCATCAGCGCCAATGCCGGCCCCTCGCAGATCGCCGGCGAATTGTGCTCGCCGTATTTCTTCTCGACCTCGTGGCAGAACGACCAGACGCCGGAGGCGATGGGTCTGTACATGAATCAGAAGGGTGTAAAGTCGGTGTTCCTGATCGGCCCGAACTACGCCGCCGGCAAAGATATGCTGGCGGGGGTCGGCCACACCTTCAAGGGAAAGGTGATCGGACAGGAGCTTACCACCTGGCCGTCGCAGCTTGATTTCTCGGCGGAACTCGCCAAAGCCAAGGCCGCCAACCCGGACGCCATCTTCGTGTTCTATCCGGGCAAAGCGGGCGTGCAATTCCTGGCGCAGTACGCGCAGGCGGGCCTCAAAGGCAAGATTCCGCTCTACACCGCGTTCACCATCGACGAGTTGTCGCTGCCGTTACAAAAAGACCTCGCGCTCGGCGTACCCGGCGCGCAGGAGTGGGTGAACGACCTGCCCAACGCGGCCAACAAGAAATTCGTCGCCGACTTTGAGAAGAAATATCCCGGCAAGAAACCGTCGTTCTACGGCGCGCAGTCTTATGATGCCGCCAATCTGATTAACTCGGCGGTGGTCGCTACCAAGGGCAAGCTCTCCGACAAGGCGGCGGTGCAGAAGGCGCTGGAAAAGGCCGACTTCAAGTCGGTGCGCGGCGGCTTCAAATACGGCAACAACCACTTCCCGATCCAGAACTACTATCTGCAGGACGTCGTCAAGGACGCCAAGGGCGACTACGTGCTCAAGACCGTCGCCACCATCATCAAGGACAGCCAGGATGACTTTCACGGCAAGTGTCCGATGAAGTGACCTTGAGCAAATGCGATACGGGCGGCAGAAGCAGGAACGTTTCTGCCGCCTTGTTATGTGCGGCCTAGTTCCATGACCACACTTTTCATTGAGCAATGTCTGAACGGCCTGCAGTTCGGCCTGCTACTGTTCCTGCTGGCTGCCGGATTGACACTGGTGTTCGGCATCATGGACCTGGTCAATCTGGCGCACGGCTCTCTCTATATGGTTGGCGCCTATTTCGCCGCCACCTTCGCAGCTTGGACTGGCAGCTTCGTTCTTGGCGCGTTGCTTGCGCTTGGCGCGACGCTGATCGTTGGTATGGTCGTGGAGGTGGCCGTCATGCGCCGGCTTTATGGCCGCGACCATCTCGATCACGTGCTCGGCACCTTCGGTCTGATCCTGTTTTTCGACGAGCTGGTGCGGCTGATCTGGGGGCCGGAGGGCATGAGCCTGCCGCTGCCGTCCTGGCTCAACACCTCGGTGCAAATTCTGCCGGGCGTGCAATACTCCGCCTACCGGCTCTCCATCATCATTGTCTCGCTGGCGGTTGCCGGCTTTCTCTACGTGCTGGTGATGCGTACCCGCGTCGGCATGTTGATCCGTGCCGGCGCCAGTAACCGCGAGATGGTCGGCGCGCTCGGCGTCAACATTAAGTTGCTCTACACGCTGGTGTTCGGGCTCGGCGCCGCGTTGGCCGGTCTCGCCGGCCTGATGCAGGCGCCGATCCTCACCGTGCAGATCGGCATGGGCGAGAACATCCTGATCGTCGCCTTCGTCATCACCGTGATCGGCGGCATCGGCTCGGTCCGCGGTGCGTTCATCGCGGCGCTTTTGGTCGGCTTCGTCGATACGCTCGGGCGCGCGTTCTTTCCCGACCTGCTGCGGCTGGTGGTCTCCCCAAACGCAGCAGCGACCGCGGCGCCGGCGCTTTCCTCCATGCTGATCTATCTGCTGATGGCCGTCGTGCTGGTGGTGCGCCCCGAGGGATTGTTCCCGGCGATCCGCAAATGAGCCGCGCGCTGACGGTCCGCAATATCGCGGTGTTCGCGTTGCTGGCCGCGCTAGCGCTTCTGCCGGTCTATGTCGGGCTCGGCGGTAATCTCTTCTTGCTGACGCTGTTCACCCGCATCGTCATCCTGGGTATTGCTGCCGTGAGCCTCAATCTCATCCTCGGCTATGGCGGTATGATGAGCTTCGGTCACGCCGCCTATCTCGGCATCGGTGGCTATGCCGTCGGCATCCTGGCGCATGAAGGAATTTACAGCGGCTTCGTGCAGTGGCCGGCGGCGCTTCTCGCCTCGACGGTGTTCGCGCTGGTGATCGGCGCGTTGTCGCTGCGTACACGCGGCGTCTATTTCATCATGATCACCTTGGCCTTCGCGCAGATGGCCTATTACGTCATCGCCGGGCTCGCCCGCTACGGCGGCGACGACGGATTGACCATTTACAAGCGCAGCCAGTTCTTTGCCCCTGTCGACCTAACAAACAAAGTGCAGTTCTATT
>CAVWDA010000031.1:0-108513 GCA_963753455.1 uncultured Alphaproteobacteria bacterium | reverse complement strand
GATGAAAGAACGTGCGGCTCAATCATCGCAGGCCTAGAGGCTTTTGGCGAACGTCGTTTATGAAAATCCGACATCAGATCAGGCGCGATTGCGGCGGTAGCCCGGTATGATGCGACAATTGAAATGTAGGTCTGCAAAAGCGTATTGGCCAAATAAATGCACCAAACGATTTTCAGCAACATGACGCTGAAAGTGGGCCGGAACGCAAAGAAGTTTATTAGGAATTGCATGCCAAGCCTCCTTGTGTTCCGGCATTACCCGAGAGTTTATGCAGTTGGCATATAGGGAACGATATGCATTTCAGAGATAGCGGATCTTAGGTCGTCATTTTATACTACAATGTGTGCAGGTTATTCGAGGCGCGAAGCGCCGGCTCAATTCGGGATGCTTGAGGAAACCGCGGACATTATCGGCAACACCCGGCTTAGTGGTTATGCCATAGACAGCGTGCAGTAAACGGAGCCTCTGCCGTGCCGTGGGCGGTGCTGCCAATCGGGAAAACAATGACGACCGAGCAGTTTAAAACTCTCCTCAACTCCGTACTCAAGCGCTTCAATAAAGTACCGGAGGTAGCCGCCACCGTGGTCGCACGCGTGCTGGCGCGGCTAGCGCCACAAACGCTGCAAAAACTGTCATACCGGCGCCTGCCGGGGCCACCTCTCTACTGGCAGTTTGCACTGGCCCGGCCTCGAAGCGTCACTGTAGCTTGTTACGCCGCACTCGGGTTCGTCATCGGCATAGCCGGACTTGATTATCACAGCGATCATTTGGGTAAACAGTTCGCCGTTGCCAGTCGCGACGACCTTGTCTCTGGCATCCTTGAGCCAAAGCTGCACATCGGGATTCGCCCATGATGATTCGACAGTTCGATTCATCAACGATGCCTCGTTCTAAGAGGCACTGGCTATTGATGTGCTCGTTGGCGCTCAATCTGTTCTTCTTTAGTACGGCAGTCTCTATGATTTTGCGTGCGCCCGCTCATTCATCGCGGGACCGCAATGTATTCGTTCGCATCGAGCGGCTCGCCAGCGTTCTCTCGCCATCTGATGCCAGCAGCTTACGGACGTGGGTCGATATCAATCAGACCGCTATCCAAAACACTCAGACGACCTATCGCACAGCACGAAATCAGATTCGCGAAGTGCTGCGACGAGAACCTTTTGACGAACGAGCGCTGCACGCTGCCATCGCAAACACCCGTGCGGCGCGGCAGAATTTCGATCAGATAATCGAAGAAATATCTGCCACTGCAGCCGCGCAAATGTCCCCTGCCAGCCGACATGCCCTGGCCAGCCAATTTCCAGGTCACAAATATGCGAGTACAAACTAACCAATCCAATTAGAGGGATAGCTCTATTGTGATAACTTTTGAAAGGCTATCGTGCTGATCACGGACGACGAACAGCCGGGGGCACCTTTTTGCGCACTGTGCGCGGCAATCCAAGCGCTCCAGCCTAGGATTTAGCACATGGATGATCGACCTACGAAGCCCGCCCGGGAGATTCGATCCGAACCGTCTCAGCCGACGTTGGCGCCGGGCTCGCGCCGCCGGGTGATTTCTGCGGTCGTTATCGGCGTCGTCACGCTCGTGGCCTTGGCTTGGTGGATGCAAGAACGCCCCGGAACACAAACAAAAACCGGCCGGTTCAGCGCTGGCGGTCCCACTCCCGTCGTCGCCGAGACTGCGGCAAAGAGTGATGTGGATATGACGATCAACGCACTCGGTACCGTCACATCGCTCGCAACGGTGACAATTCTTTCGCAAATCAGCGGCCGTATCACGCGGATCGCGTTTCACGAAGGCCAGATTGTCAAACAAGGCGATCTGCTGGCTGAGATTGACTCGCGGCCTTACGAACTAGCGCTGTTGCAGTGGCAGGGCCAGCTTGCACACGACCAGGCTCTGCTAGAGGACGCCAAGATTGATCTCGCTCGCTATCAGAAGTTGGTTGCAACAAAGGCAATCCCGGAGCAGCAACTCGATACTCAGGTATGGCTGGTGAAACAAGACGAGGGTACTGTCGTTTCGGATCAGGCGCAGGTCGACACCGCCAAGCTCAACATCACCTATTGCCACATTGTCTCGCCGGTGAATGGCATTGCGGGCTTACGCACGGTCGACGTGGGGAATTACGTAGCACCGACCAACACAACAGGTATCGTCGTCATAACTCAATTGCAGCCGATTAGTGTGGTGTTCCCAATCGCCGAGGACAACATTCCAAATATCCTCAAACGACTTCATGCCAACGCGAAACTGCCGGTTACAGCCTATGATCGCAGCGGCACAACCAAACTCGCCACAGGCACCGTGACGGCGATCGACAGCCAGATTGACACAACCACCGGAACGCTGAAGCTCAAAGCGCAATTTGCAAACGAGGATCAAGCTCTTTTCCCCAATCAGTTCGTGAATGTTCGCTTGTTGGTCGACGTGCTGCATGGTGCGACAGTAGTGCCGACGAGCGCCATCCAACGCGGTGCATCCGGAACGTTTGTCTATCTGATCAATTCAAACGATACCGTTACCGCGCGACCGATCAAACTGGGTCCGAGTAGCGGCGACCAGATAGCCGTGAGCTCCGGACTTTTGCCAGGTGATCGCGTGGTAGTCGACGGTGCCGACAAGCTACGTGATGGTGCCAAGGTTATATTGCGCGGGAACAGCGCTAGCGAATTAAATCCGGCCAATGCCGGAACCGCAGCCAAAGCTCAGCGACTGCAACGCAGCCCATAATGGCCGACGCCCCCCTAAACAATGAAGACGGAAGGGCGTTGAGCCCATCGAGCCTTTTCATCTTGCGGCCGGTGGCTACCTCATTGTTGATGATAGCAATCTTGCTATCCGGCATCCTCGCCTTCCAGTTTCTACCCCTGGCCGCCCTACCCGAAGTCGATTATCCGACTATCCAGGTCCAGACCTTTTATCCCGGCGCCAGCCCCGACGTGATGACGTCCTCTGTGACTGCGCCGCTCGAGGTCCAGCTCGGCCAAATGCCAGAGTCTTAATCAGATGACCTCAGTCAGTTCAGCGGGTGCATCAGTAATCACCCTCCAGTTCAGCCTCAATCTCGGCCTCGATGTCGCCGAACAGGAGGTGCAAGCAGCCATCAATGCCGCCGGCAACCTCTTGCCGACTGACCTACCGGCTCCGCCGATCTACGCCAAAGTCAACCCGGCGGATGCGCCTGTTCTCACTTTGGCGCTTACTTCGAAGACGTTGCCGCTTCCACAGGTTGAGGACCTTGCAGATACGCGCCTAGCACAGCAGATTTCGCAACTCTCCGGCGTCGGCCTGGTCAGCATCAGCGGAGGCCAGCGACCGGCAGTGCGGGTCCAGGCGGACATCCGCAAACTTGCGGCTTACGGTCTTAATATCGATGACCTGCGCACTACGCTTGGCAATGCCAACGTCAACACGCCCAAAGGCAATTTCGATGGTCCATCGCGCGCCTACACGATCAATGCCAATGACCAGCTGACTAACGCCGATGCGTACAAGAACCTTGTTATCGCGTACAAAAACGGATCACCCGTGCGGCTTAGCGATGTTGCCCAAGTGGTCGATGGGGCGCAGAACAACAAGCTAGCCGCCTGGATGAACACCGTACCGGCGGTCATCCTCAATATCCAACGTCAGCCCGCCGCCAATGTCATCCAGGTGGTGGACCGCATCAAGGAGTTGCTGCCACAATTGCAAGCCGCACTGCCATCGGCCGTCGATGTCGCTGTACTAACTGACCGCACTGTCACGATACGGGCGTCGGTCAGGGACGTGGAATTGGAACTGACTTTGGCCGTCATCCTGGTCGTTCTAGTGATCTTTATCTTCCTGCGCAACGCGCGCGCTACGATCATTCCAAGCCTCTCGGTACCACTGTCCTTGGTGGGCACCTTCGGTGCCATGTATTTATTCGGATTCAGCTTGAACAATTTGTCGCTGATGTCATTGACGATCGCTTCCGGCTTTGTTGTCGACGACGCAATCGTGATGATCGAAAACATAGCCCGCTACCTCGAAGAGGGTGACACAGCGCTCCAAGCGGCCCTGCGTGGCTCCAAGCAAGTGGGCTTCACGATCATCTCCCTCACAATTTCGCTGATTGCGGTTCTGATCCCCCTACTGTTTATGGCCGACGTTGTCGGTCGCCTGTTCCGCGAATTTGCGATCACATTAGCAGTGACTATCCTTATCTCGGCCGTAGTGTCGCTGACGCTGGTGCCAATGGCGTGCGCCAAACTATTGCGGCCACCGTCGGCAGTGCGCGAATCTCGATTTCAACGAAAAAGCCGCGAGTGGTTTGACCAACTAGTCAATGGCTATGGAAATGCGCTTACATGGGTGCTTGAACGGCAAGGCGCGACCCTCGTGGTAGCCCTGCTTACGCTGGCCCTAACGGCCGCACTTTATATCGAAATTCCTAAGGGCTTCTTTCCAGTCCAGGATACCGGCTTAATCCAGGGCATATCCGAAGCGCCGCAATCGATTTCCTTTTCTGCCATGGCCGACCGTCAACAGGTACTGGCGACGGCAATTCTCCAAGATGCCGATGTTGCAAGCCTATCTTCCTTTATCGGTGTCGACGGCACCAATATGACGCTTAATAGTGGCCGCCTGCTGATCAACCTCAACCCGCACGACGCGCGCAACGCTGATGTCACCGAAATAATTCAGCGGCTCAAGCAGAAAGCTCAATCGGTCTCCGGTATCTCGCTTTATATGCAGCCAGTGCAGGATTTGACCATCGATTTAACCGTTAGCCGGACGCAATATATATTTGCACTGCAGGATTCCAATCCGGATGAGCTTGCTGAATGGACCCCGCGCCTGGTGGACAAGCTTAAGCAGCTGCCGCAGTTCGCAGACGTAACAAGTGATCTGGAAGCAAAGGGACTGACGGTCTTTATCGATATAGACCGCGATACCGCAGGTCGTTTCGGCATAACCCCGGCGACCATCGACAATGCTTTATACGACGCTTTTGGCCAGCGTATCGTCTCAACCATTTTCACAAATTCGAATCAGTATCGGGTAATCCTAGAGGCGAGTCCAGATTTTCAGGCCACGCTGCAGTCGTTTTCGTCGATTTACCTGCCGTCCGCGACCGGGACCGGGCAGGTGCCGCTGTCGGCGATCGTCAAAATGAGGGAGGAGACGGCACCCTTACAGATCGACCACCTTGGCCAATTCCCCGCGGCCGTTGTCTCATTCAATTTGGCGCCGGACGCCTCACTTGGTGAAGCTGTCTCAGCGATCATCGCGGCAAGACAACAGATCGGTCTTCCGCGCAGCGTCATCACGACATTCCAAGGCTCGGCACTAGCCTTTCAATCGTCGCTAAACAATGAACTATTTTTGATCCTCGCGGCGATCGCCGCGGTCTACATTGTATTGGGCATACTCTACGAAAGTTTCATTCATCCAGTAACGATCCTCTCAACGCTACCTTCCGCGGGCATCGGGGCATTGCTTGCCCTTATAGTTGCCCGTGACGATCTTACTGTCGTTGCCATCATCGGCATTATCCTGCTCATCGGCATCGTTAAAAAGAACGCGATCATGATGATCGATTTTGCCTTGGACGCACAGCGCAATGAAGGCAAGACACCGCGTGAAGCGATCTTCCAAGCTTGTATGTTGCGGTTCCGCCCCATCCTGATGACAACGATGTCCGCTGTTTTTGGAGCCTTGCCGCTGATGTTGGGTTCCGGCACCGGGTCCGAACTTCGTCATCCTCTCGGCATAACTATCGTTGGCGGCTTGCTGCTGAGCCAGTTGCTGACGCTATTCACGACGCCGGTCATCTATCTCTGGTTCGAGCGCTTGTCAGAGCGGTTTAAAGGTGAGGAATTTGACGCCGACGAAAGCGCCATCCCGCCGTGAACATCTCGGCACCATTCATTCGTCGTCCGGTTGCTACAACGCTGCTGACCTTCGCAGTTGCGGCCGCCGGCGCTATCGCTTTCTTTCAGTTGCCCGTTTCGCCGCTGCCGCAGGTCGATTTTCCCACTATTTCAGTGCAGGCCCAGCTACCCGGGGCAAGTCCGGAGGTCGTCGCTACAAGCGTCGCTACGCCACTTGAGCGTCACCTCGGTCAAATTGCCGATGTTACCGAGATGACCTCATCGAGCACCGTCGGCTCGACGCGTATCACGTTGCAGTTTGGCCTCAACCGAGACATCAACGGCGCCGCGCGCGACGTGCAGGCCGCCATCAACGCCGCCCGTGCAGATCTGCCATCGAGCCTGCGCTCCAATCCAACCTATCGCAAAGTAAATCCCGCAGACGCGCCAATCCTAATTTTATCATTGACGTCCGACACGCAGGACCGTGGCCAGATCTTCGATGCCGCGTCTACAGTGCTGTCGCAAAAGCTTTCACAGGTCGATGGCATCGGTGAGGTTGTTGTCGGTGGTAGCGCGCTTCCTGCAGTGCGGGCAGAACTCAATCCGGACGCCCTTTTCAAGTACGGCATTGGTCTGGAGGATATTCGCGCCGCGCTTGCATCAGCAAACGCACATAGTCCAAAGGGAGCGATCGAGACCAAAAGCCGACACTACCAAATCTACGACAATGATCAGGCCAGTGTAGCGGCTCAATACCGATCGCTCGTGGTCGCTTATCGTAACGGCTCAGCTGTCCGACTGTCTGATGTTGGGGATGTCATTGATTCGGTTGAGAATCTGCGCAACGCGGGGCTGACCAACGGAATACCATCTGTGGCGGTGATCCTCTATCGCCAACCGGGTGCCAACATTATCGATACCGTTGACCGGGTTAAGGCACTGTTACCGGAATTGCAGGCGTCGATTTCTCCCGCCATTTCCATTTCTGTCTCGGTTGATCGCTCGACCACTATCCGCGCTTCACTACGCGAAGTCGAGATCACGCTGCTGATTGCGGTTATACTTGTCATCCTTGTCGTGCTCGCCTTTTTGCGCAACCTCCGGGCGACACTGATCCCAGCAGTCGCAGTGCCGGTCTCCCTCATTGGCACCTTCGCAGTTATGTACCTCTTTGGCTACAGTCTCGATAACTTGTCTCTGATGTCGCTCACGGTTGCCACCGGTTTTGTGGTCGACGACGCAATCGTCGTGCTGGAGAACATCACGCGCCATCTCGAAGCAGGTTTGACACGCTTTGAAGCGGCGATAATAGGAGCGAGAGAAGTCGGCTTCACGGTTCTGTCGATGAGCACTTCATTGATCGCGGTGTTCATCCCCATCCTGTTGATGGGTGGCATCGTCGGACGACTATTTCGCGAATTCGCGGTCACGCTATCGGTGGCGATAATGGTCTCGCTCGCCCTCTCATTGGTAACCACGCCGATGATGTGCGCGCTGTTACTCAAGCCGACTCGACAGGTGCAACATAGCAAACTGCATCGATTGAGCGAGCGCATCTTCGAGGGAATGCTGAATTTCTACAAATGGACGCTAGCTCCCGCGCTTCGTCACCCGGGCATAGTTATGCTGGTTCTGCTCGTAACGTTGTGTCTTAACCTCTATCTCTTCGTTACTATTCCAAAAGGCTTCTTTCCCCAGCAAGATACGGGCCGATTGATCGGGTTCATTCAGGCCGATCAGGCGATCTCCTTTCAATCGATGCAAAAGAAGCTCGCACAGTTCGTGACAATCATTCTCAAAGATCCGGCGGTGAATAGTGTAGTTGCATTCACCGGTGGCGGGCAAACAAATTCAGGCTTCGTCTTCTCATCGCTTAAGCCGATCAGTGAACGCAAGCTTTCGATTGATCGAGTGATCGGCCGACTGCGGCGGTCGTTGTCGCAAGTGCCCGGAGCCACGCTATTCCTGCAGGCGGTCCAGGACATCCGGGTTGGCGGCCGGCCGAGCAACGCTCTCTATCAATACACACTGCAATCCGCAGATCTTGCCGAATTGAACAGCTGGGGGCCAAAGATATTAGCAGCTCTGCAAGGCATACCGCAGCTTACTGATGTCAATACCGACCAGCAAAACAAGGGGCTCGAGACGGACCTGGTGATCGACCGTGAAACGGCAGCTCGTTTCGGCATCAATGCAAGTCAAATCGACAACACGCTCTACGACGCTTTTGGTCAACGGCAAGTGTCGACTATTTATAATCCGCGCAACCAGTATCATGTGATAATGGAAGTCGCACCTCGATTCTGGCAACGACCGGATACGCTCAAGGATCTTTACATCAGCACTGCTGGAGGTTCCGTAGGCGGCGTGCAATCGACAAACGCTGTTGCCGGTACGGCGAAATCAAGCGCACAGTCGCTATCGGTAGCGACGATTGCGAGCGACGCGGCGCGTAATCTAGCGATCAACTCACTAGCCAACACCGGACACACTAGCGCGTCGACCGGTGCGGCGGTTAGCACGAACGTTGAAACCATGGTGCCGCTTGCCGCCATCAGTCATTATGGACCTGGCAGCACTCCGCTCGCAGTCAATCACCAGGGTCTGTTCATCGCAACAACTATCTCTTTTAACTTGGCTCGTGGAATTTCACTCGGCGACGCGGCAAACGCCATCAACGCGGCCATGAATTGGATCGGCGTGCCGGCCTCGATCCACGGTACCTTCCAGGGAACGGCTAGAGCGTTCCAGGAATCACTTGCTAACGAACCTTATCTGATTTTGGCGGCGCTGCTTGCTGTCTACATTGTGCTCGGCATCCTTTACGAGAGCTACATTCATCCCATTACTATCCTGTCAACATTGCCGTCAGCTGGCGTCGGCGCGGTCCTCGCGCTGATGATCTGCCATACTGAATTCAGTATCATCGCCCTTATTGGCGTGATTTTGCTCATCGGAATCGTGAAAAAGAACGCAATTCTGATGATCGATTTTGCACTGAACGCCCAACGCACGCAGGATCGGGCCCCGCACGAAGCAATCTACGAGGCTTGCCTGCTGCGCTTCCGGCCCATCATGATGACTACAATGGCCGCGATGCTTGGAGCGGTGCCGCTCGCTATTGGCCTCGGAGAAGGCAGCGAGCTGCGCCAGCCGCTCGGCATTTCGATCGTTGGGGGGTTGATCGTAAGCCAAATGCTGACGCTTTACACGACGCCGGTCATCTACCTCTACCTTGACCGATTCCGCGAATGGTGTCGGCAACTGCGCGGCAGTAATCCGTCGGCGACCATCCCAGATGGGGTTGCGCCTTTGTGAGGTGTGAGAGGCATAGACGCGTCCAGACTATTCCCCTAATGGAAGTCAGACCGCATCGTCATGCTTTCTGCTCGTCGTTTAGCGTTAAAAGTTCTCGGCGACGGGCTTAAGTTTACGGGCACCAGCAAGTGTTACGTCAAGACGCTTTTCGGCTGCCGCTAGCTTTCCTAGCAAGCTCATAGGACTGTCGCTAGCACAGACGCTTGACATATCGTCAGAATATTCCTTGGCGACTTTTCTGAGTTCTTCCAGGACTGTCGTTTGAGCGCCTGTCGTCTTTATCATGATATCGACGTTTGAGAGGCTCAGATCAAGCAGAGCGGCACCAGAGCACAGGCTCGCGCCTAATCGCGTTTCTCACCCAATTCGAAGACATACGCGGCAATTAAATATAATGGTGCCTCGCTAAGGACGAGTAAGACGAGCATAAAAAATATATAAATTACGCAGGGCGTGCGCATTTAGATCGCTTATTTTTAGACTTGAAATGCTTCGAGAAGAAAACGGATATCATGCGGTCAAATCGATCCCGCAAATCGATGTCCTTTTGGAAACAAGACATCCTCGTCGCTTTCGCAGTAGCTATATATTTGGCCACAGCCTTTGGCTCAGCGCAGCCATGTAGCATCCTTAGTCAACAATCCGATGCCTTCGCCGGCAGTGTTGAACACATTCGCGTCGTTATAACCTTCTCGCGATAATACATCCACATTTACGGCTGTGATAAGCGCGGTTGATCTAGCTCAATACAAACCACCGCAATCGTGCGCATAAGATTTTGCAAAGGTCTTTTGGAGTTGGCTTCATGACGAGGCCATTGCTATTCACCATAGCAATTCTGATCGCTGGTGTGATCCAAGCAACGGCGCAGGGCATTCCCAGTTTCAAGGTCGAGCAGGGTTGCCGGGAGGTATCGAGTGGGCCGGACAAATTAACAACCTTCGATAAATGCATGCAGAATGAAAAAAGCGCTCGCGATGATCTCATAAACAACTGGGAGGCATTTGTCGCCAGCGGTCGGCGGTTTTGCATCGCGGAAATGAGCTCCGATGGCACTCCGAGCTATGTTGAGCTCCTTGAATGCCTTAACATGGCTAGGGATAGCCGGAGTTTGGAAGGCGGCCGGCCGCGTTAACGTGCACCAAAACGGGATGATTGTGGCTCCGATCTTCTCATCGCTGTCGCACTACGGCTTGGAGATGCGTGGACTCCGTCGCGACGATCAACTGAGCAACCACGTGCCTCGGTCCATTAGACCTAAAAACGCCATGAGTATTGGCCCCACAATTGCCGATACTGAATATTTTTCTCAGGCCCCACGGGCAACAATGTGCAAACGGTCGAAGTGATGTCGCAGCCGCCCGGAAAAGACGAAACGAACCACGAGAATAAGGCAGTCCATTCCGCGGAGCCACCTGCGACCGCGTGCGATAGTCCGCTCACGCCGGAGACGCATGACATAGTGCCGGCGCCGGCGCGGGCCAACTTGCCGGTACCGTCGTCGGCCTCAAAGGGAAAGTCGGCACGCAAACGCTGGCTTCGGATCGCGCTCGTCGTCGCTCTCGTCATTGGTGGGGCCGGCGCAGGGTTCTATTGGTGGAAGCACTCCCAATCGCTATTGCCGCCAGGGATCGCCTGGGGCAACGGGCGGATCGAAGCGGATGAGATCGATATCGACACCAAATTCGCCGGGCGCATCGCCGAGATGCTTGCCGACGAAGGCGACATGGTCAAGGCCGGCCAGATTGTCGCACGCATGGATACCCAGGATCTCGCGGCCTCGCTGAAGAAGGCCGAAGCCCAGGTATTACAAGCGCAAAAGGCTATCGAGGAAGCCAACGCCAACGTCGCGCAACAGACCAGTCAGGTTCTGCTCGCACAACAGGAAATGGATCGCGCCGCTTACCTTGTAAAGCAGGGTGCCCAGACCCAAGAAGTTGTTGATCAACGTCGGCAACAATTGGACGCTGCCAATGCGGCTCTCAAAGCCGCACAGGCCAGGGTGACCGAGGCCGAGCACGCACTCGAAGCGAGCACGCACGATGTGGAACTCTATAAGATTAATATTGCCGACAACACGCTTGTGGCGCCGAAGGACGGCCGCATCCAATACCGCATTGCCAATATCGGCGAGGTACTTCCTGCGGGTGGCAAGGTGTTTAGCATGCTCGACATCTCCTACGTGTATATGGACGTGTATTTGCCGACGGAGGAAGCGGGCAAGGTGAAAATCGGCGGCGATGCGCGCATCGTGCTCGACGCCTATCCGAAGATCGCGATCCCGGCGAAGGTGTCTTTTATCGCCACGCAGGCCCAGTTCACACCCAAGACCGTGGAGACCCAGAGCGAGCGTGACAAGTTGATGTTCCGGATTAGGGTAAAGATCGACCCCGAGCGGTTGCGCGCGCGTGCCGATAGAGTGAGAAGCGGTCTGCCCGGCGTTGCCTATCTTAAACTCGATCCGACGGTCACCTGGCCGCCCCAGTTGCAAGGAAATGCGACGCAATGATCGAGCGCGCGGACTTAGTCGCACGCATCGAAGATGTCACTCAGCGCTACGGTGCAACAGTTGCTCTCGACGCAGTGACGCTCGATCTTCCGGCTGGCTGCGTGGTCGGGTTCATTGGCCCCGATGGAGTCGGAAAGTCGACGCTGCTGAGTATCGTTGCCGGCGCGCGGCAGATTCAATCCGGAAGCGTTTTTGTGCTCAATGGTGATATGACGGGCTCAGCGCATCGGGCTGCCGTCTGCCCGCGCATTGCCTATATGCCGCAAGGGCTCGGCAAGAACCTCTATCCGGATCTGAGCGTCCGTGAAAACATAGAATTTTTTGCCCGCTTGTTCGGTCAATCCGAGTCCGAACGAAATTGGAGAATTTCCGAGCTTCTGCAGAGCACAGGTCTAACCCCCTTTTCCGACCGTCCCGCCAAAAAACTATCAGGCGGCATGCGGCAAAAGCTTGGGCTTTGTTGCGCCCTTATTCACGATCCCGATCTCCTGATTCTCGATGAGCCGACGACAGGCGTTGACCCACTGTCGCGCCGGCAATTTTGGGAGCTGATCGATCGCATGCGTTCGCGCCGCCCGGGTATGAGCGTGGTGGTTGCAACAGCCTATATGGAAGAAGCCGAACGGTTCGACTGGCTGGTGGCAATGAACGGCGGAAAGGTGCTGGCAACCGGGTCTCCGGCCGAGATCAAGGCAACGACCGGCGAGGCAGCGATAGAGGGTGCATTCATTGCGCTGCTCCCGGAGCAGCAGCGTAGTGGTCACGAGGTATTGCATATGCCGCCCCGGCGCATCATTGACGTTGAACCTGTCATCAGCGCACGCAACCTCACTTGCCGATTTGGCGATTTCACCGCAGTCGACCATGTGAGCTTCACCATCGAGCGCGGCGAGATTTTCGGCTTCGTCGGTTCGAACGGCTCCGGCAAGACCACGACCATGAAAATGCTGACCGGCCTGTTGGCGCCGAGCGAAGGCGAGGCGCTGCTGTTCGGACAACCCCTTGAAGCAGGTGACATGAGCTCGCGCTATCGCGTCGGTTACATGTCACAATCGTTCTCTCTCTATACCGAACTGACCGTCCGGCAGAACCTCGATCTCCATGCGCACCTTTTCCACCTGCCGGCTCAAAAGGCGAAGGCCCGTATCGCCGAATTGGTCGGATGGTTCGGCCTCGAGGATTATCTCGATCAACGCACCTTGGATCTGCCGCTAGGGATTCGCCAGCGGCTCTCGCTGGCCGTCGCCATCGTCCACGAACCCGAAATTCTGATCCTCGACGAGCCGACCTCAGGCGTCGATCCCTTGGCGCGGGACCGGTTCTGGGAAGCGCTGATCGATCTTTCGCGCAATCAAGGCGTGACCATTTTCGTCTCAACCCATTTTATGAATGAGGCCGAGCGCTGTGATCGGATATCGCTCATGGATTCAGGACGTGTGCTCGCGACCGGAGCGCCGGCGGAGCTCATCAAGGCCCGCGGCGTCGCCACGCTCGAGGACGCCTTTATCAGTTATCTCGAGGAGGCGACAGGATCGCGGGCTGCCGGGGCCGGGGATTTCGCTCGGTCTGGCGAAACCGACAATCCGGTTCGACAGGCGACGCCGGAGCGTTCCTTATTCAGCCTGCGGCGACTGTTCGCATATACGATCCGCGAGACCTTGGAGCTCCTGCGCGACCCGATCCGGCTCGCGTTCGCTTTGTTCGGCACGGCATTGCTGATGCTGGTGTTCGGATTTGGAATTTCGACCGATGTCAATAATCTCTCCTTCGCCGTACTCGATCACGATCAGAGTCCCGAGAGCCGCGCCTATCTGGAGGAGCTCAGGGGCTCGACTTATTTCGTGGAGAAGTCGCCGCTCGCCGACTATGCCGAGCTCGAGAAGCCGTCTCAAGAGCGGGGACATCGACGCCGCCGTTGAAATCCCGCCCAGCTTCGGCCGCGACATCAAGCGCGGACGTCCCGTATGGGTCGGCGCGTGGGTGGATGGAGCCATGCCATTCCGGGCAGAGACCATCCGCGGTTACCTGCAAGGCATGCATCAATTATATTTGACAGATCCGGCCGTGAAGACGACGGTCCCCGCCGCAGCGCCGCCCGCCGACATCGAAATCCGGTTCAAGTACAACCAGGATTTCGACAGTATCTATGCGATGGTGCCTTCGAGCATTGCCATGCTGCTTGCGCTGTTTCCGGCGATTCTGATGGCGCTTGCCATTGTGCGGGAAAAGGAACTCGGGTCGATCGTCAATCTTTACGTGACTCCTGTTACTCGCATCGAATTCCTGCTCGGCAAGCAGCTCCCATATATCGGCTTCGCCATGGTGAATTTCGCGGTGATGTTCCTGATGGCGCTGTTCGTCTTCGGGGTGCCGCTCAAGGGGAGCTTCTTTGTCCTGCTTCTGGGGGCTCTGATCTACGTCACGACGACGACAGGTTACGGCATGCTGATTTCGGCGTTCACGAACACGCAGATCGCAGCGCTTTTCGGTACGGCCATTCTGACGGTTCTGCCAGCATCGCAGTTCGCCGGAATGTCGACACCCGTATCCTCTCTTTCCGGGATGGCACAAATCATGGGTCGTGGCTTCCCGATGACCTATTTCGTGCCGATCAGTGTCGGCACTTTCACAAAGGGACTGGGCTTTCTAGACCTCGTTACGGACCTGGCAGAGTTGACAGTTTTTATCCCGGTCCTGACCCTGCTGAGCTTTCTGCTGCTGCGCAAGCAGGAAAAGTAGGAGACGCGGCCGGATGCGCAAAATAGCGAATATCTTTTGGCTCGGTATCAAGGAATTGCGCAGCTTCCTGCACGATTATGTGCTCTTGGGGCTGGTGATTTATGCGTTTTCGCTGGCCGTGATCAGTCAGGCGCAAAGCTATTCGCAGGAACTGCATAACGCGTCAATCGGGATTGTCGACGAGGATCATTCCGAGCTCTCGCGCCGAATCGCCCATGCATTCTTGCCGCCTCTATTCCAGCTGCCGCAGCCGATCGCCGAGCGGGACATCGTTCCTTTGATGAACAGCGGAAGATATACCTTCGTCATCGATATCCCTCCAAACTTCGAGCGGGATGTTCTGGGCGGACGCCAACCCGCGCTGCAGATCGACGTCGATGCGACATCGATCAGGCAGGCGGGTCTCGGGTCGGGTGATGCGCAGCAAATTATCACCACCGAGATAACAGACTTCCTGTCCCATTCGGAAGGGGTGCTGCTGTCGACGGTCAATCTCGACGTACGGATCGCGTTCAATCCGAATATCACGACCGCATGGTTTACTAGCGTGATGGGAATTATCAACAACGTCACCATGCTGGCCATTATTCTTGCTGGAGCAGCAATCGTCCGTGAGCGTGAACACGGGACCATGGATCACCTTCTGGTCATGCCGCTGACGCCATTCGAGATCGCAATGTCCAAGGTCTGGGCGAACGGCTCGGTCATCACGCTAGCGGTTGGCGTTTCACTCTACGTCGTAGTAAGGACGATCCTTGGCATTCCTATCGCCGGATCGATACCGCTTTTTATGCTTGGCGTTGTGATCTATCTGTTTTTTGCGACAGCGATTGGCATCTTTCTAGGCACTGTGGCGAAGTCAATGCCACAGCTCGGGCTGCTCTACATGCTAGTCTATATGCCTATGAACATGCTCTCCGGAAGCAATACTCCGCTCGAAAGCATGCCGCCTTGGCTCGCAACGGTGATGCAAGCATCCCCTTCGACGCATTTTGTCTCGTTTGCGCAGTCGATCCTCTATCGCGGCGCAGGCCTTGATGTCGTGTGGCCGCAATTTCTGCTCGTTGCGTTGATCGGCGGTCTATTTTTTGTTCTTGCCATCTTTCGCTTCCGGTCCGTCGCTACGCAAACTGTATAGGTTCGCGCAATCGCTAATGGTCCACTAAGATCGTTTTTGGTGTGTATTGGTGCTAAATTGTGAGTAACTATGGATGCAACGATAACGACATCGTAAATCTCAATATTGTCGAAGCGAGGACCGGCGCATGAAAGCCTCCGATATCATGGTTGCGAGGGTCATCGCGATCAGTCCAAATGCAAGCGTGCGCAGTGTCGCTAATCTTTTGCTCAATAACCACATCAGTGGGGTCCCCGTCGTGAGCGAAGACGGCAATCTCGTGGGAATTGTGAGCGAAGGGGACCTGATTCGGCGTGCCGAGATTGGCACGGAGAGACGCCGTTCCTGGTGGCTTGAAATGCTTTCGTCGGACGAGGCGCTCGCCGGAGAATTTGTGAAGGCGAATGCGCGTAAGGTGGCTGACGTGATGACACGGAATGTCATTACCGCTAATCCGGAAACTCTAATTAGTGACATCGCCTCATTAATGGAAAAGAGCAACGTCAAACGGGTGCCGATCGTAAAAGATGGAAAGGTCGTCGGTATTGTGAGCCGGGCAAACTTGCTTCAGGCACTGGCGAGCGCGCCTTTTGAAGCTGTTACGCAACAAAATGTGGACGACGCTGCGCTGCGGGAGGGCGTTGAAGCGCAATTGAGCGCGCACGCGTGGACGAAACCATGGCAACTCAATGTCATTGTCCACGATGGCACCGTGGAGCTTTGGGGTGTGGTCCATTCTCATATCGAGAAAACAGCAGCTCGAGTCGCCGCCGAGATGGTCCCTGGGGTTCGTGCCGTTAACGACAATTTGGTTGTCTGGTCGGAAATCTCTTCGAGAGCGTAACAGGGGTTTGAGAAAGACTTGCAACGGCCGTCCGGGCTGCCGTCGGTTACGCGAAGCTCAACCGAACGATGCTGCTTGGGAAGGGCAAGTTTGTCGCCTTGGCAGGCACCGTTGCTTATCCGCGGAGTTAGACGCACATGTAAGGCAAGCTGTCGAGGCGTCTGAAAAGAAATAGAATTCAAGAGCTGTTGTAGTGGCCGGTTGTTGCGCGTCAGAACCGCTATCCGAGCTCCACAGGGCTGAGGAGCCGGATAGATCGGCGAGGCTGCGATATCAAAGGGCCATTTGGAGGAATCGATAGCATTTTGTGCACATCGGCAACGAGGTGGCACACACCTTACCGAGACGCCCATGGCTACTAGAGTGTGGCGCAATTACGACCAGCAACCTATGACCGGAGAACCTGCGTTGATACGATATAAAAAATACAAGATCTCAAAAATACGTCGACTGCATCGCTACCAATCACTCCGATCTGTGCTTGCCAATAAATTCTCGAAAATTGATCTATCCCAAAGCACTCGGATTTGAGTGCGCGCCTATTCAAAAAAATAGACACAGAATTTCCAACCGTAGGAGCACATCATGTTCCGACGATTTGTGGTTAGGTTGCAACAGTCGCTGCGCTCGGTATTTCATTCTACGCAACCGATGGCTTTACCGCCGGCCACCATGTTGGCAATTATCATGGAGGCGGACACCGCGGCGGCGGCTGGCGCGGTGGTAGAGGATGGGGCGGCGTCGGAGCGGGCTTCGTCGGCGGTGCGATTCTCGGTGGGCTGCTCGCGTCTCCCTACTATTACGGAGCCTATGACCACTACCCGGCACCCGGATATGCCCCGGACGATGCGGTTGCCTACTGCGTGCAACGATTCAGATCTTATGACCCGAATAGCGGCACTTACCGGGTTACGACGGCCGGCGTCACCCGTGTCCGTGAGTAAATTGCTGCGGTTTAGTCGTCCCTGACGCGCGTAAAGAGTCACTAACGCGGTCGGTTGCGGGTGGCGGAGGGCGCATAGCGAGAGCGCGAATGAAGCAACTTCCGCACTTGTCACGCCGACGTCACAACGGAGACGAAGTGTCTCGTCGTTCGTTTCTTACCCGCGCCAGTGCTACTGCGGGAGGTGTCATGCTCCAAGCCAATCTTGTTACAGCGCCGGCAATTGCCGAGACGAAGGACGCGACGATCGGTCCCGACGCGGTCCCTTTGACGCTCAAAATCAATGGCATGACGCGGTCCGTCACAATATTGCCGCAGACGACGCTTGCCGAAGCCTTGCGTGGACCACTCGAGCTTACCGGAACCAAGATCGGCTGCGACCGCGGGGCGTGCTCCGCGTGCACCGTGTGGCTGGACGGCGTTCCGGTCGCATCCTGCATGATGCTGGCGATTGATGTCGGCGAACGCTCGGTGACGACCATCGAAGGGCTTGTCGACGGCGACAAGCTGCATCCGGTGCAAGCAGCCTTCATCGAACACGATGCCATGCAATGCGGCTTTTGCACGCCCGGGCTGGTCATGAGCTGCGCGGCGCTGCTCGCGCGGAATCCGCATCCGACGCTTGAGGAAGTAAGAGCGGCCACCAGCGGTCACTTCTGCCGCTGCGGCACCTATCCACACGTCTTCGCGGCAACGTTTGCAGCCGCCACGACTGGCAAAGGTTGATCCCATGTCGCTGAATGGAACGCGGCGGGACAAGTTTCCATCCGGAATCGCCGGCGTTTCCGTTGGCGAAATCGAGCGCCAGGTTCCGGCCGGCGAGGCGCCGCCGCTGCCGATGAACGACCGCCTCGCTGTTATCGGCAAGTCGGTGCCAAGGATTAACGGCCGTGCCAAGGTGACTGGCGCCGCACGCTTTACCGTCGATATCAAGCTGCCCGGCATGCTGCACGCGCGGCTACTGCGTTCGCCGCACGCCCATGCGCGGGTCGTCTCGGTCGATATGCGGGCGGCGGAGCTTCATCCGGATGTGCGTGCCGTTCATGTCATCACCGAGATTGTCGGGCGCGCCATTGAGCGCGACCCCGAAATCGTTCCGCGTGGCGCCGTTCGCCTACCGCGCGCGCTTTATGTTGGGGCGCCGATCGCGGCGGTCTCGGCAATCACGGAGGCGGCGGCCGACGCCGCGCTCCGCCTGATCAAGGTCGAATACGAGGTGTTGCCGTTCGTGGTCGACATGGAGGAAGCGCGCAAGCCAGACGCTCCTATGGTGTTTCGTTTGCCGGTTGCCAGCTCAGGCTTTGCCGGCGGCATTTCGGTTGGAGGGGAGCTTCAACAGCAAGGCAATGTTCGCGGACCTGCTAAAGTCGGTGTGCGCGGCGATGTTGCCAAAGGCTTCGCCGAAGCCGACGCCGTGATTGAAGGAGAGTTTCACACTCAGGTGCAGACGCATTGCTGTGCGGAAACCCATGCCATCGTCGCCGATTGGCGGGCCGATGGCCTGACAGTCTATCTCTCGACCCAGTTCACCGCCGGTGTGCGGAGCGAATTGGCTCAGGCCTTTGGTTTGCCGCGCAATCGGGTCCGGGTTGTCGTCGATGCGATGGGCGGCGGATTTGGATCGAAATCCAGCGCGGGCAATTATGCGCGCGCGGCAATTGCCTTGTCGCGCGCTGCCGGCGCGCCAGTTCGGCTCGTGCTTGACCGGCACGAGGAACAGCTCGACTCCGGCAACCGGCCGGCAACATTCCAGCGCCTGAAGATCGGCGCGCACAAGGACGGCGTTCTCACCGCCATCTCTCTCTACACTTATGGGACGGCAGGAACAGCTACGGGCGCCGGCGTCGGTAATATTGCGCAGGCGATGTATGAATGTCCGAATTTCGCGAGCGAACAATACGACGTCTTCATCAATGCCGGGCCAGGCTGCGCCATGCGCGGTCCGGGAAATACGCCGGGTGCATTCGCGCTGGAACAGGCGGTCGACGAACTGGCGGAGAAGCTCAAGATCGACCCGCTGCTGCTGCGCGACCGTATCGATGCCAGCCCGGTCCGGCGCGAGGAGCGGCGTCGCGGCGCCGAACGGATCGAGTGGAGCCGCCGCCATCCCCCGGGGGCGGATAAAGGTCCGGTCAAGCGCGGCATCGGTGTGGCGCAATCGCTCTGGGGCGCCAATGTGCAGACCAATGCGTCGTGTGAGGTGCGGCTATTGCGCGACGGCTCGGTTGAGATTCTGTCCAGCGTGCAGGATATCGGCACCGGAATCGGCACGGTGCTGGCGCAAGTTGTCGCGGAAGAACTGGGTCTGCGCCCGCAGGATATTACCGTTCGTATCGGCGACACCGATTTTCCGGCCGGGCCGCCGTCCTACGGCAGCCGGACCACGGCCTCGATCACGCCGCCGGCGCGCAACGCCGCCTACAAAATCAAGCAGATCCTGTTTGAAATAGCTGCGCCCCATCTCGGCGTTGCCGTCGACGATCTGCTCATGCGCGATGGGCGTATTGTCGCGCGGCAAGACGCAACACGCAGCATGAGCTTGCGCGAAGCGGCGGCGATCTTACGCACCGAAGAGATCGGCGTTCTGGCCAGCCGGAGCGACGATTATGGCGGCTTCCGCCGGATGATGACCGACGCTGCGCTCGCCGAGAGCGATCTGGGCGGCGTGCAGTTTGCCGAGGTCGCCGTCGATACCGAAACCGGGATCGTGCGCGTCGAGCGTTTCGTCGCAGTGCAGGATTGCGGACGTCCCATGAATCCGAGGCAAATCGAGAGCCAGGTCCAGGGCGGCATCCTTCAGGGCATTTCGTATGCCTTGTTCGAGGATCGAATTATGGATCGCCATACCGGCTATATGCTCAACGCCGATCTCGAGCATTATAAGATCGTGGGCTCGCGCGAGACGCCTGACATTGATGTCATCGTGCTGGAAAACTATCAAGGCGAGAGCGCAACAGACGCTTATGGCATTGCCGAGCCATCGAATATCGCCACGGCGCCTGCCATCGCCAATGCAGTCTACAATGCGATTGGAGTGAGGCTTCGGCAACTGCCGATGACTCCTGCCGCCGTGCTTTCGGCACTTGGTCGCATTCCGCGCGGGAGTTGACGATGCAGTCATTCGAATTGATGAACGCACTATCGGTAGCCGAAGCGGCGAACTCTAGAGCGACCACCGTTGCTGCCGTCATGGTCGCGTCTGCCGGCGGGCAAGCAAAGCGGGATGCCGTGGTGATCAAGGCGGGCGGACTCGACCTTCTCGACCTGATGAAAGAGGGCCTGCTGCAGCCACGCCGCATCGTGAACCTTCGCGGCGTTGCGGGTCTCGATCGCATCGTCGAGGAAAAAGACGGCACACTGCGCATCGGAGCGCTAGTCACGATTGCGCAAGTCGCAAGCAATCCGACCATTCATCAGCGCTATACAGCCTTGGCCGATGCTACCGGCAGTTCGGCGAGCCCGCAGATCCGCAATGTGGCGACGCTCGGCGGCAACCTGCTGCAGCGGCCACGTTGCTGGTACTTCCGATCCGTGCGTCATAATTGCGTCCGAAAGGGCGGCGAGACCTGCTTTGCCTTCAGTGGTGAGAACCAATACCACGCCATTTTCGATCAGAACGGTTGCGCCATGGTACATCCGTCTACCGCGGCGACTGCTTTGGTGGCGTTGGGAGCCAAGGTCGCTCTGATGAATGCCGAAGGGCATCGGCGCGAGGTTGCTTTGGAGGAGTTCTATCTGCTGCCGGACAATGACATCCATCGCGAAAACGATCTCAGGCCCGGCGAGATTCTCACCGCTGTCGTACTGCCGAAATTGGCGCCCGGTATCCGTTCCGTACATCTCAAACTAGGCGAGAAAGACTCATTCGACTGGCCGATCGCCGATGTCGCCGTGTTGCTCGATTGTGACCCAGACGGGGTGTGCCGACGGGCTTCGATCGTTCTTGGAGCTGCGGCGCCAGTGCCGCACCGGGCAAAGTCGGCAGAAGCGGTTCTGCAGCGCAAGCCAGTCGATGACCAGAGTGCTCGCGATGCTGCGCATGCAGCGCTAGTGGGTGCCGCGCCGCTGTCAAGGAATGCTTATAAGCTGCCAATTTTCGAGACGCTCGTCCGGCGCGCGATATTGGCTGCTGCGAAAACGTGACCGGCATAGGGGAGAGGCGAAATGGGAGCCACTGGTATGACCCGACGCTTTATGAACGCTGGGATTTTGACCAGCGCCGCCGCCGCTGCTGCGCCGTTATCGGCAGGAGAGGAAGCAAGAGCGATCGCCTTACCGTCACCTCGAAGCAGGGGCGGCGAGCCGCTAATCGAGGCGCTCGCGCTTCGCCGTTCGACCCGCGAATATGCCGACCGGCCGCTGACAACACAGGTTTTGTCGGACCTTTTATGGGCGGCATTCGGCGTCAATCGTCCCAGTGGCGATCGCACGGCCCCGTATTGGCGTCACATCATGGTCATCGACGTTTATGCGGCGTTGGCTGACGGAGTTTGGCTCTATGAGCCGAAACAGCACGCGTTGCTGCCGCATTTGCGCGACGACATCCGCGCACAGACGGGCCAGCAGGATTTCGTCGGCACCGCCCCGCTCAATCTCGTCTATGTCGCGCATGGCGAGCGGATGCAGGATATTGCGCCGCAGGAGCGACGACTTTATGCGTCCGTCGATACCGGATTCATCGGGCAGAATGTCTATTTGTTCTGTGCGTCGGAAGGACTGGCAACGGTATTTCGCGGTGCCGTCGACTACGCGAGGCTCGATCAAACCATGCAGCTTGGTGCCGACCAATTCGTCACCTTCGCGCAGACCGTTGGCTATCCGCGGAGCTAGGTACCGCGTCGAACAGCAAGAGACCGCACGCCCAATTGGCTCGAACTCTGGTGTTCGTCAGGTCTCGGCGCAAGAATTGACGATAGGACCAATCGGCTAAGTGCATTGTTGATCGGCATGCACTTAGCTCAAGGCGGAGCTTCTCAATCGTACCAATTGTTGTACTAAAGTTGCGGAAATGCACGGAAATGGCTACCCATGAGCCCAAATGAGACAAGTGGCAAGTCTCTGTAAATGTTTGATAATCTGAATAATACAGAAAAGCGATGGTCTCGCCGGTTTGCCGTCGCCCCGATGATGGAATGGACCGACCGGTATTGCCGGTTCTTCCATCGCCTGCTCACGCGCAAAGCGCTCATCTATACCGAAATGCTCACCACCGGCGCGGTGCTGCGGGGCGATCGCGCCCGGCTGCTTGGCTTCGATCCGTTCGAGCATCCGGTTGCGCTCCAACTCGGCGGCAGCGAGCCGGCGGCGCTGAGTGCTTCGGCGCACATTGGCGAGGACTTCGGCTACGACGAGATAAATCTCAATGTCGGATGTCCGTCCGACCGGGTGCAGGAGGGCCGCTTCGGCGCCTGCCTGATGATCGAGCCGGCGCTGGTCGCCGATTGCGTTGCCGCCATGAAAGCGGCAGTCAACGTTGCGGTGACGGTGAAATGCCGGCTCGGCGTCGACGAGCAGGATCCTGATCAAGCGCTGTTTTCATTTGCTGGAGCGGTCAAGGCGGCCGGTGCGGATGCGCTGATCGTGCATGCGCGCAAAGCCTGGCTAAAGGGATTGTCACCACGCGAAAACCGTGAGGTGCCGCCGCTCGATTATGCGATCGTGCATCGGCTCAAACGCGCGTATCCCGATTTCGAGATCGTGCTCAATGGCGGCATCGCCAGCCTGGAGCAGGCGAAAGCGCAACTCGCGCTTGTGGATGGTGTGATGATCGGACGCGCGGCCTATCAGGAGCCGTGGCGGCTACTGGGTGTAGATCCGCTACTTTTCGGCGAGCCGGCGCCATTCAGCACGCCAAAAGAGGCGGCGCTGGCGCTCATCCCGTATATCGAGCGTGAACTGGGCAAAGGCGTGCGGCTGCATGCGATCACACGCCATGTTCTCGGCTTATTCCACGCTGTGCCAGGCGCGCGCGCTTTCCGCAGGCATCTGGCGACCGAGGGCGTGAAGCCAGATGCCTCCGCCTCCGTAATAGCTGATGCGCTGGCGCAGGTGCTGGACTCCAAACCGAATTTGGCGCACATCGCGGCTTGACCTGCCTCTCTTCTACCCGGGGATATCGGTGCTGGGACAATCGCTTGGCGAGATAGCCTTGCTTGCGGCCTGGATTGCCGGCGCCGGCATTCTGGTCGGAGTTCTCGCCGGCCTGTTCGGCATCGGCGGCGGCGCCATCATCGTGCCGCTGCTGTATGAAGTCTTCCGCGTGCTCGGCGTGCCTGAGGATGTGCGCATGCAGATGTGTATCGGCACCTCGTTGGCCATCATCATCCCGACCACGGTGCGCTCCTATTTCGCGCACAAGAAGAAGGGCGCGGTGATCCCGGAAGTCGTCCGGCTGTGGGCGCTGCCAGCGGTGGTGGGCGTGGCGATCGGTGCCGTGATTGCCTCTTTTGCGCCGCCGGCTCTGTTCAAGATCGTCTTTGTGATTTTCGCGCTGTTCATTGCCGTTCGGATGCTGTTCGGCACCGACCGCTGGAATCTTGGCAGCGAATTACCCGGCGCTGGAATTCAGGGATGTTTTGGCTTCGTCACCGGGTTGATTTCATCGCTGGTCGGCGTGAGTGGCGGCTCTGTGTCGAACGCCGTCCTCACGCTTTACGGCCAGCCGCTGCAGCGCGCAGTGGCGACTTCGGCCGGCATCGGTGTGCCGATCACGATTGCCGGCACGCTCGGCTACATGCTGGCCGGCCGGTCGCACATGGCGCAGTTGCCGCCGCTATCGATCGGCTTCGTCTCGGTCATCGGCTTTGTGCTGATGGCGCCGGTGTCGAGCTATACCGCGAGCTACGGCGTGCGGCTTGCGCACTGGCTGCCGCGCCGTAGGCTCGAAATCGCCTTCGGCTGCTTTCTGGTGATGGTCGGCGGCCGCTTTCTGATCACCCTGGTCTAGTGCACCCTACGGATTGCCGCGCAGGTGCAGCGTGTCGCCGCGTACTTCCCAGCTTTCCAGTCGGTTGAGGAAGGTCATGCCGAGCAGATTGTTCTTGAGCTGACCGGGCTGCGCCACGAGCGCCGGCACCGAACGCTCGATCAGCCCGCCGACTGCGAGGCGGTCGAGCGTCACGGGCGCCGCCCGGGTGCGGCCATTGGCGGTGTCTACGGCGATCGTATAGTCGAGCACCTCGATCGGCAGGCCAGCAGCCTTAGCCGCTGCCTGCGTGAGCACCACGGAGCTTGCGCCGGTGTCGAGCACCATGGGCACGCGTACGCCGTTGATATGGGCGCCGACGGCGAAATCGCCGCCATGGTCGCGCACGACCTCAACACGGCGTCCATGGCCGGCGACGTGGCCCGGCATCAATTCGGCGATCACGCGATCGGCCACATCGCGCAATTCGAAGCGATAGCTATAGCCGACGACCAGTAGCAGGCCGACCAGGGCCCAGAACAGCATAGCTTCCAGCGCTTTCGAGAGCCGTTCGCGGAACAGCGTGAGTATGAGGCCGCCGGCGAAAATTATCGCCATGAGCTTAAGCGCGAGCGACCCGATGTCATGGCGCAGTAGGTTGGCGATGGGGTCCTGGTCGCTGCTGGCGATCAGTGCGGCCATCGACAACGCCGCGCCAAAGACGAAAATCCAAGTCAGACGGCGGCTCACGGAATCATCCCGTCGGGTTGGCGGTTTCGGAGTGCCGGCTTGCGGCAAGGCGCCATGGCAATTCACCGATAACGCGATCCCGTTCGGCGGCGCTCATGGCGGTCCAGCGCGCGATTTCGTCGATGGTGCGGCCGCAGCCCAGACACAGCCCGGACCGCGCATCGAGCGTGCATATTTTAACGCAAGGGCTTTCGATCATAAATGGTCTCGGGGCCGAATCGGCAGCGAACATAAGCACAGCTAGTGAGAACGCAACCGTGATGAGGTGCCAGGCGGATTATGTCCCCGCGCGGAACAGCGGCCGGCGGCTGAGCCGGCGTTTTTCCTCGGGCGATAGGATGGGTTCGCCCGGCGCCGGCGCGATCGGTGGAGCGTGATCCATCATCGACGGCATCGGCGCCATCGCTGCAACTACCCGTTCGGGCGGGAAGGCAACAACCACCTCGGTGCCAATGCGAAGTTTGGATTTAAGCACGAAGGTGCCGCCATGCAGGTCGACCAGACTCTTGGCGATCGGCAGGCCGAGACCGGCACCTTGTTCGGCCGATTTGATTGAATTGGAACCCTGGCCGAAGGAAGCAAGAACGATCGGGATTTCCTCTTCGGGAATGCCCGGCCCGGTATCTTTGACGCTCATGTATTGGCCGCCCGAGGCGGTCCAGCCGACTTTCAACCAGATCTCGCCGCCCTGCGGCGTGAACTTGATAGCGTTCGACAACAGATTGAGGCAGATCTGGCGTACCGCGCGCTCATCCGCCCACAGCCGCGGCATGTCGGCCTCGAACATCTCGTGGATGATGATGCCGCGATTGGTCGCGCGCAGCTTGAGCAGATGGTGGCAATCCTCGACAATGGCGGCCAGCGATATGGATTCCTCGTTGAGCTCGTAGCGGCCGGCTTCGATGCGCGACAGATCAAGAATCTCATTAATCAGCCCGAGCAGATGCACGCCGGAATTATGGATATCGGCGGAATATTCCTTATAGGCTGGCACCGCATGCTCGCCGAACACTTCCGTCTTCATGACTTCGGAAAATCCGAGGATAGCATTGAGCGGCGTGCGCAATTCGTGACTCATTTGCGCAAGGAAGCGCGACTTCGAGATATTAGCGGCTTCGGCGCGCTGGCGCGCCTCGTCGGAAATCGATTTGGCCTGTTCGAGTTCGCCGATCAAGGCGTCTTTTTCAGCACGCGCCTGCAGCGTCGCAAGCGTGGTCGAATAGAGTCGGTACGCCAGCACTGCAAAGTAGCCTTGCGCGCTGACAGCCACGATCGCAAGGATGTAGTTACGCAGGGAGCCTTGCAGCACGAAGTCGAGCGCGACCGCCGCGGTTACCGGGAACGTAGCGGCGAATACCGCCATCGGTAGGCTCGAGGCCAGCATGCTGGAAACCGCCACAACCAGCAGCATCACGAAAAGCATGAAGGTGCTCGAGCTTTCGTCGGTGCCGACCGGATGAATCAGTATGAACATCCAGGCAAGACCATAGAACAGGTCGAGGATGATGAAGCGCAGCCGCCACGAACGCGCCACGACTTCGGTCATCGGAAGTTCGAGAAACTGTCGGCATTTGCTGATGATGACGGCATGGATGACTAGGACCGAGGCGGTCCAGGCGCCGGCAGCGACCGCGCCGCTCCACAGGCTCGACAGGAAGCCGATAGTCGCCACCGACAGTAGGATCACCAGCGATGCCGACAGCCGGTTTTGCGCGTATTGCCGCAGCAACTCATAGTCGAAGGCCGGGCGGGTACCGCTCGACGAAGTCAGGCGGTCACGCGCCTCGCGCACGTGTTGCGCGGAAAGGCGCCGCTTCACCGGCGAGGTCACCGGCGGCAACGCGGAGAGATCGATATGCTCGCCTGGAATCGGCATAAAAGCGATGTTTGGATACAAAACGTTGGCACGACCCTCGCGCAAAATCCTTAAGACCAAGCTTAAGGCTCCCCTAAAGACACTGGTTAACGCTTCATTACTGCCCGTTTGACAGAGTTCTTAGGCCGTGTTCGGCTGACGCCCTTGGGGAAAACGCAACGGAGCCAAAGACGTGAAGCTTTATGACAGCAGACAGGCGCCAAATCCCCGGCGCGCCCGCATTTTCCTTGCCGAGAAGGGCATCGCGCTGCCGACCGAGCAGGTCGACATCATGACCATGCAGCACAAGACGCCGGAGTACACGGCGATCAACCCCCTACAGCGGATGCCGTCGCTGGTGCTCGACGACGGCACCGTCATCACCGAATCGATCGCCATCTGCCGCTATTTCGAGGTGGTGCAGTCGGAGCCGCCGCTGTTCGGCGTCGGGCCTAAGGAGATCGCGCTGGTGGAAATGTGGAACCGGCGCTGCGAGATCAATTTCTTCGCCAACGTCGCGGCCGTGTTCCGCCATCTGCATCCGGCCATGAAGGAATTGGAGGTGCCGCAGGTGCCGGCCTATGCCGAAGCCATGCGGCCGCGCGCGATCTGGTTTCTCGAACTGCTCGAGAAGGAATTGGCGAGCCGCGAATTCATCGCCGGCGACCGCTATTCGGTCGCCGACATCACGACACTGGTCGCCGTCGATTTCATGAAGCCAGCCAAGCTAGCGATGCCCGACAATCTTGGCCACGTGAAACGCTGGCACGCCGCGGTGTCGGCGCGGCCGAGCGCAAAAGCCTAGCCCATGCTGCGTTCGGTGTGCCCGAGCTCCGCTCATTCCCGCGCAAGCGGGAATCCAGAGCCGGGATCGCAAATCCCGTCGATTTAGCCCCTGGGTCCCCGCTTTCGCGGGGACGAACGATTCATTTGCTGCGAACGGACCCAATAGCAATGAAACTCACGATCGTTGGCTCCGGCGACGCCTTCGGCTCCGGTGGAAGGTTCAACACCTGCTTTTTCCTGGAGACGGCCAAGGCGGCGCTGCTCATCGACTGCGGCGCTTCGGCATTGCCGGCGTTGAAAGGGCAGGGCATCGAGCCGAACCGCATCGATGTCATCGTCCTCTCGCATTTGCACGGCGATCATTTCGGCGGCATTCCTTTCTTCCTGCTCGATAGCCAATTCCTGGCGCGGCGCGAGAAGCCGCTGACGATCGCGGGTCCGCCCGGCACGCGGGCGCGGCTCGACGCGGCACTGGAAGTGTTCTTTCCGAAATCGACCGGGACGAAGTGGCGCTTTTCCTGGTCGGTCAAGGAAATCCTGGTCGGCGTTCAATCCGACGTGCTCGGGCACTCGCTGATCACGGCGGAGGTGATCCACCAATCCGGCGCGCCATCGACCGCGCTCCGGATATCGGACGGCGAACGGACATTCGCCTATTCCGGCGACACCGAATGGACCGACGCGCTGCTGCCAATTGCCAATGAAGCCGATCTCTTCATCTGCGAATGCTACGCCTATAGCGGCAAGCTCACCGGTCACATGAGCTGGGAGATCTTGAAGGCGAAGCTGTCGAGCCTGAAGGCGAAGCAGACAATGATCACCCACATGAACCCGAGCACACTGGCGCGGCTCGATGAGATCAGAGCTGCCGGAGTATTGGCCGCCGACGATGGATTGCAGATCGCGTTTTAGCGATCGAGCAGGGCGATCAGGCTCGACGTGTCCCAGCGCTTGCCGCCCATGGCCTGGATTTCCGAATAGAACTGATCGATGAGCGCGGTGATCGGCAGATTGGCGCCGTTGTTGCGCGCCTCGCCGAGGCAAATCCCCAAATCCTTGCGCATCCATTCGACGGCGAAACCGAAGTCGAACTTGCCGGCGGCCATGGTCTTGTAGCGGTTCTCCATCTGCCAGGACTGCGCCGCGCCCTTGGAAATGGTAGCGATCACCTTCTCGATATCGAGGCCGGCCTTCTTGCCGAAGTGCAGCGCCTCGGCGAGGCCCTGCACCAGGCCGGCGATACAAATCTGATTGACCATCTTGGTGAGCTGGCCGGCGCCGGGCGCGCCGATCAGATTGCAGGCGCGCGCATAAGCCGCGATCACTTTCTCGGCGCGCCCAAAAGGCTCGGCATCGCCGCCGCACATCACCGTGAGCACGCCGTTCTCGGCGCCGGCCTGGCCGCCCGACACTGGGCCGTCGATGACGTCGAAGCCGGCCTTCTTGCCGGCCGCGTGCAGCTCGCGCGCGATCGTCGCCGACGCCGTGGTGTGGTCGACGAAAACCTTGCCCTTGCCCATCGCCTGGAAGGCGCCGTTTGCGCCGAGCGTGACCTCGCGCAGGTCGTTGTCGTTGCCGACGCAGCACATGACGAAATCCTGGCCTTCGGCGGCGGCCTTCGGCGTGGCGGCGGACTTGCCGCCAAATTGCTTGACCCACTGTTCGGCCTTGACGGCGGTGCGGTTATAGACCGTCACCTCGTGCCCGCCTTTGTTCTTGAGGTGTCCGGCCATGGGGTAGCCCATGACGCCCAAACCCAGAAACGCCACCTTTGCCATTGCCGTCCTCCCTGAAATTTAGTCCTGGGCCTTGGCCGGCCCGGCGTGCCGCCTATCTCTCAAAAGGTAGGCGGGCGCGTCAACCGGTCTTGCATCCCGTCCGCATTGACCCATGGTTTGCCGCGCCTATGGTGGCGGCGCAAAGGGGCAGGCGAGCGAGTTAGGAATATCGATCATGGCGGTGCGCAAGGAACAGATTATGGCGGCTCTGGCGCTGGTGCCGGCGCCCGGCGGCATGGCGCTCACCGATGCGAAAGTGCTGTCCGACGTTGTCGTCGCCGACGGTAAGGTGTTCTTCTCCCTGACGGTTGACGCTGCGGCGGTGAAGGAATGGGAGCCGGTGCGCCAGGCCGCTGAAGAAGCCGTGCGCGCGGTACCGGGTGTGCAGTCCGCGCTGGTCGCGCTGACCGCGGAACGGACTGCGGGCGCCGCCACGCGGGGCCCGAACCCCACGCACGTTGCCCAACAGCCGCGCGCCGCCGGCGGACATGCCCATGCTCATCCTGCCGACAGAGTGCAGCCCGGGATTCCCGGTGTCGACGCGGTGATCGCCGTCGCCTCCGGCAAAGGTGGCGTCGGCAAATCCACCACCGCGGTCAATCTGGCGCTCGGGTTGCGCGATCTCGGCCTGAAGGTCGGCATGCTTGATGCGGACATCTACGGGCCTTCGTTGCCCAAGCTGCTCGCCATCAAGGAAAAGCCGCAGACCGTCGGCGGCACCAAGCTCAAGCCGATCGACCGTTATGGTCTTTCGGTCATGTCGATCGGCTTTTTGATCGACGAAGAGACGCCGATGATCTGGCGCGGGCCGATGGTGATGTCGGCCATCACGCAGATGCTGCGCGAGGTGGATTGGGGCAAGCTGGACGTCATGGTAGTCGACATGCCGCCCGGCACAGGTGATGCCCAACTGACCATGGCGCAGCAGGTGCCGCTCAAAGGCGCGGTCATCGTCTCGACGCCGCAGGACCTCGCGCTGATCGACGCCCGGCGCGGCGTCGCGATGTTCAAGCGCGTCAATGTGCCTGTGCTCGGCATCGTCGAGAACATGAGCTATTTCCTGTGTCCGAGTTGCGGCACGCGCTCGGATATTTTCGGCTATGGCGGCGCGCGCAAGGAAGCGGAGCGGCAGGGCGTGCAGTTCCTCGGCGAAGTGCCGCTACACATGACCATCCGAGAGAAATCGGATTCCGGCCTGCCGGTAGTCGCGACCGAGCCGGATAGCCCGCACGCCAAGATATATCGTGAAATCGCAGCTAAGGTGCTTGAGCAGATCAAGGGCGGCGGCGCCGCCGGACGAACGGCACCCAAGATCGTGATCGAGGCATAGGTGCGGTATTCGAAGACGTTGCGCGAAGCACGCGACCGATTGTCTCAGCCTCACCAGGCGGGTGCTGGTGCCCGCGCGCCAGTAACCCAATAGCGCCCAACAATTTGATATGTTACCAATTTGCGCCATGGCGACTTGCGCAAGAACGGTTCGGGCCGCATTGTGGCACCATCGGGAGAGCGGCGCTTTACGGCTGCTCGCTGAGCCAATCACCAATTGACGGGAGGTCCCTAATGAAACGACGCAAATTCCTGACCGCACTCGGCGCCGGTGCCGCAGTGGCGGCAATCGCCAAGCCGGCGATTGCGCAATCGATGCCGGAATTGAAGTGGCGCATGACGGCGAGCTGGCCGAAGTCGCTCGATACACTGTTCGGCGCCTGCACGACGATTGCCAAATACGTGTCGGAAGCGACCGACGGCAAATTCCAAATCCAGACATTTGCCGGCGGCGAGATCGTGCCGCCGCTGCAGGCGCTCGACGCGGTGCAGAATGGCACCGTCGAAATGGGCCACACCGCGATGTATTACTACATCGGCAAGGACCCGACTTGGGCGCTGTTCTGCGCCTTTCCGTTCGGGCTCAATTCGCGCCAGCAGAATGCGTGGTTCTACGACGGCGATGGGCAGAAGCTGATCGACGATTTCGGCGCAAAGTTCAACTGCAAATGTCTGCTCGCGGGCAACACCGGCACGCAGATGGGCGGCTGGTTCCGTAAAGAGGTCAAGACGGTCGACGACTTCAAGGGACTGAAATTCCGCATCGGCGGCTGGGCCGGCAAGACTATCGCGAAGCTCGGCGGCGTTCCGCTGCTGATTGGCGGTGCCGACATTTATCCGGCGCTGGAGAAGGGTACGATCGATGCTGCCGAATGGGTCGGACCCTATGACGACGAGAAGCTCGGCTTCTACAAGGTCGCCAAGTACTATTACTACCCGGGTTGGTGGGAAGGCGGCACCACCAACCACCTGCTGATCAATATGGCTAAGTGGAACGAGCTGCCAAAGGCCTATAAAGCGATCGTCGAGGCCGCCACTGGTTACGCCAACGTCGAAGAACAGGCGCGCTACGATGCGCGCAATCCGCAAGCGCTCAAGCGTCTTGTGGCGGGCGGCACGCAGCTCCGGCCCTTCAGCCAGCCGATCATGGAAGCGTGCCTCAAGGCCTCCAACGAAGTGAACACTGAAGAGTCGGCGATAAACCCGGACTACAAGAAGGTGCTGGCCTCCATCGCGTCGTTCCGCAATGACGAGAATCTCTGGTGGCAAGTGGCCGAGTTTACGTTCGAAAGCTTCATGATCCGCAGCCGCACCAAAGGCCCTTGAAAAGCCTGTCTCACCGCCTAGATTTGGATGGTGGCGAAGCCAAAGGCTGAACGAAAAAGGCTGAGCAAAATGCTAAGCAAGACCATCGGGGCCGGCGTGAGCCGTCCCCGATGGCGTTTTGGAACGCGGGCGCGGCGCCAGCTTCCATTTACAACGTCGTCAATTTCTCACACTTGCAGGTATAGGCTTGGCCGCGACTGCGATCGTCAAGCCGGCCATCGCACAATCGATGCCAGAAGTGAAGTGGCGCCCGACGACCAGCTGCCTAAAATCGTTCGACACGCGCTATGCAGCGGTGCTGAGGTCCTGGCCAAGGCGGTTGCCGAAGCCACCGACAACAAATTCCAGATTCGAATTTTTGCAGCCGGCGAAATCGTGCCTGCACGGCAAAGGCTCGATTCTCAGCTTCAAGAAGGTATATGATTCAATGAGCACCCACATGAAGCTGGCCTATTCGTGGTTTCAAGTGGCGGAATTGAACTACGATTCCTTTATCATTCGTCACAACAACACGTGATCGCCATAATCAAGCAAAACCCCGGAGCCTCAGCTCCAGATTATTTTGTCCGCGATCACTACTTCGATGGCTGACTGAGATCAAGCGGCGGCAATTCAATCTGTGGAACCTCAATATTCACCTTATTTGGATCGATACCTGTCCCCAAGCCCTTGTAGTGCATGACCATGGCGGGGAAGAAGATCACCAGCGCCACCATAATCAGCTGGATGCCGACAAACGGTACGGCTCCCCAGTAGATCTGCCCAGTGGTCACTCCGTTGGTGCGCTTGCCGGTGACGCGGTCGATAAATGGTTCGCGCGGCGCCACTGAGCGCAAATAGAACAGCGCAAATCCGAACGGCGGGTGCATGAACGACGTCTGCATGTTGACGCCGAGGATGACGCCGAACCAGATTAAATCGATCCCGAGATGCTCGGCAGCGGGCCCGAGCAACGGGATGACGATGAAAGCGAGCTCGAAGAAGTCGAGGAAGAACGCAAGCACGAACACGAACATGTTGACGAAGATAAGGAAGCCGACCTGCCCGCCGGGCAGCGAGGTGAGCATGTTCTCGACCCAGATATGGCCGCTGACGCCGTAGAAAGTCAGCGAGAACACGCGGGCGCCGATCAGGATGAAGACGACAAAGGCCGATAGCTTGGCGGTCGCTTCCACGGCCTGACGAACCAAGTCCCAGGTCAGCCGCCGCTTGAGCGCGCCGAGGATAAGCGCGCCGCTCGCACCCATGGCGCCGCCTTCGGTCGGTGTCGCGACGCCGATGAAGATGGTGCCGAGCACCAGGAAGATCAAGAACAGCGGCGGCACCATGACGAAGGTGGTCTGTTGCGCCATTTTCGACAGAAAACGGAAGTTCAGGAATCTGCTGGTGAGCCAATTGATGACGGCGACGCAAAAGGCGAAGATGATGCCGAAGAACATGCTCAGCACGACGAAATCGGCGCCGTGCGTTTCCGAATGGCGCATCACGAACCAGGCGAAGACGCCGCTCGCCAGGGTCAGCACGCCGAGCGAGATGAGGCCGCGGCTGCCGTCGGGTTCGCGGAAGCCGACGGCGTCAACCGGCAGGCCAGGAGTGGCCTTCGGGAAAAGCATGGTCACCAGGAAGACGTAACCAGCGTAAAGTCCAGCCAGCACGAGGCCGGGGATGAATGCGCCCTCGTACATGTCGCCAACCGAGCGGCCGAGCTGGTCGGCCATGACGATGAGCACCAGCGACGGCGGGATGATCTGTGCCAGAGTGCCGGAGGCGGCGATAACGCCGGTCGCGACGCGGCGGTCGTAGCCGTAGCGCAACATTATCGGCAGCGAAATCAAGCCCATCGAAATCACCGAGGCGGCAACCACGCCGGTGGTGGCGGCGAGCAGCGCGCCGACAAACACCACCGCATAGGCGAGACCGCCACGCACCGTGCCGAACAGTTGCCCAATGGTATCGAGCAGGTCTTCCGCCATGCCGGATCGTTCGAGCACCAACCCCATGAAAGTGAAGAAGGGGATCGCGAGCAGCGTCTCATTGCCCATCACGCCGTAGATGCGGTCAGGCAGCGCCTGAAGGAAATCAGGTTGAAACTGGCCGAGCTCGATGCCGATGAGACCGAAGATCAAGCCGACCGCGCCAAGCGAGAAGGCGGCCGGATAGCCGAGCAACAAAAAGAACACCAGCGCCAGAAACATGATCGGCGCCATGTTGTCGATGAAAAATACTTCCATGCGAAATCCCGATTGCCCCGATGACGACTAATGCTTGTCCATGGCCTCGATTAGTTCCTCGGCCTCGGTCTCCAGCGAACTCTTCTGGCCCTCATGCGGATCCGGGATGAGGTTTCGCATGACGGCGATCCGCTTTACGAGCTCGGAAATGCCCTGCACCAGCAGCATCGCAAACGCGATCATAATCAGCGCCTTCGACGGCCATTGCGGCAGGCCGCCGGCGTTCAAAGACTGTTCATTCTGCGAATAGGACACGAGAAAGAAGGGCACGCCGGTGATAATCATGACGATGCACAACGGCAGCAGGAAAAACGCGTGTCCAACCACGTCGATGCTGTCGCGCACCCGCTTGGGAAGCAACTGGTTCACGATGTCGATGCGGATGTGCTCGTTGGCGAGCAGCGTCCACGGCGAGCACAGCAGGAACACGACGCTGAAGAGGACCCACTGCAGTTCGAGCCACGAATTCGACGACGTATCGAAAACCTTGCGCACCGTAGCATTGACCGCCGACACCAGCACCGCGCCCAGGATCAGCCAGGCCACGCGCCGTCCGATCCAGGTGGTGATGGAGTCGATCACACGCGTGACCGGCAGCAACGCCTTCAGAACTGCGTCGAGAGCGCCCACTTGCATCTCCCTCTGACCGGCCAACGGTCGCCCCAGGCCGGGATTTTTATATTTGTTTTATGCCCCCACAGCTTGGCCGCGAGGCCAAGCCCGCCACCTTAATCCGATGCCGCCATAAGGCGTCAATGGTGTTATTGCTGGTAGACTACTTATTCAGGGGGCCGCGGCCGCCCGCCGCGATGCCCATACCGGCCATCGGGAGGCCTTTTTACGAGGTGCCGCCGCCCCTCAGTTCGTGAATTATTACGATCAGTTAACCAGCTTGCCGCTACAACTATACCGTTCGGCCCTTTTGGGGGTAGCGGACCTGTCCATTCCGGCCGCCGTCAATTTCGGCTGCGGCGCGCGAGGAAGAGCATGCGGCAGCTCACGATCGCCGAACGGCTGACTGCGGCCGTTCTTCTGCCGCTGGCCGCTGCGCTGTCCGGTCCGTTTTTGACCGCAATGCTGCTGTCCTCGCTCGACAAGGCAAACGTTACCTACGCCGAGATTTTCATAGGGTTCGTCGCCGTCGGCATCGCGGGCGCGGTGGTCCTGGTCATTGCGCGCGGAATTGTGCGGCCCTTGGCGCAGGTGGCCGATACCATCGACGCCATCGCCTATACAGAGCTAAACTCCTCGACGCCGTTGCCCCCTAGCCGCGACGAAATAGCGCGCCTGGTGATCGCGACCGACCGGCTTGCTGAAGTCATTGGCGAACGACAGCGCCGCGAACTGGTACACAACGATCTCGATCGCACTTGGCAGGCCGCGCGCCGCAATAACCTGTCCAACCTGACGCGCCAGGTCGAGTCGGCAACCGAAGTCGGTATTCAGCCGATCATTGATGGTGCCTCAACCTTGCATCTCAAGGCTGAAGACATGTTGGCGGCGTTGGAGACCGTGCGGGCGGCGTTCGACGAGGCTGTCCGCGCGGCCGAAGGCTCGCACGCCATGAATTTGGCCGCGGGTCAATTGTCCGGTCAGGTAATCAGGGCGATCACCGAGATATCCGAAAAAGTCCGGCTTGGCAGCGGGCTCGGCCGCGAAGCGGTCGCCCGCGCCAATGCCTCGCGCGCCACCATCGACGCGCTGACGAAGGCGGCCAATCAGATCGGCGACATCGTCACTGTCATTAACAACATTGCGTCGCAGACCAATCTGCTCGCGCTCAATGCGACCATCGAAGCGGCGCGCGCGGGCGAGGCCGGACGCGGCTTTTCGGTGGTCGCCTCCGAGGTCAAGATGCTGGCGACACAAACCGGCAAATCGACCGGACAGATCGGCGCCAAGGTCGCCGAAATTCAAGCTACTACTCGCGAAGTCGTGGCCGCGCTGTCGAACGTCGCCGAGGCGATCGATCAGCTTTCTAAGGTCACGGGTTCAATATCTGAAACAGTCGAACTGCAGCGGGACGCTGCAGAAAACTTCGCGGCTAGTGCGCGCGAGACCCGCGCGGCGGCGTCCGATATAGTCGAGCGCATGGCCGGCATCGCCGATATGGTACGTCGCTCGCGCGCGACCGCGCAGGATGTATCGGCCGTTGCCGAGACGATGCAATCGACCTCGCAAAGTTTATGCCGCGAAATTCCCGACATTGTGCGTAAGGCGGTTAACGCAGATTTGCGCGAATTTCCACGCTACGATGTGAAGTTGACCGCTCGCCTCGATCTGGCTGAGCAGGCGATCGAGGTGGGGGTTCTTGACGTTAGCGAAGGTGGCGCCCGCATCGATGCCGCGGAGAATGTTGCGGTCGGCGATCACGTTGCCTTGACGTTCCCGGGCATGAAAGCGATCATTGCCGAGGTCGTGCGCGAAACCGGCGACGGATTTGGCCTGTGTTTTACGCCATCACGATTGCGGCTCGAGGAATTGCGCGATCTGGTGACGTCGCAGGCGCGGACAGCTTAATTAGCCGCCGGTCATGCTCATGTGGCGCGCCAGCGCTGGACCGCGATGGCGGCGGTCGATCAAGAAATCGTGCCCCCTGGGCTTGCGGGCAATCGCTTCGTCAATCGCCGCGTGCAACAGATGGTCGCTTTCGGAGACGCGCAGCGGTGCGCGCAGATCAGCGGCGTCGTTTTGGCCGAGGCACATATATAGCGTGCCGGTGCAGGTGATGCGCACCCGATTGCAAGACTCGCAGAAATTATGGGTCATCGGCGTAATGAAACCGAGCCGCCCGCCGGTTTCCTTGACGCGCATGTAACGCGCCGGTCCGCCGGTCCGATAGTCGATATCTTCGAGCGTATAGCGCTCCGCTAGCCGCGCCCGCACCATTGACAAGGGCATGTACTGGTGGAGCCGGTCTTCGCCGACGTCGCCCAGTGGCATTACCTCGATGATCGTGAGGTCCATGCCGCGCCCATGCGACCAGGCGAGCAGGCTGCCGATCTCGTCCTCGTTGACGCCTTTAAGTGCAACCGCGTTGATCTTCACTTGCAGGCCGGCGGCAAGCGCTGCATCGATGCCCGTCAGCACCCTGGCAAGCTCGCCCCAGCGCGTGATCGCGCGGAACCGGTCGGGGTCCAGCGTATCGAGCGACACGTTGATACGCTGAATGCCATGCGCCTTGAGTTCGGCCGCGTATTTTTCCAGTTGCGAGGCGTTGGTGGTGATCGTGAGTTCTTTGAGTGCGCCGCTTTCGAGATGGCGCGACAGCGAAGACACCAACGTCATGATGCCACGCCGCACCAGCGGCTCGCCGCCGGTCAGACGCAGCTTGGTCACGCCCTTGGCAATGAACGCACTGCACAATCGGTCGAGTTCCTCCAGGCTGAGCAGGTCGGCCTTAGGCAGGAACGTCATATGTTCGGACATGCAGTAAACGCAGCGGAAATCGCAGCGGTCGGTTACCGAGACGCGCAGATAGCTGATGGCGCGCTGAAACGGATCGATTAGCGCCCGCGGCGCTATGCCGGCGCTATCGAGATCAAATAAGGACGTGCCGGTGCTTGCAACCATTGTCGGCCTTCGCGCGGCGATCTGTGCCATCGGGATATAGGAAGTTTGGCCGATATTGGCCATAGCGTCCAGCCGACACGGCGCGCGATCATGCACCGCGATCGATGCCGCGGCGCAAATCAACAGCATGCAGATGCGGCATTACTGCCTTGGCGGCGGCGCCGCCGGCCACGGCGCCGGGGCTTGCTGCGGCGCTGGCGCTACTGCCGCAGGGCTAGGCGCCGTCGAAGCTTTGGGCTTGCTCATAGGTTTCACCGCTGGCTTGGCGGTCGGCTTCTTCTTCGCGTGCGCCGGTTTTTTGACCGGCTTGGGCGGCGGTGGCGCAGGCATCAATTCGACCTGCACCGGGTTGGGGTGAAATTCCGGCACGCCGGTGGCGGAGGATACCGGGTCTAAATCTTCCGACTCGGGCAGGTAGCCGTTAAGCGTGAAGGTAACGGTCATCGGCGCATTGGTCGGCAAGGCGAGCGCGCAAGGCGTGCGGCAAGTTTGCCCGGTTGAGGTCTTGGCTTCGGCGCCCGGCGGCGTCGACTCGAAACGGACAGTGTCCATGATCGGCGCCGGCTTCAGCACATCGAGATTCATCCAATCCGGGGTCGAGGAACATGCCGCAAGGGCGAGTCCTCCGCATGCCACTGCGATTACTCGGTACATAATGTTTCAACCCCGTCCGCTCTGACGACAGAAACCGCCAGCCCATTCACAGAATACGGTTGCGGTCATCAGCGTGCAACCTTTCGCACTCCATTAACCTTAACGCACTAAGCTTTGCGCCTGCCAGTCGCATCAAATTGCAGGCAAAATTGCGGCTATAGCCGACTGTAATTGCGCAAAATGGCTAATTATGCGGTCTGGATCCAGTTCGGATACCGGACGATCACTGTACCCGAAATCGACGGCGATGACCGGGATACCGGCCGCGCGCGCGGTCCGGATATCTGTGGCGGAATCGCCAATCATGATCGCATCTGTGAGGTTACCACCGGCTAACGTGATCGTGCGGCGCAGCACCTCCGGATCGGGCTTCTGCATCCCAAAAGTATCCTGTCCGCAGATGGCCGCGAACCGGTCGGCCAATTTGAGTTGCTTGAGCAACAGTACCGACAATCGTTCGAGCTTGTTGGTGCAGACGGCGAGCCGGTAGCCGCGAGACGCGAGTTCATCGAGCGCTTCTGTCAATCCTGGAAAAGGGCGTGAGCGATCGGCAACGTGCTCGGTATAGTGCGCGATGAAATCTGCGAACAGTTGCTCGATCTTTGCTGGCGCGACGGTGATGCCCTCTGCCGCCACGCCGCGCGCGATCATCGCCCTAGCGCCGCCTCCGATCTGATTGCGTGCGGTTTCATAGGGCACCGGCGGCCATCCTTCCCGGCTGAACACCACATTGAGGGTGTCGATGAGATCGGGCGCCGTGTCGATCAGCGTGCCGTCAAGGTCGAAAACGATGGTCGATCTGGCCATGGCGGATCGCTAGCGCATGATTCTGCCGGGTGGAAGGCCCGGGGCGGCGATTTTCGGCTACCCAGGCGAGGCGATCGAGGCTAGATAGGCATGACCTTTGGACGGCAACCCACACTCAAATTCGCAACCGGTCGCGATGAACGCCGACGCCCAAAAACGCGCAGCCGCTGCTCGCGCCGTCGAGTTCGTACGTCCCGGCATGCGGCTCGGACTGGGCACCGGCTCGACAGCGAAGCACTTCGTGGAGTTGATCGGGGAGCGCGTACGTGCGGGCCTCGACATTATAGCCGTGCCGACGTCGGAGGCGACCCGCGCGGACGCCGAGCGTTGCGGTATTGCGCTGACCACGCTCGATGAAACGCCGGAACTCGACCTGACTGTGGACGGCGCCGACGAGATCGCACCAGATCTCAGTCTGATCAAAGGTGGTGGCGGCGCGCTGCTACGGGAAAAGATCGTTGCCGCAGCCTCCGCGCGCATGATCGTGATCGCCGACCGGAGCAAATGGGTGGCTCAACTCGGCCGCTTTCCGCTACCGATCGAAGTGGCGCCGTTCGGCCTGGGTGCGACGCTGATCGCGCTGCACAAAGCCATAACCGCGTGCCAGGGGGCTGGATCCCTGGCGGTGCGGCGGGGCAAGGATGGCCATGCTTTCGTCACGGATGGCGGTCACTGGATCGTAGACGCCGTTCTAGGGCGGATCGACAATCCGAGAGCGATGTCAGCCGCGCTTTCGGGCATTCCCGGGGTCATGGAGCATGGTTTGTTTATCGGCCTCGCGCAGACCGCCATTCTAGCCGGACCGGACGGCATCACGGTCGTCGAGCGGCCATGATTTCTCGAATGAAAACGGAGTTATGACGATGAGCATTATTCAGGCCACTAAACGCACCAGCCGCTTGACTGCGGTCGCCTTCTCGCTGGTCGCGTTTGGGCCGGCTGCGCACAGCCAGCAGACTTCCGTCGCGGCGATTGCGACCGCCAAGGAACTCGTCGCCGCGACCAAAGCGACGACCGTGTTCGACCCGTTGATCGCCGGCGTGGTCGAGCAGGCAAAACTCCTGTTCCTTCAGCAGAACCCGGGCCTCGCCAAGGATCTCAACGAAATCAGTGAAAAGATGCGCACCGATCTAGCGCCGCGCTTTGCCGAGTTGAATGACGAGATGGCTAAGCTCTATGCGACCCATTTCACTGACCAGGAGCTCAAGGCGATTTTCGTGTTCTACAAGTCCCCGGTCGGCCAGAAGTTGCTGGCGGAGCAGCCGACCGTGGTCGACGCCAGCATGCGATATGCTCAGGACTGGGCCAATAAGCTATCCGACCAGGTGATTGCGAAGATGCGCGAGGAGTTGAAAAAAAGAGGGCACCCCATGTAAGCGGTCGCCGCTGGGATTTTTGTCCGGCGGCTTCGGCGAATTGGGCGGCAGCGGTTGATGGCGGACCACGACGTCGATCTCTTTGTTATCGGAGCCGGCTCCGGCGGCGTGCGCGCCGCACGTATCGCGTCGAGCCATGGCGCGCGCGTGATGATCGCCGAGGAATTCCGGGTCGGCGGTACCTGCGTCATACGCGGCTGCGTGCCAAAGAAGCTGCTGGTCTATGCTTCACGTTTCTCCGACGAATTCGAGGACGCGGCCGGTTTCGGCTGGGGCGTGCCGGAGCCGACGTTCCATTGGCCGATGCTGATCGGCAACGTCCATCGCGAAGTCGCCCGGCTGGAAGCGGCCTATACCGCAACGCTCGACCGCTTCAATGTGGCTCTGGTCAAGAGCCGCGCCGTGCTGGACGATGCCCATACCGTGCGCCTGGCGGACGGCAAGCGCGTGCGCGCCGAGACCATCCTGATCTCGACCGGTGCTTGGCCGCATTACGGGCCGAAAATTCCTGGCCTCCAGCACGCCATCTCCTCGAATGAAGTATTTCACCTGAAGGACCTCCCGAAGCGGATCGTTATCCAGGGCGGCGGCTACATCGCTGTAGAATTTGCCTGCATCTTCGCAGGCCTCGGCAGTCAGGTGACACTGGTGTATCGCGGCGAAAACATTCTGCGCGGCTTTGATGACGACATCCGAGAATCCCTGCGCAGGGAGATGCGCGGTCGGGGCATCACTGTTGCCTGTGGCCACACCGTCGCGGCGATCGAGTCGGCGAGTGGTAAATTCGTCACGCGACTGTCCGACGGCAACACGATCGCGGCAGACAAGGTGATGTTCGCGATCGGCCGGCGCCCGAACGTCATGGGGCTCGGGATCGAAAACCTGAACGTCAGAATTCACGAGCATGGCGGCATCGCCGTCGACGAGTATTCGCGCACGACGGTGCCGAATATATATGCCGTCGGTGATGTCACCAACCGCGTGAACCTGACGCCTGTGGCGATCCGCGAGGGCCATGCCTTCGCCGACACGGTTTATGGCGGCAAACCGACGCCGGTCGATCACGCCAACGTGCCGACCGCGGTGTTCTCGGAACCCGAACTCGGCGTCATCGGACTCACCGAGCAGCAGGCACGCGAGCGCCTTGCCAAAGTCGATATTTACAAGACCAGCTTCCGCCCGATGAAGGCGACGCTGTCCGGGCGCGATACCCGGGTGTTCATGAAGCTGGTGGTGGACGGCATCACCGACCGCGTCGTCGGCTGCCATATTGCCGGTCCCGACGCCGGCGAACTGATCCAGGTGCTCGGCATCGCCGTGAAGATGGGCGCCACCAAGGCCGATTTCGACGCCACCATGGCGGTGCATCCGACCGCGGCCGAAGAACTGGTCACCATGCGCGAAAAGGCCGCCAGTTACGTCCGCGCGGCGGCGGAATAGCCCTAAAACTAACCGACTTTCGTGAATATCTGGCGTTGGCGGGCCGGGCTCGTGTATAACCCGCACAAGTCATTGGAGTATTTGTTGATGCCAGAGCGCTGGGCGCCCGATAGCTGGCGCAAGAAGCCGATCCAGCAGGTGCCGGACTATCCGGACCCGCAGGCGCTGGATGATGTCGAAAAGCAGTTGGCGACCTTTCCGCCGCTAGTTTTTGCCGGCGAGGCGCGCAGCCTGAAGAAGTCGCTGGCGCGCGTCGCCAACGGCCAGGCTTTCCTGCTGCAAGGCGGCGACTGCGCAGAAAGCTTTGCCGAGCACGGTGCCAACAACATCCGCGACTTTTTCCGCGTCTTCCTGCAAATGGCGATCGTACTCACTTATGCCGGCGCCTTACCGGTGGTTAAGGTCGGCCGCATCGCCGGCCAGTTCGCCAAACCGCGCTCTTCGCCTGCCGAGAAGCGCGACGGCGAGGAACTACCGAGCTATCGCGGCGATATTATCAACGACATCGCTTTTACCGAGGAAGCACGCCGTCCCGATCCGCGCCGGCAGATCGAGGCCTATCGCCAGTCGGCGGCGACGCTGAATCTGCTGCGCGCCTTCGCCAAGGGCGGATACGCCAGCGTCGAAAACGTGCATCAGTGGATGCTGCAGTCGGTATCCGGCTCGCCGCAGTCGAAGGCCTATGCCGACCTCGCCGACCGCGTTTCCGGCGCGCTCGATTTCATGCGCGCCTGCGGGCTGACCTTCGCGGTCGATAGCGCGCTCGGCACCACCGATTTCTACACCAGCCACGAGGCGCTGTTGCTCGGCTTCGAGCAGGCCTTCACCCGCATCGATTCGACTACCGGCGACTGGTACGCGACCTCCGGCCACATGCTCTGGATCGGTGATCGCACGCGACAATACGATCATGCCCACATCGAATATGCGCGCGGCATCAAGAACCCGCTCGGCTTGAAATGTGGGCCTTCGCTCAAGGCCGACGATCTGCTGCGTCTGATCGACATCCTCAACCCCGACAACGAGGCAGGACGTCTGACACTGATCGGCCGCTTCGGTGCCGAGAAAGTCGGCGACCAGCTGCCGGCGCTGGTACGCGCGGTCAAGCGCGAAGGCAAAGTGGTGCTGTGGTCGTGCGACCCGATGCACGGCAATACCATCACGTCGGCCAGCGGCTACAAGACCCGTCCGTTCGACCTGATCTTGAAAGAGGTGCGCAACTTCTTCGATATCCACCAGGCCGAAGGCACCCATGCCGGCGGCGTGCATCTCGAAATGACCGGGCAGAACGTCACCGAATGCACCGGCGGTGCCCGCGCCATCACCGATGCTGACCTCAACGACCGTTACCATACGGCCTGCGACCCGCGGCTCAATGCGGAGCAGGCGATCGACATGGCGTTCCTGTTGGCCGAACTGTTGCGCAAGGAGCGCAACGGGCGCGCCAAGCCCATGCCGGCGGTCGCCGGGCTGTGAATGGGCAGCTCTGCGTTTTCCGCCGCTCGGTCTCTGATTGCGGCGTGAAAGCGCAGGCGCTAGATCATCTCTATGGATAGGCGGCCTTCAGATAAGCTCGCGATTGCGGTCGCGCAGATCAATTCGATTGTCGGCGACGTGGCCGGCAATGCCGAAAAGGTGCGCCGCGCGCGCATGACGGCGGCGGCGCAGGGCGCCGACCTGGTCGTTTTCCCCGAATTGTTCATTGCCGGCTATCCGCCCGAGGACTTGGTGCTTAAGCCCGCGTTTCAGGCAGCCTGCCGCGCGGCCATCGAGGTGCTGGCCCGGGAAACCGCGTCGGGCGGTCCGGCGATGCTGGTCGGCACGCCCTGGGTCGAGGCGGGCAAGCTCCACAACGCGGTGGCGCTGCTCGAAGGCGGAGGGATAGCGGCGCTACGCTATAAGGTCGATCTGCCCAATTATGGGGTGTTCGACGAAAAGCGGGTATTCGCGCCGGGGCCAATGCCGGGGCCGGTGAATTTCCGCGGCGTGCGACTGGGACTTCCGATCTGCGAGGACATCTGGGGCGAGGAAATTGTCGAATGTCTGGCCGAAACTGGCGCCGAATTGCTGGTGGTGCCGAACGGATCGCCTTATTGGCGGCATAAGGGCGACGTGCGGCTCAACATCGCGGTGGCCCGCGTCACCGAGCAAGGACTGGCGACGGTCTATGTGAACCAAGTCGGCGCCCAAGATGAACTGGTGTTCGACGGCGTATCCTTTGGGCTGCACGCCGATTGCTCGCTGGCGTTTCAACTCGTCGCGTTTCAAGAAATCATCGTCACCACCCAGTGGCATCGGCACGGCACGACCTGGCGCTGCGATAACGGGCCGATGGTCGCCGCCGTCGAGTCCGAGCGCGCCGACTATGCGGCTTGCGTGCTGGGCCTTCGCGACTATGTCAACAAGAACGGCTTCCCCGGCGTGGTGCTCGGATTGTCCGGCGGGGTGGATTCGGCGCTTTGCGCGGCCATGGCCGTCGACGCACTTGGCGCCGAGCGCGTGCGCTGCGTCATGATGCCCTATAAGTTCACGGCGCAGGAATCGCTCGACGACGCGGCCGCTTGCGCTAAGGCGCTCGGCGTGCGCTACCAAATTCTGCCGATCGCGCCGGCGGTGGAAGGATTGGAAGCGGCGCTTGCGCCGGCCTTCGCCGGCTTGCCGCGTGATGTTACCGAGGAGAACCTGCAGGCGCGCGCGCGCGGAACTATCCTGATGGCGATTTCCAACAAGTTCAACGTTATGGTGGTGACCACCGGCAACAAGTCGGAAATGTCGGTCGGCTACGCCACGCTCTACGGTGACATGAACGGCGGCTTCAATCCCATCAAGGATCTGTACAAGACCGAAGTGTTCCGTCTTTCGCGTCTGCGCAACACCTGGAAGCCGGACGGCGCCATGGGGCCAGATGGTCCGGTCATTCCCGAGAACATCATCACGCGGCCGCCGACCGCCGAACTGCGCGAGAATCAGAAGGACGAGGATTCGCTGCCGCCCTATGCGGTGCTCGATCCGATCCTGGAGCGGTTGGTCGAGCGCGAGGAGCCAATCTCAAGCATTGTGGCGGCCGGCTTCGACCGTGATACCGTGGTGCGCATCGAGCGCATGCTCAATATCGCCGAATACAAGCGCCGCCAGGCGGCGCCAGGCGTCAAGGTGACACTGAAGAATTTCGGCCGCGACCGCCGCTATCCGATTACCAATCGCTTCCGGGATCCCGGTACGCCGCTGCCAGCGGCGGATACGACGCCGGCTACTGGCGCGCCGGCAAAGGCCGAAGCGGCCGACTTCTAATCAGCGAACCGGCAGAAACGTTGGCCCAACTGTGCGAACGGTGCGCTTAGTTGGGTCGGTTTCGCCAGGCGCTTCCGCGATCGAAGCCGGCGCAGTCGGCGTCGTCGCGCGCGGATCATGTCGGATCGGCTTGCCGTCGGCGCCGATCCGTGGCTGCGAGAGTTGTTTTGCATTCTGTTCGGTGACGACCACATCGCCGGGCACCACCGTTTGGTCGGGTCCTGTCGCTTTGAGCGCCTCGGCCCAGCTTTCACCCGGCCGGCGGCAACTGCAGGCCGGATTGAGCGCCTTGCGGTAGCTGAATGCGGTTGGCAGTTCGGTGTAGAGCCGACTGTCGAGCGACACCGCCTGCGCCACGTCTTCGCCGGGGTTGTGATAGGTGTAGAGCGAAACTTTCCGCCGCCGGGCACATGCGTTGGCATGCCGCCTCGTCGTCGCGGAAGCGATCGGGCGTGGTCTCGAACGAAATTGGGAAATAGAAGCCGTCGCAGGTGCGCACGCAGATAGTGCGGAAGGTGCCGCCCATTTGCCCCGACGGCGCGGAGAACATGCCGCCGTTGCCGCCGAACAAGCGGTCGAAGAAGCCGCCTTGCTGCCCTTGCAGCGCGGCGGATCGATATTGCGGGCCGCAGCCGTTGTCGCCAAGCGCGATAAGCAGCGACTGCCGCTGCGCGGCGCGCTCAGTAGTCCCGCCGCTCAACTGTTCCAATTGATTTTGCATACGATCGAGCGCGTTGCGCTGCTGATCTATTTGGCGGGTAAGGCTGCCGCATTGCGGCGGCGGATTGCTGAAGATCGAGAAGAAGCCGGAACTTTCACAGCCCATGCGACGGGACTGCGCGACCAGCCGATCGACCTCGAACTGTTGGCGGTGGACAGCATCCTCAGCGTGGCGAATCTGGTCAGCGCGCACAGGATCGTTGTTGCCGCGGTCAAGCGAGGACAGCTGTGTTTCCAATCGCTGGCAGTTCGGATTCGGCGACTGCGCAAGCGCGCCGGCGCACGACACAAACGCCGTCGCCGTCACGACTGCAAGCTTCATTAAGTGGACGTTCATAGTTGGCACTCTATCGCGAAAATCGTGGCGGCGCGAGCCTCGTGCCCATTATGACCGCGCGGTCTCCGAACGCAGATTCCACAGCACGCCGACAATAATGATAAGGGCGCCGACCAGCACTAATATATCGAGCCGCTCGCCATAAAACGCCCAGCCGACAACCGCGATCAGCGGAATGCGCATGAAATCAAGTGGAACCACGAGCGTGGCGTCGCCCGCGCGGAACGCATTGCTGAGGCAGTAGTGCGACGTTAGGCCCGCAGTGCCGACCCCAATTGCGGGCAAAATATGGCGTGCTTCGAGATGGAGAAATACTGCCGGATCGCTGCCGAGTAGTGAAAGCGGAAACTGGATCACCGCCATCCAGAACACGATGCCAAAGGTGGTTTCGGTCATGGTCAGCTTCTTAGTAGTGATCATGGTGATGGCGTAGCCGAATGCTGCGGCTAGCACGAGAAACGCCGCCGGATTGAAAGTGGTAATGCCTGGCCGCAGGATCACCAGCACGCCGATCAGGCCGAACACGACCACGGCAATCCGGCTCGGCGTCAACCGCTCGTGCAGCAGCCACACTGCGAGCAATGCGGTCCAGGCCGGCATCGTGAATTCGAGCGCGAAGACCATGGCAAGCGGCAGCATGGTGATGCTCAGCGCCCATGCATATTGCGAGGCGTAATGCACGCAGTTGCGAAGCAGGTTGAGCTTCATGCGGCGAGGCAACGCATACGGCCGCAATTCCGGACGCAGCGTGAGCAAAACGAGCAGCACCGAGAGAGCGCCGCCGCTGCGGATGGCGAGGATTTCGAAAATGCTCAAGTTTGCCTTGGCCAATTCGCGGATCGACACCGCCATGACCGAAAATGAGAGCAACGTGCCGACCATCCAGAGGACAACGCGGGCGAGCTTGCTGGGAATCACGGAATCGTTCGCCAAAAGGTTGGGGAGAGAGAGTAGACGCGGGCCGTACTAGCAAGCTGGCGGCTCGCCGTCACTCCGCATCCGGCTGATTCTCGGGCCGCGCCTTTTCGAAGGCCGGCAGCTTCAGGCAGGCGGTCTCGACTGTCACGATTTTCGGAAATTGATCGAGCGGGACCTTCAATCGCCGCGCGTTAAACACCTGCGGCACCAGGCAAACGTCGGCGAGCGTTACATGGGCGCCGCACGCATAGGGTCCCGGCGCGATCATCGCTTCGATCGCATTGAAACCATCGATCACCCAATGGTGGTACCAGGCGTCGATTTCCGGTTGCTCGTGCTTGAGCTGGCGCTTGAGGTACTGCAGCACGACCAGATTATTGAGCGGATGAATATCGCAGGCAACCATTTGCGCGATGGCGCGGACTTTGGCGCGTTCGAGTGCATCGGCCGGCAAAAGCGGCGGCTCGGGATGAATCTCGTTGAGATATTCGATGATCGCCAGCGATTGGGTCAGCACCTCACCGCTGGACAGAGCAAGTGCCGGTACCCGCATCTGCGGATTGACAGAACGGAATTCGGGAGTGCGCTGGTGACCCCCGTCCTTGGTCAAGTGGATGGGGACTATCTCATAGGGTAGGCCCTTGAGATTAAGCGCGATCCGGACGCGGTAGGCTGCGGAAGATCGGAAGTACGTGTAAAGCTTCATGTTCGCTACCCGCCCGGCAAGGCCAACGTCACAGGCAATTTACCTGCAACTGGGGCGGTTGGCGATATCGTCGTGGTACCTGCGGCTGTCGCATCGCCGCGGTGCGCAATTCACGCTGACGCGTGACCCCGAATGGAGAACCGCGGGATCGAATACCTGCTGTTCTGGTGGATTGTGGTATTGCACTTCGTGGTGCGCGGCAGCGGCCTTTGGTCGCTGGAGGCGATGATCGGCCAGGAGTTGTGACGCGATGACCGCCAAGGCGTTTGCATCCACCGAAGGCACGACCGAGAAGAAACTCTCGCTCGACCAGATCGGTTCCGGGCTTTACGCCGTGACCGCCGAAGGCGATCCCAATTCCGGGATTATCGTCGGCGACAGTGCCGTCATGGTCATCGATACACAGCCTACGCCGGCATCGGCCAATGAATTGATCGCACGCGTTACCAAAATAACCGATAAGCCGATCAAATATGTTCTGCTCACGCATTATCACGCGGTGCGCACTCTCGGCGCTTCGGCCTACCAGGGTGCCGAGATCCTGGCGTCCGATCCGACACGCGGCCTGATCGCCGAACGCGGCAAGCAGGACATGGAATCGGAGATCGGCCGCTTTCCGCGATTGTTTCTCGCGGCGGAATCAATTCCCGGTTTGACCTTGCCGACGATTACGTTCCCCGACCAGATCTCTGTCTGGCTCGGCCGGCGCGAGGTGCGCATCATGCACATCGGACGCGGTCATACCGCCGGCGACGTGATTGCCGTCGTGCCCGACGCCGGTGTGATGTTTGCGGGCGATCTGGTGGAATACAAAACCGCCTGCTATTGCGGCGACGCACATTTCACCGATTGGCTGGTGACGCTCGATCATATCGCCGAAATGCAGCCGGTTGCGCTGGTGCCCGGCCGCGGCGCCGCGCTTACAACTTCGGAGACGGTGGCGGAGGGTCTCGCATTCACCAGCGACTTCATCGCGACGCTTTACGGCTCGGTGAGCGAGAGCGTCGCGAAGGGACGATCGCTGAAGGACGCCTTCGATTTCGCGCGCCTGGCCATGGACCCGAAGTTTAAGACGTTCGGACTATACGAGCATTGCCTGCCGTTCAGCGTCGTGCGCGCCTATGACGAGGTGCGCGGCGTCGAATGGCCGGTGATCTGGACCGTCGAGCGCGACCGCGAAATGTGGGCGGCGCTGCAGGGTTGAAGTTTTAGGTTCTCAGCGCGAGCAGACGATAGCGACGACGTCGCAATTGCCGTTCCGGCAGCCGCCGGAGCCGCCGGACGGGATCGCCCCAGTGATGTCGTCGCGGTCGACCTTTCGGTAGGACGCGGCCGAGGCAAACCGATGCATTCGGCAATAAGCGTTGGCCGCCGCTGCGCCGCATCTGTCGCCGGACGAGAGGCACCGGTCGATGCCGTAGCCGTCGCCGTCATTGGCGATGATGAACATGCGCCGTTCAGCCTGCGCGGACGTGACGGCGCAGAGGACGGCGACGATTCCGGCCAAGAGTGTGCGCATGGCAATGCCTGTGTTTATGGAAGGCGCCAGCCCCGACGCTGATCCCTAGAATGCGAGCCAAATCGTTAAGGGTCGTTTAACCCTAGCGGCGCCGGATCAGCGGGTCTTGACGCTGCGCGCCCGAAGCAGCATTGTGCGCCTCCAGATGAACGGCCTTAACCATATCTGCGGCATTTGCCGCGAGATTATTAGCTAGCGCGCAACGCTGGCTGCGGCCGTCTTTTCTCCATCGAGATAAAGCAACGCCCGGGCCAGCAGGCGCCGAGGAACGCCGTGTGATGGAGCTCGGGCTCTACGATACGCTGACGCGGGAGAAGCGGGTGTTCACGCCGATCGATCCCACGCGCGTGCGCATGTATGTGTGCGGGCCGACGGTCTATGACTTTGCCCATATCGGCAATGCGCGGCCGGTCATCGTGTTTGATGTGCTGTTCCGTCTGTTGCGGCATCTCTACGGGCCGGAGCACGTCACCTATGTACGCAACATCACGGACGTCGACGACAAGATTAACGCACGCGCGGCCGAGCGCGGCGTGTCGATCCGCGAACTCACCGAAGAAACTTACAGGAACTTCAAAGCGGACGTCGCCGCGCTCGGCTGCTTGCCGCCGACTGTCGAGCCGCGCGCGACCGAACACATCGAACAGATGAAGGAGATCATTGAGCGGCTGGTGAAGGCTGGCTGCGCCTATGTGGCGGAAGACAACGTGCTGTTCCACGTGCCTTCGATGTCGGACTACGGCCAGCTCTCAAAGCGGCCGCTCGATGAGATGATCGCAGGCAGCCGCGTCGAAGTCGCGCCTTACAAGAAAGACCCGCAGGACTTTGTGCTGTGGAAGCCGTCGAAGCCAGGCGAGCCAAGCTGGGCGTCACCGGCCGGTATCAAGACGGCGGGCCGCCCGGGCTGGCACATCGAATGCTCGGCTATGGCCTGGAAACATCTTGGCGAGACCTTCGACATCCACGGCGGCGGCATCGACTTGGTGTTTCCGCACCACGAGAACGAGATCGCGCAGTCGCGCTGTGCTTTCCATACCCCGGTAATGGCGAATTACTGGATGCACAACGGCTTCCTGCAGGTCGAAGGCGAGAAGATGTCGAAAAGTCTCGGCAATTTCGTGATGATCCATGAATTGTTGAAGGATTGGCCGGGGGAGGTCATCCGCTTCACGATGCTGCAGACGCACTACCGACAGCCGATCAATTGGACGATTACAGGCTTGCGCGAAGCACAGAAAAACCTCGATCACTGGTATACGCTTGCCGGCGAGGTGCGGCCTGGCTACCTCTGCGCCGATGCGCTCGACGCACTGCTCGACGATCTCAACACGCCAAAGGCTTTCGCTGCGCTACACGAACTGCGCGGCGAAGCGGCCAAAGGCGCAAAGCCTGTGGCCGCTTGCCTAAAGGCGAGTGCACAACTGCTCGGTCTCTTGCAGATGCCGGCCGCCGCCTGGATGGCATTCCGGCCGGCGTCGCTGGCAATCGATGAAAGCAAGGTCGTGAGCCTGATCGAAGCGCGCACCGCCGCGCGCAAGGCAAGGGACTTCAAGGAATCCGACCGCATCCGCGATGAGCTCGCCGCCATGGGCGTCGTCCTCAAGGACAGCAAGGACGGCACAACCTGGGAGATCGCGCGATGATGGCGATGGCGCATCCCAAGCTGGGCCTAAGGCCGTTTCTTCCGGCCGATACGCCGCTGCTGCGCGAAATCTTCCGCGATTCGATCGAGGAACTCACCGCTGACGATTACAGCGAGGCGCAGCAGGAAGCCTGGGCCTCCGTCGCCGACGACGAGAAAACCTTCGGCAAGAAGCTCGCGGGCAAATTGACGCTTGTGGCGACGCTCGCCGGCTCGCCGGTCGGCTTCGCTTCGCTCGAAGGCGAGGACAAGATTGACATGCTCTATGTCCATCCGGCGGCGGCCGGGCAGGGCGTCGGCGCCATGCTGGTCGACGCCTTGGAGAAGCTTGCAGGCAGCCGCGGCGCGGAAAAGCTCTTGGTCGATGCCAGCGACAGCGCGCGCGGCTTCTTCGAGAAGCGCGGTTACGTCGCCCAGCAGCGCAATACCGTTTCCGTCGGCGACGAATGGCTCGCCAACACAACTCTGCACAAACAACTTGCCGCCAAGCGGGAGGCCTCATGAGCAAGCCCGACACACCGTTCCCGCGCCATTGGCTCTATTACATTGTGCTCAAATTCGCAGTGCTGGCGGCGGCAATCCTCGTCGCGCTCTATTACTTCGGAGCGATCTGAGGGCGTTATGAGCAAACAACGCCTTTATCTATTCGACACTACGCTGCGCGATGGCGCGCAGACCAATGGCGTTGACTTCACGCTCGCCGACAAATTGGCAATCGCCGGCATGCTCGACGAGCTTGGCATCGACTATGTCGAAGGCGGCTACCCGGGCGCCAATCCGACCGACACTGAGCTGTTCGGCAAGGACCATGGACTGAAGACCAAGTTCACCGCCTTCGGCATGACGCGCCGACCAGGCCGCTCGGTCTCGAACGATCCTGGCCTCGCCGCACTGCTCGAGGCCAAGGCCGGTGCAATCTGTTTCGTTGCCAAGAGCTGGGACTATCATGTGCGCGTCGCGCTGGAGACTACGGAGGAGGAGAACCTCGCCTCGATCCGCGACAGCGTAAAGGCTGCCAAAGCGAAGGGCAGGGAGGTCCTGCTCGATTGCGAGCATTTCTTCGACGGCTACAAGGCCAATCCGAAATATGCGTTGGCCTGTGCGAGGACTGCCTATGAAGCTGGCGCGCACTGGATCGTGCTGTGCGACACCAATGGCGGCACGCTGCCGCATGAAGTCGAAACGATTGTTCGCGAAGTCTGCAAGACTATTCCTGGCGACCATGTCGGCATCCACGCCCACAATGACACCGAGCAGGCGGTCGCCAATTCCTTCGCCGCGGTGCGCGCTGGCGCGCGGCAGATTCAGGGCACGCTCAACGGGCTAGGCGAGCGCTGCGGTAATGCCAATCTGGTGTCGATCATCCCGACGCTTAAGCTCAAACGAGAATTCTCGCAAAGCTTCGAGATCGGCGTCAGCGACGCGGCATTGAAGAAACTGGCGCATATTTCGCATGAGCTCGACGAACGGCTCAATCGCGGCTCCAACCGGCACGCGCCTTACGTGGGCGAGAGCGCCTTTGCCACTAAGGCCGGTATTCATGCCTCCGCGATCGTCAAAGATCCGGCGACCTATGAGCACGTTGCGCCAGAGACGGTCGGCAACAAGCGGAAGGTGCTGGTGTCGGAGCAGGCCGGCAAATCCAACATTCTGGCCGAGCTCGAGCGCATCGGTCTCAAAGCCGACAAGGACGATCCGCGCATCGGCCGCTTGTTGGAGATCGTCAAGGAGCGCGAGGCGATCGGCTATGCCTACGAGGCGGCGGACGCCTCGTTCGAGATGCTGGCGCGACGCACGCTCGGCACGGTGCCGAACTATTTCGACGTTACCCAATTCGACGTCAACGTCGAGCAGCGCAACAACGCCAAAGGCGAACGTGTCACGGCCACTTTGGCCGTTGTGAAAGTGAAGGTCGGCAACGACAACATGATTTCGGCGGCTGAAGGCAACGGCCCAGTCAACGCGCTCGACCGTGCGCTGCGCAAGGACCTCGGCCAGTATCAGAAATATATCGACGGCCTGAAGCTCACCGATTACCGCGTGCGCATCCTCAATTCCGGCACCGAAGCGGTGACCCGCGTGCTGATCGAGAGCGAAGACGAGAACGGCGACCGCTGGACCACCATCGGCGTGTCGCCCAATATCATCGACGCCTCGTTCCAGGCGTTGATGGATTCTATCATCTATAAGTTGGTCAAGTCTGGCGCCCCCGCGTGATATAGGCCGGCCATGATCGATCATGTTTCTGTTGCGGTGCGAGATCTTAAAGCGGGTGCTTGGTTCTATGAGCCGCTGCTAGTCACGCTTGGAATGACCAAGTTGCGCGAATGGCCAGACGCCGCGATCGGCTATGGCAAGAAATATCCCGAGTTCTGGATCAACGTCCGTGCCGGCATGGCGCCGGTTGCCGCCGACAGCAGCGTGCATGTCTGCCTGCGCGCGCCTTCGACGGAAGCGGTCGACGCCTTCCACGCCGCAGCGCTCGCCGCCGGCGGTACGTCTGACGGTGCGCCGGGATACCGCGCGCAATATCATGAAAATTATTACGCCGCCTTTATTCGCGATCCTGACGGCAATCGGATCGAGGCGGTGTCGTTCGTCAGATAGTTGCTAAAGTCTATCGGCGTCGGCCGCCGTCAACTTCTTGGCTGCTTCCGGTATCGCCGCTACCGCTATTTGCAGCATTGGGAGGATGTCGCCAACTTTGTTCGCCACCAACAGATCGAAGTTGAGATCGCCGCGGATAAATTCGAGCGTCTTCATGTGATCGAGCAGCGCGCAGAGTGGCTGCCAAAAGCCTGCGATATTGGCGAGCAGGATCGGCTTCTTATGGCGGCCGAGCTGCGCCCAGGTCATTTGCTCGACAATCTCCTCCAGGGTGCCGACGCCGCCCGGCAGCGCGACGAAAGCATCCGCTAGCTCAAACATCTTGCGTTTGCGCTCGTGCATGTCGTGGGTGACGATCAGCCCGTGTACGCCCTTGATGGCGTGTTCGCGCGCCACCAGGAAGTCTGGGATAATACCGGTGACCTCGCCGCCGTGAGCGAGCACCGCGCCCGCCAGTTCGCCCATCATGCCCATGTTGCCGCCGCCGTATACGAGCCCGATGCCGCTCTTGACCAGGATTGCTCCGAAGGTACGGGCGGCTTCCACAAAGGCCGGGTCGGTGCCCGGCCCGGAACCGCAATAGACGCATATCTTTCGGATTTTCGAAGGGTTTTCGATTCGGTTCATGCCTGTGCATGTGCCCCGCACATAGGGCAGCGTCAAGGCGGCCGCGGGCAATCATTTATTGGCGGCGATAGCAGGGGCAGGGTGATTACCGCCGAGAATCCGCCTATATGAGGCCCTGAATGAGCGACCATCACCATCATCATCGTGTGACCAACAGCGGCTCCCCGGTCTCCAGCGACCGCGGCGCGCTGCTGCGGACGGTGTTCCACCTCTGGCCCTATATTTGGCCATCCGACCGGCCCGACCTGAAACTGCGTGTGCTCGGCTCCATGCTGCTACTGCTGGCCGCCAAGCTGGCGACGATCGCCGTTCCCTTCACCTACAAATGGGCGACTGATGCGCTCGCCGGTCATGGCAGCGCCCCGGTCGCCGCCTCGCAGTGGCTGGTCTGGGCCGTGGCAGCACCCGTCGCTATGACGATTGCCTATGGCGGCATGCGCATCCTGATGGCCGCGCTCACGCAGCTACGCGACGGGCTGTTCGCCAAAGTGGCCATGCACGCGGTGCGCCGGCTCGCCTACCGCACCTTCGTGCATATGCACGAACTCTCGCTGCGCTTCCACCTCGAACGCAAGACCGGCGGGCTTACCCGCGTGCTTGAGCGCGGCCGCAATGCGATCGAGACCATCGTGCGCATGGTGATCCTGCAACTTGCGCCCACCATCATCGAGCTTTCGCTCATCGTCGGCGTTTTGATGTGGAAGTTCGACTGGCGCTATGTGCTGGCGATCATGATCACAGTCGCCGTCTACATGATCTATACCTATCACGCCACTGAATGGCGCATTGGCATCCGCCGGAAGATGAACGAGAGCGACACTGACGCCAACATCAAGGCGATTGACTCGCTGCTCAACTACGAGACCGTGAAGTATTTCAGCGCCGAAGGGCGCGAAGCCGAGCGCTACGACAAGTCGATGGCGCGCTACGAAAATGCCAGCACCATGGCCTATACCTCGCTGGCCGTACTCAATGCCGGGCAGGCGGTGATCTTCACTTTCGGGCTCGCGGCGGCGATGGTGATGTGCGCCTACGAAGTACGCGCCGGCACAAAGACGGTCGGCGATTTCGTGCTGGTCAACGCCATGATGATCCAGCTTTACCAGCCGCTCAATTTCATGGGCATGGTCTACCGCGAGATCAAGCAGGCGGTGACCGACATCGAGCTCATGTTCTCGATCCTGGCGCGCGAGCCGGAGATCAAGGACATTCCCGGCGCGGCGGCGCTCAAGGTGACCAGCGGCACCATACGCTTCGAGAATGTGCGTTTCGCCTACGAATCCGAGCGCCGCATTCTGAAAGGGATCAGCTTCGACGTGCCGGCCGGCAAGACAGTAGCGGTGGTCGGCCCGTCCGGCGCCGGCAAGTCGACGATCTCGCGGCTGCTGTTTCGCTTTTACGATCTGGCCGGTGGCCGCATCCTGATCGACGGCCAGGACATCGCGAGGGTCACGCAAACCTCGCTACGCCAAGCGATCGGCATGGTTCCGCAGGACACCGTGCTGTTCAACGACACCATTCGCTATAACATCCGCTATGGCCGCTGGGAAGCGAGCGACGCAGAAGTGGAGGAAGCCGCAAGACTCGCCCAGATCGACCCGCTGATCCGCATAGCCCCGAAAGGCTACGACACCGAGGTCGGCGAACGCGGCCTGAAGCTCTCAGGCGGCGAGAAGCAGCGCGTGGCGATCGCCCGCACCATCCTGAAGGCGCCGCCGATTCTGCTGCTCGACGAGGCGACCTCGGCGCTTGACAGCCATACCGAAAAGGAAATTCAGGACGCGCTTGAGCGCGTGTCCAAGGGCCGCACCACGCTGGTCATCGCTCACCGGCTCTCCACAATCGTCGGCGCCGACGAGATCATCGTGCTCGATCAGGGTGAGATCGTTGAGCGCGGCACACATTTTGCGCTGCTCGCCAAAAACAGGCTCTACGCCAGCATGTGGAATCGTCAGCGCGAAGCCGAAGAGGCGCGCGAGAAGCTCGCCCGTGTGGCCGAAGACGAGGTCGCGCCCAACCGCAATCCGCCGCCGGTGGACGACGACGCGATCGCGGCCGCTACGGCACCGATCGAGGCGCCCGCCGACGCAGCGGAGTAGGATAGGGCATGTCGATTTACGATTCGATTCGCGCGCAGATCGTGCCGATCACGCCGGAGGGCTATCCCTTCATCGGCGCTTTTGCGTTTGCCAGCTTGGTGCTGTTCTGGCTTTGGAGCCCGCTCGGCTGGTTCGGCACGATAGCGACGCTGTGGTGCGCCTATTTCTTCCGCGATCCGCCGCGCGTCACGCCTGTGCGTGATGGTTTGGTGGTGGCGCCGGCCGACGGCCGCGTCAGTCAGATTACCACCGCGGCGCCGCCGCATGAACTCGGGCTTGGCGACGCGCCGTTGCTGCGTATCTCGATCTTCATGAGCGTATTCGATTGCCACGTGAATCGGAGTCCGGTCGCTGGCCACATCGAGAAGATCGTTTATCAGCCGGGCAAATTTTTTAACGCTGACCTCGACAAGGCGAGCGCCGACAATGAGCGCAATTCGTTGGTGATTGCTACCGTCGGTGTCCGCGTCGCGGTAGTACAGATCGCCGGGCTGTTGGCGCGCCGCATCGTCTGCTTCGTGCGCGAAGGCCAGCCGCTCGGCGCCGGCGAGCGTTTCGGCATGATCCGTTTCGGCTCGCGCCTCGATGTTTATCTCCCCGACGGCACGCTGCCGATGGTGGCGGTCGGGCAGACCTCGCTGGCCGGCGAAACCGTGCTCGCCGATCTGCGCAATAGCGACCCCGGGCGTGCGTTCAGAAGCGGCTGATTCGTTAACGAGGCCGCAAATTTAGGGTTAGCGCGCCATGGCGCGCGTTTCGGCAAACGTCTATATTGGCACCATGGTATTCCCGCCCTTCGATCCCGCTCCGCCGCCCCGGCGCCGCCGCTTCAAGGCGATTCCAGTGCGCACGCTGCTGCCGAATCTGATCACGCTGCTCGCGCTTTGCGCGGGACTTACAGCGATCCGCATGGCTGTCGAGAGCCAACTCGATCTGGCGCTTGCCGCGATCGTGTTGGCGGCGACGCTCGACGGCATCGACGGGCGCGTCGCGCGCATGCTCAAGGGTACGTCGCGCTTCGGCGCCGAACTCGACAGCCTTGCCGACTTCGTGAATTTCGGTGTGGCGCCGGCGCTGATCCTGTATTTCTGGGGTCTGCACGAGCTTAAATCCGCTGGCTGGATCGCCGCGCTGGTATTCGCGATTTGTGCGGCGCTACGCCTCGCGCGCTTCAACGTGATGATCGACGACCCCAACAAGCCGGCCTGGGCGGCAAATTTTTTCACGGGGATTCCAGCGCCGGCCGGCGCCATCACTGTGCTGCTGCCGATTTATCTCAATTTCCTCGGTATCTCTAATGGGCTGGTCACGGTGTGGCTGACTTTCCTGTACACCTTGGCCATTGCGCTGCTGATGGTCTCGCGCCTGCCGGTGTTTTCCGGCAAGCGGGTCGGCAAGCGCGTGCCGCCCGACATGGTGCTGCCGGTCTTCGTGGTGGTGGTGTTATTCTTTGCGCTGCTCATCAGCTATCCGTGGGAGGTGCTCACCATCGGCACGCTCGCCTATCTCAGCTGCCTGCCGTTTGGATGGCTGGCGTATCGCAACTATCAGCGCAAGGATGCGGAGGCTGCAGCTGCGCCGCCGCCGATGATGCGCCAATGGCGATGGCGGGTCATGTCCCGGCCGGCGACTCTGATGATGAACGCCCGGCGCGTTTGAATTAATCAGTGGCACTCCTTTTGACTATGCCTCGCGCCACCCGCGTCTTTGCCGCCGCCGAACGCCGCGACCACCCGCTCGTCGATACGGTCATCCTTGATTTCGCCCAGCGCAGCAGCGCGCAGAAAATCGCCGTCACCGGCGTCAAGGGGGGCGCCTTCGAAATTGATCTGCATGAGCCCGCGCGCCTGCGCACTGATGATCTCCTGCTGCTCGACAATGGCGGTCTGGTAGAGGTCGTCGCCGCACCCGAGCCGCTGATCGAAGCGCGCGCCGCCGACGTGGCCACGCTGGCAAGGCTGGCCTGGCATCTTGGCGACCGCCACGTGCCGATTCAGGTGCTGCCCAATCGCATTCGCGCGCGCCGCGACGCTGCGGTCGAAAAACTGCTCAAGGCGCTCGGCGCGAAAACGGCCTTGCTCGAAGCACCATTCGAGCCGGAATGTGGCGCCTATGCCTCATCGCACGGCCACGGCCACGCGCATCACGATCACGACCATGCGCATGACCACCATGGTCATTCGCACGATCACTGATTGCGGTAGCCCTGCGTGCCAAACGGGTAACCGGGCATCAGATCGTAAGGATGCTTCCAGCCGGGCAGTGCCTTCATGCGCTCGAGCCATGCGCCGATCGCCGGATGCTCCTTGGCGATGTCGAAGCCGAACTCCGCCGCCGGATAGTAAAGATAGCCGGTCATCGAAATGTCGGCAATCGTCGGCTTGTCGCTCACCAGAAATTGCCGGCCGGATAGCCGCTTGTTGACGATGGCAAGCGCGCCATCGATGCGGCCTTTCAAGAACGCCATCACAGCCGGATCGCCGGGCTTCGGCGCGAAGTTCTTAAGGAATCGGAACGGCCCGAGGAAACCATTGACCTTCTGGTTGTCGAAGATGATCCAGCGCAACGACTTCCAGCTCCTCGTCCTCGCCCTGCGGCTTGAACTTGCCGCTATGGTTGGCGAGGTAAGTGAGGATCACGCCCGACTGGCTAAGCTTCTTCTTGCCGTGCACCAGCACTGGCGCTTCGCCCATCTCATTGATGGTCTCGCGAAACTCCGGCGTGCGCTGCGGCGCCGTCGCCGAAGAAGTCGTACCAGACCGGCTCCCAGTCGGCGCCGATCAGGTTGAGCATCAGCGCCGCGCGGTAGGCGTTGCCGGACTGGGCGAAGCAGTAGAGCTGGTATTCGGACATGGGCGTCCTATTTGGTGAGGAGAGCCAGCGAAAAACAGCGCAGTTCACCCTCACTTCATGGTCGGAATCACGAATTCGGCGCCTTCTTTGGTGCCCGTGGGCCAGCGCGAGGTTACGGTCTTGGTCTTGGTGTAGAAGCGGACCGAATCCGGCCCGTGCTGGTTGAGATCGCCGAAACCGGAGCGTTTCCAGCCGCCGAAGGTGTAGTAGGCGAGCGGCACCGGAATGGCGAAGTTGACGCCGACCATGCCGACCTGCACGCGGTTGACGAAATCTCGCGCGGTGTCGCCGTCGCGGGTGAAAATGGCGACGCCGTTGCCATATTCATGGTCGGAGGGAAGGCGCACCGCTTCCTCATAGTCGTTGGCTCGCGCCACCGAGAGCACGGGTCCGAAGATCTCTTCTTTGTAGATTTTCATATGCGGCTTCACGTCGTCGAACAGGCAGCCGCCAATAAAATTGCCGTTCTCGTAGCCCTGCAATTTGAACCCGCGTCCGTCCACCACCAGCTTAGCGCCTTCCTTGACGCCGCTATCGATGTAGCCGCGCACCTTGTTGAGCAACTCCTTGGTGACCATCGGCCCGTAATCGGCCTGTGCATCGTTGGAAGGGCCGATCTTTAGGCTCTCTACGCGCGGGATCAGTTTGCCGATCAGCGTGTCGGCGGTCTTCTTGCCGACCGGCACCGCTACCGACACCGCCATGCAACGTTCGCCGGCCGAGCCGTAGCCGGCGCCAATCAGTGCGTCGACCGCCTGATCCATGTCGGCGTCGGGCATCACGATCATGTGGTTTTTGGCGCCGCCGAAGCACTGCACGCGCTTGCCGTTGGCGCAGCCGGTAGAATAAATGTATTCGGCGATCGCTGACGAGCCGACGAAACCGATCGCCTTGACGCGGTCGTCGGTGAGCAGCGTGTCCACAGCTTCCTTGTCGCCATTGATGACGTTGAGGATGCCTTCCGGCAGTCCGGCCTCGAGAAATAGTTCGGCGATCCGCATCGGCACCGACGGATCGCGCTCCGACGGCTTCAGGATAAAGGCATTGCCGCAGGCAATCGCCGGCGCCGCCTTCCACAGCGGGATCATCGCCGGGAAATTAAATGGCGTGATGCCGGCGACCACGCCGAGCGCTTGCCGCACCGAGTAAAGATCGATGCCGGGGCCGGCGCCTTCGGTGTATTCGCCCTTCAGCAGGTGCGGAATACCACAGGCGAACTCCACCACTTCGAGCCCGCGCTGGATGTCGCCGCGCGCGTCGGGCAGCGTCTTGCCGTGCTCTGAGGACAAGAGCTTGGCGAGGCTGTCGTATTCCTTCTGCACCAGCTCGAGAAATTTGAACATCACGCGGGCCCGCCGCTGCGGATTGGTCGCCGCCCAGGCCGGCTGCGCGGCCTGAGCATTGGCGATGGCGTGCTCGACCTCGGAATGCTTGGCGAGCGCCACTTTGGCCTGCACCTCGCCGGTGTTGGGATCAAAGACGTCGCCGAAGCGGCCGGAGGACCCTTTTACCGTCTTGCCGCCGATGAAGTGGCCGATCTCGCGCATATTGCTTCCTCCAATTCTTAACGGGTCTTGGGGCGGGATATTGGGGCTTCTGAGCCCAATCACTGTGATTTTTGCAGGTTTTTGCCGGCCGGTCACGGGTTGGGCCCATTTCGGCGGACGTTTTTCTTTCACCAACAGTTAGCCTTTACCGCCTCTTAACAGCGCCAGTCTAGGGTTCTCGCTAGCGGTCGCCGTACCGTTTTGTGCTGCGTTGGTAGGGAAGTCATGGATATTGCCACCAGTTTGGGCTTGCTGTGCGGCGCCGGTGTCGTGACGCTCGTGATTTTGATGGGCGGCGACCTGCACATGTTCGTCAGCGAGCATGCGTTTATCGTTATTTTCGGTGGGTCCTTCGCCGCCACGCTCATCCGTTTCCCGTTCAACTCGATCATGCACGGGCTGCCACTTGGCGCTAAATTCGCCTTTTCAATGCGGCGCTTGACTCAGCGCGAACTGGTCGACGAACTGGCGGGGATCGCCGAAATCGCGCGCAAGTCCGGTCCCTTGGGTCTCGAAAAAGTCGAGACCGAAGATCCCTTCATGGCCAAGGGCATCCGCTTCGTCGCCGACGGCTACGACACGAATTTCATTCGTGACAATCTCGAACGCGACCGCGACAACTTTCTCACCCATCTCGACGAAGGCCAGAAGATCTATCGTGCCGTCGGCGACTGCGCGCCGGCCTTCGGCATGATCGGCACGCTTATCGGCATGGTGCAGATGTTCGCCAACATGACCGACCCGTCCAAGCTCGGCCCGTACATGGCCGGCGCGTTGCTTGCAACCTTCTACGGCGCCGCGCTCGCGAATCTGTTCTGCCTGCCGATTGCGGACAAACTGCATCTCAAACTGGTCGACGAGGAGGTCAACCGGACCCTGATCATCGACGGCATCCTGATGATCCGCGAAGCCAAGAGTCCGACCCTCGTGCGCGAAATGTTGCTCGCCTATCTGCCAGAGAAACATCGCCACAGCGACTCCGACGATGAAGAAGACGAAGAGGCGGAGGCGGTCGCCGCTTAAGGCGGCGCATCCGAACGGCGACAATGGCCCGACGTAAAGAGGCGGCTCATGGCGGTCACGGCTGGTTCGTAACCTTCGCGGACCTAATGGGACTGCTGGTCAGTTTTTTCGTGATGCTGGTGGCGTTTTCATCGCAAGACCAGGAAAAGCTGAAGATGGTCGCCGGATCTATGCGCGACGCCTTCGGTGTGCAGGATCAGGCCCGCTTTTCTGGCATCATCGAGGTATTGGGCTTGCCGACGCGGCCGAAACTCAAGAATGCCGCTCAGGTCGATCCGTCCGAGGCGTCCTCAATGCCGGCCCCCGACGACCAGCATCGCCAGCGCACCGACAAGGAGCTCTTCAAGAGGGATCAGAAATTCACGATGGCTACGGCCTCTTTGCGGCAAGCTTTGCAAGACATGCCGGAAATCGCCGAAGCCTCTAAGCAACTCATGGTCGAGGAGACCAAGCAGGGCCTTAACATCGAGATCGTCGACCAGGACGGTCGCTCGATGTTCCCGGACGGCGCCAAGGAACCCTATGAGCGCACCCGTAGGTTGATCCAGAAGATCGCGCCGGCGCTCAAGGCTCTGCCTTATCGCATCTCTATCGTTGGCCATACGGCATCGAGCAAGGTTCCGGACAAGCCCGGCTACGGCGCTTGGGAACTCTCGGCCGACCGCGCCAATGCGGTGCGCGAAATTCTGGCCGCCGAAGGAGTGCCGCCGGGGCACATATTCATGGTGGCCGGCAAGGCAGACACCGATCCTCTGTTTCCCGACAACCCGTATCTGTCGCCGAACCGGCGCGTTACCATTACCTTGATGCGGGAAGAGCCGCCGATTCCGGCCGACTTGGCCCCGTAGCGATTGCTGTGCGCGGCTTGCGCGGCTATTGATGCGGGGCAATTGGCCGCGGAAAATGGTCGGTGTTCTCGCAATGGCGACGGTGATATAAGGCCCGCCTTTCAACCCTGCGGCGGGCCGCAACAACCTCGATGAGCGACGATGTGAACGAGAGCGCGGCTCCCGCCGAGGCCAGCATCGTCAATGGCAGTAGAGAAGCACGACAATTGCCAGCCAAGCAGTGATTACCGGCGCGTATTCGCTGGTGCATCAGGCGATCCAACTCGGTCTGTTGCCGCGGCTTACGATTCTACACACCTCGGCCTCGCATGTTGGCCAGATCCACATTCCGCGGGTGACGGTGTCGTTGCTGCTTGGCGTCCTGCTGCTGGTCGGGCTGTTCCGGACATCGAGCGCGCTCGCCTCCGCCTACGGCATCGCCGTTGCCACCACCATGGTGGTCGATGGCTGTTGGCTTTCATCGTGATTTGGAAGCTCTGGCGCTGGCCGCAGTGGAACGCGGCGCTGCTGATGACGCCATTCGTAATTGTCGACGTCACATTCTTCTCCGCCAATTTCCTGAAATTGTTTGAGGGCGCATGGGCGCCGCTGTTGTTTGGCGCCACATTGGTCCTGATGATCCTGACCTGGCGGCGCGGCAGCGGCATTTTGATCAGCAAGACGCGGCGCACCGAGGTACCGATCGAAACGCTGCTGCGTAGTCTTGAGAAAAAGCCTCCGCATACCGTGCCGGGAACGGCAGTGTTCCTCACTAGCGATCCGGATTTTGCGCCCACCGCCTTGTTGCACAATCTCAAGCACAACAAGGTGCTGCACGAGTAAAACGTGATCCTGACAATCGTCACCGCCGACACGCCGCGTGTCCCCGAAGATGAGCGGGTGCAGATCACGCCGCTGTCTCATCAATTTTCGCGCGTATCCTTGAAGTTCGGCTACATGGAGCAGCCGAATGTGCCGAAGGCGCTGGCGATCGCGCGCAAGCTTGGCTGGCAATTCGACATCATGTCGACCTCGTTCTTCCTGTCGCGGCGAGCGCTCAAGCCGTCGCCGCACTCGGGCATGCCGGGCTGACAGGATCATTTGTTCATCGCGCTGGCGCGCTCGGCCAGCGACGCCACCGACTTTTTCCAAATTCCCACTGGGCGAGTGGTCGAGGTCGGCACCCAGGTGACGGTGTGACCCGACCGCGCCTAAGTGCTTCAGCTATACCATTGATTTAAACGAAAGTTTACGTTCGACTTGCGATTTATGCATGGCTTGCTTCCGCGCATTGCGCAAATGATGGTGCAGACCGAACCGGGGCGGCGTTATAAGCCGCGGCTTCGATTTTTGCTTCGCAACAGGCTTAGGCCAATCCCTCATGTCCAAAAGTGCTGCCGTCGCCGGCGGTGACTCAGTCGCGGTCACTGGCGATGTCGATCATTCGCCACACAAGGTGGGCTTCTGGGCGCTGACCCTCGGCTGCATCGGCGTCGTCTACGGCGACATCGGCACCAGCCCTCTCTACGCCTTGCGCGAGTTGGTACTGGCGGCCGCCGGTTCAGGCCACGTGGTGAATGAGCCAGTGGTGCTCGGCATATTGTCGCTGATCATCTGGGCGCTGCTCCTGGTGGTGACTGCGAAATACGTCATTATCCTGCTCCGCGCTGATAATAACGGGGAGGGCGGGACGCTGGCGCTGATGGCGCTTGCCTCGCGCGCGCTCGGCGGGAGCCGCGGCGGCGGCATCGTTATCCTGCTCGGCATCATCAGTGGCGCGTTGTTCTATGGCGACGCCATCATCACGCCAGCGCTTTCTGTGCTCTCGGCCATTGAAGGTTTGAAAGTCGTTACGCCGGCCTTCGACGATTTCATCGTGCCGCTTACCGTGGTGATTTTGATCGTGCTGTTTGCCGTGCAGTCGCGCGGCACAGCGAAGGTCGCCACCTTCTTCGGACCGATCACGCTGATCTGGTTTGCCGTGATCGCCGTCGGGGGCCTTTGGCATATCGGGCAAAATCTCAGGATCTTGTATTCATTCAATCCATATTACGGCATCCACTTCCTCTTGCATCACGGCATCGTCGCCTTCTACACGCTCGGTGCCGTATTCTTGGTGGTCACTGGCGCGGAGGCGCTTTATGCCGATCTCGGACATTTTGGCCGCGGACCGATTCGCTTCGCCTGGCTTGTCGTGGTGCTGCCAGCCCTTTTGATCAATTATCTTGGCCAGGGCGCGCTGGTGTTGTTGCAGCCGAAAGCGATCGAAAATCCCTTCTTCCTGCTTTATCCGAATTGGGCGCTGCTGCCGATGGTAGTATTGGCGACCGCCGCCACAGTGATCGCGAGCCAAGCCGTGATTACCGGCGCCTATTCATTGACGCAACAGGCGATTCAACTTGGCCTGTTGCCGCGCCTGGAGATCCGTCACACGTCGGAAGCGCTGTTCGGGCAAATCTACATGCCGCGCGTGAACACGCTGCTGCTGGTCGGCGTGTTGCTGCTAGTGGCCTTGTTCCGCTCGTCGAGTGCTCTCGCGTCAGCCTACGGCATCGCCGTGACCGGCACCATGGTGGTCACTGGCATGATGGCGATCATTGTGATCTGGCGGGTCTGGGGTTGGTCGCTGATCGGCGCACTCGCCTTGATGTTGCCATTCCTATTCGTCGACCTGACCTTTCTCTCCGCCAACATGCTCAAGATCGTCGAGGGCGGCTGGATGCCGCTCGCGCTCGGCGCCATAGTGATGACGGTGATGTACACCTGGAAGCGAGGCAGCCGGCTGTTATTCGAAAAGACACGGCGGCAGGAAACGCCGCTCGAATTCCTCGTCGCGAATCTGGAAAAGAAACCGCCGCTGCGAGTGCCGGGAACGGCCGTGTTCCTGACCGGCGATCCGTTGAGCGCGCCGACCGCGCTGATGCACAGCCTTAAGCACTACAAGGTCCTGCACGAGAAGAACGTCATCCTTACCATTCAGACCGCCGACACCCCACGTATCGATCCGGCGGAACGTGTGCGCATCGAGCCGGTGGGCGAGACCTTCTCGCGGGTGCAAATCCGCTTCGGCTTCATGGAGACGCCGAACGTACCGAAGGCACTGGCGATCGCGCGCAAGCTCGGCTGGCAGTTCGATATCATGTCGACGTCGTTCTTTCTGTCGCGCCGCTTGCTCAAACCGGCCGCTCATTCCGGCATGCCGCGCTGGCAGGACCGGCTGTTCATCGGGCTCACCCGAGTTCGCCAACGACGCCACCGACTATTTCCAGATTCCGACCGGCCGGGTGGTCGAGGTCGGGACCCAGGTGACCGTCTAAAGAAATCCGGCTAAAACCGCGCGCTGGTTAACCGGAGTGGCGTTATGGCCGACGAAATACCACGCGCGGACGAGGTGGAGAATCTGACGCCTGAGCAGGTGGCGCGCGGGCTTACGGAAGGCCGTATGTTGCTGGTCGATGTGCGCGAACCGAACGAGACGGCGGTCGAACGCTATCCGGACGCTGCGATCGTGCCGCTTTCCGCCTTCGATCCGGCTGCCATTCCCGACCCACAAGGCAAGCAGGTGGTGTTTGCCTGCCGGTCAGGCCGCCGCTCAGTGACGGCTTCGCTTGCCGCCCAGGATCGTGGCTTTCCTTACAAGTCGCACCTGGCCGGCGGCATTATAGCCTGGAAAGCGGCGGGCCTTCCGACCAAAACGTGAGCCTCCGCCGAGCGGCTAAGGTTGTTTCCGGTCTTCCGGCCGCCAACGCCGGTGCAGCCAGAGCCACTGTTCCGGATATTCGCGGATCCAGCCTTCGACCACGCTGGTGATGATCTGCATGGTGCCGGCGATGTCGATCTTGCCGCTCGCGTCGTGTGCCGGCCGGATCTCGTCTGTCAATTCGCCGCGAAAGCGGTGACCGGGCAGCCGGACAATGCGAGCGCCATGGATCGGACATTCGAAGTGGCGCGCCAGCCGCGCCAGCAGCGGATTGGCCATGGTGCGCTGCCCGAAAAAAGTCACTTCGACGCCGCGGACGTAGTACTGGTCGACCAGCATGCCGACGTGGGCGCCGCGGGTGAGGGCGTCGGCGAGCTTCATCGGAGCAAAGAGCCCGGCCGAAATCAGCTCGCCCATAACGGCGCCGCGCGTATTTGTGATCCACTCGTCGATGCGCGCGATATTGGGCCGCCGGTACAGCACGGCGCTATCGAGCTTGTAGGTCGGCGCCGATATCGCCGGCAGTTCCCAATTGGCGAGATGAGCGGCGAAGATCAAAGCCGGTTTGCCGTCCTCTGCCAGCCGGCGGAAGCGCTCGACGTCTTTCGGATCGACCTGGATGCGCCCGCGCTCGGGATGCTCGACGTCGAAATCCCACAGTCGGTCAAGATTGGTGAATTCCGCACCGACGCGACCAAGATTGTCCCAGACGCCGCTGAGGATCGCCTCTATTTCTGCGGGCGTCTTCTCGGGGAACGCGGCCGTGAGATTGGCACGGCCGATCTTGTTTTCTGGCAGCAGCGGGCCGAGCCTGCGCATCACCGCGCCGGCGGCATTCGCCATGCGGTCCGGATTCACCAGGCGCAATAATTTGATCAGTCCAATCGCCAGCGCGCCGATCACGACGTCGCCGATGCGCTTTGCGGCGCGGCGCGTGCGCCGGATCGTTCGCCTGAACGGATTAGGCATCAGAAATGCACGATCACCTTGCCGAACACCTGGCGGCTTTCAATCCGCGCCAGGCCCTGTTCGACATCAGCCAGCGCGACTTCGGTATCGATGATCGGTGTCATGCCGGTCGCCATCTTGGACAGGCTGTCGCGGATATTGCGCAGGGAGGCGCCGAACGAACCGAAAATCTTGTACTGCTGCTGGAATAACTGCATCAGATTGATGGTGACGGTCGGGCCGGCGGTCGAGCCGCAGGTCACCAGCCGGCCGCCGCGCTTGAGGCAGAGCAGGGAGGCGTTGAAGCCTTCGCCGCCGACATGTTCGAACACCACGTCGACGCCCTTTTTAGCGGTGAGCTTGCGGGTGACGCCCTCGAAGCGCTCGGTCTTGTAGTTGATGACATGATCGGCGCCGAGCGCCTTGGCCTTTTGCGCCTTGGCATCGTCGCCGACCGTGGTGATGACGGTGCAGCCGATCGCCTTCGCCATCTTGATGGCGACCGAGCCGATGCCCGAGCCGCCGGCATGCACGAGGATGGTCTCGCCCGGCTTGAGCTTGGCGTTGTCGAACAGCATGTGCTCGACGGTGCCGAAGGCGATCGGCGCGCAGGCCGCATCCCGCAGCGATACGCCGGCAGGGACCGGGATCACCAGCCGCGCCGGCAGATTGATCAGCTCGCGCGCGAAACCGTCGATGTGAAAGCCCATGATGCCGCCGACGTTCTCGCACAGATTGTCGCGGCCCTCGCGGCAGGCGGCGCACTGGCCGCAGGTCATGGCGCCGTACATCACCACCTTGTCGCCCGGCTTGAAGCCGGCAACGCCAGGGCCCGCCGCCGCGATCTCGCCGGACGCTTCCGCGCCGACCACCAAAGGCAATTTCCGTTTGGCGAAGGCCATGCCGCGGAAGCCCCAGAGGTCGAGATGATTGAGCGCAACCGCCGCAATGCGGATTTGCACCTCGCCGGCGCCGGGCGGCGGCGGGGCAGGCACGTCGGCAAGTTCGAGCTTGCGATCGGCGATGAGTTTTAAAGCGCGCATGGCGGGGTTGAGCGGGCGCTATCAGGCCGGCTCGAGGCCCATCACCAGCGAGACGTTCTGCCCGCCAAAGCCGAATGAATTGGAAATGGCGTGCCTGACGCGCGCGTCGCGCGCCGTGTTCGGCACCACGTCGAGCGGGATCGCCGGATCCGGCATGTTGTAATTGATGGTGGGCGGGATGCGCTGGTGCTGCAGCGTGAGCAGCGAGAACACCGCCTCGATCGCGCCCGCCGCCGACAAAGTGTGCCCGATCATGGATTTGTTGGAGGAGATCGGCACGCTCTTGATGCGCTCGCCGAACACGGCGGAGCAGCCGAGATATTCCATCTTGTCGTTTTCCGGCGTGCTGGTGCCGTGCGCGTTGACGTAATCGATGTCGTCCGGCGTCAGGCCGGCATCCTTTATCGCATTGGCGATGCAGCCGATGATCGGTTTGCCGTCCGGGCTCGAGCGCGTGCGATGGAACGCGTCCGTCATCTCGCCGCATCCCTCCAGCACGCCGAGGATCTTGGCGCCGCGCGCCTTGGCCGAGTCGTAACTCTCGAGCACCAGCGCGCCGGCGCCTTCCGCCATCACGAAGCCGTCGCGGTTCTTGGAGAACGGCTTTACCGCCGCTTGCGGCACGTCGTTGCTGGTGGATAGTGCCGAGAGCAAGGAAAAACGGATCAGCGATTCCGGCGCTGATCGAGCCGTCGGTGCCCACGCAAAGCGCGGCATCGGTCTCGCCGCGCCGGATCGCCTCGACGCCGAGTTGGATGGCGGTTGCGCCCGAGGCGCAAGCGGTCGATAGCGAGATCGGCGAACCCTTTGCTGCCGAATTTGTCGGCCAGATAGTCGGCGACCGAACCGATCATGAAACGATCGTGGTAACCGGCGAAATTCGGGCTCGCCCGCAGCAGATCGCTGTAGGTCACCTTGTCGTTGGCGCCCGATTTCGCCGCGATTTCGATCCGCTGCGTCCACTCGACTTCAATCGGCGGCACCGCCACGAACAGCGGCCCGGGAAAGTCGCCCTTGGCGCCAATGCCAGCTTCGGCGATCGCCTCTTCGGCGGCGAGCTCGGCGAAGCGTTCGGTCAGCGCCGCCGTAGAACTTTGCGGCGGCAGAAAGTCGACGGTGCCGGCAATGCGGGTACGCAGGCCGTCGGTCGGGAAACGGGTGATGGCGCGAATGCCGGATTCGCCGGCGGTGAGCTTGGCCCAGTTGTCGGTCTTGCCGGCGCCGAGCGAGGTGATCACGCCGCGCCCGGTTACCACGACGGTCGGCCGCCCCTGTTTGTCCTTCGATGACGGCATATCTCGCCCTCCCTCAGCCGGCCCGTTCGACCAATGCGAGGCCTTCGCCCCGCCAATGCCCGACCCCGGTCACCACGACCTGCTGCAAATCGCCGCTCATCGGCTTCTCCAGCCCGGTCGCGTCGCAGGGCGGAAACAGACTACCATGATCGAGAGCGATGGCCGCCAGCGCTACGTTCATGACGAATTGCGGCTCCGCCGCGTGTCCGAGATAGGTGCCGGTGGCGCGCACGGCAAGGTCCGGATGGGCCGCCAGAAAAGCCCGTTCTTCGGCGGTCGCAGCGGCCGCGCCGCTCGCGCCCGAGAGCGCCGCGGCATGGCCGGGTTTGATCCGGTCCTTGATCTTGTCCCAAAACCGCGCGAGCGCCCTGGTGACGTCGGCCGGCGCGCGTTTGGTGCGGTCGGAATAGACCGCCGACAGCCGCGCCAGGGGCTTGGCCCCGCGCGCCTCGGCATGGCCACGCTCTTCGATCACCAGGAAGGCGCCGAGCGAGCCGAGCGCGACGCCGCCTTTATCGCCGCGCTCCCATATCGGCGCAAAGCGATCCTTCAGCGCGGAACCGGAAAATTCGTAAAGCATCAGCAGGTCCGGCCGCTCGCCGTTGTAGGAGCCGCCGACCAGTGCGATGTCGCTCTGCCCCGCGGTGATGCGCGCGAGCGCGACGCGCACGGCATCGATGCCGGACGATTCCTCGCCCATGAACGTGCGCGAGGAGCCGGTCACGCCGTGCACGATGGAAATATTGCCGGCAAGCAGATTGGACAGCTGCGCCAGGAACAAGGTCGGCCGCAGGTCGCTCATCAGCCGCTCGTTCAGAAAGGCGTCCGGATTTTTTGCATGCGGCAGGCCGGAAAGAATCGTGCTGTCGACGGCAAGATCGCGTTCGCCGCCGCCGGCGGCGACGATCATGTCCATGCGCGAAAGGATGTCGGGCTTGCCCTTGACCCCGGCCGAGTTCGAGCGCAAGCCCGGCCGCATAGGTGCCGATGCGCTGCCAGGCTTCCATCTGCCGTTGATCGCCCTTTTTCGGAATCTGGGCATCGAAATTCACCGGCGCCAGCGGATGCACGACGAAGGGCGCGAATGTCGTCGTGTCCGCTCTCGGCTGCGCCTGCATCAGCTTTTGCCAGTGCGCCTGCGCCCCTTCGCCGAGGCAGGAGAGAATGCCGATACCGGTGATCCAGGCTTCGCGCGCCGCCTCAGCCATCGGCCCGCGCCTCGTCAGTCAGCAGGCCGACCGCCTCGGCGCGCTTGCGCATTTCGGACGCGAATTCGGGACTGGGAAATGGCACCAGGCGGAAGGTGAGGGTGGCGTTGCTGACAAGTCTGCCGTCGCAGGAAATGCTGGCTTCGGTCATCGCAAAGCCCGAGCCGTCATGCGTGATTTGCGCTTCGACCGTCAACCGCTGGCCCGGCCTCACGAAGGTGCGGAGTTTGGCTTCCCTGACCGAGGCCAGAAACGGCATGCGCTCAAATCTGTTGATCGCGACCAGCAGCCAGCCCGAGGTCTGCGCCATGGTTTCGATCAGTAGGACGCCCGGCATCAGCGGAAAGCCGGGAAAGTGGCCCTCGAAGATCGTGCTCTCAGTCGGCACCGTGGCCTCGCAGTTGATCTTGCGAGCGGCGAGATCGAGATTGAGGACCCGGTCGACCAGCAGAAAATACTCAAGGCGCATCGGCGTCGCCGGCTCAAGCGCTCTTGGCAGCGACGAGCTCGTCGATGCGAGCGCTCAGGTTCTTGAGCACGAAATACTGGTCGGTGGTAGCCTTGCCGTCGTTGACTTCCTGCGTCCATTGCTCGAGCGGCATCTTGATCCCGAATGCCTTGTCGATGGCAAATGCGATGTCGAGGAAATCCAGGCTGTCGATGCCAAGATCGTTGATGGCATGGCTCTCGGGCGTAATCGTGTCGCGCGGAATATCGCAGGTTTCGGCGATAATATTGGCGATGGTGTCAAACGTCGAAGACATCGGTAACTCTCTGATTAATTTGGAGTTCTGGCGATCGGACGGCCGCGATTGTCCGGTCCCGCGCGCAAGCCCCCGGCACGGCCATTTACCAGCATGCGGTAGGCAGCCCGTATAGCGAAGCGCCGCCTCAAGTTCAATGGCGGCAGGCATTTGCTAGGAAAAGAGGCAAACGGCCTGGGCGCCTGTGCCTGGCACCGGATGTCCTTCGCGCCAGCCTCATCAGCGGAGCGTTTTTACCTCGACGGGCGCGCAACCGCGCCGGCCCGACAGCACGCAATCCTCGCCCTTGCGCAATTGCGCCATGGTGTCGGCCAGCCAAAGACCGGCTCCGATCAAGGCGAGCACGAACACAAAGGCAGCGATATTAACGGTCATGCGGTGGCGATAATCGTCGGTGCCTTCGCCGCGCTCGAATTTGGCAAGTTCGTCCACTGGCGACGGGACGTTTGCCGGCCGCCGTGCCGTGGCCCGCCTACGTGGAAACCGCACCACGCGCGACTCGCTGTCGGAGGCCGAAGATCGATCGTCGGTCATAGTTCAATAGTTTATCACGACATTCATAGCCGTTCGACGCCCAACAGACAGCCTAATGTTGCCCATGCGCAACGGTCGTCAAAACGGCCACTGACGGCACCTACGCGCGCTATGTGAAGTTCCTTGTCCGGCGCATCCGATTGGGCCAAAATCGACTCGGAGCCGGAGTAACAAAAACAGGGCTCTTTCTTTCATCGGGCGCTCGTCCCGCATCAAAACGCAATGGCAGTCAAGCCGTGGCGGATGAAAGGTGATCGGTCCTTTCGCGTCGTCGAAAGGGCTATGGTGGGGGATCGCTCGCGGCGCTGGAAGCGCGTTTCGACGCAATTGCATCGAGCATGCCCGAATTTCATTATGGCCGCTTTGATCTGCGTTTTGAATCGCTGGATGGGTTCGTGCGCGGCGAGGATTTCTCGATCGTGGAAATCAATGGCATCGGCGGCGAGGCGATCGATTGCTGGGACCCGCGCCTGCCGGTGCGCGAAGTCTATCGGCGGCTGGCCGATCGGCAGCGGCTATTATTCCTGATCGGGGACCGCAACCGTGCACGCGGCTTCCGCCCGACTGGCGCGGGAGATTTCGTCGGCAGCCTGATCCGGCAGAGCCAATTGATCCGCTGCTATCCGGCCTCGGCCTGAGCGGCTGGCTACAGCCAGGTGGACGCTCCAATCCGAGCCGACTAGACTGGCGCCGATGAGCGAATATACCCGAACCTGGCGGGTCGTCGCGCTGCTCGCGGCCTATGTGGTTGCGTTGCAGGCTTTGCTGTTGCCGCTATCGGTCGCAGCTGGCAGCCCCTTCAAGACAAGCTTTTGCGCCGCAACCAATTCGGTCGGCGGCGCCCCGGCCGGTCACGACAGCGGCTGCCCCTGCGCGGCCGGATGCGGCACGCAATGTTGCGTGCAGACACTAGCCAGCCCACCGCAAGCTGTTGCCGTCAAGCTCGGTCTGACATGCGTCATCGCGACGGCGTCTGTGCGCGCGACCGTGCCGGTTATCCGCGTGGCCGACCGACACCCGCAGGTCCCGCGCGCGCCCCCTCGCGCCTGATTTTTTAATTCTCGTCACATCGTTTATCGGCAGGCATCGCTTCAGCGAAGTAGGTTCTGCCTTGTCAGGAGATTAATTGATGACCCGGATAACACTTATCATCGCCGCCGCTTTCGCCGCATTGGCGATACTACCGGCGCAGGCTGCAGACGTTACCGTCGGCAGCTTGAAAATTTCGTCGCCCTGGGCGCGCGCCACGCCAAAAGGCGCGAGTGTCGGCGGCGGCTACATGACCATAACCAACAACGGTAATGCCCCCGACCGGCTGGTCGGCGGTTCGACCGACGTCTCGAAAAGCTTCGAGGTGCACGAGATGAAGATGGACGGCGGCGTGATGAAGATGCGGCCGGTCGCTGGCGGGATCGAAATCAAGCCGGGGCAGACCGTCATCCTCGACCCCAGCGGCTATCACGTGATGTTCGTCGGATTGAAGGACCAGCTCAAGCAGGGCGGTCATTTCAAGGCGACACTGCAATTCGCCAAGGCCGGCAAGGTCGACGTCGACTTCGTGGTCGAGGGCATCGGCGCCAAGGCAGCTGCCGGCGACATGCCAGGCATGGGCGGCATGAAGATGAAGTGAGACCGTGACTACCGCTCGGCGAACGCCAGTTCGGCGTTCGCCGGCGGCATCATGCGGAACACGTTGAGCGTCATCGAGATCAGTGCGTAATAGCCGAGGATGCCGACCAGTTCGACCGTGGCTGCGTCGCCGAGGATGGCGTGCACGCGTTTGTAGGTGCGGTCGCTGACGCGGGTGGTCTTGTAGAGCTCGCGGATGAAGGCAAAAATCGCGCGCTCGTCTTTGGGCGCAGACTTCGGTTCGCGTCCGGCACGTAGGTTCGCGATCGTCTTCGTTTTCACGCCGGCTTTCTCGGCCATGGCCGCGTGCGCGAACCATTCATATTGGGCCTTCCACAGCCGCGCCGTGCACAAAATGGCGAATTCCGAAAGCCGTGGCGGCAGCGCAGTCTTGTAACGGCAATGGCCGCCCAATGCTTGCGCGAGATGGCCGAATTCCGGCGCATGCAGCCACACCGCGAAGGGGCCGCGCGGCGTGATCGAATTGCCGCGCGGTCCGGAGCGGATCGCCTCCAACAGCGTGCGCTGGGTGTCGTTCATCTGCGCTTCGTCGAGGATAGGCAGACGTGGCGCGGGGCGCTTAGCGGGCATGGGAATTTCCTTGTGGGGCAGGACGGCAGTGACATGAGAGTAGCGCAGCGCTGCTCTCCCGTGTTGTCAATTGGAGTCGCTCAGAGCAGTTCGGAAATCGGCTTCAGATATTCCGCCTCGGTTCAGGTCCAGCCGGTGCGGGTGCGCGGCGATTATGTGCGGGGCCATTTGCAATAACAAGGCGGGCGCGTAGCGGCGCATCCATTGGTGGCTAATTTGAGCACGGAAACGTTTCCTTCAGGCCGTACAGCAGCACAAGCGAGATCGGCAGACTATTGGCGTCTACGCTCTTCTTCCGTGCCCAGCGCATTGCAATATCGTTTGCTTGATCGAAACTAAGGATTGGAACACCCCGCATGCAAAACAGCTTGTTATCTGTCGCGTTGTTGTAGGCTAGCAGCCCGTCTTTGGCGCCGGTTAAATATGCCTTGTTCGCACTCAAATCCCTTTCAGTTTTCGGATTTCGGTATTGTGTGGTCGTTAGCGACTGCGCATGGCCCACAGGCGGCAGCAAAACGGCCAATAGCGTAGCGATCATTACAAGTTTCGCAATCTGGCCAATTTGAACCATCTCCCGATCTCCTTCTGTGCGCTCTCCCGGTCCATCGCATCGGATCGGCCGACGGCAAGCTGGAAGTGTACGCCGATGTGTGCGCAAGCGCTGCATCATGCCACATACGACTGATGTTATTTTTGCGGTGTCTTTACAAGAATTAAACGCATTAAAAATGCGCGAGGGCCGGTAATTTTCCGCGTATCACGGCAGCAATCGCAATCCCGGCTGACTATTGCACCGCTGCCGTCACGCGGATCAGGCCGCGGCCGGGCATATGCAACGCCTTGGCGGCAGCCATCGACAGGTCGAGCACCCGGCCTCTGGTGAACGGCCCGCGGTCGTTGACCGTGACCACGACGCTGCGGTGCGTCATGGTGTCGGTGACGCGCAGCCGCGTGCCGAACGGCAAGGTGCGATGCGCGGCGGTGAATTTGTTGGGATCGTAGCGCTCGCCGCAGGCAGTGGGGCCCGAGTAGCCTTTGTCGTAATAGGCCGCGATGCCGGTAAATTTCTTCAGTTCGTGCGCCGAGGCGACTGAGACACACGCTGCCGTCATCGCTGCTGCCAGGCCGATATTTGCAAACATTGTAACCCCGCATCACCCGCCAGAGCCGAATCCTCGTGTAGCCGCCGATCGTGTCGCGCTGAAGACGAGCGCGCCTCTAAATGGCCGCACTGTCGCCACACGGGCCTACCGCTGATGTACTGTTATTACATGCTCAAGGGCTACGTCTGGTTCCCCCAGCACAACACGGAGTTCAAGGAAGAGACGCCTTAAGCAACTCCGCTATGCGGTTTTCCCGGCCGGGAACATTTCGCCGGCCGCCGCGTTGTCTCAACACGCGAATTCATCCGCAACAGATGAAAGGGAACCGCCATGTTAGGTTGGGCCGTTACATTTCTCATCGTCGCCTTGATCGCTGCGTTGCTCGGCTTCGGCGGCATCGCCGGTGTCGCGATCGAGGCCGCTAAGATCATCTTCTTCGTGGCGATCGTCTTGTTCGCCATTGCCACATTGCTGGGGCTTGTGCGAGGACGCGCGCCGACTGTGCCGTAGCGTCAAGCGTCACCGTTCGAACGAAGAGGCCCCGCGCGGCAGCCGCCGCACGGGGCCTCCGTATTTTCAAATGCTTCTCAGTAGCGCGGATCGTACATCTGCAACTCGACAATGGCACGAAGGTCGTTCGGCGTCGGCCCATCGGCTAGGCCGCGCTGATAGGCAACGGCGGCCACCGCCGTGCCGATGCGAGCGGAAACCTCGCGGATGCGCGGAAGCGCCGGATAGAGGCTGCCCTGTTTAAGATCCTCGTCGCTTACCATTTCGGCCAACGTATGAGCCGCCGCCATGAACATTTCATCGGTCACCAGCCGCGTTGCACTGGCGATCGCACCTAAGCCCACGCCGGGGAAGATGTAGGAGTTATTGCCCTGGCGCGGTACAAAGGTCTTGCCGTTCAGCGTCACCGGATCGTACGGGCTGCCGCAGGCGAACAACGCAGTGCCGCCGGTGTGGTGGTAGGCCTCTTCGGCCGAGCATTCCGCCTTCGAGGTTGGGTTGGACAGCGCGAATATGATCGGCTGTTCGTTCATCGCCGCCATCGTTTTCAGCACTTCAGGGGTAAACGTTCCACCGACCGCCGCCACGCCGATGATCGCCGTCGGCTTGAGCGCCTTCACCGCCGATAGGAAATCGCCAACCTGCGCATGCGGGTGGGCATAACGCTGTTTTTCGGCGTTCAGACTGGCGCGACCTTTGACGACTAGACCCTTGGAATCCACCAGCCAAATGCGTCCGCGCGCCTCGGCTTCAGTGACGCCTTCCGTCACCATGGCCGAAACGGCGAGATCGGCGATGCCGGTTGCCGCTTCGCCGGCGCCGAGGAACAGAATGGTCTGCTCCTTGAGCTTGCCACCGGTCGCGCGCAACGCCGAGAACAAGCCCGCCAGTGCGACTGCGGCCGTGCCCTGGATGTCGTCGTTGAAGGTAGGGATTTTATCGCGGTATTTGTGTAGCAGATGGAAGGCCGAGTGATTGGCGAAATCCTCAAACTGGATGAGCACGCCGGGAAACACTTGACGCGCTGCCGTGATGAATTCGTCGACGAATTCGTCATAGGCTGCGCCGGTAAGCCGCTTCTGCCGGATGCCGATATAATAAGGATCGGTCAGGAAGGCTTCGTTGTTGGTGCCTACGTCGAGCATTACCGGCAGGCAGAGCTTCGGGTGAATACCGGCGCAGGCCGAGTAGAGCGACAGCTTACCGACCGGAATGCCCATGCCATTGGCGCCGAGATCGCCGAGGCCGAGGATTCGTTCACCGTCGGAAACGACGATCAGCTTCGGTGAATAAGGCCAGTTTCGCAGCACCGAGGCGATGCGTCCGCGATCGTTGGCGCTCACAAACAAGCCGCGCGGGCGCTGGAAGATGTCGCCGAACTTCTGGCAGGCAAGGCCCACGGTTGGCGTATAGATGAGCGGCTGTATTTCGTCGATATTGTCGGTGACGACGCGGAAGAACAGAGCCTCGTTGCGGTCGTGCAGTGCGTTGAGTGCGACGTATTTCTCGAGATCGTTGGGCAGCTTGCGGAGATTGGTGAGGATGCGCTCGGCCTGCGCCTTCATCGTCTGCACGTGCGCCGGTAAAAGGCCGCGCAAGCCCAGCGCGTCGCGCTCTTGATCGGTGAATGCCGTGCCTTTGTTGAGTAGCGGATCGCGCAGCAGCGCCATTCCATGCGGCATGTCTCCAGCCGCCGAGTTCGGTGTCGCCATTGCAAGTTCCCCAGCATGATTAAAACGCAACAAACAGCCTTCGACCGAACCGATTAGCAATCCGGCTTGAGATCTGGTCCCCAACCGAGAACGCGACGATGCGCCGTTGAAGTCTAGCGCCATCCAATCTGCTTTCCCAGCGATTGGTGACAGCGGGGGACCTCGCATGAACCGGCTACCGATTTGTTGAGCTAGGTCAAACCGCGCATGCGGCATATCAGACCTGCACGCTTTGCCGTACCGCAATAACGTGGTCGGCCGCGGCGGTTCCGGTGAACCAGCCGCCATGCGCGGTCGAGAAATCGCCCGGAGAACACGCTTCGCCGGCAAAGAACAAGCGGCCATCGACCGGCGTCGCCAGCACCGCACGGCAGTCCGCCTTGCCCGGCAGCGCATAGGAATAGGAGCCCCGCGCAAAAGGATCGGCGCCCCAGCGATGCATGGCGATTGGTTTCAGCCGCGCGGCAAAGTTGCTGCCAAACAAAGCGGTCAGTTCGGCCAGCGCGAAATCGAAAAAAGCGCGTTCGCCGCTGGGCTCCAGCGCTGCGGCATGGCTGCCGCCGAAATAGACCTCGATCATCGGCCGGGCGAACGGACGGATCTGATAGCTCGCGGTCGCGGCGCGGTCGGTGTGACCGAAGACGCGGCTGTTCGGTTCAAACTCTTCGGCATCGGCCAGCGCGATGAACAGCTTGTCGGCGAGGCCGAGCGGCAAACCGCGCGCGGCTTGAGCCTTGTCCGGCAGAGCCGGCAAGAACAGATGCTCATTGTCGGCAAGCACAGTTGTCGGCAGTGTCACGATCGCCCGGTCGGCGGTGATCGTGCCTTTCGCCGTCTCGATCTTTATCCTGCGTCCGCTATGATCGATGCGCGTCAGTACGCAATCGAACGCCGTGCGCAACTCGCTGCCTGCCGCGGCGATGGTCGCGCCGTAGCCTTCGACCACGCTCCAGTTCACCTCGCTGTCTTGATAGTCGATGAAATCGCGACCGGACACGCGGCCCAGTTCGGCGCCGCTGATGAAGGTGCCGACGGCGGTGATCAGATTGTTCCAGCGGCCACCCGGCGGCAGCGCCTCGCTCGCGGCGACGTCGCCGCCTTTTGCGAGCATCACTTCGAGCCGTTCGTAGAGCGCGTTCATCTCGTGGCGGAAGTCCTGCTGCTCGTCGAGCGGGAAGCGGATCGGCAGTGATGGCCGGGTCCAGGGCGGCTGCGTCTTGTCGATGGTGCGGCCTTGTTCTTGCGCGATCGTGGCCCAGGGATTGCGGTCGGCCGAATGCAGCCAGCCGCAGCCGAGATCAAGTGCAAAACCGGCCTTATTGACTGTCCAGGCGCGCCCGCCCAGCCGGTCGCGCGCCTCGATCAGCAGGCAATCAATGCCTGCCGCCTTGAGCCGCCGGCCCGCGGCGATGCCGGCCGCGCCGCCACCGATGATCGCGACTTCCGTTTCACTATTCGTCATGCAAGAGCTTCATGTGGCGTTTTGATGCGGTCGGAGCCATGTCGGCGAGTAGGATGACAGACGCGTGTGGCAACTCACCGACTTGGAAACATCAGGGTCAACTAGCTGTTGAAGGTCGCGATCGGCTATAGTCTAATCTTCAAAAATATACCGCTTGGTTCGTGCAATGCGCATGTCATAAGGTCGTTCCAATTGTTGCTTATCCGAGCACTCGTCACACTGATTTTTTGCGGATTGGCCGGCCATGTCCTGCATGCGGAAACGTGGCCGAGCCGCCCGGTTTCTTTGTTCGTCGGCGCCGGACCCGGCGGTAGCATGGACACTGTCGCGCGTATCGTCGCCGAATCCGTTTCGAAAAAATTCGGCCAGCCGATTGTCGTTGAAAACCGGCCAGGTGGTGGCGGCGTTGTAGCCGCCATCGGCGTCGCCAAAGCGCCACCGGACGGCTACACGATCGCAATTCAGGCGGTTGGACCCGTGATCTTGCGGCCGATTATGGATCCATCGGTCGGATACGATGCGGCCAAGAACTTTTCGCCGATCGTGCTGCTCGGCGATACCCCGAACGTCATTCTCGGCGGCGCGAAGACGCCCGGACAATCGCTGCAGGCGATTATCGATTGGGCGCGCAAGAATCCCGGCCGGCTGACCGTCGCGCATCCCGGGCCCGGCACCATGGGCCATCTGGCCGCGCTGTTGCTGGCGTCGCACGCCGGCGTCACGGCGACCTACATTGCCTATCGCGGCGGCAGTGACATGCTGCCGGATCTGATCGGCGGGCGCGTCGATATCGGCTGCGCCGCCTATACGCCGCAGTTGAAATCGGCGCACATCATCGCCGTTATGACGCCTGAACCTATTGAGTTTTTGCCAGGTGTTCCGTCCATGCTGCAAGCGGGCTTTCCCGGCGTGTATGCCTCGACCTGGTTTGCTCTATTCGGTCCGCCGCATATGCCGTCTGCGATCGTCGAGAAGCTCAACGCCGCGGTGAACGAGTTTTTGCGCACCGACGAGGCGAAAAGGCGGTTTGCCTTTCTTGGCTTCCGGACCCTCGGCGGCGCGCCCGAGCAACTGGCGAAACGGATAGCCGACGATCAGGTTGTATGGTCTAAAGTTATAAAGGACGCGCATATCAAATTGAATGGCAAACAGTGACATTGTTGATCGAGCGTCAGGTCGATATTCCGACGCCAGCCGGTTTGATGGACGCTTTCATGGTGCGGCCTGCGGATCAGGCCGCGGTCCCCCTGATCGTCGTGTGCATGGATATTTGGGGCATCCGCCAGCAGCTGTTCGAAATCGCCAAGCGGATTGCGGCGCAGGGCTATTGCGCTGTGGTTCCGAACTTCTATCACCGCGACGGTGTCAAAGGCTTCGACTTCCGCAACGCGCGCGGTCAGACTCTGTCGATGGAGATTGCCTCAAAAGAGCAGCAAGACGCCGTCCGGCGTCATGGCGCGGCGCTCACAAACTCGATGGTGGATGCCGATGTCGGCGCCGTGCTGAAATTTTTCGAAACCGAGCCGGTGAGCCAGGGCCTCGCTGGTTCGGTTGGCTTCTGCATGGGCGGACGGCACGCCATGTATATCGCCGGGACGCGGCCGGAGCGGATGCGTGCGACGGCGTCGTTGCACGGCACGCAACTCGTGAGCGACAAACCGGATTCTCCACATCGTTTCGTCGACCGCTTTCGCGGCGAGATCTACTGCGGATTTGCCGAGCACGACCCTTACGTGCCGCCGAGTGTCGCGATGACGCTCGATGGTCTGTTTCAAAACCGGCCGGATTTTAAATACCGGTCGGTTACGCATGCCGGCGCGCGCCACGGATATGCAATTCCCGATCGCGACGTTTACGATCAAGCGGCCGCCGAAAAGGATTGGGCGGAAATTTTCGCGATGTTCTCGCGCGCACTACGATGAAGCAAACGCCTCTCCGGATCGCCTTGACGACGGCGCGCACGGCCGGGGAGGTTTCGTTCGCGCGGTAAACGACGGCGTTTTGCGAGTATTTCGGCGGACCCTCGATATCCCGCATTACGACCCCGGCGGTGGATGATGTCCTTGAACGACTCCGGCAAGACGGACATGCCGATATTGGCGCTGATCAATGTCAGCAATGAAATCGCGTCCGGCGCTCGCTGCGACGATTTGCGGGACCGCGGCGGGCGGCAAGAACCGCCGTGATGTTTCGCCAAAAGCCGACTTCAGCGTCCAGTTCGTAAGCCGACGAATTTGTGTTTGGCCAAGGCTGCCGCGGTAATCCGCTTTTGCGCGGCGAGCGGATGATCTCGGTGGATGACCATGCGCAGGCGTTGGGCGGGAAGCCGAAGGCCGACGATGCCAGCCGGGAACGTATACATGCGCCGCATAAATCCGATATCGATGTTGCCGGCGCTGATCGCCTTGATTTGCGGAAGCGTTTCCATCCGCTGGATTTGAACTCACCACATTGGGGCGGCGGCGCGCGCGGTTTCGATGGCTTTTTTGAGGTCGCCGGACGTCGCCGCCGAAACGACATAGCCTAGTCTGACCTCGCCGACCTCGCCGCGCGCGGCTTCGCGGACGAAACGCTCGGCCTGTTCGAAGTTTTCGATAAGGCTCAATGCCCACTTGTGAAATTGTTGGCCAGCGAACGTCAGTTCGACTTTTTTCTTTGTGTTGCGAATGAACAGCGTCACGCCGAGATGCGATTCTAACCATTTGATCTGCTGGCTGAGCGTAGGCGGCGTGATGTTTAGCCGCTCGGCGGCGCGCGCAAAATGCAGTTCCGCCGCGACGGCCGCGAAGTAACGCAGGTGCCGAATTTCCATTGAAACATTATGCGGCAGCACCTCATAAAACACCAGAGCTTTGCGCGCTAAGGTAGAATACTATTCTCTGCTGCTGGCGGATCTGACGGGTTTTTGCTGGCCAGGACGCTCATTGTAGACATTGCGGCGCGCGGTTGCCGCCCTGTCGGAGTGTGCCTCAATCATGCGAATCCTGCGGTCAATGTTTTCACGATCTGAAGTTTTCAGAGCCCTGTCGGCGGCGCTGGTTGCTGCCTTCCTCTTTGCCGGCTCCGCCTTCGCGCAACTGGCCATCGAGGCGGGTATCCCTCAGCCGCCAAACCTTGACGAACTCAAACAGCAACTCCTTGTTTACCGGAAATCCGGCCATTATGAGCGGGGGCTGGCGGCGGTGGTGGCGAGGGCGCAGGCGTATATCGAGCAGCACGCGGGCGAGGTGTCACGTCCGGCGCTCGTGCTCGATATCGACGAAACGTCGTTGTCGAATTGGCCGCGGATAATCGCCGACGATTTTGGCTACCTCCCAAGCGGTGCATGCAACCGGCTGCCGAAAGGCCCTTGCGGTGCAAAGGCGTGGGAACTTAAAGCCGTGGCGCCCGTGATCGAACCGACGCTGAAGCTGTTCAACGCCGCGCGGGCCAAAGGCGTCAGCGTGTTCTTCATTACTGCCCGCGACGAAAGCGAGCGGGCCGCGACGATCAGGAATCTTCACCGCGCCGGCTATCGCGGCTGGACCCGCTTGGTGATGAGACCGGTAAACCTGAAAGCGAAATCCGCCGCCGATTACAAGGCGCCGGAAAGGGCGAAGATCGCGGCGGCCGGCTACACCATTATCGCCAATATGGGCGATCAGCCGAGCGACCTCGCCGGCGACAACCCCAGTGATCGCGCACGGCAGTTCCTGCTGCCCAATCCGTATTATCGCATTCCTTAGTCAGTCCGCTTTGCGCGAACTGGGCGGTCATTCTGCGCCGCCGGCCATCGCCGCGCGCGTCTGCTGGTCCGGCCCGAAATCGTCGGTGGCGTCGATCGCCATCAGTTCGGCCAGACGTGTACGCGCGCGATTGACTCGCGACTTGATCGTGCCGACCGCGCAGCCGCAGATTTGAGCGGCTTCTTCGTAGGAAAATCCCGAAGCGCCAACCAAGACGAGCGCCTCGCGCTGGTCGGCCGGCAATTTTGTCAGTGCCTCCCGGAATTCCCGAAATTCGACGCGGCCGAATTGCTCGGGCTGCGATTTCAGCGTCTCGGCATAGCGGCCTTCGCCGTCTTCGACCTCGCGCCGGCGCTTGCGATATTCGGAGCGGAAATGATTGCGTAAAATGGTGAACAGCCAAGCCGACATATTGGTGCCGGGCTGGAACGAGTCGATATTCGCGAGCGCGCGCAGCAACGTTTCCTGCACCAGGTCGTCCGCGCGATCGACATTCCCGCATAGCGAGATTGCGAATGCGCGGAGGCTTGGCACCGCACTCAGAACGGCGTTACGGACCTGCTCGTCCATGCTTTACTGACCGTCCTTGCTGCCGCCGCCATCGATGCGATTGATCAATTCGGCGAATCGGTCGGGCACGCCCTGGTTCACCACGTCGTCGTACATCGAGCGCAGTTGCTGGCCGAGCCGCGCCTGCACTTCGCGGCTGAGCTTGGCCGGCTTGGACCCGGGCTTACGATTGTGGGCTTCCGCGGTTTCCATTGGTTTGGGTTGTCCCACGGGTTTGCGTTCAGTCATCGATCAACCCCAAATCCCCTTGCCTAAGCCGGGCGCAGGTCCCCCTCTACGTCCAAGCAAAACCCATGAACTGGCAGATGGTTCCTTAAATAGGGAACTTTTTTCCAATGACCACGTTGGGAAAGGCTAAATAGGATTGATCGCGACTTTAAGCGCGGTGCCTATTGATTTAAGGCACATTGTTCGGAGGGATTCTTGTCGACATCTCAAGCAGTTGCTGAACACTTGCCTTATCTCCGCCGGTATGCCCGGGCGCTTTCGGGCAGCCAGCCCTCGGGCGACGCCTACGTGGCGGCGACCCTCGAAGCTCTTATCCAGGACCCCAAAATTCTGGCTACAGACACATCGAGCCGAATCGCGCTTTACCGGCAGTTCACCAAAATCTGGAACTCGGTCGCGTTCAACGACAAACCCGGCGCGCCCGCCAGCAAGCAGCCGGTCGAGCGCCATCTCGCCCAGATTGCGCCGATGCCGCGCCAGGCTTTCTTGCTGATGGCATTGGAGGGGCTTTCGGAATATGACGCCGCCACGGTGCTTGATATCGACGTGCCGAAGCTGCGCGAACTGATCGAGGACGGTGGCCGCGAACTCGCTGCGGAGATCGCCACCGACGTGCTGATCATTGAGGACGAGACCTTCATCGCGCTCGATCTCGAGGGCTTGGTGGAAGGCCTCGGGCATCGGGTGCTCGGCGTCGCACGCACCCATAATGAAGCGCTGGCGCTGGCCAAAGCCAAACGGCCGGGGATCATCCTCGCCGATATCCAGTTGGCGGACGGCTCGTCTGGGCTCGACGCGGTGAACGAGATGCTGCGCTCGTTCGAGGTGCCGGTGATTTTCATCACCGCCTATCCAGAGCGTTTCCTCACCGGCGAGCGGCCGGAGCCGGCGTTCCTGATCGCCAAGCCGTTCCAGCCGGCGACGGTGTCGGCGGTGTTGAGCCAGGCGCTGTTCTTCGAGCGCAACGCGCGGCGGCGAGACCGGAAAGCGAGTTAATCCGATATCGGGATATTGGCGTGGACCGATATTGGCTATGACAGTACCAATAGGAAATTCCACTTCAAAGCTTGCCGGGCCTTGTGGTCGTGGCGGAATATGGCGCGGGCGGCGAAAAGGTGATGCAACTGCTGCCGTGGTGGACGACATGTCGGGCGCAGACGAAACCGAACTGGCCGGGCTGCGCCAGGAATGCCAGCGACTTGAAGCGCAGGTGAATGCGCAAGGCCGGGAACTCAGTCTGTGGCAAGCCCGCTTTGCGCGCTATGAAACGGCGCTGCGCGGCTCCCATGTCACCGTGTACACCCAGGATCGCGATTTGCGTTACACCTCGGTCAGCAACCCTATGCTGGGGCGCGCGATCGACGCCATTCTAGGCCGTACCGACGACGACATCCTGCCTCCTGACAGCGGCGCGGCCGTAATCGCTTTGAAACGCGAAGCGCTGGCGAGCGGCCAGCCGAAGCACGTCGAATTCGCGTTCGAAGACGCATCCGGCCTGCGATGGAACGATCTGCATATCGAATCGCTGCGCGATGAAACCGGCAACATCGTCGGCTTGACCTGCGCGTCGGTCGACGTCACCGAGCGCAAGGAGGGCGAAGCTCATTTGCGGTCGTTGATGCGCGAGCTGACCCATCGTTCGAAGAATCTGCTGGCGGTAATTCAGGCGATGGCGCGGCAGACCGCACGTCACGCCGGTTCGATCGACGAATTTCTCAATCAATTTTCCGCGCGATTGCAGGCCTTGGCCGCTTCGCACGATTTGCTGGTGCGCGAGAGCTGGCACGGCGCCTCATTGCGCGAGCTGATCCAATCGCAACTGGCCGCCTATGCCGGCAGCGGCGAGGGGCAGCTTGCGGTCGACGGGGATCCCGTCGCGCTCAAGCCGGAAGCGGCCCAAAATCTCGGGCTGGCGCTGCATGAACTGGCGATAAACGCGGCGAGATTCGGAGCTCTGTCGGTGCCCGGTGGCCGCGTGTTGATCGACTGGGCGCTACGCGACAGCGCCATCGATCTGAATTGGCGCGAGCAAAACGGTCCGAAGGTGAGGGCGAGACAAAAACGAGGCTTTGGCAGCATGGTGATCGAGCGCAATCTCGCCCGCGCGCTCGATGCCCGAGTCGATATGGCATTCGATCCCGACGGCCTGCGCTGCCGCATCGTCATTCCCGCAGGCCAGGTATTGGCAGCGCGCTGAGCGATCATTGCGCGGGCGCCAGGGCTTCTCTTACAGGATCTCGTGTAATCCGGCGAAATCAAACATCATGGGAGTTAGCGCCAGCGCTCTCGTCACTTTGGTGGCTGTTACGTCGGTGGCCACACCGCCGATCTCGGTGCAGGGGCAGGCCGGCCTCAATGTGGCAGCCGGCGTCGCCGGACTTGATCTGCGGCCGGCGCGCTAATTTATGCAAACGCGCGATCAGATCGGGCCGCGCGCCTCGTTGCCGTAGGGGCGGATGCTGTCGGCGACCGAGTCGGCGATGTGCTCCTTGGAGATCATGCCGACCACGTTCTTGGCGCGCGGCAAATAACCGCTGCCTTTGGTGACGATGGAGAGGGCCGCGTTTCGCCGCCACATGCGCTGGACCACGTCGAACACGACGTCCTCGGCGCGCGAGATGGTGAAATTCTTCTGCGCGATGTCGCCGAGCTTGACGCCGGAGAACGCGCCCTCTAGCCCGCGTCGCAATTCGGTGTTGACGCGCAGCACGCCGACGATGCGGTCGTCCTTGGTCACGACGATATGACGGAAGCCGCCGGATGACGTCTGCCGCAAGAAGGCGGCGAAGTCGGTTTCCTCCGGCAGCAGCACCACGTCCTTATCCATCACTTCTTCGGCGTGGCGCACCAGGAACATGTTGGCGTGCAGCGCCTTAGGGATCAAGTGGCCGCGTGCGACCAGCTTGATGGTATAGATGTTCTCGCGCGATAGCAGCCGCCGGATGCCGATGGCGATCGCGACTGCGACGATAATTGGCATGATGATGTCGTAATCGCGCGTCATCTCGAAGATCATGGTGACCGCGGTCATCGCCGCGCCGGTGCCGCCGCCGACCATCGCCGCCATGCCGATGATGGCGCAGTTGACCGGATCGACGCCGTGCACTGGCCCAAGTGCTGTGACGATGCTGCCGAAGGCGCCGCCGAGCGTCGCGCCCATGAACAGCGAGGGCGAGAAAATGCCGCCGGAGGCGCCGGAGCCGAGGCTCACCGAGGTCGCAAACAGTTTGGCAACGAACAGGCCGAGCAATAGTGCGATGCCGGCGAGATTGTCGGTCAGGATGGCCTGGATGGTGGCGTAGCCGACGCCGGCGACGAAGTAGTGGCCCTGGTAGATCAGCAGCATATAGATCAGGCTGCCGACCATCAGCATACCGATGACGTGGCGCAAATACGGATTTCTGATCTTCGGGAAAAGGTCTTCGGCGAACACTAGGCCGCGGATGAAGGCGGTGGCCGCAAGTCCGATCAGGATGCCGAGTAGCGCAAACATGATCAATGCAGGGATCGGCGCCTGCTCGTTGTGCATTGCCAACGCCGCCGGCACCGAGAAGGCTGGCTGCAAGCCAAGGAACAAGCGGCCGACGAAGGTGGCAGCGCCGGTTGCCAGCGCGACCGGCAAGAAGGTGCGCGCGCTGAGTTCCGGCAACATCAGTTCGATGGCGAACATCACGCCGCCGATCGGCGTGTTGAAAGTGGCGGCGATGCCGGCGCCGGCACCGGCGGCGACCAGCGTGATGCGCTGCCACGGCATCATATTGATGTATTGGCCGAGCGAAGAGCCGAGCGTGGCGCCGATCTGGATGATCGGGCCTTCGCGGCCGACGGCGGCGCCGCTGCCGATGGAGATCGCCGAGGCGAGCGACTTGATCGCCGCCACCACCGGGCGGATCTTGCCCTCTTTGTAATAGATGGCGTCGAGCACTTCCGGCACGCCGTGGCCGCGTGCCTCCGGGGCGAAGTTGTCGACCAGGAACACCACGAGGAGGCCGCCGAGTGCCGGCACGATGATGATCCAGGCGCCCCACGGGCTTGCCGGGATGAACCGGTTGGCGTCGTAGACGATCGAGATATGGCCGATGAAGCTAATGTTGACGATCAGCGCGATCAGAGCGCGGAAGAACACGGCGCCGAAGCCGGTGATGCAGCCGACGATGAGCGCCAGAACCGAAAGGGTGAAAAGGCCGATGCTGGTCGTGTGTTCCTGGGAATCCATGGGTTTCGCAAACTGCATCGTCAAACCGATAGCGCGGACGCAGCGCGGAGCGCCGATACAAGGAAAGCAACGGCCGGCTATGGGTTTCAACCGCGAGATGGACTCGCGGTTGGCTGGATGATTTCGAGGGGCTACTCCACATAGGCGGGACGGGCAAGCCTGCCGTTGCGAATTCCTCCGATCTGCACGGTCGTCAGCCGAAGGTAAAGGCGTCGTGATAGGCGCCCTGCACTTGGCCGCCGGGCACTGGCCCGCCGCCCGGCACGTGCACCATATTGCCGATCACCGCGCAGGTCGCGCCATGCAGACCGTGGCGCGGGATCGCCATCGGCGTGCCGGCTTCCCAGTTGTCGGTCTTTGGGTCGTAAATTTCATTGGTGCCGAACACCTTGCCGGTTGCCTCGCCGCCGAACACCACGATCTTGCCGCCGATATAGACGCAAGACGGCCCGCTGCGCGGGGTCGGCAGTGGGGCGCGGAACGACCAACCATCGGTCTTGGGGTCATAGACCGCGTTCAAGCCGGTGTTGAAGTCGTACGAATCCATACGCCCGGCGATGGCGTGGATCTTTCCATCGACCACCGTGACGCCCATATGGTCGCGCTGGCCGACGAAAGGTTGCGTGCCTGTCGAGCCGCGCATGCGGCGCGGTCCGAAAATTTGTTAGTCTCCGGATCGTAGACCTCGTGCCACTCGACCGAGCGCACGTCGCGACCACCGAGCAGGTGGATCTTGCCGTCGAGCACGATGGCAGAGATGGCGCCGCGCGGGCGCGAAATCGGCGCGATCGGCGCCCACTGGTCGTTCGCGGTGTCGTAGACGAAGCACTTGGAATGCGGGCAGCGGTTCTGCTCGACGAAGCCGCCGAAGGTGTAGATTTTCGTCCCTATCGAGACGCCCGCCACATGATTGCACGGGTGCGGGAAGGGCGCCATTAGCGACCAGGATTTGCTCGCCGGGTCGTAGACCTGGTGGAAGTTCTGATCGACACGGTGCTTGGCGTAGCCGGCGATCGAATGGATTTTGCCGCCGCATTCGATCACGGCGTGCTCGCCGGTCGGAATCGGCATGCGCGGCATTTCGACCCATTTTCCCGGATTGGCGGCCTTGGGCGCGACGCTGGTCATGAAGCGCTGCTTCTCGACCGTCTTCGGGATCTCGGTGACGGTCTTGTCGTTGAGACCGAGAAAGAGCGGGAGTTCTTCTGCCATGATGAATCCTCAACTTTTTTGTTTGCGCATAATCATGTCCGAAAACCGGTGCCCACTTTTCGGGATCAGGCGCTATAGCCCGGGACCGCGTCCCGCAATAATTTCCTCGTGAGCTCGACGCCCTCGCGTGCGACGTCGTAGGGCGAGCGCGCCCATTGCTCCGGGTTCGGCGCTTCGTAGGAGAGATAGCCGGTGTAGCCCTTTTCGGCCAGGAGTCCGAGCATTTCGCGCCATTTGACCACGCCCTTGCCGGGCGGCAGGCGATCGGTCGGCCGGCGCACGCCGGTCACCGGATTGGGCGACAGATCGGAATACTGGAAGCAGTAGATCTTGTCGGCCGGCACGCTCTCGAAACCGCGGCCGCCGGCGCCGCTGCGCGTGAAATGATAGGCGTCGATCAGGTAGCCGCAATTCGGCTTGTTGGCGCCCTCGATCAGTTCGGTGAGCACGGCGAGGCTGTTGAGCACGTCGTGCTGCGAATTGAATTCGATCGCCAGCTTCAGTTTGTGCTCGGCGGCGATATCGCCGGCCTCTTCGAGGAACTTGATCGCGTCCTTGATTGGGCCGCTGATCTGCCCCGGCGCGCTCATCAGCATATCGCAGTCCATCGCCACCGCGTTCTCGCAACTCTCGCGGAACACTTTGAACAGCCGTTTGCTTTCCTCGCCGGTGGCGAAGAGCCAGCCGTATTCGACGCCCAGCACGCCGCAGGGAATGCCGCTTTTCTTGACGATCTCGAGCACCTGCGCGTTCGACATGCCGGCATCGAAGCAACGCTTGAAATCAGTGCGGCGCAGCTCGACCGCGTCGAAGCCGCCTTGTTTGGCGGCGTCGAGCGCGGTCGCCAGCGGCGTGGTGTCGATGGTCCACATATGCAGGGCGAGCCGCCCGAACTTGTTCGTCATAATCGGTCAGTGTCCCTCGTACTGGAGAATATAGAGCCCAGCATTGGTGTCGGTCAGATACATTAATCCATCCGGTGCAACAAAAACGTCGCAGGACTGGATCACTTTGGCGGGGTTCGGCCGCTGATCGACGATGCGTTCCGGCGGCGGCGGCACGAAATAAGCGACTTGCCTAGGCTCGAAGGCGTTGCGGATGTCATACACGCGCAAGCCGGCATTGTGATAGGTGGCGAAGATCGTGTCTTCGCTTTGCAGCGCGCCCGGCCGGTTCTCATGAAGATTGTGCGGCCCGAATTTGGCGCCCTTGGTGCAGAAATCCTCCTCGGTCGGCGTCGGCAAAGTGGCGATCGACACCGGATTTGTCAGCTCGCGCACGTCGATCACCCAGGTATAGGCGACGCCGTTAGCGCAATTGGCCGCGGTTGCCTCGTCGGCGAGCACAAGAAGCTTGCGACCGGGCAAGGGCAGGGGCGTGTGCGCGCCGCCGCCGAAGGGCGGCGCATAGTTGCGATGGCTCAGCAGCTTCGGATTGGGCGGATCGCTCAGGTCGTGAATGGTGAAGCCGCCATCGCGCCAAGCGGCATAGCCGATATTGCCCGCGCTGATGAGGTGATGCAGCGCGGTGCGCTTGCCGAACGAGGCTGGCGGCGTTTCGCCGCCGGCGCGGTGCATGCCGGGCAGCCACCAGCGCCCGGCCAAGGCCGGCTTTGTCGGCTCCGACACGTCGACCACCGCCAGAATATGGTCGATGAAGCCCTTGAAATGCACCGAGACATAGGCGTAGCGGCCGCCGACCCACCAGATGCGATGGGCGCCGAGCCCCGCCGTATTCAGGAAACCGATCTCGCGTGGGCTTGCCGGCTGCGACACGTCGAATACGCGGATGCCGGCGCCGAACGGCTCTTCGGTCTGCACCGAATCCGCCAGCGACTTCGCGTAGTAGTCTGCCTGGCTGGCGTATTGTTGCATCGCCCAGATGTTGGGACCATTCACCGCAAGAAGAATATCGCCGTGAATTTGCAGGTGATGCGAGCGGGTGTTCTTCGGCGCGGCGATAAAATTGACCGTCTTCGGATCGAGGGGGTCGCGCACGTCGACGACCGAATAGCCGTCGCTGAACATATGCCCGATGAATGCATGGCCCTTGTGTAGAATGACCTGCACGCCGTCGGGCCGGCCGCCCTGATCGCAGTGAGATACAAAACGGATGTTTTTAGCGGCGGTGCCGGGAGGGATCATGCGGGCGAGACTACCAAATTGCCGGTCCGAATGGGTGAGGCCCGGCCCGGCATGGCGCCAAACCGGGCCCCTTTAACTTTACGCGACCCGGACTAGCCGGTCGGCGGGGCGATTTCGTCGAGGCCCTTCTGCCGTGCCTCCGGGCCGAGCAGCGTCACGCAGAACGCGGCGATGATCAGCAATGCGGCGATTGATCCGAACACAGCATTGAGGCCATAGCCCTTCTGCAGCCACGGGATGGCGATAAAAATGCCCGCCGTGGAGAGCCGCCCGACGCCCGCCGCCCAGCCGAAGCCAGATGCGCGCGCGTTGGTCGGGAACACCTCCGAGGCAAAAATCTGCATCGAGTTACCGGCGACCTGGATGAAGAACACCATGATGAAGCCAAAGATCAGCAACTGAACCTCGCTGCCCGCATTGGCGAAGACGACCGCCATGATGCCGGCGCCGATGAAGGCGCTGATCGATGTGACTTTGCGGCCTAAGTTGTCGAGCGCGTACATCATGAACAAGCTTGCCACAGGTACCGCGAAGTTCATGACCAGCGTGAACTGCAGCGATTTGGTGATGCTGAAGCCCTTGTCGTGCATGATGTTGGGCAGCCATCCGCCGAGGCCGATGGCGACGCCGAAGAAGGCCGAAAAGCAGATCATGCCGGCGATGACGCGCACCGGGAACTGCGAGAAGACAATGGCAAACGGATCGCTCTTCGTATTACTGGCGGCGTCGGTCAAGAGCGGTTCGGTCGGGCCGGCGATGCCCATCTTGCCGAGCACATCGATGGCTTCCTTGCCGCGGCCGTGCGTCGCCAGATAACGCGGCGATTCCGGCAATACGAAACGGAGCACCCAGACGATCAACGCTCCAATGCCGATCACGATCCACACGCCGCGCCAGCCGATCGATTCGCGGAAGTAGAGCGTGAATAGTGTCGAGATCGGCCACACGCAAGCGCCACCGATGAAGTGTACGAAAGCCAGGATGCGGCCGCGGATGCGCTTGGGCGAATATTCGCCAGCGTAGGCGAAGGCGAGCGGTTGCTCGCCGCCCAGGCCAAGGCCGGCAATGAAACGCGCCGCCACCAGCCACATGACCGTCGGCGCCAGCGCGCCGAGAATGGTGAACACGCCGAAGATCAGCAGATTGAACTGGTAGACCGTCTTGCGGCCCCAGCGGTCGCTGAATTCGCCTTGCCCGATGCCGCCAAGGAACATTCCGAACACGGTCGCGCTGCCGATCCAGGCGGCTTCGGTGCCGGTTGCGAACTTGGATTGGATCATGTCCGGGATCAGCGCTCCGAGCACGATCAAGTCGATGACGTCGAAGAAGTAACCGGCCGCGATGAGTGCGATCACCTTGACGTGGAGCGGCGATATTTTCGCATCGTCCAACGCGCTGCCGACGAATCCCTCAATTGTTTGAGCCACGGCGTATTCCCCCTATCCCGTTTATAATTTGTGCTTATGACGCACCCGGGGAGAATGATATACTATCGCACCGTTGCCTAGCCCCGTGTTCCGGCGCCGGCAAAATGGATGTTGATGGCTTCGGCGCCATTTCGAGTTGTGAAAACCGAACGGACTTTGCTTTAATTTTCCGTTGCGGATTGGCTGGGGGACTAGGATTCGCTCAACCTAGTAGCCAATACTCTGGAATTGGGGGCTTTTTCACTCGGTGTGGCGACTTGTGGGAGCATTGTGGGAGCGCGTCAAGGGTGGCTTTAGCTGAGCATTCGCCGCGAGGTTTACTCGGATTTTGCGAAACGCTGACCGCGGAAATCCTTTGGGAAAATTACGCGACCGGAGGCTCATTTCTGGTGGTGCGGCAATGGTAGCTGCGCGCAATCAACGTCAGCGTGGCGTCAGTCTTGCCCGGGATGGCTGACGGTCGCTATCGGGTGCATAGCGGACAAACGTGGACATTAGCGCCTGTTCGATATGACGCGAATGACCCATAGCTACATGAAATTGCACCGTCGAATTTCCGCATGTGGGGGTGATCTCAACCGGTCATCCGTTGACGGGGGCGCAAAGGTTCAGTTGTCCGAAAATGCCCTTCGGCCCATTGATGTGGGTCAAACGACGACCGGCAGTCTCACAATACATAACATATTGTCCGGTTCTTTACGGAGAGTGTCATGAAACCGAGAACGCTGTTCTTGGGCTGTATCGCAATGCTGTTGTTAAATTCCGCCAGTGCGTTTGCAAAGCAAGATCGCGCTAAAACTTATCGATGTAACCCCAAGGATGCCGTCAGTATCATGCAGGACGGAACCCTCAATAAGGAAATCGGAGAGGGTGCGCGGAAAGCACTCGACAATGTAGTCTTCGACATATCAGATGGCGATATTACTTTTCCAGCCACTCATAAGCGTGAAAGATGGGTCGTCCAAAAGACCACGCTTGACGGCGATTATGTTCTTTTTCCTCATATAACTTCACATCGCGGACAAGCTGTTGCAGACGGTGTCACTACGTTTTTTCGGTTACACTTAATGCCGAATGAGCAACCGAGATTTATGGCTTTTGCCCTTTCCAATTTGGTGACTGGTACTTGTGCGCTTCTGAAGTGATCTTGTTGCGTTCCGAATGTCTGCTTGCAGGTGGATTGTGTTGCAAAACTCTTTTTGCACAGCTGATCACAATTTTCCAGAGCCGGAGACGCGGTCTTCGAGTAAACATGTGAAGGGCCGCATCGCCCAACGATGAACTCACAGGCGGAAGCGGAAGGTTCAAGCAGCGGCCTAATCAAAACACCTGATCGGATTTCATTTCGGAAGGGCCGCCGCACTGGCGGTCTTTCTTTTTGCAGTGCGTCGGACGCGAATTGGCACATAGCAACGTTTCGCTGCTCTGCGAAGGCATGTCGGCTAGTGGGGCAGCAACGGACAAACGTCGATTTTGGCCTGCGACGGCAATGACGCGAATGACGCAACTGCGCCATTCCGGGCGGAATTACTGCGCTGCGGTGGCTGACGATAATTCGCTATCTCTGCGCGCACTTCTCCATGCATTTTGTATATATCGTGGAGTTCCTCTGTCCGCCGGTATACTTTGAACATCCAATATCGCAGGCTTTCTGCGATTTGGCGTCGGCTAATGCCGTAAGTCCGATAACGAGAACGGTTACCAATGCAATTGCGAGCGTGTTGCGCATCATGTTCTCCCCTGGTTTGAAGCCGGGCTTGGCATGGCCAATCAAGTCTTTCTGGTGCGCCACGTAATCCAAAAAAACAGTGCCGCCTACGATTTTCAATGCCCGGTGACAAGTGGCGTCAACAATGCGGACGCGGGCGTGGCATTCAGAATAACACCTGCTATCGCGCCCAAGTTCACTTGTGGCACTTAGCGTCGTTCGCGGCGATGCAACCAACATGGTCGCTATTGGAGCAAGAGCGGACATTGATCGGCGCGGTCGCTGAATAGATACGCAGCGATTGATGCGGTGGACGGCGCCCACTCTGCGGCATCGAAGTGCCATAGGGTGGTTGGGTCGAAACGCAACCACATTGAGGGGAGCCGTCCATGGGCGAGGTTAGCACGATCGGGGTCGATATTGCGAAGTCGGTGTTCCAGATTCACGGCGTCGATGCGGATGGCACAGTGGTGATCCGCAAGCGTATTGGTCGACTAAGGGTTCTTGAGTTTTTTGCCAATCTGCCGCCGTGCCTCGTTGGCATGGAGGCCTGTGCAACGGCGCACCAGTGGGCCCGCGAGCTCAAGAAGCTTGGGCACGACACGCGGCTCATGCCGCCGACCTATGTCAAAGCCTACGTGAAGCGCGGCAAGAACGATGCGGCTGATGCGGCAGCGATCTGTGAGGCCGTGACGCGGCCATCGATGCGTTTTGTGCCGATCAAGAGCGTCGAACAGCAGAGCGCGCTGATGCTGCACCGGACACGGGATCTTCTGATCCGCCAGCGAACCCAACTGATCAATGCCTTGCGCGCCCACCTGGCCGAACTCGGGCTGGTGTCAGCGAAAGGGCACGAAGGATTGCAGCAGTTGGTTATGGCCGTGACGGAGAGCAGCGATGAGCGGCTGCCGAGTAACGCACGCTTTGCCTGTCAGTCGATTGTCGCGCAACTGCACGCGGCGCAGACCCAGATCAACGGGCTCGACAAGCGCATTACTCAAGCCCATCGCGCCAATGCAGACAGCAAACGGCTCGAGGCCATTCCAGGGTTTGGCGTTATCCTATCCACGGCGGTCGTGGCAACGATGACCGATCCAAAGGCGTTCAGAACCGGGCGCGAGTTTGCAGCCTGGATCGGATTGGTGCCACGGCAGAACTCGACAGGTGGCAAGGAGCGTCTTGGCTCGATCTCCAAGCAGGGCGATCGCTATCTGCGGCGGCTATTCGTCCTCGGTGCCATATCCATTCTCAGGATCGCACGCGCGCGGCCGGAGAAGTACCCCTGGCTGATACAGCTTCTCGCACGGCGGCCGTTCAAGGTTGTTGCGGTCGCGCTGGCCAACAAGATGGCGCGGACCGCCTGGGCGGTGTTGGCCAGGGGCGAGACCTATCGGGCGCCAAACCGCTTGAGCAACGCTGCCATCACAGCGGCAGCCTAAAGATGCCGGCACTGGGAATGTAAGGATACGTCGAGGGCGTAAAGAAAAGTCGAGGGTGATGATGGTTTGATGCGAACCGGTTGGACCGGGGATCGGGAGAACCCGCTATGGGTCAAGCACTCTTGAGTGCGAGCGATTGATAGGGACCCGATCTGCGGATCACATCAGGGCCAGCGGTCATGAACGCCGCGCAAACAGGCCGGACACATGACTTGCACCCGACCGCAAGCAGAAAGCCAAAAGAATCCCTTGACCCGTGAGCGCCGTCCACACATGACCCAATGCGACATTGCTCGTGCACTGCGGCAATGATTTTGATGCCAGTTTCAGCCCCTAGCGAAGTACTCGTTTCAGCCGCTAAGATGCCGTCGCCTTAGCTTGGGCGCGAACATGAAACGACGCGAGTTCATCACGCTTTTAACCTTCGCGGTCCTACAATTCACCGGTAGAGGATTTTACCGTGGCTGAAACAACTAAACTCTCCGTCGGCCAAGCGCTTGAAAAGTTGCGAGGCACCGATGCGCCAGCGGCGAAATTGGCGCGGCTCGACGAGAAAATTGACACGCTTGCCAAAGAAACTCAGCGCTTGAGAGCGATGAGACGCGGCCTTGAGCCGGACCAACGAGCCGGTTCGACTAGGCGCGATGCTCAAGGGGCGGCCGCAAGGCGCGGCACAAAGCTAAAAATATTAGGGATCATAATCGGGATAATCATCGTGATCCCCATCTTGGCGTGGAAGTGGGGGCTTTTTTAGAGGTAGCAAAACACCTGATCGGATTTCGGAGAGGCCGCCGCGAGGCGGTCTTTCTATATTTGCTGTTGGTCCTTATTAGCACCCCACCGGGTTGATCTATCACAATGCGGTGCAATTTGAACGAAGCCATATTTTCTGCGAAAAATTTAACTTTAGTGAAGGAGGGCGTCATGTTGCGGCGATTTATGATTGTCATTGCGACCGTTGCTGCGCTCGGCATTTCGTTCGGTGCAACCAGCGCCTCTGCCGCGCCGCATGGGCATGGCGGTTATCATGGCGGTTATCATGGCGGTTATCATGGCGGTTATCGCGGTGGCTGGGGTTGGGGCGGCGGTTGGGGCTGGGGTCCGTTTTGGGGACCTCCCTATTATTACTACGGACCAGGTGACTGCGGCTGGGTGCGGGTGCGGGTATTGCGTGGTGGTTATTGGGTGGTACGGCGCGTCTGGCGTTGCTGGTAACGTTCAAAGCACCTGATCGATTTCGGAGAGACCGCCGCAGTTGGCGGTCTTTCTTTTTGCGTTGTTTGCTGCAAGTGCGTTGGTCGCGATTGGCACTTAGCGACGTTTCGCTGCGATGCAAAGCCATGTCCGGTTTTGGAGCTTTCTGGAGATACTGCCTTGCTATTCCAGCAATGTCAGCGCGTTGCTTGCCACTTTCGGTCATGAGTTGGAGTGCTCGTTCAAACGCCCTGTCGAGGCATTGCGACAGCCAGGCGGCTTCTAGGAATATCTTGGTGCGCAGCGAAACGGCAATCTCGCCACAGAGGGGTTTGGGGAGCCTACGGCGATAATAGTAGATGCCCCGTTTACGCGTGATGTGGGAGCATTGTGGGAGCATTCTGGCAAAACCGCAGCTTGACAGACCAAGCCGTACGAAATTGTCGAAGATGCTCAGAGAGATGGCGTAGCGGTGGCTGGGGGACTAGGATTCGAACCTAGATTGACGGAGTCAGAGTTCGCAGTTCTACCGTTGAACTATCCCCCAGCAAAGCCGGGTGCTTGACGGTCGAAACAACCCGCCGCCGCTGTACCGGAGACCCCTGACATGAGGCAATTTGGCTGATTTGACAAGCCCGTCCAGCGACCGGGCGACCCCGGGGTCAGGCCGCCGGCTTTGGCCGCGTTGCCACCGTCACGATGGCGAGTAGGCTGAACGCCGCCACCAGCAAGAATACCAGCCGCGGGCTGCCATGGTCCATGATGGCGCCGAAAATTAGCGGCGAAATGATGCCGCCGATATTGAAGCCGGTGGTGACGAACCCGAATACCTTGCCGAACGAGCCGGGCGGAGTGACCTCGCGCACGATCATATCGCGCGAGGGCATGATGACGCCCGAGCAAAAGCCGGCCGCCGACATTGCCGAGATAAGCGCCATCGAGCCGACGTCAATCTCGGCGACCAGCGCGATGAACAGCGCGATCCCCGCAAGACCCGCGGCGGCCACCAGTCCGTGGTGTCTGGTGCGGCCGACCAACACGCCGCCAATAAGCACGCCGATTGCCGAGAGGAGCAGATTGCCGGTCAGCGCCGCGTTGGCGGTGGTCACCGGCGTTCCATAAAGCGCGCCGAACGCCACCACTGAATAATTGTACATGCCGCCGCTCATCATCGCGAGCAGCACGAAGAACAAGAGATTGAGCAGGATCGCCGGCGACAGCAACAGCCGCCAGCCGACCGCGCTCGCGGTATCTGCTGTGCTTGGAGGAGCCGGCGCGGCCGTGACCTCCGCGCTGTCGCGCATCGCCGAAAGCAATATGGCCACCGCGAAGCCGAGGATGCCGGCGCCGATAAAGGCGCCGCGCCAGCCCCACAGGCTCTGCATCATCAACAGACTCGCCGGGGCGACCGCCGATCCCAACATCCCGGCGAAAGTATGCACCGAAAACGCCTGGCCGATGCGGTCGGACGGAACACGGTGCGACAGGATCGCATAGTCGGCCGGGTGATAGACCGTGTTGCCGACGCCGGCGAGCGCGAACATCGCCACCATGATCCAGAACGAATGGGTCAACCCGGCGACCGTGAACGCGCCGGCGCCGATGACCAGCCCGCCGATCAGCAGGTTGCGCGCACTCAGCCGATCGACCAGGAAACCGGCCGGAGTTTGCAGCGCGGCCGAAACGATGTTGAAGGCAGCGAAGGCAAACCCGATTTCGGTATAGCTCACGCCATAGTCCGCGCGCACGAAGGGCAGCAGCGGCGCCAGCAGGATGATGTAATAATGCGAGACGAAATGCGCCGCACTCACCGCACCGACGATGCGCGTGTGCGGCGCGCGGCTCACGGCCAGGATTTCAGTCGCTTGACTCATCGGTGGCGGGTTCCAGGCCGGGGCCGGACTATGGCCCGGCAAGTTGCGTCAATCCAGTGCGTTTCCAGTGGGTTGGGCATATGCGGTAGGAAGGGCGGCAGGCATCGAAACTTTTTCGCAGCGCGGCATAAAGATTCTCTAAATACAACGAGCTATGAAGCGGAACGCCCGCGCTCGCTGCCCCTCAAGAATGTGAAGCTATCGGGGCCAGCCTGACAGCCAACTTCGAACGAAAACCACAGCGTCGCCGGTAACGGCGGCCCCTTTTCTATTTGGCGGGTTGTTTGCTCTTGGCGTCTTCAATCGCCTGCCAGATACGTGCCGGCGTCATCGGCATTTCCAGATGCCGGATGCCGTAGTCCGAGAGCGCGTCGATCACCGCGTTGGCGACGGCCGGAAGCCCGCCGGACGTGCCCGCTTCGCCGCAGCCCTTGGCGCCGATCGCGTTGGTCTTGGTGGGCACCGGACGATTAGCCACGTCGATCATCGGCGCATCGTGCGCGTGCGGCATGGCGTAGTCCATGAAAGAGCCGGTGACCAACTGGCCGTCGGCGTCGTAGACCGCGCCTTCCAGCAGCACCTGGCCGAGCCCCTGCACCACGCCGCCCTGGATCTGGCCCTCGACCAGCATCGGATTGACGACGGTGCCGAAATCGTTGATCGCGGTGTATTTCACCGTGCGCGTCAGGCCGGTGTCCGGATCGATTTCCACTTCGGCGACATGAACGCCATTCGGGAAGGTGCCGGCGATTGGCTCGGTGACATGCGTGACGTCAAGCGTCGTCGGGACGCCTTCCGGAAGCCTCAGCCCGCCACGCAAGCGTTCCGCCAGCGTCATGATGTCGATCGCGTGGTCGGTGCCGGCCACGGTGAAGCGCCCGCCGTTGAACTCGATATCGCCGGCCGACGCTTCGAGCACCTGCGCCGCGATCTGTTTGCCGTTCTCGATCACCTTTGCCGAGGCTTGCACGATCGCCGTTCCGCTCAACATGACCGAGCGCGAGCCGCCGGTGCCGCCGCCGGTGACCAACTGATCGCTGTCGCCCTGTACCAGGCGGATGCGGTCGAAGGGAACGCCGAGTTTTTCGGTGAGGACCTGCGCGAACGTCGACGCATGGCCTTGCCCGTAATCGAGCGTGCCAGTGATGATAGTCACCGTGCCGTCGTCATTGAAGCGGATGGCGCCCTGTTCGACGGTCATCGCCGCGGTGGTTTCGACATAACAGGCGAGCCCGAGCCCGCGCAGTTTGCCGGCGCGCTTGCTCTCGCGTTTGCGCTGTTTGAAGCCCTTGATGTCGGCGCGCGCCAGCGTGTCCTTGAACAGGCCGGGAAAATCGCCGCAGTCATAGGCCATGCCCGACGCCGCCTTGAACGGCATCTCGCGCGCTTTGATGAAATTGCGCCGCCGCAGTTCGAAACGGTCGATGCCGAGCTGGGCGGCGGCATAGTCCATCGTGCGTTCCATGCAGAACGCGCCTTCCGGCCGTCCGGCGCCGCGATAGGCCGACACCAGCGTGGTGTTGGTGAACACGCATTGGGTGGCCACTTCGAGCAGCGGCGTGCGGTACATGCTGACGATGTTTTTCACCAAGTTGAGGGTCGGCAGCAGCGGACCGAAGGCCGAGCAATAGCCGCCCAGATTGCCGTAGCCGGTGAGCCGCAACGCCTGGATCAACCCCTCTTGGTCGAAGGCCACTTCGACCGTCATATCGTGATCGCGGCCGTGATGGTCGGACATGAAGCTGCCGGAGCGCTCATCGGTCCATTTGACCGGCCGGCCGAGCGCGCGAGCGCCGTGCAGGATGCAGACATATTCCGGATAGGCCGCCGCTTTCATTCCGAACGAGCCGCCGACATTGCCGGTGAGCACGCGCACTTTAGTCGGCGGGGCGCCAAGAATGTCCGCCATCATGTTCTTGAGGCCGAAGACGCCCTGGCTGCACGAATGCAGCGTCCACTTTTCGGCGGTGGCGTCGAACTCGCCGATAGCCGAGCGCGGCTCGATAGTATTCACCACCAGGCGCTGATTGATCAGCGGCAGTTTCACTACGTGCGCTGCCTTGACGAAGGCTTCGGCGACCTTGTCCTTGTCACCATAGTGATAGTCGAGCGCGAGATTGTGCGGCACGCCATCCCAAACCTGCGGTGCGCCGGGTTTTGCCGCCTCGCGCGCTGTCATCACCGCGGGCAGCGGCTCGATATCGAGCGCGATTGTTTCGGCCGCGTCCTTCGCTTGCGCGACCGTCTCCGCGATCACGCAGGCGACCGGGTCGCCGACGTAACGCACTTTGTCGCCGGCCAGCGCCGGCCGCGGCGTATAGCGGATCGGCGAGCCATCGCGGCTCTTGAGCGGCAGATTGCATTTGAGGCCGCCATAGGCGGAAAGATCGGCCGCGGTCAGGACCGCGAGCACGCCCGGCATTCCCTTGGCGGCGGCGGTGTCGATGCCGCGGATGACGCCATGCGCGTCGCGGCTGCGCACCATCACCGCATAGGCCTGGCCCGGCCGGTTGATGTCGTCGGTGTAGCGGCCTTCGCCGCGCACCAGCGTCGGATCCTCGGTGCGCAGCACGGGCTGGCCGATGCCGAATTTCATCAACGAAAGCGCGTTTTCGGAGGTTTGATCGTCCATGCCGGGCTTTTGCGGGTCAACACCAGGGAAAACATCAAATAAAGCAGGCCGGCCGCTTCGACAAGAATAGCTTTCGGGCAGGAGGGTTGCGTGGGCTACCGGCGCTGTTAGACTTTTCGCGATCGTGGGAACAATTGCTGCGCCGAGAGCGCTGGGAGGCGACGCGGGGGCGGCAGGAAGGCTTAAAGCTATGAGCGGCGAGGCCGGGGATATCCCGGGCCTCGACCCCGCTATGGATCGGGCGCCGCTGATGCGGTCCCGATGGGGTCGGCGGTCGCCTGGACGGTTCGACGGCGGCTTAGGCAGCGATCGCGGCGGGGCGAGCTATGCCGCGCTCGATCTCGGCACCAACAATTGCCGCCTGCTGGTGGCGCGACCGGCTGGCGACAGCTTTCGCGTCGTCGACGCGTTTTCCCGTATTATCCGTTTGGGCGAAGGCGTCTCCAGTTCGCGCCGTATCAGCGAGGCGGCGATCGAACGTGCTATCGATGCGCTGACGATCTGCCGCAACAAGATGAAGAACAAGGGCGTCACCCGCGCCCGCCTGATCGCGACCGAAGCCTGCCGCTTGGCCGAAAACGGCGACGAGTTCCGCGCGCGCATCGCGCAGGACGTCGGCATCGAGCTCGAGGTGATCGACCGCGAGACCGAGGCGCGGCTCGCCGCCACCGGCTGCACGACGCTGATCGATCCAAACGCTGCCGGCGCGGTGCTGTTCGATATCGGCGGCGGCTCTTCGGAACTGGTGCGGCTCAGCCGGTCGCAGAAGAGCCGCGGCGGGCCGCCGCTGCCGCTGATCAGCGGCTGGATCTCGTTGCCGCATGGCGTGGTGACACTGGCCGAGCGTCATGGCGGCATCTCGGTCTCTCTGGAGAGCTACGAGGCGATGGTCGGAGAAGTCGCGGAAACGATCGCGCCGTTCGCGCGCGAACACGCCGCCGGCGGCTTGCACGGCGTCCATATGCTCGGCACCTCCGGTACGGTGACGACGATTGCCGGCGTTCATCTCAATCTCAAGCGCTACGACCGCAACCGCGTGGACGGCTGCTGGATGAACACGCAGCAAATCAGCACGGTGATCGACCGGCTGCGGGCGATGAGCTACGAGGAACGCGCCGCCAGCCCCTGCATTGGCCCCGAGCGCGCCGATCTGGTGCTCGCCGGCTGCGCCATCCTGGAAGCGATCCGCCGCGCCTTTCCATGTCCGCAGCTGCGCGTCGCCGACCGGGGCCTGCGCGAAGGCATGTTGGTGCAGATGATGCGCGAAGACGGCGTGTGGGACGGCGGCAATCAGGTGGCGCTATCGTGACGACGGGTAAAGGCGGCAGCCCGCGTGCCTTGAAGGTCCGGGTCAAGACCAGCAAGCGCCGCAAGCAATCCTCCAATTTGTGGCTGGAGCGCCAGCTCAACGATCCTTACGTCGCCCGCGCCAAGCGCGAAGGCTTTCGCTCGCGCGCCGCCTTCAAGCTCATGGGGATCGACGACAAGGCGCGCATTCTCAAGAAAGGCGCGCGGGTGATCGATCTTGGCGCTGCGCCCGGGCGGCTGGAGTCAGGTGGCGGCCAAGCGCGTCGGCGCCCCGCAGCGTGGCCGCGTCGTCGCCATTGATGTTTTAGCGATGGACACATTGCCCGGCGTCGAATTCATGCAACTCGATTTTCTCGATCCGTCCGCGCCGGACAAATCTGAAAGACCATGCTCGGCGGGCCGGCCGATGTGGTTTTGTCCGACATGGCGGCGAATGCCACCGGCCACGCCAAGACCGATCACCTGAAGATCATGGCCTTGGTGGAAACGGCGGTCGATTTTGCCCGCGAGGTGCTCAGCCCAGGCGGCACTTTCCTCGCCAAGGTGCTGCAGGGCGGCACCGAGGCCGTGCTGCTTGCCACGCTCAAGCGCGACTTCACAAGCGTGAAACACGTCAAGCCGGCGGCGAGCCGTTCCGATTCGGCCGAGCTCTATTTATTGGCGACGGGTTACCGCCGCTCGTCTTGATGCCACGAGCCTTCGGGCCAGACGTCCGTGAAGAACAGGCCGCGGGGCCGCGGTAGATCGCGGCGGCGCAGTTCCTCTTCGTAATAGGCGCGGCGGCGCGCCTGCTCCACGCGGGTGTAATAGCGGCGGCGTTCGGCCTCGCGCAGCGCGCGCCGGCTGCGGTCGCGATGGCCGGAGGCGTGCGATGTCTTTTCGTGCGGTTCGACGGCGATCTCGGCGGTTTTAGGCTCGTGCGGCGCCACCGCCGCCTGCTTGACCTCGGGCGCTAGCTGCGTCGCGGCTTCGGCCGGAATGGCGGCGGTCTTGTTCGGCTGCTTTGCGGCTTCGGCGCCTGGAGCAACGGAACCCACGGCCACCGGCGGAGCGGCTGATTTCGCCGCGGCTTTGGCCTGAAGTTTCTTTTGCTCAGCCAGCTTTTGCTCTTCCTGCTGTTCCTTCAGCGCGGCCTGCTTTTCCACTTCCCGCTTCTTCAATTCTGCTAGCCGTTCTCTTCTTGCTGCTTCTTCAGCTCAGCTTGCTTCTGCTCTTCCTCCTTTTTCTTCTGCTCAGCCACCCCCAGCTCTTCTTGTTTCTTTTTCTCCTCAGCCAGCTTCAGTTCTTCCTGTTTCTTCTTCTGCTCGGCCAATTGCAGGGCTTTCTGCTTGGAGAGTTCGTCTGCGGCTTGCTGTTTCTTCTTGGCTTCGGCGAGTTCCTGGTCTTGTTGTTTCTTGCGTTCTTCGGCCAGCCGCAGTTCTTCCTGCTTCTTTTGCGCATCGGCCGATTGCAATTCTTGCTGCTTCTTCTGCTGCTCGGTGCGCTGCATTCCTGCTCTTACGCTCCTCGCCGGCGGCACGCGCCAGTGCTTCGCGCGCGGCAGTCGCGTCCGCGTCGCGCGCGATCGCCTTGTTGTAGTCGTCGACAGCCTTGGCGCGCTGACCCTGCTGTTCGTAGGCGAAGCCGCGTTGGTAATAGGCTTGCGCGTTCTTGGGATCGATCTGGATGACGCGATCAAGGTCCGCGATTGCCTTGTCGTAACCGCTGGCGCGGATCAGCGCCGCGGCGCGGGCGCTGAGCGCGCTGACGTTTTGCGGATCGTGCGTCAGCGCGGCATCGTAGTCGGCCATGGCAGCGGCGGTCTCGCCGCGGGCCTGTTTGACTTGCGCACGATCGATCAGGCTGTCGACGTTATCCGGCTCGCGCGACAGCACCGCATTGAGGTCAGCAAGCGCCAGATCGGTGTCGCCCTTGGCGATGTAGATCGCAGCGCGCGCGCGATAGAGCGCGACGTTTACGGGCCCAAGCGCGATAGCGCGGCTGAAATCGGCCAGCGCGTGGTCATTGTCTGACTTCGCCAGATAGACCCGTCCGCGTTCGCCATAGGCCAGCGCGTTCTTGGGATCACGCTCGATCGCGCGGTCGAGATCGGCGAGGGCGCGGTCGTATTGCTTCTTGCGGGCAAACGCGGCCCCGCGCAGCGCCAAGCCTGCCGCGTTGTTGGAGTTACCCTTGAGCACGGCTTCGGCGTCGCGCAATGCGCCATCGATGTCGCCCTCCTGCAGCTTCAGCGTGCCGCGCAACTCGATGAAGTCGGATTTCGGCGAAAGCTTGATCGCGCGATTGATGTCGGCCAAAGCGCGTTTGCGGTCGCCTTTCTGATCATAAGCATGCGCCCGCAAGGCAAAGGTCGCCGTGTGCGCCGGATCGGCGGCGATGGCGCGATCATAGGCCGCGATGGCTTTGTCGAGATCGTCCTTCATCGTCCAGATCGCAGCCTGCGCGGTGAAGGCTCCGACGTTCTTCGGATCGAGCCGCGCGGCTTCCGCGTAATCGGCCAGCGCCCCGTCGAAGTCGCCTTTGTCTTGCTTGGCGCGGGCGCGCTGCATGTAATTCGCCGCGCTCGGTTCGAGTTTCAAGGCATGATCGAAATCGGTAAGCGCTCGGGCGTAGTCGCGTTGGCGCAGATAAAGCTGGGCACGGCCGGCATAGAGGCGGGCGCTGTCGCCGCCGAGGCCGATCGCCTTTTGATAGTCCTCGAGCGCGCCGTCGACATAGCCGAGGTCGCGCCGCACGGTAGCGCGGTTGACGTAAGGCGCTGGCGCCTTGGGGTCGAGCTTGATGGCCGTGTCGTAGTCGGCGATCGCTTGGCCGTAATTGCCGCGTGCGTACCAGGCGTTGCCGCGGTTCTGATAGGCGGGCGCGAAATCGGGTGCGAGGCTGATCGCCTGATTGAGGTCGGCAATGGCATGGGCGATGTCGCCGCGGTCGAGATAAGCGAGCCCGCGCAGTTCATAGGCGATGCCTTCCTGCTTGCCGTGGAGGCGTCCCGAACCGAGCATGCTGGTGCAGGCGGCAATACGCTGGTCGGCCTGGCTTTCCGTCTGGGTGGCGCAAAGCTGCGCCTCGCGCGACCGCGCATGGGCGGCCGCACCAAACGGCCATGCTGCGGCTATGGCGGCGAGCGAAACGGCTGCGAATAGCTGTGCCGGTCTAGTCCCCTGCATGAGCCTTACCCCTCCACTAAGGTTCAAGCGCGCGGAAAATACGTGATGCGCCAGCGGTTTGTCCAAGAGTTAGGGATAAACCATTAATTTGTAGCGAATAGGTGGCGCTAGCGGTTGAATTCCGACACTTGGCACTCTGTTTCAGGCTCTGGGTGGGGAAGATGCTGGAGTTAGCAATGTGCGCCAGTGCCGAATAATGTCTGCTTCTCTCCGACAGCGACCGAAATATTGCAGCATCAAGAATGAACGCGATTGCCAAAAGCGATCCGACCACACCGCGGGCTGCAATTCGTGTCGTGGGTACCAAGTGTCATATTTCAACCACTAGCCAGGCCGCTGGTCGGAGGATTGGCTCGGGACCGGGAGGCGGTCTGTCATTTCCGCCCCGGCATCGGGCGACAGGCGCAGGAAAATCAGCACGGAAAGGGCCGAAATCGCGGCGACCGCCAGGAACGCCGGCGGGAAATCGCTGGCCTGCAAGGGGCCGCCACCTTTGAAGTGCACGGTGAGTTCAACCACTGAAGCCCCCAGCGCGACGCCGCTCGACACCGCCAATTGCTGGGCGACGCTGACCAGCGCCGTCGCCCGGCCGACCCGCTCCGCTTCGACGTCGGCATAGGCCATGGTGTTGATGCTGGTGAATTGCAGCGAGCGGAAGAAGCCGCCGACGAACAACAAGAGCACAATGAGGAAGACCGGGGTGGTTTGCGTGAAGGCAGCGCAGACCGCAAGGAAAGCCGAGCTGATCAGCGCATTGGTCACGAGGATCGTGCGGAAGCCAAACCGGCGCAGGATCGTCGTCGTCGCCCACTTCATGCCCATCGCGCCCAGCGCAGTGGCGAACGTGATCAGGCCGGATTGGAACGGCGACATGCCGAAGCCGACCTGCAGCATCAGCGGCAGCAGGAAGGGCAAAGCGCCAAGACCGAGGCGGAAAATAAATCCGCCGGTCACGCTGGCGAAGAAAGTCGGCACCCGGAATAGCGTGAGGTCGAGCGCCGGATTGGCGGTATGCCGCGCGTGCACAAGATAGGCCGCGATGAAACATCCACCGCCCACGACCAGGGCCGCCACCACAATCCAGGGCAGGAAATTCAGCCCCAGCACCGACAACCCGAAGGCGACGCCGGCGATGCCGAGGCCGGCAAGCACCATGCCGAATAAATCGAAGTCTTCGAGCTTCTCGGCACGCAGGTCTTCGATGTAGCGGGTGGCGAGCGCGATGCCGAGCAAGCCGATCGGCACGTTGATGATGAAGATCCAATGCCAGGTCGCGTAAGTGGTGATGAAGCCGCCGACCGGCGGCCCAAGCACCGGCCCGATCAGCGCCGGCGTGGTGACCCAGGCCATGGCGCCGATCAGTTCGCGGCGGCTGATGCTGCGCACCAGCACCATGCGCCCGACCGGTGTCATCATTGCGCCGCCCATGCCCTGCACGATGCGGGCGATGACGAAGTCCGTGAGCGAACTCGACATGGCGCAACCGATCGAGCCGAGCACAAAAACTGCGATGGCAGCACGGAACACGGTGCGGGCGCCGAAGCGGTCGGCGGTCCAGCCGCTCGCCGGAATGAAGATCGCCAGCGACAGCAGGTAAGAGGTGATCGCAAGCTTGAGCGCCAGCGGATTGGTGCCGATATCCGCCGCGATCGCCGGCAGCGAGGTGGCGATCACGGTCGAATCCAGGTTCTCCATGAACAAGGCGACCGCGACGATGAGGGGAACGATGCGGTCAGGGCGCATGAAGATCTAACGAATAATGGGGCTTTTTCCGGCGCAAGGTCTGCGTCTTGAACAGCAAAGCGGCCGCGGAAGAAAGGCCGATTCGGCCTCGTCATAACAGCTATCGCGAATGCGCTGGACTGGCATCGGTTCGGCTGTCGGAAGACGGCAAACGGCACTTATTCATTTCGCCCGACAATACCCTAGGAATCGGCGCCTTCCCGTGCTAACGACCCACGCCAACCCAAAAGCGGGCCGTGACGTCGCGCGAGGAGCCCCTCGCGACGGGCATTTTATCAGCCTTCGGCAGCCGGCCTCGGTTTCCTTTTCGGGTGAGACGGAGTTGGCGATGGCCGGAAAAAACAACGGAAGCCCGCGCGAAGGGCTCACTTTCGACGACGTGCTGATCAGGCCCGGCCTGTCGGAGGTGCTGCCCGCCGATGTGGATATCCGCTCGCACATCACCCGCTCGATTGCCGTGAATATCCCGATCATCGCCTCGGCCATGGACACGGTCACCGAAGCGCAGATGGCCATTGCCATGGCGCAGGCCGGCGGCATCGGCGTCATCCACCGTAATCTCGACCCCGAGGCGCAGGCGGCGCA
>CAVWDA010000030.1:0-37052 GCA_963753455.1 uncultured Alphaproteobacteria bacterium | reverse complement strand
AGCACGGCGTGATCATTCACGTAGGCGTAGCGATAGCCCCCCACGTGGTACTCGCCGGGAATATCGTAATAGGTGACGCCGCTTTCCGGCAGCACGGCGCCGACGCGGAAGTCACTGTCATAGCGATAGGAAGGAAGGCGCTCGTGAACGACATATTCGCGAAAGCGCGGGCGATCCTCGACGCCGAGGATGCCGCCGACCGTGCCGGCGACCGCGCCGACGTGCCGCCGACCACCGCGCCGACCGGGCCGGCGTCGTGTTCACCCTGCGCGCGCCCTCTTGCGCGCCGCGCACGGTGCCTTGCGCCTGTGCGGTCACCGGTAATGCGAGAGTGGCGAGCAGCGTCGTTAAAACCAGAAATCTGGTTTGCATGGGGAGCTCCATTGGTTGGGTAATTCCAACCGCCTGGGGCTGGACGCAACACCAAGCTCCGGCAAGGATCATTGGTTCCCTGTTTAGGAACTTTCTTTTGAGCGGCGGCAGGCTAATTGAGGCAGACCATGGAGTGCACGCGCAGAACTCGCGCTAGCACCATCCAAACTTAGACTGACATGAGGGTCTATTCTAAGAGGTGACGGAGACCTCCACGTCCATCCCCTGAAAGGCGTCCGTATACCGAGAAAGCTGCCTGATATCGGCATGGCCAGGCGGATGTTGCGGGCAACGGCTACGGGATCAAATTGACGCCGCCGACGCTGCGGTTGGTCGGATCGAAGGTGATCCATCCGGCGCCGGGTACATAGACTTCCGCCCAGGCGTGGGTCGAGCCGGCGTCTGTTGAGCCTACGCGGTTCTGATCTGGATTATAGAGATAGCCGGAGACGATACGAGCGCCGAAACCGAGGCTACGCGCCGCCTCGGTGAACAGCGCGGCAAAATCCCGGCACGAGCCCCAGCCGCGTCGAGCGTCTCGGTCGGCGACTGGGTGCCCTCGACTTCGCGGCTCTGATAGCTGACGCGTTCGGCGACGCCGACACTCAGGTCCTTGAGCAGCGACACGTATCGGTCGGATTGCTGCGAATGAAGCCGCGCGCCCAATCGTGCAAGCGTCCAGCCGGGTCGGCCTCTTGAAGTACCGTCAACGCGCCGAGGTCGGTCCATTCGTCATCGGTATAGCGGAAGGGGTAATGGATTGCCGAACCGGCAATGTCGAAGACCGGCCAGGCGGTGGCGTTGACCAGGATATCCACCACGCTATCGATCACCAGTATGTCGGTCATGGTCGCGAAGGTGGCCATGCCGACGGCGTTGCCGAAAACGTCCTGCGCCCAGGTCACCGTCGCGGTGGAGTGATCGCCAGCGTGTTCGACATCAGCCGAAGGTCGCGGCTCTCGCGTGGGCGTAGCATTAGTCGGTGCGGCCCGAGGCTCACCGGCTGACGAAAGCGATAGGTCGTCTTGTGATGGATTTTGAGCGCGGTCACCGGTCGCTCCTGCAGGCTAGTGCGTAGACGCGATTGAGAGAGGGGAGCAATGTGGTGCATATGCCACATCTCGGCATCGGGGGCTTGCGCCCGATCACACCAATTGGTGGCCGGAAGCTGAGGAGGCGCTTGGCTCTTCGGCGCGGCAGAGCAGTCGGCCTGCATGTCGAATTCGACGTGACCAAGCTACCACGGATTACTGGGGTGTTTCCAGCGTGCCGCCGGTGTTGAGCTATTCAGCAGTTGGTAAATCGGTCCGGAACCCCTTGTTTGACCACGTCGTCGTACATGGCCCGGAGTTCCTGATCGTCTTCCACTGAATGATGCGTCCGAGTGGCGCGGAGCTCCTTTCGAATGGGGAGCAGATTCTTCGATTGGCAGGCCCGACCCGGGTTTCCAGTTTTCATGAAATCTCTTTCAAGTATCGATTGGCAAAATGCGTCGTTTCACTGCGCATAACCGAGCAAAACGCATGACGTGCCCGATTGGTTCCAATCTCATGGAACCATTCTGCGACCGCCGCGTTTGGTTACATATAACAAGAGCCAAACCGGGGTCTTCGTGCCAGTCACGAAGCGCACGATTTCACCATGGGGGTTCATTTGTCCACTTCTCAAACGGTTGCACAGCATTTGCCTTATCTACGACGCTATGCGCGAGCCCTAATGGGTAACCAGCAGTCCGGTGACGCGTATGTTGCCGCCACACTGGAAGCCTTGATCGAAGATCCCTTAATCCTCGAGAAGGCGGTCTCCACCCGGGTTGGGCTCTACAGGTTTTTCACCACAATCTGGACCTCGGTGAGCGTGAACGGCAAGTCCCAACCGGCGCTCGCGGGCCTGCCGGTCGATCAACGGCTCGCTCAGATCACTCCCAAGCCGCGTCAGGCGTTCCTTTTGGTGGCTCTGGAGGGGCTGTCTGAGGATGAAGCAGCTAAGGTGCTCGACGTCGACGTGCCTACCGTGCGGGCTTTTATCGACGAATCGGGCAAGGAATTAGCCGCGGAAATCGCAACCGACATGCTGATCATTGAGGACGAGGCGTTTATTGCTATGGATTTGACGGGGCTGGTGGAAAGCCTCGGCCACCGCGCGCTGGGCGTCGCCACCACCCATGCCGAAGCGATCGCGCTCGCCAAGGTCAAACAGCCTGGCCTGATCCTTGCCGACATCCATCTCGCCGATGGCAGCTCGGGTCTAGATGCGGTCAACGAACTGCTAAAGTCGTTCGAGGTGCCGGTGATCTTCATCACCGCCTATCCGGAGCGCTTTCTTTCCGGCGAACGGCCGGAGCCAGCATTCCTGATCGCCAAGCCGTTTCAATCGACGACCGTATCTGCCGTGATCAGTCAGGCGTTATTCTTTGAGCGCAACGCGCGATCGCCGGAGTGGCGCGCCAGCGCGTAACTCTCATGGTATAATAAACAAACGTGCAAGACGCCGGCCCCGGCGATCAATGCAGCGCGTATATTCGTTTAATCGGCTTGGTCTTGTTCATTTGGATCGTCGGCTGTTCCAGGGAGGCACCTTGATCGACAATAAATTGTTCACCGCGATCGAGGAAGCGCGTGCATTCGCGCAGGCTGTCATCGATACTGTACGTGAGCCTTTCTTGGTGTTGGACCAAGATCTCCGAGTGCTAGCCGCGAGCCGCTCCTTCTATCAAACATTCAAAGTCAGCAGCGACGACACTCAAGGCAGGCCGCTTTATGCGTTGGGCGATGGTCAGTGGGACATTCCAGGACTTCGTTTGCTTCTGGAAAAAATTATACCCGAACGCGGAGTGATGGAGGATTACGAAGTCGAGCATGAGTTTCCCGACATCGGACAACGAACGATGCTCTTGAACGCCCGCAAGGTATTCTATGAGGGAGGCTCCAGCACGACGATCCTGCTTGGTATCGAAGATGTCACCCGGCAGCGCATCTTGCAGCGCGATAAGGACGATCTGCTGAAACAAAAGGACGCATTGCTCGAACAGAAGGCGATGCTTGCGAGGGAATTCGATCATCGGTTGCTGAACAGCCTGCAACTGATCTCGAGTTTGTTGTCACTGCAAAGCCGTACCACGAAAAATCCAGAAGCCGCGGCGCAGTTGTCTATAGCCGGCAGTCGTGTTGCAGCACTGGGGCGGGTGCACCGCCGCTTGCATGTGCTGGATCATCTCGAAACCGTCGAGTTCAAGCAATATATTTCAAGGCTCTGTGGGGATCTCTCCGGAATGCTTTTCAACGGTGAGCCAACACAATCCATCGTAGTAGAGGGGGAGGACATCGAAATTCCGACCCTGCTCGGCATTCCACTCGGGTTTATCGTCAATGAATTGGTGACGAATTCCGCCAAACACGCGAAGGGCACGATTACCGTCAGACTGAAATCGGTGGCGAATTGCTATTCTGTGTCGGTATTGGATGATGGACCGGGCCTGCCGGAAGGGTTTATGCCATCTGGCCACAAGGGCCTCGGCATGAAAATCATTCAGTCGCTCGTCAAGCAGATCGGTGGCGAATTTCAGATCGGACGCGGGGATTGTGATCGCGGCGCGCGTTTCACGATTCTGTTCAACATCGAGCCGCGATCTTCGCCGGTTGAGAACGGTGCGAAGGTCGCAGTCGAAAGATCTGTTGAGTATCTGGGGAATGTCGCTGGGTAAGGTGCCAAGGCAGCGGAATTAAGCTTGCGTACGGGAAATCCAGACACATATTCGTTGGTATGAGCGATATTTTAGAGAATGCTCCTATCCGCCAAAATGAACCAAACTTGATCATCAGGCAGGCGTCCCACGCGCCGGTATGGTCCGTATGGGCGACCCTCGAAGGCACCGCCTCGGAAGAAATCTTCGAAGGAGCTTCCGAGCAAGAGGCGTTGAATTGGATCAATATCGGAGGTCAAGCTTGGCTTGAAGAACGCAGGCGAAGGCGCAATACCTAACCACCGATCATCGTACCGACTGGGATGGTCGCTTTTGTTGCCGTGCTGGTCCATTCTCGGCATTTTGTCAGTACTTGAACGATAAGCGTCTGCCCGTCTGTCCCTTAATCGTGATCGCTAAGTCCTCGACTCTCCACGAATTAAAGCGCATGGTTTCATTAATTTGACGCTCCACCGAAGCGTTCGGCGTTCGCGCCACCTTTATGAAATTTCGCGCTGCCTTGCCACCGCTCGAAAGCGGGGCGAAAGGTTCACATGTTAGCTTCGACGCTGTCGAAGGAAGCGCCGTTCGTCGATGTAGAAGACGGAATTACGCTCGCAAATGCGATCGTCGATACCGTCCGCGATCCGCTCGTGGTGCTCGACCAAGACCTCCGCGTCATTGCGGCGAGCCGCTCATTCTACAACACCTTTCGGCTTGTGCGTGACGATGTCCGCAGTCACCTGCTTTACGAGATTGACGGCGATCAGTGGGACATCCCGGAGCTTCGTGAGCTGCTAGGAGCGATCTCGAACGGTCAAGCAACTGTCGAGAACTATGAAGTCGACCGCAAGTTTCCGGCGATTGGCCAGCGCGTCATGCTGCTCAACGCGCGCAAGGTCTTCTACGAAAAGGGTGCCCATAGCACCGTGCTGCTGGCATTCGAGGACATAACCGACCGGCGCGCCATTGAGCGGCAGGTACAGGAGTTGCTGCGGGAAAAGGATATGCTGCTGGAGGAGATGCAGCACCGCGTTGCCAATAGCCTGCAAATCATCGCCAGCATCCTCCTCATCAAGGCACGAACCGTCCAGTCAGAGGAGACGCGATTACAATTGGAGGATGCGCATCAGCGCGTTCTGTCGGTCGCCGCCGTCCAGCAGCATCTGCATGTCGTAGGTGGAGGCAAGCCGATCGAGATTGGTACATACCTTACCAAACTGTGCGAAACTCTGGCGCAATCGATGATCGGCGACAGCCGGCCGGTCTCGCTCAAGGTCGAAGCTGATGCTGGCGCCGCGATGTCGCGCGACGCCGTGAGCCTCGGACTGATCGTCACCGAATTGGTGATGAACGCGTTGAAGCATGCGTTTCCCGGCGCAAAGCCGGACGCGGCGATCGTCGTTTCCTACAAAGTTTCGGGAACCGATTGGAAGCTGACGGTGTCCGACAACGGCGTCGGCAAGCCGGACATCAGCGCTAGCGCGACCAAGCCCGGACTCGGTACCAGTCTTGTCAAAGCATTAACGAGGCAACTCGATGCTCTTGTGGATATCGCCAGCGACGCCCGCGGCACGACCGTGTCCGTTACTCACGCGACGTTCAAATCCAAACCGTCCAAGGCAGAGGAGATTGTCCTGCCGATTTGTAGCGCCTCGGAAATAACCCAATGAGCACGCGATCGACTCGAAAGACCATAAAATTCAGCAATCCTTTTTCGTTTGAGGCTATTGACCGAATGTTGCCTGCCGGCAGTTATGAGGTCGTCACGGACGAGGAGTTGATCGAGGGTTTGTCGTTTCCCGTCTATCGCCGCGTTGCGACAACGATACTGGTGCCCGCGCAGTCATATCAGGGCGCTTTCGAGATGCTGACGATTGATCCGCTCAATCTAGCGGCCGCGAAAGATCGCGATACGGCGGCGACCCCCATCAAGGCCGGCTACCTTCCGGCCAAAGTGCAGTGATGTGGCTCCCATGGCACTCTCAGGAGAAGAAGGCCACGAATATGGCGATCAATTTTCCTAATCGAAGTCGCAGCTACGACGCCACACGGCAGGCGGTTCACTTCTGGGGATATGACCGCTCCATGGAAAGCTCCTTCTTTGTGACCGTGGAGGCCCTTAACCGGATTCAGCCGAATCTGCATTTCGACGCGGTCGACCTTCTGCGCGCGTTCGATATCAACCGCGACCGCATCTACGCAATCGCCGCCAAAGTCTATGCGCGCGGCCGCAGAGGTTCATATGAACTCAGCGCTGCCGACGTTTGACATCGGAGTCTTGCGCTTAAACCTCACCAAACACTCGTACGAATGTTTCGCGACACTGCGGCCGGTCTGCCGTTGGCGAAGCCACCGGATGCCGAGCGCCAATCATGAAAGAGGAATCCACAATGGCCAAAGAGCGAATGAAGCAAGAACCAAGAAATCCAGAGGCGAACCACCAAGAGATAAAATTCGAAGAAGCCAAAAAGCCGGAAAATTTGCGTGCAAACGCGGTTCCCGTCGACGGCTTTGTCTTGTCGGTCGATGGCAAACTAAAAGCGCGGTACGAGACGGCAGAAGCCGCGATGACGGCCGCTTCGAAGCTCAAGCAAAGCTACCCGGTGGTTCAGGTTGCGGTCTATGACGTGACCGAGCGGGCTTATACGTCGGTAAACCTTCAAGAATAGGATAAGTTAGGGACCGGCTCGTGCCCCGCGGGACTGCATTTAGCGAAGGGCGATGACTCGAACGGTCCGCGCGTCGCCGGTGGCCTCTCTGACATCAAATTGGCACTTCGGCTCGAAGTCTGGCCAGCCGCGTAGCGAGCATGCCGCTCCCCTGATCGAGACGCGAAGTCGATCGGCCTTTGCGTATGGCATCGGCCGCGCCTGCTTGGCCGCGTCGCGGTTTTCCGCGCGATCGTGCGCCGCCGGCGCGATTGTGACGGCGAAGGCGATAGCGCCCGCGACAAAGGCGGCAACGGTCACCCTGACGATCGGTTTGAACATTTGGCCGCCTCCATATTACGTGGACGCATGGGCACACAACGCGCGGATCGGTTGAACGTTCCAATATCAGAAAGGTAAAACTCGCTGATTAGAGCGGCATACTTCTTTTGCTCAAGTGCGTTGGTCCTGAATATTATAATTTACACGTGGAACTTTAAGACTCTCCAGAAGTTGATTGATGAGATCGAAGGAAATACGTAATGAATTTCCGACCATATCTTCTGAAAACTATTGGTTTTCTTGGTAGCGCCGCCTTATGGGCCAGCTCGGTTGCCGCAGCGCCATTGCCGCTCTCCGTCGCCGTGGGGCCGCCTTTCGCCGCTAGTGTCGTCGCTCAGCCGCTCGCAGACGACACTGACCCGGCCGAGCTTGCACCCAATCTGCGCCGGCAACTGGTCGACTATTCGGTCAATGTCGCGCCCGGAACCGTCATCATCGATACCGCGCAGACTTACCTCTACTTCGTGCTCGGTGACGGCAAAGCGATCCGCTACGGCATCGGCGTCGGCCGCGAAGGCTTCAACTGGTCCGGTACGGAACGGGTCACGCGCAAGGCCGAGTGGCCCGATTGGACACCGCCAGCCGAGATGATCGTGCGTCAGCCCTATCTCGCCCGCTTCACCGCCGGCGGCGAAGGCAATCCGCTCGGCGCCCGTGCCATCTACCTCGGCAACACCGAATACCGAATTCACGGCACCAATATGCCGGAGACGATCGGGCAAAACGTATCGAGCGGCTGTATCCGCCTGCTCAATGCGGATGTGATCGATCTCTACAACCGCGTGAACGTCGGCACGAAAATCATCATGCTCCCGAATTATAGCGCCGTTGCAACGATCGCCAAACCGGTCGTTCTCGCGTCGCCACCCAACCACGACACACGATCATCCAATATTTATTGAGACCGACCGCCTTCAGCCAGCCAGCTCAATCGATTTGTCCCGATCCGCAAGATACTCAAGTCAATAACTTAACCAAGGAGATTGTCATGCGCTCGATGTTCAAGACTGGAATATTCGTCCTGATGCTAGCCATCGCGCCGATCGCGGCTCAGGCCGGAACGTTGGAAGGCGTCGCCATCGGTGCGGGCACCGGTGCCGTCATTGCCGGGCCTCCCGGCGCGGTTGTCGGCGGCGTGATTGGCGGCGTGGTTGGCGGCCCGAACATTGTTGGGCACCGCCATCGCCACTGCTGGATCAACGATAGCGGATATCGTCACTGTTCATGGCGCTAGGCGCTCAATAAACGCGCCATACTCGACGACAAGCGCATGGCGTTTGAATACGAGACGGGACTGCGGCGGGCGGAGTTCGATCGGCAGTGCGCGCGGACCGCGACCGAGGTCGAGCGCCGGGCTTGGCTGACCCACGTCAAGCAGAACGCGGATCTCCGCGCCGCCTTGGCCGCACTCAAGGCCCGTCAGTTCGCGGAGCGGACCCAAGTTCGCTGCCGAGATCGCCGCGCTGCGGGCGCGGCTCGCCGAACACGAACGGGAGATTTCCGTGAGCCTCGTCGCCTGAACGGGCGGCCGTCCGACCGGGGCCGGCCCCACCGCGGCCAGCCCCGGCAGAGTTGCCGAAGAGCCCTCGGAAACGGCCGCGCGGGGCTTGTACAGCGGCGACGACGCGGTGGGAGCAGTTTTTGGCGCCCGGCGCCGGCGCCGCCACTCCAGCGGCCCCGCCGGCGGCTAGGCGACTTAGGGCCCCCTAGCCGTGAGCCAGGGTTTCAGGGCGGTCAGCTCGCCGCGGTCAGCCCGCTGCTTTGCCGGCAGCAGGATCTCGCGCATCTTTTGGATGACTGGAGGATCAGCCGCATGAATCGCCGCGACTTGCACTGGGTCGAGCATGCCCTTGCGTCCGTAGCCTCCCGGCACGTTGCTCGCGTGGCCGAGAATGCGCTCGCGGGTGCGCTGAGCAACGCCGGCATTGTCGAGCCATTCGGCCACGAAATGCCGTAAGCTGTAGAGGGTTACATCGGCTCGCGCCTTCAGGATCTTTTTGACGTGCTGCCAGCTCTTCACCATCGGCTGGCTCCAGCGCACCTCCCCGTCACCACGCACATACTTTTCCCATTCGGGAAACAGCCGTGCTTCACCGATCGCCTCCAATTCATGCATGCGGTCGAGCAGGCCAAGTTCGATCAGCAGCGGATGGACCGGCACCACGCGGCCGGCAGCATTTGTTTTTAGATCTCTCACGTCCTTGAGTGCGACGCGGCCATTTCGCGCGTTAAATGGGCGCAAATCGAAAAAGTAGTTTTCGCCGTCGGTCACGATGTCGGCGCAGGCGAGTGGGCCGATCTCGCCCGGCCGCATGCCGCTCAGCATCATGATAAGATACCCCCAGTAGATATGTGTCTGCAGGAAGTATCGGCCCCGCGTCCAGGTTCGATTGACGCCGGCGCAACCGGTGAACAGCGCAAGCGAGATCAGTGCAACGAGCTCCTTGTTCTCGAAAGCATCGCGTGGCAGGGCGGTTTTGTTGTCTTCGTCAATGCAGATGAACTTCGGCAGCTCGCGCCGATAAAGCTCTTCCTTCGCCGCCCACTTGAGAAATTTGTCGAGGCCGTAGTGGTAACGTTTCTCGATAGTGGTGATCGTCACCCGCGACAGGTCTTTCCAGTTGTGCTTCTGCGCGTACTGATAGCGCGCAAATAAGGAGCGACAATCGCCCGGAAGTCCCTTGGTATGCGGGATGTCGGTCATCGCTTCGTCGAGGCGATCCCAGTCCTTTGCTGTGATGGCCGCGAAAACGGGATCGCCGAAGAAATCGACGGCAAACTGGACGATAGCGGCGGTGTCGCGGCGACCGCGGGTCTTGCGCCGGCGCTTCTTCCCGGGGGGCGCCAAATAGAGCGTCAGCGCTTGCGATAGCCGCAGCCCCTCCGTTGCCGCCGCCGCGGTTGGCGCTGGCGGGTCGGCGGGCTGTCCACCGGCGGCCGCGCCGGTCGGGGTAGAGGCCTTGGCGACCTGCTTAGCTACCTCGGCGGCGACGAGGACGTTGATGGTCTGGTGCACGGCGTCCGACAAGGAGACCGGCGCCGTGGCCGGCGCCGCCGTGACGACGGGCAGGGCGTTCGCCGGCGGGGCGCCGAGCCAGCCCTTGGCAAGCGCGGTGGTCGCCTCCGCTCGCCCACGTTCGTACTGTTCCTGGCGGCTGAGGCGGCCAAGTTCGTCCTCGGCGGCCTTGTTCTGGTCGACGAAGTCGACCCAGTGGTTGGCGAAGCCTTCGAAGGCGCGCGCGAAGGCATAACCGCGCTCGTTGGCGCGCCCCATGTAGTGGCGGACCTGGTGCTCGAAGGCGAGCCGCTCGGCCAGCGCTCGCTCGCTCTGCGGGGCGCCCACGGCCGTGAAGCTCTGCAGCCGCTGGTGGATCACGCTGCCGATCGTTTCGAGATCGGGCGCCTCCACCAGTTCCTGTACCCAGCCGAGATTGTCCACCAGCCGCCTCCGCGCTTCGTCAAAATTTCCCGTTCCTAATGAGGCGCGCATAATTGGCCGGCCGTAAAGGGCCGCGGCGTGTCTGCTCAGTTTTTTCTGTAGATAATACCTGCCGCCGTCGCGCCTGCAGAGATAGGAGGGCCTGGCCATCGTCGCCTTTCCGAGGCGCGGCCGTTGGTGAATCATCACGGTGGGATGATTCACCGACGGACTTGCTACCGCTTCCGGGCGAACTGGTTGATTTTCAAGGATATTTTACGGTTGTTTCGGATGTGGTAGCGCGTCCCTCCCCCGCTACCAAATATCAACGGTCTTGACGAGATCGGCGCGGCGGCGCCGGTTCACTGGCAGACTGCGGGGAACCTGCGGCTCATTGTAGCTGCCCCTCAGGACAACGTCAGCTTGAGAAATGGCACAAGCTCGGCCGGCAAATCCGTTCGGGTTGCAATCGCCGCCGCGATAGTCTTGTCGGTCTTGGCTTGGCCGAGCAATCGGACGAAGCCACGCTCGGAAATACGAGCGCTGTGGTTGCTTATCAATTTGAGCATAACTTCAGTGTTGCCGCGGTCAATGAGCAGGTCCGTAATTGTTTCGGTGAGCCCCTGGCGGCCAGCAATGGCAGCAAGTTGATTGGGCCATTTTGTTCTGGCGATATCGACCAGAGTATCGTCCGAAAGTATGCCCGAAAACTCGAGTACCGGTCCGGCCACCGCCATATCGTCGTTTCGTGCTAAGCTGGTGATCACATTCATTGGCACGCGGTCTAGCGGCGACAGTCTCGCGCTTAGTTCGACCAATGCTGGAGTTTCCACATTTTCGATCAGGCGGCTCATGATGTCGCCGAAGATCGCGATCTGGTGGTGGGAGTAGCTCTCAAGGTCGCCGACAAGCAAATCCGTCACGCGCCGCAGCAATTCGGAACGCCAGGAATTGGAAGCTCTGCCGACTGCGGCATCTAGCTCAATAATTAATGATTGCGCTTCTGATGCCATTTTAATTCTGCCCCGATCGGCGATTGATTTCGTCTTTCGGGTCAACGGAGGAACTCATCAATGATGCTTAGGCGAAAATTGGCAATATAGACTTAACGGCAAAAAACGAAATTTATCCGCAGCGAAAAGCCGCAATCGCACGCAGCAGTGGCAGGCGAACGTCAGGGCAAGCTTTTCGCCCGATTTTTTCGGCGATAATTGGCCGCACAAATTCATAATCTAGTTTATTGATCTACGATATCGTTTCAAATCTATATCCGCTTAAAGCCTTTCCTCACAGCATTAACTTAGATTTCGCGCCTGAAACACCGCTCGTGTGCGGGTTTCATGTCTGCACGGTTGTACGTTTTACCTGCGCCAATTCCGAAAGACCGCGCGGATATCGTGAAGAAATTAACCTTGTAACAAGTCGTAAGCAGCGAGCCATAAGCACATGAATTAAGCAGTCGCGTCACCAGAGGCCGCCGCCGGCCAACTCAATGCGAACAACTGGAGTGGGACCGGCGGGGCGCAAAATGCTACGGCGCAAACCCAATTCATCAGCTTCGCCATCGGTGACGACCAGTACGGCGTCGACATTATGGCGGTACGTGAGATCAAGGGCTGGTCGGATATTACCCATCTGCCGAAACAGCCGGAGTATGTGCGCGGCGTGCTCAACCTCCGCGGCGCCATCGTACCGATCGTCGATCTGCGCTGCCGATTCGGTCAAGGGCTGACCGAGACTACGCCGCTGCATATCGTGATCATCGTACAAATCGGCGGCCGTCAGGTCGGCCTAATCGGCGACCGCGTGCTCGACATCGTGTCGATCGATGCCAGTCAGATTCAGCCGGTGCCGCGCACCGCGCAGGCAACCACTTCTGACTTCCTATCCGGTCTGGTGACGCACGACAACACCATGATTGCGCTGATCGATCTTCGTCACCTGTTGTCAATGCAAGACGGAAGCGACGTCGATCGTTCTCCCGGAGAATCGAAATCCAATGGCGCAGCGCAAAGAAACTGACATGAGTGAGGCTGCTCGCCGACCGTCCCGCAAAAACTGGTCTGCGACCGAACACGACTCCTTCCGCAACGTAGAAGTCGACAAAAGCTGCAGAATGCACTTGAGCGCTCGCTGTTAGGACGCCGCTAGCACGCAAGAGCGGAACGATAAGAAGTTCTGGATTAAGTCGAGGCAGAATAGTGATCAGCCGCTTCTCAGTTAACGCTCTTCTAAAGACCGTCATCGCAATCATGGCTGCGGCCGTGGTGGTCATGTTCTTGATGAGTGCATGGCAATCCTGGGCTCGATTGGTATCGGTGAACCGAATCGCCGCAGTCGCCGAAGTTTCTGGTGATTTGTTCACGGCGCTGCACAATCTGCGCGTCGACCGCGCAACCACAACTCGCGATTTGAATTCCGACGAGCAATTTGCCACGCTGCCGGACCAGCTCAAAGAAGTCCGTGGCGACGATATGCTGGCGCTGAAGTCTGCGGTGGCCAAGTTGGCTGGGGCCGACGTTCCGGACCAGCAAAATATCTTCAACAGCCTCAATCAGTCGGTCACAAAGCTGGTGGAGCTGCATCAGCAAACGGAAGCGGCACTGGCTCAGACGAAGTCGGCGCGGCCGGTGGCGCTGGCCAAAGAATATTCTGCTACGACGACCGCGCTCATGGACCAACTCGATCGGATTTCGACGCAGCTCACCAACTCGGTGAAGCTCGAGGATTCTTATATCGACCAATTAATGGAGCTGAAGCAACTCGCGTGGATCGCGCGCAACGGCGGTGGCGACGCCTCGGTCGTTATCTCCAACGCGCTCGGAGGCTTGCCGCTGCCGCCGGATCCTATGGCTAAATACCAGATCAACCTGGCCAAGGTCGACACCGCGTGGGCAGCGCTGGAAGATCTCGCCTCCGGCTTGCCGGTTCCGGCGCACTTTAAGAACGCGCTCGAAGACGCGAAACGCGAATTTTTCGGCGCCGACTATACGCAGTTGCGACTAAAGACTCTGAAGCAGCTGATTGCTGGCGAAAAAGTCTCCATGTCGGCCGATACTTGGTCGAAAATGTCGGTCAGCAAGCTCGCATCGTTGCTTAACGTGGCCGTGGCGGCGCTGGAAGCTGCCAAGGAATATGCGGCGAACCAGCACGGCAAAATTTTATGGAAGCTCTGGTTCGATCTCGGGATGTTGGCGGCGGCAATCGCTTTGGTAATCGTAATGATGCTGGTGGTGTCACGCCGCGTCACTGGCCCGCTGCGGGATATTCAGCAAGCAATGCTGAAGGTCGCCACTGGCGACTTCAACGTCGTGTTGCCCGGGCTCAACCGCAAGGACGAGATCGGCGACATGGCGAACGCGGTGGAGCGGTTCAAGGTGCTCGCCGACGAAAAGGCGCGCGCTGAAGTCGGAACAGGCTATGCAAAATCAGCAGGCGGAAGCCGCGCGCGAAAGGCAGGCTGCGCAGGCGGAAGCCGCGGTGCAAGCGAAAGCCGCCGAAGAGCGCGCCAAGGTGACAGAAGAGCAGACGCAGGCGGTCAAAGCGCTTGGCGTCGGACTTCGGAAACTCGCCAACGGCGACCTTAGCTTCCGCCTGACCAGCGAGGTTCCGGACGCTTACAAGGACTTGAAGGAAGATTTCAACAGCACGATGGATCAATTGCGCGGGACGATTAAAGCGCTGGTAGAATCGACTGGAGAAGTGACCAACGCCTCGGCGGAGATATCGACCAGCACGACGGACCTCTCCCAGCGCACCGAGGAACAGGCGGCGAGCCTGGAACAGACCTCGGCGTCTATGGAAGAAATCGCCAGCACGGTGAAGAAAAACGCCGAGAACGCGCAAGTGGCCAATACGTCGGCCAGTGCTACCCGCGATGTCGCCAACCGCGGCGGCCAGGTGGTCGCCCAGGCGGTCGAGGCCATGGCCAAGATCGAAGAACTCCTCGCGCAAGATCTCCGACATCATCGGCGTCATCGACGAAATCGCGCGGCAGACCAACCTGCTTGGCGCTTAACGCCGCGGTGGAAGCGGCGCGCGCCGGCGAAGCCGGCCGCGGCTTTGCGGTCGTTGCCTCCGAAGTGCGCAGCCTGGCGCAGCGCTCCTCGCAGGCCGCGAAAGACATCAAGGACCTGATCACCAACTCGAACGATCAGGTCAAGGGTGGCGTCGACTTGGTCAACCGGGCCGGCTCGGCACTCACCGAGATCGTCGCCTCGATCAAGAAGGTGGCCGAGATCGTCGCCGACATCGCCAATGCCAGCAACGAGCAGGCGACCGGGATCGAGCAGGTCAACAAGGCGCTCACCCAGATGGACGAGGTGACGCAGCAGAACTCGGCGCTGGTCGAGGAGAACGCCGCCACCGCCAAGACGCTGGAGCACCAGGCCAAGGCGATGGACGAGCGGGTCTCGTTCTTCAAGCTCGATGCTGCGGCCGAGAATCGTCCGGCAGCGAAGCCTGTGGCCGCGCGCGAGCAGCGCCCAGTTGCAGCACCGCCGTCGCGAGGACCGGCCGCGGTGAAGCAACCGGCGGCGCCGAAACAACAACCCGCTGCCGCGCCCAAGCGCGCCGCCGCGGCAACGAATGCCGGCGGACCGGTCCGCCGCATGCAGGCCGCGCTCGCAACCGCCGTCAACAGCGAGCCGGATTGGAAGGAATTTTGAGTACTAACCTGAGCCTGAGGAGGAACTGAAATGAAAGCGATGAAAATTGTGACTGCAGTTGCCATTGCCGCCGGTGTCAGCTTTCCCGCATGGGGCGGAGAATTTGCCACCAAGGATGAAGCCGTTGCGATGGTGAATAAGGCCGTTGCTTTCTACAAGAAGGAAGGCGCGGAAAAAGCCTTTGCCGAGTTCGACAAGAAGCCCGGCGATTTCACCGACCGCGACTTGTACGTCCTCGTCTATAGCACGGACGGCAAGGTGCTGGCGCACGGCTCCAACATCAAGCTTATCGGCAGGGATATGAACGATGCGCAGGACGTGGATGGCAAATACTACGTCAAAGAGCGCATCGCGCTCGCGGCGAAGCAGAAGACCTTCTGGCAGGATTACAAGTTTGTGAATCCGGTGACCAAGAAGATCGAGCCCAAGGAGGCGTACTGCGACGTCGAAGGTACGGCCATCATCTGCTCCGGTGTGTACAAGCAATAACGAAATAGGGCGGGGCCGTGCCGCGGCCCCGCCTTCTTCTTCTGCGTGCGTTGATCGATCGCGCCGAAAACGAAAAGGCTAAACCGATGTTGACCTGGTTCGCGAATTTACGTCTCCGTTGGAAAGTCATGGCCAACCCTGCTTTCCTGATCTTTGTTCTGATCGGGATTGGTATCTATGCCTTCCTCGGGCAGCGCGCCAATCAGGCCCAAGTCCATGCGCTTATGGTCGGCCCGGTGCGGCAGGCGGAAGTCGTCGCTGATTTTTCCGGCTCGGCATGGACATCGCAGGTTCACCTTTATCGCCTGATGGCGACGGCGGCCAATGAGACCGATAATAAGAAAATTAAGGCCCTTGGCGACACCGCCATGCGGGGATTGGCCGACGTTTCCGAAAAGGCCAAGGCGCTCGATGACCCTGCATTCAACAAAGGCAAGACCGGTGAGAAAATCGTCAAGCTCAACGCGGCGGTTGCGACTTACATCAAGCAGGCCAAGAGCGTCATCGACATGGCTGACGGTGATGCTGGCACCGCTTTGACATTGATGATGAGCGCGACGCGCACTTTTACAACGATCGCAAATCTGACCGACGAGCTGATTGACTCCAGCAAAGACGTCCGCGACCGCGAAGTCGCTCTCAACGATCTCGACCAAGACCGGGATAGCAGGCTACTTGCGATCATCACGTTGATCGCAGTCGCTGTCGGCTGTACGGCGTCGTTCCTCATCAGCCGCAGCGTTTCGAATCCCCTCATCAAGATGGCGGACGTTCTGGTCGAATTGACCAAGGACCATATCGTTGACGTGCCTTACACCGATCGCGGTGATGAGGTCGGCGATATTGCAAAGGCGACAGAGATTTTCCGGCAATCGATTGCGGAGAAGGTCGTTAACCTACGAGCGCGTTCGGCGCTCGACGTCGTGAGTTCGAACGTCATGGTAGCCGATGAGGACTACAACGTCGTGTACATGAACTCGACCCTGCAAGAAATGATGCGCGAAGTTGAGCCCGAGCTGCGCAAGGTACTGCCGCAATTTGACAGCGGCAAGCTCGTTGGCGTCAACATGGACGTGTTCCACAAGAACCCCGCTACTCAGCGCAGGTTGATGGATGAAATAACTGGCCGGCGCGAATCCAAAATCGAGATCGGCGACCTGAAAGTTCAAGCACATTGCAACTCCGGTCATCGACCAGCACGGCAAACGGGCCGGCACTGTGGTGGAATGGTGCAACGAGACGGTCGAACTGGCGATCGAAGAAGAGATCGATGACATCGTCAAATCAGCGGTTGCAGGCGACTTCGGCAAACGCGTTCCACTCGAAGGCAAGAAGGGCTTCATGCGCAATCTTGCTACAGCAATGAACTCGCTGTGTGAGAATACCGGCAAGACGCTCGAAGACCTGGCAGGCATGATGAGCGCGCTTGCCAACGGCGATCTTACTCAGCGTATCACGGCATCTTATCAGGGAATGTTTGGAAAGTTGAAGGACGACGCCAATAAAATGGCGGATCAAATCAGCTCGACTATCGCTGAGATCAAAGCTTCGGCGAACGAGGTCACCAACGCATCGGCGGAAATTGCCACCAGCACAACCGATCTTTCGCAACGTACTGAAGAGCAGGCGGCGAGCCTGGAAGAAACTTCTGCGTCGATGGAGGAAATCTCGGCAACTGTCAAAAAGAATGCCGAGAATGCGCTTGAGGCCAACCAGTCGGCCATCACCACCCGCGATCTCGCCGACCGCGGTGGCCAGGTGGCTGTCAAGGCGGTCGAGGCTATGGCGAAGATTGAGGAATCTTCGCGTAAGATTTCCGACATCATCGGCGTCATCGATGAGATTGCCCGCCAGACCAACCTGCTGGCGCTCAACGCCGCTGTTGAGGCTGCGCGCGCGGGCGAAGCCGGACGTGGTTTTGCCGTGGTGGCCTCCGAAGTGCGCAGCCTGGCGCAACGCTCGTCGCAGGCCGCGAAGGACATCAAGGACCTCATCACCAACAGCACAACGCAGGTGAAGGAGGGCGTCGATCTCGTCAACAAGGCGGGTGCGTCGCTGCATGAGATCGTGGAATCCATCAAGAAGGTCTCCCAACTTGTCGCCGATATCGCCAATGCCGGCGCCGAGCAGGCGAGCGGGATCGAGCAGGTAAATAAAGCATTAACCCAGATGGACGACGTTACCCAGCAGAACTCGGCGCTGGTCGAAGAGAACGCTGCCACTGCCAAGACGCTGGAGCATCAAGCCAAGGCGATGGATGAACGGGTCTCGTTCTTCCGGTTGGACAGCGGCGTCGGCCCCGGCGCGGAAGAACCAAAGAATGAAAGCTACAAGCATGTCGCATGACAATCGCGTTGCTACGGCGGCGGTCACGTTCCGTGAGTCTGCCGCCGCTGAGCCCGCGCGCGAGTTTGCCTTCTCCGATGCCGACTTCCGCAGTCTGGCGCAGTTTGCCTATGAGCAGGCTGGAATTGCGCTCGCGGACAGCAAACGCAACCTCGTCTACAGCCGCTTGTCACGTCGCTTGCGCGCGCTTGGGCTAACGTCGTTCCGCGATTATCGCGAATTTCTTGCCGCCAACGCTTCCGAGTTGGAAAGCTTCATCAACGCGATTTCGACCAATCTGACGAAGTTTTTTCGCGAAGCCCATCATTTCGATCATTTCCGGACCCACGTCGCCGTTCCGTTCGTGCAGGCGGCGCATGGAAAGGTAGGACACCGTTTGCGGGTTTGGTCTGCCGGCTGCTCGACCGGGGAGGAACCGTATTCGGCGGCGGTCGTGCTCAAACGCGAGATTCGAGACATCGACCGTCACGACGTACGGATTCTTGCGACCGATATCGATACTGAAGTGATCGGCAAAGGCGCACGCGGCGAATACCCCGCCAATTCGATCGACGAAGTACCCAAGACCTACCGCGAATTTTTCCAGCCTGTCGGGGGCGATCGTAACAGTGACCAAGTGCAGGTCGGGCGCGACGTTCGGAGTCTCGTGACCTTCCGCCGTCTCAACCTGATGGAGCCATGGCCGTTCACCGGAAATTTCGACGCCATCTTCTGCCGCAACGTGATGATCTACTTCGATGGCCCGACCAAAACGGCGCTGGTCGAACGCTTCACGCAAAAGCTCAAGCCGGGTGGCTGGCTTTATATCGGCCATTCCGAGTCGTTGGTTGGCTCGCATCCCGGTCTGCGGCTGATCGGCCGTACGACCTACCGGAGGCAGGCGTGAGCGGAGCGACAGCACTAAGGCAGCCAGCCGATAGCGGGGTTGTTAATGGCGCAAACGCTGTCGCTACGCGTCGATTCTTCGATCAGGCGAGCGCCGGCTGGATGGTGAAAGTTTTCCCGGGAGAATTTTACGTTACATCAAAACCAGACGAAATCCTCGTCACGGTCCTAGGCTCTTGCGTTTCGGCATGCATCCGTGATCGCCGGACTGGCCTTGGCGGCATGAATCACTTCATGCTGCCGCATAGCCATGCCGGTAAATGGGCTGGCGATCTCCAATCCACGCGCTTTGGTAATTTTGCGATGGAGAAGCTGATCAACGAATTGATGAAGGCCGGCTGCTCGCGCGACGCGCTCGAGATCAAGGTATTCGGTGGTGGCAACGTCACCGACAGCAACAACGCGATCGGCACCGAAAATTCCGAATTCATCCTACGTTATCTGGAGGCCGAAGGCCTACGGTGCGTAGCCCAAGACCTCGGCGGGCAACTGCCGCGGCGCATTCATTATACCCCCGCAACCGGAAAGGTAGTCCGCCGATTGCTGGGAACCGGCGAATCTGTCCGCCGTCGCGCGCGAGGAAACCGAGTACGTCCGCCGTCTTTCATCGCGCGCAACGGCTGGCGACATTCAACTTTTCGATCAGTGATGGGCAATCACATGACCAAACCAGTACGGGTTCTCATAGTCGACGATTCGGCAGTCATTCGACAACTGCTAACGATGTTGTTGAGCGCCGACCCCGCGATCGAGGTCGTTGGCGAGGCCAGCGATCCTTATATCGCGCGCGACCGCATCAAAGAACTCAATCCCGATGTCATTACCCTCGATGTCGAGATGCCGAACATGGACGGCGTGACGTTCCTGCGCAAAATCATGGCGCTGCGGCCGATGCCGGTGGTGATGGTATCGACCCTCACTCAGGCCGGTGCCGAAATCACCCTTGAGGCGCTCGAGATTGGAGCCGTCGATTTCATCGCTAAGCCGACGGTCGACGTCTCAAACGCGTTGATAGGCATTGCCGCTGAACTGCAAGCGAAGGTTAAATCTGCGGCAACTGCGCGTGTCGGTACGCGCCGCGCTGCGGTGGCCGCGCGTCCGCCGCAGCGCGAGCGGCCGCGGAGCCATACTGAGAGGATTATCGCAATCGGTGCATCAACCGGCGGAGTGGAAGCACTGAAGGCCGTGCTTATGGACATGCCAGCCGAGTGTCCGCCGATCCTCGTCACCCAGCATATGCCACCACGTTTCACCGCCGCCTTTGCCGAACGCCTCAACAGGGAATGCCCGATGACGGTATCCGAGGCCGTGCACAATGAAATCGTCGAGCCTAGCCATGTCTACATTGCTCCCGGCGCGCATCACCTGGAACTGGTTCGCAGTGCGGGCATTTATCGCTGCTGTTTGAGCGATGGACCGACGGTCTCCGGCCACCGACCGTCCGTGGATGTCCTGTTCCGGTCATTTGCGCGTGTAGCAAAAAACGCCGCGGTTGGTGCGATTCTGACGGGCATGGGCAAAGACGGCGCGGAAGGCCTTCTTGAAATGCGAGCGGCAGGGGCGACCACGCTCGGTCAGGACGAAGCTTCGTCACTGATTTACGGCATGCCGAAAGTCGCGTTCGACCGTGGCGCTGTGATGCATCAACATTCGTTGTCGCGCATGGCGGATGCGATTATCAGCGCCTGTGCGATTGATCCAAAAGCACATGCGCGAGAAGTCCAATCAAGCACGTCGCGCGCAAGCTGATCGAAATAGGCGATTCATTGCAATTTAGCATGCGGGTTAAAACGATGAAAAGCGACGCGAACACAGCACGAATGGTTTTGCCGGAAATCCTTGATCTTGCGGCAGCCGAAGGTCTTTGCGCGTCGTTGCAGCAGCGCATGATCGAGGAGCAGCCACTCAGCATTGATGCGTCGCTCGTGGAAACGCTGACGGTTCCCTGCGTTCAAGTGCTCCTTTCCGCGCAGTCGTACCGCCGCGGGATCTCCGTCGAGAATCCATCAGCCGCGTTTATTTCGGCCTTCGAAGATCTTGGGATCGATATGACCTGGAGCCAAGTTGCCGGCGAGCAGGCAACCCAGGCTGCAGAGCAAGTCGAGAATTCGGTGGAAAGTGTTTCGCCGCAGGCCGCCAGCAATGGCTGGTCTGCAAGATAAATCCGACGATCCCGGTCTTCGGCAAAGCAGCGAGAATGTCATGAATAAAAGAATTCTGACCATCGACGATTCCAAGACGATGCGCGACATGCTGATGCTGACATTGGCCGAGGCGGGATTCGACGTTCTGCAGGCGGTCGACGGCCAAGATGGGCTAGATGTGCTCGTCAATGAGCGGGTCGACGTCGTCATTACCGACATCAACATGCCGAGGATGGACGGCTACGAAGTTATCCGGCAACTGCGCAGCAATCCAAGCCACAAAACAACACCGATCCTTGTTCTGACCACCGAAAGTGAGGCGGACAAGAGAAATCTCGCGCGCGAGGCAGGTGCCACCGGATGGATGGTCAAGCCATTCGATCCGGACCGGTTGGTTGAGACAGTACGCAAGGTTGCTCCGTAAGGAGCAGGTAAGGGCTAACAGTTATGGCAAGTTTGGACCAACTCAAGCAGACATTCTTCGAAGAATGTAACGAGGCCTTGCAGCAGATTGAGGCTGGGCTCACGGAAATTCGCGAGGGCCAGTCGTCAGACGACACGGTCAACGCGGTGTTCCGCGCGGTTCATTCGGTCAAGGGCGGCGCTGGCATCTTCGGCTTCGAAGCGCTGGTTGATTTTGCGCATGTTTTCGAAACCCTGCTTGACGGCGTGCGGCGCGGCAGCCTGACCGCCACGCCCGAAACGATTGACGTCTTATTGTCCGCCAGCGATGTTTTGTCCGATCTCGTCCAGATGTCGCAGGCGGGCGAAGCCGTTCCAGCGGGCTTTGGCAGTGAGTGCCGCACATCGCTTGAGCACATTATCGCTCAAGATCGCAAGGGCGAGGAGGAGGCGGCGGCGGACGACGATTCGCCGGCGCCGGCCGATTTCGAAGGAATTGATTTCACCCCAGTTCCCATTGATTTTACTCCGGTACAGGTTGATGCGGACGGCTCGGACGCCCTACGAACGTACGGGATCACCTTCCGGCCGAAGCCGGAGATGCTGAAGAAAGCGAACGAGCCGCTCTATATTCTCCGCAATCTGCGCAAATTGGGCACTCTCGATCTGCAGGCTCATCTGGATGGCCTGCCCGAATTGACAGAGCTCGAAGCCGATCACCCTCATATTTGGTGGACCGCCACTCTGAAGACGTCGGCTACGCGCGCGCAGATTGATGAAGTCTTCGAGTTCGTCGTCGACGACTGCGATCTTGAGATCGTTGACACGACTTCCGCTTTTGCCGGGGCGCCGGAAAGCGTTAGTCCGTCTGCGCTTGCGATTGAGGAGCAACACGTCATCGCTCCGCCGCTAGTGCCGGAGCTGCACGCCGATAAAGCGACGCCGACGTCTGCGGTCAGAGAACACGTCGAGGCGCCACCTGCGGCTCGATCCCCCGTCGGTAAAGCGGCGGCCACAACAACCCGAATCGAACTGGAACGAATCGATCGCGTCGTGAACATGGTCGGCGAATTGGTGATCGCCCAAGCCATGCTCGGGCAGATCGTCCAGGAATTACCGGAAGGCACAAGCGGCCGCTTGTCGCAAATTCTCGAAGAGGTCATCCACCATACGCGCGAGCTGAAGGACAGCGTCATGTCTATGCGCGCGCAGCCGGTAGGTTCGGTGTTCCAGCGGATGCCCCGGCTTGTCCGCGAACTGTCGACTAAGACAGCCAAGAAAGTCAGGCTTGAAATGGTCGGCGAGACGACCGAGGTTGATCGGTCGATCATCGAACGGCTGGGCGATCCGTTGACCCACATCATCCGTAATTCGGTCGACCACGGCATTGAATTGCCGGCTGACAGATTGGCCGCGGGAAAGAGCGAGGAAGGTACGATCCGGCTTTCCGCCGAGCATCGTGGCGGCCGCATCGTCATTGAGATCAAGGACGACGGCGCCGGAATCAACTCCGAACGCGTGCTCAAAAAAGCGCGGGAAAAAGGTCTTGTCGGCGCGGATGCTAACCTGACCGAAGATGAAATCAGCAACCTCATCATGTTGCCGGGATTTTCGACAGCAGAAACCATTTCCGATATCTCGGGCCGCGGCGTCGGAATGGACGTTGTTCGCAGCAACATCCAGGACATCGGCGGGCGGATATCGGTAAAGTCGGAACGCGGTCGTGGCATGACGATCCAATTGGCATTGCCGCTGACGCTCGCGGTCATGGACGGAATGGTCATCAAGACCGGTCAACAGACCTACGTCATGCCGTTGTCTTCTATCGTCGAATGCCTGCGACCGGCTCGGTCCGAAGTCAGCAGTCTGATCGGTACGAGCGGAATGCTCCATTTGCGTGGAGAATTCGTGCCGCTCGTCCAACTTGGTGATTTGTTGGAAATCGGTTCGAATGCGGGCGATTCCGGCGACCGAGTTGTCATCATCACGGATGCTGGTGAAGGTTCGCGCTTCGGTCTGGTTGTCGATGAGTTGTGCGGACACCAGCAGGTGGTGATTAAAAGCATAGAAGAGAGCTACGGCTCTGTGCCAGGAATAGCCGCAGCAACAATTCTTGGTAATGGGCGTGTCGCGTTCATTCTTGACGTCGAGAAATTGTCCGATCTTGCGGTTAACTCTCCGTTAGGCCCGGCCATGACCACAAATACTGCGTCGACCGCAAAGTTTGCGGTGAACTGACGACCCGAAATATTCGGCGCCCACCGTATACGACGGCCGGGCCGCTGCTTAGGAGCGACGAGAATGCCAAATGCGGTTGCAATCAAGGTGCTCGTTGTCGACGATCAGAACAGCGTGCGGCAAATGACCCGCATGACGCTGGAAGAGATCGGATTTCGACACATTCATGAGGCCGAACACGGAAAGCAGGCGATGGAGATCGCCTCGCTGCAGCCGCTCGACCTGATTATCTCGGATTACAATATGCCGGAGATGGACGGCCTCGGCCTTTTACGGGCCGTACGCGGGCACCCCGTGGTTCGCAAGGTTCCATTTATCCTGCTCACCGGGCGCGGAGATAAAGAACTCGTGGTCAAAGCGGCTCAGGCCGGGGTCAATAACTATCTTATTAAGCCGTTCACAGCGGCAATACTGCGCGAGAAAATCGAGCAGGTCATGGGGAAATTGTCGTAGCGGCTTTGACGGGGATATCCGTATAATCGGTTGCGTAAGCTAGGGAATGCGGTTGTGAAAGTCGAAGAGTCAAAAAATGACGTAGGCGCGTTCATCGCCGTATTTGCTGCTTTGCTCCTCGATAACGTGTTGCGTCTAGAAGAGACAGTCGATCAGGTCACTAAGCTTGTGATGGGGAGCGGTCGGCCCGACCGTGAACTGATTGTCACGCTCCAAAGCTTCGATCGTCATAAGCAGGAATTCGAGGCGCTCGGCGACGCGCTCACGCGCTATGCGGAAGCTACCAATGCCGGATCGCTGGGTGGTGAGGAGCGCGCGCGGCTTGAGGAAAAAGTAATTTCTGCCATTACCGTGGCGGATCTTAAAGATCGTCTTTTAAGTCGTCTGCAAGGCGATCCAGCTGAGTTTGCCGCCCCCGAAATATCCGAACAGGAGGCGGCGCAGGTTGGCGTCGACGTAGTCTACTAGCCGAGTTAGGGCGTGGCTACGGCAGGCAGGCGTACGGAAAATGAGGATGTGAAGATACTCAATGGGAACGCGGCCATGAATCGCATTGGAAGTTTGTGTCATTCGATCTGCGATGGATCGGCCATATCGCGGACGATCACAACAATTTGGTCTGTTGGACAATGACCGTACACAACGCACTTATTTACGAGCTGGAAGAGGCGCTCTCGCATGGCTCAGCAGAGAGGCGCGCCAAAACGCTCCGTCGCATCACGGATCTTTTCGTCTTTGGATCGAGTCAATTTTCTAAGGAACACATTGCGGTGTTCGACAATGTGTTTAAGCATCTTATTGCCGATATTGAACGTTCCGCGCGCGTCACGCTCGCCGACCGGCTGGCGTTGCTTCCGCATGCACCGCCGCAGGTGATCCGCACGCTGGCGTTCGATGATGAGATCGATGTTGCTGGACCGGTTCTCACGCGCTCGGAGCAGCTCGATAATGCCACCCTTGTCGAGAACGCCAGAACCAAGAGCCAGCAGCACCTGCTCGCGATTTCACGACGAAAGGCGATTGCCGAAACAGTGACCGACGTGCTTGTCGAGCGTGGCAACCGCGATGTGGCGCTGAGCGCCGCGCAGAACGCGGGCGCGAATTTCTCCGAGACCGGCTACATCAGGCTGGTCCGGCGGTCGGAAGGCGATGATGAACTGGCGAAAGCCGTCGGTTCGCGGCCGGAAATCCCACGTCAGCAGTTCCTGAAGCTCTTAACAACGGCATCGGCTGCCGTCCGTCACGTCCTTGAAGCGGCCAACCCAGGCCACGCACGCGAGGTCCGCGATGTTGTGGCCGAGGTTACGAGCGCGATCCAATTGAAAACCGCGACCGCTTCGCGCGACTTCGCTGCCGCGCAAGCACTTGTTGAATCTTTACGGACGGCCGGCCGGCTTACCGAAGGCAATATCGTGGCGTTCGCTCGCGCCGGAAAATTCGAGGAAACGGCTGTCGCACTTGCGACCATGTGCGGCGTACCGATCGATATTGTCGAGCGCGCCATGGTGCAGGACAGTGCCGAGACCATTCTTATCGTAGCAAAGGCGATCGGGCTGTCGTGGGCGACCACGCAGGCGGTTCTGATGCTTTCCGGCGACAAACACGGTATGCCGGCCAATAGTCTTGAGCAGTGTCGGATAGTATACAATAAATTGAAACGCGAGACCGCTTTGCAGGTCGTGAAGTTTCACCAAACCCGGCAAACGGCCAAACCAATCTGACCGTGGCCGACCGGATCCGCCATTCGCGCCAACGACGAGCCAACCATAATCTATTTTTTCGTTGAATCTGAGATCTTAGCTGCGAGTTCGACGACGCGCCGCAAGCCGCTTGCCATTTCCGGCACCTGATCCGGGCGCAATGTGCGATACTGATCGCTTTTTGCTAGTAAGAATGCGTCGGTATGACAATCAATTATTTCTTTGTCGTAGGCCGCACCGGTCATGACCGTTGAAATGATTTTGCAGAGATTTTCGGCAACGAATGTGACGAGGTCATAACCCATGGCCGCGCAGACACCTTGCAGTTGCGCGCAATTGCGATAAGCGTCTTCGAGTGCCGCGTTATCGTTGAGATCGCCTTCGGCTTTCGAAAGCGCTGCGTTGAGTTCTTGCAGTTCCCGGTCTAACCACTCTCCAAAGTCCGACTTTAATTCGTCGACCATTTTCTGGGCCTGCGCCAAGGCCTTTTCCCGTGGCACGCCGCCGGGTCGGCGCGCCATTCGCTCGAAACGAGTATTGGGAAAGAAAATGTGCACGTCCGGGTTGGAACTCTCACGCATCTTGCGGCTCTTTTTTGGCGGCCTTGAAGAGGTTATCGATATCGTCCTGGGCAAGTGCGGGGCCCACTTCTTCGGCAACTTTCATGACTTTGTCGCCTTTGCGGCGGCCGACGCCACCCGGATAACCTTCGATCTTGAAGCGCCGGTCCGGACCGAAATAGGTTGGGCAATCTACAAATGGACGCGGATTGAAGGCGATCCAGCAAAGTCTGTCGTAGAGAATATTCGGAGACAGCAACTTTGCGACCACCATATTGGCTCCGGCATCACGTGCATTCTTGACGATGCGCTCGCTCGTGTCGCCGGACATGAGCAAGATCGGGACCGCCCGGTTCTCATTGGTCGCGTTGCGGCGGATCATCTGCGTCAGTTTGAGCCAATTGTGCGGATGAATTTGCGTATCGCATATGAGAATATCGATCTTCTGACTGGACAAGATTCGGATAAGGTCCATCGAGTGTTCCACCTCGATCACCTTGTTGGCTCCGAAGCTGCGCAATATCCCATAAATCGCGCGCCGCCAGTACGAACTGGGGTCCGCCACAACAATCACCAAATTCCGCAGATTGACGGTGGCGTTCTTCATCGTGCGCCTGTCATTCGCCGCACGTATACCAGTACAAACGCTCCGGATAGAATTCGGGTGCGGTCAAGCTGCCTGTGCGAACGCGCGAAAGACGCCGAAAGCGGGCGCATTCTTGCGCGTTTCTTTCGGTTGGCACGGATGGGGCCAATTCGGTCAAACATTCTGTGTAATATTGACTAACGCCACCGGGATCGTGTTCTGCCGCGTTAGAATTGATGATCCGGGATAAATCGCGATTAAAAATACATACGGTTCAAAATAATAATCTAGGATAACAATCCATAATGTCATCTGCGTTCGGCGAACGTGCCTCGGGAACGGCGGGGCCAAGCAGGAGCGATAGTTTTAATAATACTCTTGGCGGAATGAAGTTCCTGAGCATGCGCGATAAATTAAAATAACAATCTAGACGAATATTAATCTACTTTAAACGTTTGTATAATATGCAATACGTATTGGTAGAATAAACATCGTTACATGCGATTCGCGGCCGAGCTTTGTGCAACTTGATCTAAGTTAAGGTCGGTAGGCGGCTAAGTCTTAAAGTTGTAAAATTAATAAATCTAATCATTAGTTGCAGTAATGGTTAGCGGTGGAGGTGCGTAATTCTTGCTTGTGCGTCTAACGGGCGGTGTAACGGCAGTCGCCGTTTCTAAAAAAGAGGTCGGAACATTGAGCACCTCGGCCACGCAACGAATTGGAAAAGATAGGCAACTCGACGGCAAAATGGACACCGCAAGCAGCGAGTTCCTCCTCGAACAATCCAGTGGTGAAATCTGCAATCCCGTCAGGTTCCGATCGGTGGATGGTGCACAAGGATTGAGCGGCCAGGACGATGTGGGCTCGTCGGATTACCATTCTGGCTGCACAGTATGCCCCGCATATCAATTGAGCCTGTGTGGGGCTGTACGGGAGAAATTCGCACAAGCGCAATGGCTGCCAGATTCGGTGCCGGTCGCCTCGACCGTTCACCGGATTCCAGCACGGCACACGATTTTTCATCACAAGGAATGGTCCGAATACGTTCCGTTCATTTGCAGCGGCTGGGCCTCGTCTTCGGTCACATTGGCGGACGGCCGTCGGCAAACCCTTTCGTTCCTCTTGGGGGGCGATATTGTGTCCGCGGCGTGCCTGTTGGAGCCGATGTCCGGCCGCACCGTCGAGGCGATTACGGAGGTGGAATACCGTAAGTTCAAGCGCAGCGAGCTCAAAGCAGCTTTGTTTAAATATCCTGATTTGATGGAAAGAGTTTCTAAGATCTGGAGCGAGGAGAGAATCCATTTCGATCAAATGGCGCTCGATCTTGGCCGCCGTACGGCCGATGAACGAATTGCGCGGTTGATCGTCAATATCGCGGATCGGCTTGCCAAGCGCGGCATGAGAATTGGCAACACAATGGAGTTTCCCCTTCGCCAACGGCATATAGCGGACGCGACCGGGCTGACCCCGGTGCACGTCAGCAAGGTGGTGGGCGAGTTCCAGCGGGCGGGCCTATTCGAAATCCACGGCCGTACGCTCACGATCTTCGACGACGCGGAATTGCGTCGCGCTGCAGAGTGGCGTTAACGGCGGCTCTGCGCACTCCTTTTAAATTCATAAGTGAGGGCGCCAGCAAGGGTCTGCCGTTTTTTGCTGCAATCGCACGCAATCGCGTGAAACGCCCGGTCGACTGACAATTTGCGCATGAATCAGGCCTAAGCCGTCCTGTCGACGCTGGGGCACTTTGTCACGCCGCATTCACATCCTTGTCAGATGAAGAGACCCAAAGCGATTTAAGGTTGCCCCGGATGGCTTCCGATGGAACAATTGAGTGCATAAATCGTATCCGTACCTAAATCGACTGCAGCAGCCCTTTGAATTCGTTGCGGAGACAATCCATGGCGCGCACGGCTATTTCGCACGCACCGCGAGGCATTGCCGGCACGCTGCCGCTCGCGCCGATAACGCAGACCCTCGATGCAACGCGAGCCATGTGGCGCAACGCCTTTCGCTGCTTGCGCGCGGAAACGGAAAAGCGCGCCGCGCTCTTGTCGGCCGAGGACCAGATCGTTCAATCGATGGCCGATACCTCGCCGACCAAATGGCATCGCGCGCACGTCACTTGGTTCTTCGAGCAGTTCCTGCTGGTGCCGCTTGATCCCGCCTATAAAATCTTCGACGAGCGTTTTCCGTTTTTGTTCAACTCTTACTACATCGCCGCCGGTCCACGTCACGCCCGCCCGCAGCGCGGGCTGATCACGCGGCCGAACGGCGCGGATGTCGCCGGCTATCGAGCGCATGTCGATGCGGCGGTCGAGCGGCTGATCGCTGACGTGCCGGCAGCGGATGCCGGGCGCGTATTCGAAATTCTGGAGATCGGTCTGCATCATGAGCAGCAGCATCAGGAATTGCTGCTCTCCGACATCCTGCATGCCTTCGCACAGAATCCGACTGATCCAGCATATGATCCTGCCTGGCCGACGCCACGCGCCGCGGTTGGGCCGCGCGGCTTTGTCGACGTGCCGGCCGGAATCATGACCATCGGTCATGAAGGGGAAGGGTTCTGCTTCGACAACGAGACGCCGCAGCACGAGGAACTTATCCCCAAGGTCCGCATCGCCCGCCATCTGGTTACCAATGCCGAATGGCTCGCATTCATCGAATCGGGCGGCTACGCGACCCCCTCGCTCTGGCTCTCGGACGGCTGGGCCGCCGTGCAGGCGGAAGGCTGGCAGGCGCCCGGCTATTGGCGCCTGAAAGACGGCGCTTGGCACACCATGACGCTCGCCGGCCTCAAGCCGGTCGATCCCAACGCGCCCGTCACCCACATTAGCTACTACGAGGCCGACGCTTTCGCCCGCTTTGCCGGCAAGCATCTGCCGAGCGAGGCCGAATGGGAGGTCGCCGCTCGCGCAGGCGTGATCGCGGACGCTTTTGGTATCGCTTGGCAATGGACCCGCAGCGCCTATCTACCGTATCCAGGCTACCGCGCGGCCGAAGGCGCGCTCGGCGAATACAACGGCAAATTCATGGTCAACCAGATGGTGCTGCGCGGCTCCTCGCTGGCGACGCCCGAGGGACATGAGCGTGTGAGCTATCGCAATTTCTTCTATCCGGGTGCGCGCTGGCAGTTCAGCGGGCTGAGGCTCGCCGAGTTCGTTTGAGGAGGCGTCATGGTCGCGCTCGCACGGTCCCCCCGCGCACAGCCAAAGTTCGAGGACATGTCCGCATTTCAGGCCGACGTGCTCGCCGGCCTGCATGCCGAAAAGAAACGGCTGCCGCCGAAATATTTTTATGACGGCATCGGCTCGCAACTGTTCGAGCGCATCACCGAACTGCCGGAATACTACCCGACGCGCTGCGAGATGCAGATCTTGCACAAGCATGCGCCCGACATCGCCAAGCTGGTTCCGCAAGGTGCCGCGCTGATCGAATTCGGCAGTGGCTCGAGCAAGAAGGCGCGCATCCTGCTGCGAGCGTTGCGGCTGCTCGCCGCTTACGTGCCGGTCGATATCTGTGGCGAGATGGTCGAGCAGGAAGCGCTCGAATTGCGGCCGGATTTCCCCGGGCTCAAGGTGTTGCCGGTCACCGCCGACATCACTCAGCAATTCCCGCTGCCGCAGGCGGCGCAGGCAGCGCCGGTGCGTGTCGGTTTCTTTCCCGGCTCGACCATCGGCAATTTCGAACCGCACGAAGCAGCGGCCTTCCTGCGCAATGCAGCCCGCATTCTGGGGGCGGGGGCGACGCTGATCGTCGGCGCCGACCTGATCAAGCCGGTCGCGGTGCTCAACGCCGCCTATAACGACGCGGCCGGCGTCACGGCCAAGTTCAACCTCAATCTGCTGGTGCGCATCAATCGCGAGCTGGGCGGCACCTTTAAGCTCGATACCTTCAGGCACCGCGCCTTCTACAACCGCGAGCGCCATCGAATCGAAATGCACCTCGCCAGCCTCAAGCGGCAAAAGGTGAAGGTGGCCGGCAAGACCATCGAATTCCGCGCCGGTGAAACGATCCATACCGAGAACAGCTACAAATACAGCGCCGAGTCCTTGGGCGCGCTGGCGCACGGCGCCGGCTGGCAGCCGGCGGCGGTGTGGAGCGACGAGCACCAGTATTTCTCGATCCAGGCCTTCACGCTGGGCGAGTAGTCCCAAGCCGTCAAACCGGGACGGCGCGGAGCGCCGGTCTCGGAATCCAGAGGCAGATTCCTCCATGCGTGTTCTGAATTCCGGGTTCGCTCGCCATAGCGCGCCGAAGACGCGCGTAAGCGCGCTTATGGCACCCGCCCCGAAATGGCTAGAGTTTGGGGTGACCTTCCCGAACGTGCTCACCTGCGCTAAGCCTTGCCTTAATCATGGCAAAGCAGGAACAGATTCATGAAGATTGTCGGTTTCGAAGCGAATAAGAGCTTGCGGCTCGGCGTGGTCGAGGACGATGCCGTTATCGATCTCCAGGCGGTAGACGCCACGTTGCCCGGCGATCTTGGCGAAATCTTGCGCCGGAGCAATGGCGATCTGAAAGGCTTGGCCGATCTTGCGGCGCGTGCGCCGGCGTCCGCCCGCCGCCCGCTGGCCGGATTGACCTACGGCTTCCCGGTGGCGCGGCCCGGCAAGATCGTCTGCCTCGGCCTCAACTACCTCGATCACGTCAAGGAGGGACCGCAGCGCGACAATATTCCGAAATTCCCCTCGATCTTCTTTCGCGTGCAGACCTCGATGACGCCGCATTTGCAACCGCTGACGAGGCCGCGCGTCTCCATCCAGCTCGATTACGAAGCCGAAATGGTCGCGATCGTGGGGCGCCGCGCCAAGCATCTGACCATGGCGAATGCGTTGACCTGCATCGCCGGTTATTCATGCGCGAACGAGGGCTCGGTGCGGGAATTCCAGCGCCACACCACGCAATGGAGCATGGGTAAAAATTTCGATCGCACTGGCAGTTTCGGGCCGTGGATGGTCTCCGCCGACGCGCTGCCGCCCGGCGGCAAGGGCCTCAAGATCATGAGCCGGCTCAACGGCAAGACCATGCAGTCCGACAACACTGACAATATGATGTTCCCGCTGCCCGAGACGCTGGTTTATCTGACCAAAGGCATAACCTTGGAGCCGGGAGACATTATCCTTACTGGCACGCCGTCCGGGGTTGGTCATGCGCGCAAGCCGGAACCGGTGTGGATGAAGCCGGGCGATGTGTGCGAGATCGAAGTCGAGGGTGTCGGTATACTTAGTAATCCGATTGAAGACGAGAAGGCATAAACGGCGCGCTCAAGCGTCGATAGCCAAACGGGGGGAATCATGAAACGCGCATCCATCGTGGCGGCCTTGGCGGCCGTCGTCATCACGGCAGCCGCCGCGCCGGCCGCGGCTGAATGGCCGGCGGATCGTCCGATCCATGTAATCGTCGGCTTCGGCGCCGGCGGCGGCACCGACATTGTTTCCCGTATCATTGCGCAGCCGCTGTCCGAACTGCTGAAGCAGTCGGTCATCGTCGAGAATAAGGTAGGTGCCGGCGGAACGCTCGCGGCCGAGTATGTCGCGCGCGCCGACAAGGACGGCTACACCGCGCTCATGACCAGCCCTGCCCACACCGTGTCGGCGGCGATGCTGAAATCGGTCCGCTACGATGCGGTCAAAGACTATGCACCGGTCGCGTGGGTGGCCGACAGCGCCTTCGTCTTCGTCGCGCGCAAGGATTTCCCGGCCAACGACATCAAGGGACTGATTGCACTGGCCAAAGCTTCGCCCGGCAAGCTCAACTTCGGCGATGTCGGCGTCGGCTCGACTCAGAATTTTGCTGGTGAACTGATGCGCCAGATGGCGGACATCGACGTCAAGCACATTCCTTACCGCAACACGCCCGGCGTGGTCGCGGCCTTGCTCTCGGGCGACCTGAGCTACGGAGTCGAACTGGCCCACGCGGTGAAGGGTCAGGTTGCAGCCGGCCAATTGAAATTGCTCGCGGTTGGCTCGCCCTCGCGCTGGCCCACCATTCCCAATACGCCCACGGTCGCCGAATCCGGCGTGCCGGGCTATGCGGTCGTCGGCTGGTACGGCTGGCTGTATCCGGCGGGTACGCCGCAGGCGATCGTCGACAAGACCAATGCCGCGCTGAAAGAGGTGCTGTCGCGCCCTGCGATTCGCGAGCAGTTGGAGAAAGTCGGCGCGGTCGTGCATGTCTCGACGCCGGCGGAATTCAAGAAACATATCGGCGACGAACTCGCCAAATGGGAAACCGTGCGCGAGAAGGCCGGGATTCAAAAGCAGTAGGCGCAAGCGATTGCGTCGCCAATAGTGGAAGAGGAAAACATGGCCGACCAATTAAATGTGCTGGTGATCTGCGGTTCGCTGCGCAAGGGCTCCTACAATGCCGCGCTGACGCGGGCGCTGCCGGCGCTGGCGCCGCCGGAAATGAAGCTCATCACTGCGCCGACCATCGGCGCCTTTCCGCTGTACAACGCCGACGTGCAGGATAGCTCCGGCTTTCCGGGCCCAGCCGAGGAATTGGTGGCCGCGCTCCGCGCCGCCGACGGCGTGCTGTTCGTGACGCCGGAGTACAACTGGTCGATGCCGGGCGTACTCAAGAACGCTATCGACTGGATCTCGCGCATGAAGAACCAGCCGTTCGAAGAGAAGCCGGTCGCGATCCAGTCCTGCTCGCAAGGCCCGCTCGGCGGCGCGCGCATGCAGTATCACTGGCGCATGTCGATGACGTTCCTCAAGGCCTACATCTTCGGTACGCCGGAAATCTTTGTCGGCAGCGCGGCAGGCAAGTTCGATAAGGAAACGCTTGCGCTGACCGATCAGCCGACCAAGGACATCGTCAAGCAGCAACTCGCTGCTTTCGCGAAGTTCATCGTGAAGATGAAGGGCTAAATCCGCTCGTCCCCGCGAAAGCGGGGACCCAGGGAGGAGACCTCGCGCGCCAATCATTTGGCCCTGGATTTCCCCCTTGCGCGGGAATGAGCGGGGTGAGTTACCCCGCTGCCTGCGCCCGCTTCGGGAACAGCTGCGGCCGCAGTTTAGGATGGCAAGCCATCATTTTCGGCGCATAGGGAGTCTCGGCGCCGAGTTCCTCGGCCGCATGCCAGGCCCAGCGCGGGTCCCACAGCGCACCACGCGCGAGCGCAACCATATCGGCCTTGCCGGAGGCGACGATGTCCTCGGCCTGCTGGGCGCCGGCGATCAGGCCGACGGTCATGACCGTGATGCCGCTTTCCTTTTTCACCTTCTCGCCGAACGGCACTTGGTAGCCGGGCGCAAGCGGAATCTTCTGCCGCGGGTCGAGCCCACCGCTGGTGACGTCCATATAGTCCATGCTGCGCTTTTTGAGCTCTTTCGCTAGCACGACGGTTTCCTCCGGCGTCCAGCCGCCCTCGACCCAATCGGTGGCAGAAACACGCATGCCAAGCGGTTTCTCCGCCGGCCACACCGCGCGCACCGCCTCGTACATTTCGATGGCGAAGCGCATGCGATTTTCGCTCGATCCGCCATATTCGTCGGTGCGCTTATTGGAGAGCGGCGACAGAAACTGATGCGCCAGATAGCCGTGCGCGCCGTGCAACTCGATCAGATCGTAGCCGATGCGGTCGACCCGCTTGGCCGCGGCGGCGAATTCGCCGATGCAGCGTTTGATGTCGTCCTTGGTCATGGCATGCGGTACCGGCCAGCCGGTGTCGTAGGCAAGCGCCGACGGCGCCTCCGGCGTCCACGCGTCCGGACCTTCCAGAATCGGCTTACCGCCAGCGGCTGGCGGCATCTGCGGACCTTTGCGGCCGGCGTGCGCGAGCTGCACGCCGAGCTTGGCGACGCCGTACTGCCGGCAGAAATCGTGCACGCGCTTGAGCGCAGCCTCGTTTTCGTCCGACCACATGCCGGCACATTTCGGCGAGATGCGTCCCTGCGGGTTGACGTCGGTCATTTCGGTCATCACCAGCCCGGCGCAGCCGAGCGACATATTGCCGAGATGCATCAGATGCCAGTCGTTGGCCGAGCCGTTGTTGGAGGCGTATTGGCACATCGGCGAGACCACAATCCGGTTCGGCAGGGTGAGACCGCGCAGGGTGATCGGAGAGAACAGGACGCTAGCCATTGGTCGGATTTCCTTTTCGTACGAAGAATTCAGATAGGCAGGGTTAGCTCAGCCCCAGATGCCGCCGGCGTAATAGGAGTGCATCGCCACGATCCAGCAGCAGATCGCCCAGAACAGGCAGAATTCGGAGCCACCGATATTCCACAACCACTTGCCGGTGACCTTATAGACGCCAACTGCGGCGACCAGAAGGTGGAAGGTCATGATCGCCGCGCAGATGGTGGTGTAGATACCGAAAATCAGGCCGAGCGCCAGCACGACCTCGATGCCGCCGGCGAGATACATCCAGAACTTGGGCGGCTTGAACCCGGCGGCGACGAAGAAGCCGAGGGCGGCCGGCACATAGAACTTGCCGTAGATATGCGGAATCATGAACAGGCCGCAGATCAGCCGCAGGATATTGAATTCATTCAGCAGGTTGAATTTATCGGCGAATGACATCATGGCCCCCGGATGGTTTGATCCCCTACCGTCTACCCCAAAATCGCACTTCCGCCCGTTTCAGCCAACCCCTCGGCGGTAGCTGCGTAGAACCGTTACAGTTTGCGGCCCTTCAGCCAGGCGTCGCCCTTGGCATAGAGCGCCTCGAGGTCCGGCCCGTCGAGGCCGGGCAGGTTCATTTTGATCGGGTAGCCGATCTTGCTCTGCAGATAGGCGAGGTGCCGGTAGCCTTCGGGGAATTTCGCCAGATGGTTCCGGTCGAGCACGAGGTTGGCCGCCGGGTCGACCGGATCGATGCGGTCCTTCTCGTAGGCGAGGCGCCGCAGCACGAGGCCCCAGCGGCTTCTGCGCTTTTCCAGGAAGTCGTAGAAGCGGCCGGTGCAGACCACGTCGCACAGCACGCTCTCGACCTCGGCGCGCTGCGTGATCGTCATCTTGGTCTGCGCGATGGCGCGCTTGCCCTTGATGTCGATTGTTATGCCGCCGAGCATATGCCAGATGCGCACGCCCTTGTCGTAGCCTTCCTGGCTGACATTGATGAAGTCCTCGTAAGAGCCCTGGAACCAGGTCGCCCACATCTGGCCTTCCTTGTGCCAGACCGTGCGGAAACGATCCCATAGCCGGGCATCGCGCCAGAGCACCCAGTTGTCGATCAGCGCGCGGATTTCCAGGCGGTCGGCAGTATCTCTCGGCATTTCATTCCCCCCAGTCGCGGCCGGGTCTTGTGCCGACCATTCACGTCTTTATTGTCCAACTTTAAGCGCGACGTGATTATCCAAAATCAAGCGCTAGACGAGTACGTCGGGGGAGCGTTCATGGCAAGACTTGCAGGCCAGGTTGCGATCGTCACCGGCGGTGCCAGGGGTATCGGCCGGCACTATTCGCAGGCGCTCGCCGCCGAAGGCGCCCGCGTGATGATCGCCGATATTGCCGACGGCAAGGAGCTTGCGGCGGAGATCGCCAGCCGCCACGGCTCAAATAGTGTGGCTAGCGTCACGTTCGACGTCAGCGACGAGGCGGCGGTCAAGAGCCTGGTTGCGCTAACCGTCGAACGCTTCGGCCAGATCGACATTCTGGTCAACAACGCGGCGCTCTATTCGACGCTGCATCCCAGGAATTTCAACGAATGGGACGCCGAGCTGTGGGACCGCGTCATGGCGATCAACACGCGTGGCCCGTTCCTGATGGTCAAACACGTCGCGCCGCACATGATCGCGCGGCATGGCGGCAAGATCATCAACATCGCCTCGGGCGCCGCCTACAAGGGCGTGCCGCGCATGCTGCCCTACGTCACTTCGAAGGGCGCGATACTGGCGTTTACGCGTTCGCTGTCGCGCGAGCTCGGGCCCCATGGCATCGCCGTCAATTCGCTCTCGCCCGGCTATATCCTCAGCGATACCGGCCTGGAGAATGCGCACGCATGTCGAGGAGGAGCGCATGCCTGTGCGCAATTCGCGTGCCTTCAAGCGCGACGCCTACCCAGAGGATTTGTTGGGCGCGCTGGTGTTTCTGGCCAGTAGCGATAGCGATTTCGTCACCGGCCAGTCGCTGGTGGTCGACGGCGGCGCGGTCAATAATTAGCGTGGAC
>CAVWDA010000029.1:0-15332 GCA_963753455.1 uncultured Alphaproteobacteria bacterium | reverse complement strand
GAACGACCTCGCTGGCGCCTGGGCCATGCGCCCGGACGGCCAGCCCATGCTGCCGCTGGTGCCGGGCGAGCCGCGCCAGCGCGACTTCGCGTTCCGCGCTGGCGTCAACATTGTGATGTACGCGCTCACCGGCAACTACAAGGCCGACCAGGTACACATCCCGGCGCTTCTCGAGCGGCTGGGGCAGTAGGAGTATGACGTGAACCTCGGCGTGTCATTCGCTCCACTGCTGCCGGCCACCTTCGTGTGGGCGGCCTTCGGTCTGGCGCTCCTGATTTCGATCATGTTGTTGCTGGCGCGTAACCGCGGCGCGGTGACGCGCGCGCTGGCGCTCGGTTTGATGGTTCTGGCACTCGCTAATCCATCCCTGACCAGGGAAGACCGCGATCCGATCCCTTCGGTTGTCGTCGTCATCATCGATAAGAGCCCGAGCCAAGATTTCGGCGATCGCAACGCCCAGACGGAAGCCGCGCGGGCGACGCTGGTGGAACGGCTCAAGCGCATTCCCGGCCTGGAAGTGCGTGTCGCCGAAGCGGGCGCGGCCGATGGCGAGACCGATGGCACGCGGCTATTCTCGGCCCTGTCAGCCACGCTCGCCGACGTGCCGCCCGACCGCGTCGCCGGCGCGATCATGATCACCGACGGCCGCGTACATGACGTCCCGGCCGACGCCGCCGCGCTCGGTTTCGCGGCGCCGCTGCATGCGTTGATCACCGGGCACAAGAACGAGATCGACCGCCGCGTGGTGCTCACGCAAACGCCGCGCTTCGGTATCGTTGGGCAATCGCAGATCATTGGCTTCCGCGTCGAGGACCAGGGCGCCAAAGCCGGTACTGCCGAAGTTACGGTCAGGCGCGACGGCGATGTGCTGGAACAACGCTCCGTGAATGTCGGCGCCGAGGTCAAGGTCAGCGTGCCGATCCCGCATGCGGGGCAGAATATCGTCGAGATCGAGGCTTCGCCGCTCGACAATGAGCTCACGCAAGTCAACAATCGCGCGGTGATTTCGATCGACGGCGTGCGCGACAAGCTACGCGTACTGCTGGTCTCGGGCGAGCCGCATGCCGGCGAGCGCACCTGGCGCAATCTGCTGAAATCCGACGCCTCGGTCGATTTGGTGCACTTCACAATTCTGCGGCCCCCGGAAAAGCAAGACGGCACGCCGATCAACGAGCTGTCACTGATTGCGTTTCCGACCCGCGAGCTGTTCCAGCAGAAGATCTCGGAATTCCAGCTCATCATCTTCGACCGCTACGCGCGGCAAGGCGTGCTGCCGATGATCTATTTCGACAACATCGCGCGCTACGTGCGCGGCGGCGGTGCGGTGCTGATCGCCGCCGGCCCCGACTACGCCTCACCGACCAGCATCTGGCGCACTCCGCTCGACGCGATCCTGCCGGCGGAGCCGACCGGCGACGTCACCGAACAGCCGTTCCGCGCCACGCTCACCGAGGCCGGCAAGCGGCACCCCGTGACGCGCGGACTGGAAGGATCCGAAAGCAACCCGCCGCATTGGAGTCAGTGGTTCCGCCTGGTCGATACCAAGCGGAATACCGGCACGACCGTAATGCAGGGCCCGGACGGCAAACCGCTTCTGGTGCTGGCGCACGAGGGCGAAGGCCGCGTGGCGCTGCTCTTGTCCGACCACATCTGGCTGTGGGCGCGCGGCTATGAAGGCGGCGGGCCGCATCTCGATCTGCTGCGGCGGCTGTCGCATTGGCTGATGAAGCAGCCCGAACTGGAAGAGGAATCGCTGCGCCTGATCGTCAAGGGGCACGACATCACCGTGCAGCGCCAGACCATGGCCGACAGCGTCAACGACGTGACGCTCACTTCGCCGACCGGCAAGAGCCGCACACTGGTTTTGCAGCCGTCCGAGCCGGGCGTCTGGCATGCTGAAGTGAACGCCAACGAACTCGGGCTGTGGCGGGCGACCGACGGCAAGCTCACCGCGCTCGCCAATGTCGGGCCGGCCAATCCGCGGGAATTCGCGCAAGTGACGTCGACGACTGAGGTGCTGCAGGCGCTGACCAACGCCACCGGCGGCGACGCACGGCGGCTGGACGATGGCGGCAAGCTCGATGTACCCCGCGTCGTGCCGGTGCGCAGCGCTTCGACATTCAAGGGCGAGGATTGGATCGGCCTGAAGATGCGCGACGTCAGCGTGGTGCGTGGCATCGGCGTTCTGCCGATCTTCGCCGGATTAATTGGACTCTTACTGCTGGTAGGCTCGCTCGCAGTCACGTGGGCGAGAGAAGGACGGTAGCTCTCTTCCGCTCATTCCCGCGCAAGCAATCCCCGCATTTGCGGAGACGAACGGTTTATTTTGCGGCTTCGACTTCCCAATCCGGCCTAATCAGGCCGCTGACGCCGTCGAAGGCGCCGGGCTTGAGCTCGGCCACCAGCAGGCGCGCCGGATCGACCGGGCCTGGCATCTTCACCTGGCCTTTCGGAATGCGCTTGAAGCCGGACTTGCCGTAGAACGGCTCGTCGCCGACCAGCACCACCAACGTATGCCCGGCGGCCTTGGCATCCCTCAACGCGCGTTCGATAAGCCTGCCGCCAACGCCGCGCGCACGGAACGGCGGCTCGACCGTCAACGGCCCCAACAGCAGCGCTCGGGTACTGCCGATACAGATGGGTGTCAGCCGTACCGAGCCGATCAGCAGCGAGCCGACCCGCGCGGTGAACGACAGCGCCAGCACATGCCCGCGGCTCTCGCGCAATCGATAGGCGCTTTTCGCATAGCGGCCGGGACCGAAGGTGCGCTCGTGCAGCCGCTCGATCGCCACCGCGTCGGCAGGCGTTTCCGGCAGGATTGTCAGGGCAAGTTCGCTCATTGCCGTGCCGATTAGCACCTGGGCCGATTGAGGTCCATTGCCCGTGGCGCTTTGCGTCCGAATTGCCTAGATGTTAGCGGCAAAAGCGGAGGTTGTTGGCATGGGACTGCTGGTTGAAGGCGTTTGGCAGCAAGACGGCGTGCGTACCAAGGACGGCCAGTTCATCCGGCCGACCACCCGTTTCCGCAACTGGGTCACCCCCGACGGCTGCGCAGGCCCTTCCGGCGAAGGCGGCTTTGCCGCCGAGGCCGGCCGCTATCACCTTTATGTTTCGCTGTCCTGCCCCTGGGCGCACCGTACCGTCATCTTCCGCAAGCTCAAGGGCCTGGAGAACGTCGTCTCGATGTCGACCGTCTCGCCCGACATGCTGAAAGATGGCTGGACCTTCAACAAGGACGAGGGTTCGACCGGCGATTCGGTCAACGGCAAGAGCAAGCTCAGCGAAATCTATCTGCTGGCCGACCCGAAATATTCCGGCCGCGTCAGTGTGCCGGTGCTGTGGGACAAGAAGCGCGAGACGATCGTCAACAATGAGTTGCCGGAAATCATCCGCATGCTCAATTCGGCGTTTAACGCCTTCACCAATATCAATACCGATTATTATCCCGAGCCGTTGCGCGCCGAGATCGACCGCGTCAACGATCTCGTCTATCCGAACATCAACAACGGGGTCTATCGCGCTGGCTTTGCCACCGCGCAAACGGCCTATGAGGCGGCATTTCGCAATGTATTCGACACGCTCGACGAGATCGAGCAGATGCTGTCGCAACACCGATATCTCGTCGGCAACACCATCACCGAGGCCGACTGGCGGCTGTTCTGCACGCTGATCCGGTTCGACGCCGTCTATTATTCGCACTTCAAGTGCAACTGGCGGCACATCACCGAATATCCGAACCTGTCGAACTACGTGCGCGATCTCTATCAGGTCCCGGGCGTGGCCGAGACCGTGAGCCTCGAGCAGATCAAACGGCACTATTACGGCAGCCAGCGGCAGGTGAACCCCACCGGCATCGTGCCAGTCGGTCCGCAACTCGACTTCGCCGCGCCGCATAATCGGGGAAAATTTGGGTAGCTTCCGTGTCAGATGCCCCGCCGAACCGCCTCTCCAATGACCCGCGCAGCCCCTATTTCAACGCGGACGTGCTGGCGCGCGACGTCGGTATCCGCTTCAAGGGCGTCGAGAAGACCAATGTCGAAGAATATTGCGTGAGCGAGGGATGGATCCGGGTCGCCGTAGGCAATGCCAAAGACCGGTTTGGCAATCCGCTGACGATCAAGCTCACCGGGACGGTCGAGCCTTATTTCAGGAACAATAAATCGACCTAAACTGCGCCACCCTAAATTGGCGATACGGTTGATAGCGGAAAATTCCTGGTCGATCTTACGCTTCGGGTCACTGCTCTTTGATCTTTCGGCGGCCCTCAAGCGGTATTTTCGGCGGCTTCGCCGGCCGGCTCGGTCCCCACAACTTACTGTAATAAGTGTCGGCCAAATTGAGGGCGCCGATCGGGTTGTGCGCCAGCACGCGGTCTTTGGCCACCACCACGGTGGTCAACCCTTCGGCATGCTTGAAGAACAGACTGTCATGGCCGACGCAGAGGCCGAGCACGACGTTAAACTCGCAGCCGGCACGCTTGAGCAGTTCGGCCTGGCCCACCGGGTTGCAAATCGCTTCAAAGGTGCCGGGGCGGATTTTCTCCGCGTCCTTGAGGCCGATGTCCTCCTTCGGGATGCCGCCGTGCTTGCAGGCAACCGACGCCACCTCGAAGCCGTGACTCTCGAGGATGCTGCTCAGCACCTTGGCGTGATCGACAAAGCTGATGCAGGTGGCGATGCCGATTTTCCTGAAACCCATGCGCTTGGCGAATTCGCAAATCTCCTGCACGCGCGTCCATTGGCAGTAGCCCTCCGCCTCGACCACGGCGGAGACCTGTGAAACGCGGCGGATCTCTGCATCGTCGTATTTGCCAGCCGCTTCGTCGATGCCGTCGGGATCAACTTTTGTCGGGCAATAGCCGGGACCGCGTTCCGCCGATTCACCGACGCGACAGGCGCGCACCGTGTCCGGACAATAGGCGCACGAAGCATCTTCATATTTCATGGCGTGTCTCCGGCTCCTGGGCCCAATCGCCGCGACCGAGTGTTCCCAATTGAACGCGCGCGACTGTTAGCGGCCTCGAAAGTGCAACGGCGAATGCAGTGTCGTCCGTTAGCAGGCGCCAACGTTTGACCCAGATCAATGGTTTACGGGCGCCGAACGCGGGCACGACGCTTCCCCACCCCTCACCACAACTCGCTCACCGCCACGCCGTCGAACACTTCGGCGATGCGGGCGCGGGTAGCGCGCGTGGTGCCATCCGGAAGCGCGTCGAGAGCGAAGAAGCCATGCGCGACGATTTCATGATTGGGCACCGGTGGACTGTCCTGGCGGAAGTCGCGCACGATGTAAAATGCGACGTGATCTCGCCGCGACACCCGCTTGTTGAAGTATATACCGTGCAGCAGCGGCGGCGCAGTTATCGTGATATTGCCCTCCTCGGCGAGTTCGCGCGCCAGCGCACACGAGGATCGTCTCGCCCGTTTCCACCCCGCCGCCCGGAAATTGCCAGCCCACCACGTAAGAGTGCTGGACCAGAAAGATGCGGCCGGTGCCGTCGATCACCATGGCGCGGGTCCCCAGCGTCGCCGCGCGCGAGAAACGCCAGTAAAAATGCAGCACCCGCCGGATCAGCGGCTCAAGGGCACGGCGCAGGCGTTGCAATGGCATTCCCCTCGATTGGTATCGCTTCCGACGCTGCCCGTGTTACCAACAATAGCGGCCAACGGGACCCTTTCATGACTTGGCTCGCTTCTAATATATGAAATCTATCCGCCCGCCGGCGACCAGAGGGGCCTCCTTGAAAAAATTTTCCGAGTTGACCGAACAGGAAGTGCTGGCGCTGGCCATCACCAACGAAGAAGAGGACAGCCGCATCTATCGCGGCTTCGCCGAGGGCCTGCGCGAGAAATTTCCCTCCTCCGCCAAGATGTTCGACTGATGGCGGAGGAGGAGGTCACGCCACCGCAGCCTGGCTGTTCGACCTCTACCGCAAGAAATTCGGCGAATATCTGCCGCTGATCCGCCGCCAGGACGTCAAGGGGTTCATCCAGCCACAAATCGTCGCTCTGGCTGATGCGCCCGCTCGGCCTGGAAGAAGTGCGCAAATTCGCCGAAAACATGGAATACGAGACCGAGCGCTACTACCGCAAGGCGGCGGAAACCGCGCGCGACGCCTCGGTGCGGCAATTGCTGGTCAAGCTCGCCGAGGCCGAGGACCGGCCACGAAGGCCTCGCGCACAAGCTCAGCCAGACGCTCCTGACCAAGGGCGCGCGCGAGAAAGAAGACGAGACCGCGCACCGCATGTTCGTGCTGCAATATGTGCAGCCGGGCCTCGCCGGCCTGATGGACGGCTCGGTGTCGACGCTGGCGCCGGTGTTTGCCGCGGCCTTCGCCACCCACAATACTTGGGCGACGTTTCTAATCGGCATGGCGGCCTCAATCGGCGCCGGCATTTCCATGGGCTTTGCCGAAGCGGTATCGGACGACGGCTCGCTCACCGGCCGCGGCGCGCCCTTGCTGCGCGGCTCGATCTGCGGCGCGATGACCACAGTCGGCGGGCTCGGGCATACGCTGCCCTATCTCATCCCCCATTTCTGGACGGCGACTGCGGTGTCGATCGCGGTGGTGGCGATCGAACTGGCGGCGATCTCCTGGATTCGCACCCGCTACATGGACACGCCGTTCCTGCAGGCGGCGTTCCAAGTGGTGGTCGGCGGCGCGCTGGTGTTCATCGCCGGCATCTTGATCGGGAGTTCGTAGCGGTTTACCCGCGAGAACGATGTTCACCCTCGCCCATCTCTCCGATCCGCATCTGGCGCCGCTGCCGGCGCCGAGCCTCGTCGAACTGATCGGCAAACGGGTGACCGGCTATATCAACTGGCGGCGGAGGCGGCGCTTCATCCACGATGCGGCCGTGCTGGGCAAAATCGTCGCCGATTTGAAAACGCAGGCCGCGGACCACGTCGCCGTCACCGGCGATCTCACCAATATCGCGCTTCCGCAGGAATTCGTTCGCGGCGGCGTTTGGCTGACGGCCCTCGGCGCGCCGTCCGACGTGACGGTGATCCCCGGCAATCACGACGCCTATGTGCGCGCAGCGGCGGTTGAGCCCGAACGCTGCTGGGGCGACTTCATGCATGGCGATGACGGCACAAACGGGTTTCCCTTTGTGCGCCGGCGCGGACCGCTGGCTTTGATCGGACTGTCGACCGCGGTGCCGACGGCGCCGTTCATGGCGACCGGCCGGCTCGGCGAGGCGCAACTCGCCCGGCTCGCCGAAACGCTGGTCGCGCTCGCGCGTGAGAGGCTGTTTCGCGTCGTGCTGATCCATCATCCGCCCGTGAGTCAGGCCAAGTGGCATAAGCGGCTGACCGACGCGGCGGGATTCCTGCGCGTGATCGGCGTGCACGGCGCCGAGCTGGTCCTGCACGGGCACGATCATCTGCATATGATCAACTGGCTGAGCGGCCCGAACGGGACCCGCGTACCGGCGGTCGGCGTGCCGTCGGCCTCGGCCGCCTGGGGCGCGAGTAAGAACGCTGCCGCCTATAATCTCTACGCTATCGACGGCGGGCCCGGCGCCTGGACTTGCGCGATGACCTCGCGCGGCATCGGTGCCGCCGGCGCGGTGGAACAGCAGCGACGTCTGAAGCTGTTAACTTAAGGATGCGGCTGGCTGAGCAGCGCCAGCGCGAACAGCGCGGCCGCGCCGCCGATCAATCCGAAAACAAACGTCCAGAACAGACCCCAACGATGGCGCGAGCGTTCCAGCCGCGTCATCTTGTCAGTGACCGCTTGGCCGGACCAGCTATCGTCCGCCAGAGCGCGCTCACGCTCCACCAGCCGGCGCGCCACATAGCGAGTGACCGCCTCGGCCATGGCGGGAACCTCGTAGGTCTCGGCGATCACCGCGCGGCCGTAACGGGTGTCCTGCACGAAACGGTATTGCCGCTTGTCGCGGCCCATCTCGACATGCGCGACCACGTCGATCCAAAGCCGCGGCACGTCGCCCTTGCTGATGCCACGGTCGAACAGGTCGACGCCGTCCGGAATGTCCTTGAAGGTCGGATCGAGCGCTTCGCTGAGCAACTCGAGGCGGGCCATTTCGGCGTCGCGCAGGTCGACCACGACGGCCGAGCGCTCGGCCGCCTCGATGCGCGCCTCGCGCACCGCTTCCTTCAGCGGCGGCGCAGCATCGGCGGCCGGTTTGCCGTTTGGATTTTTGCCGCGTCCGAACATTGATTAAGCCTAGCAATCTTCCAGACAGAGGAAAAGCTAAAAAGCGTGGCTTTTCAAGGGCATTAGTGGTTAACGCGGCACCACGCCGTAGGGCCGAGCCCAGCCCAGCCCCTCTTCGGTGCCGAATCGCGGCCGGTATTCTGCGCCAATCCATCCGGCATAGCCCAGCCGGTCCACTTCCGCGAACACGAAAGGATAATTGACCTCGCCCTCGTCCGGCTCGTGCCGCGAGGGCACCGCCGCGCATTGCAGATGACCGATGACGGGCATGAATTTCTCCAGCCGGCGGACGATGTCGCCGCCGACGATCTGCACGTGATAGAAATCGAACTGCATGCGGATGTTCGGCTTGCCGGCCTTGGCGATGATGTCGGCGGCGTGCTCGACGCGGTTGAGGAAATAATCCGGCCGGTCGATGGCGTTGATCGGCTCGATCAGCAGGCTCGATATTCTTCGCGGCGGCGAGATCGGCGGCGCGTCTGAGGTTGTCGATGAACACGCGCTCGGCCGCCGGGCGCTGCTCGGGCGGCACCTTGCCGGCGAGGCAATGCACCGCGCTGCCGCCAATCGCCGCGATGTAATCGAGCGCGCGGGCGAACACTTCCTGAAATTCTCTTTCGCGGCCGGGAATCGCCGCCAGTCCGAACGCGCCGTCGCCCGCGCCGGGCGGCGTATTGATGCCGAGCACGGTGAGCTTGTTCCTGACGATCGCCTCCTTCACCTGCGACGCCGGCACGTCATAGGGAAATTGCAGCTCGATCGCCTTGAAGCCGCTGCGGCCGCTGCGTCGATGCGGCCGAGCAGCGGGCGGTCGGTGAACAAGTAACCCAGATTGGCGGCAAAACGCGGCATGGCTTTGGTCCCTTGCGCAAGAACGCGCCGCCGTATTCATTAGCGGCCCTGCGCGCACAACGCCATCCCGGGATCGTCCATGTCCGCCAACACCGCCTTCCACATCGCCGTGCTCGCCGGCGACGGCATCGGCCCGGAGGTGATGGCGCCGACGCTGGAGATCTTGCGCCGTATCGAGGCGACGACGCCGAGCCTCAAATTCCGCTTCAGCGAGGCGCCCGCCGGCGCCGACTATTATCGCGAGCACGGCAAGTCGATGCCGGAGACGACGATCAAGCTCTGCGAGGACGCCGACGCCATCTTGCTCGGCGCCTGCGGCCTGCCGAGCGTGCGCTATCCCGACAACACCGAGATCATGCCGCAGGTCGAACTGCGCTTCATCTTCGATCTCTACGCCGGCGTGCGGCCGGCCCGCCTCATTCCCGGCGTGCCGAGCCCGATTGTCGGCGCGGACGAGCACGGCATCGATTTCGTGCTGATCCGCGAGTCGACCGAAGGCCTGTTCGCCTCCATGGGCAAGGGCGTCAGCGACCGAGACGAGGCGCGCGAGACGCTTGGTGGTGACGCGCGACAAGACCGAACGGCTGTTCGACTTCTCGCTCAAGCTCGCCGAGCGGCGCAAAAAGCGCGGCCGGCCCGGCCGGCTCACGCTGGTCGACAAGGCCAATGTGTTCAAGGCCTTCAACTGGCAGCGCGATATTTTCGACGAGCGCAAGGCGAAATTCCCCGACGTCAAGACCGACCTGCTCTATGTCGATGCCTGCGCCGCCATGATGGTGAAGAAGCCGTGGGACTTCGACGTCATGGTGATGGAGAACATGTTCGGCGACATCCTCTCCGATCTCGCCGCGGGACTGGTCGGCGGCCTCGGCATCGCGCCGTCGGCCGATATCGGCGACACGCATGCGGTGTTCCAGCCCTGCCACGGCACCGCGCCCGACATCATGGGGCAAGGCAAGGCCAATCCGACCGCGATGATCCTGTCGGCGGCGATGATGCTCGACTGGCTGGCCGACAAGCACGACCATGCGCCGGCGGCAGAAGCGGCACTGCGCATCGAGCGCGCGGTCGACAAGGCTTATGCGTCGGGCCTCAAGCCGATGGAATACGGCGGCGAGGACGGCACAGCGGCGATCGCCAAGGCGGTGATGCAGGCTGTGGGTTAGTCCTCGGCTGATAAAGTCGGGACGGCCAATGACAGGGAGGGGTTTACGGCCATGAAAGTTTCTAAAACCGCCTCGCTGACATTGACCGCTATCGCGCTCATCGTGGCACAAAATAGCGCCAGCTTCGCCGAATATCCGGAGCGGCCGATCCGGCTGCTGCTGCCGTTCCCGGCCGGCGGCGCGGTCGATATCGTCGCGCGCGTGATGGCGGCGCAGATGGCGAATGACCTCGGCAAGCCGATCCTGATCGAAAACAAATCGGGCGCCGGCGGCATCGTCGCCACCGACGCCGTGGCCAAATCCACAGCCGACGGCTACACGATCCTGCTGACGACGCCGAACCACACCATCAACGCCGCGCTGCAGCCGAAGCTGCCGTACGATACCGAAAAGGACCTGGCGCCGATCTCGGTCGTCGCCACGGTGCCGGAGGTGCTGGTCAGCAATCCGGATGCGCCATTCAAGACGTTCCAGGAGTTCGTCGCCTACGCCAAGCAGAACCCGGGCAAGCTCGACTATGCTTCCGCCGGCGTCGGCACGCTGCCGCATTTGACCATGGAACTGCTGCTGCAGCGCGTCGGCGCCAAAGTCACGCACGTGCCCTACCGCGGCGCGGCGCCGGCAATGACCGACCTGCTCGCCAATGTCGTGCAGCTCAAGCTCGACACCTACGCGACGTCGCATCCGCAGGTCGCCGCCGGGCGGCTGCGCATGCTGGGCATCGCCGGCAGCCATCGCTCCAAGCTGATGCCGGACGTGCCGACCATCGCCGAGATGGGACTGCCCGGCTACGAGGGCAATCTGTGGATCGGCATGATGGCGCCGGCCGGTACGCCGCAAGCGGTCATCGACAAGCTCGCCGCCGCGGGCGCCAAGGCGGCGCGCACGCCGGCCGTGGTTGAGCGCCTGCAGCGCGACGGCGTCGAGCCTGTCGGCGGCACGCCGGCGCAAATGGGCGCCCTGATCGCGCGCGAAATCCCGCAGTGGCGCGACCTCGCCAAGGCTGCCAATATCAAGCTGCGTTAGCTCGTCCGCGACCTTCGCGCGCGGCGGATTCCGGTCATAAAAGATCATCAAAGCCCGATGAAATCCTTGATCGCGGCCAGGAATGCCTGCGGCTGTTCGAGCGGCGGGCAATGGCCGCAGCCGGGCAATTCGATGTAGCGCGCGCCTGCGACCTTATCGGCGATTGCCTTGTTGAGAGGCGGAGGCGTCGCCTGATCGAACTCACCGCACACGACCAGCGTCGGCGTCTTGAGGCGATGCAGCAGCGGCATGAGGTCGGCCTCCTGCAGAATCTTACAGGCATGCTGGAACGCCGTGGCATCGATGCCCATCAGCACGCGCTTGCGCTCGTCGATCAGCTCCGGATGCGCAGACAGATAGGCCGGCGAGAACACGCGTCTGGCGGCGATTTCGGCAATGGCGCCGAGCCCGCCTTCGGCGACTTTCGCCGCCATCACTTCGAACTCCTTGCGGCCGTCCGGCGGGAAACAGGCGGCGGCATCGCTCACCACCAGCTTGGATATGCGTTCGGGATGGGCCAGCGCGAAAGCGAGCGCCACCGTACCACCGAAACCGTTGCCGATCAGTACGGCGTCACTGGCGATGCCGAATTCGTCGAATCCATCCTCGATGCAGGCGATGTAGGCGTCAATCAGCGCCAGCACGCACGGCTGTGAACCGTGGAAGCCCGGCAGGTTGAACAGCGTAACGCGATGCTTGACGGCCAACGCCGGCAACACCGGATCGAAGGCGAAACGGTCGGCCAGCAGCGAGTGCAGTAGCACCAGATCGCAGCCTTGGCCGGTGCGCACTGCTGTCAGCGCGCCATGGCCAGCGGTCAGTTGTTCGAGCGGCATTTAATTCCTCCATGCGGCACACGGTGAATGGTGGGCGCCATGGCCGGTGGGCGCCGTCCCGCGTAACGCCGAGCCTTTATAGCGCACAGCCGCATAGGCGCGCCGGGAAAGGCTATGTGGGGAGCCGAAAGGACCAGATAGGCTCGCTTCGGAGCGCGAAAGCAGCGTGTGGAGCTTACCTCGGGCGGAACATTCAGTTGTCCCCTTCGGCATCTGCATTCTCCAATCTCCTTCGCAAACCAGTGACAACCCGCTTCACCACCTCAAGGTCCTTAATCGAGACCCCCACGGCAAGGCCATTCACCCATGGCGCCTGCAAAACCATGGCCTCTTCGAATGTCTTGCGCCCTTTGTCTGTTAAAATCACCAGCTGCGCGCGCCGGTGATGGGGATTGGTCTCGAATGTCACCAGCCCCTCCTTGTGCAGGTCATTGATGATCCGCTGCACGTTCTGGCGATTGGCGCCCAGGTTTCGGGCGAGCCAGGCCACCGGCTGCGGGTGGGGCGCAGCGACAACGGCGCCAAGAAGTTGCCAGCGGGCGCTCGTCAGCCCGAGACCGGCCACCAGCCGGTCGCCCGCGGTCGAGAGCAGACTGTTGACCCGGATAAGATCGAGCACAAGCCCCGTCAAAACGTCACCCGCCGGCGTTCTCTGAAATCCCGCGCATATGTCACCATATATCTATATTGATATTATAGTGTCAATTCGGTATCTTTTATAAAAGATACTTAAACATTGGAGAATGTTATGTCGTTACTGCGTCCGCTCGATCCGGAGTTCCCGATCGACCAACAGCTTAAACTGGAAGCCAGCCCCTCGTTTTGGTGAATCTTTTCGCGCTCGCCAGGACTGACGAGCCCAACTTCCTGAAGATCTGGCAGAATGACGCCGCCTTCATGCAGCGTCAGCCGGGTTTCATTTCTGCGCAGCTGCACCGGGCCGTCGGGGATAACCCGACATACCTGAACTATGCCGTATGGGAATCTATCGCTCATTTCCGCGCGGCATTTTCCAATCCAGAGTTTGGTTCGAAGCTTGCAAAATATCCTTCGTCGGCAGTCGCTGCTCCGCATCTATTTCAGAAAATCGCCGTGCCCGGCATTTGCGTCGCTTAAGCACGACTGGAAGAGGGAGATATTTCAATGACCAAGATTGTTCATCCGGTCGCTGGAGCGATCGCCACACTCAGCATCGCGGTTTTCTGGCTCTCGACGGTGCTATCGGAACTGTTCGCGTCTCACGCCACTATCGTCGCCGTGAAATCCGCCATCCCATGAGGCTTCCGGCTTCTCGTACCCGCGCTGATGGCAACGGGTGCGTCCGGCTTCGCCCCTGGCAAACGGACGGCGCGGGGGCCTGATCGGCACGAAGCTCAAGCGGATGCCATTCATTGCGGGCAACGGCCTCCTGATCCTCATCCCGGCCGCCCTCTATCTCGCCGCCAAAGCGAAAAGCGGAGGGTTCGACATTGGATTTTACAGTATTCAGACGCTCGAACTTATCGCCGGGGTCACAAACCTGACGCTGTTTGGCCTCAATATGCGCGATGGCCTGAAAATGAAAGGCAGGCTGCGCCGCCTCCCGGCAGCTTCGTAAGAGACATCACATATGACAAAGGGCATCGCGTCGTCGCGATGCCCCTGCCTTTGATGAATGGCGATATCGTTGCAATTCAATTCCCTTCCCGCCAGATACCGAGCGCCTCCTGCGCCGGCCGGTCGGAGATCGAGAACAGCACGGCCTGGCTCGAAGCATTGTGCTGATAGCGCTTCCACGGCGGCACCACGAACACGTCGTTGACGCCCCAGTCGAACGGCTTGCCGTCGATGACGGTGGTGCCCTGGCCCTCGGCGACCGCGAAGATAGTGCCGTCGGTCGAACGATACGGCTCGCCCTTGAAGCCTTGCGGCAGCAGCGCGAGATGTGCGCCCATGGTGGGAAGCACCGGCCCGCCATTGATCGGATTGGCGTAACGCACACGCGCGCCGTGACGCTTGTCGACGTCACCGGTCGATTTCAGCCGTTCGAGGATCGGCCGCATCTTGGCGTAAGGATAGTTGATCACCGGCGAGCGGTTGAGATGGGCCGGCGCGCCGTCCGGCAGCACGCCGGAGGCGTAGCGTTCGAATGAATCGCCGTCAGCGTGATTGGTTTTCTGCATCTTCTCGTCGAAATGCGCGGCAAACGACGTCTCGAAATGATTGATGGTCGGGAGATCAAGCACGTCGAGCCACATCACCGGCTCTCCGCCGGGATTACCGTGATCGTGCGGCGCCCAATTGGCGGTGATGATGAAATCGCCGTGCTTCATCTGCGACTTCTCGCCCTCGACCGCGGTGTAGGCGCCCTCGCCCTCCAGCACGAAGCGGATGGCGGAGGCGACATGCTGATGCACGTCGGCGATCTCTCCCGGCAAGATGAGCTGGATGCCGGCGAACAGCGAATTAGTCACCCGCGACTGGCCCGGCATGCCGGGATTCTCCAGCACCAGCACGCGGCGCTCGGCTTCCTCGGCGCTGATGACCTCGCCGGCTTCCAGCATCAGCTTCTTGACGTCGCCGAACTTCCACACCACCGGCTGGCATTGTGTCCTCGGCTCCGGCGTCACCAGATTTTTCAATACTTCCCACAACGGCGCCATGTGGAACTTGGCGGCCTTGTTGTAATAGGCCCGCCGGGCGGCCTGGATGTTGTGCTTGGCACCGGCAGCTTGGGTCGCGGCGACCACCATGAATGCGTTCCTTCCGGATCGTTGAATTCGCAACTTTATACCGTAGTTCAGCGCGGGCCGGAATATGCCCAAAATAGGCTGGGATATGTGGCTATTTGGCCGGGCACGGACTCATAAAATAGGCGCTGCGCTGCCGTGGCGCGGCAACGCTTGAATGAGCTTGGCCTATTCGCGCCTACGAATGCTTAATCGCGCCCGCCCGCGTCGCGTCGTCGATCGTCGTGAAATAGGCGGCGAGCAAAAGAAATCCGATCGCAAAAGTAAAGATCAGCAGAACCGACACGCCGGATTCAAGAAACGGCTTCCAGACGAACCAAGCCGTTTTTCCCCGTCATGGAATGCAAGCGATCAGCAAACCGCAGCCGATGAACACCAGCGTGGTCCCGATTAGAAGCTGCGACAAACCCGTCAATCTCGGCTCCTCTCAACGATTTCCCGAAGGGCCTAAAGTGTCATGGCCGCCGCCGGTGCTAAACCCTTTGTTGCGCGGCATTGTGCCACGCCCAATGATTTGATTGCCCGTTCATGATGGGGTGAA
>CAVWDA010000028.1:0-211043 GCA_963753455.1 uncultured Alphaproteobacteria bacterium | reverse complement strand
CGCGTGGTCGACGTGCCGATGAAGGAGATGGCCAAGGTGATCCCCGACGGACGCCCCAACATGATCGCGCTCGGCATCGCCGCCAGGCTGCTGGGCTTTACCGTCGAGCAGGCGTTCGCGCCGATCGAGAAGCGACTTGTCGACAAGGGGCCAGCGGCCCTCGAGGCGAGCCTCGCCGGGATCAAGGTCGGATTCGGCGCCGCGGCCGGCATCAATCTCGGCATGCAACTCGCCGCGCCAAAGGCGAGCACTGCCCGCCGGTGGCTGCTGTCCGGCAACGAGGCGACCGCGCTCGGCGCCGTCCGTGGCGGAGTCCGCTTTGCCGCCGCCTATCCAATCACGCCGGCGACCGAAATCCTCGAGTGGCTGGCGCCGAACCTCACCAAGGTCGGCGGCACGCTGCTGCAGGCCGAAGACGAACTCGCCGCCATCAACATGATCATCGGCGCGTCCTATGGCGGCACGCCGGCGCTGACGGCGACCGCCGGCCCCGGCCTGTCGCTGATGATCGAGGCGCTCGGGCTTGCCACCGCCGCGGAAATCCCGGTCGTGGTCATCGACGTGATGCGCGGCGGGCCATCGACCGGCATTCCCACCAAGTCCGAGCAGGGCGACCTGAACATCGCCATCTACGGCATGCACGGCGACGCGCCGCATCTCGTGCTGGCGCCGCAATCGGTCGGCGACTGTGTATTCACGACGCAGTGGGCGACCTATCTCGCGGAGGCGCTGCAGGCGCCGGCGATCGTTCTATCCGACCAGTTCATGGGCCAGTCGCGCGCCGCGATCGAACGGCCAGCCGACGTCGCCTTCATCGGCGCCCGGTCCGTCGCCACCGATATTGCCGCCGGTTCCTACAAGCGCCACGCCATGACGGCCAATGGCGTGTCGCCGATGGCCATTCCGGGAACGCGCGGCGGCCAATATACGGCCGACGGTCTCACCCATTCCGAGCGCGGCACTCCGACCAGCGGCGCCGGCGACCACATGGCCCAGCTCGACAAGCGGCGCGACAAGCTCGATCGCTTCAACTACGGCGACCATTGGGCGAGCATCGAAGGCGCCGGCGATCTTGCGGTCATCACCTGGGGCTCGCTCACCGGCGCCGCGCGCGAAGCGGTCGCCTTTGCGGCCGCGGACGGCATCAAAGCCCGCATGATCGCGCCGCGCCTGCTGGCGCCGGTCCGGCCGGAACAGATGGCCGCCGCTCTCAAAGGCGTCAAACGCATCCTGGTGGTCGAGCAGACCCATGGCGGCCAATTCGCCAAGTTTCTGCGCGCCCATTACGACCTGCCGGGCCAGGTTCGCGTGTTCAGCCGGCCCGGACCGCTGCCGATCACCGGCGGCGAAATCCATCGCGCGATCGCGGATTGGAGATGACCATGAACGTCGAAACCCGCACCTACAAACAGGCGGATTACAAATCCGACGTGAAGCCGATCTGGTGTCCCGGTTGCGGCGACTATCACGTGCTGATGTCGTTCGGCCGCGCTTTCGCTCAATTGGGCCTGCCGCCCGAGCAGATCGCCGTGATATCCGGCATCGGCTGCTCGTCGCGCATTCCCGCCTACACCAATTGCTACGGCTTCCACGGCGTGCACGGCCGTTCGCTGGCGCTCGCCGCGGGACTGAAAGTGACGCGGCCCGACCTGACCGTCGTGGTCGCCAGCGGCGACGGCGACGGCTACTCGATCGGCGGCAACCACTTTCTGCACGCCTGCCGCCGCAACGTCGACATGACCTACGTCGTCATGGACAACCACATCTACGGCATGACCAAGGGCCAGCCCTCGCCGACCACCGAGCCGGAATTCGACACCGCGCTGTCGCCGGGCGGAACGCGGGTGCGGCCGTTCCATCCTCTGGTGGTGGCACTCGCCTCGGGCGCGAATTTCATCGCCCGCTGCTTCTCCGGCGATCCCAACCAGACCGCCGATGTGCTGGTGGAAGCGATCAAGCATCCGGGCTTCTCCTTCGTCGAAATTCTCAGCCCCTGCGTCACGTTCCGTCCCGATGAAAAGGCCTGGAAGGACCAGGTGCACGCCGCGCCGGTCACCGAGACGTCCGATCAGGGCAAGGCGGCGCGCCGGCTGATGACCGATGATGGTTTCAATATCGGCATCCTGTACCGCGGCACGCGCACGCCCTATCAGCCCGCCGCCGGCAAAAGCGATATCGACCTGTCCGTGCTGGAGAAGGATTTCGAGCTATGAGCAAGACGTCGAGCGGCCCTAAAGTCACCAACCTCAACGATCTCTTGGCGGTTGCCTACCAGATCGAGATCGACGCGGTCGACCGTTACAAACTGCTGGCCGATCAGATGGAAACCCACAACAACCCGGAACTGGTGAAGATCTTCCGCGACCTCGCCCGTGCCGAAGGCATCCATGGCGAGGAAATCCGCCGCATGGCCGGTGATTTCGACGTCGCCGCCCGCGCCCGCGAGATCGCCAAATTCGAAAAGAGCGAGAGCCCGGAAGAGGCCGATCTCGGTTCCGCCCACTACATGATGACGCCGTGGCACGCGCTGCAGCTCTCGCTCGCCGGCGAAGAGCGCGCGCTCGCCTATTTCACGTCGATCGTGGAGAACACGAAAGACCCCAAGGTCAAGGAACTGGCGGCCGAACTGGTCGAGGAAGAGGCCGAGCACGTCCAGCTCGTCCACCGGCTGCTCAAGCGCTATCCCAAGCCGAGCGAAAACTGGGCCGACGATCTCGATCCGCCCGTGTCGCAGGAATAGTCCTCACAACCGTCATTGCCGCGCTTGACCCGGCAAAGTTTCGGAATCAAGTCAAGAGAAGCCCAGAGGCAGCGTCCCACTTTCGATGAGCGCTGATGTCCTAAGCGCGGCTAGAATCAAGCCCCGTCAGTCAAATGAACCGGCCGGAAGCGCCAGCAGGCGAATTCGACAAGAAAGTTTCGATGGCGGCTGTTTGAAGATTTTATGCAAACCGCCACCAAATTAACGTTTCGACGGCGCTCGATGGAATTACGCATTCCGACAACATGGCCGATTGGCTTATTTCGGATTTTCATGTTCTCGGTACGCCCATTCAGAAGTGGGCACTTGTTGTTGCGATTATCTTCGCTATTTGGGTCGTGTGTGTCTGGCTTGGTCGCCGATCGACGATTTCACACCGATGACCAGAGCTAAGGGTGGCAATCCCTTTTAAGTTGCTCGCTTTCAAATGAGCGACTCCGGTCTAAGCACATGCCAGACGTCGTTTCGATGTTCATACGTTCGGCAACAATATTTATGAATTGGTTACAGACGCACCAAGCATGTCGCATCTAGGCTGCGCAAAACGATAGGACTTGCCCTCCTGCACTGTAGCGTTTGCCCCCGATCGAATTCTCTCAGAGTCGGTCGGGGTCTTTTCTTAGCTGGAGAACTCCCGGTAGATGACCTCGATATCCGGTTTGTTACTGATTGCCTTCACTGCCGCGATGATCGTTGTTGCCCGCCCAAGCGATGGTATTTCCGCGCCATTTTTACGGATATGGATCGTCGGCCAAGCCTATACTCTGATCGCTTTGATCAGCGCGGTAATGGGTGTGAGCCTGCTGATAATCAGCCTGCCCGATTGACGGCCCGGAATGAACGTTCTCATCCAATTGGGCGCAGCGGCCGGAATGCTCGCAACGGCAAGCGGTATGATCTATTAGGAGAATTTCCGGACCAAAATCGGGCGGCCCCTGAGCAAGAATGAGCACGCCGCCGTCCCTTTTTGGATAACCTACCTTGTGCTGATCGCACTTGGCGTGTGCTTGTCGATTGCTGCGATTATTCGCAGCTAAGCAGGGCGAACGACCCAAGGCTGCCGTCAGAGCTATGGCAAACCGATAAGCAACGGCGTAGTTTCAAAAGCGTTTTTCACGGACCCGGGAAAAGCGTCGACGTTCGTCCGCTCATCCAATCGATGACAAGCCCTACCCATTCGTGAGACGCTAAATCAAGTTGGCGCAATCCATCAAGAAACGAAAGGCTTTGTGCGGTAAGAGCGCTCCATCCCACCGTATGCCAATCGACAGGATAGGCCTCGACCCGAAACCCCGCCTTACGAAACAAGCCAATCGCGCGCGGCATGTGCGAAGCCGACGTAATCAGGACCCAGCGCTCGCCCGGCTTCGATAGATGCATCGTATTGATGGCATTCTCCCGCGTATTTCGTGAGCCACTCTCAAGCTCGATGCGATCCCGCGGGATGCCGAACTCCTCAAGAAATTTTCCTGCAAATTCAAACTCGGGTAGGCCGCGAAATAGGACGTTCACACCTCCACCGGTAAAAACAACTCGTATATTTGGATAGCGGCGATAGAACTCGACGGCAGCAATGATCCGCTCCGCACTGCTGCTAAGTGATATTGTCCCGCGCGCCATCGATACTTCAGGATTGATGACGCCGCCGAGCACAATGATGCCGGTTGGCGCTCCTCGTGAAGCATCCCAAGGCTGGAAACGGTTTTCCAGGGGCACGAGTAGCGCAGTGCCCACGGGAAATTTTCCCGCGATCAGAAGCAAGAGAATGCTGACGACCGTCACGCGGATTCCAATTTTCGAAAATTGTGTTCGCCATAAGAGCAAACCGCATATTGCAAGGGTCCGGATGAAATTGGATGGAACGGCAAAGAAGCCGATTGTCTTTGACGCGAGAAAATACATCGATGCCTCTGCTTTTTGGTGTCCGCAACCACTCAGGGATGACCGCTGACCGAGGCCCCATCCACGCGGATAAACTTACGACGCCTTCAGCATTTCCGCCGCCGCTTTTTGCCGGCAGATCAGATAATTCTTGCATCGTCCAAATTTAACCGCGGGACCGGCTTCAGTTCGCCTTGTTGCGCCGGTCGACGACGCGCACCGCCTTGCCCTGCGAGCGCGGCACCTCGCCGGTCGCCTTCGGCACCACCGTGCAGGTCACGCCGATCAGCGACTTGATGTGGTGGGTGACCTCCTGCGCCTTGCGCTTACGGTCGCCGGTGAAATCGGGCGCGAGTTCGACTTCAACGGTCATCGCATCGAGCGCGCCGTCGCGCGTCAGCACAATCTGATAGTGCGGCGCGATGCCGGGGAAGCCGACCAGCACCGCCTCGACCTGCGAGGGATAAACGTTGACGCCGCGGATGATCATCATGTCGTCGTTGCGGCCCGTCACGCGCAGGATGCGCACGTGGCTGCGGCCGCAGGCGCACGGCTCGTCGGACAGCCGGGTGATGTCGCGCGTGCGGTAGCGGATCATCGGCAGCGCTTCCTTGGTCAGCGTGGTGATGACCAGTTCGCCCGCCTCCCCCATCGGCTTTGGCTGCATGGTGTCGGGGTCGATCACTTCGAACAGGAAGTGATCCTCCCAACCATGCAGGCCGTTTTGCGCCTGACGGCATTCGCAGGCGACGCCCGGCCCGATGATCTCTGATAGGCCGTAGATGTCGACTGCCTTAATGCCGAGCCGCGCCTCGATGTCGCGGCGCATGGCGTCGGTCCACGGCTCGGCGCCGAAGATGCCGGTGTGCAGCGGCAGCTTGCGGATGTCGACGCCCATGCCTTCGGCGATTTCGGCGATGTTGAGCGCGTAAGACGGCGTGGCGCAGAGGATGTGCGCGCCGAAGTCCTGCAGCAGCGTGACCTGCCGCTCGGTGCCGCCGCCGGACAACGGCACCACCGTGCAGCCGAGCCGCTCGGCGCCGTAATGCGCGCCAAGCCCGCCGGTGAACAGGCCGTAGCCATAGGCGTTGTGCACGATCTCGCCGGGCCTAGCGCCCATGCTGGCAAGGCAACGCGCCATCAGGTTGGCCCAGAGATCGAGATCGCCCTCGGTATAGCCGACGACGGTCGGCTTGCCGGTCGTTCCCGATGAGGCATGCAGGCGCAACAGCTCCTCGCGTGGCACGGCGAACATGCCGAACGGATAATTGTCGCGCAGGTCGGTCTTCACCGTGAAGGGAAAGCGCGCAAGATCGGCCAGCGACTTGAGATCGGCCGGCTTGACGTTCGCCTGGTCGAACTTTTTCTTGTAGTGCGGCACCTTGTGGTAGGCGCGCTCGAGCGCGGTCTTGAGCCGCGCAAGCTGCAATGCCTTCAATTCGGCGCGCGGCATGGTTTCGGCCGCAGGCTCGAACATAAAGTTGGGCGCATCTGCGATCGCGTGTTGCGTACTCATGGCTTAAGCCTCCCGGTCGATTTTCTTGAATTGTGGCGCGCTGCGGCGCTTGTTGCGAGTCGGAATTTCCCCGCTCATGGCGAACTCCATCCCGGCTTCACCGCCGGGCCGGGGGCGCCGGAGCCGCGGATCGGCGTGTACGGCAGCGCGAAGCCCTGGTTATAGGCGGCGCGCGTGATCAGGATGAACTTGATCGCCCAGCCGGTGGTAAAAACAGAAAACCCGGCGAGCGCGAACAGGGGCACGGCAGCGGCCGGCACGATCAAACCGATGGCGGCCAGCGCCAGCGGCAGCACATGGCCGCCGGCGAAAAACCACATGCGGCAGGCGGAAAAGATTTCCAGCGTGCGCGTCGGCGCCCCGCCGCTTTCGAGCGCGCCGAGATAGCGCCACCAGGTCCAGATGCGAACGAGCGCGAGCACGGCGAGTGCGATGGCCACCGGCTTGGCGGCGGCGGCCAACGGCGGCACGAAGGCCGCCAGCAACAGAAACAGGCTGCAGCCTTCGGCAAGGCCGGTCGCCATGATCAAGGCGATAACGCGCGGATTGCGCCAGGCCGGGATGCCTTTGGCCTGCTCCAGGATCATGCCTTGGCAAAAGAGAAAGATCAGTCCAACCAGCGCGGCTGCCACCAGCGCGATCCGATTGCCGGACCACAGCGCTAAGAGCGCCAACGGAAACAGCAGGCCGGCAACCCAGGCCTCGCGCGACATCCAGGAGCGTTGCGGCTGGCGAAGCACATACATGAAACGCCACGGCCGGCCGATCTTGAATATCAAAAGCCCCAGACCGCAGGCGATGACCGCCAGCGCGGCGAGCGCCGGCAGCAATGCCGGAATTCCGAAAAAACTGGCGATGGTGGCGACGCCAAATAGTCCGGCGCCGGCGCCGCCGCAGAGGAAATTGCCGGCCGCCTTCCAGTCCCAATGCTTCTGATGCCACGGCTCGACCCCGCGGGTGCGCATGCGCCCGGCCTGGCCGTCCGACAGCGCGGGTTTTGTGTCAGCCGCAGGCGCGGCCGCGGCCTTGTCGTAGAGATAATGGAAGCCCGGTTCGGTCCCGAGTTCGGCGTGCATGCGGAAGCTCTTGTGCTCGCGCAGCAGCCGGGAGACGTTGCTGTTCTCGTCATCGAGATCGCCGAACTGCAGCGCGTCGGCGATGCAGGCATTGACGCAGGCTGGCGTGGCGCGCGGATCCGAGCCCGGTGCCAGGCCGTTGGCGATGCCGAAATCGATGCGGTCGGAGCAGAAGGTGCATTTCTGCGCCACGCCGAGGCGCCGAAGATCCTCGCGCTCGATCTCGTTCTGCATCGCTTCCGCGCCGTAGGCGAAGTCCTCCTTGGTGATCTTGAAGCGCGCCTGGTAGGGACAGGCGACGTCGCAATAAGCGCAGCCGATGCAGATGTCGTAGTCGATGGTGACGATGCCGTCCGGCCGCTGCCGCGTCGCGGTCGACGGGCAGACGTGCATGCAGGGCGGGTCGGCGCAGTGCTGGCAGCCGACCGGCACGAAGGTGCGGTTGACGTTGGGGAACGAGCCGGCCTCGATGTCGAGCACCTTGCGCCACTGCACCGCCGGCGATGTGGCGTTGGCGTGCCGGCAGGCCGCGGTACAGGTCTGGCAACCGACGCAGCGCTCGAGATCGGCGACCATCGCCCAGCGCGTCATGCCGCCTTCTCCAGCCGCGTGATCTTGACCTTGACCAAATCGGCGCTCGAGCCGGTGGCATCAGTGAGATCGAGCAGCATCGGCACCAGCGCGTTCATGCTCGGCGCGTGGAAATCCTTGGCGTAAGGCGTCACCCAGTGATCGAACTGGCCGATGATGAGCAGCGTGTCCGGGCGGATACCTTCGCGCAGCGTCACCTTGCCCTTGGTGCTGTTGAGCGGCGAGCGCACCTCAACCAGGTCGCCGTCGGCGATGCCGAGCTTCTCGGCCGCGCTTTCGTTCATGACCACGCTGCCGTGGCCGATGACATTGTCGGCGACTTCCTTGATCAGCTGGATGCCGACATTGTTGCCCCAGGAATATTGCATGCTGCGCGACGTGATCAGCCAGAACGGATAGTCGGCGATCTGCACCTTGAAGTGCTTGGTGAGCGCATCTTCCCAGAGCGCACCCAGGTCGCGCCAGTGCGGCAGCGCCTCGTATTCGCCGAGTTGCTTGTCCCACCAGGTGATGCCGTGCTCGTGCAGGCGCCGCTCGAGCTCCTTGCCGATCCGCAGCAGGCGCTCCTGATACGGCTGCTCGAAGCGCAGGTTTTGCTCGACCAGCTTCGGGTAGAGATACCACATCAACCGCGAGAACGGCTTGACGCGGAAGCCGTTGGCGCGGAACCAGTCGAGGCCGTGCGTCTCGGCGCCGCCGGTGAGCTCCGCGCTCGCCGCGCGGCAGCTCGCGTCCCAGATTTCTTCGACGCTGTGAGCCTTGGCTACGTCGAGCGAGAAATCGTAAGTCTCGCCCTTGAGCTTGACGTCGGCGCCGCCGCGATTGATCGCCGTGTTGTATTGCTCGAGCAGGCCGGTGCGGCGCGCCAGCTCGGTGGTGATCCAGGTGAAATCCTTCGCCTCGCCCTGCGGCGGCACCGCCGGATCGCGCAGGGCGAAGCCCTGGTGGTCCCAGAACTGCTCGATATATTTGGTGCCGCCGATCCGCAACAATTGCAGGCCTTCGAGATCGGTGCAGTCGGGCAACAGTACGTCCGCGACATGATTGGTTTCGTCGCGCGTAAAGGCGAAGCAGATGGTGAAGGGGAACTTCGCCATGGTCTCGCCGACCGCCTTGGTGTCCCAGAACGAGATCGCCGGATTGGTGCGGTAGACGAGCCAGACGTCGGGCGGCGGGGCGTGCGGCAGATGCTCGAAGTCTTCCTTCTGCATCATCCAGGCGAGATGCGTCGGCCCGAGCGCCTGGCTCCAGGCGGAATTGGCGACCAGCGGCACCAGCGTGCGGTGCGCGCTGCGCGCGGTCGGACGCGAAATCCAATCGTCTTTGCCGGTCGGATTCATAGGATAGTACATGAACCCGTCCGGCCCCGGCTTGACGCTCGACCAGCGATTGTCGGCCGGCCGGTTGAGCCGCACGGTGGTGCCGAGCGTGCCGCCCGGCACGTCGAGCGCGCCGACGAGGCATGGGATGAGCGTGCGCGCCCAACAGCATTCGTAGCCGCCCCAACCGTTGTTGACCGTTTTGCCGAAGGCGATGGCGACCGGCCGGAACGGCAGCGTCATGCCTTCGATCTCGATCGTTTCGCCGACCCGCGCATGCGCGAGGAATTCGTTGGTGACGCGGCGGATGGCGGCGGCCGGAACGTCGCAGATCGCCGCCGCCCATTCCGGCGAATAGGACTTCACGTGCCCGACCAGATGCGCAAAGGCGGGAGTGACGGCGGCCGCAGTGTGGGTCGCGATCTCCTGATCGGGACCGACCTCGATGCCGTCGACTGTGAACGCGCCCTCGAGCGCCGGATCGATATCGGGGGTGTCGAACGGCACCGCGCGCTGGTTCTTCAAGTCGAACACCAGCGGTTTCTGCGTCTCGCGATCGCGTAGGAAAAATCCGCTTGGCCCGATCAGATAGGGCGACGACGTCCGCTCTTTCAGAAATGGAATGTCGAGCCTGTCGCGCGCGGTCTCGTGCAGCAGCACGTGGATAATAGCGAACAAAAACGCTGCATCGGTCTTCGGCTTGATCGGAATCCATTCGGCCGAGCAGGCGCCGGTAATCGACAGATGCGGCTCGATTTGCACGCGCTTCATGCCGCGCGCGCGCGCGTCGGCGTGGCGCTTGACGCCGCAAACGCCGCCCGAGGCCTCAACGTTCGCGCCGAACGACAGCACGTACTCGCACAGTGGCGTGTCGGGGCAGACGGTGAAAGCGCGGTGCCAGAGTTCGCCGTACAAATGTTCCGAGTGCGTGCATTTGACGCCCTGCCCGGAGCCGAAACTGAGATCGACCGGGCCCCAGGCGGCAAGAAACGCCGGCAGCGTGCCCATATAGGCCGTCGGCGTACCGCCACCGCCGAAGCTCGCCGCCAGCCGCGGAAAACCGCTCTCGTCGAGGAGACCCTTCGCGCGCGCGGCCTTCATCTTGTCGGCGACGAGATCGAGCGCCTCGTCCCAGGAGATGCGCACAAAACCGGGGTCCTCGTTGCGCCCCTTTTTCGGGTTGGTGCGCTTCATCGGATGAAGCACGCGGTTCGGGCTGTAGGCCTTTTGCACCAGCCCGAACGCCTTGACGCAGGCCTTGCCGCCACCGGGATGAATCGCCGCGGCTTTGAAATTCGGGTTGATCTCGGTGGCGACACCGTCCTGAACGCGCACGGTCAGCAGGTCCGGCCCCGCCACACATTGGTAGCAATAGGTCGAGACGGTGCGTTCCTGCGGTGGCTTGCTTCCCGGCATAGCCGCAACCTCAGTTCCAACAGATCACTTTTTCAGCGGCCGGCACAAGGCACCCTAGGTGCTGACGGCCCCGGCAATTTCGTCACGGGCGTCGGCTTGCATATGCACCGCATACCCGGCTTTGAGCGCATCCAAGTTGAGATCGAGGAAGCCGCGCGGCGCCTCGGCGCGCACCGCCTGCTCGATCCGGTTCCGATCGCAGATTGCACTCAGCGCGACCAGGGCGCCGAGGGCAACGATGTTGGTCACCCGCTCGCTGCCCAACTGCAAGGCGGTGCGGCTGAGCGGCAGATGATAGAAGCGGCAATCGCCCGCCGGTAGTTCTGGGCACAGCCGCGTGTCGGCGATGACCAGCGCTCCCGGTTTCAGTAACGGCCAGGACGGCGCGACGGCCATGCGGTCGAGCAGCACCAGACAATCGAGCGCGGTCGCCAGTGGGAAATCCACTTCGCCGTCGGCGACGACCAGGTCGGCGCTGCAAAAGCCGCCGCGCGAGGTCGGCTCATAGGACTGCGATTGGGCAACGTGTTTGCCGGAGGCCGCCAACGCATCGGCCAGCATCTTAGCGCTGAGGATCAGCCCCTGCCCGCCGGTGCCGCCGATGCGAACTTCGATCCGCTGCCCGCGCATCACGAAGCCCCCTTGCGGATTGCCGTGGCGCGCCGATAGGCGGCGCCGTATTCGGGGCGATCATTCTTGGTCAATATCCCAGTCGGCAAATTGTTGGGGCGGAACGGCGTGTCCACCGTGTTACTGTAAGCGCTCGGCCGGATCTTGCTCGTCTGGCGCATGATCATCTCGGGCGACGAGCCCATGTCGTTCTTGCGGCCGAAGATTTCCGTGCAGTCGGTGAGCACTTCGATAAAGGCAAAGCCTGGATGCTCGAGTCCGGCCTTGATCAGTTCCTTGAGCTTGGGAACGTGGTGCGTCATTTCGCGGCCGACAAATCCCGCGCCGGCCGCCGTCGCCAGTGCGCAAGCGTCGAAATGTGGTTCCTGGTTGCCGAGCGGGGTTGTCGTGGTCAGTCGCGTCTCCGACGTGGTCGGCGACACTTGGCCGCCAGTCATGCCGTAGACTTCGTTGTTGAGCATCAGGCAGGTCAGCTTGAGATTGCGCCGGCAGGCGTGGATCAGATGATTGCCGCCGATCGCCAGGCAGTCGCCGTCGCCGGTGATGACGACGACATTCAGGTCGGGCCGCGCCAGCGCGAGGCCCGTCGCATAGGCGAGCGGCCGGCCGTGCGTGACATGGAAGGTGTTGGCATCGATATAGGCCGACAGCCGCCCGGCGCAGCCGATGCCGGAGACGACCGCAAGCTTGTCCTTTTCGATATTGCGCTCGTGGATCGCCCAGAGCAGCGCGCGCAATGCGATGCCGTGTCCACAGCCGGGACAGAGGAAGTGCGGCATCATCTCCGGACGGAGATAGTCGCGCACGTCGAATTCGGCGGCGGTATCGAGAATCATGACGCCTCCTTGGCCAGCGCTACGGCGCACGCGGCAATATCCGCCGGCGTAATGGCCTCGCCGCTGAACAGATGCAGCCCTTCGACCGACACGTCGCTCAGCACGCGCTCGACCTCGAGCCGCAGCTGGCCGTTGTTCATCTCGGGCACCAGCACGGCGCGAGCGCCGGCCGCGGCTTCGCGCAGCGCCGCTTCGGGGAAAGGCCACAATGTGATCGGGCGGAACAGACCGACTTTCAGCCCTTGCGCACGGCACATCTCGACGGCGCGCCGCGCCGCACGGGCGCTGATGCCGATGGCGACAATGACTACGTCGGCATCGTCGCAGCCAATCATTTCCCAGGAATCGATCAAGTCGCGGTGCCGCTCAAGCTTATTGAGCAAGCGCGACAAATTGCGGGTGACCGCTTCCGGATTTTGGGTCGGAAAGCCGCTTTCGCTGTGGGTCAGCCCGGTGGTGTGGACGCGGTAACCGTCGCCGGGCTTTGCCATCGCCGGAATATCGTCGCCGCCGTAGGGCTTGTACTCGGCGCGCGGTCCGCTCGCCCATGTGCGCATCGCGCTTTGCTGCGCCGCGCCGTCGAGCGCGACGGTCTCCGAAAGCTGCGCGATCACCTGATCGTAGAGCAGCACGACCGGCGAGCGGCATTGCTCGGCCAGATCGAAGGCGCGGATGGTCTCGCTGTAGATCTCGGCGACCGATGCAGGCGCCAGCACGACGATCGGATAGTCGCCGTGGCTGCCCCAGCGCGCCTGCATCACGTCGGCCTGCGACGGACGCGTCGGCATGCCGGTCGAGGGACCGCCGCGCATGACATTGACGATAACGCAAGGAATTTCGGCCCCGGCGGCGTAGCCGAGGTTTTCCTGCTTGAGCGAAAAACCAGGCCCACTGGTCGCGGTCATTGCTTTGACGCCGCCCATCGAGGCACCGATCACGGCCGCCATCGAGGCGATCTCATCCTCCATCTGCACGAAGACGCCATCCACCTCGGGCAGTTGACGCGACAGCCGTTCGGCGATTTCCGACGACGGTGTGATCGGGTATCCGGCGAAGAACCGGCAGCCAGCGGCGATCGCGCCCAACGCGCAGGCATGGTTGCCGGAGATCAGCTTCACGGCACTCTTGCCCGTGAGTTTGGTGTCGACAGCGTTCATTGGGCTCGCGCCTCCGCCGCTGCATCGAGGTGGACGCGAATGGCAAAATCCGGACAGAGCCATTCGCACAATCGGCAGCCTGTGCATTTGTCCGGCGCGGCCAGTTCGGCGATGCGCTCGGCGTTGAGCAGCAAACAGCGTTCCGGACACAATTTCACGCAAATGTCGCAGCTCTTGCACCAGGCGGGATTGATCTCGAGGCGAACGTTATAAGCGGTCTCGGCTGCAACGTTGACCGCGGGCGCTTCCGCCTGCGGCGTAACGTTGCGCGCCTCTTCGATCCAACCGCGGCCGCGGCGGAATGCCTCCAGATTGACCGGAATGGTCTTCTTCGGCACGAACTCGGTAACGGTGCGTTCCCAATCCTCGGGCGGAAACTGTAAAGCCGTCGACAACGCGCCGAGCAGGATGACGTTCGCCGCCCGCTCGTTGCCGAGCTGTTCGGCCATATCGGTGGCGTCGATGGCATAGGCTTCGGCGACGTGCGCGATGACTTCGGCCGGCGTCTCTTTCGAATAGCGCATTGGCGCGTTCTGATGACGGTTGAGGCAGGCAAACGGCGGCACGATGCGTTTGGTGTCGCAGATAAAGATGCCGCCCGGCTTGAGGAACGGCAGCCAGCGCAACCCTTCGGCCCATTCCAGCGCCACCAGGATATCGACCTCACCCTTCGGGATGGTCGGCGACCAGACCCGCCGGCCGAAGCGCACATGGCTGAACACGGAGCCGCCGCGCTTGGCCATGCCGTGCACTTCGCTCTGCTTGACCTCGAAGCCTTGCGTCTGCGCCAGCAACGCGAGCACCTTGGACACCATGATGACGCCCTGCCCGCCGACGCCGACGATGAGGACGTTGAAGGCGTCTTCAGCGGCACCGGCGGTCAACACCGAAGATTTCGGCCAAGCTGCCGGACGTACGGTGGTTGCCGGATCGTTCATTGCGTCACCGGCGCAGCGGTCTTGATGCAGTCCACGGTGCACACTTGTGCGCAGAGCGTGCAGCCGATGCACAGCGACGCGTCGATCTGCACCTTGTGCCGGCCCTCGAACGACTGGCCGCTCCAGGTGATCGCCGGGCAGCCGAGGTTCATGCAGGCCTGACAGGCGTTGCATTGCTCCTCGACGACCGCGAACGCCGGTCCCTTGATCTTGACCGGATCGAGCACGCAAGGCCGGTCGGCGATCAGCACGGCGACGCCGCGATAGTTGATGGCGTCGCGCAAGGCCTGGTGCATGGCGGCGAGATCGTAGCTGTCGACCTTGCGCACCCATTTCACGCCGATCGCGCGCACCAGTGCTTCGTAGTCCACGGCGGGCGCATCCTCGCCCCGGAGCATCTTGCCGGTGCCGGGATGATGCTGGCCACCGGTCATCGCCGTAATGTGATTGTCGAGCAGCAGCACCGTGATATTGGCCTGGTTGTAGACCGCGTTGATGAGCTGCGGAATTCCGGCATGCAGGAAGGTCGAGTCGCCGATGGTGGCGACGATCGGTTTGGCTTCGCCCGCCTGGGCCATGCCGACGGCATTGCCGATCGATGAGCCCATCGACACGGTCGTATCCATGCCGCGCAGCGGATCGAGGCATGCCAAGGTATAGCAGCCGATATCGCCGGCGACGCGGGCGCCCGTCGCGCGCACGGCCATGAAGGCCGAGGTGTGCGGACAGCCGGCGCACAGCACCGGCGGGCGCACCAGCGGCTCCGGGGTCCATTCGTCGTTTCGCTTCGGCCGCGGCGGGACAATACCCGCCTGTTCGAAGCCGGCGCGCACCAGTTCGGGCGACAATTCGCCGGCGCGCGGGAAGAGGCCCTTGCCCTTGCCCTCGACCTTGAAGCCGAGCGCGCGAATTTCCTTTTCGATGACCGGCTCGAGCTCCTCGACGACGAAAATGCGGTCGACGGACTCGCAATAGCGGCGCAACAAATCGTCCGGCAGCGGCCAGGACGCGCCGAGCTTCAAGACATTGGCGTCGGGCAGCACCTCGCGCACATAGGGGTAACAAGTGCCGGCCGTGATGATGCCGAAGCTGGTGTCGCCTTCTTCCCAGCGCGTGATCGGCGCCTCGGCGAAATACGCCTTCAACCGCGCCTCGCGCTCGAGCACCACACCATGGCGCGGCCGCGCAAAGGCCGGGATCATCACATTCTTCGAAGGCTTCTCGATGAAGGCGCGCGGCGGCGGCTCGTTGCGTTCGCCGAGCGCCACCGGACTACGGGTATGCGACAGGCGAGTCGTCGAGCGCACGATCACCGGCGTGTCGAAGGTTTCCGAAAGCTCGAAAGCGAGGCGGGTGAATTCAAGCGCCTCCTGCGCATCGCTCGGCTCCAGAACCGGCACGGTGGCGAGCGCGCCGTAAATGCGCGTGTCCTGCTCGTTCTGCGATGAGTGAATGCCGGGATCGTCGCAAACGGCGAGCACGAGCCCGCCATTCACACCGATATAAGTTTGCGACATGAAGGCGTCGGCAGCGACATTGAGCCCGACATGCTTCATCGCGGCGAGCGCGCGCTTGCCGGCAAAGGAGGCGCCGATCGCAACATCGAGTGCGACCTTTTCGTTGGTCGACCACTGCGCGTGCAGATCTTCGGCCGGATAGTCGGCCAAGGTTTCGAGGATCTCGGTGCTCGGCGTGCCGGGATAGGCGGCGGCAACCTTGACGCCCGCTTCCCAGGCGCCGCGCGCGATCGCTTCATTGCCGGTCAGCGGGCGGACATTTTTCTTCGCCCCACCGCTCGACACCGCGCCGGCTTCCAATGATCCGTACATCTACTCCCCCTGGACGGCGGACAAACGCCAATTTCCTAGCCGCCCATCATTCTTCAGATACCACCCAGCGTAATTGAGCTAAATCAAGCGGCGGACCGGCCAGCCGCAACGTCAGCGCGACGCCGCGAATTTCGCGGCCTTGGCCTTGAGCCGTTCGACGGTTTTCGCCTTATCGACCACAAAACGGCTGTGCGAGCCGGCGCCGATCGCCTCCAAATTGTCCTTGGCGGCGATATCGAAGATGACTTTGCGCCCCTCCACCGCGCTCACCGTCGCGGTGATGTCCACCGTCATGCCGGGCAGCGTCGGCGCCAGATGGCGGATCGACACGTCGATGCCGACGGAGTCTTCGTTGGCATCGGCATGTTCGAGGATGAGGTCACGGCAGGTGTGCTCGATGTCCTGCACCAGCTTGGGTGTGGCGTAGACGCGGCCCTCCTCGCCCATAAATCCGATCGTCCGATCCTTATCGATGGTCACCCGGTTGGTCCGCGACACGCCCGGGCGCAAGCTCTCTTTCATCGACATCCTCCTCAGCAGTAAGACCGCAATCGCGTGGTACCTTTAGATTGACATGCGGAATGGCCGACTTGACCAAGGTCAATCCATCGGCGCTTTTAGATCCCCAAATAGGCTTCCCTGACGCGCCGATCGGCTTGGATTTCGTCGGCCGGCCCGCTCAGCGTCACGCGCCCGGTCTCCAGCACATAGGCGCGGTCGGCGATGGCGAGCGCGGCCCGCGCATTCTGTTCCACCAAAAGGATGGTGAGGCTGTCGTCGCGGAGCGCGCGGATCACGGCGAGCAACTGGTCGACCAAATTGGGCGCAAGACCCATCGACGGTTCGTCCAGCAACAACAGCCGTGGCTTTGCCATCAAGGCGCGGCCGATCGCCAACATCTGCTGCTGACCGCCGGACAGCGTGCCGGCCGGCGCATGTTGAATTGCTTCTAGCATCGGGAACAGCGCGCAGATCCGCCGCAGTGTGGATTGCCAATCCGTATCGCGGCAAGACCAGGCGCCGAGCTTCAGATTGTCCAGCACGGATAAAGGCGCGAACACCTGCCGGCCCTCCGGCACCTGCGCGATGCCGAGCGCCACCCGTTCATGCGCCGGCCGCTTTTCGATCGACCCCCCATCAAACCGGATCGTGCCGCCGGTGAGTGGTTGCACGCCGGAAATGGCATGCAGTAGCGTGGTCTTGCCGGCGCCATTGGCGCCGATCAAAGTGACGATCTCGCCAGTGCCGACATGCAGCGTGACGCCGTGCAGGACCTCGATGCGGCCGTAGGCGCTTTTGACATTCTCAATCGAGAGCATGCGCGGCCTCCTGCGACCCGTGAACGCCCAGATAGGCTTCGATCACCTCCGTGTTCGACCGCACTTCTTGCGGCGTGCCTTCAGCCAGCGTCCGGCCTCGCGCCAGGACATGGACGCGGTCGGAAATATTCATCACCAGCCGCATGTCGTGCTCGACCAGCACCACCGTGATGCCGTCCTTCACGATGGTGCGGATGACGCGATCGAGCTCCTGGGTTTCGACCGGATTGCAGCCAGCGGCCGGCTCGTCGAGCAGCAGCACTTTCGGTTCGCTGGCGAGCGCCCGGGCGAATTCGAGCCGCTTGAGCGCGCCATAGTCGAGCGAACCGGCCGGCCGCTCGGCGGCGTCGGCGAGGCCGACGCGGGCCAGCGTCGCCATCGCTGCGTCGCGGGTCGCTAAATTCTGGCGCGCGACCGACGGCCAATGCAGCAGATCGGCCAGAACGCCCGTGCGCTCGTGACGGTGGCGGCCGACCATCACGTTCCCGAGCACCGACATGCGCGAAAAAATCTGCAGATTCTGAAATGTCCGCGACAGTCCGCGCCGTGCGAGCCGGTCGGGGGCAAAACCGGTCACGGTTTCACCGGCGAGCCGGATGCTGCCGTCTTGCGGGATGTAGATGCCCGAAACCAGATTGAGCAGCGTGGTCTTGCCCGAACCGTTCGGCCCGATGATCGAGAATACCTGGCCGGATGCGATCGCGACGCTGACGCCGTCGATCGCCCGCACGCCGCCGAACGCAATGGACAGCCGGTCGGCCTCCAGGATCATCATTTGCGCCACCCGAACGCGCTGGCCAGCGACGGCACGATGCCCTGGCGCAGAAAGATCATGAAACCCATCACGATCAACCCGAGCAGCGCCTGCTCGTAGTCATGGAAAACGGTGAGTACCTGCGGCAACACCACCAGCACGGCCGCGCCTACCAGCGAACCGACGATCGAGCCCATGCCGCCCAGCACGACCATGGCGACCAGTTCGATCGAGCCGAGGAACCCCGCGACATCGGGCGTGATCAGACCGTTGAACAGGGCCAGAAACGATCCGGCCACCGACGCATAGACGGCAGAGACGATGAAAACGACGAGCTTCTTGCGCGCCACATCGATGCCGAGCACGCGCGCGGCGATTTCGCTGTCATGGATGGCCTGCAGCGCGCGGCCAGTCGGGCTCTCCATCAGATTGAGGGCGAGCAGAAATCCGCCGACGAACGTCGCGCCGGCGATCCAGTACCAGATGTCGGATCCGTGCACGCGCCAACCGAACAGCCGTAATGCGGGGACATTCATGCCGTCGGGACCGCCGGTCCAGCCGGCCTCGTTGTTCAGGACGATAGCGATGAGCAATCCGAATCCGAGCGTGGCGACGGCGAGATAGTGGCCCTTGAGATTGAGGATCGGCCGGCCCACGGCGAACGCGACCAGACCCGAGAGCAGTGCGCCGACGAACAGGCACAGCCATGACGGCGCACCGAAATGCGTAGGACCGATGGCAACTGAATACGCGCCGATGCCGAGAAAACCGGCGTGACCGAGGCTGACCTGGCCGGCAAAGCCCATGAGCAAATTAAGGCCTACGACCGCCAGCGCGAAAATGAAAACCAGCGCGCCGACGCGATAGTAATAGGCCGACGGGAAAAACAGCGGCAGGACGACGACGATCGCCGCGACCAGCATCACCGGCAGCAAGCGGGCATCGAGGAGCGCGCGCAAGCTCATACCCGTTCAACTTTTATCCGGCCGAACAGGCCCTGCGGCATGGCAACGAGGACGACAAGGATGATCAGGAAGGCGGCGGCGTCCTTGTAACTTGACGAGATATAGCCCGCGCACAACGCCTCGATCATTCCGATCAGCAGCCCGCCGACCACGGCGCCGAGTGGACTGCCGATGCCGCCGAGCATCGCCGCGGCGAAACCCTTGAGCGCCAGCAAGGTGCCGACATCGTAGCTGGTCAGCGCGATCGGCGTGATCAGGATGCCGGCGACCGCGCCGATCGCCGCCGAGACGGCGAACGAAAAATCGACGATGCGGCGCGTGTCGATGCCGATCAACCGCGCCGCCAATCGATTGGCCGCGGTCGCGATCACCGCCTTGCCGAGCAAAGTGCGTTCGACGAACAACCAAAGCAAAATGACAATCACCGCGGCGCCGGCCAGCACGACAAAACTTTGCGGCAGGATGGCTGCGCCGCCCCATTTGATCGGATCGTTGCCGAACAGCGGCGGCAGGCTGTGGAAGCGCTTGTCGAAGACGATCTGCGCCACGCCGCGCAGAAACACTGAAGCGCCGATTGTGATCATGATCAGCACCACGGGACTCGCCCCGCGTGCGGGCTCGATGGCGAAGCGGTGCAAGGCCAATCCAACGCTGGTCGTCACGGCGATGGCGATCAGCGCCGCCAGCGGCAACGGAACGCCCGCCAGCGCCGCGAAGACGGTCGTCATCCCGCCCAGCATGACGAATTCGCCCTGGGCGAAATTGATGATGTCGGACGCGTTGTAGATCAACGTAAAGCCGAGGGCGACCAACGCGTAGATGGCGCCTACGGTCAATCCCGAGAATGCAAACTGCAGCAACTCGGCCATCGCGGCGAAGGCCTTGTAAGGCTTGAGGTCAATAGCGGCCTTATGTAGCGGGCAAGCTCCGGCGAGCCTGCCCGCTCGTTATGTCAGGTGCCGGGAACCAGCGTCCAGTCGCCGCCTTTGATCTCGAGCATGTGGAACGCCGACAGGTTGAGGCCCAAATGGTCTGTCGGCGACATGTTCACGATGCCGCCGGTTCCGATATAGCCCTTGGTCTTCTCGATCTCGTCGCGCACCTTGGCTTTGTCGGCGCTTTTGGCGCGTTTCATCGCATCGACCAGGATCATCAGCCCGTCATAGGCGTGACCGCCGAAGGTGGAGACCGCCTGCCCGGTCTTCTGCTGGTAGGTGTGCGAATAGTTGACGACGACCGGCTTTTGCGGATCGCTGGCCGGCAGCTTGTCGGCGATCAGCAGCGCCGCGCACGGCAGCCTGACGCCTTCGGCAGCGGGGCCGGCGAGCTTGATGAAGTCTTTGGAGCAGACGCCGTGGCTTTGATAGAGCGGCTGTTTGATGGCGAGTTGGCGATAATTGCGCGTCACGATCGCCGGGCCCTGGCCGAAGCCCGGATTGACCACCGCCTGCACGCCGACGGCGTTGCGGATGTTAGTGAGCTGCGGGGTCATGTCACTGTCGCGCGGCCCGTAGGTCTCCTCATGCGTGATCTTGATGCCGGCCGCCGGCGCAACGGCGACACATTGGTCGCGCATCGATTTGCCGAAGGCGTCGGTGCCGGAGATTAACGCGATGGTCGTCAGGTTGCGGCGCTTGAGGTCGGCGAAAATCTTCTCGCACGCCATCTTGTCGGTGTGCGGCGTCTTGAACACCCACTTGTGCACCGGCTGGATGATCTGAATGGCGCCGGCCAATGAAATGAAGGGGATTTGGGCGTCCTCGAACACCGGGATCATCGCCAGCGTCGAGCCGGTGGTGCTGCCGCCGACCATGGCGACGACCTTGTCTTCTTCCACCAGACGGGTGGCGAAGGTGCGCGCGTTATTGGCGTTGCCAGCGTCGTCGTAGACGATGAGCTGGATTTTCTGGCCGTTCACGCCGCCTTTGGCGTTGATCTCATCGACGTAGATTTCCAATGTCTTCTTTTCCGGATCGCCGAGAAACGATGCCGGTCCGGTTACCGACAGGACGGCGCCGATCTTGATTTGCGCAGAGGCTTGAAGCCCGGCGCCGAGCACGGCGCAAATGCCAATTATGGCAGTAGCCGCAACGTGTTGCATTGCCCTCATAGGATTCCCCCATCGTACATATTAATTTTATAATCGATGCATAGCAGTGCGTCAGAAACTGGCACTTGATTAAGCTCAAGGCAATCGGACTGTACGGGGGAAGAGTGCTTTCATGGGAATCTGCTTGCTGGAGCAATGAGATGACGGTGACGGGCGGCATGCGGCTCGCGGCCATCCGATACGAGGCCGGCTTTCGCATCGATGAATTCCTTGCTCGCGTTGCCAAGCAGTTGCGCGCGGAGGACATCCGGCTGGGTGGTGCACTGCAAGAAAACGCGCCCGGCGCCGACGGCCGCTGCGCGGGCATGAGTCTGGTCGACCTTGCCACGCGCACGCGCTTCCATATTTCGCAAGACCTTGGCTCGCAGGCGGAAGGCTGCCGGCTCGACACTCAAGGCCTTGCCGAATTCGTCGTGCTATTCGACCGTGCATCGCAGAAAAATGTCGAGCTGTTGATCCTCAACCGTTTCGGCCGGGCGGAATCGGAAGGCGGCGGTTTGCGTCCGGTCTTTGCGCACGCCGTGGAGGCGGGCATTCCAGTACTGATCGCGGTCCGGGCGCCTTATACCAACGCCTGGGCGCAATTTCACGCACATCTGGCGAGCGACCTGCCTACGGATTTGGATACGGTGCTTGCCTGGTGCCGTAAATCGGTACGGCTGCTGCGGGCAGCGCGACGCGCCCAGTTGTCGCCAGCCGGCTGAACGCAGGAATCGCCATGAATACAAATGAAACGGCCGTCATCGGCGTTGTCACCGTGTCGGACCGCGCCAGCGCCGGGGCCTATAACGACATCAGCGGACCGGCCATCGAGGAATTCCTGCGCGAGGTGGTAACGACGCCGTGGCGCGCGGTACGGCGCCTGATTCCCGATGGCATCGACAGCGTGCGCGATACGCTTATCGAGCTCGCCGACCGCGAGAAATGCGCGTTGATCTTCACGACCGGGGGCACCGGACCGGCGCCGCGCGATCTGACGCCGGAAGGCACAGTCGCCGCCTGCACCCGGCTGATGCCCGGATTTGGCGAATTGATGAGGATGGAGAGTTTGAAACATGTGCCGACCGCAATTCTGTCGCGTCAGACCGCCGGCATTCGCGGCTCGACGCTGATCGTCAACCTGCCCGGCCGGCCAGCCTCGATCCGGATGACCATGCAAGCGGTGTTTCCGGCAATCCCTTATTGCCTCGACCTGATCGGCGCTGCCCGCATCGATACCGATCCCGCGCGCTGCAAGTCCTTCCGGCCGCCGCAGTGACACGGGCCTTGCTTGACCGAACGCAAGCGTTTGACTAGGCAGCCGCTCTAGAGAGAAGAGGGAACTGGACAGAGCACAAATGGATACGGCTCGATTTCTCGCGGCGGGAAAATTTGTCGACAGCGGCGCGCCGCAGGTCATCGCCTTCGCCAATGACGCGACGCAAGGAGCAAACGACTCTGACGCGGCGGTCCTGCGGCTCTATTCGGCCGTGCGCGACGGCATCATCTACGACCCCTACATCAGCCTCGCCAATCCGGCGAATTATCGCGCCAGCAGCGTACTCGCCGCCGGACGCGGCTTTTGCATCGGCAAATCGGCGCTGCTCGCCGCGGCTGCGCGTGCGATCGGCGTTCCGGCGCGCGTCGGCTATGCCGACGTCCGCAATCATCTCACCTCGCGCCGGCTCTATGACCTGGTCAAGACCGACACATTCATGTGGCACTCCTACACCGAGCTTTATTTGTCGGGGCACTGGGTTAAGGCCACGCCCGCTTTCGACCTGGCGCTATGCGAGCGCGCCGGCATCAAGCCGCTCGATTTCGATGGCCAGTCGGATTCGCTGTTTCAGCCGTTCGACCAGGCCGGCCGGCGGCACATGGAATACCTGCGCGATCGCGGCACATTTGCCGATGTGCCGTTCGACGTCATTTGCGCCGACTTCGTTGCGAACTATCCGAGCCTGATGGGCAACGAAGGTATCGCCGGCGATTTCCACGCGGAAGCCGTCGCCGAGGTCATGGACGACCGGCCGCTTGACGAAAAAGCCGGTTGACCGGCGTCTATTTGACCAGCGTGCGGCCGGTGATGCGCTCGAGATTTTTGTAGAAAATCTTGTCGCTGGTTTCCTTGTCAAGCTTGAGCTGCTCCAGAATCTGCAGCGTCACGCGCGGGAACATCGCACCGTTTTCCGGATCGAACGGGCAATCGGACGCGAACACGATCTTGTCGATCGGGAAGAATTCCAGCCCGCATTTGGTCGCCGGCACGCCGCCGAACACCGCAGTGTCGGCGTAGAAATCCTGCTTGAAGTAGTCGAGCGGCCGCTTCTTCAGGCTCTTGCGCAGCGCGACGTAATCTTCGTCCGTGGTGCGCGAACCCATCACGTCATTGCCCGGACCGATGCGGCCTTCCAGCATCGGCGCGATGCCGCCGAAATGGTGGGTGATGATCTTCAGGTTCGAATGATTGTCCATGATCTTCGAGTAGACGAGCCGTATCATCGCTGTCGCCGTCTCGTAAGACCAGCCGAATGTCCACCAAATCTCGTACAGCGACTTCTTCTCGTCGATATAATCGGGCACCTCGGCGCCGCGCGCCGGATGCAGCCAGACCGGCTTGCCGAGTTCGTTCATCTTTTTCCAGAACGGCAAATATTGCGGCCGGTCGATCGGCTTGCCGGCGACGTTGGTGTAGATCTGCACGCCGAGCGCGCCGAGCTGGTTGATTGCACGTTCGGCTTCGGCGACGCCGGCGTCCGGCGCGTCGAGACAGACCTGCGCGATCCAGCCAGGGAAATAATCGCTCTCCTTTGCGCACAATTCGGCAAAGCCGTCGTTGATGATACGGACGAATTCGTCCATCTGCTGCGGGCTTTTCGCCAGCTTTTCGACCGGCGGCTGCGGATAGGCCAGGATCTGCGCGTAATCCTTGTGGGTGTCGATGATCTTCTTGCGCGCGTCGAGATCGTGCAGTGCCGGGATCGCGCGCACGCGCTTGCCCATATCTTTGTATTGGCCGGCGACCTCGATCATCGTGTCGAAGAATTTTTTCGGAAAAAAGTGCGTATAGGCGTCGATGCGCATGGGGGGTCCTCCGGCCGGGAGGCTTTCTTACACGCCCACTTTTCCCGTGTCGACGGTGGGCAGGCCGGCGGGCGCCACACGGCAGAGCAGCGCGCGCAGCTGATAGGTCCCCATTGCGGGATCGTAAGGCGGCTTGTTGTCGGTCAAGAGATTGGCATTCGACGTCCACACGCCGTAGTCCGGCGCTGGCTGTTCGGGAAACCACCAGCCATGCTCGACATGAACGACCCGCGGATCGATCCCCGTGGTGAGCTTGGCTTTTTGCCTGATCCGGCCTCGCTTGGTTTCTATCCACATCCACGCCCCTTTGGCGATGCCGAAGCGCGCCGCCGTGTCGGGGTGGATCTCGGCCACCGGATCGCGGTGCGCCTTGCGCAGCTTGTCGATCTGCCGGTGCTCGGAGTTGAAGAAGTGCGAAATCCGCCCGCCGGTGGTGAGCACCAGCGGGTAGTCCGCGGCAATCTCCGGCGTGCTGAGCGGGCTTTCCGGCGGCTCCTGATAACCGGGCAATGGCGCGTATCCCATTTGCTCGAAGCGGGTGGCGTAGAGCTCGATCTTGCCGGTCGGCGTCTTGAAGCCGCCGTTCTCGTATTTCCGGTACTTGAACGGGACTTTGTAGAAGCCTTTCTGCTTAATCTCATCGAAGGTCATGCCGACGCCGCCGGCGGCGAGCTGGGCATCGAGCACGTCCTCCACCGCTTCCGTTCCGACCGGAAGCTTCATGCGGCGCGCCAACTCGACAAAAATTTCTTCATCCGACTTGCACTCGCCGATACGCACCGATCTTTGATTTGCCACCACGACGTTGGCGGCGACGGTGGGCAGTCCGGCGAGCTGATTGATCTCGGGCCACGATGCCGCCGGCAGCACGATGTCGGCGAGTTCTGCCGTCGGCGTCATGAACAGGTCGGCGCAGATCATGAAATCGAGCGCCATCAGCGATTCGTAGACCACCGACGTATTGGCATAAGTGGTCAGCGTGTTGTTGCCGAACACCAGGAACGCTTTGACTGGATAGGGTTTGCCTTCGCGCATCGCGCGCAGCAGCGTCGGGATATGCGCGGCTGGCAAGTCGGCGCCCTCCCCGCCGAGCAGCTTGAACTGGTCTGCACCCAGTCGCTTGGCATTGGCTTCCGGCGTGAGGTTCTCGATCAGGCTGGGAAACCGGCCGAGCCCATGCATGCCGAACACCCAACCGCCCGGCACATCGATGTTGCCGGTGATGGCCGGCAGCATCGACACCGCGCGCACGGTCTGGATGCATTTCGGCGTGTGCTCGATGGCGCAGCCCCAATCCAGCAGGGCTGGCTTGGCGCGGGCAAACAGGCGCGCGGCAGCGCGGATTTGGTCGGCAGCGATCCAGGTGATCGGTTCGGCCCATTCCGGCGTAAATCGTTTCACGTGCGCGGCGAGCTCGGCAAAGCCATGTGTCCACTGCGTGACGAATGGCTCATCGTAAAGTTTTTCGCCGATGATCACATTCAGCATCGCCAGCGCCAGCGCATCGTCGGCGCCGGGCCTGATCTGAAGCCAGAGGTCCGCCTTTTCGGCGAGTACCGTGCGCCGTGGATCGATCACGATGGTGCGTGGATTGTGCGCGAGCGCCTCCATCACATTGAAGCGTGTCTCGCCGTCCGGCCCCGACAGCACCGGGTTATGACCCCAAAAGAGAATGCACGCCGGCGGAACGTCACCGGTGTAATCGCTGACCGGAAAGTCGCCGAAAGTCAGAATCGAGGCGTTCACCCGCGGATGGAAACATTGCGCGAAGCCCGGCTCGCACCAGTTGGGTGTGCCGAGCGCGTGGCCGAAGCGCGACACCCAGCGGATGTGATGGCGGCCGGTGCCGGTGCCGAGCGCGATGGCCTCCGGCCCGTATTGTTCGCGTATCGCAAGCAAGCGCTGTGAAATTTCGTCGAGCGCATCGTCCCAGGAAATGCGTTCCCATTCGCCGGACCGGCGTTTGCCCTTGCAGCGCAGGGGATATTTCAGCCGGTCCGGATGGTAGACCAAGTCGGTCGTCACCGTCCCGATCGGGCACAGACGGCCATGACTAAGCGGCGAATCCCGGTCACCCTCGACCTTCTCCAGCACGCCACCCCGCACATGCAGCAGGACGCCGCAACCGCCGTGGCAACTGCGGCAGACGCTCTTGAGCACCCTGTCGCCCGAATCGTTGGATATCAAACGAGATTGCCGGACGTTCATGCAATCAGCCCCGGATGCGCCCACTGTGGGCAAGCGACGAGCCACGGTAACAAATGACACGCATCGGCGGTTATTCAGATTTCGCGCATTGTGATAGCTAATTCGCGCGCTGGCGGCCGAGCGCGGCAACGCGACCTGTGCAAGATAGCCCCATATCACGACGCTTTTGCTTGATTTCAATCAAGGAAAAGATCGCGTCGGAGGAGGCCTAGTTTCGCCGCGGAACCGGCCCAACTGGCTTCACGAACAGCCCACGACAGGTGACTCCGGCAAATCTACTTACTAAGATATCATACTGGTCATAATCAGCGGATGGTTGCAGCCAAGAAAAACGAGCGGCGCAATCAAAAAATGAAACCGAGGAAGCGGAGGGAGCCCCTATGAAGTTCAGATACATCATCGGCGCGATTGTCGCGCTCGCCATCGGCGCGTTCACTGCCGGCGGCGTATACGCGCAAGACACCGTCAAAATCGGCCTCATCGTGTCGATGACGGGGCAACAAGCGTCGACCGGCAAGCAAATCAAAGCCGCGGTCGATCTCTATATGAAAGAGCACGGCGACACGGTCGCCGGCAAGAAGATCCAGGTGATCCTGCGCGATTCCGGCAGCGTGCCCGATAACACCAAGCGGCTGGCGCAGGAATTGATCGTCAACGATCATGTCAACATCATCGCCGGCTTCGAGATCACGCCCGCCGCGTTGGTCGTCGCGCCGCTTGCTACCGAAGCCAAGGTGGTCGAGGTCGTCATGGCGGCGGGCACATCGATCATCACCACGAAGTCGCCCTATATCGTTCGCACCAGCTTCACGCTCCCGCAATCGTCGGTCATCATCGCCAATTGGGCGGCCAAAAATAAGATCAAGAAAGTCGTCACCATCGTCTCCGACTATGCGCCGGGCGCTGATGCGGAGAAGTGGTTCTCCGACACCTTCAAGGCGGACGGCGGCAGCGTGGTGGAAGCAATCAAGGTCCCGCTCGCCAATCCGGACTTTGCGCCGTTCCTGCAGCGCGCGGCGGACGCCAAGCCGGACGCCATTTTCATCTTTGTGCCCTCCGGCCAGGGCGGCACATTCATGAAGCAATACGCCGAGCGCGGCCTCGACAAGGCCGGCATCAAGCTGATCGGCCCCGGCGACGTCACCGACGACGATCTGCTGCCGGGTATGGGCAACGCCGCGATCGGTACGGTCACCGCGCACATCTATTCGGCCGACCATCAGAGCGCGATGAATAAGGCTTATGTCGCGGCGTTCGAGAAAGCCAACCACTTCCGGCCGAACTTTATGTCGGTCGGCGGCTATGACGGCATGCACCTGATCTACGCTGCGCTGCAGAAGACCGGCGGCAAGGCTGACGCCGACTCGCTGATCGCGGCCATGAAGGGCATGAAATGGGAAAGCCCGCGTGGGCCGGTCGAAATCGATCCCGACACGCGCGACATCATCCAGAACGTTTACATGCGCAAGGTCGAGAAGAAGAACGGTCAACTCTACAACGTGGAGTTCCAGACCTTCGACGCCGTCAAGGATCCGGCCAAAGCTGCGATGAAGAAATAAACGTGTTGGAGCACAGCGCGCGGCGGCCGAACGCCGCCGCGCGCACGTCTTATCAAAAGTCAGGTTGTCGATCGGCAAACCCTGATATGCACCAGGCATTCGGGCCCGTCCCGGGAACGAGGTGAGTTCGCGGCGTTCACATGCTCACAATTCTTTTCGACGGAATTGCCTACGGCATGCTGCTGTTCGTGCTCGCATCCGGGCTCTCGGTGACGCTCGGCTTGATGAACTTTATCAATCTCGCGCACGGCTCCTTCGCCATGGCCGGCGCCTACATCGCCGTCTATCTGGTGAACCGCCTCGGCGTTCCTTTCTTCGTCTCCTTGCCGATCGTGTTTCTGGCGAGCGCGGTCATCGGATTCCTATTCGAGCGCACGCTCTATGTACACGTCTACAGCAAACCACACCTCGACCAGGTGCTGTTCACCATCGGCCTCGTCTTCATGTCGGTGGCGGCGGCCGACTATGTCATGGGCTCCAGCCAGGTGTTCGTGCAAATACCCCACTTCCTGCAAGGCCAATTCGAGATTTTCGGGATCGGTATCGGCCGCTATCGGCTGCTGATTATCGCCATTTGCGGGCTGCTGACGGTCGCGCTGCAATTCATCCTCGCCAAGACCCGCTTCGGCAGCCGCCTGCGCGCCGCGGTCGATGACAGGCGCGTGGCGGGCGGGCTCGGCATCAACGTCAATTGGGTCTTCTCGCTGACCTTCGCCTTCGGGTCCGGCCTCGCCGGCCTCGGCGGCGCACTCGGCGCCGAAATCCTCGGGCTCGATCCGACTTTCCCGCTCAAATTCATGATCTACTTTTTGATCGTGGTGACGGTCGGCGGCACCTCGAGCATCACGGGACCGTTTTTCGCCTCGCTTCTCCTCGGCATCGGCGACGTCGCCGGCAAATATTACGTGCCGACGCTCGGTTCCTTCGTTATCTACACCATCATGATCGTCGTGCTGATTTGGCGGCCGCAGGGCTTGTTCGCCCGCGCCGCGTCGCGGTGAGGCGCCGGCTATGGCGTCGCCCCCAATTGCCATCCGCGTCGCCACCGAGTGGCTGGCCGCCCGCGCCCGCTGGCAACCGCTCGAGGTCGCGTTCTGGCTCGCCGCCTTCGCCGCGATCTGGCTGTTGCCGGACCGCCATCTCATCCTCACCGAGATCGCCTGGCTCGGCCTGTTTGCGCTGTCGCTCGATTTGATCCTTGGTTATGCGGGCATCATTTCGTTGGGGCACGCTGCCTTTTTCGGTTTGGGCGCCTACACCGCCGCGCTTCTCGCCAAATATGAGATCATCAACGAGCCGGTTCTGGCCATGCTCGTCGCTGGGCTCGCGGCAATGGCGCTCGGATTCGTCACCAGCTTCCTCGTGTTGCGCGGTTCCGACCTGACGCGTCTGATGGTCACGCTCGGCGTCGCGCTCGTGCTGCGCGAGTTGGCGAACCGATATGGCTGGCTCACCGGCGGCGCCGACGGGCTGCAGGGCGTCAGCATGAAGCCGGTGCTCGGAATGTTCCGCTTTGATATTTTCGGTCATACCGGTTACGCCTATTCTCTGACGGTGCTGTTCATTCTTTTCTTGATCGCACGCCGGCTGGTGAATTCGCCCTTCGGGCTTTCACTGATGTCGGTGAAGGGAAATCCGTTGCGCGCGTCGGCGATCGGAATATCCGTCGATGCCCGCCTGATTGCGATCTATACCGTCGCCGCCGGCTATGCCGGCATCGCCGGCGCATTGCTGGCGCAAACGACGGCCTTCGCTTCGCTTGAGGTGTTTTCGTTCGACCGCTCGGCCGATCTCCTGCTGGTCCTGATCATCGGCGGCGCCGGCTATCTCTACGGCGGCTTGATCGGCGCGATCATCTTCAAGTTCATGCAGGACTATCTGTCGCAATTGACGCCGCAATACTGGCCGTTCTGGATCGGGTTGGTGCTGGTGGTGATCGTGCTGGTCGGCCGCGAGCGCATCACGTCATGGACAACGCCCATCCGCCGCAGCGCCGCGCACCTCAATTGGCGGGCGTTGGCGCGCCGCATGACCACATCGTCCGGCGTAAGGCGTTGACGATGACCGTCGCCTTGGAAACGATCAATCTCGTGAAGCGGTTCAGCGGCATCGTCGCGTCCAACAACGTTTCGTTGCGGATTGCGAAGGGAGCCCGGCACGCCTTGATCGGGCCGAACGGCGCCGGCAAGACGACCTTGATCAATCTGCTCACCGGCGTGCAGAAGCCGACCTCCGGCCGCATCCTGCTCGACGGCGAAGACATCAGCGACCTGACCACGCATGAGCGCGTCCGGCTCGGCATCGTCCGAACCTTCCAGATCAATCAGTTGTTCAACGACCTGACACCGCTCGAGACCATCGGGCTGGCGGTCTCGGAGCGGAGGGGACAGGGTCTCGACTGGTGGCGCATCGTCGGCAGCCGATCGGATCTCATCACCGAAGTGGTCGAAATCCTGGAGCGGTTCAATCTCAACGACGTCGTCGACAAGCGCACCGCGATCCTGCCCTACGGCAAGCAACGCCTGCTGGAAATCGCCGTCGCCATTGCCTGCCGTCCGCGCGTACTGCTGCTCGACGAGCCGGCGGCCGGCGTCCCTGAGGACGAACGGCACGAGATTCTGGCCGCGGTCGCGGCGCTCCCCAGCGACGTCACCGTACTCTTGATCGAACACGACATGGACATCGTCTTCTCGTTCGCCGACCGCATCTCCGTGCTGGTCAACGGCGCGCTGTTCGTCGAAGGTAGCCCCGACGAGGTCGCCCGCGATCCGCGCGTTAAGGCCGTCTATCTCGGCGAGGAGTTGGCCGATGCCTGAACTTCTCGATGTGCAAGGCCTGACAGCGGGCTACGGCGAGGCGGTCGTGCTGACCGGCGTCACCTTCAAGGTGGCCGAAGGTCAGGCGTTGGCGCTGCTCGGCCGCAATGGCATGGGCAAAACGACGCTGGTCAATTCGATTATCGGAGTCACGCGTCACATCGGCGGTTCGATCAGCCTCGACAGCCGCAATATTACTGGCTTACGCCCTGACCAACGCGCGCATGCCGGCGTCGGTTGGGTACCGCAAGAGCGCAACATCTTCCGCTCCCTGACGGTCGAAGAGAACATGACCGCGGTTGCGCGGCCGGGGCCGTGGACGCTCGCCAAGGTCTATGCGATGTTTCCGCGGCTTGCCGAGCGGCGCGATAATCTTGGCAACCAACTGTCCGGCGGCGAGCAGCAGATGCTCGCGATCGGGCGCGCGCTCATTCTCAACCCACGCATCATGCTACTCGATGAACCGCTCGAAGGGTTGGCACCGATCTTGATCGCGGAATTGCTCACCGCCTTGCGCAAAATCATCCGCGAGGAAGGCCTGTCGGCGATCCTGGTCGAGCAGAACGCGCAGAAGATTCTCGGCGTGACCGATCGGGCGATCATTGTCGAGCGCGGCAGCATCGTCTATCAGGGCGAAAGCGCTGCGCTCAAAGCCGATCAGAAGCTTCTGGAAACTTATGTCGGCGTCACCGATACGAGCGCCGTGAGCCGCAAGGCGCAGCGCGATGCGCGCCGGGCGATGCCCGTTACGGACGCCGGCACCGGCTAAACGCTAAATTCCAAGCTAGAAGAACGCCTGGATGCCGGTTTGCGCGCGGCCGAGGATGAGAGCGTGGATGTCGTGCGTGCCCTCGTAAGTGTTGACGGTCTCGAGGTTCGCCAGCACCCGCATCACGTGGTACTCCTCCGAGATGCCATTGCCGCCGTGCATGTCGCGGGCGAGACGGGCGATGTCGAGCGCCTTGCCGCAATTGTTGCGCTTCATGAGCGAGATCGACGGCGGCGCCGCCTTGCCGGCTTCCAGCATGCGGCCCAAGCGCAGCGCGCCCTGCACGCCCAGCGCGATCTCGGTCTGCATGTCGGCGAGCTTCTTCTGGATCAGCTGATTGGCGGCGAGCGGCCGGTTGAACTGCTTGCGGTCGAGCGTATATTGCCGCGCCTGGTGCCAGCAAAACTCGGCCGCGCCCATGGCGCCCCAAGCAATGCCGTAGCGTGCGTTGTTGAGACAGCCGAACGGGCCGGCAAGACCTTTGACATTGGGCAGCAGATTGTCCTCGGGGATCACGCAGTCTTCCAGCACGATCTCGCCGGTGATGGAGGCTCGAAGCGAGAGCTTGCCTTCGATCTTGGGGGTGGAGAAGCCTTTGGTGCCGCGTTCGACGATGAAGCCGCGAATGACGCCCTCGAGCTTGGCCCACACCACCGCGACGTCAGTCACCGGCGCATTGGAGATCCAGGTCTTGGCGCCATTGAGCTTGTAGCCGCCTGAGACCTTCTCCGCCCGCGTCACCATGGAACCCGGATCGGAGCCGTGATCCGGTTCGGTCAGGCCGAAGCAGCCGATCAGCTCGGCGGTCGCCAGCTTGGGCAAATACTTGCGCCGCTGCGCCTCGCTGCCATAGGCGTAGATCGGATACATCACCAGCGACGACTGTACTGACATCGCCGAGCGGTAGCCGCTATCGACGCGCTCCAGTTCGCGCGCGATCAGCCCGTAACAGACATAACCTAAGCCGGCGCCGCCATATTCCTCCGGCACGGTCGGTCCGAGCAGGCCCAGCTTGCCCATCTCGGGCAGCATCTGCGGATCATACTTCTCCTCGCGGTAAGCTTCGATTACGCGCGGCATTAGGTAGTCTTGCGCGAAGCCCTTGGCGGTGTCGCGCACCATGCGCTCTTCTTCGCTCAGCTCGTCCTCAAGACCGAGCGGGTCTTCCCATTGGAAGTCCTTGTCCTTGAGCATCGCGGGCTTGCTCGTCCGGCTCTCGGCCGCTTGCGACATGTCTCTCTCCTCAGCAACGTGCGGCATGGGGAGTTTTACGAATGCCCCAAATCCGGATTGGCGCCGTTGACCAAAGTCAATGAACAAACCGATTCATAGCCGGCACGGATCGACCGTGATCCGTTACATTTAAGCAGAAAAGCAGGCCGGAAGCGATGCCTGGTGCCGCGCAAATCGATGCTTTGGATCATCCGCCGCGCCTGCGCTTTGCTCCCGATCACAGTGTCACTGTCGAGTTCATCGACCGGCGCATTTCCGGCGACCTCGGGACAAAAATCGCGACCGGCAAAATCCAGCGCTTGATGCAGCGTCAAAAGGATGGGGCCGCGCCGGCCAAATTCTAATGCGTGGGCGGCATCGATCCCGACCCGGACGTCAAGTTTTTTCAGCCATACTGCGGCTTCACCCAGTCACGCTGCCGCGTTCTCGCTTGCCTTGATTGCACCGTTTGGCGCATCCTTGCCGCCAGAAGAAAAGCGCTTAGGGAGAACGGCCAATGCGCAATAGAGCGCACCATTCTGAAAAATCGGGCACGCGTCTGCTGCGCTCGCAACTATGGTTCGACAACCCCGACAACCCGGGCATGACGGCACTCTATCTCGAGCGCTATCTCAACTATGGCCTTACGCCCAAGGAACTGCGTTCCGGCAAGCCGATCATCGGCATCGCGCAGACGGGTTCCGATCTGTCGCCGTGCAATCGGCATCATATCGAATTGGCCAAACGCGTCCGAGAAGGAATTCGAACCGGCGGCGGCATTGCGTTCGAGTTTCCGGTGCACCCCATCCAGGAGACCGGAAAGCGTCCGACGGCCGCGCTCGACCGCAATCTCGCTTATCTCGGCCTCGTCGAAATTCTGTACGGCTATCCGCTCGACGGCGTCGTGCTGCTGACCGGCTGCGACAAGACGACCCCGGCCTGTCTGATGGCGGCCGCGACCGTCAACACGCCGGCCATCGTTCTCTGCGGCGGTCCGATGCTCAACGGCTGGTGGAAGGGCGAGCGTGCCGGCTCCGGCACCGCAATCTGGCAGGCGCGTCAGGAAATGGCGACCGGCCGGATCGACGCCGAAGAATTTCTCGATATCGCTGCCTCGACCGCGCCCTCGATCGGCCATTGCAACACGATGGGCACCGCCTCGACCATGAATGCGCTGGCTGAAGCGCTCGGCATGACGCTGCCCGGCTGCGCGGCCATCCCGGCGCCCTATCGCGAGCGCGGGCAGATCGCCTACGAGACCGGCGTCCGCGCAGTCGAGATTGTGCACGAGAATCTGCGGCCGTCCGATATTCTCACGCGCAAGGCGTTCGAGAACGCCATCCTCGCCAATTCGGCGATCGGCGGCTCGACCAATGCGCCAATTCACATCAACGCCATCGCCCGCCACATCGGCGTCAAGCTTTCGATCGAGGACTGGGAGACGGTCGGTTACGACGTGCCGCTGCTGGTCAACATGCAGCCGGCCGGCAAATATCTGGGCGAGGAATATTTTCGCGCCGGCGGTCTGCCGGCGGTGATGAACGAATTGTTCAAGGCTGGCCGCGGCCACACCGACGCGCTTACCATCAACGGCAAGACGATGGGCGATAACGTCAAACGCACCGCCATTGCGGACGCCGATGTGATCCGGACCTACAAGAAGCCGCTGATGCAAAAGGCGGGGTTCAAGGTTCTGTCGGGCAATCTGTTCGATTCCGCCATCATGAAGACGAGCGTCATCTCCGACGAATTCCGCGGGCGCTATCTTAGCAACCCGAACGACCCGAACGCCTTCGAAGGTTGCGTCGTGGTGTTCGATGGGCCGGAGGATTATCACCACCGCATCGACGAGCCGGCGCTCAAGATCGACGAACAGACCGTTCTGTTCATCCGCGGCGTCGGCGCCATCGGCTATCCCGGCTCCGCCGAAGTGGTGAACATGCAGCCGCCGGCGGCCATGATCAAACGCGGCATCAAGGCGTTGCCCTGCATCGGCGATGGGCGGCAATCCGGCACGTCGGGCTCGCCCTCGATCCTGAATGCCTCGCCGGAGGCGGCGGCTGGCGGCGGGCTGGCGCTGTTGAAGACCGGCGACCGCGTTCGCATCGATCTCAACAAAGGCAGCGCGGATATTCTGATTTCAAAGGCGGAATTGGCGCGGCGGCGGGCGGCGCTGCAAAAGCGCGGCGGCTATCAATATCCGGCAAGCCAAACGCCGTGGCAGGAAATCCAGCGCGGCATGGTCGATCAGCTTGCCGGCGGCATGGTGCTCAAACCCGCAGTCAAATATCAACGCGTCGCGCAGGCCTTTCCCGTGCCGCGCGACAACCACTGAGGTCGACCGATGGCCGCACGTATGCAGGGTAAGATCGCGCTGGTGACCGCCGCCGGACAGGGCATCGGCCGCGCGATTGCCGAAGCTTTCATCGCGGAAGGCGCCATCGTCATCGCGACCGACATTGACGCCAATAAGCTCAATGGCCTCAAGGCCAAGAAAGCGATCAAGCTCGACGTGCTGTCGAGCGCCGCGGTCACCGAACTGGCGAAAGCCATCGAAGCTGAATTCGGCGGGCTCGACGTGCTCGCCAATGTCGCCGGCTACGTGCATCAGGGCTCGGTGCTCGACTGCACCGACCGCGACTGGGACTTCTCGTTCGATCTCAACGTCAAGGCCATGCATCGCACGATCAAGGCGTTCCTGCCCGCCATGCTGAAAAAAGGCGGCGGCTCGATCGTCAACATGTCGTCGGGCGTCTCATCGCTGAAAGCTCTGCCCAATCGATATGTTTACGGTGCGACCAAAGCCGCAGTGATCGGGCTGACCAAGGCGGTCGCCATCGATTTCATTACCAAAGGCATCCGCTGTAACGCGATCTGCCCGGGCACCATCGAGTCGCCCTCGCTCGAGGACCGCGTCGCCGCGCTGTCGAAGCAGACCGGCAAGCCCGAGCATGACGTGTGGGACGACTTCATCGCGCGCCAGCCGATGAAGCGGCTCGGCAACCCGGCCGAGGTGGCAGCGCTCGCGGTGTTCCTGGCGTCTGATGAATCGCGTTACATCACCGGCCAGCCGCACCTGGTGGACGGCGGATTGGCGCTTTAGCCGAAATCAAAGCACGGCATTGTTCGCTGGATCGATCAGATGCATGTGATCGAGATTGGCGCGCAACGTCATGAGCTCGCCGGAGCGCTTGGCGGCAGGTGGGTCGACGCGGCCACAGACCTCGGTGCCGTCGACGGTGAAGAACACCATGGTCTCCATGCCCATCGGCTCGACCACGTCGAGGGTGATTGAAAATTCCTGACCGACGCCATTTTCGAGTCCGCGCGTCTCGGTAATATGCTCCGGGCGCAAGCCGAACAACAGGTCCTTGCCGGTATGGCCGCGATAGCGTACGGCCCGGCTTTCCGGCACCTGGAACGTCAACTTGTCGGAGAGCCGAATCGTCAGGCCGCTGCCGTTGGTCTCGAGTTTTGCTGGGATCAGGTTCATCGCTGGCGAGCCGATGAAGCCGGCGACGAAGCGCGTCTTGGGATGATGATAAAGATCATTTGGCGTGCCGATCTGTTCGATCTTGCCGCCGTTCATCACCACCACGCGGTCGGCGAGCGTCATGGCCTCGACCTGGTCGTGCGTCACATAGACGGTCGTGGTCTTGACCTTCTGATGCACGCGCTTGATCTCGGTGCGCATCTGCACGCGCAATTTGGCGTCAAGATTGGACAGCGGCTCGTCGAACAGGAACACCTTGGGATTGCGAACGATGGCGCGGCCCATGGCGACTCGCTGGCGCTGGCCGCCTGAGAGCTGCTTCGGCCGCCGGCCCAGAAGTTCGGTGATGTCGAGAATGCGGGCGGCGCTGTCGACGCGCTGCTTGATTTCGGCCTTGGGGAACTTACGCAGCTTGAGTCCGAACGACATGTTTTCGGCCACCGTCATGTGCGGATAAAGCGCGTAGTTCTGGAACACCATCGCGATATCGCGATCCTTCGGCGGCAGGTCGTTGACCACCGCGCCGCCGATCGAAATTTCGCCATCGGTGATCTCTTCCAGCCCGGCGATCATCCGCAGCGTGGTGCTTTTGCCGCAGCCGGATGGCCCGACCAGAACGACGAATTCCTGGTTCGGGATGTCCAGATTGATGCTGCTGACCGCGACGACGTCGTCGTATTTCTTCACCACATTCCGCAATGTCACGTCAGCCATACGCGAGTCCCCTCGACTTGTTGTTCAACCCTTGGTCGCTCCCGCCGTGAGACCGGCGATGTAATAGTCCATGAGAAACGCGTAGATCACCAGCGGCGGCGCGGCGGCGAGCAGCGCACCGGCCATCAGCATGCCCCACTTGTAGACGTCGCCGCGAATCAGGCTGGTGACGGTGCCGACGGTGAGCACCTGCTGATTGGACGAATACAGGAACGCCATCGGATAGACGAAGGCCGCCCACGACACCGTAAAGGCGAAGATCATCGCCGCGATGATGCCGGGCAGCGCCACCGGGATGAAAATCTTGGTGAGCATCTGCAGATGCCCGGCGCCGTCGATCAGGGCGGCCTCGTCGAGCTCCTTGGGGATCGACTGGAAGTATCCGATCATGATCCAGGTGCAGAACGGCACCGTCAGCGTCGGATAGACCAGCACCATGCCCCAATAGGAATTGAGCAGGCCGAGCGCCTTGACGATCTGGAACATCGGGATGAATAGCAGCGTGTCCGGCACCAGGTAAGTCAGGAAGATGCCGGTCGCCAGAATGCTCGAGCCCCAGAACTTCATGCGACCGAGCGAGAAGGCGGCGAACACGCTTACCACCATGGTGATCGCCACCACGCAGACGGTGACGATGATGGTGTTCTTGAAGAAGATCAGAAAGTCGGTGTTGTAGAGCAGGATGCGGAACTGATCGAGCGTGGCGCCGTCGACGATGAACCATGGATTGGTCGCCAACCGCGCCATCTCGGCGTCGCTCTTGAACGCCGTGACAACCATGTAATACGGCGGCAGCAGGAAGAAGACCGCGAACATGAGCAGGAACACGTAGGACGCGATCAGCGCCCAACGGCGGTTGCGCCGCAGGCTGTGGCCGATCCGCAATGGGCGCGAGCTTGGCGTAGCGATTGCAGCGCTCGTCATCCGATCTCCCTCCCCCGCTTGCGCACGCCGCGCAGGATGAAGACCGCGGCGATGGCCAAGATCGGGAACATGAACAACGAGGTCGCGGCGCCTAGCGGCAGATCGCCGGAGCGGATGCCGAGCATGAACGAATAGGTCGCGAACACGTGGGTCATGTTGCGAGGCCCACCCGCGGTCATAATCTGCACGATGTCGAAGTTGGCGAAGGTGACGATCAGCGAGAACAGCACGGTGATGGCGATGATATTACGCATCATCGGCAGCGTGATGTGCACGAATTTCTGCCAGGCGCTGGCGCCGTCGATCGAGGCCGCCTCATAGAGCTGCTCGGGCACCGATTTCAGCGCGGCCAGATACATGATCAGGAAGAACGGCGCGCCGTACCACACATTGACCAAGATGACCGAGAAGCGCGCCCAGTAGGGATCGCTCAGCCATGGAATCCAATCGAAGCCCAGGCTCTTGAGCGTGTAATTGAACGCCGAATTGGTCGGGTCGAACATCCACCACCATCCGAGCGATGACAGCGCCAGCGGGATAACCCACGGCACCAGTAGCATGCCGCGCCACTTGCGCTGACCTTTGACCGGGAGATTGTTGACGAGATGCGCGGTAATCAAGCCAATCAAGGCTTTAAAGAACACCGCAGAGATCGCGAAAATCGTCGATTGCTGCACAACCATCCAGAAGGTGTCGCGCGACATCAGGAAGGTGAAATTCGACAGGCCGATGAAGCGGGTCTGCGCCTTGTTCAACATCGAAAGGTAGATTGAATAGAAGGCCGGGTAGATTACTAGGCAGGCGATGATCAGGATCAGCGGTAGACACATCAGAAAGGCGATGGTCGAGCGCCGGCGCATGAAAACCCTGAAGCCGCGCGGCTTGACTGCCACACCGCTGCACGAAACCGTAGACCCCCACGTCTGGACGGTATCCGCCATAGTCCCTCGCTATGTTTTAGAGAGAGCGGCATGTCGGCCGTTGCCGGCCGGCATGCGCTTTCGTCACGAAGGTCCGTTCACGCTCAAGCGCGCAAGGTGCCTTCGAGTTCTTTCTCCGCCCATTTGATCACGTCGTCGAGCTTCTCTTTGCCCTGCGTGAACTTGGCGATCATCACGGTGTTGATCGCCTGGTTGTAGATTTGGGCGCCGACTTCAGAGCGTGCCGGCGCGCCGGTGATCGAGGTCTGCTCGTCGCCGCGCGGCGGATAGCCGTAGACGGTGCCCACCGGCGGCTCAACCGTATTCCAGGTCGGCAGGTCGTACATACTCTTGAATGACGGAAGGTCGTAGCCTACGGACGCCGCCACAAGCTGGGCCACGGCCTCCTTCTGCGAAATGTAGGCAAGGAATTCCTTTGCGGCCGACTTGTTCTTGGAGAACTTCCAGAGCCCGTAGAACTGCGGCAACTGACCGACGAAGCGGCCCTTCGGTCCCTTCGGCACCGGATGCGTCCAGCACTGCTCGCCGACTTTACGATTATCGCGCACCGCAACCGCCCAAGCCGACGGCGGGTTCATGATGTTTGAGCCCTTGCCGGAAATCAGCCAGCGGTTGTTGCCGGCATCATCCCAAGCATAGACCTCGGGCGGGCTCACTTCCATGATCTTGCGGGCGATTTCCATCGCCTGTCTCGTTTCGTCAGAATTGATCTTGATGTTGTCCTTGGCATCGACCATGACCACGCCATAGGCGTTGAACAGACCGCCGACCCAATCGACTGCGTCAGACGTCTGGCCCATCGGCAACCCAACCGGGAAGCCGGCCTTGTACAGCTTCTGCGCCGCAGTGACATAGGCATCCCATGTCCAGGCGTCGGTTTTCGCCTTGTCCCATTTCTTGACGTCGGCCGGGTATAGATCGACGACGTCGATGCCGGCATGTTGCCTAAAGAGATCGATACGTGAACAGCAGGGCTTCACCTGGCTGCCGACTGTCGTCGGAACGCCGCGCCACGTGCCTTTGATCCTGGCGAGATATTCGGCGACCGGGCTGATCGGTCCGTATTTCTTGATGAGGCCGTCGACGACGTCGTTGAGCGGCTCGAGCTGCTCCTGATGGATGCGAATATTCCAGTCGCGGTGCGACATGATGTCGTGGCCGGTGCCGGCTTGCGCTTCGGCGGCTGCAGTGAGCTTGTCTTTCTCGCCTTGCGACGTGATGTAGTCGATGTGCACATCGACCTTATTTTTATCTCCCCACTCCTTGGCCAGCTTGTCGAGTGCCTTGTTCGCACCCGGCACCCAATGATCCCAGCAGCCGAGGGAGAGCGTACCGGCGGCGTAAGCGCCATGCACGTATGGAGCAGTGATCATCGTTGCTGAAGCGAGCGCCGCGGTCTTCAATACTGTTCGGCGAGACGTTACTGAACGCATCGAGGCATTCCTCCCTGTTGACGTTGCGTTATTCTAATTTTGCAGTAAGGCTATACGCAAATAGGATGGGTGCCTAGCGACTTGTAATCTTGCGCCGCAACAACCGCCGTAAATTTTCCGTCAGAGGGTGCGGCCGCATGGTCCCGCGCAAGCTCGCCTGCTCTAAAACCGGCCTGGAACTGGGGCGAGGGGCTAGGGCCTGTTGCCGGCGCGACCTCGCGCCGAATTACCATTGCCGCCGGTCCGAATCTGGCCGGAAACGGGTGCAGAACATGGCCTCGGTGCCGCGGTCTGAGACTTTCGATTATGTCATCGTCGGAGCCGGCTCGGCGGGCTGCGTTCTTGCCGATCGGCTCAGCGCATCGGGCCGCCATCGCGTGCTCCTGTTGGAGGCCGGCGGACCCGACCGGAACGTCTGGATTCACATTCCGCTCGGTTACGGCAAGCTGTTCAACGACGCGCGGGTCAATTGGCTCTATTCGACGGAGCCCGAGCCCGACATGAATAACCGCACGCTGATTCAGCCGCGCGGCAAAGTGCTGGGCGGATCGAGTTCCATCAATGGCTTGCTCTATATCCGCGGTCAGCCGCAGGATTTCGATCACTGGCGACAACTTGGCAATGCCGGCTGGAGCTTCGAGGATGTGCTGCCTTATTTCCGGCGCGCCGAGGATCAGGAGCGCGGCGCCGATGAACTGCACGGTACCGGCGGACCACTCGCCGTCTCCAATGTGAGCGAGCCGCATCCCTTGTGCGAAGCGTTCATCGCGGCCGCCCAGCAGGCCGGCTTTCCGCGCAACGACGATTTCAATGGGCCGCGTCAGGAAGGGGCGGGCTACTTCCAATTGACCACGCGCAACGGGCGCCGCTGCTCGACGGCTGTCGGTTACCTTCGCGAAGCGAAACGCCGGCCCAACCTGGCAGTCATGACCGGCGCGCTGGCAAGCCGAATTCTGTTCTCGGGACGTCGCGCCGCCGGCGTCGAATACCGGACCGGCAACACGACGCATGTCGCCCGTGCGAGCGGCGAAGTGATTGTCGCCGGCGGCGCGTTCAATTCACCGCAACTGCTGCAGCTATCAGGGCTCGGACCGGCGGCCCTGCTGCAATCGCTGGGCATCGATGTCGTCGCCGACATGCCGGGCGTCGGCGCCGACCTGCAGGACCATCTTCAGGTCCGTATGCAATATCGCTGCACCGAACCAATCACGATGAACGACGTGATCAATAGTTGGCGCCATCGCATCGGCGCTGGCTTGCGTTACATCCTATTGCGCAAGGGGCTGCTGACCATCGGCGCCGGCTATGCCGGAGGCTTTTTCCGCACCCATCCGGACGCGACGATACCGGATGTCCAGGTCCACTTCATCATCTTCAGCGGCGACGCGTCCGGCGCGACGCTGCATCCGTTCCCCGGTTTCATCGCTTCGATATGCCAGTTGCGGCCGGAAAGCCGCGGCTTCGTGCGCATCAAGTCGGCCGACCCAGCGATGCCGCCAGCAATCCAGCCGCGATACCTGTCGAGCCGGTTCGACTGCGATACTGTCGTCGCCGGAATGAAACTGCTCCGCACCATCATGCGGCAGCCGGCGATGCGGCACTACATTGCCGAGGAGCGCGCGCCGAAGCCGGACTGCAGCAGCGACGAGGACTTGCTGGCGTTTGCGCGAGCGACCGGATCAACCGTCTTTCACCCGACCAGTACCTGCCGCATGGGCTCCGACTCGGCCGCTGTGGTCGATGAGCGGTTGCGCGTGCGCGGCATCGAACGGCTGCGCGTGGTCGATGCCTCGATCATGCCCACCGTAGTGTCCGGCAACACCAATGCCGCCGTCGTGATGATCGGGGAAAAAGGCGCGGACATGATCCTGCAGGACGCGAAAGCAAGCGCACCGGTCGCGCTGTCGGCCTGAACGGACCCACGCAAGCATGGCGGTCGCGAGAGGAGTCGAACCTCCGACCTTCGGTTTTAGGAAACCGTTTCGCCTATCGAATTATCAATGACTTGCAGCCGGATGTTGCAAATGTGTTGCACCCATTTCTGCGCCGGGAAATCCTAATTACATAAAACGGTGTTCGCCAATCTGATTGGCATAGCAACGTTGGATCTCCCGGCCGGGCTTAAGATCGCCCGGCCGGGTTCTTAAGTTCGGCTATTTTGCCGCATAATGCCTGCGCAGCGGTTTGAGCGCGACTAACGCGAGGATGCCGGTCAGGGCATCCATTGTGATGATAATGGCAAAGACCGGTAGCCAGCTTCCCGCTTTGTCATGCAACAGAGCAGCCAGCGGCCCGCCCAGCACCGATCCTACCCCCTGCGCCATGTACAAGAAGCCATAATTGGTGGTGGCGAACTTTGTACCAAACGTGTCCGTCAGCGTTGACGGAAAGAGCGAAAAGATCTCACCCCAACCGAAAAACACGACGCCAGACAGCAGTACGAAAACGACGGCATTGCTGCGCAACAGCACCATACCCGTTACGGCCGCCGCCTCCATGAGGAAGGCGATCGCCATCGTGTTCTCCCGGCCGATACGATCCGAAATCCAACCGAAGAACGGCCGTGTCAGCCCATTCGTAATGCGGTCGATCGTCAGCGCCAGCGGCAATGCGGCAAGACCGAAGACTACGACCTTGGTGACGCCAAAGTCCCGCGAGAACGCAGCGAATTGCGAGATGATCATCAGTCCACCCGTCGACATCATGGTCATCATTAAGAACATCAGCCAGAAGACATTCGTGCGCAGCATCTCGCGCGGCGCAATATTCTTCGCGGACGTCATGACGGAGACCGGAGGAAGCTTGTCGTCCGTTTGCGGCATTCGCATTGCCAGCGCGGCCGCAGCGCCGACGATACCGAGGATGAGTCCAAACACGACCAGCGTGTGCTGATAGCCTGCGCTCTTCATCATCGTATCGATCGGGAACGTGGTGAGAATGGCGCCGAAACCGTAGCCAGCAGCGACCATCCCCGTGGCAAAGCCGCGTCGATCCGGAAACCAACGCACCATCAACCCAATGATGCCGATGTAGACGATGCCGGTACCGATGCCGCAAAATAGACCGTAGGTCAGATACAGCCCCGTCAAGCTGGTAACGTAGGCCGAGGTAACCCAACCGGCGCCCGACAACGCGCAACCAAACGCTATCAGCGTACGCGGACCGAACTTGTCGACCAGGAAGCCTTGCAGGGGTGACAGCCAAGTCTGCAACACGATTACGATCGAAAAGGTGATCTGAATTGCCGGCAGAGTCACGCCAAGGCCGTCTTGAAATGACTTTGTAAACAGCGTCCAGACATATTGCGGGCTGGAAATCGACATCATTGCGATCAGTCCCAGCGCCAGCTGAATCCAGCGCGTGGACGACGTTGCCGGGATGGCTATTGGCTGCGCCGTTGATACGGACATTGTTCGCTCCTCAAGCTTGAACATTTGTCATCGGGCTAAGCAAATTGCGGACCACAAGGCGTGGCCATATATCGCTTTGAAATCGCTTTAATAAATATGATGCTGAGGCCGTCGCGACGGCCATCTGACAGTTTTCCGCTGGCAATTGCCGCAATTGCACAAGCTTTTGGCATGAGCCGCTATCGCGGCTTTGCACCTTCCAACAATATCCGCTGTCCGGATCGAGCGGCTACGCCTCGTCGAGAATATTCAGGATATCGGCATCACATTCACGGATTCATCGATGCGTTGGCCTCCCGAGGCCATGATCACGCCATCTATCGGCGCGACATCGGTATAGTCGCGGCCGACCGCCAGCGTCACATGATCGTCCGAGGCCAGCATGGCATTTGTTGGGTCGAGTCCGATCCAGCCGGTAGCCGGACCGCACCACACCAAAACCCAGGCATGCATGGCGTCGCTGCCATGCAGTCCCGCCCCGCCCTGCCTCGGCGCGGTGCGTAGATAGCCACTCACGTAAGCCGAAGGCAATCCGATGCCACGCAGCCCGGATATCATGATGTGCGCAAAATCCTGGCAGACACCGCGGCGCAACGCAAACGACATCGGCGGCATTGTGGTAACCGTCGTGGCGCCTTTATCGTAGAGCATGTCGGCTTTGAGCCGGCACATAAGATCAATCGCGCCGTCGAGGACGGCACGGCCAGGCGCAAAACTTTTCTGTGCGTAATTTTTAATTTCCGGGTCGAGCGACACCATCCGGCTCGGAAACAGGAAGTGCACGGGGGACATCGGACCGATGTCTGTGGTTGCGAACACTTCTTCGCGCACTGTCTCACACGGCGGTGTGGTGAATTGCGCAGGTGCGGCCATTTCGTCTACCGCAACACGCGCAGACATCTTCACTGTCAGTCTGTCGTGCCGCTCGCCAAGTGTGATCCAGGTAATACGATTGCCGAAGAAATCATGCCCCTCGCGCCTTTGCGACGGCTCCGGAACAATCTGCAGCGAGGCGACATGCACATGTTGTTCGTTACGGTCAATCGGCGTCAGGCGCAGCACGTGTCGCGCATGTGTAACCGGCGAGGCGTAGGTGCATATCGTCGTCTGCCGAATGTCGTAGATCATCCGAGCGCGCCCCAGGCGGCTTCAGACCGTTCGTTATGCGTGAGATAATAGACCGTAATCGCATCTGACAATTTCATGAGCATCGATTCAGTGTCGCAGATCAGCGCGCTGCCAATCCTAGCCGCGTCGGCGGTGCGCAAGCGAGTGGCCGTAGAAGCCGCTATCTGTTGTACCGATGAAAGCCGGCCGGAAACTTGCCGCCTTGGCAGCGCGGCAAGGTGGGTCTCGATGCGATCGAGTTGAAACTCCACTGATCGCGGATTATTGGGATCGAGCATAACCAAGTCGACCACTGGCGCCAGCGCTGCAATCATCACGTAGCGTTGCCGATAAGTGATCTGGCTGTCCGCGAATTCCAGCAGCACATCGAGGCCGTCTGGCAGAGCATTACCGAATGCAAACCAGGCGACGCTGCGGCATGTCAATATCGCTCGCTCAATGCGGCGGCCGAGTTCTAGAAATCGCCAGCCGGCGAGCTGCGTCATATTTTCCTGCGCCAGCCCTGATAGGGACGAAATAATGCGCACGGCCGCGTCCACCCGCTCGGTTATAGCGCTTTCATCGGGTCCGATAGCGAGCGGCGCATTGATAGTGGTGACCAAGTCATTAAGCGCCCGCCAAACATCGGGCGAAAAACGATCTCGGATGACGGAAGCTACCGCGCGCGCGGTATTGACCAGCCGCGGCAGTGATCCGTCAAACTCAGTGCGCGTTAATGCGGCCCGCGCGATCAGTGCGGAAGATGTCTGCCATGGGTCGGGCTGTACAGCACCCCAGGCGCTGAGCAGGGCACTGATGCTGGAAATGACCGGCACAGGCATATCCCCGGCCTCCGCTATACGGTTGATCAGGGCGCGAACGAGCCGCAGCGTCGCTTCCGCGCGTTCCAGATAGCGCCCGAGCCAGAACAGATTGTCCGCGGCTCGGCTTGGCAGCGGGCCGGTCGCCCTCTGAATGACCATCCGCTCTGGTGTCGGCAGTAGCGTCGTTTCCGCAACAGGTGCGCCCGACAGTACCCAGGCGTCGGCGGTCGCGGCGCCCCGCTGCAAACTGACCGCGCGTGCATCGGCACTTTCGGCAATGCGCACAAATCCTCCCGGCATGACCCGCCAGTGCTCGCCGACCTTGGTCAGAAACAAACGCAGCGTGAACGGCCTCGGCTGCAACCGACCGTCGCGCCACACGGGCATTGTCGACAATGTAACCGCCTCCTGGACAACATAGTCGACGCCACGATCGTGGATGGCTTGCATCAGGTCTCGACGCTGCGTTTCGTCGAGTTCGGCCACCAGTGTTCCGTCGCCTAGCGGCAGGGTGGGCGCGGGGGCGGAAAATGCCGGGGCGATAACCATGCTATCGAGTTTCGCCAACAACTGCTCGCGAATGTCGGCGCCACCCAGCCACCATGTCGCGATATTCGGGACGACGAGATCGCTGCCGAACAAAGTCCGTGCCAAGGCTGGCAGAAAGGCTAGCGTCGCACGCGCCTCAACGAGACCGGCGCCAAGCGCGTTGACGATGACAACGTTGCCATCTCGCATGGCTTGTACCAGCCCAGCAACGCCGAGACGCGAGGCGGCGTTGAGTTCGAGCGGATCAGAAAAATCAGCATCAAGCCGACGCAGCAATACTTCGGTGCGCCGCAGGCCGGAGACAGTGCGGATAAAGACACCGTCGTCTCGCACGGTGAGGTCTTCCCCCTCGACCAGGAGCAGCCCAAGATATCGGGCGAGGTAGGCATGTTCGAAATAGGTTTCGTTCATCGTACCCGGCGTAAGCAAGCAGACACGCGTATCGTCATGGCGGTTGAACGCGGATAGTTCAGCTTGAAAGGCCCGAAAGAACGGAGCAACGCGTTCAACATGCGCCGCGCGATAGATGTCGGACATCGAGCGCGCCAGCGCGAGGCGGCTCTCTATCGCGTAGCCGGCGCCCGAGGGCGCCTGCGTGCGGTCGCCAAGCACCCACCATCGCCCGTCTGGGCCGCGTCCGATATCCACGGCGTAAAAGCGTAGGTGCGCGCCGCCGGGCGGCGTGACCCCGACAAGAGGCCGCAGAAATTCCGGATTGCCAGCAACCAAGGCAGCGGGCAGCCGACCCTCGCGGATGAGTTCGGCCGGACCATAGACATCCGCCAGTATGGCCTCGAGCAAACTGGCGCGTTGGATGAGCCCAGCCTCTAACCGCTTCCATTCGGCAGCTTCGATGAGAAGTGGCACGTGGCTCAATGGCCATGGCCGTTCGACGCCGGAGGGATCCTCATAGACGCGATAGAAAACCCCCGAGTTCGCGCAAATAGCGATCGGCGATCGCGAACCGCCGATTAATCTCTTCGCCTCCCAAGCCCGAGAGCATCGACAACAACGGCTGCCAGTGCGCACGCAGGCGTCCGTCGGAATCCATCATCTCGTCGAAGATACCGGGCAGCGGCTGATAGCCTGAAACCAACGATTCAACGCTGCCGTTCTGTTGCGCTAGGGCGTTGTCGTGATGGACTGCCATGGCGCTTTTACAGCGGACGCCGGAGATCGAGGGTCGTCGGATACTCAAGGGAGCGCTCGACGGGTGCAATATCGATCAACCCGCCAGTGTGACCGTGATCCTGGAACCGGGCGCGGCGGCGAGCTTCCGCTTCGTAGGAATTGACCGGAAAGGTCTCGTAATTGCGTCCACCCGGATGCGAGACATGATAGACGCAACCACCCAATGACCGCCGGCTCCAGCTATCGACGATGTCGAAAGTGAGCGGTGCATGGACTTCAACTGTCGGATGCAAAGCCGACGGCAGGTCCCATGCCTTGTACCGTACGCCGGCTACGAATTCGCCCGAGCGACCGGTCGGGCGGAGGGGCACGCGACGTCCGTCGCAAGTGACGATGTGGCGGCTATCGTTCAATCCTTGCACCTTGACCTGCAAACGCTCAACGGAAGAATCAACGATCCGCACCGTGTTACCAACTACCCCTTCTTCGCCCAGCACATACCAAGGCTCCAACGCTTGCCGCAACTCAAGTTCCACGCCGCCGCGCTGCACGGCACCGTAATGCGGGAAGCGGAATTGCCGCTGCGCATCAAACCAGACCGGATCGAAATCGTAGCCTGCCCGTTTAAGATCGTCCAAGACTTGTAGGAAATCGTCCCAAATAAAATGCTCGAGCATGTAGCGATCGTGCAGCGCCGTTCCCCAGCGCGTGAGCGGGCCGTCGAGCGGCTGGCGCCAGAACCAGGCGACCAACGCCCGCAACAGCAACTGCTGAGCAAGACTCATGCGCGCATCAGGGGGCATTTCGAATGAGCGGAACTCGACCAGCCCAAGACGGCCAGTCGGCCCTTCAGGCGAGAACAGCTTGTCGATGCAAATCTCAGTTCGATGAGTGTTGCCCGTCACATCGACCAGGATGTTGCGAAACAGGCGGTCGACCAGCCACGGTGGTGGCGGCGCGCCCTTGCCTGGCGCCGGCACATTGGCCAAGGCGATCTCAAGTTCGTACAGCATATCTTGCCGCGCCTCGTCGATGCGCGGCGCCTGGCTGGTCGGACCGATGAACAAACAAGAGAACAAGTAAGACAATGATGGTCGTCGCTGCCAATAAAGCACGAGGCTCTTGAGCAGATCGGGTCGGCGCAGGAACGGACTGTCGGCGGCGTTGCGCCCGCCGAGCACGACGTGATTGCCGCCGCCTGTTCCGGTGTGACGGCCGTCGATCATGAACTTGTCGGTGCCGAGGCGGGCAAGATGGGCTTCCTCATAGAGGCCGCAAGTAATCTCGACTGCCTCACGCCAATTTTCCGCCGGTTGAACGTTGACCTCAATCACGCCTGGATCTGGCGTCACCTTTATGACCTTGAGACGCGGATCCGAAGGCGGCGCATAGCCCTCGACCTGCAATGGCATCGCAAGTTCCGCCGCCGTCGCTTCGACCACCGCAAGCAATGCGAGATAATCCTCAAGTCGGTCGAGCGGCGGCATGAACACGCATAGCCGGCCGTTACGTGCCTCGACCGCCAGCGCCGTACGCACCGGAATGGCGTCGGCCTGTGTCGCGACGGACGTGTCCGGCCCGCTCCGTGCGTCCTCCGGAGCGAGCGGCGGCGCCGTCTCGTTGCAAGCGGCATGCGCATCGGGCAACGGCTGACGTTCAGCGAACGGATCGGCCGATATTGGATGCGGGAAATCCTTGGGCGCGATATAAGGCAGCGACTGCAACGGCAGCCGAAGACCGAGGGGGGAGTCGCCCGGAATCAGGAATAACTGGCCGCGGCGCATGCGCCACACCTCGCTCAGCCATCCGGTTTTGCTGTGTCCTGTCCCGCGTTGCAGCGGCAAAACATAGCCTAGCGGCTGTGTGACGTGAGATTCGAACACGCGCAGGATGCGCGCGCGCTCCTCCAGATCTTCGATTTCGGGATCGCTCGGATCGATGTTCACCGGGACCGCGCCCTGCTTCATCATGCGGTCGGTCGGATCCTCGAAGGCAGGCTGCACGAAGTCGGCCATAATTCCGAGGCGCGCGGCAATGCTCTCGGCAAAACGCCGGGCATCGCCGACGGACGGCGGCTGCGCAGCGGGCGTGCGGGCGATCAACCCGATGTCGCGCCAGAGCGGCACGCCGTCACGGCGCCAGAACAGCGAGAATGCCCAGCGCGGCAGCGGTTCGCCGGGATACCACTTGCCCTGTCCGTAGTGCAGCAAGGCGCCCGGTGCGAAACGTTGGTACAGTCGGTGGACCAGATCGTCGCCGCGGATGCGCTTCATCGGACCGAGCGCGGCCGTGTTCCATTCCGCCGACTGGTAATCGTCCACCGACACAAAGGTCGGCTCGCCGCCCATGGTCAGGTGCACATCGTTGGCGGTGAGATCGGCATCGACCCTGTCGCCGAGCGCATCCAGCTCCGTCCAAGCCTCGTCGGAGAACGGTCGGGTCACGCGCGGCTTCTCGGCAATCCGCGTGATGCTCATGTCGAACGCAAAAGTGACATTGCTTGGTTCGACCATACCGGTGATCGGCGCGGCGGAGCGGAAGTGCGGCGTTGCCGCGACCGGCAGATGGCCTTCCGCGCACAACAAGCCCGAGGTCGGGTCGAGTCCGATCCAGCCGGCTCCAGGAATATAGACCTCGGTCCAGGCATGCAGATCGGTAAAGTCACGTTCGGCGCCAGCTGGGCCTTCGAGCGGCTTCACGTCGGGCTTAAGCTGGATGAGATAGCCGGACACGAATCGCGCAGGCAAACCGATGTGACGCAATATCTGCACCAAGAGCCACGCCGAGTCGCGGCACGAACCGGAGCCTGCGGCTAGAGTCTCCTCCGGTGTCTGCACACCTGACTCCAAGCGAACTATATAGCGGACCATGGCGTGCAGTCGTCGATTGAGCTCGACAAGAAAGTCGGTGGTGTTGCGCGGCTCGCCCCAAATAGTCGCAATGAACGCCTGCAGGCGCGGGCCCGCCGGTTCCGGCGCGACATAGGCCGCCAAGTCTTCGCGCAGCTCCGCGGGAAAGGCGAAGGGCCATTTCTCCGCATAGGGTTCGACAAAGAAGTCAAACGGATTGATGACCTCAAGATCGGCGAGCAGATCGACTGTGACTGAGAATTCGGTGGCCTTTTCCGGAAATACAAAGCGCGCAAGCCAATTGCCGTGAGGATCCTGTTGCCAGTTCACGAAATGCTGTGCCGGCGTGACCGTGAGCGCGTAGCTGGGGATGCGCGTCCGGCAATGCGACCCCGGCCGCAGCCGAATGACCTGCGGTCCAAGACCAGTGGGCTTATCGTAATTGTACCGAGTGACATGATGGAGACCGACGAGGATCGACATGGGGCTTTACCGTTTAGCGAAGCTGATGTGGCGCAATTGCGGGCAGAAACCAACCTACTTGTCTGCCTATTAAACATGCAATTTCCGGGCCGCCTATAACGCGCCCAGCGACGGAAATTGCGCCACGCCCGTCGTCGGTAGCAAATGATATGCGCCTTGCGATGAGCCGACGCATTATCGGTACGAACCTTTGCTGTACTTATGTGTGCCGGAAACCTCATCCGCATCAATTAGCCGAAGGAACCGCCTAACCTAAGCGGACCAAACCAACAGAGTAATCACTCATCCGCTGGCGCAAAAAAGCCATCAGGTCAACCCGCGAGCGAGCCAGCAAGGTGTCTCGCCAAATCGAAGCGGTGACGGTGACTGTTCCAACCGATTTGATCGATAGCGTTTCAGTGGGGGGTGCCGCTTGGATCAACCGCGCGTTAGATAGCGCTTGTCGAGCATGACATGAATGCCCTTGTTGCCATTGACCACCTGCGTGACGCGGAGGTCTGCGGCAATGCTCGTCAACGCATAGGCTTGATAGCAGTCAAGACCGGTACGCGCGCAAATAAGATCGATCATTTGCCGTAGCGCAATCGCTACGCAATCATCGAGATCGGGATCGAATGCCATGGTCATTATATGCGTGGATGTCTCGGCAAGCGGCCATTCCAGTCGCATATCGTTACGGATGGTGAGGCGAAACGTTCCGACAAGCCCGGTCTCGATCGCAGTGACGCAGACTTCTCCATCGCCCTGCGCGCCGTGCCCGTCACCGACGGAAAACAGCGCGCCATCCGTAAAAATAGGAAGGTATAAAGTTGTGCCGGCGACCAGCTCTTTGTTGTCCATATTGCCGCCGTTGCGGCGCGGCGGTGGGGTCGGAATCCTGCCCCACTCCACAGGCGGCGCCACCGCCATGACCCCGAAAAAAGGCCGTAACGGAATTTCCTGGCCCCATGGCAGTCGTCCGGTCATACGGGCACGATCAAGTGAAATGTATATCGACCGATATTCCTGAAAATCATCCGGCAATGCACCGGCGAGCGGTCGAATGACATTGTATCCCCAGTCGTAATGCAGTTCGATTGCCTCAATATCGACCTGCAAGATCTGTCCCGCCTTTGCGCCTCTTATTGCGACCGGCCCTGTACACATATGCCCGAAAAAAAGTTGCGGGCCGTTGGCGGCATGAATCGCGGGCAACGCTGCTGGAATCTTGAAAGGCGGTGGCGGCAGCACCTCGGGGGCACCGGACACCGACGACATCGTTATGCGATCGCCGCTGTCGATGGTGGCGACCGGCGCGAGCTTGGCATCGAAGAAACCCCAATGGACTGTAGCTGGACTTGCATCGACGCGTGGAATGCCGACTGGTTCGCGCACGAAGACCTCCGGACTAGATTTGCCACGATTGAGATAAGCAGCCTATCGACATTTCGTGAGGTCGCCAGGGTACATCAAGGTATTTCATCTTGCCACGCGCGGTTCGATCGGCAGCGGCCTGAAAACCAGTGACGGAATTTTCGATGGCCGCAGTTATCGGAAGCTTACTTGCAGCGGCAGCGCATTTTTACGCCGCTTCAATGCGAATGGTCTTTGCTCCTTCCCAAAGGACAGACTTGCAAAGTTCAGTGAGACGATCGAGGTCAGAAGTAATTGTTATGAAATGGTTGCCTGCCAGCTGCCCCATTTTGCTCGCAAATCGCACCCCGCCGTATGCCAGCAAAATCTCGGTCTCGCTGATACCGCCGGGGTAAAAAATCATCTGCCCAGGTGCCGGGTAGCTGGTATGGTTTTCGAATGTCAGCCCAAAATCGTGCTCGCCCAGCGGAACCCACACCGCTTCGCCACTCCAGCGAACGTGGATCACCTGATTTTCATACGGAAGCAATTTCTTGAACACTGCGACGGTCTTCGGCGCTGCATCAGTTTCAAAGCGCGCATCAAAACAATATGTACCGGATATGATGCGAAGTTTGTTCATCAAACTTCTTCCTCTATTTCAGATGACGCTCACTTGGTCCCGTAGGCGCGGTCACCAGCGTCGCCGAGCCCCGGAACGATGAAAGCGCGCTCGTCCAACCCAGGATCAATCGCCGCTGTCCACAGCGGAACGTCAGGATGGATACCGCGCATCCGATCAAGGCCTTGTGGAGCACTTATCATACAGACAAGACGGATGTCCTGCGCTCCACGCTCTTTCAGCCGGTCGACGGCGGCGACCGCGGTATTAGCGGTGGCAAGCACCGGAACAATGACGATTACAAGACGCTCGGCGAGGTCGGACGGGGTCTTAAAATAATATTCGACTGCCGCAAAGGTTTCCGGTTCGCGATAAAGACCGATATGGGCAATACGCGCGGCCGGCACCAGATCGAGCATGCCTTCCGCGAAGGTTAGGCCAGCGCGAAGTACAGGCGCGAACACCAGTTTCTTGCCGGCAATCTTGCGGCCGGTCATTCGCGCCAGCGGCGTTTCAATCTCGACATCTGTCAGCGGAAGATCGCGCGTGACCTCGTAGCACAGCAACATGCCGATCTCACTCAAGAGCTCACGAAACGATTTGGTCGAGATATTCTTATCGCGGATGAGCGTGAGTTTGTGCTGGATCAGCGGGTGCTGGCAGACCGTGACGCCTTCCATATGCCTTCTCCTCCTTGATTCTTGCCCGTAACCTTTTCCGAAAGCCGCTATCAAGTTAGTGAGATCATGCGCTGGTGCCTAAAATACAGTACCGTCGCTCAGGACCTTGATCGGCGGCGTGCCGTCGTCGCGGCGCTCACGCGCTATCGCGCGGCCAGCCGACCAGGTTCCCCCTTCGAGAATTTTCGCCAGCGGCAGTTCGCTTGCGTCCTTGTCCAGCTTTTTTCGGACTGAGACGGCAAGCGCATCGAGCAGCGCAATGGTCAGCGCACGCCATTCGACAACCAATGTTGAACCCACATCGTGCACGGACGCCGCTTGGCTTTGCTCGCGCAAGGTGATGACGCCCATGTCGACGAATAATCCGCCATTGCGATATTCGGCAAGCCCGGTGAGACCGTCGATTTTGGTGACAGCTAGGCCCGCACGCTGCAGCGGCTCGATCAACGAATAGGCAAGCCATTGCGACAGCTTATGCAGCGGCACTAGCCCGCTAGTTGCGTCTGATGTGGTTATTGCCAGGTGGCTCCAGCAGTCGCCCAACGGGATGCCGCCGAGTATTATGCGCGACGGCCAAATCGGCCCTAGCTTACGGAGCAGTTCGGCTAGAATCTCGGGGGCGCCGATCGTACCGCCCTCGGCCATTCCGACGAAGTGGTCGAACAATCCGCCCGGCCGCGCTCTGTCGCTGCGCGCAAACACAGCGCCGTTATTCGATGCCAATTCGCCGAGCGCGCGCAACAGTGCTGCGCGGCCTTCAAGGCCTACCAGTGGGTTGTCATCCGTAACCTGGAAACCTTCAATCAATTGCGCGAGAGTGAGCCGCGCCAAAACAGAGGCATCAACGCGCAGGGGATCAGCCGGATTTTCAGAAAACACGCCGCGCGCGAACATATCGAGGCTCGCGAGTGCCAACCCTTCCGAGCGGCCGATATGTTTGTCGCTCGGCGCGTCGAAATAGCGCCATTGCATGCCGGCGCCAGCATCGAGAAAGACGCTGACGATAGCCAGATCGAATTCAGCGCGCGCGCGCGCCGCGCGATCGATAAAGCCGCCCTTTTTCGCGATTTCGTCAAAGCGGTCGATGCCGTCAATGACAAAATGTCGCCAGCGCGAATGGAAGGGAATGTCGAGCGATGGATAGGCTTCGTACATGGTCGCGGTGACGAGATCGACAGTGTCATCGAGCTGCGTCAGGTCGACCCGAAAATTCGGCAGCCGGTCCGCTAGACCAAGCGCCAGCATGCGCTGGGCGCGCGTGCGAACCGCCTGGGCGCTCAATAGCGAATTAGCGGCCGCCGCATCGGAATTCATTGTGATTGCCGCCTTCGCTCAATACTTGTCGAGCGAGCGGCCGATCGAACCGGTCAAATCTTGCGGCTTCGGGAGCTCCGGCGAATAATATCCGGCAGCCTTCTTGGCCGCGATCTCCACATGCGCGTCGGCCGGCACAAGCTCATCGGGGAGGGGCACACGCTCGACGATTTCGACTCCCTGCTGGACCAGTGCGTCATATTTCATGTCGCTCATCGAAACAAAACGGTCAATGCGCTTTAAACCAAGCCAGTTGATTACATCCGGCATCAGCTGTTGGAAGCGCGCGTCCTGCACGCCGGCAACGCATTCGGTGCGCTCGAAATAGGCTGACGCGGCATCGCCGCCCTCCTGCCGCTTGCGCGCGTTGTAGACAAGGAACTTTGTAACCTCGCCCAAGGCGCGACCTTCCTTACGATTATACACAATGATGCCAAGGCCGCCCTCCTGCGCGCCGCGCGCGCATTCCTCGATGCCGTGAATTAAATACGGTCGGCAGGTACAGATGTCGGAGCCGAACACGTCAGATCCGTTGCACTCATCATGCACGCGACAGGTTATCTTGTTTGCCGGATCATTGAGCTTGGCGACATCGCCGAACAGATAAATCGTTGTGCCTCCGATCGGCGGCAGGAAGACATTAAGGTCCGGGCGCGTGACGAGTTCGGGGAACATGCCAGCGGTCTGCTCGAAGAGCGTGCGACGCAGGCTTGTTTCCGATGTAGCGAACCGTTCAGCAATGCCCGGCAAATACCATACCGGATCGATGGCGACCTTGGTCACGGCAATGCTACCATTGCTGTGGACCAGATCGCCGTCGGTTCTTAGCCGGTCTGCTTTGACCGCGTCCTGCATCTCATGCAAATCCAGCCGCGCCTTGGTAACGGCGATCGTCGGACGGATATCGATGCCTTCGGCGATCTCTGCTTTAAAACTTTCAGCGGCGATATGTCCCCACGGATCAAGCGAGACGATGCGGCGCGGATCACTCCATTGCGCGAACGGTCCAATGGTCGCCGCTGGGTGGGTATTTGTGAGATCCGGTCGCCGGATTGGATCAAGCGCGCCAGACGACACCGCCAGGGCCCGGTAAAGCGCATAGGAGCCGCCGTGGCTGCCGATAACGTTGCGGTCGCCTTGCCGCGACACCGTGCCGATGATCGGCCCGCGCTCGCGCGCGGTCGGTGCGCCCCAGTGAATAGGAAAACGTGGTGTGCTGCCTGGCTCGGGGTGCGAGGTCAGGCGAATATGGTCGGGTCGGTTCGTGCGGCTCATGGCAGTGGCCCAAAAGGCGATGGCCCGCCGAAATGACGGGCCAGACGATCAGATTTGACTGCTATACCTGCGCGGGCTGGGTCGAGTGGACCATCCCTAGCGCGCCGAATATAGCAATCCTAGCGCCGTAGGCAATGTCGCAAACCCTGCGCTATCGGCATAGCCGCTAATCACGGCTTACGGCCAGTATTTTCGTCCTTTCCGACGACCATAGCTTGCAGGGTACCCACAACGCGTTCGGCAAACACGGCAGTCGCAACTGGCAGAGTACGGTCGCGCAAACGGCCGAAGACGAGCTTGGAGCTAGGCACGTCGCGATCGTCAATCTCGCGCGCCACCAGATCGAGCTTATTGCCTTCGGGCATTGTACCGATGCGGATCTGGAAAGAGATCAGCCCGGCATGAATGACCAGGCCGCGCAGCATCTCGAACGAATTGGATTCCGCCGCCAAATTGAAGGCGATCCCGGTTCGCGCCACCACCTCTTCGAGCAGTTGCCGGCCTCCGATGGAGCGTTCTGGCAGAGCAACCGGATATACCGCGCAGTCACGTAACCGCAGCTTGCGCCGAGCAGCGAGCGGATGATTTTTCGCCATGACGGCGACCAGCCGTTGCTCCAGCGTCATCAGCGGCTGGAAATTGGCAAGAAACGGAGGCCTGAATACCAGCACCAGATCGACGTCGAATGCGGCCAAGGCCGCCATCGCGAATTCGTGGTCGACGACTTTCACGTCAAATTCGACAAGCGGATAGGTCTTGCGAAATTCAGTGATAGCACGCGGCAAGAAGTCGAGCGCCAATGCTTGACTGCAAGCAATCCGTACCGTGCCGCGTCGCAAGCCTTTAAGATCCTCAATTTGCGACTTCATCCGTTCGACGTCGCCGTTTTGTTTGCGCAGGTAATCGACGAAAACCTCGCCAGCGGCAGTTAACCGCACACCGCGCGCGCGCCGCTCGAAGAGAGGAGCGCCAAGCTCATCTTCGAGATCCATGATCCTGCGGTTGACGGCGGACGCGGTGATGTTGAGTTGTTCGGCCGCCTTGCGGATCGAGCCCGCGCGCGCCACCTCGTCGACATAGCTCAAAATCCGCAGATGTTTCATCGCGCGCCGATTATCTTCAGTGTTGCCTTTTCGGCACCATACTAGCAAAAAATCGGCTGTAGAAAGCAACGGTGCCGCCACCTAGGCTTTCCTGGCGTCAAATTTGTGTAGAGTTAATGGGCAATGGGCTGCCGGACCCGCCGCCTGGAAAATCAGTTCAATTGATCCATCCCTGACAGGAGCGCGCCAATGACCGCAACCTTCCGTTCCCTCGCAATCGCGCTTGCCGCCGCGATCGGCATCGCCGCCCCGCTGACCGCAGCGACCCCGGCAACCGCCGAGACCAAACTTAAAATGGTGCTGAACTGGAAATACCAAGGCCCGCAGGGCTGGTTCTTTCTCGCCCAGGACCGCGGCTATTTCAAAGCGGCCGGACTCGACGTGACCATGGATCAGGGCAACGGCTCCGGCGCGCCAATCCCGCTGGTGGCGAGCGGCACTTATGACGTCGGCTTCGGCGATATCAATGCACTGATCCAGTTCGCCGCCACCAAGCCGGCGGAAGCGCCGATCGCGGTCTATGTCATGTACAATCAGCCGCCCTTCACCATCGCGGTGCGCGCCGACAGCGCCATCAAAACGCCGAAGGACCTGGAAGGAAAGACGCTCGGCGGCGCCGCCGGCGACGGCGCCCTCAAACTGTTCCCCGCCTTCTGCGCGATCGCCAAGATCGATTGCACGAAAATCACAATCACCAATATGCAGCCGAGCCTGCGCGAGCAGATGCTGATGAAGAAAGAGGTCGACGGCGTTTTCGGCTACGTCAACACCATCCGCTTCAGCGCCAAACTGATGGGCGTTGCCGATAAGGACATCCGCTACATCAAATACGGCGACTACGGCATGGATCTCTATTCCAACGCCATCATCGTCTCCAAGAAGCTAACTTCCGAAAATCCGACAGCCGTCAAAGGACTGATTGCTGCGATCAATCACGGCCTCAAGGACGCACTCAAGGACCCCGACGCCGCTATCGCCGCTGTCGCCAAGCGCGAGCCCCTGATCAAGGTCAAGGTCGAGCGCGAGCGTTTCGATGCGACGCTCAAGGATGAGATGAACTCGCCGGAGATCGCCAAGAGTCGGGCTTGGCAATGTCGACCCGGCTCGTCTGAAGAAGTCGATCGATATCCTGGTAAAGGCGGAACACCTACCCCGCACGCCGACGGTGGACGAAATCTACACGTCGAAATTCATGCCGCCTGCGGCTGACCTGCCGCATAAACTCTTCTGAGCGCAAACCGGCACGGCCGCTCCTCCGCGCGGAGGAGCGGACAAGCCTTCGTAACAGGTGGAGCGACGGGGCGCGCGATGGATCTGAAGCTCGACGGGCGGATCGCCATGATCACCGGCCCGGCCAAGGGGATGGGCACGGCCGTCACCATGGCATTTGCCGAGGAAGGTGCCCGGCTAGCGCTGATCGGCCGTGACATTAAGGCGATAGAGGCGGTCGGTGCAGCAGTCAAAAATGCGGGCGCGCAGGCTATCGTCGTGCCGTGTGATCTTACCGATGCAGCGGCATGCGAGCGGGCGGCTCAGGCAACCAAGGCTGCTTTTGGCGGCCGCATCGACATTCTAGTCAATATTGCCGGCGGGTCCGGTCCAGTCGGCAAGAGCGGCGTCGATACTACGCCGGAAGAATTTGACGATATCGTCCGCCTCAATATGGGCGGATGTTTCCACACCATGCGCGGGGTGCTCCCCACCATGATCGCGCAACGCTACGGCAAGATCGTCAATGTCGGCGGCACATTCGGCATGCGTGGACGCGCTGGCCGCATGGCCTATTCAGCCTCGAAATGGGGCCTGCGAGGGATCACGAAAAGCTTTGCGCTCGAGGTCGGTCAGTACAATATCAACATCAATTGCGTGGCGCCAGGTATGGTCGACGGGCCACGCTTTCGCGACAAGGTGTGCGCCGACATGGCCAAGCGGTTTGGAATTAGCATTGATGAAGCGGCCGAACGTCACGCTTCCGAATACGCGCTCAAACGCATAACCGTCGACAACGACGTCGCCAATGCTTGTCTGTTCTTAGCGAGTGACGCAGCGCGCCAAATTACTGGAATCGATCTTCCGGTCGATGGTGGCTGGGCCATGCTGTGAGATAGTCCAATGACCGCAATCATTGCCGACCTTGTGATCCGTAACGGCAAGATCGTATCGCCCGATAACGTGATCGACGGTAGCGTTGCCATCAAGGACGGCCGTGTCCTCTCGATCGGCGCAGCCGAAGCTATGCCGCCTGCTGCAGAGACATTCGACGCCACGGGTCTCCACTTGCTGCCCGGCGCTATCGATGATCACGTGCATTTCCGCGACCCTGGCTATCCGCAGAAGGAAGATTGGGCGAGCGGCAGTGCGGCGGCCGCGTTCGGAGGCGTCACCACAGTCTTCGATATGCCCAATACGATCCCGCCAACTGGTGCGGCTGACATTCTCGCGGCCAAGCAAGCCATCGCCGCCTCCAAGGCGCATGTCGACTTCGGGCTTTATGGGCTGCTCGGCGAAGACACCATCACCAACGTTCCCGCGTTGGTCGAAGGCGGCGTAATCGGCTTCAAGCTCTATATGGGTAATACCTTCGGCAAAATACCCTCGCCGTCCACCGGCGCGATGCTGGAAGCCTTCGAGGTTGTGGCGCCGACCGGCAAGCGCATTTCGCTGCATGCCGAGACCAACTCGATCATGGAGCGGCGACAAAAACGGCTAATGGCCGCTGGAAAAATCGATCAATTCGCCCACCTCGCGGCGCGCCCCGCGGTGGTGGCGGTGGAAGCGGTGAGCCGCGCCGCCATTCTCGCCGAATGGACTGGCGCGCGTATCCATATTCTCCATATCTCGTCGGCCGAGGAGTTGCGCCCATTGCGCGAGGCGAAAGCGCGCGGCGTCGACATTACCGGCGAGACCTGCCCGCATTATCTGCTGTTGTCGACCGACGATTACGTTCGCGTTCCGGGTGTGATTGCCGTCAATCCGCCGGTGCGCGAGGCACCCAACCGCGAGCCGATCTGGGCGGCATTGCTCGACGGAACCATCGACCTCATCGCCACCGATCACGCCCCGCATTCGCCGGAAGAGAAGACTCGGAACGACATATGGACCGTCGACTGCGGCTTCCCCGGCGTGGAAACGCAAATGCCGCTGATGCTGACCGAGGTGAACGCCGGCCGCATGTCGATCTGCGACTATGTCCGCATGAGCGCGTTCAACCCGGCTGTGATATGGGGTCTCTATCCTCGCAAGGGGGCGCTAACGCCGGGCGCGGAGGCCGATATCGCCATGGTCGATCTCAGCCGCGGCCACACGATCGAGGACGCCGCGCTGCAATCGCGCTCGAAAATCTCCCCCTGGAACGGCCGCCGCGTGCAGGGTTTGCCGCTCCATACGCTGGTGCGCGGCCGCTTCGTGATGAAGGATCGCGCGCTGGTGCCAGCCACCCGCGGATGGGGACGCTCCGTGCATACGATCCAGGCGATGCCGCCACCGGCCATACGCCATGCCGACACGACGCTGCACGCGATAGCGCCCGAGCGGACTGCTTCGCGAAAGGGCGACGCGGCATGAACTCGCTCGTCCATGCTGAAACTCCGCCACGGTCGGAAAGTTTTGTCGAGCTTGAACATGTAACACTGACTTACGGGCGTGGCGACAAGCAGATCGTGGCGCTGGGCGAGACCGATCTACGCATTAAGCCCGGTGAGTTCGTGGCTTTGGTAGGCCCCTCCGGCTGCGGAAAATCCACGATTCTCAAGCTGGTCACCGGGCTCCTGAAAGCGACCAGCGGTTATGTCTATGTCGCCGGACGCGAAGTCGGCGCCGAGCCGGTGCGGGTCGGCATGGCGTTCCAAAATCCGACCATGCTGCCTTGGCTTACGGTGCGCGACAACGTCATGATGCCGCTGAAGATCGTGCCACCATTCCGGAAGGAATACCGGACAAAATACAAGACCGAATTCCGCGACCGCGCTGATACCCTGCTCAAGGAAGTTGGGCTGGCGAATTTTGGCGATAAGCATCCTTGGCAACTATCCGGCGGCATGCTGCAGCGAGCTTCGTTATGCCGCGCCCTCGTGCACGAACCGCAGCTCCTCATGCTCGACGAGCCATTCGGCGCGCTCGATCAATTCACCCGCGAGGAACTTTGGGCGGTCATGCAGGAACTGTGGATGAAGCTACAGCCGACCGTGCTGCTGGTCACCCACGATCTCAAGGAGGCTGGCTATCTTGCCAATCGCATTTGCGTGATGCGTACGCGGCCGGGACAGATCATCGACGATGCCGAGGTGCCCTTCCCGCGGCCACGCACTATCGAAATGTCCTATACGCCAACGTTCGTTTCCATGACGCAGCGGTTGCGTGAATTGATCGTATCCGCCCGTCCCGTGAGGGAGAGCCTATGATGAACCAGCAGTTGAAGCGCCACATCGCGTCGACGGCCTTCATTATCGGATTCTTCCTGCTTTGGGAGGCACTGTGCTGGATGTTCGGTATCAGCGACATTGTGGTACCCAAGCCGAGCCAAATCATCGTCACGCTTGTCGAGCGAATGCCCGCGCTCTGGCCTCATACATTGCAAACCCTTTATACGACTCTAGTCGGCTTTGCCTTCGGCATCGTAATTGGCATTCTGCTCGGAATGCTAATTGGCTCTTCGCGGCTCGCCTATGATGTTGCATATCCGTTGCTGGTTGGTTTTGCCTCCATCCCAAAGGTCGCTGTAGTGCCGATCTTCGTGCTTTGGTTCGGCTCCGGTACCGTGCCCGCGATCCTTACGGCGATGATCATGAGTATTTTTCCCGATCGTCGTGAACGTGGCGACCGGCCTTGCCACCACCGAGCCTGAACTCGAAGACGTGATGCGGGCGCTACGTGCGAGCAAGCTCGACATTCTCTGGAATGTCGGCCTGCCGCGCACTATGCCGTATTTCTTTGCCTCGCTTAAAGTGGCCGTCACCCTCGCATTCGTCGGCACCGTGATCTCAGAAACGGTCGCTTCGAATCGGGGCATCGGCAATGTGATGATGATTGCCAGCTCGAACTTCGACGTGCCGCTAGTCTTTGCTGGCCTGCTGATCCTCGCTGTGCTCGGCGTGGCACTTTATGCCGTGTTCTCATTCATCGAGTCCCGCATCACCGGATGGGCTCACCGGAAAGACGAGTTTGCCATGGGCTGAGCGCCGAGCGTGGTTCGGTGGGCACCAAAAAACCTAAATTTGGACGTAGTGGTGATGAAGTCCCCGAGGATCACGTGTGAATAGATGATTTCTGTCCGCTAAGCCGGGCGAGATCAACCAAATGGTGCGGAAGTCGCTTTCCTGTCAGCAGTGATCCTTTTCAGTTATCCACAGGCCGGGAAGACGCGCTGCCGGCCTGAATATTCCTAGATTATAATTTTAGCGATTGATGAGTAGTCGAGTGAGGCGGTTCCCGTGGCTCATCTAGTGGCGACCACAGTGGCGGTTATAGTTCCTCCGTTGGTCGGATTAACGACTTACGGTTTGCTACGCCTGCGCGGGCGGAGACAAGAAGAAGACGCAGCAACAAGGGTGCATTCACTCAAAACTTTTTAAGCTTGCAGAAATAACGTTCCACTTCCTGCGCCAGAGCACGTCAGTCTCGTGCATCGCTTACTGCAACGGTATCTGAAGCCGCGCGACTCCTGGGTCGACGATCTGGATCCACCTGTGTCGCAGGAATGAGGCAAGCCAAGTTTGAACGGTTGGCGCTTCCGGAACCGCGCGCGTGATTGAATTTCAAGAAATATTGAAAGGGCTATATTTAGTGTTCGCTCATTCGCCTCTATGCCATCGAACGACGATTCTTGGCAGAGTGCCAAAGGAGCCTGGGATGGGTTGGGAATTTCATCCAGTTGCAATCTGCGTGGATTGCGACTGGCCTATATCCGCGGACAACGCCGAGCCGATCAACGAGCATTGCGCTCGACGCGCCAGCGGCCGCCAATGCAGGGGCTTTCACTCAAGCACGATGGATCCCAATGACTGGAGGCGATGTGGCCTGTGCTCCGGGTCCGGCGAACGAAATGCCGCGCCCTGTGATTTTTGCCACGGCACAGGCTGGGACTATGTGGGAGCACGGTAGGCGCTATGGGTAATTCCCGACTTCGTACAGTTTGAGTGCCGAAGAAGCACAATTTTCGACACGCTCCACCTCTCAGAATCGCGCGGACGTTCCGAGCACTTCACCTCGCAAGGCCCTTCGACTTTTGCCGGCGCCGGGCAGGCTCGGCCTTATCGATTCCATTCCCGGCCTTATGGGAACGCTTAGCTGTCAGCGATCCTATACCCAATGCCTGGCTCGGTGAGAATAATGCGCGGATCGTCGGCATGCTCCTCGATCTTCTGCCGAAGTTGGCCGACATAGACGCGAAGATACTGAGTATCTTCGGTATGTGCCGGTCCCCAGACGGCGGTCAGAATTTGCTTGTGCGTGACCACGCGGCCGGCGTGCCTAGCGAGAAATGACAGTAGCTCAAATTCCTTGGGTGTCAGTTTAATCTCGGCGCCAGCGCGAGTTGCATGGTGGCGAACGGCATCCACTTCGAAATTGCCGACCCGCAGCAGCGGAATTTCCGCCTTGCGCTGCAATCGATGGCGCAGTGCCGTGCGCATGCGCGCCAGCAGTTCACCTACGTTGAAGGGCTTATTGATGTAATCGTCGGCGCCCAGGTCGAGGGCCTCGATTTTCTCCGTTTCGCGTTCGCGCGCCGACAAAACGATGATCGGCACGTCCGACCATTCGCGAGCTCGCCGAATGACATCCTTGCCATCACCATCGGGTAGGCCGAGATCGAGCAGCACGATATCCGGGAACTCGGCAGCGATGCGCTTGGTCGCCTCGGCGACACTGCCGGCGGTCGCCATCTCGTACCCGTTTGCCTCCAACGCAGGCTTGAGAAAGCGCAGGATCGCGGCCTCGTCGTCTACGACCAGAACTTGCGTCTTGGCGTTCATGCCGGCACGTCCTGGCGCGGAAGCCTCAATATGATGCGTGTCCCGTGGCCGCCGGCATAGGGGCTTTCGGCCATGATCGAGCCGCCATGCGCCTCCGCGATACCTTTGGCAATCGCGAGACCTAATCCGGTCCCGTGTCCGCCGTCGGCCTGCGTCGTATCGGCCTTGACGAATTTGTCGAATATCTGCGGCAGCGCCTGCGCCGGAATTCCGGGGCCGTCATCGGTGATGCGTAGTTCGATCCCTTCCGGCTTGATCACTGCATCCACCAGCACGCTCGTTTCGGCCGGCGTATGAACGACGGCGTTCCCAATCACGTTGCCGATCGCCTGCTCGATCAGGGTCGCGTCCGCGCGCACCAAAGGCAAATCCGTGGGCAGAGCGACTTCAATCCGCTGACGCGCGCCGCGCCGCCGAGCGGCGCTGGCGACCCGATCGACGATTTCGCGCAGGTCGACCCAATCGCGCCGCAGTTCCAACGCCCCCGCATCGATCCGGGTGATGGCTAACAGATTGCGCACCATCTCATCGAGGCTCTCGGTCTCCTGCTTGATTTGCACCAGCAGGTCCTTCTTGGCCGCCGCATCGAGCTTGTCGCCATAATCGATCAGGCTGGTCGCCGAGCCGAGGATCGACGACAGTGGCGTGCGGAAATCGTGCGAAATCGACGCCAGCAGCGTGTTGCGGACCCGTTCGGTTTCGGTCGCGGTCTTGGCGCTCACCATGTCGCGCGCGAGCGAGGCGCGTTCCAAAGCGGCCGCGGTTTGTTCGGATAGCGCATCGAGCAGTGCGCGCGCTTCTGAATCGAGCGGCGTCACGCCATCCGGCTTGGCAACTCCGATCACGCCCAGCGTCTTGCTGCCGATCCGAAGCGGAACGAAATACCACGGGATAATCGGCAAAGTGCCGGTATCGGCGCCGGCCGGCTCGCCATGGCTGAAGGCCCAGCGCGCCGCCGTCATCGGTGCAGCGTCGAGCGTATCTTCCGGCGGCCAGGCGGCGACCAGCGCCAGATCGCTGTCCTGCTCCAACAGCACCACCACCGCACGGCCAAGGCTTGAGTTGATTTCGCTGGCCGCGCCTTCCGCCACCGCATCAAATGACGCCAGTCCCGACAGGCGGCGGGTGAATTCATAGAGCCGCCGCATCGCGCGCATCCGGCCAGCCGAAATTGTCGCCTGTTCCCGAACCCGCCCGGCGAGTGCCGAAGTAATCACTGCGACAATGAGAAAAATTACCAGCGCCAGCAGTTCGTACGGTTCGGCGACGGTGAAGGTATAGATCGGCGGGATAAAGAAGAAATTATAGACCAGGAATGACAGGCCGGACGCATAGATCGCTGGCCAGATGCCGAAGTTCACGGCGACCAGCAGCACCGCCACCAGGAACAGCATCGACAGGTTCGGGATCGGCGTCAACGCAGTCAAACCTTCGCCAATCGCTAGCGCTGCACCTATGGCGAGGGTGGCATAGAGGAACGGCAGCGGCTGCAGGACAAGACGAGTGTGCCGCCACGTTGGCGCAGGTCGTGCCGCCTCGACTTGCCGCGTCACCAAATGGATCGCGATGTCCTGGGTCCGACGCACGAGTTCGTGCGGCAACGAACGACGCAACAGCTCGCTGAAGAACCCGCCATGCGAGCGGCCGATCACGATCTGAGTAACATTCTCGAATTTGGCGAAGCGAAGCAACTCAGCCGGCAGATCGCTGCCGGTCAGCGTCTGGGTCTCGGCGCCGAGAGCCTCGGCAAGCTTCATCGCTTCGTCCAACCTTAGGCGCGCGGCGTCGTCAAGGTTCGTTCCTGGCCGTTCGACAGTGACCGCCAGCCAGGGCGCGTCCATCAGGTCGGCGAGGCGCTTGGCCGTGCGCACTACCGTTGGTGAAATCGTATCCGGTCCGATGCAGGCCAGGATGCGTTCGCCTGCCGCCCAAGGCCCTTCGATCGCCTGCGCCTGCATGCGGGAAATGAGATCGGCATCGATGCGCTCGGCGGCGCGCCGCAGCGCTAGTTCGCGCAAGGCGGTCAGGTTTTGCGGCTTGAAAAAGCTTTCGACGGCGCGCGCGGCCGTGTCCTGGACGTAGACTTTTCCCTCAGCCAAGCGTTTGAGCAATTCATCAGGCGGAAAATCGACCAGGACGATCTCGTCCGCCTTATCGAATACAGTGTCGGGCACGGTTTCGCGCACACGGACCTTGGTGATCTTCAGCACAACATCGTTGAGGCTTTCCAGGTGCTGGATGTTGAGCGTGGTCCACACGTTAATGCCGGCGGCCAGCAATTCATCGATGTCCTGCCAGCGCTTGGGGTGGCGGCTGCCGGGTACATTGGTATGCGCGTATTCGTCGACCAGCAGCAGCCCCGGCCGGCGCGCAAGCGCCGCGTCGAGGTCGAATTCGTGCATAATCTGGTTACGGTAAACGATCGGCTTGCGTGGCAGCACCTCGAAGCCTGCAATCAATTGCTCGGTCTCGCGCCGGCCATGCGTCTCAATAAGGCCCGCAACGACATCGCGTCCGCCCGATTTCTCGGCTTGGGTGGAAGTCAGCATGGCAAAGGTCTTGCCGACGCCGGGCGCGGCGCCGAGAAAAATCTTCAGATGGCCCCGCCCCTCTTTTTTGGCGAGGGCAAGCAAGGCGTCAGGCGAAGCTCGTTGCGCTTCGTCGGTGGGCATGTGGCTCCTTTCGGAGGAACTTACGACTTCAGCCCATCAAGTGCGAGATTGAGCTTGAGCACATTGACCCGTGGCTCGCCCAGGAGGCCGAAGGTGCGGCCCTCGACCTGGCCCCTCGACCAAAGCGCGGACGCGCTCAGCCGGCAACCCACGGGCTTGGGCCACCCGCGGCACCTGGAATAGCGCCGCTTCCGGCGAGATATCCGGGTCGAGCCCACTTCCCGATGTCGTCACCAGATCGGCCGGAATCGCCGCCGACGGGTTCTCTTTCTTGAGCTTGTCCACATCGGCTTTGACACGCTCGACCAGCGCCTTGCTGGTCGGGCCAAGGTTGGAGCCCCCCGAATTGGCGGCGTTATAGGGAGCGTCGATAGTCTTGGTGGCGTCTTTCGGGTCCGGCGCATTGGTTGCCGAAGGCCGGCCGTGGAAGTATTTGGCGTCAGCGAACACCTGGCCAATCAGCGCCGATGCGCTCGATCAGACTGCCTTGCGCCTGACGCGGGAAGATCGCGTTTGCGATCCCGGTCATGGCGAGCGGATAGGCCAAGCCGGTGATCAGCGTCAGAGCCACTAGCAGAATGATGGCCGGACGGATTTCTTTGAGCATGTCGTCCCTTACGTTCCTTATGGCGCGCTTGTGTCGCTGGGTTGATTTCCCAATCGAATTCCTATGCGCCGGCACGCACACTGCGGGCACCAGAAGAGCCGCTTCCGCAACAATAATAAGGAGAAACTTCTATAACTTGACCTGGCCGGGCTTTATATTGGACCGAGCGATGTGAGAAAATGCGCACGGAAAAGAGCCTTGGTGGTGCCGAAGTAGAGGTTCGGTGCGGAGTAGATCGTGACGCAGCTTCGCCAGATTGAAGTCTTGATGGCGCAGCCTTATGGGGACGATACGCGGGCATCAAAGACAGTGACGGTGCTTTCGCCTATTGAGCGCTTTGCTCCCGCGAATTGATCGTATCTCAATCGCGTCACGATGCTTTTGGCAACGCGCCGAGCACCCGAGCGTCAGAGCGTGTAGCCCCATGTAGCCCCAGGAGGCGATTTCGCGAACAAAGCATGATTTACTCGGACTACAAATCCGAAATTATCATCTGAAATCATGGCGGTCCCGAGAGGAGTCGAACCTCCGACCTTCGGTTTAGGAAACCGCTGCTCTATCCTGCTGAGCTACGGGACCGTTCGGCGCCATGTAGCATAAGCTCGCGCGGCGCGCACGCGCTACTGCGGCTTCAAGCCCGACAGCGCCACCACGTCCTTCCACATCGCCCGTTCCTTGGCGGCGAATGCGACGGCCTCCTCCGGCGTGCTGGACAAAATGCGCGCGCCGGCCACCAGAAATCGTTTCTGCACCGCCTCATCGGCGGCGATCTGTTTCATCGCGCCAGACAACTTGTCGACAATCGGACGCGGCGTAGCCGCCGGCAGCACGAAAGCGGCCCACGAAGTAACGACGAAATCTTTCACGCCAGCCTCCCCCATGGTGGGCACGTCCGGCAGCGTCGGCCAGCGCTCGGCCGACGTCACCGCCAGCGCGCGCATTTTCCCGGACTGGATGAGCGAGATATAGGATGCGAGGTTGTCGATCGCGAAGTCTACGGCACCCGACAGCATGGCGGGGATAGTCTGCGCGGCGCCGCGGAACGGCACATGCACGGCATCGAGCCCGCTGCGTTTAGCGAACAAGACGCCCGACAGATGCGGCGAGGTGCCGACCCCGGGACTACCGAAGCTGACGTGCCCTTTCTGCTTCGCCCAGGCGATGAACTCGGCGGCCGTCTTGGCCGGCACGTGGTCGCTGGCAATGACGAAAACGTTGGGCAATTCCCAGGTCATCGATGCCGGGATCATGTCGCGTACGGGATCGTACGGCATGTTCTTGTAGAGGAACTGGTTGATGGCGAAATGGCCGATGGTGGCGGCGCCGAGGGTGTAACCGTCCGGCGCACTGCCAGTCACTGCGGCGATGCCGATATTGCCGCCGGCGCCCGGGCGATTTTCGATAACGAAAGGCTGGCCGTAGATCTGATTGAGCCGCTCGGCCAGGATGCGCGCCAACACGTCGGTCGAGCCGCCGGCCGGGTAAGGCACAATGATCCTCACCGCGCGGTCGGGCCAAGTGGTTTGCCCGCGTACGCCGCTCGCGACTAGCAGGCTCGCGGCGGCGGCGGTCCGCAGGAACGTTCGGCGATTTGGCGATGCGCGGCGCGTGGACATTGATCCCCTCCCACGGTGGTCACAATGACGGTTATGCTCGAGGGCATTGTAGCGACATCCGGCAACCGGCCGCCATCATGAAACGCCAATCGCGCCGCATTCTTCCGATCGCTGCAGCCGCAAGCATGCTCCTTGCGTGCAACGCAGCAGCGCAGGTGCGCTGCCAACTCACGGCGATCGGCACGGTGAATGTCGCCGCCGTGCGCGACGGCCGCACATTGCTGCTCAGCGATGGCCGTGAGCTGCGGCTCGCCGGCATCGAAGTCACCGACGGCAGCCGCGCCGCGTTGCAAGCTTTGGCGATCGGACATCCGCTGCGGCTTGAACGGCTCGGTCAAGAGCGTGACCGTTACGGCCGCCTGGTCGCATTTGCTTTTGTCGGTGACGCTCATGAGTCCCTGCAGCAGGTCATGCTCGCGCAGGGCCAGGCGCGGGTAGCGATGCATGTCGGTAACAAGGCCTGCGCCGGCGCGCTTTTGAAGCGCGGAACAGGCGGCGCGGGCGGCCCGGCGCGGGCTTTGGGCCAATCCAAATTTCGCCCCTTTGTCGGCCGAAAATCTCTCCGGATTACAGGCCGAGCGCGGCCGTTTCGCGTTGGTGGAAGGCAAGGTCTTGTCGGTGCGCGAAAGCGGGGCCACTATATATGTAAATTTCGGGCGCCGCTGGACACGAGATTTCACAGTGACCATTCTACGGCGCTTGCGTCGGGCATTTGCCGCGGCCGGCATAGAGCCGAAAGCGCTTGAAGGCCGCCGCATCCGGGTGCGCGGATGGATCGAGCAGCGCGGCGGTCCGATCATCGCCGCCGAGGCGCCCGAGCAGATCGAATTGCTGGACTGAACAATTCGGGCAGAGCGGCCATGGCTGCATCACTGACAACGGCAAACCGGCGGCGCGGGATCGCGATCGCGCTTGCCGCGCTGTTGGCGGGATGCACCGCCATTCCGGATAACAACCAAGTCTCGCTGCCGGTGCCGCAAGCGGCCGCGCAGACCGAGGTGCCGGCAGCGGAGGAACGCGAGCACCTGCGCATCTTGGCTTCCTATGGCGGCATCTATGAGAACGCCAAGCTGCAGGCGGCGGTGGAAAAAACCGTGCAGCGCCTGGTGGCGGCGTCGGATCGCTCGGACCTGAAATACAAGGTGACGATCCTCAACTCGCCCGCCATCAACGCTTTCGCGCTGCCGAGCGGACACATCTACGTCACACGCGGCCTGATCGCACTTGCCAACGATAAGTCCGAGCTCGCCTCGGTGCTGGCGCACGAAATGGGGCACGTGATCGCGCGCCATGCCGCGATCCGCGAGGAACAGGCGAAGCAGGCTGCCCTCATCAGCCACGTGGTCAGCGACGTGCTCAGCGATCCGCAAATGGGCGCGCTGGCGCTCGCCAAGTCGAAGCTGACGCTTGCGGCCTTCTCGCGGGCGCAGGAGTTTGAGGCCGACGGCATCGGTGTCGGCATTTCCGCACGCGCCGGCTTCGATCCGTTCGGCGCCTCGCGCTTCCTCGCCGACATGCAGCGCAATGCCGATCTCAAGACGGGCGGCGGCGGCGAGGCGCGCGCGCCCGATTTTCTGACCACCCATCCGGCGACACCCGAGCGAATCAAGAACGCGCTCGCCAATGCGCGGCAGTTCGGTAGCCCTGGTAGCGGCGAACGCGATCGCAACGAATATCTCGCCGATCTCGACGGTTTGCCCTATGGCGAGGATCCCAGCGAAGGCTTTGTGCGTGGCCGTCGCTTCCTGCATTCCAAGCTCGGCTTCACCTTTTTGGCGCCGCCAGGATTTGTCCTCGACAACACCGCGCAGGCGGTGCTTGGCCTCAAGGGCGGCAACGAGGCGATGCGGCTCGACGTGGTCAGTGTACCGGCCGAGCAGTCGCTTTCCGACTATCTGAAGTCGGGCTGGATGGAGAAAGTCGACCCGTCAAGTGTCGAGGAATTCGCCGTCAACGGATTTCCGGCGGCGACCGCGACGGCGACCGGCGACGACTGGTCATTCCGCCTGTTCGCCGTGCGTTTCGGCAGCGACGTCTACCGGTTCATTTTCGCCGCCAAGGACCGGACCGCCCAGGTCGACCGTTCGTTCCGCGAATTGATTGCAACCTTCCGCCGCATGAGCCTGAAGGAAAGCGAGCAGGTCCACCCGCTGCGCCTGAAAATAGTTGCCGTGGGCGCGAACGACACGGTGGAGACGCTGGCGCGCCGCATGGCAACCGGCGATCATTCGCTCGACCGCTTCCGCGTGATCAACGGCCTCGGGCCGCATGACGCGGTGAAGCCGGGCGCGAAGGTGAAGATCGTGGTGGACTAGTCGTTCTCGCATAAAACAGGCCGCATGCCCGCTTTGCCTGCGGACATTCATTGCGGGCAGCGGCTTATGCCAAAAGCGGTCATCAGCCAAATTTATCGATCTACATTTTGCTGTGTTGTCTTCGAAGGGCGAGCCATAAAGGACTTAGCCATAAAGGACTTGGACGGTCCGAAAAAATATTTAAATTCAATGATTTAAAGAATTTTTTGACTTGAAAAAACAGACCTCGTGAAATCAGCTGACCATCTCCTAAGTCGTTGGCCGTCGAGCGCCAACAGGGCTCGACAACGCGGGCGCCAGCGAGTGTCCCGCGACCTTTGTATCCATGTTGCTCAATGGAGGATGTGGCTATGAGGAACCTGAACCTAGATCCCTTCTGGCGGACAAGCATTGGCTTTGACCGGCTGTTCGATCTGGTGGATGAAAGCCTTCGGTTTGAACCGGAGGACCACTACCCACCCTGCAATATCGTGCGGACCGGCGAGGACTCCTATCGGATCTCGCTTGCAGTCGCCGGCTTCAAGCCCGACCAGATCACCGTCACCGTCAACCAGAATACGCTGACGGTCACAGGTCGTGTCGACGAGAAGCAGGACAAGGGCGAGTATCTCTATCGCGGCATTGCAGGCCGTCCGTTCGAGCGCCGATTCAGCCTCGCCGACTATGTCGAGGTGAAGGGCGCATCTTTCGAAGACGGTTTGCTCCAGATCGAATTGGAGCGGCAGGTGCCGGAGGCGATGAAGCCGCGTCGCATCGAGATCAAGACCGGGAAGGCCATTGGTCAGGGCGATAAGGTCCGGACCATAGACTTAAAGGTCGCATAACGAGCAACCTATCGCAGCCAGTTGAGGTGGTCCGCGCCTAAAGCCGGACCACCTCCCTTCAAGATGTGGGAGGAATGGCCAATGGAAGATCACACCAGAAAACCGAAAGCATCAACGTTCGAAGCTTCATCCGACGGTAAATTCGACCTCGATGCGCTCTTGCACCCAGCGAGAGCGTTTGCGCACCCGATGGACGTCGTGCGCGATCCCGATCTCACACTCAACGAAAAGCGGGCCATTCTGGCATCGTGGGCTTCAGACGCGTGCGCGTTGGAAGCCACGCCGGATCTTCGCGTTACCACTTCGGGCCGCGTTGTCCGGTGGGACGACATCATGGATGCGCTGCGAACGCTCGACCGTGAAGCTGATGGCTATGGCAGGCCACTTCCTCACTACAAGCGAGTGCTAGCTAAAAAAGGAGCTGGCTTGCTCGGAATGAGACCTCGTTCGCGTGGCTCGGGCGATCAAGGGCAAGTGCTAAATTAGCGCAATGCTCAAGAGCTTCGCATAGTTACTGGAACCGTCAATGGCGAGGTGAACGATGAACAGACGTATCGCAGTGGAACAACTTCTCGGATGGAGCGGCTTTCTCATGAGTGCACTTTTTATCCTAGCATTGGCCTTCTCGCCTATGCACTAGCGCAGTATGCGAGGACTCACTGTGAAAAACTGGTGCGTCTACACCAAAGCAAGCGCTGCAGGTGCGTTATGCAATGTGAAATCAACCGTTTTGTGATTGGTCGTGAGAACAATGTGGTGCGGGTGGATTTCAGTCGCGACCCTGATCCGCCCGCGCCAAGATTTCCTGGAGCCAGTGGGTTGCGCGAATTTGTTGATGAAAGCACAAGCGCGACAAAGAATATCTCTGCAATCGCGTTGAGTGCAGCACTATAAATTTTTCCAATATTGATCCCAGTCAATGCAATTTCTTTAGTTTCGTTTATGGGAACAAGCACGCAAATCTAACAAGAGGAGTTGGACATGGCTGAAACTGTGACCAAACTGCCAATAAAGCAGGAGAAGCCATCTGTGTCATCGTCCGTACCGCAGACGTGGCAGCCGTTTGAAAGCCTCCGCCAGGAGATTGATCGCTTGTTCGACGATTTCGGGCGAGGGTTCTGGCGGCCGTTTGGCCGATCACTTTTCGCGGCGGAGCCGCTATTCCGGCGCGAACCGACTCTACCCACCATGCCGGCAGTCGACGTCGTCGAGAGTGAGAAGGCCTACGAACTCACTGCCGAATTGCCCGGAATGGATGAGAAAAACATCGAGGTGAAAGTCGTCAACGGCAACCTGACCATCAAAGGCGAGAAGCAGGAAGAAAGAGAGGAAAAGAAGAAAGATTATTATCTGCACGAGCGGAACTTTGGCTCGTTTGAACGCAGCTTCGGCATCCCTGAAGGTGTCGATGCGGATAAGATCGAAGCAAACTTCAAGAAGGGCGTGCTGACGGTGACGCTACCCAAGAAGGCTGAAGCACAAAAGCCTGCAAAGAAAATCGAGGTCAAGGCCGCTTAATAAAAGCGATGCAGCTTGAGCACCTCGACCAGTGAAATTCAAAGCCCCGGCTCTTTGTCCGGGGCTTTTTGTGTGGCGGACCGCACTGGCATCACCTTTCGACGGGACAATTGCCGTGACGTCGATGTCGCCATTTTCTGTTCCGACCGTCTTGAATCCCCAAAATGCCTTTCCTAAATCGGCAGCCGCCAAACGCGGTCTAGGGCGCAACAAGGAGCAGCAAATGCCTCACCCGATGGTCGAAGAAGCGAAAGTCGAATTGGAAGAAGCTCAATCGCAGCTTGACGCAGTTCTTCGTGCTTGGGATGCCAGCGTTTCGGAGTTGTGGCGCACGTCGCTAGCACTGACGCAAGCACAAAAACGAGTGACACACGCGCATGAGCTTTTGCGGGAGGCCTTAGATGCAGTGGGTGAATCGCAAAACTATTAATGCTTGCGCCAATCTCGCTTACGGGTCATTCACGACCGAGCGATCAAGGCTCGAAATTCACCAATATCCGCACTTCTCCAAAAAGCAGGCATTGAACGGCATGCAAGGCTGTATCTGGATCAGTCTTTACGAGTCCATGCCCTAACCGCCCTCGCCCGCCTCGTAATTGATGGTGAATTCAGGCGGCACATCGGGGCCCCAGAGATAAAACGAATCCTCGGGCTTGTGGTCGGCGGCCGGCCAGCGATCCTCTTTCGGAATGTAGTCGATATCGCAGGAATATTCCGCGAAGCTGCCCCATGGATCGCGCACGTAATGGAAATAGTTCGAGCCGAGCACGTGGCGCCCCAAGCCCCAGCCTTTGGTCCAACCCTTGTCGTGCATGCGCATGGCGCCGAGCCCGATATCGTTGATGCTGGCGACGTCCCAACTGCAATGGTGGAAGCCGGGCGCGCTCGATTTCACCAACGCCAGCATGTGGTGATCGCTGCCATGGATGCCGTGCATGAACGCCACCAGGTCGGAGGCGCGGTCGGACAGGCGCAGGCCGAGCATGCGCTCATAGAATTTGATCGAGGCGTCGACATCGGCGGTGAAGGTCAAGACATGCGACAGCCGGCGCGGCCGCACCGCCGGCCACTTGGCGCGGACCGCGGCGCCCGCAGTGCCGGCCGGCGCCGACGTCCATTGGCTTTCCGCTTTCCGGTCGGGCGAGACCTTGGGCGCAGCCTTGACCTCGATCAGGATATTTTCATGATTGCGGAACCAGAATCCGTTGCTCTCGAATCCGGGCGGCGGATCGATCAGCTTGACGCCATTGCCTTCGACGCGCGCCTTCAGTCGCGGCAGATCGTCGGCGTAGCAGCCGAACGAGAGATGATGCAGCGCCTTGCTCTTGCCTTCGACGATCGAGCCCCAGCGGTGTTCATGACCGAAGGTCATGATTGCCAGCGCATTGCCGTCGCGCGCGACGTCGAGTCCAAAATTGCTATAGAAGTCCTGCGCGACATTGGCGTCGGGAACCGCCAGCACGAACTGGTCGAGCGAATGCACGCCGAGCGCGCCAGTGTCTGTCGTTGGCGCCACATAGCCGCGAATGGCGGTCATCTTTCGCTCCCTTGATCTTCATTGGCGCGATTGGCCGGCATTCTAACGCGTCGAACCAAGCGGGCAAATCGCAGCGACTGGCCAATATGGCCCAATAAAAAAGCCCGGCATCGCTGCCGGGCTTTTCGTTATTCGTCGTTGCGCAAGCCTTAGGCCGCCTCTTCCTCGGCGGCGGGTTCGGCGTCCGCCTCGTCGGCGGGCTTCGGCCCACGCCGAGGACCCTTGGCCAGCGCGCCTTCGATCTCCTTGACCGCTTCGGTCTCGGTGACGCGCTGCACCGCCGCGATCTCGCGCGATAGCCGGTCGAGGGCGGCTTCGTAAAGCTGCCGCTCGGAATAAGACTGTTCCGGCTGGGTTTCCGACCGGTATAGGTCGCGCACCACCTCGGCGATGGCGACGATGTCGCCCGAGTTGATCTTTGCTTCGTATTCCTGCGCCCGGCGCGACCACATGGTGCGCTTGATGCGCGCGCGGCCCTTGAGCGTATCGAGGGCGCGCTTGACCAGCGGGCCTTCCGCCAGCTTGCGCATGCCGACCGACACGATCTTGGCGGTCGGGACCCGCAGCGTCATCTTGTCCTTGATGAAGTTGATGACGAACAACTCGAGCTTGGCGCCCGCGATCTCCTGCTCCTCGATGGCCATAATCTGGCCGACCCCGTGGGCCGGATAGACGATGAACTCGTTGGTCTTGAAGCCTTGACGTTGAGTAGTCTTCTTGTTGCTGGGCATTCCGGGCAAAACTCCTTCGCCGGCGCCTTTACGGCTACCGGGTATTTTGGCTGCGGGAGCCCCGTTGCGGACGGCGCCGCGCGAGGCTTGCGAAGTCCGCCGCGTATCGGCAGACTTTTTCGGTCTCCGGCTCATGCCGGCGGGACCTTTCTTAGCTTTTTGACGCGGTTTTCCTGCCACTGCTCACGCGTGGAATTCACGCCCTCTTACAAGACCCTTGGGTGCAGCCGCGAAAAATAAGGCTCCCGGGAGGGGGAGCACATCCGTAGCGGCGTTTTTCATCTTCATCGGATTTGTTATATATAGCACATTTTTGGCCAAAATCAAAGCCTTATACCGTGGCAAACACGCAATTCCGCAGCAATATGCCTGCAAATTTGACATACCGGTTAACGTCGGCGCCGGATCGGCCATTTCCAGCGGCGTTCCGTTAAGAAATGCTCAGTCGCCGGTGCCCGGTTTTGGCGAAAAGAACTTTTTGAATTTGTCCGGGATGCTATCCCAGTCCTTGGCGTCGGCCGGCGGATCCTTCTTGACCGTAATATTCGGCCAGACTTTGGCGTATTCGGCGTTCAATTCCAGCCACTTCTCGAGGCCCGGCTCAGTATCTGGCTTGATCGCCTCAATTGGGCATTCCGGCTCGCAGACCCCGCAATCGATGCATTCATCCGGATGGATTACCAGCATATTTTCGCCTTCATAGAAGCAGTCCACCGGACACACCTCCACGCAGTCCATGTATTTGCACTTAATGCAGTTTTCGTTGACGACGTAGGTCATTCAAAACTCCAGCATACCAATCGCGCACGCTGCCTAACGCAACGCCTTTGAGGCTGCAAGACGCCGATTCGCGGTTTGGCGCCCCTAGGTTTAATGGCGATTTCGCGCGCGACCCTAACCGAATACCCCGCCTAATGGCAGGCCTTGTCCGCGGAACCCATTGTCAAATCTCGGTAAAGCGCGCGAGCTAGGGGCGCGGCCCCGCGCCGCTCACAAAAGCCCTCGACCTGGATGACCTTGACTGCCCGATCGAGCGCCAGAGTCACCACGTCGCCGAGGCGGACCGGCTGGCTCGGCGCGTTCACCCGCTTGCCGTTGAGCCGCACGAAGCCTGCTTCGGTCAACGCCGAGGCATCGCTGCGCGTGCGCACCATGCGCGCGTGCCAAAGCCATTTATCGATGCGTTGGCGATCCAAACCCTAAGATTCTTTAGCGCTCTGCTCGAGCTGCTGCTTGAGGGCGGCGAGCTTAGCGAAGGGCGAATTGGGATCTGGCTGCTTGTCGCGGCGCTCAGAGCCGCTGCCATGGGGCTTAGCGTAATACTGCTCGCGCTCGGCGCGATCGACGCGGTCGCCCTTGTCGCGGCGGGGCGGACGGTCGCGACGCTGCGCGCCGTCTTTACGCTCGAACCGCTGACCCTGGCGTTCCAGGCGCTGCTGGCGTTCGTGGCGCTGCTGCCGCTGATCGTGTTCTTTGCGCTCGCGATCGGGACGCGGATAGTGAGGCTTTTCAGAACCTTCGGCAGGTGCAGCAACTGGCGCTGCATCGGTCGGCGCGGCCACGGCGGCGTCCGCGTTTTCCGTAGGCGCAGCCGCTTGCGCGGGCGTCTTGGGCGCACGCTGCGGCCGACGCGGGCGATGCGGGCGTTTCTCGAAGCGGCCAGCCGGCCGCCAGACCTCGATCATCGCCGGCTCGCCCGGAGTGACCTGAACATCAACTTCCTTGGACTCTTCTCCGGCCACATGTTCGGGCGAGGATTCAGCTTCTTCGATCTTCTTCTCAGACGGAATTTCTTCTGCCGCCGCGACCGGGATATCTGTCGGTGCAGGCTCGCTCGCAGCCGCCTCGGGCAGCGGTTCGGTCACGGCTGCCTCGCCCGCGGCAACTACCTCGGCCGCGACGGTGGCGGCCTCAGCCGTCGTCTCGGGCGACGGCGCAGGCTCAATTGCCGGCGCGGCTTCGGCCGGCGTCTCCGGAGCGGGCGGCTTTGTCTCCGCCGGCTCCGCCGGTTTGGGCTTGCGGTCGAGGCGATAGCCGAGCGAGCGCAGGATCGAAGCGAAGTCTTCGCTCGACGCGCCGGTGAGCGACGTCATCGCACCCGTGACCGTGAAGCCGCGGCCGTCGAAGTAACCGTCGGGCTTCGGTCCCGGCGAGGTTTCCCGCCAGGCCAGCGCCGGGCGGATCAGGTCGGCGAGCCGCTCCAGGATATCGACACGCACAGCGCGCTCGCCGGCAACCCGATAGCCGGCAGTGCGGTAGAGCAGCTTCGGCGTCTCCTTATCGATCGGAATCGAGGTGCGCCCGCTGGCGGCGAGATGCAGCAAATCGCCGACGCCTTTGGCATCCTGGCTCTCGTGCTTAAGCGCCCAGAGCTGCGTCGCCAGCGCACGCGGCGCCGGCTTGAGCAGGATCGGCAGATAGATGTGATAGGCGCCAAAGCGCACGCCGTATTTGCGCAAGGTCGCGCGCGCCGGTTGATCGAGCCCCTTGATCTCCTCGGCCACCTTCTGGCGTTCCAGCACACCGAGCGCTTCCACCAATTGGAATGCGATGCCGCGCGCCATGCCGGTCACGTCATCGGCGGCGGCGAGCGAGAACAGCGGCGCCAAGAGCTTCTCGATATGGTTCTTGAGCCAGAGATCGAGCCGCGTCTGCACCAATTCGCGCGCCGGCCCGGTCAATTGATCGTCGGCGACGATGCGCACACGCGGTCGCACGACATCATCGCCGGGGACCAACTTGCCGACCATCTCGCCGGTCCAGCGTAAGGCGCCGTCGTTCGCCAGCACGATCTGATCGTTCGAAGCCTGCGAAAGCTTGGTGGCGCGGACTTCAATTTCTCCCGCGAGCGCCTTTTGCGCCGCGGCGTTGAGCGCCTTGGCTTCGGAAGCATCGGTGGACGCGGCGGGTGCGAACATGAAACCGTCGAGCCGGCCGATCACATGGCCCTCGACAGTGACTTCGCCAGATTTTCCGATTTCAGTTTCCAAATTCGCCTTCTCTCGCAGCCGCCGCATCAACACGCTCGTACGGCGGTCGACGAAACGTTCGGCCAGTTTTTCGTGCAATGCATCGGACAGCTTGTCTTCGACCGCGCGGGTGACGCCTTGCCAATGTTCCGGATCGGCGAGCCAATCCGGGCGGTTGGCGACGAAAGTCCAGGTCCTGACATGCGCAATCCGGTTGGAGAGGGTGTCGATGCCGCCGTCGGTCCGGTCGGCCTGCGCCATCTGCTGGCTGAACCAATCGGTGGGGATGTTACCCTCTCGCATCAGGAATCCATAGAGGGTAACCGCCAGTTCGGCATGGGTGGCGGGCGCGATCTTGCGGTAGTCGGGAACCTGGCAGACATCCCACAACCGTTCGATCGCCTCCGGTCTTAGCGCCAGCGCGCGCACGCCCTCGTCACGCGAAGCGTGTTCCAAAACGAGAATATCTTCGGCAGTGGGTGCGCGGGTGAGCCCCGGCTCGTTCGGCGAGGCAGCCAGCGAGGCCTGCAAGGCGCCGATCGACGAGAAATCGAGCGCGGAATTGCGCCATTGCAGCATGCGGATCGGCTCGAAGGTATGGCTTTCGAGCGCCTGCACCAATTCCGGCTCGAACGGATCGCAGCGTGCGGTGGTGCCAAACGTGCCGTCGCGGGTAGCTCTCCCGGCACGGCCGGCGATCTGCGCCAGCTCGGCGGGATTGAGTTTACGGAATTGGTAACCGTCGAATTTACGGTCGGACGCAAATGCGACGTGATCGACGTCGAGATTGAGGCCCATGCCGATAGCGTCGGTGGCGACCAGGTAATCGACGTCGCCGGACTGATAGAGCGCGACCTGGGCGTTGCGTGTGCGCGGGGAGAGCGCGCCGAGCACGACCGCGGCGCCGCCGCGCTGGCGGCGGATCAGTTCGGCGATGGCGTAAACTTCTTCGGCCGAGAACGCGACGATGGCCGAGCGCGACGGCAGCCGGGTAAGCTTCTTCTCGCCGGCATAGGTCAACATCGACAACCGCGGCCGGCTGACGATGTGCGCGCCGGGTAGCAGTCTCTCCACCATCGGCCGCACGGTGGCGGCGCCGAGTACCAGCGTCTCTTCGCGCGCGCGCATGTTCAGCATGCGGTCGGTGAAGACATGGCCGCGCTCGAAATCGGCGCCGAGTTGGACCTCGTCGACCGCCAAAAACGCCACGTCGAGATCGCGCGGCATGGCTTCGACCGTGCAGACCCAGAAGCGCGGGTTGGCCGGCTTGATCTTCTCCTCGCCGGTGATCAGCGCCACGCTGCCGGCGCCGACGCGATCGACCACCTTGTTGTAGACCTCGCGCGCCAACAGGCGCAGCGGCAGTCCGATCATGCCCGAGGAATGCGCCAGCATCCGCTCGATGGCGAGATGCGTCTTGCCTGTATTGGTCGGCCCCAGCACGGCCGTGACGCCGGCGCCGCGGGCACGCGACGTGCGGTTGGGCTGCGGAGAAAAGGAGATGGCCATTACGGGTCCGGATAAGCGGCTGGGGCGGTTTCAAGGCCCCCACCAAAGGCTTCCTGTATCACAATGCGACGACAGGCAAGCCCGCGGTTAAGCTTTAGAACGAGTCTGGAACGAACCGCGCCCGAATCACTGACTCAGGGGTTGTATGGATTCGTTCACGGCGACATCTGGCGAGCGCTGCCTCCTAAGACACAAGATCGGGTAGACTTGGGTCGATTCAAGGCCACTTACGGCGCCCCAAACGTTAACGCGTCGCAAGGACTCACCTTGCCACGAGAGTCAACCCTGAATCGTCACCCTGAGTGTGGCGGACCGTCACTGAATCTTCAGACGGTTGGCCGAAGCCCGGGCCGGGATCTCGGTAGAGACGAATTGCGTGGCTTCCAGCACCATGCGGCCGATCGGCGTCGGCCCTTGCACGCGGAACGGTACCAGCACGCGCGTGCCCGCGATCGGCGCCAGCCAGACTTCGATGTCGCGTAATTTGGACAGGTAGCGAATGGCCACGCGCGAGGGGACGAAGCCGGCGATCGGCGAGAAATACACCGCGCAAACCACCACCGGACCGGCATAGCCTTTGTCCGCCTTCACGTGGTCCATGCGTTTGAACACGAATTGCAAATCATAGCGCATCCGCCCGTCGAAGATCGCCAGCGTCCGCTGGCAGGCTTCCGGCGTCAGCGGATCGCCGGTCCCTGGCGCACGCAATAGCGATGCGGTCATCGGGTCGAGGATCCCCTTGCGACTCGCGTCGGTGACCGGCACGCGGTCCGGCCCGGATTCGAGCGGCGGATCGACCCGTACTTCGGTGACGACGCCATTGGCAACGGTGAGGCGGACTTCGTCGGTCTTGTGGCTAGAGGCGACGGTGGAGGCGAAGATCGACGATACCGGCTGGCCGGCGTGCAGCGTGCCGTGCGCCGCACTTCTGCCTTCGCCGCCGGTGAAGGCGCGCACCAAGCCAGTGGTGACGCCGCTGGCCGCCGCCATGTAATCGGTGTCGGTGATGTCGATCATCCAGCTGCCTTTACCGACCGGGATGCCGGCCAGAGTCGCCGTATAGCGGGCCTCCAGCTTGCCTTGCGCGCGCAAGCCGGTCGGCGCTGCAGCGAGGAGCCCGACGGCGAGCAACAATCCGAGGCGCAATGGACGGCGCAGGCCCAACACGAAGGTCTATCCTCTCTCGCACCGAGGCTTCGGCACCACGGTGTCAGGCGACGCCGGTAATTTAACCGGCGTTTGTGACCGGCACGCAAGAGGCCCGCGGGGGTAGCCCGCCTATTGCCCTTGAACGACGAATTTGCCGGCCTTCGAGGCGCCTTAGGTCGGCGCGGAATAAGTCGAATGTTTGGTCGCTGGCGGGGGCCCCCGGGCCGGATGGTAAAAGCGGCCAAAAGCCGGCCAAATGGCTCGGCTTGACGCTGGTTTCCCCGCTCTCTATACGTCCGGCCAAATTCCATGATTGATGAGCGGACCGGCGCTGCAGGCGCCGGCGCATTTTTGAGGGATAAGCCATGTCTTGGCGTTGCGATCTGACCGGCAAGGGACCGCTGGTCGGGCATAAAGTGAGCCACTCCAATATCAAGACCAAGCGGCGGTTCATGCCGAATCTGCGCAATGTCACGCTGATCTCAGATGCGCTTCAGCGCACCGTACGGGTTCGGGTATCGGCCAATGCGCTCAAGAGCGTCGACCATCGCGGCGGGCTTGACGCCTTTCTGCTTAAGGCCAAGGACGCCGACCTCGCCCCCAAAATGCGCGAGCTCAAGCGGCAGATCGTGAAGAAGAAGGCCAAGCCTGCCCCCGAAGCGGCGGCAAGCTGAGTTTTTCCTATCCCGGACGCGTTGCAGCGCTGATCCCGGACCTTTCCAAACTCTGAAGTTATAACGGTCCCGGGTCTGCAGCGCACCACTGCGTGCTGCACCGCGCCCGGGACAAGCTATTCTATCAGCGAAAATTGCAACGGCGCAACCGGCCGGCGTCACGCCACCCGTCTCCTCCGCGCCGGCCGCGGCTGTTCGGCCGGCGCGGTTTCCTCGAACAGTTCCGCGAGCTTCTCGGTCATGGCGCCGCCGAGCTCCTCGGCGTCGACGATGGTGACGGCGCGGCGGTAGTAGCGCGTCACGTCGTGGCCAATGCCGATGGCGATCAGCTCGACCGGCGAGCGGGTCTCGATCTCCTCGATCACCCAGCGCAGATGGCGCTCGAGATAATTGCCGGCGTTGACCGACAGCGTCGAATCGTCGACCGGCGCGCCGTCGGAGATCATCATCAGAATCTTGCGCTGTTCGGTGCGCGCCAACAATCGTTTATGCGCCCAGTCGAGCGCCTCGCCGTCGATGTTCTCCTTGAGCAGGCCCTCGCGCATCATCAGACCGAGATTCTTGCGCGCGCGCCGCCAGGGCGCGTCGGCCGATTTGTAGATGATGTGGCGCAGATCGTTGAGCCGGCCGGGATTGGCCGGCTTGCCGGCGGTCAGCCATTGTTCGCGCGACTGCCCACCCTTCCAAGCGCGGGTGGTGAAGCCGAGGATCTCGACCTTGACGCCGCAGCGCTCCAGCGTGCGCGCCAGGATATCAGCGCAGGTGGCGGCGACCGTAATCGGCCGCCCGCGCATGGAGCCGGAATTGTCGAGCAGCAGCGTCACCACGGTGTCGCGGAACTGCGTGTCCTTTTCCGCTTTGAACGAGAGCGCATGCATGGGATCGATGACGATGCGCGACAGCCGCGCCGGATCGAGCAGGCCTTCTTCCAGATCGAACTCCCACGAGCGGTTCTGATGCGCCATCAAGCGCCGTTGCAAGCGGTTGGCGAGGCGGGCGACCACGCCCTGCAAATTCGACAGTTGCTTGTCGAGATAGCCTCGCAACCGATCGAGCTCCTCCGGCTCGCACAGATCTTCGGCCGCCACCGTTTCGTCGAACCGGAGGGTGAAGGCGCGATAATCGGGGCCGCGCGGCTCGCTCTGACCGAACTGACGCGGCCGCTGCGGCTCGCCCGGGGTCTCGGCATCGCCCATGTCGGTGTCGTCGGCCATGTCGGCGGACGACGCCTCAGCGGCTTCGGCGGCGGCGTCGGGCATGTCCTCGGCGGACACTTGGCTATCCTCCGTGCTCATGCGTTGCATCTCGTCGGCGTCGGCGGCCTCGCCGTCCTCGCCGGAATCCTGTTTGCGGCGATCCTCCTCGCCTTCCTCGTCCTCCTCTTCGGAATCGCGGCTGCGGTCCTCGCCCATTTCCAGCGCATCGAGCAGGTCGTGCACCGCGTCGCCGAATTGTCGCTGGTCCTCGACCAGGTCCTCGAGCTTGTCGAGATCGCGGCCGGCGCGATCCTCGATCAGCGGACGCCAGAGATCGACCAATTTCTTGGCCGCCGGCGGCGGCGCCATGCCGGTCAATCGCTCGCGCACCAGAAGCGCCAGCGCGTCCTCGATCGGCGCATCGGCGCGTTCGGTGATCTGGTCGAATTTACCGCGATGGAATTTCTCATCCAGCATGGCGGTCAGATTCTTGGCGACGCCGTCCATGCGCCGCGCGCCGATCGCCTCGACGCGCGCCTGCTCGACCGCCTCGAACACCGCGCGCGCCTGCTGGCCGGCCGGCTGCAGGCGGCGATGCACGGACGGATCGTGGCAGGCGAGTTTGAGCGCTATCGAATTGGCATGGCCGCGCACGATCGCCGCCTCGGCGCGGGAAAGCTTGCGCGGCGGCTCCGGCAGACGGACCTTGCCGCCCATCAGGCCAGGACGTTCGGCGGCGAAGGCGACCTCCAACTCCGGCTTGCGCGCGATGGCGCGCAGACAGCCGGTGACCGCGCGCTTGAACGGCTCGGTCGGGGAATCCTTCGGCGAAGGCTTCGATTTGCTGTTGGAGACCATCTTTTTATCCGTCATTCCGGGGCGCGCTGAAAGCGCGAACCGGGAATCCAGAAGCGCACGATAACATCAGCAAGTTCCTCTGGATTCCGGGTTCGCCGCTGCGCGGCCCCCCGGGATGATAGATCACGACAGCGCCACGTTCACCGAACTCTCCGGCAGTTCGGTGCCGAAGCAGCGCTGATAGAACTCGGCCACGATCGGCCGCTCGAGCTCGTCGCATTTGTTGACGAAGGTCAGCCGGAAGGCGAAGCCGACATCGTTGAATATCTCGGAATTCTCCGCCCAGGTGATCACCGTGCGCGGGCTCATCACGGTCGACAGGTCGCCGTTCATGAAGGCGTTGCGCGTCAAGTCGGCGACGCGCACCATCTTGCCGACGATGTCACGGCCCTGCTCGTTGCGATAGTGCTTGGCCTTAGCCAGCACGATCTCCACCTCGTTGTCGTGCGGCAAGTAATTCAGCGTGGTGACGATCGACCAGCGGTCCATCTGCGCCTGATTGATCTGCTGGGTGCCGTGATAAAGCCCCGAGGTGTCGCCGAGGCCGATGGTGTTGGCGGTTGCGAACAGGCGGAACGCCGGGTGCGGTTTGATCACGCGACTCTGGTCGAGCAGCGTGAGCCGGCCGGAAGACTCCAGCACGCGTTGGATCACGAACATCACGTCGGGGCGGCCGGCGTCGTACTCGTCGAAGCAAAGCGCGACATTGTGCTGATAGGCCCACGGCAGAATGCCGTCGCGAAACTCCGTCACCTGCTGACCGTCCTTGATGACGATCGCATCCTTGCCGATCAGGTCGATGCGGCTGATGTGACTGTCGAGGTTGACGCGCACCATCGGCCAATTGAGCCGCGCAGCCACTTGCTCGATATGAGTCGACTTGCCGGTACCGTGGTAGCCGGTGACGATGACGCGGCGATTCTTGGCGAAGCCGGCGAGTATGGCAAGCGTGGTCGGCCGGTCGAAGCGGTAATCGGGGTCAACGTCCGGCACGTGTTCGTCCGGCTGCGAATAGGCCGGAACTTCCATGTCGCTGTCGATGCCGAAGACCTGACGGATCGACACTTTCATGTCGGGCAAACCTTCAATAGCTTTGCCGGCCGTTTCTTGCGTTGCTGCAGTCAATTGAACCTCCGTGGCTTCGCGATCCCCGAAGCCTGTTACGCCCCGACTCGTGTTGGTCCGGCTGAGATGGACGTCAACTTAGCAGACGCCGCGCGGCCGAAAAACCCGCCCGTCGCGATTGGCCCCATCAATAATATCAACAAGATAGAGACGATTGGACCTGGGCGGAAGAGCAAGGCTGGGTTGCGTGAGCGCCATATTGGGTCAGAGCGTATCCTCACAAACCACGCCGGCGCTGAGCCCGCAATTCTCGCCAATCGGGGCCTTTGCCGAGAACCGGCCCTTGCTGGCGCAGATGCATTTTCCGCTGACATGGCGTATCTTTTGCGCAAGGGGCGGCGACCGATCGGGGAGGTCCCGCGATGCGCGAGCAACTGAGAAAAGTTCTTACAGCGACGCGCCGCGAATTTAGCCGCAAGACCGTGCTATTCGGCGCGCTTTTCGTCGTTACGCTCGTTGTCGGCGCTTTTGTCGACCTGGACGGCGTGCTCGAATATTACAGGGTCATCAGCGGATCGGCGCCCACGACCCTGGAGACGGGGGCCATTATTTCCATCGCAAGCGCCGTCCCATTTCTGGCGATGGGCATGTCCATTTCTGCGGACAGATACCGGAAACAAACCGGACACGACTGAAGCGGGATGAAACCGAGCGCGCAATGTTGCCGGTGGCGCGGCTGTGCCCTACGAAAGGCCCACTCAACCGAAGCCCGCCGACTTCAGGTAGTTGTACGACTGGATGACCTCGACCAGCCGGTCCTCGGTCGAGCGGTCGCCGCCATTGGCGTCGGGGTGAAACTGCTTCACCAATTCCTTGAAGCGCATCTTCACCTGATGCGGCGTGGCGCCGACGTCGAGCCCTAGTCTGTCGAGCGCCTTGCGTTCGGCGTTGCGGATCTGACGCCTTTCCGTCTGCTGTTTCTGCTCGTTGCGCATGCCGTCGCCGAACAGGCTGAACGGATCGGCGCTGCCGCTGAAGGCGCGGAAATCCGGCCGCGCCTGCTTTTTGCCGGTTCCCATCTTCCACGTCGGACGGTGGCCGGTCATGGCGTCCTTTTGGTAAGCCATCACCGCGGCGTCGTTCATGCCTTTGAAGAAATTGTACGACTGATTGTATTGCCGCACGTGCTCCAAGCAGAAGCTCCAATAGGCCTTTTCGTCGTCGCGGCCCTTGGGCGCGCGGTGGCTGGCCTTCTCCTTGCAGCCGGACCATTGGCAAGCCGGCCCGCCGGTTTTCGGCCGGCGATCCTTGTCCGGTTTGACGCGGACTTTGTCGAACAGGGATGAGTTGAATTTCATGACCGATTACTATGCGCCTTCAGCGGTGACACGTTCAAGACTTGACAGCGCGCCGCGAATTGGCTGGCGCATGATGCGGTCCGAAACCGGCTTCCTCTTTTCGGGATCATGCGCTATGCCGGGACCGCATGCGGACCGAGGATGTCATCACGAAAAAGTTGACCGAGGCTTTCGACCCCCAAAGCCTCAAGGTGGTGGACGAATCGCATCAGCACGAAGGCCATGCCGGACACCGGCCGGAGGGGCAGACCCATTTCAGGGTCTATATAGTGTCGAAATTGTTTAAAGGTATGACCCGGCTGCAGCGTCATCGGCTGATCAACCAGACCCTCTCCGGAGAGCTGAAGGGCGGCGTGCACGCACTCGCGATCCATGCTGCTGCGCCCGGCGAGGGCGGCGCTTCTTAAACGCTTGCATGGCTTCATTGCGGCCCGGCACATCCGGTTCGAATCATCCCTTTGAAATTTCACTCAGAATGCAGACCTAAATAATTGCGCAAAAAAACTGCGAATCAGTTCAATTAGGCATTGCAAGAATCAGCGGAGTTCGACAGCCGGACAATGGAGCGCGCCAATGACCCAAGAAAACTCCTGTGCGCCGTGCGTTAACGTCATCGTTGTAGCTAATGAAAAGGGCGGATCGGGTAAGTCCACCGTCGCTATCCATCTTGCCATCGCATTGCTGAGGGCGAGGCAAAATGTCGCGACCATCGACCTTGATTGGCGGCAACGCAGTTTCACCCATTACATCGACAACCGGCTGGCCTGGTCCAGGCAACGAGGCAAGGAGCTGCCGGCCCCGACCCACGTCTGCTTCGATGAGGAGGCGGAATTCCTGACCGAAGAAGATGAGGCGGCGGGACGTGCGGCGTTCGCCAACACATTCGTGAGTCTGGCCGCCAACCACAGCTACATCATCATCGATACGCCCGGCCATAATCACTATCTGACGCGGCTTGCCCATACGATGGCGGACACCTTGATCACGCCGCTGAATGACAGCTTCGTCGACCTGGACGTGCTCGGCAGCGTCGATCCGGAAAACTTCAGCGTCGCTGGCATCAGCCATTACGCCCGCGTCGTCGAGGACGCGCGCCACGAACGGCAAGCCGCCGGCAGGCCGGACACCGATTGGATTGTGCTGCGAAACCGGCTTGCGACGTTCAGTTCTCGCAACAAGCGTTTTGTCGGCGACGCCCTGCAAGACCTCTCGCAACGGCTCGGCTTCCGCTGCATCGAAGGTTTGGCCGAACGGGTGATCTTCCGCGAGTTCTACCCGCGCGGACTGACCGCCGTCGACGATCTCGATGAACTCACGCTCGGCACGCGCCCGACCATGTCGCACGTCACCGCGCAAATGGAAGTACAAAGCCTGCTCGCGGCGCTGTTGACCGCGCCCACCAAGGCTGCCGACGACTTCGGCCAGGCCGACGCCGCCTGACCCGGAAAAGCCGGAGCATGACCGGCAACACCATGAACGCAGCGGCCATCGCGCCGCTGCGTTTTCAATCGGTGCTGCCCGCCGGTTTGATCAAATTCATCCGCACGGCGATCGCGACCGCATGCACGCGATTGCGGGCTCCGAGTTTGCGCGCCGCCACGCGCAGATAATGCATCGCCATGCTTTTGCTGACGCCGAGCGCAAGAGCCATCTCGTCGGCGGTCTTCCCACTCGCAAACAATGTCAGGGCTTGAAGTTCTTCCGCGTCCAACGATCTCATTACGCGTTACTTACCACGATTGACGCTCAATGGGGGTTCCGATGACTCAGCGCGTAAGCCGCACGGCAGCGATCGATGATTGTGACAAATAATTGATTACCAAGTTCGGGCGGAACTGAGGCGCTATCCCGCCCGCACCGCCGGCTTGCGCGGCAGAGGCTGAATGCGCAGCGCGGTGATTCGGTTCCGCTCGCGGCGCAGCACGCGGAACCGGAACCCGTGGAATGTGAAACTTTGTCCCACTTCGGGAATCGAGCGCGCTTCGTGGATGACCAGCCCGGCGATGGTGGTCGCTTCCTGGTCCGGCAAGTTCCAATCCATCACGCGGTTGAGGTCGCGGATCGGCACCGCGCCGTCGACGGTGATCGAACCGTCCGGCTGGCGGCGCACGCCGGGCATCGCAATATCGTGTTCGTCGGTGATGTCGCCGACGATCTCCTCGAGGATATCCTCGAGCGTGACCAGGCCCTGCACTTCGCCGTATTCGTCGACGACCAGCGCAAGCTGCGTCTTGCGGCGGCGGAACGCCTTGAGCTGCTCGGACACCGGACGCATTTCGGGCACGAACCAAGGCGGCGTCAGCAGCCCGGCGATGTCGACCTTGGCGGCGGCGCCGTCGACCGCGTGCAAAGCGCGCAGCAGGTCCTTCACGTGCAGCACGCCGATGAAGTTCTCCGGATTGCCGCGCCACAGCGGAATACGCGTTACCGGCGAGGCGATCACGGCGTTGACGATATCCTCGGCTGGTTCGTCCACATTTAACGTGATCATGGCCGTGCGGTGGATCATCACGTCGGAGATCACCAGATCGCGCAGATCGAGGATGCCACCGAACATGTCGCGGTCGAGTTTCTCCACGTCGCCTTCGCTGTGCAGCAGGTCGACGGCGCCGCGCAATTCCTCGCGCGCCGACAGCACCTCTTGATCCTCGCCGACCGTCATGCCGACGAGCTTGAGCAGCCAGCGCACCAGCGCCTCGATCGTCATCAGCAGCGGGCCGAATAATTTGACGAACCAATACATCGGCCGTGCCACCGCGAGCGCGATGCGGTCGGGCGCGTTGAACGCCGCTGTCTTCGGCAGAATTTCGGAGAACACGACCACTAGGATCGTCATGACCACGGTGGCATAGACCACGCCGACATCGCCAAACAAGCTCAGTAGAAAGTGGGTCGCCAGCACGGAGGCAGCGATGTTGACTGCATTGTTGCCGAACAGCAGCGCGCCGAGCAGCCGCTCGCGCTGTTCGAGCAGGCGGTTGACGATGCTAGCGCGTATGTTTCCCTGCTTCTGCAGTCGCGCCATGCTGGCGCGCGACGAGGCGGTGAGTGCCGTCTCGCTGCCCGCGAAGAACGCCGACAGCAGAAGGCACACCAAAACGATAACAAGTGAAATCCAATCGTTCGCGATCATTTCTCGGAGAGCTTGTCAGCAAGAAAGGCGCGCACCTCGACCGCGCTTACGTCATTGGCGACGAAGGCCTGCCCGATACCGCGCACCAGGATGAAGATAAGCTTGCCGCGCTTCACTTTCTTGTCTTGGGCAATCAAATCCATCAAAGCGTCGACTCCCGGCACACCGCCAGACACTTGCTTGAGATGGGTGGGCAGACCGACCGCCGCAAGATGCGCGCGCGCCCGCGCGGCGTCGGCATCGCCGATCAGGCCTTTGCGGGAGGAGAACTCGAAGGCCAGAACCATGCCGAGCGCCACCGCCTCGCCGTGCAGCAGGCGGCCGGAAAAGCCGGCGCCAGCTTCCAGCGCGTGGCCAAAGGTGTGGCCGAGATTGAGCAACGCGCGCTCGCCGGTTTCGCGCTCGTCGCGCGCCACCACGCCAGCCTTGCCGCGGCAGCAGACCGCGATGGCATGCTCGCGTGCCATGGTCGCAGACGATTTGCCGCCGGCGAAGACGTCCTGCCAGTTCGCCTCCAGCCAGGCAAAGAACGTGGCGTCGCCGAGCAGCCCGTATTTGGCAACCTCAGCATAGCCGGCGCGGAATTCGCGCTGCGGCAGCGTATCGAGCAGCGCGGTATCGGCGACTACCAGAATCGGCTGGTGGAAAGCGCCGACCAGGTTCTTGCCGTGGCGCGAATTGATGCCGGTCTTGCCGCCGACGGAGGAATTGACTTGCGCAAGCAGCGTGGTCGGCACCTGCACGAAGTCGAGGCCGCGCCGCACGCTCGCCGCCGCGTACCCGGCCAGATCGCCGATCACACCGCCGCCGAGCGCGACCACAAGATCGCCGCGCTCGATATGCGCCGCAACGATCGCCTCGCACACGGATTCGAACGTCGCGTAGCTCTTGGAGCCCTCGCCCTGCGGCACGACGATCGCCGAGGTTTCGATGCCGGCCGCATGCAACGCGGCCTCGGCGGCGGCGAGATGGTGCTTGGCGACCGCAGTGTCGGTGACGATCACGGTCTTGGCGCCGGGCCGCAACGCCGCGATGCGCCCACCGAGTCCCGCAAGCAGCCCGCGCCCGATGACGATGTCGTAGGCGCGCGTCCCCAGCGCGACCTTGACCACGATCGGCTCGGTAAGCTCTCCTTGGCGCAACGGCGCGGTCATGGCTTTTCCTCGACGAGGCCGAGCGGCTTGGCCAGCTTGGCTATGATTTCCTCGACGATGTTCTCGTGCGGCTCGTCGCGCGATTGCACGACGATGTCGGACAGCGCATAGACCGGCTCGCGCGCCGGCAGCAAGTCCCTGATCTTTTCCACCAGCGGACGGTCGTTGCGCCGCTTGGTACGCTTGAGCAGAACATCGAGATCGGCCTTCAGCCAGACCGAGATGCCTTTGATGTGGATCAGGTCGCGGGTGTTCTGGTCCATGATCGAGCCGCCGCCAGTCGCCAAGACCTGCGGACCGCTGTCCAGCAGGCGGGCGATCACGCGCGCCTCGCCGGAGCGGAAATAGCCCTCGCCGTGCTTGGCGAAGATTTCCGGGATCGCCATGCCGGCGGCTCTTTCGATCTCGGTGTCGGCATCGACGAAGTCGATGCCGAGCCGGCCGGCGAGCCTGCGGCCGACCGACGACTTGCCGGCGCCCATCATGCCGACCAGCACGATCGACCGGCGCCCGAGGGCGCGCACGATCGCCGCTTCCGGACCGCTTTCCGCCGCTTTTTGAATGGCACCGCTCGCCATGCTAGAGTTCCAAATCACCGTCACGGTTCCATATACCAGCAATTGAGACAACCGCGGGGGCGGCCGTTAACTCTGGTTAAGGAACCGGCCGTACCCACACGAAATTCGCCCGCCTGGTGCGGGCCGCCGGACCTCGATCATGCCGAGCCTGTTCAGATTTCTGGTTGTCGTCGGACTTATCGGCGGGATCGGCTATGTCGTGATGTTCTCGCTCGCCAATTTCGTGAAATATCATCCGCGCGAAATCGTCGTGACGATTCCGCCCGACCAGTTCCTCAAAAAACAGCCCTAGCGCCGGAACACGGTGCGAACGCGATGGCCCGCCGGCGACAAGCATCCGACGAAGCGCTGATCGAGCTGTTCCTCGACATGCTGGCAGCCGAGCGCGGCGCCGGCAAGAACACGCTTGACGCCTATCGCAACGACCTTGCCGATCTCACCGCGCATCTCAATGCCGCCGGCAAGACGATCGCCGGCGCCGATACCGACGACCTGCGCGGTTTCATCGGTGCGCTGGCCGAGCGCGCCTTCAAGGCCTCGTCGCTGGCGCGACGTCTGTCGGCAGTGCGCCAGCTCTATCGTTTCCTCTACGCGGAAGGAAAACGCGGCGACGATCCGGCTGCGGTGCTGGAAGGGCCCAAGCGCGGCCGCACCTTGCCGAAAGTGCTCTCGATCGCCGAGGTCGACGCGCTCTTGGCGCAAGCGCGCAAGGAGATGGAAGACGCCGAAGCGCCGCCAGCGCGGCGTCTGCGTGCGGCGCGGTTGCTGAGCCTGCTCGAAGTCGTCTATGCCACCGGCCTGCGCGTGTCCGAACTGGTGTCGCTGCCGGCGGCAAGCGCACGGCGCGATCAACGCATGCTGGTGGTGCGCGGCAAGGGCGGCAAGGAACGGCTAGTGCCGCTCAACCAGGCCGCCAAGCGCGCCATGGCCGACTATCTCAAGCTGCGCGCCGAGACCGAGCGCGACGTGGAATCGAAATGGCTTTACCCCTCGTTCGGCGAGCAAGGCCACCTCACCCGCCAGCATTTCGCGCGCGAATTAAAGACGCTTGCCGCGGCCTGCGGCATCGCGCCTGCGCGTTTGAGCCCGCACGTGCTCCGCCACGCCTTCGCCAGCCACCTGCTGCATAACGGCGCCGATCTGCGCGTGGTGCAGACCCTGCTCGGGCACGCCGACATCTCGACCACGCAGATCTACACCCACGTGCTGGAAGAACGGCTGAAAGCGCTGGTGCGCGATCTGCATCCGCTCACCGACCGCTAGCCAGAAAACTCCGTAAAACCCATATTAACCCGATTGCTTGACTTAAGACGCGCTCCCGCGTCACTTCCCGACCAAATGCTAGCCGGGACCATGCGCACCTATCTCGATTTCGAAAAACCCGTGGCCGAACTGGAGGCCAAGGTCGAGGAATTGCGCGCCATGGGCGAGAGCGATTCAGCGGTCGCCGTCGGCGAGGAGATCGGCCGGCTCGAGGTGAAAGCGGCGCTCGCGCTCAAGGAGATCTATGCCGACCTCACGCCCTGGCAGAAGACCCAGGTGGCGCGCCATCCGCAGCGGCCGCACTGCCTCGACTATATTGCCGGCCTGATTGAGAGTTTCGTTCCGCTCGCCGGCGACCGTAAATTCGGCGAGGACGCTGCCATCATCGGCGGCTTTGGCCGCTTCCGCGGCGAGAGCGTCTGCATCATCGGCCACGAGAAAGGCTCGGACACCGAGAGCCGGATCAAGCACAATTTCGGCATGGCCAAGCCCGAAGGCTACCGCAAGGCTGTGCGGCTGATGGATATGGCCGACCGCTTCGGTATTCCGGTGATCGCGCTGGTCGATACCGCCGGCGCCTATCCCGGCATCGGTGCGGAAGAGCGCGGCCAGGCCGAAGCGATCGCGCGCTCGACCGACGCGTGCCTCGCGCTCTCGGTGCCCAATGTCGCGGTGATCCTGGGCGAAGGCGGCTCGGGCGGAGCCATCGCCATCGCCACCGCCAACCGCGTGCTGATGCTGGAGCACGCTATCTATTCGGTGATTTCGCCGGAAGGCGCCGCCTCCATTCTGTGGCGGGATACCGCCAAGGCACAGGAAGCGGCGACCAACATGAAGATCACCGCCCAGGACATGGTGCGTTTCGGGGTGATCGATACCGTGGTGCTGGAGCCGACCGGCGGCGCCCATCGCGATCCGCTGGCCGCCATCGCCGCGACCGGCGAGGCGATTGCCAACGCGCTTTCCGAACTGCGGCCGCTCGACCGCGAGACGGTGCGGCGGCGGCGGCGCGAAAAGTTTCTCGCCATGGGGCGTAGCCCGGTTTAGGCCAGCGGCCGCCGGCGTTGCATTCGCACCCGCCCAGGGTTCCAATTCCGCATGGATTTGGGGCTTTTACACGTGGTTCACCATAGACTTAACGGAAACCACGGCCGCAGTTGTTTGCCTTGCGGATGCCACATCTTCTGGATAACGATATGTTAATAAGGGCCTGCCGCTTCGGGGAGTAATCGCGTTTGCACCGACCCTATGTTCGCGCCCTGCTGATTTCGGCAGCCGCAGCCGCGGCCATTGCGCTTGCCGGCTGCGATCCCGATGGCGTGACCCCGACCGGTCGCTCGCTCGCCCCCCTGTCCGACAAGATGCTGGGCGAGATCAAATCCAAGCACATGGATAAAGGTTCGCCGATCCTCGCCCGCCTCTTCAAAGAAGAGTTGGAACTGGAGATCTGGAAGCAGAACCAGGACGGCCAATTCGCGCTGTTGAAGACCTATCCGATCTGCCGCTGGTCGGGCGATCTCGGACCGAAGAAGAAGGAAGGCGACCGTCAGGCGCCCGAGGGCTTCTACACGATCACGCCCGGGCAGATGAATCCGAATTCCAATTACTATCTCGCCTTCAACACCGGCTTTCCAAACAGCTATGACCGCGCTCACGGCTATACCGGCTCCGAACTGATGGTGCACGGCGACTGCTCGTCGCGCGGCTGCTACGCCATGACCGACGAGCAGATCCAGGAAATCTACGCGCTGGCGCGCGAGTTGTTCTACGGCGGGCAGAAAGAATTCCAGTTCGAGGCCTTTCCGTTCCGCATGACCGCGCTGAACATGGCCAAGCACCGCAACAATCCGAACTTTGTGTTCTGGAAGGAAATCAAGGAGGGCTACGACGACTTCGAAGCCACCCACCAGGAACCGAAGGTCGCGGTCTGCGAGAAGCGCTATGTGTTCGACGCGGCGGCGCCCGAGAACTCCACCAAGCCGCTGAAGTTCGATCCGCGCGGTAAATGCCCGGCCTACCGGCTCGACCCGGCGGTTGCCGACGCAGTGCTCGATCATCGGCGGCAAGAGCAATATCAGATGGCCAAGTACATTGCCGAGGGCGTCTCGCTTGCGCCGCCGCATGTCGGCGACGGCGGCATGAATCCGGTGTTTGCGTCGCAACTCGGCACCCAGGACGCCTACGACAACAACGGCCAGCTCATTAAAGTCGCGACCGCGCCCGGCGCGCTGCCGCGCACGTCCTTTCAAGCCGCGCCCGCGAGCACGGTCGTCATGCCGGCTTCGGCGACCCCGGCAGCCGCTCCTGCAGCGCAGCCTGTGGTGCTGGCGAGCGTGCCGATGCCACCGCCGGCGCCGCAAGCCAAGGAAGGCGAAGCCCCGCTGAGCAGCCGAAATCGATCGCCGGCCTCATCGGCAACCTTTTCACCGGCTCGCCGGCGGAAGCCAAGCCCGCTGCGCCGGAGCAACCTCAGGCGGTCGCCTCGCGCAGCAGCAATATCCGTTTTGCGGCAAAGCCAAAGCACGGCACCGTTATGCAAACCGCTTCCGTGCCGCATGTCACAGCGCCAGCGAAGCCGATGGCGGTGGCGAAGCGTGCGCCAGCGCCAAAGCCGCAACGCCCCGAGCCGCCGGAAGTACGGACCGCCTATTCGGCGCCGCCAGCGAGCAACAACGGCCTGCTGACGGGCGCGCAGCCGGTGGTTCCAGCCGGCTCGTTCGACAGCCGCTGGACCGCGCTGCGCTAAACCGCACGCTCGGCACACCCGGACGACGCATGGACTGCTTCGTCTACGTTCTCGGAACGCGCAGCAAGAAGCGCCACCTGACCTATGTCGGCTGGACCAGCGACATTGCGCGCCGAATTAAGCAGCATAATGCCGGCAAGGGCGCGCGCACGACGCGCGGGCGCGCCTGGGTGCTGCTCCATTCGGAGTGGTTTGCGACACGGCGCGAAGCGATGAGCCGCGAGTGGCACTTGAAGCGCGACCGCAAATTCAGGAAGGCCCTGGCGCAGAAGCTGAAAAGCGAACGCGCCGAATGAGCATTTTCCAGGAGCCGAAGATCGACTGCCACGCGCACGTCTTCGACCCGGCCGAGTTCCCGTACGGCAAAGACATCGACTACAAACCGTCCGGACAGGAAATCGGCACGCCGGCGCAGCTCGCTGCGGCGATGAAGACTTATGGGGTCACGCACGCGTTGCTGGTGCAGCCGAACTCCGGCTACGGCAGCGACAATTCCTGCATGCTCGATGCCATCGCGCGCGGTAACGGACGCTTCAAAGGCGTCGCCATCATCGACTTCGACGCAGACCTTGCAACTTTGCGCGACTTGCAGGTACAGGGGATTGCCGGCGCGGCGTTCAACCCGACCTTCCACGGTGCCGACTACTACAAAAAATCCACCGGGCTAATCGAAAAGCTCACCGAACTCGACATGTTCCTGCAGATCCAAAGCGAGCACGACCAGTTGTCGATGTTTGTATCCTGGATCGAGACCATGCCGGTCCGCGTGCTGATCGATCATTGCGGGCGGCCAACCGTGAACGAGGGCTTGAAACAGCCGGGCTTCCAGGCGTTGCTGCGGCTCGCGCGCACGCAACGCGTCAGCGTCAAGCTGTCCGGTTATTCGAAATTCTCTAATCTCGCCTACCCGTTCGAGGACACTTGGCCGTTCGTCCACGCCATAGTCGATGCTTTCACGCTTGACCGTTGCCTATGGGCGTCGGATTGGCCGTTCTTGCGCGCGCCGCAGCGGCAGGATTACGGCCCGCTGGTCGAGCTGGCCGCATTGCTGTTTCCCGATGCAGCCGACCGGCGCAAGCTGTTCTGCGGAACGGCACGAAGGCTGTTCGGTTTTGGCGGCTAGGGCGAGTGCTCACGGACTGAGACCGGCAAGAGCCGGTCAGCTAATAGTCCACGTCGCGCCAATAAGCGACAGCTGGCGCTAGCCCTAAAAGCCGCTGGCGAGCGCCACATCTGGCGTCGGTGATTTGTGTCCAGCCGGCGCTGCCGCGGGACCCTCGTCGATCCGGAAGAATGCGACCTGCTCATTCATCGCTATCGATTGGCTTTCAAGTGCTTTCGCCGTTGCGGCATTTTCTTCCGCCAACGCCGAATTCCGCTGAGTAAGTTCGTCCATTTGCGTCAAGGCTTTGTTGATCTGCTCGAGCCCGTTGGACTGTTCGGAACTGGCGTTGGCAATTTCCGATACAATATTTGCGACATTGCTGATCGATTCGATGATTTCGGTCAGTGAAGCGCCCGTCCGGCTGACCAACTCAACACCCTCTTTCACTTTGCCGTGGCTGTTGGTGATAAGGTCATTGATACCTTTCGCCGCCTCGGCGGAACGCTGTGCAAGGCTGCGAACCTCGGAGGCGACAACAGCAAACCCGCGACCAGCTTCCCCTGCGCGCGCGGCTTCCACCGCCGCGTTGAGGGCGAGCAGGTTTGTCTGCCGTGCAATCTCGTCGATCACGCCGATAATGCTGGCGATCTCATCCGACGCGTCTTGGATCAGAGCCATGGCATTGACAGCGCGCGTCACGACCTCGCCGCCGCGATTGGCGACGTCACGCGTCGTACCGGCAAACTGATTAGCTCGCTGAGCATTCTCGGCGGTCTTTTTCACCGTATTGGATATTTCTTCCATCGAAGCCGAGGTCTGGTCCAAGCTCGCCGCCTGTTCCTCCGCGCTTTGCGACAAGTCGGTGGTGCTGGTAGAAATCTCAACGGCAGCGGCGGTGATTTCGCGTGCCGCGGATTTGACCTGCGCGATGGTCCGCGCGATGTGATCGGCCATTGAATTGAAGTCGTCCTTTATTTTCGCTGCAGCGCCAGTAAACCCTTCGGCAAGCCGGAAGCTAAAATCGCCATTGGAAAGCGCGCTTAGTCCCTCGGCAAGACGAGAAATGATTTGGGCCTGCTCTTGCGCCACCCTTGCCTGCGCTTCGGCGGCACTCCGGCGCTCAGCTTCGACGCTTTCGCTCGCCCTCTGGCGTTCTTCTTCCGACGCCCGGCGCTGTTCTTCCGCTTCGCGTTCAAGGCGCACCTTGCCGATCGCCGCATCGCGAAAGATGAGCACCGAACGCGCCATTCGGCCAATCTCATCGCGATCTTCGACCGCGGGAACCGTGAGATCCATTTCGCCGGAGGAAAGACGGTGCATCGTCTCGCCAATCGATGTCAGCCGCTGCACGACATTGCGCTGCACATAGAAGACGGCAATACCGGCAGCAATCAACAAGCTGACGACCGCAACGATCAACAACGCACCCCGGTTGCGGTTGAGATCGCTCATGAGTTGCGCTGAGCTATCGCTCACGATTGCCTCAGATTTGGCAACGACAACATTAACCGCGTTATTGAGCGCGCGCTGGAGTTCTGCATTCTCCTTGACCATTTCGGCGGCCACAGCGTTGGCTTGCAGCTCTTGCTTGTGCAGTGCAAAGGCGCCCGTCGGCCCGTTCCCGAGCTTGATGAGTTCGTTGATGGCGTCCCTGATTTTCTTGTCATCGAGAGCAGCGGTCGATTTCGCGAGCAGATCGGACGACGCCTTGAACCGGTCCTGAATCGGAATGATCGATGACGCCTCGCCGGTGACAGCGCCCTCGCTGATCAAACTCGTGAGCAGGTGGACCTGTGCGACGGTCTCCAATGCGTTCCGCAGTCCGTAAATTTGCTTGGCCACGAGCTCTTTGGTGACCTTGCTTGTAATGTTAGCCGCGTTCTCGCCTTTCATCACCAAATTGAAATTCAAATCGTCGGCCAATTTGACGAGCAACTCGGTGATCAATTCCTGGGCGCGGAATATCTTGTTCAGTCGCTCGGGGCTTTTGTCGCTTTCTGACCCGGCTTGCGTCTTGAAATCGGCGAGACTTAACAGACCGGCAATTTGGCTCTTCAACTGCGCGAACTTTTCGTCGCTCGGCAATTTCGCCAAAAGCTTCTGGGCGCGGTGTGCTGACGCAGTGTACCAATCCTCAAGCATTCCCATGAGCGATGGCGATGAGGCCAGGGTGCTCGCGGTCAACAAGCCTGTTACGAGATTTATCTCGGATCCGATCTCAACGGTCGCCTGCAGCATCGGCAGGTCGTGGTCGACCATTGATCGCACTGTACGGTCGCCGGTTTGGCCGACGCTGCCAGCCGCCGCGACGGCGTCAAAATAGGAACCGTCCACAAGCGGCGTCAGCTTACCGGAAATTTCCGTATGAACTTTGTGAAGATCCGCGAGCTTACCTTCGAGTTTGGCGCGCAGTTCGGTGCGTTTGGAGATCGCCTTCTTCAAGGCGTCGAGATTTGTCTGCAGTTTTTTGGCCGTATCTTCGACCGCGGCGAACGCCGCGTCGCTGCCGCGAGCTTTCCGGACTTGCGCCAAGATGCGGCCGAGGTCGCCGCTGCGGGCGGCGATCACGGTAGAGATAGCGCGCTGATCGTCGGCCGTATTTGCGCTGACGAAACGCGCGGCGGCGGTGGAAATTTCTCCGGAAATGACCGACAGCCTGAGCGTATCGGTCATCACCGGCACTTCGTGGCCGGCGACACGCTCGAAACCGCGCTCGGTGGCAGAAAACGACATCATCGCAACAGTCGCAGCGATGACGGTCATCACGGCGGCCACGCCGAACGCGACTTGCAGCTTGACCTTGATTCCGAAACGGATTGCGTCGGCGCCAACAGGGCCGGCACCGGCCGACGACAGGTTCTTAGCTATCGCGGCCTTTTTCTTGAAAAGCATTACACCCCTCACGCGGCAAGTACCCCACAACTAAGCTATCCGCGCCGCCGGAGGATTCAGTCCAATGCGGACTGGATGCCCTCCGGCGACGAGACCATGACCCCCGTTTAGTTTGCGGCGGTCAGTTTCTCCACCGCCTTGAATGTGCCGTCCGCCTGGATCACCGTCATGAACACCTGATAGCTGATTGCGTTTTTTCATTGCGGCTTGGAATCCGGAGAGACCCGCGCGCCCGAACGCATCGTCCTGGTAAAAGATCGCGATCTTCTTGATCTTGAGATCCTCAGTCAGATGGCGAACCCACGCTTCGGTCTCTTCGTTGTAGCTGGCGCGAACGTTGATGACGTTGGAGAACTTCGGATCGCGAAGGAAGCCCGCACCCGTGAACGCGCCGATAAAAGGAACCGCAGCGGCGGTCGCGATCGGCTGCGTTGCGGCGGATGTCGGGGTACCGACCGGTCCAATAATGGCGAAAACTTTGTCTTGCTCGATCAGGCTCTTTGTTGCGGCAATCGATTTGTCCGGCCCGTAGCCGTCGTCACGACTGATCAGCTTGAGTTTGCGGCCTGAGACCCCGCCTTTCTTGTTGATCTCTGCAAATGCCGCCTCAATGCCGGCTTTCATGCCTTGCCCGAGAGCTGAAGCCGGTCCATTGAGCGCGGCCGCCTGGCCAAACACGATGGCATCGGCAGACACGCCATTCTCAGCAATCGCAGGATTGCAGATTGCGAAGTAAGAACCCGCGATCAAATCAGCTGCTGCAACAGGTTTCAGCCAAACCGACATGGCGTTTCTCCTCTCGTATCGCCACGTTTTGCGACGATCATTAGCGTTAGTCCCTCTCGCCAATTCGGGATTTCCGGCAGCAGATGCGACGAAATACCGCTCCGCTGATCGAACTTCCGCGGTGGCGTCCCAGTCAATTTTGGCGCTTGAACGTTCAAGGCCGCACGTGGAGCGGAGGCCATATTGATAGTGGCTACCTGCTTAACCCAATGATTTCATTGGGAGTCCCATTCACAAGCAAAAGTGTAATTTCACGGTATAAAAAAGCGATTTAGTTTCGCGTTGGCGTCGATTAACATGATAGATCGATAAATGAGATTAAGATTTGCCGGGTAGCCCGCGCCCTAGTTTATCAGCCCCTCTTCCAGCGCCTTGATCTGCAGCGCGAGGTAACGCGAAAAAATCCGGCATTGCGCCAGGCTGCCTGCGGTGAACCACAGGCCCGGTTGCGCCGTTGCCCGCCACATGTTGCGCAGTTCGCCGCCGTCGTCGAAGCCCCAGACCGGACCGATTTTGTCGGCAATCGCATCGCCGAGACAAACTCGCACCGCCTCCTGTTGGTTCTTGTAGCCGGTCGCAAGCACCAGAAGATCGGCCGGAATGATCGAGCCGTCCTTGAGCCGCGCACCCTCGGCGACGAATTTTTCGATGTCGGCAAATTGCAGCAGCTTGACCGCGCCGGAGACGATCAACTCGGAGCAGCCGACGTTGAAGTAATAGCCGCCACCGCGGCGAAGATACATCATCTGGAAGCCGGTCTCGTCCTCGCCCGCCCACAGGCGGAAGCCGGTTTTCGCGAGCCGATCGAGCAAAGCCTTGTCGACCTCAAGGCCTTTGGCGGTCGAAACTTGATACGAGCGCTGCAATACCGGATAGGGCATCGAGGTGGCCAGCAGGTCGCAATCGTCGAACGGAATGCCTTCCGAATAGATCACGTAGACGCTCTGCGCCTCCTTCAGGCTGACGACGTAAGTTCGGCTGCGCTGGACGATGGTGACGTCGGCGCCGTGGGCCTGCAGCTCCTGTGCGACGTCATGGCCGCTGGTGCCGGTGCCGAGCACCAGCACTTTGCGGCCGTGCCATTGCTCGGCATCTTTGAAGTCGCCCGAATGCACCTTGACGCCAGCGAAGTCGGCGAGCCCGGGCAAGTCGGGCGTAAAGGGAATGCTGCTGACTCCGGTCGCGAAGATCAGATGGCGCGGATGCATCACGCGCTCGCTGCCGTCGGCGCGGCGGAGCGAGACGGTCCACTGTTTGCGCTGCTCGTCGTAGCTGCCGCTCACCAGTTCGGTGCCGGTCCAGTAATTCAACTCGAGCGCATCGACGTAAGATTCGAACCAGTTGGCCAGCATGTCCTTCGGGATATAGACTGGCCAGGTCGGCGGGAATGGCATATAGGGCAGATGATTGACGAAGACCTCGTTGTGCAGCGTCAGCGAATGGTAGCGCTTGCGCCAGTTGTCGCCGACGCGCGCGTGGCGGTCGACGATCAGCGTGTCGACGCCGAGTTGCTGCAGGCGCGCTGCGACGCACAGTCCGGCTTGGCCGCCGCCGACGACCAGAACCGCCGGGTCGCGGCCGGCAAAAGCACGCTGGCGGGCGATACGGTCGGACCAGTTCTCGGCGCTGAAGTCGCGCGTCGAATCGGGTTCGCCGCGGCGCTTGAATGCCTCTTCGTGGCCGCGGATCTCGTACAGGTTGGTGTTGAGCGTCCAGGCGTAGAGCCGGCCTTGCCGGTTGGGCTTGAGGCGCAGCGCGCCGTTGCACCGTCCGACCGCGGTCTCGAATTCGAACAAGGCTTCGATGCAATCGGTGTCGGCGCGAGTGACCCAGCGCGGTGGTGTGCGTTTCGGCGGGATGTGGAAATTCTTAGGCTTCGTGCGCGCCAGCGTCTCACGCAGCATGGCTTCGATCGCCGGGCGGCCGGCCGCGGTGCTGATGGTCCAGGTAAAGGCGAGCAGGTCGCGCCACAGGCCGTCGGCAAGGAATAGGCCAGCCACCGCGCCGGCGTCGCCCCGCCTGCAAGGCGGTCTCGCAGGCGATCAGCCAGTCTTCGGCCTCGGCTTGCGCCGACAGGCCTGGGCGATCCTCGGCAATGGCCATCGCGAAACCCGGCAGCGAGCGGACGTGGCCGCCCGCGATCGAGCCTATCCTATTGTGCGGACGTGCGATTGGACAGGGGCGACAGCCGGGGACTATTTTGACGCCGAACGAACACGAATTGCGAGGAGCGAGCCATCAACTACTCAAGCCCCGTCGCCATCAGCCACCTGCCGCGCGAAAACTTCGGCACCTGGGAGTTTCCGGTGCTGCATGTCCGCGGCGGCACCTCGACCGGATTGATCATCTGGGATCGCATCGCGCCCAAGCAACTCGACCTGCGCGAGGAATTGCTGCGTCATCTGATGGGCCTGCCGTTGCAGGGCTCGACATCCGACACCAAGCAGATCACCGGCCTCGGGCGCGGCTATCCGACCAGCAACAAGGTGTTCTTCGCCGAGATGACGACCGACGCGGCGGGCGGGCCGCAGATCGTAAGCACGCTGGCGCAACTCGCTGGCGGAAAATCGCAGATCGACTGGAGCGTGAACTGCGGCAACATGTCGGCCGCGCTGCCTTATTGGGCGATCGACCAGCATTTCCTGCCGCGCCAGTTGAACGGCAAGGGCGAGGTCGAAATCTTCAACACCAACACCAAGACCACCATGATCGGCCGCGTCACGCTGGCCGGCGACGGATTTTCGGTCGCGCGGATTCCAGGCGTCGACGGCGAATTCCCCGGCGTCGATCTGTTCATGACCAACCCGGTCGGCGCCAAGACCGGCAAGGCACTGCCGACCGGATCGGCTGCTGACAGCTTCGGCAAATTCACGGTGTCCTGCGTCGACGTCGCCGTGCCGATGGTGATCGCGCGGGCGTCGGACTTCGGCAAGACCGGCACCGAGCCGGTCAAGGACCTGCGCAACGACGACGTCTTCTTTTCGGCGCTGAAAACACTTTGGATCGAAGCCGGCCTGAAGATGGGGCTGAAAGGCAAAGGCGGCCAACCGATGACCGCCGAGGAACTCGCCAACAGCGAGACGATCCCGAAAGTCTGCATCGTCGGCCCGCCGGTGAACGGCGGCAACATCTCGACGCGCTATTTCACGCCGCAGGAAGGCCATGCCACCATGGCGGTCACCGGCGGTTGTTGCCTCGCCGCGGCGTGCCTGATGCCTGGCACCGTCGCGCACGACCTGGCGCAGGGTTTGCCGGGATTGGCCGGAACACCCTCGGAAGTGCAGGTCGATATCGAAAATCCGGCCGGCGTTCTGTCGGCCACCATCGAAGGCCAGCAGACCAATTCGGAAACCAAGATCACCCGCGCCGCCTACAAGCGGTCGGCGCAAATCCTGATGCGCGGCTATGTGCCGGTTTATCGCGCCTCGGCCGCGCTGAAGCATGCGCTCGGCGACATCGCCGCAAACGGCGCCGCGTTGGCCATGAAGGCCTGACGAAAAACGCCGGCGCGAAGCCGGCGTTTCGATTTCAAATGCGTGTGCAGCCGCCCGCTCAGGCAAACTTGCCGTGGCAGTGTTTGAACTTCTTGCCGGAGCCGCAGGGGCACGACTCATTGCGGCCGACCTTGCCCCAGGTCGTGGGATCCTTCGGATTGCGCTCGGCCTGCGCGCCATTGCCATTGCCGGCCAGCATCGGCGCCAGCGCGGGCGCCAGTTCGTCCTCGCCGGTCAAGGGATCGACCTTGTGCGCTTCCATATAGGGAAGCTGTTGCGGCGGCGGCTCCTCCGGCGGCTGCTGCACGATTTCCACGCGCATCAACTGCCCGGTCACCGCCTCGCGCAGGCGGGACATCATCGCCTCGAACAGGCTGAAGGCCTCCGCCTTGTATTCGTTGAGCGGGTCGCGCTGGCCGTAGCCGCGCAGGCCGATCACCTGGCGCAGGTGCTCGAGCATGACCAGATGCTCGCGCCAGAGATGGTCGACCGTTTGCAGCAAAATCGATTTCTCGACATAGCGCATGACGTCGGGGCCCCATTTGGCCACCTTGCCCGCCATGTGCTCGTCGGCGCGCCGCTCGATGCGCTCCTTCATTTCCTCGTCGGCGATGCCCTCTTCCTTGGCCCAATCCTTCACCGGCAGATCGAGCGTGAGCACCTCGCGGAGCGCCTTGTCGAGGCCCTCGACGTCCCACTGCTCGGCATAGGCATTCGGCGGAATATGCTTCGCAACCAGATCCTCGACCACCGAATGGCGCATGCCGGCGACGGTCTCGTCCACCGCCTCGTCGCGCATCAGATCGAGCCGCTCCTCGAAAATTACCTTGCGCTGGTCGTTCATCACGTCGTCGAACTTGAGCAGGTTCTTGCGGATGTCGAAGTTGCGCGCCTCGACCTTCTGCTGGGCCTTCTCCAGCGCCTTGTTGATCCAAGGATGGATGATCGCCTCGTTTTCCTTGAGGCCGAGCTTCTGCAGCATGCCGTCGAGCTTGTCGGAGCCGAAGATGCGCATCAGGTCGTCTTCCAGCGACAGGAAGAATTTGGAATGGCCTGGGTCGCCCTGGCGGCCGGAGCGGCCGCGCAACTGGTTATCGATGCGCCGGCTCTCGTGCCGCTCGGTGCCGAGTACGTAGAGGCCGCCGGCGGCGAGCGCCTTCTGCTTCAAGCGCGCCACCTGCTTGCGGATCTTATCGGCGCGCGGGTCCTTTTCCCGCGCCGCCCAATCGGTGACGTCGGTGATTTCCTGTCGGATGCGCATATCAGCATTGCCGCCGAGCTGGATGTCAGTGCCGCGCCCGGCCATGTTGGTGGCGATGGTGATCGCGCCCGGCACGCCGGCCTGCGAGACGATGTAGGCTTCCTGCTCGTGGTAGCGCGCATTGAGGATCGCAAACACCTTGGTCTTGGTGGCGCCGTCGTCGCCGGAATAGAGCGCGGCAAAGGCGTTGGGATCGGAGAAATCATGCGAACTCCCAACCGGCCTCGCGCAGCATGTCGGCGAGTTGCTCGGATTTCTCGATCGAGGTCGTGCCGACCAGCACCGGCTGGCCGCGCAGTTTACAGTCCTCGATCAGCGCGATGATCGAGCGGTATTTTTCCTTGTTCGTGCGATAGACCTCATCGTCATCGTCGATGCGGATGAGCGGCATGTTGGTCGGCACTTCCAGCACGTCGAGCTTGTAGATGTCGAAGAACTCGTCGGCCTCGGTGAGCGCCGTGCCGGTCATGCCGGCGAGCTTCTCGTACATGCGGAAATAGTTCTGGAAGGTGATCGAGGCGAGCGTCTGGTTCTCCGGCTGGATCGGCTGATGCTCTTTCGCCTCCAGAGCCTGGTGCAGCCCTTCCGAATAGCGGCGGCCCGGCATCATGCGGCCGGTGAACTCGTCGATGATGACGACCTCGCCATTGCGCACGATGTAGTCCTTGTCGCGCTGGAACAGCTTGTGCGCGCGCAGCGCCTGATTGACGTGATGCACGACGGAGACGTTCTCGACGTCGTAGAGCGACTCGCCCTTGAGCTGGCCGGCGGCCTCCAGGCGCCGCTCGAGCTTCTCCATGCCGGCTTCGGTGAGCGTCACCGTGCGCTGCTTCTCGTCGACCTCGTAGTCGGCCTTGTCGAGCGCCGGGATGTAGCTGTCGATGGTGTTGTAGAATTCGGAGCGGTCGTCGAGCGGGCCGGAAATGATCAACGGCGTGCGCGCCTCGTCGATCAGGATGGAGTCCACTTCGTCGACGATGGCGTAGATGTGCCCGCGCTGGACCATGTCTTCCATGCGGTACTTCATATTGTCGCGCAGATAGTCGAAGCCAAGCTCGTTATTGGTGCCGTAGGTGACGTCGCAGTCGTAGTTCTTCTTGCGCTGCTCGTCGTCGAGCCCGTGCACGATCACGCCAGTGGTCAGCCCGAGGAAATTGTAGATCTGCCCCATCCATTCGGCATCGCGCTTGGCGAGGTAGTCGTTGACCGTGACGACGTGGACGCCGCGCCCGGAGACCGCGTTGAGGTAGACGGCAAGCGTCGCCACCAGCGTCTTGCCTTCGCCGGTTTTCATCTCGGCGATCTTGCCTTCGTGCAGGATCATGCCGCCGATGAGCTGCACGTCGAAATGGCGCTGGCCGATGGTGCGCTTGGCCGCCTCGCGCACGGTGGCAAAGGCCGGCACCAGGATGTCGTCGAGCGAGGCGCCCTCGGCGACCTGCTTCTTGAACTCGGCCGTGCGCGCGCGCAACGCCTCGTCGGAGAGCGCCGCCAGTTCCGGCTCCAGCGCGTTGATCGCGGCCACCCGCGGCTGATAGCTGCGAATCTGCCGCTCATTGGCGGAGCCGAACAGCTTGCGGGCAACGGCGCCGATCATACGGGAGCTCCTAACAGATACCGGGGTGCTACGGGCACAAGCCTTAACACGCCGCCACGCCCGGATTTTGCTTCCGGCGCTCCGGAATTGCGGCACTTTTCGGGCAAATTCGACGCCAGCGCGCCTGCAAAGCGTAACCAGCCGAGGTTAGCGGAGAAATAGGAGGGGGTCGGATTATTGTCAATTGGCGCTTACGGCGGCCGTCAGGGACCCACTCACGCGGACGTCAGGACCTTTGCGCCTTTCGTCATTGCAATATCATGGTTGTTGGGCGACAAGTCCGCCGCCGTCCGCTCCCATTGCGGACCATCCCTTCCCGAGGACAGCGCCAAGGATCGCACCATGACGATTTCCCATTACGCCCGCCCGGCCGCCACCATTGCCGCCACCCTGGCGCTGCTTGTGCTGGCCGCTGGCCCGCTCGCAGCCCAGGACAAGGACCCGCTCATCGCCAAGGTCAACGGCACCGAGATCCACCAGAGCGACCTCGCCGTCGCCGAAGAAGAGGCCGGCCAGCTTCCGCCGATGTCGCCGGACGCCAAGAGGGACTATCTGGTGCAGTTCGTCGCCGACATGATCCTGGTATCGAAAGCGGCCGAGGACAAAAAGATGGCCGACAGCGCCTCATTCAAGCAGCGGATCGCGTTCGCGCGCGAAAAGCTCTTGATGGAGGAAATGCTTCAATCGGTCGGCAAGGCCGCGCTCACCGACGCGGCCATGCACAAGGTCTATGACGAGGCCGTCAAGCAGATGGGCGAGGTGCAAGAGGTGCACGCCCGCCACATCCTGATCCGCGCCGCGCCGGGCGACGAAAAAGCGAGCAAGGCGGCCGAGGACAAGATCAAAGCGATCATCGTGCGCCTGAAGAAAGGCGAGGATTTCGAGAAGGTCGCCAAGGAGGTCACCGAGGACCCGTCCGGCAAGGCCAATGGCGGCGACCTCGGCTATTTCAGCAAGGAACAGATGGTGCCGGAATTCTCCGAGGTCGCCTTCAAGCTGGACAAGGGCCAAATCTCCGCACCGGTGAAGACCCAATTCGGCTGGCACGTGATCAAGGTCGACGACAAGCGCGTGAAGCCGCTGCCGAAATTCGAAGAGGTTAAGCCGCAGATCGAGCAATTTGTGACGCGCAAAGCGCAGGCCGAACTGGTGCAGAAGCTGCGCGCCGAAGCCAAGATCGAGAAGATGTACAAGACTGAGGACGACAAGCAGCCAGCCGCGTCGGACAAGAAATAAAAGCGATCGCGGGCATTCAATAATATCGTTATGGCCGGGCTTGTCCCGGCCATTTCGCTTCTATAGGCACATGGCCAAATTCAACGGGATCGCATCACAACTCGGGCTTGCCCGAGTTGTGCATGATTTAGTTGCCAAAGTCGGGTAAACCCGACTTTGGGTGACAAGCCCCGCAGTGACAGACCATTGGGTGCCGCACCGATGAGTACCGCCATCTCTCCCCTCGCCCCACAACACGTGCCGGACCTGCCGGCGATCGCCGGCGTGCGGCTCGCCACTGCCGAAGCCGGCATCCGTTATGCCGGCCGCACCGACGTGCTGCTGGCGCTGTTCGAGGCCGGCACCACCACCGCCGGCGTGTTTACCAAATCGAAATGCCCGTCGGCGCCGGTCGAATGGTGCCGCGCTCATCTGAAATCCGGTAAAGCGCGCGCGCTGGTGGTCAATTCCGGCAATGCCAATGCCTTCACCGGTAAAAGCGGGCGCGCGGCCACCAAGCTTACCGCCGAGATCGCTGCCAAGGCGACCGGCTGCAAGCCGGCAGAAATTTTCCTCGCTTCCACCGGCGTGATCGGCGAACCGCTCGACGCGTCGAAATTCGCGCCCGTCATGCAGGGACTCGCAGCGCGCGCCAAGGCCGGCGATTTCCTCGCCGCCGCGCGCGCGATCATGACCACCGACACCTTTCCCAAGGTAGCGACCGCTACCGCACGCATCGGCAAGGTCACGGCCACGATCAATGGCATCGCCAAGGGCGCCGGCATGATCGCACCGGACATGGCGACGATGCTCTCGTTCATCTTCACGGATGCCGCCATCGCGCCGGCGGCGCTGCAGGCGCTGCTCAAGGACGGCGTCGCCGACACCTTTAACGCCGTGACCATCGATGGCGACACCTCGACCTCCGACACGCTGATGATCTTCGCCAGCGGCAAAGCCGGCAATCCGCGCATCACTCGCGCCGCCGACCCCAAGCTCAAGGACTTCAAACGCGCGCTGCACGCGCTACTCGCCAATCTCTCCGAGCAGGTCGCGCGCGATGGCGAAGGCGCGCGCAAGTTGGTGGAGATCGTGGTGGAGGGCGCGGTGTCGAAGGCCTCGGCGCGGCGCATCGCCATGTCGATCGCCAATTCGCCGCTGGTGAAAACCGCCATCGCCGGTGAGGACGCCAATTGGGGCCGCGTGGTCATGGCGGTCGGCAAGGCCGGCGAGCCGGCCGACCGCGACAAACTGTCGATCTGGTTCGGCGGCATCAGGGTGGCGCACAAGGGCGCGCGCGATCCGGCCTACGACGAGACCGAGGTCAGCGCGGCGATGAAGAAACCAGAAATTAGCATGAAGGTCGCGCTCGGCCTTGGGAAGGCGAGCGACCGCGTTCTCACCTGCGATCTCACCACGGAATACATTTCAATCAACGGTGATTATCGGTCTTAACCTGTCATTTACCGGTTGGCCACGAGCGTCTGCCGGTCCGGTATCGCGGAATATGCCCTTAACCAAGTTTCTCTAGCATCGAGGTCGAAGGGTAGTGAGCGCCAAAATCGTCCTTGTCGCCGCCTGCGCCCTCGTCGATGCCGACGGCCGCGTGCTCATCGCGCAGCGTCCCGCCGGTAAGCCGATGGCAGGCTTATGGGAGTTTCCGGGCGGCAAGGTCGAGGATGGGGAAGCGCCGGAAGAAAGTTTGATCCGGGAGTTGCAGGAGGAACTAGGCATTGTCGTCAAAGAGGCCTGTCTCGCGCCGCTCACTTTCGCGAGCCATGCCTATCCAGACTTCCATCTCCTGATGCCGCTTTACGCCTGCCGGCGCTGGGAGGGGCAAGTCACCTCGAGCGAGGGGCAGAAACTCGCCTGGGTAAAGCCGAACCGGCTGCGGGATTATGAAATGCCTCCGGCGGACGTTCCGCTGATTTCGCATCTGATGGCTCTGTTGTAATTGCCGGCTTAACATCGAGTGAATAGGAAGCGTCTATGAAAAGCCTCCGAGCGATGCGCAGCCTGCGCAAATTATTCCGTGACGACCGTGGTACCACGGCCATCGAATACGCGATCATCGCCGCGGGGTGAGCGTCGCCATCATCGGGGCAATTTCGTCTGTCGGCTCGGAGATCATGGTGGTATTTTACGACAAGCTCACCAACATATTCTAAGCCGCCCAAGACCACGCCACGGTCTCGCCAGCGCTCCCGCTTTTTCTCCCGCCGATAATTTCTGGATCCCGCATGTGCAGGGCGTGCCGCGCGGTTCCCAATCGCCTAAAGTGGCACAATGGCCCGCTATGGCCGACGATCGGGGACTAAGCCATGGGCAGCTTTTTTGCGCGCCAGCTCGCGACCTATGCCAGCTATCATCGCGACGAACGCAATCGGGCAACGCATTTCATCGGCATCCCCGCCATCGTGTTTTCGATCTTATTGCCGCTGCGCTTGTTCGCGTGGCCGGGATATCTGCCGCTGTGCCGGTCGCGCTGCTGGCGCTGGCGGGCTGGGTTGCACTCGATCGCGTCATTGGGCTGGCGATGATCGCGGTGATGCTGCCGATGCTGATCGTGGCGGAATGGACCGCGCGCAACTGCGGCAGCGCGACCGTGTGGATCGTCTTCGCTGTGTTCTTTGTCGGCGGCTGGGTGTTCCAGCTCGCCGGACACGCCTGGGAAGGTCGTCGTCCGGCGCTGGCCTATAATCTGTTCCAGGCTTTCATCGGCCCGATGTTCATCATGGCCGAGGTGCTAATGGCACTCGGCCTGAAACGGGACTTGAGGGCAGCGATCGACGGCACCTCTTAGCTGTTAGGTTTCTCACCCGCCGAAATTTCCCGCGTGCCGAGCGCATCGGCGAGGCGTGCCTGCGCGGAGCCTGGCTTGAGCGGCTTCTGTTGGCTCTCATGCGGCGCCCAGCCCGACAACCAGGCGATCTCAAAGGTCGCGCGCGCGCGCCCATCGGGATCGACGAAGCGCTGCGCATAAATCTCCGCCATTCGATTCAAAGTCGCGCGCCGGAGCGGCGTGCGGCGGCGCTCGGTAAGCACATTGGTCGCGCCCATACGGCGCAGATCGCGCATCAGCGCAAACACCGACCCGTAGCGCACGGTGAGGCGATCGGAATCGACTACCGGCAAGGCAAATCCGGCACGTTGCAAGAGCGCGCCCAGTTCGCGCAGGTCGGCAAACGGCGCCACGCGCGGTGAGACGCCGCCCTCGATATCGCTTTCGGCTTGGGCGAAAGCCTCGCGCAATTCGGCCAGGCTGTCGCCGCCGATCAGCGCCGCCAAAAACAGACCGTCCGGCTTGAGCGCGCGGCGGATTTGGATCAGCGTGCCGGGCAGATCGTTCAAAAATTGCAACGCCAGCGCCGATACGATCAGATCGAGCGAGCCGTCGGCGAACGGCAAGGCCTCTTCGTCGGCGGCGACACGCAACGCGCCGGCGCGCAGCCCGACCGCCGGCGCGGCCGAAACGACGGTCGCGATCTTGCCACTATCGGCGAGCAGGCGGCGCACCGCATCGGTGGGCGTGCCGAGATCGACGGCGCGCTCAAATGTGCGCAGCACCACGGAGAGCCGCTCGCCCAGTTCGGCGGCGACCCGGTCGATCAGGAAGGTCTCGGCCCCGAAGGCGTGGGCGCGCTGCTGGCGCGCGCGCAACAGCTTGCGGTCGAAGATGGTCGGGGTTGACGGCATCTGCTACAGTTGCAGCATGAACGAGCTTGTCTCGGCAAGCCGGGGCGAAACATCCGCGCGTTTCGCGCAACTCCGTGGCGGATTGCACGCCGTCCTGCCCTCTGCCCTTGACCTCGTGCTGCCGCCGCTGTCTCCGTCCTGCCGCGCACCGCTCGCAGGCGGGGCTGGCCTGTGCGCCGACTGCTGATCGAAACTGTCGCTGATCGAGCCGCCTTACTGCGCCCGGCTCGGCATCCCGTTCGTTTACGACCCCGGCCCGGCCTGCTGTCGATGGAGGCGATCGCCAATCCGCCGGCCTATGACCGTGCACGCGCCGCGGTGCGCAATGACGACGTTGCGCGCAAGCTGGTGCATTTGTTCAAATATGGCGACCGGCTCGATCTCGCGCCGATGATGGGGCAGTGGATGGCGCGCGCCGGCCGCGAGTTGCTCGCCGAAGCCAATGCCCTTGTCCCGGTGCCGCTGCATTGGCGCCGGTTATGGGGCCGGCGCTTCAACCATCGCCGCACTCGCCGGCGCGATTTCCGACCTGTCCGATGTGCCGGTATTGCATGACACACTCAAGCGCGTGCGCGCGACGCCGCAGCAGGTCGGACTGTCGAAGACCGAACGCGCCGGCAATGTTCAAGGCGCCTTCCGCGTGCCGGTCGAGCACAAGGCGGAAGTCGCGAGCCGCCGGCTGGTGCTGATTGATGACGTGCTCACCTCGGGTGCCACCGTCGATACCTGCGCCCGCGCCCTGCTGCGGGCGGGCGCCGCCCATGTGGACGTCCTGGTGTTCGCCCGGGTTGTCGCACCGGTGCGCACCACCATATAACCAGAGCCGGATCGCCGCAGAAGCCGCCAATGCCCACGATTGAAATCTATACTACCCGCTATTGCCCTTATTGCCACGCGGCCAAAGCGCTGCTCAAACGCAAGGGCGCGGCCTTCACCGAGATCGACGTGAGCGGCAATTACGAGCTGCGCGAAAAGATGGTCGAACGCGCGAACGGCGGCTATACCGTGCCGCAGATCTTCATCGGCGATGTGCATGTGGGCGGCTGCGACGACCTGCATGACCTCGACGCCGCCGGCAAACTCGATCCGCTGCTCGCGGGCGAAGGGACATCGAAATGACCACGTCCGCCTTCAAGGCCGCGATGATCCAGATGCGCGCGGGCTTGACGCCCGCCGCCAATATCGACGCCGCCGCGCGCATGATCGGCGAGGCGAAATCGGCCGGCGCCGATTACGTGCTGACGCCGGAAATGACCAACATCATGGAGGTCAAACGCGAACGGCTGTTTGCCACCATCGCGGCAGAAGACGCCGATACGTCGCTCGCCACTTTGCGCGAGCTCGCGCGAAAGCTCGGCATTTATGTTCATGTCGGGTCACTGGCGATCAAGATCTCGCCGGACCGGGCGGCCAACCGCTCGTTCCTGATCGATCCGAAAGGCAACCTCGCCGCGCGCTACGACAAGATCCACATGTTCGACGTCGATCTCGAAGGCGGCGAAAGCTACCGTGAGTCGCGCACCTACCTGCCGGGCGAACAGGCCGTGCTTTCCGATCTGCCGTGGGGCCGGCTCGGATTGACGATCTGTTACGATCTGCGTTTCCCCGCACTATACCGCGCGCTGGCGGAAGGCGGCGCCGCCATGCTGACGATCCCCTCCGCTTTCACTCAGCAGACCGGCGAGGCGCACTGGCATGTGCTGATCCGCGCTCGCTCCATCGAAAACGGCTGCTTCGTGTTCGCCGCCGCGCAAGGCGGCAAGCACGAGAACGGCCGCGAGACCTTCGGCCATTCACTGATCGTTGACCCCTGGGGGCGCATCCTAGCGGAAGGCGGCACCAAGCCGGGAGTGGTGATGGCCGAGATCGATCTGTCGGAAGTGGCGAAAGCGCGATCGCATATCCCATCGCTGCAGCACGGCCGCCGTTTCGAGATCGTCGAGCCGTTGGCGGAGCCAACCCACCTGCACGTGGTCAGGGGGACCGAATGATCCGCTACGCGCTGGCGTGTGAAAAGGGCCACGCCTTCGAAAGCTGGTTCCAGAATTCCGCGGCTTATGACAAGCAGGCCAAACGCGGCCTGGTGAACTGCCCGCATTGCGACTCGGCAAAGGTCCAGAAGGCAATCATGGCGCCGCGGCTTTCCGGCGCGAGTAAGCGTGCGGAGTCCGTTGAAGCGCCGACCGAGACTCCGGCGGCCGCGATCGCGCCAGAGAAAGCGCCAGAGAAAGCTCCTGTCGCCATGATCTCGCCGCAGGAACAGGAATTCCGCGCCAAGCTCAAGGAACTGCGCGAGCATCTCACCAAGAACGCAGATCATGTCGGCGCGAAGTTCCCCGAGGAAGCGCGCAAGATGCATTACGGCGAGACCGAGCACCGCTCGATCTACGGCGAGGCTTCGCCCGAGGAGGCCAAGGCGCTGGCCGAGGAAGGCATCGAATTCCACCCGCTGCCGATTTTGCCGGACGAGCGCAATTAAGCCGTGCCGTACGAAGGCTCCTTAAGGTTTGTCACCGGGGCCAACGACAAATATTTTTTCATGTGCGGAATGCTGCTGGAAAGCCTGCAAAACTGCTTTCCCGGCATCCCTTGCCATGTCATGGATTTTGGATTGGGCGATGCGCGGAGAAGGTATTTTGAAGAGAAAAAGTTGCTTTTAAATATTCCTGCCGACCTGAGCAAGACCGATCATCCGTACAAGCTTAAGAGCAGCATGGCGTCGTTCCTGAACGACGAGCCGGCGTCAATGCCGATCTGGATCGATTGCGACATCATCGCCATCAGGCCGGCAAGCAAGGAGCTGTTCGATCTGGCAAGCGAGTTGGTATCGCAAGACAAGGACTTTGCGATTTCGCCCGATGAAGGCCCCAACAAAACCCTCGAAGATGTTTGCAATTCGTTTGGTGAAGCAAAGCTGCGATCGGCAGTCGTCGATAACCCGTCGTTCAAGGAGCGCCGGTGTTTGAACGCGGGCGTTGTGGTGTTTGCAAATCCCGCCGCGCTCCGAAACTGGCAATCTGTCGCGGCCGCGCAAGACGGCGACATGTTCCCGGATCAGAATGCGCTCAACATCATGGCCTACCGGGATATCGGTCGTGTCTCGGTATTGGATTCGCGAGTCTGGAATGTCCACGCGAGGCTGCTGAAATCCGTCAAGGTAATCGACAACAACGTAAATTGTGAAGAGCAGAAGCCCATCTTCGTGCATGCGACCTCGGCGTATGAGGGCGATTTAATGGGCGGCACGATGCCGATCTCGGCGAAGGACAGCGGTTGCGAGGCATTTCTGCGGCTGTTCGTCAACGATCACCTCAGAAGTCTGCAGGAAAACTATCTCTCCACGTTCTTGCGGACGAATTTCGAAACGCTACGGAAGCAGAGAATCCTCACGAACATCTCCCACGCCAGCGCGCGCCGGAACGACCCTTGCCCTTGTGGATCGGGCAAAAAATTCAAACATTGTCATGGCGCCTACGCTTAGCTGGGCAACGCAATCGCATCGGTCTTGAGCCGCCGGCAGCTGAGGATACGCCTCAATACGCCCACACCAAGAGCGCGACACCGAACACCACCAGAACGACGCCGGCGAGTTCGCGCCTTGTGGTCGGTTGCTTGAAGATGAAGTGCGTCACACCTTGCGCGAACAGCACCTCGACCAGCGCCAGCGTGCGCACATTAGCAGCGCTGGCGATGGCGAAACCGAGAAACCAGAACTCCGAGGCGAAGGCACCCATGAAGCCGGCAAACAGCGACGGCTTCCATGCGCGCATGATGGCGCGCAGCACGTCCGGGTCGCGCAACGCGAGGTAAAGCGACAGCAGCGCGGCCTGCAACATCAGGCCGACTGCGAGGGTGAAGGTCGCCGCCATGACGAAATGCGGCAGATGTAGCGACAGGATAGCGCCGCGATAGCCGATGGCCGAAAGCGCGAACAGCGCCCCTGACAGCAGGCCGACGAAAGTGGAACGCTTAGTGCTGACGCTGCCGGCGCCGGGCTTCAACGAAATCACGATGACGCCCACCGTGGCGATTAGGATCGCTAGGCCGGACAGTGGCGTGATCTTGTCGCCGAGGAAGATCAGGCCGAACAGTGCCACCTGCACCGGCTCGGTCTTGATGTAAGCATAAGCGACAACGAAGGACCGCTCGCCCATCACCGAGAGCATGGTCGCGGTAGCGGCGATCTGGGTGAGCGCGCCGGCGACGACCCAGGGCCAGAACGCGCCTGGCGGATGCGGCAGGCTGTAACCCGCAAAATACATCACGCCGGGTAGAAAGACCAAGAGCGCGAAGGGAAAGCCGAACAAAAACCGCACATGTGTAGCGCCGACCGTGCCGAGCGTCACGGTCAGTTCACGCTGCATGGCGTTGCGCGCGGTCTGCGCCGCCGCGGCGATCAGTGTGAAGACGGCCCAGAGCATGGAACGACATTCCCTTAGCATGCGCGGGCAAAAGCCCGCGCATCCGTCTTCTTTGCGAAATGATGGATTGCCGGGTCAAGCCCGGCAATAACTGATCTGATATGTGCTCAGGCTGCGGCGGGCGTAATTTCCGCCGCCTCCGGGAACTCGGTGAAGGTGCCCTTTTCGTTGTCGATCAGCAAAAAAAGATCGAAATAGCGGATGGTGGGTGCGCTGCCGGTGCGCTTGATAATCGATTGCCGCCAGATTTCATCATGCGCCTTTTGCGCGTCCGCAAGCGTTGGCCAGATATAGACCCCGCCGCCGGTCTTGCCGTTGAGTTCGAGCAGGAAATGCTTGCGCAGGAGTTGCTTGTTGGCCTGCCAGTGCGGGATGACGTTGCGGGCCTCTTTCCCCACTTGATCGCGGCTCCAGCCCTTCGGCGAGTTGAATTCGACCAGTTCGAGGATCATTTTGAGTTCTCCTTGGATCGTTCCGCCACAAGCATATAATTAATGTCCATGTCCGACGACAATTGCCAACGGTCGGCGAGCAGATTGTAGACCACGCCGCGCTCGGCTGTCACCCGCAAGCCGCCGCGTTCCATCGCTAGTTCGAGCTCGTTGGGGGCGACGAATTTATCCCATTGGTGGGTGCCGCGCGGCAGCCAGCGCAGCACATATTCGGCGCCGACAATCGCCAGGGCAAAGCTTTTCAGCGTGCGATTGAGCGTGGCCGCGAACATCAGCCCACCCGGCTTCACCATCGACGCGCAGGTCGCGACGAAGGCGTTGACGTCGACGACGTGCTCGACCACCTCCATCGCCAGTACAACGTCGAATTTTTCGCCGGCGGCGGCGAGGTCTTCCGCCGTGGTGTCGCGGTAATCGACGTCGACGCCGTTCTCCCTTGCATGCGCGCTCGCGATCGCTACGTTTTCCTTGGACGGATCGGCACCGACCATCTGCGCGCCGAGCCGCGCCAACGGCTCCGACAGGATGCCGCCGCCGCAGCCGATGTCGAGCATGCGAATCCCCTTCAGACAGTCGAGCTTCCTGGTGTCGCGGTCGAACCGCTCGGCGGCCTTGTCGCGGATATAGGCGAGCCGTACCGGATTGAATTTGTGCAGCGACGCCATCGGTCCGCGCGTGTCCCACCAATTGGCGGCATGGCGCGAGAAGCGCTCGACTTCGGCTTGATCGATGGAAGGTGCGCTTTGTTTCATGTCAACGTGCCGTCACGTGGTTGCGAAGTTTGAGTGGCGCGCCGATGTTGTGCAGCGGCTCCCATCCCTCGCCAGTGCCCCGAATCGTGACGTCGCCGTAATTCAGCAGCCGCCCGAAAATCGTCTGGTCAACATCGACGCTTTCAACCTTGTCCATGTTCATTTCGACTGTGTGCCGTTTGATGAAGCCGCACTTATAGACGATGCGCCGGTCGGTCACGTCGATCTCCGTGGTCCAGCGCCTGAACCAAGCCGAAACGAACGTCACCCCGGCGGCCAGCCAGATTGCGATGGAGCCGATCAGCCAGATCAGGCCGGTCGGGCCAGTTTTCACTTGCGTCAGAATAGCCAATGCGACGGCCGCTAGCAGCATGGCTGGACCGTAGACGACCCAGTGAATCCTACCGGAGTACACCAGGGTTTCACCCGGCTGCAGAATTCGTTCGATATAGCGCATCGCCAGCACCCATAAGATTACCGCGATCAAGGCCCGCGAGGGATTTGCACCAAGACTTGGCGCCAAACCATTGGCACCAAGCCAATGGCGCAAGGCGCCAATGTTGCAGTCCCGGCACCCCGCCGGTATGTATACGCGGCTTTTGGGGCCGGCGCTTCCTGCTTGCGCCGGCCGCTTATTAGCGCCTTTTGGCGCGTCCGGGAACATCATGGCTCGCCTAGTGATGAAATTCGGCGGGACGTCGGTCGCCGATCTCGACCGCATCCGCAACGTGGCGCGCCACGTCAAACGCGAGGTCGATGCCGGCCATGAGGTGGCCGTCGTGGTCTCAGCCATGGCCGGCGTGACCAACCAGCTCGTGGCCTGGTGCCGTGACGCCGCCATGCTGCACGACGCGCGCGAATACGACGCGGTGGTCGCGACCGGCGAGGAGGTCACCGCCGGGCTCCTGGCCATCGTGCTGGAAGGCATGGGCGTCAATGCGCGCTCGTGGCAGGGCTGGCAATTGCCGATCCTGACCGACAACGCGCACGGGTCCGCGCGCATCCTGGACATCAACGGTGCCGAGCTGATCCGCCGCTTCAAGGACATGAGCCAGGTTGCGGTGATCGCCGGATTCCAGGGCCTGCACAAGGAGACTGGCCGCATCACCACGCTGGGCCGCGGCGGCTCCGACACCTCGGCGGTGGCGATCGCCGCCGCCATCGGCGCCGAGCGCTGCGACATCTACACTGACGTGGACGGCGTCTATACCACCGATCCGCGCATGGTGCCGAAGGCGCACCGCCTGGACAAGATCGCCTACGAGGAAATGCTGGAGCTCGCTTCGCTCGGCGCCAAGGTCATGCAGGTGCGCTCGGTCGAGCTCGGCATGTTGCATAACGTGCGCATCTTCGTGCGCTCGAGCTTCGAAAAGCCGGAGGACATCGATCCGCACGCGCCGCCCTCCGGCACACTCATTTGCGACGAGGGTGAAATCATGGAACAGCAAACCGTCACCGGCATCGCCTTCTCCAAGGACGAGGCGCAGATATCGATCCGCCGCGTGCAGGACAAACCCGGGGTCGCCGCCGCGATCTTTGGCCCGCTCGCCGACGCCAGCATCAACGTCGACATGATTGTGCAGAACGTCTCGGCTGACGGCGCCACCACTGACCTCACCTTCACCGTGCCCTCGGCCGACTACGAGCGCGCGCGGGTCACCCTCGACAAGGCCAAGGGCAAGATCGGCTATGACCATATCGACGGGTCGACCGACGTCGCCAAGGTGTCGGTGATCGGCATCGGCATGCGCAGCCATGCCGGCGTGGCGGCGAGCGCGTTCAAGGCTTTGTCGCAGCAGAAGATCAACATCCTTGCTATCACCACTTCGGAGATCAAGTTCTCGGTGCTGATCAACGCCACGCAGACCGATCTCGCGGTGCGAACGCTGCATACGCTGTACGGGCTGGATAAGTAAGTTGAGTTAAAGACGCTGAACCCAACGCGGCGGCGGCCGTCGGCCGACCGAATGCGCCGCACAAATAACCCGGAGGAAACTGTGCCCATGCGTGTTGTCGCGCTCGAAGAACACTTCACCGTGCCGGACCTGGTCCGCCGCATCGATCCTGCCGCCATCAGCCGCCGCGGTTTCCGGCCGAGAAAGCCGCCGGTCGGCCGGCCGAACCCGGTCGAGCTCTTGCCCGACATCGGCGAGAAGCGCCTCAAGTCGATGGACGAGGCCGGCATTACGATGCAGGTGCTCTCGAATACTGGCGCCGGCCCCGATCTCGTACCGGGCCCCGATGGCCTCGTCATCGCGCGCGAAATGAACAATGTTCTGGCGGCGGCGATCGCCCGCCATCCCGACCGCTTCGCGGGCTTTGCCGTGCTGCCGATGCAAAGTCCGGATGCCTGCGCCGCAGAGTTGGTGCGCGCCGTCAAAGAACTGCACTTCCTGGGCGCACTCATCAACGGCACGACCGAGGGCCGCTTTCTCGATCACCCGAGCTATGACGGCCTGCTCGCGGCGGCCGTCGAACTCGACGTGCCGATCTACATTCATCCGCACCTCGCGCCGGAGGCGGTGCGGCAGGCCTATTATTCCGACCTGGAGCCGGGCGCGGCCCGCGTGCTGGAAGCCGCCGGCTGGGGCTGGCATTCGGAGACGGCGATTTACCTGCTGCGCATGGTAATTGCCGGGGTGCTCGACCGCCATCCGAAGCTCAAGATCATCATCGGTCATATGGGCGAAATGCTGCCGGTGATGCTGGACCGAATCGACGCCGTGTTCGCGCTCGATATCGACCACCTGAAGCGTCCGATCAGTCGCGCGATTCTCGACCAGGTCTGGGTCACAACCAGCGGCATCTTCAGCGAGCCGCCGCTCTTGGCCGCGCAGATGACCTTTGGCATGGACCGCATCATGTTCTCGGTCGACTACCCTTATGCCCCCAATATGAAGGGGCGCGCCTTTCTCGACCGCATCTCATTGGCGCCGACCGACATGGCCAAGCTCTGCCACGGCAATGCCGACGCGCTGCTGAAGTTAAAGACCTGAGCGGGATGAACCAGCCTAGCCGATAAACCGCCGGAGCCAGCCGCCCGCGGGCCAGTGGCGAGCCGCAGGCTCGTTGCACCGCAGCGCATTTCCGACTCATAAACCGGGCCCGCTGGTTTGGCTTGCCCCTTGCATACGCCATTGGCTATAGCCTGACCCATACCGGCCGGGACATGAGTTTCGCGGTCGTTATTCGTACAAGATTGGGCGGTAAACGGGCCGTGGCCGGTGCCCCGGTCTTACAGGGACCTCAATGATGCGTGGCGCGCTGGGCGGTCCGCGCGTGCTGTTACGCCGGCTTCGCGAAGTGATGGCGGAGCCGGTCAGCGCGCAGGAACGCCTCGACAAGGTGGTGGTGCTGATCGCCGCCAACATGGTGGCGGAGGTGTGCTCTGTCTACGTCTTGCGCGTAGACGGAACGCTCGAGCTATACGCCACCGAAGGCTTGAAGCGCGAAGCCGTCCACGAGACCGTACTAAAGGCCGACGAAGGCCTGGTCGGCCTTGTTGCCAGCGAGGCCAAACCGATCAACCTGTCGGACGCGCAGGCGCACCCGGCCTTCTCGTTCCGCCCGGAAACCGGCGAAGAAATCTACCACTCGTTCCTCGGCGTGCCGGTGCTGCGCGCGGGCAATACGCTCGGCGTGCTGGTGGTGCAGAACCGCGCCCGCCGCACCTATACCGAGGAGGAAGAAGAGGCGCTGCAGACCACGGCGATGGTGCTCGCTGAGATGATCGCCTCAGGCGAGTTGTCGTCGATCGCCCGTCCGGGCGCCGAGCCGGTCGCGCGCCACGCGCTGCATATTTCGGGTACCGCGCTGGCGGACGGCATCGCGCTAGGCCATGTAGTGCTGCACGAGCCGCGCGTGGTCATCACCAATGTCATCGCCGACGACGTTCCGAGGGAGCTCAAGCGGCTGGACGCGGCCATCGGCACCTTCCGCGCCGACCTCGACCGCATGCTCGAGCACGGCGACGTGGCCGACGGCGGCGAGCATCGCGAGGTGCTCGAGGCCTATCGCATGTTCGCCTACGACCAGGGCTGGCTGCACAAAATGCGCGAGGCGGTGATGACTGGCCTCACCGCCGAGGCCGGCGTCGAGCGCGTGCAGTCGGATACCCGCGCACGCATGCTGCGGGCGTCAGATCCTTATCTGCGCGACCGACTGCACGACCTCGACGATCTCGCTAACCGGCTGATGCGGGTGCTGATGGGGCAAGATCATGCGCCCGCGCGCGAGCAATTGCCGGAGAATGCTATCCTGGTCGCGCGTTCGATGGGGCCGGCGGCTTTGCTCGACTACGACCGCAAAAGGCTGCGCGGCCTGGTGCTGGAGGAAGGCGGGCCTACCTCACATGTCTCGATCGTAGCTCGCGCGCTCGGCATTCCGACCGTTGGCGAGATCGCCAACGCCACCGGGTTGGTTGAGCCGGGCGACGCTCTCATCGTCGATGGCACCACCGGCGACGTGCATATGCGCCCGCCGGCCGATATCGAAATCGCTTACGGCGAGCGGGTGAAGCTGCGGGCGCGGCGGCAGGCGCAATACCGCGCGCTGCGCGAAAAGCCTTGTGTCACCAAGGACGGCCATAAGTTCGCGCTGATGATCAACGCAGGTCTCACCATCGACCTGCCGCATCTTGACGAGACCGGCGCTGCCGGCATTGGCCTGTTCCGCACCGAGCTGCAATTCATGGTCGCCGATACGCTGCCGCGCACCAACGAGCAGCTCGGGCTTTACCGCACGGTGCTCGATGCCGCGGGAAAAAGGCCGGTGACGTTCCGCACCCTCGATATCGGCGGCGACAAGGTGCTGCCTTATCTACGCAATATCGAGGAGGAAAATCCAGCGCTCGGCTGGCGCGCCATCAGGCTCGGTCTCGACCGCCCCGGCCTGCTGCGCAGCCAAGTGCGTGCACTGCTGCGCGCCGCCGGCGGGCGCGAATTGCGCATTATGTTTCCGATGATCGCCATGGTGGAAGAGTTCGACAAGGCTAAGTCGCTGGTCGAGATGGAGCTGACCCATCTGCGCCGGCACGGCCACGCGCTGCCCGAGCGGGTGCAGATCGGCACCATGCTGGAAGTGCCCGCGCTGTTGTTCCAGCTCGATGAATTGCTCGCGCGCGTCGATTTTCTGTCGGTCGGCTCCAACGACCTGATGCAGTTCCTTTATGCCGCCGACCGCGGCAATGCGCGGGTGTCGCAGCGCTTCGACCCGCTGTCGGCGCCGGTGTTGCGCGCGCTCAAGCATATAGCCGACAAGGGTCGCGAGCACGGCAAGCCGGTGGCGCTGTGCGGCGAACTTGGCTCGCAGCCGATCGGCGCGCTGGCGCTCGCTATTCTCGGATTCCGTTCGTTGTCGCTTTCGCCGTCGGCAGTCGGTCCGATCAAGGCGTTGCTGCTCGATCTCGATTGCCGAAAGGGTGAAAGCGCGATCCTGCCGCTCCTCGAGCAGCCGGTCGGCAGCGTGTCGATCCGCCAAAAGCTCGAGGGCTTCGCAGCGGCCGAGGGACTGCAGCTTTGATCGCGCTGCCGCAGCACCGCCTCGATGCCCTGCTCGCCCGCCACGATTTGGTGGAGCGCGAGCTCGCGACCAATCTGGGCCGCGACGACTACGTCAAGCTGTCGCGCGAATTCGCCGAGCTCGCTCCCGTCATCGAGGCGATCAAGGCCTATCGCACCGTCACCGCCGAGATCGCCGACCTCGACGCGCTCGCTTCCGACGCTGCGACCGATCCCGAGATGCGCAAAATGGCCGAGGCCGAGAAGCCGGCACTACAGGCGCGCAGGGATAGACTCGAACGCCAGCTACAGCTCGCGCTCATTCCCAAAGACGCTATGGACGACCACGACGCCATTCTGGAAATCCGCGCTGGCACCGGCGGCGACGAGGCCGCGCTGTTCGCCGGCGACCTGTTCCGCATGTACGAACGCTACGCCGCCAAGCAGGGTTGGAAAACGGAAGTGCTGTCGCTCAGCGAAGGTACCAAAGGCGGCTTCAAGGAAATCGTCGCCGAGGTGCACGGCCGCGGCGTCTTCGCCAAACTTAAATTCGAATCGGGCGTGCATCGCGTGCAGCGCGTGCCCGACACCGAAGCCTCCGGCCGCATCCATACCTCGGCCGCCACCGTGGCCGTACTACCCGAGGTGGAGGACGTCGACATCGACATCAACGAAGCCGATCTCAAGATCGACACCATGCGCGCGCAAGGAGCCGGCGGCCAGCACGTCAACAAGACAGAATCCGCCATCCGCATCACCCATATGCCGAGCGGCATCGTGGTGTTCGTGCAAGAGGAGCGCTCGCAGCACAAGAACAAGGCCAAGGCGATGACCATGCTGCGCTCCAAGCTCTACGACCAGCAGCGCAGTAAGCTCGACGCCGAGCGCGCCGCCGAGCGGCGCGGGCAGATCGGTTCGGGCGACCGCTCGGAGCGCATCCGCACCTACAATTTCCCGCAAGGGCGCGTCACCGACCACCGCATCAATCTGACGCTGCACAAACTGCCGCAGGTGATGGAAGGCGAAGCTTTGCACGAGATCATCGACGCGCTCATCACCGAGCATCAGGCCGAGTTGCTGGCAGCCGAGGGTGTGGTGTGACGCTCACGGCTGCGCGCACGATGGCGGCGGTGCGGCGGGCGCTGGCCGAAAAATTCCGTCAGGCCAGAATTGACTCGGCCGAAACGGACGCACGCCTGCTCATGGCGCATGCGCTCGGCATCGATCGCGCCGAGCTGGTCGCGAACGGTGAACGCGCGCTTGAGCCGAACGAGATCGAGGCGATCGACGCGCTGGGCGAGCGCCGGCTCAAGCACGAGCCGGTCGCGCGCATTTTCGGGCGCAAGGAATTCTGGAACTTGGACCTGCACATCAGCCCGGCCGTGCTGGTGCCGCGGCCGGAGACCGAAACGGTGGTCGAAGCTGCGCTCGATGCGGTCGTGGGAGATGCCTTGCAGTCGGAGAAGTTGCGCATTCTCGACATCGGCACCGGCTCTGGCGTGCTGCTGCTGGCGCTGCTCAGCGAACTACCCAACGCAACGGGCACCGGTACCGATATAAGCACGGCCGCCTTGGACGTCGCGCGGGCGAATGCCGAGCGCAACGGTCTGGCCGGCCGTTGCACATTCATCGCCTGCGATATCGCCGCCGGCGTGCTTGGCCCCTTCAACCTCATCGTCTCCAACCCGCCTTACGTGGCGCGCGGCGATATCGCATCGCTGGCGCCGGACGTGCGCGATTACGACCCCGCGCTGGCGCTCGATGGTGGCGCCGACGGCCTTGATGGTTACCGTGCTATCGCGGCGCAGGCCGGCCGGTTGCTAACGCCGGGAGGTAGGCTGATCATGGAATTGGGTGCGGGCCAGGAAGCGGCGGTCCGCGCGCTGTTTACCAAAGCCGGTTTTGCCGTTGCCGCCGCACGTGCCGATTTGGCCGGAATACCGCGCGCGCTCAATGCATCTATCGCTATATAAACAGGTCTTAATTCGATAAGGCGAAAAGTGCAGACCTCCGTTGCGGGCGAAAATATCGCTTGGAATGTGGCGCGGAAACGACTAGCTTCCGCCCAACGGAATTGACCCGTGAGGGTTGCATCGCCTGGAACCCCTGAGCAAAGAGGCTCTGTGTGGCGGCGGCGCAAAACCGATGACGAAACGCCGTCTTAGATGAAGACGGCTGACGAAATCGCCAGAGACGGGTTCGAACGCTTCACCGGTTGGGCGCATCAGATTTTTAAACCTTGACGATGTGCGTAACGAGAGTTTGGCAACGCTGCGAACTATCGCAGCTATGGGGTTGCTGCAGCTATCGCGACAAAGATCGCAAATGTTCGGGCAATCGCGCAAAGATCGGCGTCGATCGTAGCCGCGCGGTGAGATGCGTGTGGATTTGAGACTGAGTTGGACGTGCAGGTTCGGTGCAACGGTTGGCGGCGTGTGCCGCGGTGAAGTTGAAAGGCTGCGATTAGGAAAATGATGAGAAACGGTCAGAAGCGCATGCGGGGTCGCAACAATAACAACCACCGCAAAAGCCAGAATCCGCTGACTCGCGTTTATGAGTCGAACGGGCCTGACGTGAAGATCCGCGGCACCGCCTCGCACATCGCGGAGAAATACATCCAGCTTGCACGCGATTCGCAGAGCTCGGGCGACCCTGTAGCGGCCGAGAATTATTATCAGCACGCCGAACATTATTTCCGTCTGATCGCCGCCGCGCAGGAACAATTCCGCCAGCAGAACCCCTATTACAATCAGCAGCCGCAAACGGGCCAGAGCGGAGCGCAAGGCGCCGCCGACGACAACTTCGACGACGAAGACGACGGCCAACCCTTCATGGGCCAGAACGAGCCGGGCTTCGCGCCACAGCCTCCGGCGCCGCAGCCGCAGCCTTATTTACCGCGCGACGCGCAACCGTTCCCGCCGCGCGATCAGCAGCAGCCCCGCCCGCAACAGCAGCCTTACGCGCAGCCGGCGGTTCAAGCCGCCGATCCGACCGCATTGCCGGCCTTTATCACTGGCGGCCAGCCGCAGCCGGCTGCGAATGCCGCTCCTGGTTATGGCCAGAACGGACAAGAACAAGGCGACCGCCCAGATCGATTCGGGCATCGCCGGCGCCGGCGTCATCGCGGCGGCGGGTACCGCGGCGACCGTCCCGACAATTTCGGCAACGCCAATCCGCAGGCCGCAGCGCCGCAGGCGCCGATACCTACCGACGGCGGCGACGACCGTCAGCCGGATTAACTTACGCGTTTGAATTTATTCGTCATTCGGGGCGCGCCGAATGGCGCAAACCCGCAATTACAAAATAGTCACCCGCCCGGCGACGGCGCCAGTGCCGGCTCCAGCGCCGGCACCAAATGGCGCTTGACGCGGCGCGCCGGAATCGCGCGGTAGACCTGCTTGGTCGCTTCGACCATGTGCACACCCGCGAAGGGCGCAGACAGCGTCGCGCCGGTGCGCTCCCAGGCAAACGCCGAACGTAGGAACCAGCCGCGCGCGATCGGCGGCACGTAGAGCGCCTCGCTCCAACCGGTCGGCGTGAACCAGGTCTCGCGCAACAGCTGATTGATCTGCGAGCGCGAATAGGGTCGGCCGTGACCAAACGGCGTCGTGTCCATGCGCGCCCATAGTCCGCGCCGGTTGGGCACGACGACCAAGAGCCGCCCGCCCGACGCCAGCACCCGCCACGCCTCGCGTAGCAGCGCGGCCGGGTCATGCGTCATTTCCAGCGCATGCACCAGCAGCACGCGGTCGACCGCGCCGTCGGGCAAGGGCATTTCGTTCTCGTCGACCAACGCCGAGAGTGCCGGCCGCGCGGTCGGCCATTTCACCACACCCTGCCCGGCCGGCATGAAGGCGAGGCAGCGTTCGGCTTCCTCGCGGAACAGGCCGAGATAGGGCGAGGCGTAGCCGATGCCGAGCACACGCAGACCAGCGGTATCGCCCCACAATCCGCGAATGCCGCGGCCGACGAAACGGCGCGCCACCACGCCTAGACGCTGACCGTAAAAGTTGCGCAGATCCACGACGTCAATCGACATGCAGCAAAAATACCACAAACTATATGTCCGCGTCCTTCGGCGAGCCGTGCACTGGCGCTAAAGTGAAATCCCGCCAGCCCCCCGATTCACGCTTATGCTGGAATAGGTACCGCGGGGATACGACGCCAACCGAAGGCGTGTTACGCTCGACTCGTTTACAAGAGGATCGCGCCATGCCCGCGGAAACCCGCCTGTTTCTCTGCTTGAAGGACAACTACGGGGTGCTGCTGCATGATTCGGAGAGCGGAGCCACTGCCTCCATCGACGCGCCGGAAGCGGCGCCGATCGAGGCCGCGCTCAAGGCCACCGGCTGGAAGCTCACCGATATTCTGGTCACCCATCATCACGCCGATCACACCGGCGGCATCACCGCGCTTAAAGACAAATACAAATGCCGCGTGGTGGCACCAGCGGCGGAAGCCGAGACGATCCCGGCGGTGGATCAGACCGTGCGCGAGGGCGACAAGGTGACAGTCGGCAAATTGACCGGCAGCGTGATCGAAACCCCGGGCCACACCAATGGCCACATCGCCTACTGGTTCCACGCCGACAAGCTTGCCTTCGTCGGTGATACACTGTTCTCGATCGGCTGCGGCCGCGTCATCGAGGGCACGCCCGGGATGATGTGGCGCTCGCTGGTCAAGCTGCGCGATTTGCCGAACGACACCGAAATCTACTGCGGGCACGAATACACCGCCGCCAATATCCGCTTCGCGCGCACCATCGAGCCAGACAATCCGGTGCTGGCGGCGCGCGAGGTGCAAGTGAAGCAGCAGCTCGAGCAAGGCGAGCCGACAATTCCAGTCACAATCGGCGACGAGAAACTGGCCAATCCGTTCCTGCGCGCCGATCGGCCAGAGGTAGCAGCCGGCATCGGTATGGCCGGCAAGGCGGCGGCGCAGGTGTTCGCGGAGATTAGGGCAAGGAAGAATAAATTTTAGCGAAGGCCCCTCGTCCTCGCGGAAGCGGGGACGCAGAGCCAAGTTCGCTGGATTCCCGCTTCGCGGGAATGAGCGGAGATATCAAAATGCCCTCTTCCACCGCCGCCGACATCATCCGCGCGCTTGATCTAAAGCCGCACCCGGAAGGCGGGCACTACCGCGAGACGTTCCGCGATCCGCGCGTTATCGACGGCCGCGCCGCCTCCACCTCGATCTATTTCCTGCTCAAGCGCGGCGAGCGCTCGCACTGGCACCGCATCGACGCGGTCGAGATCTGGCACTACTACTCCGGCGCACCGCTCAAGCTCGAAGTAGTCGACGGCGCCAAAGAGGAGATCGTGCGGCTCGGCGCCGACATCCATGCCGGCGAGGTGCCGCAGTTCACCGTGCCCGCGCGGGCCTGGCAGGCGGCGGAATCCGCCGGCGACTGGACGCTCACCGGCTGCACGGTGGCGCCCGGTTTCACCTTCGACGGTTTCGAGCTGGCACCGGCTGACTGGAGCCCGCGGTGACTTCCGTCATGGCACCGGTGTGCAAATTGCAGTGCAGCCGGCGTACGGTTCATCGAACGCGCATCGGGTGAGCGCATCCCTCCGGCGATCGCCGGAACATGCGGGGATTCAGCTTATCGGCAACCGCCAGGCCGCGGCGAGCGCGCGACGCCGCGGGCATCGTTACGCCCTACCGTTCGGCGCGTGGCGATCGGTATTTTTGAGCTAAAGCAATTTTCTCCCCCCGCAATCGACTATGCGCACGCGTCCGCTGGCGAAAGGGCTTCTCGGGCGGACTGCAAACTCGGGGGACTGATAATGGTAGGCGTTTCGGGAACGGCTGGCCTCGGCCATAGCGCGAGGAAAAAGCCGCTCTATACGATACTTTACGTACAGGTTCTCTTTGCCATCGTGCTCGGCGGCGTGGTCGGCTGGCTGTTTCCAGACATCGCCACCAACGACTGGATCAAGGCGCTCGGCGACGGCTTCATCAAATTGATCAAGATGGTGATCGCACCGATAATTTTCGTCACCGTCGTTTCCGGCATCGCGCATATCCAAGACGCCAAGAAAGTCGGCCGCGTCGGCATCAAGGCGCTGGTTTATTTCGAGGTCGTCTCGACCTTCGCGCTGATCATCGGCCTGTTCGTCGGTAACCTGTTCCAGGTCGGCCACGGGCTCAGTGCTAAGGCGAACGCGGCTGCGGTTGCCAAGTTCGCCAGCGAGGCTAGCCATCAGAAGTCAGTCGATTTCGTTCTCAACATCATTCCCGACAGCGTCATAGGCGCCTTCGCGAAAGGCGATATTCTACAGGTGCTGCTGTTCTCGATCTTGTTCGGCTTCGCATTGATGGTCCTGGGCGAGCGTGGGCGGACGGTGCGCAATCTGGTCGACGACCTCGGTCACGCCGTCTTCGGCGTTATCGCAATCGTGATGAAAGCAGCGCCCTTCGGCGCCTTCGGCGCCATGGCCTTCACCATCGGAAAATTCGGCCCGGCTGCGCTCGGCAATCTGATCGGACTGATCGCCCTGTTCTACCTGACCGCCGGGGTATTCGTGTTTTTCGTTCTTGGCACGATCGCCCGCATCGTCGGCTTTAATGTGCTGCGCTATCTCGCTTACATCAAGGACGAGCTGCTCATCGTGCTCGGCACCAGCTCGTCGGAAAGCGCGCTGCCGCAGCTGATGGAGAAGCTGGAGCGTCTGGGCTGCTCGAAATCGGTGGTCGGCTTGGTCGTCCCGACCGGCTATTCGTTCAACCTCGACGGCACCAACATCTACATGACGCTAGCAACGCTGTTCATCGCGCAGGCGATGGGCGTCGAGCTCAGCCTCGGCCAGCAGTTGACGATCCTGGTCGTCGCCATGCTGACCTCGAAGGGCGCAAGCGGCGTGACCGGCGCCGGCTTTATTACGCTGGCAGCGACGCTCAGCGTGGTCAATCCGGCGCTTGTTCCCGGCATGGCGATCGTGTTCTCGATCGACAAATTCATGAGCGAATGCCGCGCGCTGACCAATATCAGCGGCAACGGCGTCGCGGCGATCGTCGTCTCCTGGTGGGAAGGCGAGTTGGACCGCAAGAAGCTAAACAAGGCTATGGGACGCGAGATCGATCCATCCGACGTCGAGGTCGCGGTCATGACCGGTTAGCGCCGCGGCACAAGCGCAAAACGATTGCGGGCTCGCACAATGTGAGCCCGCAATCCTCTTGTCTTAGGCGAACGCGGTCTAAGCGAAATACTGCCCACCATTGGCCGACAACGTCGAGCCGGTGATCAAGCCGGCCTCGTCGGAAGCCAGAAACACCACGCAACGCGCAATCTCCTCCGGCTCGCCCAGCCGGCCGATCGGGATTTGCGGCAAGATGTTTTTCTCCAGCACATCTTTCGGCACTGCCTGCACCATTTCCGTATTGATGTAGCCTGGGCAGATTGCGTTCACGGTGATGCCAGCGCGCGCACCTTCCTGTGCCAGCGCCTTGGTGAAGCCAATCTCGCCGGCCTTGGCAGCGGAATAATTGGCTTGGCCCGCCTGGCCCTTCTGACCGTTGATCGAGGAGATGTTGATCACGCGGCCGAACTTGCGCTCGCGCATGCCCTCCCAGACCTGGCGGGTCATGTTGAATAGTGAGCCCAGATTGGTGGTGATCACTTGCGTCCACTGCTCCGGCTTCATGCGATGGAACATAGCGTCGCGGGTGATGCCAGCATTGTTGATCAACACCTCGATGGGACCGACCTCCGCCTCGATCTTCTTGACGCCTTCGGCGCAAGCATCGAACGACGACACGTCCCACTTGAACACCGCGATGCCCGTGTCCGCTTTGAATTTCGCCGCCGCTTCTTCGTTGCCATGATAGACAACGGCGACCTTGTAGCCAGCGGCCTTTAATGACTTCGAAATGGCCGCCCCGATCCCTCGGGTGCCGCCCGTGACCAATGCAACGCGTGACATGACTTCCTCCCCGACTCTTTTTTGACCGCGATACCCGGTTCACACCAGGGCACCGACAGCTTGTTCATGACAGCTTAAAGACGTTCATGGCCGGGACAAGCCCCGGCCATGACGGAATTATTAGTAGTATCAGGCTATTACCGCTCCACGCACATGGCGATGCCCATGCCGCCACCAATGCAGAGCGTGGCGAGACCCTTCTTAGCGTTGCGCTTTTGCATCTCGAACAGCAGCGTCACCAGCACGCGCGTGCCGGAGGCACCAATCGGATGACCGAGGGCGATCGCGCCGCCATTGACGTTGACCTTGGAGGTGTCCCAGCCGAGGTCTTTGTTGACCGCGCAGGCCTGCGCAGCGAAGGCCTCGTTGGCCTCGATCAGATCAAGGTCCTCTTTCTTCCAGCCGGCCTTCTTCAGCGCCGCGCGCGAAGCCGGCATCGGCCCGGTGCCCATGATCGCAGGATCGACGCCGGCCTGCGCCCACGAGACGATGCGCGCGAGCGGCGTCTTGCCGAGCTTGGCGGCCTCGGATGCCTTCATCAGCACCACAGCGGCAGCGCCGTCATTGATGCCGGAGGCGCTGCCCGCGGTCACCGTGCCTTCCTTGTCGAAAGCGGGGCGCAGCTTGGCAAGCGCTTCCAGCGTCACGCCCTTCTTTGGATATTCGTCGGTATCGACGACGATGTCACCCTTGCGCGACTTGATGGTGACCGGGACGATCTCGTCCTTGAATTTACCGGCCGTCATGGCGGCTTCCGCCTTGTTCTGCGAGGCAACCGCGAATTCGTCCTGCATCTGACGGGTGATTTGCCATTGCTTGGCAACGTTCTCGGCGGTGTTGCCCATGTGGTACCCGTTGAAGGCGTCCCACAACCCGTCCTTGATCATGGTGTCGATCATGTCGAAGTTGCCCATCTTCACGCCGTTCCGAAGATGCGCGCAATGCGGCGCCATGCTCATCGACTCCTGGCCTCCCGCCACCACGATATCGCTGTCGCCGTTGAGGATCGCCTGGTAGCCGAGTGCGACCGTGCGCAGGCCGGAACCGCATAGCTGGTTTACACCCCAGGCAGGGCTTTCGACCGGAATGCCGGCCGCGATAGACGCCTGCCGCGCCGGGTTCTGACCCTGACCGGCGTTCAGGATCTGGCCCATGATGACCTCGCTGACGCGAGCGCCTTCGACGCCAGCCCTCTGCAAGGCCGCCTGAATTGCGGTTTTGCCCAGTTCATGCGCCGGCAAATTGGCGAATGCCCCATTAAACGAGCCGACCGGCGTGCGGGCGGCGCTGACAATGACGATATCGTCCTTCATCCGAAACTCCTTTTGGCAGGCGGTTGCGCGGCAGGGCGGCCATCTGGCGCTGCCGCATCCTCGGCAGGTCGGGTAACCCTGTCAACAACGGGCTATTTTAAGATATCAGCTAGAATTGGCCGTTTCTTGACCTTTCTCAAGGATTGACGCACTGCCCTCCAATCCTGCCGCGATGCCACAAAACGGTGGCCCGCCGGCGCGGAAACCGGCTATGCTTAAGCTCTGGGCAGGGGCTTAGCGAACACCATGACAGACGAAAAAGAGCCAATCACAATCAAAAAATACGCTAACCGGCGCCTCTATAATACCGGTACTAGCGCGTATGTTACGCTCGAGGACCTCGCCACTATGGTCAAGGACGGCGAGAATTTCGTCGTATTCGACGCTAAATCCGGCGAGGACATCACCCGTTCGGTGCTGGCGCAGATCATTTTCGAGCAGGAAAACAAGGAAGGCCAAAGCCTGTTGCCGATCGCCTTCCTGCGGCAACTGATTCGCTTCTACGGCGACAGCATGCAGATGCTGGTGCCGCGTTTCCTGGAACAGTCGATGTCGTCGCTCACCAGCCAGCAGGGCAAGTTCCGCGAGCAGATGGCGCAGGCCTTCGGCGGCGTCGGCTTCGGCCCGCTCGAGGATCAGGTGCGGCGGAACATGGAAATGTTCGAGAAAACTTTCGCCATGTTCGCGCCGTTCGCGCGCGGCCAGGGGGGCAAGGCGGCGGACGAAAAGCCGCAAGGCTCGACCGGCGAAATGGATGATCTCAAGCGCCAACTCGACGATTTGCAGAAGCGGATCGATAAGCTGGGAAGCAAGGAATAACGCGGCGGTCGCCGGCCATGTCCGCTTGCGCGGAATGCGGACGCAAGCGGGCATCCGGTTTGAAGACTAAGCTGTCGCCACTCGATCCTTGAGCCAGGGCCGCGCATCGCTCGCCAACCCGCTCAGCGCGCCTTGCAGGAAATCGCAACCCCAATCCGCCAACATCTTCGAGGCTTCCTCATCCTGCACCCATTCGGCGACAGTCTTGAGGCCGAGCCGGCGTCCCAGATCGATCAGTGTGTGTACGAAGGCGCGGTCGTCGTCCGACTTCGCGATGTCCTGCACGAAGGTGCCATCGATCTTGACGATATCGACTTCGAGCTTGCGCAAATTGCGGAACGAGGTGTGGCCGGCGCCAAAATCGTCGATGGCGATTCGGCAGCCGAGGTCCTTTACGCGAGTGACGAAGCCGCGCGCGTCCTGCACATCCTGGATTGCCGCCGTCTCCGTGATTTCAAGAATTAGCCGCCCGGCGGCGCCGGAATTGGCGCGCAGCAAAGCGCCGAGGCCCGCCCACCAATCCGGATCGACAGCGGAGGCCGGCGAAACATTGACGCTGGCGGTCAGATCGGGCGCCGCGGCCAATTCGCCGACCACCAGTTCGAGCACGCGATAGTCCAGCATGCGCATCAGCCCGAGCCGCTCGGCCACCGGGACAATCTCGTGAGCGTGGGCGAGACGGCCGTCCGAGCGGTGCACGCGCATCAGACATTCGTAGAATGCGATTTTGCGGCTTTTCGTCTCGACTACCGGTTCATAGGCGAGCGTGATCCGCCGTTCGTTCAGCGCAGCCACGATGTCGTCGGTCGCGCGCACAGCGTCGCGGCGCAGCGCGTCACGCTCCACATTCGGCCGATAGGGAACGAACGAGCCGTGCCGCTTGAGGCGGGCGGCATGCAGCGCGTCCTGCGCGCGGCTGTAGATTTCCTGCACTGTGCGGGCGTGGCGCGGGGCGGTTATACCGCCAATCGTCACCGTCACCGCCACCAGTCCGGAGGCGGTTAAAACGGTCTCGTCGCGCACGCCTGCGAGCAGTCGGTCGGCGGCAACCGCCAATTCATCCGTCGTGCAGGTCGTCAGGATGACGCCGAACTTGTTGCCGGAGAAGCGGCCAAGAAAATCCTTGCCACGCAAGCGCATGCGGATGCGCTTGGCAACCTGCGCAATCACTTCTTCGGTAACATCGAAGCCGTAGGACTCGTTGAGATGGGCAAGATGGTCGATAGCGACCAACAGGAAGCCTAACGAATGGCGAAAGCGGACCGCATCGTCGAGTTTGGCGCCGAGCACCTCGGTCAGGTGCGCACGGTTCATTTCCCCGGTTAGGGAATCGAATTTAGCTAGCTGGATGAGCGAGCGTTCGCGCTCATGGCGTTCGTTGATCACGCGCACCATTCCCAGCGCGCGCACCGGCTTGCCGTCCGCCCCGGCGAACCAGCGGCCAGTGTCCTCCAACCAGGCTTTCTCGCCACTGCTACGCCGCAAGCCGTATTGCACCTGGTATGGAACGCCGCCGCACGTGTCGCCGTGACCGGAGCGGGTGATCGCGTCGAGCCGGCTTTGCCCTTCTTCGGCGTCGATATGATGCGCAAAGCTGCAACCGCTGGCGATGTCAGCGAGGTCGGCGATGCCGAACACGGAGGCGGCATTGCCGCTCCAGACCAGCGCGTCGGTGTCGAGCCGCCATTCATAGGCGACGTCGCCGACCGCCCTGAGAACTTCCGCGGCGTCGGGGACACCAGTCGGTTGTTCGATTCGGGTCACGCTCGCCCCTTTTTGGGAACGCCTCGTCGCGCTCGGGCGTTGTTTGCCGGATGGGTTAAGCGGCGAATCTACGGGCAACAATTAAACAATTCGACAAAGCACGCGGATTGACCGTTTTCAGCGCGGTTTTGGCCTGCGGCACGGCGCTTGCGATGAGCAAGCCAGAGAAGTGCCTCTTGTCCCGAAACGAGACAGTCGATGCGTGTTGGCGAGATCAGAAAAGCAGCTTCCCCGCAGGCGACCCGACGCCGCGCGACAGCGAACCGACGGCCGCGGAACAAGCCGCCCCCAGCCGCGCGATGGTCGCGTTAACGCCTGCCACCGGTTTGCGCTCGTCGCCTGAGACGCGCCAACAGGCGCCGTTCATCGCCCAGTTGCTGGCGACCAAGGACCAGCATCCGCAAACCCGCGAGCGCCGGCGCGCCGCGCCGGAAGACGTCGTTGCCGCCTATCGAGCCGCCGCGGCGCTGACCCGCTTCGGGTAATACACTAGTAACCGAGCGCGCAGCCATCCTTGCGCGGCTCCGAGCCGCCGATCAGAACACCGCGCTCCCAGTCGATCTTGATGGTTTGCGCTCCACCCCACGGCTCGTCGGCGAACACGACGTCGTGGCCGCGCGCTTTGAGGCCCTCGACGGTCGCCGCCGGCGTGCCAGTCTCCACCACGGTCCGCTCGCCCTCAAAGAAAAAACGCGGCGCGTCGATCGCCTCCTGCACGCCCATGCCATAGTCGAGCATGTTGTTGACGATCTGTACGTGACCCATAGGTTGATAGTTAGCACCCATGACGCCAAAGCTCATGTCGCAACGGCCGCCCCGCATGGCGAGCGCAGGGATGATGGTGTGTAGCGGCCTTTTGTCCGGGCCAAATACGTTGGGATGACCGGCCTCCATGGTGAAGCAGGCACCGCGGTTCGTCATCAAGATACCGGTCTCCTCAGTGCAGATGCCGGAGCCGAAATGCGAAAACAGCGTATTGATGAACGAGACCGCCATGCGGTCGCGGTCGACCACCGTGAGATAGATGGTGTTGCTGCCCGGCGCCGGCGCGCTCGGAAGCTTGGCACGCTTTTTGAGGTCGATCTTGGCAGCGAGCTTTTTGGCAAAACCTTTGTCGAGCAGATCGGCAACAGCGATACGCATATGCGCGGCGTCGGCGATATGCGCGTCGCGCACCACAAAGCCCAGCCGTGCGGCTTCCAGCACCAGATGGAACCGTTCGGGACCGATTGGGTCGAACGACTTGAGATCGAAATTCTCCAGGATGTTGAGCATCACCAGAGCGGTGAGCCCCTGCCCGTTCGGCGGCAGTTCGATGAGATCGAGGCCTCGATAATTGCTCGAGATCGGCGTCACCGCTTCACCATGGTGGTGCGCGAAATCCTCAGACCTTAGAAACGAACCGCGCGCCTTTACGGTTGCCGCCATGTCGGCGCCGATCTCGCCTTCATAGAAGGCGCGCGCGCCCTTGGCGGCGATTTTCTTCAGGGTCGTGGCCAGGGCCGGAAAACGGATTACGTCGCCTTCTTTTGGCGCGGCACCGTTGAACAGGTAATGCTTAGCGGCACCGGGATCGGCCCGCAGCTTGGCGACATAGCGGCTCCAGTCCCAGGCGACGCGCGCCGCCACCGGGAAGCCGCCCTCGGCATATTTGATCGCCGCCGACAGCGCACGGTCGAGCCCGAAACGGCCATGCGCCTTGAGGATCGCCTCCCAGGCATCTATTGCACCCGGCACGGTGACGGCGTGGATCGAAGCGCCGATCTCAGTCATGCCTTTGGCGCGCAACGCATCGAATGAGGCATTGACCCCTGCGCGACCGGAGCCGTTGTAGCCCGAGAGCGGCTTGTCCGGCTGCGACACCAGCCAATAGCAGTCACCGCCGATGCCGGTCATTTGCGGCTCGACCACACAGAGCGTTGCCACCGCCGCCACCGCGGCATCCGCCGCGTTGCCGCCGGCGCGCAGCATGTCGACCGCGGCCAAGGTCGCGAGCGGATGCGAAGTCGCCGCCATGGCATCGCAGGCGATTACGGGCGAGCGTCCGGGGAGCTGGAAATCGCGGCTCATCGTCTTTCCAATTGTTGGAGGCGTCAGGAGGCGCTGTGTTCGGAGGACTCGACGCTTTGGGGCGCCGGCTCGACGGGTGTAGGCGACGGCTCTACGACGGCGGGTGCGGGTTCGGCGCGTTCGATGAGCGGGTCTCGCCGCCGGGACCGCATCGGCAAGGCGAAGCCGCCGACAACGTCGAAAAAGCTCATCACCAAGATCAGGAAAAAGGCCGCGCTGGCCGCCTGCTTCACCAGCACGAATTCGGCGGTCATGCCGGCGAATAACAGAAACGCCAGGCCATGGTCGACGACGCCACGCCGTCCGAGGCGGACAACCTTCACCATCTCGACGAACAGCAGCAGGATCGCCAGCGTGACCAACACGTCGCCGCCCGACATCGCCCAATCGACGCCGGACTTCATATGCACGGTCGCCAGCGTGCCGGTCCAACTCACGCCCGGCATCAGGAAGGCGACAATGTTGTAGATCGCGAAGGGGACGAGAAGGAGAGGAAAACCGATGAGGAACATAACGAACTTTCCTCAGGCAGAAAATTACGCCTCGGTCTTCGCCTTCAACACCTGGCGGCCCTTGTACATACCGGTCTTCAGGTCGATGTGGTGCGGACGACGCAATTCGCCCGAATCCTTGTCCTCGACATAAGTCGGCTGCTTGAGTGCGTCGGCCGAACGGCGCATGCCGCGGCGCGACGGCGAGGTTTTTCTTTTCGGCACAGCCATGGGACGAAAACTCCTGAAAAATCGCAGATATGTCGGTTTAAGACGGGCTTATAGAGGATGGCTTGACGCAAGGCTAGGGGGCCGCCGCGAACGCAACGGGTCTCGCCCGGCGCTCGCCCCGAGCGGCCCAAATAAAGGTCCGCCAGCCGGCGCAAACCGGGCCCGGGTCTATGCGCATTGCGCGCGACCGGATTGGGCAGCACGGCGGCGAGCAGTGCCGCCTGGTACCGGGTCAGTTCGCGCGCCGGTTTACCAAACGCAAAGCGGCTGCCAGCCTCGACGCCGAATTCGCCGTTCGGGCCCCATTCGGCCATATTGAGGTAAATTTCGAGGATCCGCCGCTTCGATAGCACCAGGTCAATCCAGAGCGCCAGCGGAAACTCCAGCGCCTTGCGCAGCCAGCTGCGGCCCGGCCACAGGAACAGGTTCTTCGCCACCTGCTGGGTGATGGTGGAACCGCCGCGCACGTCGGCGAGGTCGTCAGCATCGGCAATGGCGTCGAGGATCTCGGCGAAATCGACGCCGTGGTGGCTGCAGAAACGCCCGTCCTCGTCGACGATCACCGCGAGCGGTAGCACCGGCGAGATGCGCGACAACGGCACATAGTTGCGCTGCATTCGTTGGCCGGTGAGCAGTCGCCACAGCATCACGGTGGAGACCAGCTTGCCGGCGGCATAAATCGGCACGATCAGGTAGGGCAGCACCAGCAGCGCCATCATGGCGAGCGCCGCCGCGCGCAACGGCCATGGCAACCGCGCCAGCGGCAAGATAACGGCCAACATCGAGCGTTTCCCACGGGCCATGGCGGCAAGATTAGCGCATCCCGGCTATCATTTGCCGAGGTGCGGCTTTATTGCCGCCACGCCCCCACTCGGAAATCCCACTATTCGGGATCACACGCGGCGGCTAACGTGGCGCCATGGCCTCGAAGAAGTCTTTGCCGCAGTCGAACCCGTTGCGTCCGCTGCCGATCCGCATCGCCCGGCTACACGCCCGGCTCTTCATCGCCGTCGTGATCGGCATTGCCATTATCGTCCTGCTGCCGGGTGGCTGGTGGCTGGCGACACGGCTTCTGGTCGGCTGGAACGTCGGCATCACGTTCTATCTGGTGATGATTTAAATCGTGATCTGGCGTTACGACGTCGCGCGGATACGCCGGCGCGCCAAAGAACAGGACGAGGGCGCCTTCGCTATTTTGCTGCTGTCGATGACCGCAACGCTAACGAGCCTCGTCGCCATCGTGTTCGAACTCGGCGGCTTCAAGCAGGCGGGGCATGAACTCATGGTCATCCATGTGCTGCTCGCCATGGCGACCATCGTGCTGTCTTGGGCGTTCATGCACACGATATTTTCGCTGCACTACGCGCACGAATATTACGGTGAAGGCCGCGACAAGAAACTCGGCGGGCTACATTTCCCCGGCGAGAACGAGCCGGACTATCTCGATTTTCTCTATTTCTCGCTGGTTATTGGCATGACCTCGCAGGTTTCCGACGTGGCTATCACCAGCCGGTCCATCCGGCGCGTTGCCGCGCTGCACGGCGTGCTGTCTTTCTTCTTTAATCTGACCGTGTTGGCGCTGACCGTGAACATGATCTCGAACCTGCTATGACCGCGATCGTACAGGCCGTGCTGTTCATGATGGCGGTGCTGGCGGCGGTCGCGGTAGCCGCCAAACGGCTGAACATCGCGCCCTCGATCCTGCTGGTGGTCGCCGGCATCGGCATGGCGCTCATTCCCGGCCTGCCGAAAGTGACGCTGGCGCCGGAAGTCGTGCTGCTGGTAATCCTGCCGCCGCTGATCTACTCGGCCGGCGTCGCCATGAGCTGGCGCGAATTCAAATTCAACTTGCGGCCGATCGCGCTGCTCGCCTTCGGTTGCGTGGTGTTCACGACTTGCGCGGTGGCGGCCGCAGCGCATTACCTGCTGCAATTCGAGTGGTCGGTCGGTTTCCTACTTGGAGCCATCATCGCGCCGCCCGACGTGGTGGCGCCGCTCGCCATCGCGCGCCGGCTCGAATTGCCGCGCCGTATCCTGGTGGTCCTCGAAGGCGAAGGGCTGGCCAACGATGCCACTGCGCTTATCCTCTACCGCTTCGCGGTGGCGGCAGTCTCGGCCGGCACATTCTCACTGCCGGAAGCGTCCGCCACCTTCGCACTAATCGTCATCGGGGAAATCGTCTACGGCGTCGCGGTCGGCTGGCTTAGTCTTCGCTTACGGCAATGGGCGCACGAACCGCGCGTCGAGATCACGCTATCGCTGATGACGCCCTATCTCGCGTTCTGGGTGCCGGCGCATCTCGGTGGTTCCGGCGTGTTGGCGACCGTCGCCTGCGGGCTCTATGTGAGTTGGAACGGGCCGCGGCTGATCCCATCCGCCACGCGGCTGCAAGGCATCTTCTTCTGGGACCTTATCGTCTATCTGATCGAGGGTCTGGTGTTCCTGGTGACCGGCCTGCAAGCGCGCACGCTGATCGACAATGTGCACGCCTTTTCGATCCACGACCTCTTGATCGCGACGGCCTGGACCACGCTGATCGTCATCGCAGCGCGCTTCATCTGGGTGTTTCCGGCAACCTATATCCCGCGCTGGGCGAGCCTGCGCTTGCGTAAGAGCGATCCGCCGCCGCCGTGGCAAGGACCGTTTCTGATCGCATTCACCGGCGTACGCGGCGTGGTGTCGCTCGCGGCTGCGTTGGCCATTCCCTACGCGCTCGCCAACGGGGCGCCGTTTCCGCACCGCGAGTTGATCCTGTTCATCACTTTCGGCGTCATCATCATCACAATTGTCGGGCAAGGGCTTATGCTGCCGGCGGTGGTGCGCTGGCTCGGCCTGGCCAGGCTCGGCCAGATCGAGCGCAAGGACGAAATCAAGCGCGAACTGCGCGCGCGCCAAGCGGCCTTGAAGCAGGTTGAGAAACGGCTCGAGAAGGCGATCAAGGAACACGACCTGCCGGGTTACGCGATCGACCACTTGCGTACGCGTAATCAAAGCCGCTTGCAGATAATACCTTCGAACCTGACCGAGGACGTCGATCACATGCGCCGGACCGCCAAGGTCAAGGCCGAGCTGATCGAAGCGGAACGCGATTTCATCTACGAGTTGCTGCGAGACGGCAAAATCACCGACGAGGCGCGCCGGCGCATCGAATACGAATTGGATCTAGAGGAAGCCAGCGTCGCCAACCGTGCGCAGGACGGCGGCGGGTGGATGTAGCCCAAAGTTCGACCGCTACTGCCCCGCCACAAACGTCACACGCACAAAATGCGAGGCGTCGAACGGATTCGTGCGCGGCGGCTTCGCATCGGCCGCAGGTAAAGCGGCTGCATAGGTGATCTGCACCGCTGTGTTCGAGAGCCATTCCACTTTCGGAAACGCCGCCCGCTTGGCGGGTGCGGCGCAGGACGCCGCGTAGACTTCATAGGTCCTGTCGTTTTCCGCAAAATTATCCGGATAGACGGAAAGGAAGATCGAAATACTGTCGACGCAGAATGGCGATGCGCCGCCGCGCGCCAAGGTAACATGTACGGCCTTGTACCTTCCGTCCGGCGAGGCCACCGCGGCGACGGTTCTGTCGATTTTATCGATCGTCGCGCTGATATAGATCGAGAAGGCGGCGACGACAGCCATAGCCGCCAGCAAACCGATCACAAATTGCTTTGCTCTCACGCCGCCATTTTCCTTGTCAGGGCGCCTTCGCCTTGTTCGCCTGGCAGTAGCCGGGCTAAATTGCGACCGCAACGGATATCATCGGGAGACGGCCGGACAATGGACCAAACGAGCCAAATGACGGTGACATTTCGCTGTCCGCCGGAACTTGAGGCGATCCTGCCGCGCCCGATTCCCGCCGTGCAGGGCTTCCCCGACTGGTTCAAGGCGATGCCGCAAAAGGGCTATAGCACCATCAATCAGAAGGACCTGCTGACGATCAAAAAATGCCCGCCGGTGATCGACGCCATGGGCTACGGATTCATGCTGCCGCTGGTCAGCGACCTCAAGGTCGAGAATGGCGAATTCTCCTGGGACCGCAATGTTCCGGCCGGCGGCGTCGCCAACTTGCCCCATTCGCCGATCGACTATCACGACAACGTTCAGGTCGCCGGCACGCCTTTCTTCGACGAGGATCGCTTCATCATCAAGTTCAATAATTTCTGGACGATCGAAACGCCGCCAGGCTACTCGCTGCTGTTCACGCATCCGTTGAACCGCACCGATCTGCCGTTCACAACGATCGCCGGGCTGGTCGACACCGACAGTTACATCGATAACCTGGTCAATATTCCGGCGCGCTGGCATGATACCGAATTCAGCGGCGTGCTGCCGAAAGGGACGCCGGTTGCGCAATGCATCCCGTTCAAGCGCGAGAAATGGGCGGGCCAATTCGAAGTGCTCTCGAGCGAAGCGGCTGAACGCCTCAACAAAACGGCGAGCATGATCGCCAACGAATTCGGCATCTACCGGCGGGAATTCCGCGCGCCGAAACGCTAGGTGGATTTTACTCGCCCTTGAGGAACTTTGCTGCGCTGCTCGGTCGCAGCCAGAAGCGCCCGTGCCCGGAAGACAAAAGCACGCCGATTACCTTGCCGTAAAGCTCCGCGCCGCGGACACTAGCTGCCCGCAAGCAGGCATAGCCGGTCTCGGTTTCGCCGAGCTCGAGCAGACATTTGCCGAGCGCTATGCGCGCCAAAGTGTCGTCAGGATTATCCGCCAACGCACGGCGGAACAATTCGGCCGCCTGCACATAATCGCCGTCGTCCATCAGCACCGTGCCCAGACCTTGGATCGCTTCCGGCTGCGCGGGATTGACCGATAGCGCATGCGCGAAGGCGCGGCCGGCATTGGCGCGGTCATAAATGGCGTAGCAAACGAAGCCGAGCTGAACCGCCATTTCGGTCATCATCGGCGCCACCGCTATACCCTGCTTGAGCACATCGATCGCCTCGTCGGACCGGCCCAACGAATGCAGCAAATAACCGAGCTCATGAAAAGCTGGTGCGAACGGCGGCATGCGCTTGATCGCGCGCTTGAGCCAGATCAGCGCCTTGTCGCTGTCGCCCGCCTGCCGCAGAGCGATGGCGAGTTGCGTCTCGACTTCCGGGTCGCGGCTCGCGCGCGCCGCCTTCTCGAGTGGATCGACGGCTTCCGCAGCGCGGCCCTGCATTACCAGCGCATAGCCGAGGATCTTGATCGCCTCCAACTGGCCAGAATTCGTGCCGAGGATTTCGCAGGCGAGCCGCTCGGCATCGGCCGCGCGATCGTTCTGAATGGCAATCCGCGCGCGCTGCAGCGCTTCCACCTGCGCGCGCTGACGCTCGTTGGGACCACTAGGTTGCGTCGTCATCACCCGCTCGATCGTCGACTGAGAATTATCATCGGCTCGCCCGGTTAACCAGCGCCAGACCGATGGCGACTAGCGCGACCGCCACGATGAAGGCACCGGTTAAAGGCTCGCCCAGCACCAGATGGCCCGCGGCGACGCCGAACAGCGGCGCCAGGAAGGTGAATGCGGACAGCCGGTTGGCCGAATAGCGCTTCACCAGCGCATACCAGATCACGAAGGTGATGCTGACTACCCATATCGTCTGATAGGCAAGCGCGCCAAGCGCGAGCGCGGACGGCGCCTGCGGGATGTGCTCGCCGGCGAGCCAAGCTGTCGCCGCCATGATCGGCGCCGAGACGACGAGCTGGTAGAGCATCATCTTTTCGGCGAAAACGCGATTGAGCGCGCTCGCCTTGGTCAAGAGCGTCGTCGCCGCCCAGAATAGCGCAGCGCCGACCATCATCATGTCGCCGAGCATCTGCCGTGGGTCCACGGCCGGCGTCGGCATGCCGAACGCCAACGCCATGCCGGCAAATGACAGCGCGAGCCCGAGCCATTGCGCCGGATGGAAGCGATCGACCGGGAGGACGATGCGCGTGCCGAGCACGACAAAAAATGGCGCGAGATAAAGGAACAGCGTTCCGCGCGTGGCGGTGGTGTAGAGCAAGCCTTGATAGATGAGGATGAATTCGCCGGCGAACAGAACGCCCGAAGCAATACCGGCCGGCAGCGTGCCATCGCATCTGAAGATGGAAATGCCGCGCAGTCTGCACCAGCCGGCAATGAGTAGCGCGGCGACGATTGAGCGGATCGTGGCTTGCGTCAGCGGCGGAATGTCATGAATGGCAAGCTTGGTGGCGACCTGATTGAAGCCCCAGGACAGGCACAGCATCACCATGATGGCTGTGGCCGTCGCGTCGAGCGGGCGATTGACGCTGGTGGACGCGGGCGTTGATGCCATCAATGCTACGGTGACGCCGTTTTGCAATGCGCGCAGATGCCGGAGATCTCGATCACCGGCGTCTTCGGCGTAAAGCCGGCTGCGCGCGATGCGGTCTTGACGGTCTCGGCGACGGCGGCGCTTGCCGCCTCGCCCACCGTGCCGCATTTCTCGCAGATCAAAAACACGACCGGATCGCCACTGTCGTGCTCCTGCACGCAGGCGATGAAGGCGTTGCAGCTTTCGATGCGATGCACGAGCCCCTGCTCGCGCAGAAAACCGAGCGCGCGATAGATGGTGATCGGCGCCGGCCGCGCGCCGCGGACCGCCAGCCGGTCGATCAGCTCATAAGCGCCGAGCGGCTGGTGGCTCGCCAGCAGTGACTCCAACACACGGCGGCGGATCGGCGTCAGGCGCTCGGCGCGCGCAGCGCAGATCGCTTCGGCATGCGCGATTGCGTCGCTGGCGCAGCGCGCATGGTCGTGACCGGGCGGCGGAAACACCGCGCGCAATTGCGTCTTTTTGCCCAACGAACGGTTCGCCTTCATGATTTTGAAGTGTAGCGCGATAATGGCTGGTCGCGAAAAGCTGAACGCCTGCCCCTTGATATATATTGCACTGCAATAAAAATAAGGGCAGGGTCCGGCCCTCATTCCAAGGCCGCAAACAGGCCATTTGGCGGCCGCAGCTCACGAGGAATGCCATGCTGAAAGGCAAAACCGCGCTCGTCACCGGCTCCACCTCCGGCATCGGGCTCGCCACCGCCCGCGCGCTCGCCGCCGACGGCGCCAACATTATGCTCAATGGCTTCGGCGAGGCCGCGGCCATCGAGAAGGAACGTGCCGGACTGGAAAAGGAATTCGGCGTCAAGGCGCTCTACTCGCCCGCCGACATGAGCAAGCCGGGCGAGATCGCCGACATGATTGCAACGACCGAGAAAAGTTTCGGCTCGCTCGACGTGCTGGTGAACAATGCCGGCATTCAATTCGTGGCGAACATCGAGGATTTCCCAATCGAGAAATGGGACGCCGTCATCGCCATCAACCTGTCGTCGTCGTTCCATACCATCCGTACGGCAGTGCCCGGCATGAAAAAGCGCGGCTGGGGCCGGATAATCAGCATCGCCTCGGCACATGGGCTAGTCGCGAGCGCGCAGAAGGTCGCTTACGTCTCGGCCAAGCACGGCCTCGTCGGCATGACCAAAGTGGTGGCGATCGAAACGGCAAATGCCGGCATCACCTGCAACGCCATCTGCCCCGGCTGGGTGCTCACACCGCTGGTGCAAAAGCAGATCGACGATCGCGCCAAGGCATCGGGTAAATCGGTGCGTGAAGAGGAAATCGCGCTGCTGTCGGAGAAACAGCCGATGCACCAGTTCACCAAGCCGGAGAGCATCGGCGCGCTCGCGGTGTTCTTGGCAAGCGATGCGGCGGCCACCATCACGGGTTCGGCCTATTCAATCGACGGCGGCTGGGTCGCGCAGTGATCCCTTCGTCATTCCGAAGCGCAAACAACGCGGGCTAAGCCGGAATGGCAGAATAGGCAATCATGATCAAATCCATTGTTCGCGCCATTCGCGGCGATCCACCGCCTGCTCCCAAATCGAAGCGCATCAATCTCGCGCTGCAAGGCGGCGGCGCCTACGGAGCCTTCAGCTGGGGCGTGCTCGATCACCTGCTCGAAGATGGCCGACTCGAAATCGAAGGCATCACCGGTGCGTCTGCCGGCGCGGTCAATGCCGTACTGCTCGCCGACGGGCTGGCGCGCGGCGGGCGCGATGAGGCGCGCAAGCGGCTCGCCGATTTCTGGCGCGCCGCGAGCCTGGGCGGCGGTCTACCCGACCTGCAGCGCAAGGCCCTCGACCGCTTGTTCTCATTTCTGCCACTCGACGATTCACCGATGGGGGTCTGGTTCAAAGCGGTGTCGCAATATTTGTCGCCCTACGATTTCAATCCGCTCAACATCAATCCGTTGAAGGATCTGATCGAACGCTTCGTCGATTTCGACGCCATCAGAAAAGCCCAGATCCCGCAGCTGTTCGTCAGCGCCACCAATGTGCATACTGGGCGGCTGCGCATTTTCCCGCATGACAAGATCAGCGCCGACGTCATCCTGGCGTCCGCCTGCCTGCCGCTCTTGTTCCGGGCGGTCGAGATCGACGGCGTGCCCTATTGGGACGGCGGCTTTCTTGGCAATCCGTCGATCTTCCCCTTGTTCAGCACGACCCAGACCGAGGACGTGCTGCTCATTCAAATCAACCCGGTGGTGCGCCACGGAACGCCGACCTCCAGCCGCGATATCATGAACCGGTTGAACGAAATCACGTTCAACTCGCCGCTCATGGGCGAGCTGCGCGCCATCGAATTTGTGGCTCGCTTGATCGATCAGGGCCGGCTGACCCGCGGGCTGGGGCCCGGCAAATATCGGCGCATCAATATGCACCGGATCGCACTCGACCCTTCCGCCAAGCAGATCAACGTGGAAAGCCGACTCAACACCGATTACGACTTCTTCGAGATGCTACATGCCAACGGCCGGCGCGCGGCGCGGCGATTCCTGGATGCGCATTTCGCCGATATCGGCGTGCGCGGCACCGTTGACCTGCAATCCGAGGTCAAAGCCGAGTGGGCGTGATACATTCCCTTCGGCATGAACGCCCCGCTGCTGAGCGCCGAAATCGGCCAAACGCTGCTTGATATCCTCGTCGCCGACATCACCACGTTGGAGGTCGGCGCGATCGTCAACGCGGCCAACCGCTCGCTATTGGGCGGCGGCGGCGTGGACGGCGCCGTCCATCGCGCGGCCGGGCCTGAGCTCTACGAGGAATGCAAAAAACTCGGTGGCTGCGAGACCGGGTCGGCCAAAATCACGCGCGGCTACCGGCTGAAAGCGCAGCACGTCATCCATGCGGTCGGACCGGTCTGGCACGGCGGCAGCGCCGACGAGGAAGCCCTGCTTGGGAGTTGCTATCGCACGGCGCTCGATCTTGCCGCCGCGCACCGGCTCGTTTCGATTGCGTACCCAGCGATCTCCACTGGCATCTATCGTTTTCCCACCGATCTCGCCGCGCGCATCGCGGTCGGCACCGTAGTGTCGGAAACCGCAGCACGCCCACGCGGCATCATGCGCGTGGTGTTCTGCTGCTTTTCGCCCGACAGCGCCGAGCACCACAAGACGGCGTTTGCGGAGTTAGGTCTGGCCTAGACCTTCGGCTCCACATCCAGCCGGCAGATCCAATTCTCCAGCCCAGCCCTGGCCGTCGGATAGACCTTCAACACCTCCGGATCATGCCCGGGCACGATGTGCTGGCGCGATAGTCGCAGCTTCTGGATCGTCTTGTAGCCCTCGAGCGTATCGCCAATCGAATAGGTGATCGGGAACACGCGGCCCTCGTCGATGTGCGAATAGAGATGGATGCAGTCCGAGGCGACGACGACGATGCCGCGTTTGGTCTTCACCCGCACGCATTGCAGCCCTTTCGAATGGCCGCCGATCTTGTGCACGCTGATGCCGGGCGCGAGTTCCTCGGCGCCGTCGTGGAATTCGCAGCGATAGGCATAGACTTTGCTCACCATCGCGTGAACGTCGCTCTCGCTGAACGGAATGCGAAGCATCGGGTGGCACATACAGCGGCCGGTCGCGTAGGCCATCTCGGTATCCTGCATATGATAGCGGGCGTTGGGGAATAGGTCGTAATTGCCGGCGTGATCCCAATGCATGTGGGTGACGATGACGTTGCGCACGTCGGCCGGCGCGACGCCGAGCGCTTTGAGCCCCTCCCCCACGGGGTGGAGTATCTGGCGCGCGCGCTCCTTGGCCGCCGCCTCGTCGAAGCCGGTGTCGACGACGAAGGCGCCGTGCGGTCCCTTGATCACCCAGACGTAATAGGAGATCGACGTCATCTCGTCATGCGGATCGCCGAACACGTAGTTCTCCGAACGCTTGCGCGCGTGGCTCGCGTACTTGACGGCGTAGACCTCGTGGATGTCGTCGCTCATGGTTTTTTCTCTGCGCCGATGGTGACGCCGGCGCGCTTCTCGATCATCTTCACGATCGCGGTGAAGTCACTGTCGCCGCCGTATTCGGCGTTGGTGGCTTCCCACAAAGTGAGCACCGTGCTCATCACGTCCTTGGGCGTGTCGAGCGCCTTGGCTTCCTCGTTGCACAGCCGCACGTCCTTGAGCATCAAGGCGGTGCCGAAGCCGTAATTGAAAGTGCGTGGCAGGATCGATTGCGGGAACTTCTGGTCCGATGCCCGAGAGCGGCCGGAGCCGGCGTTGATGACGTCGATCATGACCGCCGCGTCGAGACCGGCCTTGACGCCCATGGCCACGGCTTCCGCCGTCGCCGCCATCGCGCTGGCCGAGAGGAAATTATTGGCGAGCTTCATGGTCTGCGCCATGCCTGGCTTTTCGCCGATGACGAAAACCGTTCCGAACACCGACAGCGCGTCTTTGACAGCGTTGATGTCGGCCTGAGGGCCCGACACCATGACGGCGAGCGTGCCTTTGGTGGCACCGCCGACGCCGCCCGACACCGGACTATCGATCTGCACAATGTTCTTCTTGGCGAGCGCGGCGCAGATCCGGCCCGCAACGGCCGACCCGGTGGTCGAGAGATCGACCAGGCGCTTGACGCGTTTGCCGTGGATGACGCCGCCCTTGCCGAGCGCAACCTTCTCGGAGACCTGCAGCGACGGCAAGCTCGCCATCACCGTCTCGACCCGGTCGGCGACGTCTTGCGGCGAGGCGGCGACTTGCGCGCCCAGCGCCACCAACGCGCGCGACCGCGTCATTGCGGGTGTCGTAGACGACGAGCCTGTGCCCGGCCGCGATCAACCGGCGCGCCATCGGCCCGCCCATGTTGCCCAGTCCGATAAAGCCGATGTCCATGATTGTTTCCTTCCTCGCTGTCCTTTGCGCGAACTTTGCCCGACCATCGCGGCGGCGTCACCCGGTGTCTGCCATTCCGCGGCGCGGGCTTTGCCCGCGAACCCGGAATCCATATCCCCTGCTGCGGAGTTGGATTCCGGGTCTGCTGCTTCGCGTCTCCTGAATACGGCAGTAAGCCAAAAGGCTCATTGAATTTATTATAAGCTAGCTTATTATATATTTGGTTTGAAAGGATAGAGGACTATGGCGCCGCATACCGGTTAAACGAGAAATCGCCTTTACAATCATGGACGTAGCGAGGCTGCTGAAAACCTATGCCGACCAGCGGGCGCGGCAGTTCGGCATCTCGCGCGCGCAATGGGCGGTGCTGATTCGCATCGAGCGCAGCGAGGGCCTCAAGCAGTCGGAGCTCGCAGAACTGCTCGACTTGCAACCGATCTCGCTCACCCGCCTGCTTGATCGGCTCGCCGACAACGGCTTGATCGAGCGCCGCGCCGATCCGAATGACCGCCGCGCCAACCGGCTTTACCTGACGCCCGCCGCCAAGCCGCTTGCTCGGCCGCCTGTCGGAACTTGGGGCCGACATGATGGAGACGGTGCTCGAAGGTCTCGATGAAAAGTCGATCGAGCGCATGCTCAAGCAGCTCGTCGCGCTGAAAGACAATCTGCGCCGCGCCATCAGCGCCAACGCGCATCCGCAAGCAAGCCGTCAATGGTTGATCGGTCATGAGTGAGAAAGCCCCTCAAGATCGTCCCCGCGCCTGAAGCCAAGACGTCGCCGGCGACGGACGCTCCGGCGGCGGATAAATCCGGGCTCGGCGCGCGGCAATTTGGCCGCAAGCGTCTGCGTATGATCCTGCTGGTTGGATTGCCGGCGATCGCCGCGCTAATCGGGCTCGCGCTCTACCTCTCTGGCGGCCGCTATATCTCCACCGATAATGCTTACGTCGGCGCGCAAAAAGTGCTGATCACACCAGATATTTCCGACAAAATCATCCACGTCGCCGTGGTCGAGGGCCAGCATGTCAAACCCGGCGACGAGCTGTTCACGCTCGATCCCGAGCCTTACCGCCTGGCGCTCGACACCGCGCGGGCCAAGCTTGCGGCAGCGCGCGCCGATTACGACAAGCTGAAGACCAGCTACAAATCGCTGGTTGAACTGGCGGCGCTCGGCAAGAAAAACGTCGATCTCAAGCAGCGCGACGTCGACCGCAAAACTAACCTGGTCAAGACTCAAGCTGGCTCACAGTCCGATCTCGACACCGCCATGGGCGCCCTGGTGATGGCGCAGCTGGAATATCAGTTCACCACCCAGCAGCGCGACACCACGCTCAGTCAGTTGCTCGGCAATCCCGACCTGCCGCTCGCCGAATTTCCAGAATACGCGCAAGCCAAGGCCGCGCTTGACAACGCGCAGCGCGATTTTGGCCACACCGTCGTGCGCGCGCCGATTTCCGGCACAGCGACGCAAGTCGATAATATCCAGGTCGGCCGCTTTGTCGCCGCCGGCACGCCGATCCTCAGTGTGATCGACGACCAGGCGCCGTGGGTCGACGCCAATCCGAAGGAAACGGATATCACCTATCTACGCGTCGGCCAGAAAGCGACGCTTGATGTCGACAGCTTCCCCGATCACACCTTCAAGGGCCACGTGGTGGCGGTCAGTCCCGGCACCGGCGCGCAGTTTTCCATCTTACCGCCGCAGAATGCTACCGGCAATTGGGTCAAGGTGGTGCAGCGCGTGCCCGTGCGCATCGCTTTCGACAGGGACGAGGACACTCACCTGCTACGCGCCGGCATGAGTGTCGTCGTCGACATCGACACCGGCCATAGCCGGCTGCCGTTCCTGTCGGCCTCAGCCAAAGAGCCGGAAAAATGACCGCGGCGCATTTCGCGTCGATGTCGCCGAAGCTGCGGCGCATGCTGATCACAGTGTGCGCGATGACTGCCACCATCATGCAGGCGCTCGACACCACCATCGCCAACGTGGCGCTGCCCTACATGCAGGGCTCGCTGTCGGCTTCGCTCGACCAGATCAACTGGGTGCTCACCTCCTATATCGTCGCCGCCGCCATCATGACCGCACCGGTCGGCTGGATGGCCGACCGCTTCGGCCGCAAAAGGCTGTTCATCATCTGCGTCGGCGGCTTCACTGCCGCTTCGTTGCTCTGCGCGCTGGCGCAGAACATCGAGCAGATGGTGCTGTTCCGCCTGCTGCAGGGCATGGCCGGCGCCGCGCTGGTGCCGTTATCGCAGTCGGTGCTGCTCGACGCCTATACGCTGGAGGAGCGCGGCTCGGCGATGGCAATCTGGGGTGTCGGCGTGATGCTCGGGCCGATCCTCGGCCCGACGTTGGGCGCCTGGCTTACAGACAATTATTCCTGGCACTGGGTGTTCCTGATCAACCTACCGATTGGCGTCATCACCGTGATCGGCATGACGCTGTTCATGGAGGAAACCAGCAAGCACGAGCATCTGCGCTTCGACTGGCTCGGCTTCATCGCGCTTGCCATCGGCATCGGTTCGCTGCAACTGCTGCTCGACCGCGGCGAGCAGGTCGGCTGGTTCGGTGCCAGCGAAATCTGGACCGAGATGATCGTTTCGATGGTCGGCTTCTATTATTTCTTCGCCCATTCGCTGACCACGCCGGAACCGTTCGTGCGCTTTGAATTGTTCAAGGACCGCAATTTCGTCAGCGGTGTTGTGTTCATGGTCGTGATCGGCGTTGTGCTATTCGGCACCATGGCGCTGGTCACGCCGTTCATGCAAAACCTGCTCGGCTTCCCGATTCAGACTGCCGGCTTCCTGCTCGGCTCGCGCGGCGTCGGTACGCTGCTCACCATGCTGGTGGCGCCGCGCCTGATGCGGCTCTTGGAGACGCGCTATCTTATTTTGCTCGGCCTGCTGCTGACCGGCGGCACGCTCTATTACATGACCAGCTTTTCGCTCGACGTCACGCAGCAGACAATCGTCGTCACCAGCGTCGTGCAGGGCATCGGCATCGGCCTCTTGTTCGTGCCGATCACCACCGCCGCCTTCTTGACGCTGCCCGGAAATCTACGCAACGGCGGCACCTCGATCCTGACGCTAGTGCGCAATATCGGCTCCTCGGTCGGCATTTCCATGGTGATCGCCAACTTGACCGACAAGACCATCGAGATGCACGCGCGGCTGGTCGAGAATGTCACGCCATTCAATGACGCGCTGCAAATGCCGGACGTGACCGCATATCTCGACGTGCACAGCGATCTCGGCCGCGCCGTGCTCGACGAGATCGTCACCCAGCAGGCGGCGATGATCGCCTATTTGAATGACTTCAAGCTGTTGATGGCGCTGACGCTGGCGATGATCCCGCTGGTGCTGATCATCCGTACCGCCAGCAAAAGCGCCGGTGGGCCTAAAGTGGAAGAAGCGGTGATCGACTAATCGATGCCGCTACTTCGCAAACTCTTTCCTGATCAATTCGGTGTGTGCGCCGAGCGCCGGCACGGCGCCGTAACCGCGCGGCTCTTCGGCACGCTGCGCCGGCGGCGCCGGCAGGCTCGCCGGACCGGTCGGCGTCTCGACCGTGATCCTGCGCAAATGCGGGTGTGTCGACAGCAACGCACTGTCGTTGACCCGCGCAAAGGCAATGTCGGCGGCCGCGAGCTTTTGCATCAGCGGCTCGACGTCGTGCTGAGCAAATACACGCGCGACGGTGTCGTCGGTCTCGGCACGGTTCTCGTTGCGCTTCGGATTGGTGGCGAATTTCACGTTGGTGCCCAGCGAAGCGTCGCCAAGCACCTTCTCCGCAAGCACGCGCCATTCGCGATCGTTCTGGATCGAGATCAGGATGTCCGCCTCGTCGCGTGTCTTGAATACGCCGTAAGGCGCGATCGTCGGATGCGCGAGCCCGATGCGCCTGAACGGATTTCCGTTCTCCTGATTGAGCAGTGGGATCGTCATCCATTCGGCCATGGCGTCGAACATCGATACGGAAATCTCGGTGCCCTCGCCGGTGCGCGCGCGCTTGATGATCGCTTCCAGGATCGCCTCGTAGGCGTTAAGGCCCGCAGCGATATCGACTACGGAAACGCCGACGCGCGCGGGCGCGTCCGGCCCGCCAGTGACCGAAGACAGGCCGGATTCGGCCTGCACCAGAAGGTCATAGGCCTTGCGCTGCGCATATGGCCCGCTCTCGCCATAGCCGGAGATCGAGCAGCAGATCAGGCGCGGATAATCGTTGCGCAGGCGCTTGACCGCAAAGCCAAGCTTGGCGAGTGCGCCAGGCTTTAGGTTCTGCACGAAGACGTCCGCTTTGCTGAGCATAGCCTCCAGCAACGCCTTGTCGTCGTCTTTGATGAGGTCGAGCACAGCCGACTGCTTGCCGCGGTTTAGCCAGACGAAATGCGCGCTTTCGCCGTGCACAATGTGGTCGTAGTGGCGGGCAAAGTCGCCTTCCGGCCGCTCAACCTTGATCACGCGCGCGCCTGCATCCGCCAGATGGCAGGTGCAATGCGGCGCCGCCACGGCTTGTTCGATGGAGACGACCAGCAGGCCTTCGAGTGGTAACGACATTCAATACGACCGCGGCAGGTCGAGCACGTGCTCGGCCAAGTAGGACAGGATCATGTTGGTGGAGATCGGCGCCACTTGGTAGAGCCGCGTTTCGCGGAACTTGCGTTCGACGTCGTACTCCTCGGCGAAACCGAAGCCGCCATGGGTCTGCACGCACATGTCGGCGGCGAACCAGGAGGCATCGGCGGCGAGCAGCTTCGCCATATTGGCTTCGGGCCCGACGTCTTCGCCCACCTCATATTTGGCTGCCGCTTCGTGCACCATCAATTCGGCGGCGCGCATCTGCGCGTAGGCGCGCGCGATGGGAAACTGCACGCCCTGATTCTTGCCCGATCGGCCGCCCAAACAGCACGCGCTCGCGCGCATAGCCGGATGCCTTGTCGATGAACCATTTGGCATCGCCGATGCATTCCGCCGCGATCAGAATGCGCTCGGCATTCATGCCGGCCAGGATGTAGCGGAAGCCCTGCCCTTCCTCGCCGATCAGATTTTCCGCCGGCACGCGCAGGTCGTCGAAGAACACCTGGGTGGTGGCGTGGTTCATCATCGTGCGGATCGGATTGATGGTGATGCTGGTCGATTGCGCCAGCCGCATGTCGACCAGGAACACCGACAGGCCGTCTGTGCGCTTTTTTGTCTTCTCCTTGGGCTCGGTGCGCGCCAAGAGCAGCATCAGGTCGGAATGCTCGGCGCGCGAGGTCCAGATCTTTTGACCGTTGATGACGTAGTGGTCGTTGCCCTCCCGCCGCGCGGTGGTGCGCAACGACAGTGTATCGGTGCCTGACGTCGGCTCGGTGACGCCGAAAGCCTGCAGGCGCAATTCGCCGCTGGCGATCTTGGGCAGATAAGTCTTCTTCTGCTCGGCGTTGCCGTGCCGCAGGATCGTGCCCATGGTATACATCTGCGCGTGGCAGGCCGCGCCGTTGCCGCCGGACGCATGCACCTCTTCCAGGATGGCGACGGCCGCGCTGATGCCGAGCCCGCTGCCGCCGAAGCTCCTCCGGAATAAGCGCCGCGAGATAGCCGCCTTCAGTCAGCGCTCTGACGAAATTCGGTCGGATAAGCGCGCTCGCGGTCGAGCGCGCGCCAGTATTCGCCGCGAAACTTGGCGCACAGCGCGCGCACCGACTCGCGGATGTCGGCGTGGCCGTCCCTCTGTGCGCTGCGTTTGCTCATCCCGTCACCTCGGCGCGGCCATGATCGATGGCAATCACGTCGCGTTCCTTGACCCGCGCGCGGAAGCTTACCACGTTGCCGTCGCTCCAGAACTCGGTGCGGATGGTCTCGCCTGGGTAGACCGGCGCCGAGAAGCGCCCGGCCATGGCGGTGAGCCCTGCCGGGTCGTAGCCGCACACCGCCTTGAGCAGCGCGTGGCCGGCGATGCCGAACGTCGCAAGGCCGTGCAGCACCGGGCGCGGGAAGCCGGCGGCCTTTGCGAAATCCGGATCGACGTGCAGCGCGTTGGTATCCCCGGACAAGCGATAGATCAGCGCCATCTCCGGACGCGTGGCGAAATCGATGGCGCCGTCCGGCGCCCGGCTGGGGAGCGCATGTGGCGGAGGCATTTCGCCTTTCGGCCCGCCGAAGCCGCCGTCGCCGCGGCAGAAGGTGGTCTGATTGAGCGTTACGAGTAAGCAGCCGCTCGCCTTATCGTAAATGTCGCGTTGCGAATAAACCAGCGCGCCTTTGTCCTCGCCTTTGTCGACGACGTCGAGGATGCGCGTGCGCCCTGTCACCGTGCCTTGCGGCGCGATTGGCGCGTGCAGCTTGAGGCCCTGCTCGCCGTGCACCACCTTCGCCCAGGTGATGCCGATTTCCGGCAGCCGCAGCCAATAGGCGGCGTAGCCCATCATCACCGCGAAGGTCGGCAACACTTTGAGATCCTTCTCGTAGACGAAGGCGAGCTCGTCGGCGTCGAGCGGGTTCTGACCAAGACCGACGCCGAGCGCATACAGGATGCAATCCTTCGGGCCGTAGCTGTGCTCGACGTCGGGGATTTTCAGGGCCAGCAGTTTTTCGAGGTTGAGCGGCATTGGCGAAAACTTCGTATCGTCGTTCCATACAAGCAAGCATCTGATCGCGGGCGCGACAATTCCTTAACTACGATCGCCACCAATCTTGCACTTGCCCGAATGCCATGTCGAGGCGCGCCTTTATTGACTGGCGACTATTGGTCGTCGCCTGCGGCGGCGCAAATTTTACACGTTCTTCACTACAACACTTTACGCGACCTTATTGCGACGTGTGTTTAATCGAAATCGTGAGGATGGCTGGCTGGGGGGCCAAATGTTACTCAGTGGTTTCGTTTCGCAGTTCGTCAGAACGGCTTTCGGCGCACGACTGGTGCGCAGGAAGACTATGTTGACACTTGTGGCCTGCGTTGTCTGCGTCGCCGTCGATCATGGCAATGCCGCTTCAACCGCAGCCACCGAATTCGCGACGATGCCATTTATTGCACCCGCATCGCCGATCGGGATTGACAAATCGTCTCCGGTGTCGTTCAGAGAACGTTTCGACAGCCTGCACACGACAATCATCCAAGACGTTCTTGTCGGCCCGTCTAATTATTTTCCACTGACGCCGATGACGACGGCAAGCCTGCCCCGCCATCAGAAGATTGTTCCCGCGGCCGCGCCGATTGTTGGGATCGCATCGATGTACAATCCAACCGATCCGAACGATCGGGACGCGGGGAGCGAGGAAACCGCGTCCGGCGAACGGTATGACGTCAATGGCTGGACCGCCGCGATCCGCATCGATATGCGGGCGCAATTCGGCGGGGTCCGCTTTGGCAAAAACTATCAGCCAGGATTCGCTCTGGTGCAGAGCAGCGACAAACAAGTCATTGTCAAAATCAACGATATCGGTCCGCTCAAACGCGGCCGCATCATCGACCTCAATGAACGGGCAATGCGCTATTTCGATCCGACGCTAGAGATCGGACTCATCGACAACGTCAGGGTCACGCCTTTGGCCGGCCAGCATTGGGCGCTCGGACCGATTGACGACGACCGACCGGTGAATGTGGCCAGCCGATTCGACCAATAGTTGCGCTAGCCCCATACTTCCTCGGCCAAGTCCACGATCATCCTGAGCTTCGCCCACTGCTCGTCCTCGGCGAGCGCATTGCCCTCCTCAGTCGAGGCAAAGCCGCATTGCGGTGACAGGCAAAGCTGATCAAGCGGGATGTATTTGACGGCCTCATCGATGCGACGTTTGAGATCGTCTTTGCTTTCCAGGCGGCCGGTCTTGGTGGTCACGAGTCCCAACACGACCTGGCGATCCTTCGGCACGAGACGCAACGGCTCAAAACCGCCGGCGCGGTCGCTGTCGTATTCCATGAAGTAGCCGTGCACTTTGATGCGGTTGAAAAGTATTTCCTGCTCGGCCTCGTAGCCGCCCGACCCCATGAAGGTCGATTTATAGTTGCCGCGGCACAAATGCATGGTGATGGTCATGTCGGACGGAATATCCGACATCGCGGTGTTGATGAGATCGCCGTAGAGCACGCCTAGCTTTTCCGGATCGTCACCGCGAGCCTTCATTTGCGCGCGATATTTCTCGTCGCACAGCATGGCGATGAAGACTTCGTCGAGTTGTAGATAGCGGCAGCCGGCGTCGGCGAAAGCGCGCACGGCTTTCCTATAGGCTTGGCCAAGGTCGTCGAACATCGCGTCGAGCGTCGGATAGATCTTGTCATCGATTGGCGGCCTCGCTGGCCGGCCGTACAGCGCCGACGGCGCCGGGATGGTGATTTTGGGCGTGCGCTTGGTATAGGCGGCGACGAACTTGAAATGCTCGATCATCGGGTGACCGGAAAAGCCGATCTTGCCGGTAACCTTGAGACCCTCGTTGCGCGTGGTCACCGCGGCGAAGGCGACGCCGCCATCCATCACATGCTTCTCGACGCCGTCGAGGCCCCAGAGGAAATCGAGATGCCACCAGGAGCGGCGGAATTCGCCGTCGGTGATCGACTGTAGACCGACTTCTTCTTGGCGTTTGATGACGCGTTGGATCTCGCGGTCCTCGATTGTCTTGAGTGCTGCAGCGTCGATTTCGCCTTTCGCGCGCCGCTCGCGCGCCTGTTTCAACGCGGCCGGCCGCAGCAGGCTGCCGACCTGATCGGCGCGAAAGGGCGGCGTAGTGCGTTGGGTCATACCTTCACGAACTCAGACTTGTCATGGCTAGGCGCTGCGCGCCGGCCTGATGATAACGGAAAAGCGGCCGGCGCCACGAAGGACGCCGGCCGTCAATTTAACCGCCGAATAGATGATCGCCAGTTCTATTTCGCCAGCGCCTTCTCATAAGGATAGATCACCTCGCCGCTCTTGTATTTGGGCGGATAGAGGATGACCTCGGTTTTCAGATCGCGGAAGTCGTCGATGCTGTTCCCCTTGATGTTCTGGAACTGGGCGGCCAGTGTGCGTTCCACTGCCCACTCGCCAAGTTTGCCGAACTTCACGTCGCCCACCACGGTATGGAAGGTGGTCCTGCGCATATAGGCGGCGAGGTTGTCGTCGTTGAGCGTCTTTGCGCCGGCGATGGCGTCGCCCAGTATCTGCAGATCAGCATAGGCCCACACCGGCATATAATAGCCGAGCGGGTCGACGCCTTGGCCCTTGGCGCGTTCCTGGTACTTCTTCAGCAGCTCCATCGAGCCGGGGAATTCCATCGACTTGACCGGCAACCAGGTCTCGTAGTTGACAACGCCGTTGAGCAGCGGGCCGAGCTTTGTCTTGAACACCGTCGCCTGCAGGCCGACCATGGCGCCGCCCCACATCTTCGGCTTGAAGCCGACCTCGTGCATAGCCTGGACCATGGCGACGGTGTCGAGCGGATAGGAGCAGACCACAAGCAGGTCCGGATTGAGCGCTTGGATCGCCCGCACGACCGGCGTCAGATCGGTGATCGACGGCGGATAGCTCTTGTCGTAGACGATCTTGAAGCCGGCGGCCTTGGCGTTCTCGCGGGCGCCTTCGCAGGCGTTGCGGCCGAATTCGGCGTCGGCGGAGGCAAGCGCGATAGTCTGCGGCTTGGGCTTCTGCGCTTCGGCGATCTTGAAGAAGCCGCGAGTGAAGGCCGGCTTCGGCGTCGGCCCGTTGGGGATCATCGAGAAATACTTGTTGTACTTGAATTGATCGTTGATGCCGGTGCCGAACAGGCTAACCAGCAGTTTGTTCTTGCGGATCGCAATCGGCAGCACCGGCGCGATCTGGGTCGAGGCATAGCCCGACACGATGAGGTCGACTTTGTCGATGTCGAGCAGCTTGGTGTAGATGCCGGGCACATCCGCCGGCTTGCTGTGATCGTCGTAATAGATGAGTTTGACCGGGCGGCCCAGCAGCCCGCCCTTGGCGTTGATGTCGTCCTCCCAAATCTGCATCGCCACCAAGGACATCTTTCCGTTGGCGGAGAGCGGACCGGTGAGCGCCATACCGAAGCCGATCTTAATCGGCTCGGCCGCCTTGACTGGCGTTGCCAGAAGGAGCGCCGCGGCACCCGCCGCCAGCGCTAGGCGGCATAGGTTAAACCATTGCGATTTCTTGGACATTTCCATCTCCCGTTAAGCTTCGCGAGCGAGCGCCGGCAGTGGCGCGACGCATCGAGGCCATTTCTGTGACGCCGAATGCTAGCGACGCCCTAGGCGGACGCGCTTAGCAAAGGTCAAGCCCTACCCCAAACTTCTTGCGCCAATTCCACAATCATGCGCAGCTTCGCCCACTGCTGGTCTTCGGCCAATACGTTGCCTTCTTCGGTCGAAGCAAAGCCGCATTGCGGCGAGAGACAAAGCTGATCGAGCGCGACGTATTTGGTCGCCTCCTCGATGCGGCGCTTGATCTCGTCGCGCGGCTCGAGCCGCCCCGACTTCGACGTGACCAGCCCGAGCACCAATTGCTTGTTGCCCTTGGGGAAGTGGCGCAACGGCTCGAAGCCGCCGGCGCGCTCGCTGTCGTATTCCAGGAAATAGCCGTCGAAGTTGGTGTTGCCGAGCAGATGCTCGGCGACGAATTCGTAGCCGCCTTGCGCGATCCAGGTGGAGCGGAAATTGCCGCGGCAGGAATGCATGGTGATCGCCATGTCGGCTGGCTTGTCCGTGAGCGCTTCATTGGTGACGCGCGCATAGATCGCCGGCAGCGTATCGGGATCGTCGCCGCGCGCTTTCGAGCCTTCGCGTTCCTTCGGATCGCAGATCATCGCCCAGGCGGTGTCGTCGAGCTGCATATAGCGGCAGCCGGCATCGTAGAAGGCACGGATCGCCTTGCGCCAGGTGGCCGCAACATCGGCGAAGAATTCGTCGTAGCCAGGATAGGCCTCCTTGCTCACCATCGCCCGGCCTTGCCGGAAATGGAACGTACTCGGCGCCGGGATGCACATCTTCGGTGTGACCCCGCAACGGCTCTTAAGGAATTTGAAATGCTCGATCATCGGGTGGCCGACGAAATCGACCTTGCCGGTGATCTTGATCGCCTCGGCCTTGGTTTCGACGCCGTGGAATTTGATCGGCGGCGCGCTGATCATTTCGACGCCCTTGAGACCCTTGAAGAAATCGAAGTGCCACCAGGAACGGCGGAATTCGCCGTCGGTGGCGAGCTTGAGGCCCACCTCCGCCTGTTTCTTGATGATCGTCTCGATCTCGCGATCTTCGACTTCTTTCAGCGCGGCGGCGACGATTTCGCCTTTGGCGAATTTGGCGCGCGCCTCCTTCAGCGGCGCGGGGCGCAAGAGACTGCCGACCATGTCGGCGCGGAACGGCGGCGTGGCGCGTTGGGTCATGAGTGATTCCTCCCTACTCAATCCGCTCATCCCCGCGAAAAGCGGGGGCCCAGTTCTTTGACTGGATTCCCGCTTACGCGGGATTGAGCGGTTTATTTGCCCCACACCTCGTTCGCAAGTTCGACAATCATTTTCAGCTTGGCCCATTGCTCGTCTTCGGCCAGCACGTTGCCTTCCTCGGTCGAGGCAAAACCGCATTGCGGCGACAGACAAAGCTGATCGAGCGCGACGAATTTGGTCGCTTCCTGGATACGCCTCTTGATGTCCTCGCGCGGCTCCAACCGCCCGGACTTCGAGGTCACCAAACCAAGCACGACGATCTTGTTGCCCTTGGGCAAGAATCGCAGCGGTTCGAAACCGCCGGCGCGATCGGTGTCGTATTCAAGGAAGTAGCCGTCGTAGTTGCACTTGGCGAGGAGGTTCTGCGCCACCGGCTCATAGCCGCCGGAGGAAATGAAGGTGGAGCGGAAATTGCCGCGGCAGACATGGGTGGTGATGGTCATGTCGGCGGGCTTGGCCTCGAGCGCCTTGTTGATGCAGGCTGTGTAGGTCTCCTGCAGATGATCGACGTTGAGGCCGCGGTCGCGCGCCTTCTTCAGCTCTTCCTGCGAGCAGAGATAGGCCCAGGCGGTGTCGTCGAATTGCAGATAGCGGCAGCCGGCATCGTAGAACGCCTTGATCGCCTTCTGATAGGCCATGGCGAGGTCGCCGAAAATGGCGTCGCGATCCTTGTAGATGTCGGTCGTGACCGCCTTGGGCTCGAGACGGAAATGCATCACGCTCGGCGCGGGAATTGTCATCTTCGGCATCACCTTAGTGTGCGCCTTCAGGAACTTGAAGTGCTCGATCATCGGATGGTTGGAGAAGCCGATCCTGCCCTTGACCCGGATACTCTGCATCTTAGTCTGCACGCCGTGGAACTGGATGCCGTGATCGAGTTCGTAGAGCTCGACGCCATCGAGCATCGAGAAGAAATCGAAATGCCACCAGGAGCGGCGGAACTCGCCGTCGGTCGCGAGCTTCAGCCCGATCTCCTCCTGCTTCTTGATGATCTTCTCGATCTCGCGGTCCTCTACCTCTTTCAATTGCGCGGCGGTGATTGCACCCTTCTCGCGCTGTGCGCGCGCCTCTTTGATCGGTGCGGTGCGCAGCAGGCTGCCGACCATGTCGGCGCGGAAAGGCGGTTTGGTCCGTTGCATGACGTTTCCTCCGAGGATAGCGCCCACGGGCCGGCTGGACCGCAGGTCTTAGTTTAAATTTGGCTGAGCCATAGCATGTCCGGCGGCGGCCCGTCTTGACGTTGAGCAAGCATAGCGCGCCGTTTCGACCGTGCCGCCAAATGAAAAATAATGCGGCGCGGCATCGCCGATATCGCCGGCGAGACTCAGCGTCTCGATAATGCGGTCCGGGCCGACATTGCCGACGAGCCCGGCCGCCGCGCCCGACATGAGGCCGCGCAACGAGGCGTTGACGCCGCAACGTCTAGCGTAGCGCAGCAGCGCCGGCATACTGGTCGGGCCGGCCATGCCGACCTTTACCGGTTTGGTGATGCCGCAGGCGCGCAGCATCCGGAGCCAGTCCAAAATACGCTCTGGCGAAAACGAGAATTGGCTGACGATATGGACACCCAGGCCGTGCACGGCGGCGGCGGCGATCTTCTCGTCGAGCGCGGCTTCGAGCCGGCCGGCCGGAATGCGGCTATGCCCCTCCGGATAGGCGCCGACGCCGATCTCCTCGATCCCGGCCTGACGCAGGCGGCCCTTCTGGATTACGGCCAACGCGTCGGGGAACGGCCCCAATACCTCCACGTCGCCGCCAATCACCAGCAGCCGCCGCACATCGGCTTCGCTACGCAAGCCGGCGAGCAGATCTGCCAGTTCAGTGGCGGAGTGGATTCGCCGCGCGGCGATATGGATCACCGGTTCCAGGCCGGATTTCCGCAGCAAAGCAGCGCCGCTTATCAGTTCCTGCGGCGTGATTGTCGGCACCGCCGAAAAATAGACTGGTGTGCCTGGCGGCAGCAGTTCCGCCAGCGCGGCGATCTCGCTAGCATTTGGCCGCGTGGCCTCGATTGAAAAACGATGGGCGAAATCGTCCGGCATAAGGGCGCCTACTCGCGCCGGTGGGAGATCACGAAGGACTTGTCGTAGAACCACAGGCCGCCCTGCTTGTGCAGCACGTCGCGGGTCGCCTCGATATAACGGCGGTCGCTGTTGACGTCGGACAGCCGGTCATCCTCGATTTGCGCCACGTAGATTGCCGCGTTCCAGGCAGCGAGCAACGTCGAGGTGCCGATCGAGGATGAAATTTCCGATGGCAATGTGTGCATGTCGTAGCGGAACAGCGAGCGCTGATCGGAATAGGCATTGAAATTGAGGTCGCGGCCGGCGTTGCCCAGTTCGTGCTTCACTTCCTTGAGCAAGTCGTGGCGGCTGTGCACGAACGGATTGTCGTTCGGCCAGACCTTGTGGATGATATCCATGCCGGGATCGCGCCCGTAGGAATGGATTGCGATCATGCGGCCGCCCGGCCCGAGCGCGCGGGCCAGCGGCGCCAGCACACGCCTGGCCTTGAATTCGAGCGAAGCACGCGCCCGGTAAGGCTGCGAGGCGATGACCAGATCGTAGTCGGCAACGGTACCGCCAGGCTTGGGCACGATCTGGTCGAGCAGGAATTTGTGGTCGTTGCGGTAGATCACCAAAATGACCGGCCGCTCATAGATAGGGTTGCCGCTCTTGGCCGACACGCGCGCCTTCCAGTTCTCGGCCAGGAAAGGCTCGAGCGCGGTGATCTGCTGCTCGAACGAGTGCGCGGTATTGCCGTCCATCGCCAAATCTTTCCACACCAGACTGGTGGCTGCGGACAGTGACTTCACCGCCAGCCAGGGCGCTTCGGCGTAGGCCAGATTGGTTAGCACCAGCACGGTCGACGGATGTTCGACGAAACGGTCGGCCATCTTGTGCAGCGTGAGACGGATGTCTTCGAGGCTGATTTCCTTGCCGACGATATAGAACGGCATGGTGGGGAAGCGGTCGTGCATGTTGCGCATCACGCGCGCCAGCACGGTGCCGTCGCCGAGGCCGGCGTCGAACACGCGCACCGCCGGTGGGCGCGGGTGGATGTTGGCGAGCTCCATGCCGACGCGTTGCGCGATTTCCCATTTCTCGCTGCAGGTGTTCACGAACAGCAGATATTTCTGCCTGTTGTCGAAGAAGCGGAAATTGCGTTGTGGGTCATTGGCCGCCTGGCCGGAAGCGACCGGCGGTGCCGGCGGTGTGACAACGGGCAAGGCCGCGGGCGGGTTCGCTTCGAACAGCATGCGGCGGCGCGCTGGCGCAGTATCGGCGTTACGCGCCATGAAGCTGCGGATGCGTTCGAGCGTATCGGTGGTGATGCGACCGCCGTTGCGCAGACGGTTGGCGAGCTTGCCGTCGTTCACCGCGCGGCGGCCGAAGGTGGATTCGGCCAAACCACGCTGGCGGCAGAATTCGCTGATCTCCCGGAGGATCTGATCGTTCATGACGGCGCTTCCCTAACGGCCGGCTCTAGCGGCCGGCTCGACGCCAAGGGAACCAAGTCCACCCGCATTCGTCAAATGCAAAAGTGACTATTGGGAAAGATGGGCAAGATGGGTGGGCAATATCCAACGCTGAAAACAATCGTATTTGTCTGTTTATAGCTTTAGCGACTGCGAAATTTTTTAATTCTGGCGACTCCATGGTTGGGGCTGCGTCCTACTTTCGGTGAGAAATAGGCGCGCGAGTGGGAAACGCCACGCGCCTATAACTTCTTCAAATATCGAAGAAAACCGTCTCGTTCTCGCCCTGCACGCGGATGTCGAAACGATAGACAGGCGCGCCGCTGCCGGTCTGCTTGTGGGCAATGAGGGTGCCGCGGCGCTCCTCCGGCACCATCAGCCAGGATCGGATCGGCGCTATTTGCCACCTCGTCGGAGAAATACAGCCGCGTGTAAATCTGCCGCAGCATGCCGCGCGAGAAGATGCAGACTACGATATGCGGCGCCTGCGGCTTGCCGCCCGGCCCCGGCACCGAGCCCGGCTTGATGGTGTCGAAGCTGAACTCGCCGTTCTTGTCGGTCGCCGAGCGGCCGAAGCCAGTAAACTTGGCATTCGGACGCGGCTTCTCGCCGCGCGCGTGGGTGTATCGGCCATGGCTGTCTGCTTGCCAGATCTCAATCATGGCGTCGTTGATCGGCTTGCCGTCGCCGTCGACGATGCGGCCCTCGATGCGGATTTTCGTACCCGTTGCGTCCGGCGTCACCAAATTGGCGCCGACGGTTTCCTTCGAGTCATAGAGCGTCTTGTCCGGGCTCCAATCGCAGCGGCTATGCGGCGCCAGACCATAAGCGAAATACGGGCCGACCGTTTGTGATGGGGTGATGTCAGACATTAGTGTTTTTCCGTATTCACGGGGGTCTGTTCGCGGCCGCGCAGCACGATGTCGAAGCGGAAGCAGAGCGCCCAGTCAGGGATGGTGTTGTCGAGATCGAACTTCGAGACCATGCGCAGGCGCGCCTTCTCGTCGGTCACTGAATTGAAGATCGGGTCGAACGGGAACAGCGGGTCGCCGGGGAAATACATCTGCGTCACCAAGCGCGTCACGAACGACTGCCCGAATACCGAAAAGTGGATGTGGTTCGGCCGCCAGGCATTGGGATGATTGCCCCAGGGATAAGCGCCCGGCTTCACCGTGATAAATTTGTAATGGCCGTTCTTGTCGGTGACGGTGCGGCCGGCGCCGGTGAAGTTCGGATCGAGCGGCGCCGGATGCTGGTCGACATTGTGCACGTAGCGGCCGCAGGCATTGGCCTGCCAGATTTCCACCAGCGTTTCGGGCACCGGCCGCTTGTCCTCGTCGTAAACATGGCCGTGCACGATGATGCGCTCGCCCAAGGGTTCGCCCTTGTGCTGCTTGGTCAGATCGTTGTCGCCTTCCTGGACGGCATCGTGGCCGAAGGCCGGACCGGTCAGTTCGGAAAGCGTATGCGGCACGATGATCAGCGGCTTCGACGGCGAACGCTTCATCGTGCTCTTGTATTCCGGCGAAAGATGCTTGGGATAAACGCTGAGGCTTTCCCTGGGATAGATCATCGACATTGTTGTTGTCCTTATTGTTGCTCCTGATTCACGAAACCCGTTCGAGCGCCAACGATACGCCTTGTCCGACACCGACGCACATGGTGGCAAGCCCAAGCTTGCCGCCGTTTTCTTCGAGACCATGCGCCGCGGTGAGCGCCAGCCGCGCGCCCGACATGCCGAGCGGGTGGCCGAGCGCGATGGCACCGCCGTGCGGATTGACCTGGTTCGCATCGTCGGGCAGCCCAAGCTGGCGCAGACACGCGAGCGACTGCGACGCGAAGGCTTCGTTGAGTTCGATCACGGCATAATCGGTGATCTTGTGGCCAAGCCGCATCATCAGCTTTCGTGTCGACGGCACCGGACCGATGCCCATGATGCGCGGTGGCACCCCGGCCGCAGCCATGCCGAGAATGCGTGCGCGCGGCGTAAGCCCATGCGCCTTCACCGCCGCTTCCGAGGCGATGATCAGCGCTGCGGCACCGTCATTGACGCCGGAGGCATTGCCGGCGGTGATGGTGCCCGGATTGCGCACGAACGGTTTGAGCTTGGCGAGTTGATCGAGTGTGGTCTCGCGCGGATGCTCGTCTTTGTCGACCTTGACGGTCTCGCCTTTGCGGCCGGCGATCTCGACCGTGACGATCTCCTTGGCGAAATAGCCTGCTGCGGCCGCCTTGGCGGCGCGCTGCTGCGAACGCAATGCGAAAGCATCCTGGTCGGCGCGGCTGATCTGGAATTCCTCGGCGACATTTTCCGCCGTCTCGGGCATAGAATTGACGCCGTATTGGCTCTTCATCAGCGGATTAACGAAACGCCAGCCGATGGTGGTGTCGAATATCTCTGCCGTGCGCGCGAAAGCTTCCTGCGCCTTGCCCTGCACGAACGGCGCCCGCGTCATCGATTCGACGCCGCCGGCGATGGCGAAATCCAGTTCGCCGCTACGGATGGCGCGCGCCGCGGCGCCGACCGCTTCAAGACCGGACGCGCAGAGGCGATTGAGCGTCGCGCCCGGCACGTTCACCGGCAGGCCGGCCAGCAGCAGCGCCATGCGCGCCACGTTGCGGTTATCTTCGCCAGCCTGATTGGCGCAGCCGAAATAGACTTCGTCCAACTTTTCCCAATCGACCTTGGGGTTGCGCGCCATCAGCGCCTTGATCGGCGTGGCGGCGAGATCGTCGGTGCGCACCTTGGCGAGATAGCCGCCGTAGCGCCCGATCGGCGTGCGCACTGCGTCGCAGAGAAAGGCTTCACGCGTCTCCATCACGCCGCCTCCGAATGTGCGCGGGCAGTGCGAGCGTGCACGTCGCGCAGCACCTCGAGTTCGCGCGCCGTCGGCGGCGGCGTCTCGGCGACCGACGACACAAAACGCACTTTCCAGCCGGCGTTCTCCTGCACCTGTTCGCGGGTGACGCGCGGATGAATGGAGACCACGGTCATCTCCTTGGTCTCTGGGTCGGGTTCGAACAGCGCCAGATCGGTGATCAGCCTGGTCGGGCCTTTGGTTTTCACACCGAGCTTGGTACGGCTGTCACCGCCGCTGACGTGGCCGATCGAAGTGACGAAATCCAGTTTCTCCACGAAGCTGCGCTTGCCCTGCGCCATGATGATGAAGATCTCGCCGCAACTGGTGGCGATCTCCGGCGCCCCGCCGCCGCCCGGCAGCCGCACCTTCGGCTTGTCGTAGGCGCCGACCACCGTAGTGTTGAGATTGGCGTATTTGTCGATCTGTGCGCCGCCGAGGAAGCCGATCTTTATGCGGCCGCCTTGCAGCCAGTAGCGGAACATCTCCGGCACCGATACGGTGGTCAGCGCGGTCTCGCACAGTTCGCCGTCGCCGATCGACAGCGGCAGCACGTTCGGCTTGGTGGCAAGCGTGCCGGACTCGTAGATCAGCGTAATGCCTGGCGCGTGTGTCAGGCGGGCGAGATTGCAGGCAGCCGAGGGCTGGCCGATGCCGACGAAACAGATGTCGTCGTTCTTCAGCGCGCGCGCCGCGGCGACGGTCATCATTTCGTTCGGTTTGTAATCGGGCACGATCTACTCCGCCGCGGCGCGAACTTTACGCGCATACTGGGCGAAGGCCTCGGGACCTTTTTCCAGCACGTTGGTTTTCATCCAGGCGAGGAACGTGTCGCGCTCGCGCGCGATGTCGTCCCATTGCTTGTAGTAGGCGTTGTTCCGTGGGTAATAGCCCTGAGCGTACGAAGGAAACGCCCCGCCCGGCACCTCGGCGATGTGGCCGACGGTCCAATGCGGCAGCACCACGGCATTGAGGCTGCGGTCGGACGGCAATTCGTCCACGACCTCTTCGACTGTCACCACTGAGCGCTTCGACGCCAGCACCGCTTCCTTCTGCACGCCGAGCACGCCCTCGATCATGACATTGCCCGCTCTGTCGGCGCACTGCGCGTGGATCACCGCCACGTCCGGCCGGTGCGCCGGAATGGCGGCCAGTTCCTCGCCGGTGAACGGACAGGTCACGCGTTTGATCTTGGGATTCACTTTCGGCAGATCGCCGCCGATATAGCCGCGGAAAATGGCGCAGGGCAGGCCCGCCGCGCCCGCCTCGTAGGCATTGGCCATGGCGGCATGCGAATGTTCTTCCAGTTCGAGCTTCTGCGGCCAGTTGTTCTCGACCGCGTCGCGGAACCGATACAGCGAGCCGACACCCGGATTGCCGCCCCAGGAGAAAATGAGCTTGTCGACGCAGCCCATGCCGATGAGTTGGTCGTAGATTAGGTCCGGCGTCATCCGTATTAGCGTAAGGCGTTTGCGGCCCTGGCGGATGATTTCATGGCCAGCGGCATGGGGAATGAGATGGGTGAAGCCTTCCAGCGCCACCGTGTCGCAGTCGCGAACGGCGGACTGGATGGCTTCGGCGAGCGACGAAATACGCGCCATGCGCTACAGAGTCCTGGTTGCCGCACCGTATATTTACGGCCCGGCAAAGGCAGGGTCAAATAGGCAGATCGGGACAAGTTGGGGCTCCAACGAACATGCTGGGCGCAGAACCGATCTTCACCATCCACGCCGAGTTGAGCGCCATCATGAATCTGGGCCGCACGCCCTACGGCGAGCGGCGTATCATCGACATCGTCGGCGGCAGCGTGCGGGGCGCAAAGCTCAACGGCCGCATTCTGCCGGGCGGTGCGGACTGGCAGATCGTGCGCAGCGACGGCGCCGCCGACATCAGTGCTCGTTATACCATAGAGACCGACGTTGGCGCCCGCATCCTTGTCGCCAGCGACGGTCTGCGGCACGGCCCGCCCGAGGTGCTGGAGCAGCTTGCGCGGGGCGACAGCGTCGATCCCACGCTCTATTATTTCCGCACAGTGATGCGGTTCGAGACGTCCGATCCCAGGGTCGACTGGCTCAATCGCATTCTGGCGCTGGCGCGCGGTCAGCGCGAAGCCCGCAGCGTGCGGCTCGACGTGTACGAGGTGAAGTAATGCCGGATGAACTTGTTATGACGCTGCCCGCGTCGCTTTCCGCCGAGCGGCAGGGCGCCGTTGCCATCCTGCGGCTCAAGCGCCCGGAGAAGCGCAATGCGCTGAACGACGAGACCATCATCGGCATCGAGACGTTCTTCAGCTCGTTGCCCGACGATATCGGCGCGGTGTTGCTCGTGGGCGAAGGCGAACATTTTTCCGCAGGGCTCGATCTCTCCGAACTGGAAGACCGCGACGTCAAGCAGGGCATCGCCCATTCCGGGCTCTGGCACCGCGCCTTCGGCAAGATCCAATTCGGCAAGGCCCCGGTGGTCGCCGTGATGCACGGCGCGGTGGTCGGCGGCGGCCTAGAGCTCGCCGCCGCGGCGCACGTGCGCGTCGCCGAGCGCTCGGCCTATTACGCGCTGCCGGAGGGCAGCCGCGGCATCTATGTCGGCGGCGGCGGCTCGATCCGGCTGCCGCGGTTGATCGGCGTCGCGCGCATGATGGACATGATGCTCACCGGCCGCACTTATTCGGCCGAGGAAGGCCAAGCTATGGGGCTGTCGACCTATCTGGTCGAGCCCGGCAAAGGTTTCGCCAAGGGCCTCGAACTCGCCATCCGTATCGCCGGCAATGCGCCGCTGACCAATTTCGCGGTCATGCACGCGCTGCCGCGCATCGCCGAAATGGACCCGGCGAGCGGCTACACGGTCGAGGCCTTGATATCGGCGATCGCCCAGGCCGATTCGCAGGCCAAGGCGCGGCTCAAAGATTTCCTGGAAAAGCGCGCGCCTAAGGTGACGCGCTGAATTATATTTCAGCGGCTCGAAAGAACGGCGGTCACTACCCTTGACGAGATGGCGCCGTCGCGCCGTAGTGTTCGCAAGACAACGATAAAGATTAGGGATGAAATGCCGAGCGTGACCCGCATGGCCAAACCGGCCGGCGCTGCGCCCTTGCGGGCGGTGCGGCTGGGCCAATTCGATGCCGTGCTGGAGCGCGAGCAAAGCGGCGTCATCCACATCCGCACCGCGCAGGTGCTGCCGCCCTACCATGCGACGCTGAGCGAGCCGTTGGAGCATTGGGCCAAGGCCGCGCCGGACCGGACGTTCCTCGCCCAGCGCGACGCCGAAGACCGTTGGCGCAAGCTGAGCTACGCCGAGGTACTGGCGACGACGCGGCGTATCGGTGCGGCACTGCTGCGGCGCGGGCTTTCGCCGGAGCGACCGATCGCGGTCATCTCCGGCAATAGCATCGAGCACGCGCTGCTGGCACTGGCGGCGATGCATGTCGGCATCCCCTACGCGCCGATTTCGGCCGCCTATTCGCTTCTGTCGAGCGACTTCGGCAAATTGCGCGCCATCCTCGATTTGCTCACGCCGGGCATGGTCCTCGCCAACGACGGTAGCCCCTTCGCCCCCGCGCTCTACCAGACGGTGCCCGACGACATCGAATTGGTGGTCGCGCGCAATCCGCTCGGCGACAGGCCGGTAACTCTGTTCGATGACCTCATCGGCGAGGAGGACGCGGCCGGCGTCGCCGGCGCCCGCGCCAAGGTGACGCCAGATACCACCGCCAAATTCCTCTTCACCTCCGGCTCGACCGGAAACCCCAAGGGCGTCATCAACACCCACCGCATGCTGTGCTCGAACCAGGCGATGCTCGGAGCCGGCTTTGCCTTCGTCGCCGATGAGCCACCGGTGGTGGTCGATTGGCTACCGTGGAGCCACACCTTCGGCAGCAACCACAACTTCAACATGGTGCTGGTGAATGGCGGCTCGCTTTACATCGACGACGGAAATCCGACGCCGGCGGGCGTACCGAAAACGGTGCGCAATTTGCGCGAGATCGCGCCGACTGTCTATTTCAATGTGCCCAAGGGTTACGAAGCGCTGGTACCGCATTTCCGCGCCGACGAGACTCTGCGCAAGAATTTCTTCAGCCGGCTGAAGGTGCTGTTCTACGCCGGCGCCGGTCTCAACCAGACCACCTGGGACGATCTCACCGAGCTTGCAGTCGAAACCACCGGCGAGCGTATTATTTTCCTCTCCTCGCTCGGCTCGACCGAGACCTCGCCGCTGGCGCTTGCCTGCACCTTCGATTTCGACCGGCCCGGTAATATCGGACTGCCGGCGCCGGGCGTCGAACTCAAGCTGGTGCCGAACGAAGGCAAGCTCGAAGCCCGCCTGCGCGGCCCGCACATTACGCCCGGCTATTGGCGCCAGCCGCAACTCACGCGCGACGCGTTCGACGAAGACCGTTACTACAAGATCGGCGACGCGCTGAAATTCGCCGACCCCGCGGATCCGGGCCAGGGCTTCCTGTTCGACGGCCGCATCGCCGAGGATTTCAAGCTGTCGACCGGCACCTGGGTCAGCGTCGGGCCGCTGCGCGCGCGCTTCATCGATGCCTGCGCGCCATTCGTGCGCGACGTGGTGTTCGCCGGACCCGACCGCGACGACATCGTCGCGCTGGTGTTCCCGGATTTCGAAGCCTGCCGCAAACTCGCACCCGAGCACGCGGCAAACGCGGCGCCGGAAGCGGTATTCGGGGACATCCGGGTGCGCATGAAATTCGCCGCGCGGCTCGAGGCGTTCGCGGCCGCAAGTCCCGGCTCCTCGACGCGCGTTGCGCGCGCCATCCTGATGGCGGAGCCGCCCTCCATGGACAAAGGCGAAATGACCGACAAGGGTTCGATCAACCAGCGCGCGGTCCTGAAAAACCGCGCCGCGCTGGTGGACGAGCTTTATGCGGCGCCGCTATCCTCTCGCGTGATTGCCATCAAAGGCGCTTAAGGGATCGGGACCATGGAAATCAAGGGACAAGCGGCGGTTGTCACCGGCGGCGCATCGGGATTGGGCGCGGCTTGCGCGCGCGCACTCGCTGCCGCCGGCGCAAAGATCGCGGTTCTCGACGTCAACGAAAAAGGCGCCGCCGACGTCGCAGCGAGCATCAAAGGTATCGCGGTGAGCTGCGACGTGGCGGACAGCGCCAGCGCCGAAGCCGCGCTGAAGCAAGCCGCCGCTGATCATGGGACCGCGCGCGTCCTCATCAATTGCGCCGGCATCGGCCCAGCCAAGCGCATCGTCGGCCGCGACGGGCCGATGCCGCTTGCCGACTTCGAGCGCGTCATCCGCATCAATTTGATCGGCACCTTCAACATGATGCGGCTCGCCGCCGCCGCCATGCAGAAGCTCGAGCCCTTGGCCGACGGCGAGCGCGGCGTGATCGTGTCGACCGCGTCGATCGCCGCCTTCGAGGGCCAGGTCGGCCAGTCGGCCTATTCGTCGTCCAAGGGCGGCGTCGCCGCGCTGACGCTGCCGGCGGCGCGCGAATTCGCCCAGTTCGGGGTTCGCGTCCTTGCCATCGCGCCGGGCATTTTCGGCACGCCGATGCTGCGCGCATTACCGCAGGAGGCGCAGGATTCGCTCGGCGCCGCGGTGCCGTTTCCCAAGCGGCTGGGCGAGCCGCGCGAATTCGCCGCGTTGGTGCTGCATTGCATCCACAACGGCTACCTCAACGGCGAGGTCATCCGCCTCGACGGCGCGTTGCGCATGGCGCCGCGCTAGTTTACCGATGAGCTCGGACGCGATCATCGACTTCTACGAACGCCGACGCGCGCGATTGGGTCGGCGATCGCGGCCGTGAAAAAGTGTTCATCGAAAAAGCCTGGCTCGATCGCTTCGTCACTCTGGCAAAGCCCGGCGGCACCATTCTCGATCTCGGCTGCGGTTCGGGCCAGCCGATGACCGCCTATCTCTTCGCGCAAGGCTTCGACGTTTGCGGCGTCGATTCGTCGCCGACCATGATCGCGCTTTGCCGCGAGAATTTCGCGAACCGGCAATGGTTCGCCGCCGATATGCGTAAGCTTGCCCTGAACCGCCGTTTCGAGGGCGTCATGGCCTGGGACAGTTTCTTCCATCTCAACTTCGACGACCAACGGTGGATGTTTCCGATCTTCCGCACGCACGCGGCGTCGGGCGCGCCGTTGCTGTTCACCAGCGGACCGCAACACGGCGAGGCGATCGACAATTTGTACGGCGAGCCGCTCTATCACGCCAGCCTCGCACCCGATGAATATCACGCGCTGCTCGCCGCCAACGATTTCACGGTCGCGGCCGAGCGGAAGGAAGATCCGGACTGCGGCGGCCACTCGGTCTGGCTAGCCCGGTGCGCCGAAGGCGGCTAAGAGCGGTCCCATGACCTTCACCAACACGCGCAAGGTGCGCATCGAGTGGGCCGATTGCGACCCCGCCGGCATTGTTTTCTATCCGCGCTATTTTGCGATCTTCGATGCCTCAACCTCGGCGCTGTTCGAGCGCGCGCTCGGCATGAAGATGTTCAAAATGTTCAAGACGTTCGAATTCGCCGGCTATCCGCTGGCGCGCACGCGCGCGCGTTTCGTGCGGCCGACACGTTACGGCGACGACGTGACCGTAGAATCGGTAATCACGTTCGGCCACTCAAGTTTCGACGTCGCCCATCACATCACCAGCAAAGGCCTGACCTGCGTCGAGTGCTCGGAGACGCGCGTGTGGGTCGTGCTCGATCCGGCCGATCCCGGTCGCTACAAATCGCACCCGGTTCCGGAAGCGGTGCGGGCCAAGTTCCGTACCTAACGATCGTCGTCCCCGCGCAAGCGGCGACCCGTACGCCGTGCCCTGTCGATAGACTGCGGAGTATGGGTCCTGGGCCTCGCACGTGCGCGCTCGTCCGGGATAACAGCCCTACTCAACCTCCGCCGCGATTTGCTTCAGGATTTGCAAAAAACGCGTGCGGTCGCGCCGACCGATGATGCCGTCGAGCACGCGTTCATGCTGGCGCGCGCAGCGCGTGAGCATGGTGAGCGTCCTCTTTCCGGCCGGCGTCAGATTCAACCGATAGGTACGCCGGTCCTCCCGCATGCGTTTGCGTTCGACCAAGCCGCGCCGCACCAGATCCTCGACCACAGGGGTGAGGCTCGATTTGTCGCGGCCGTTAGCGTGGCTCAGTTCGGTCTGGCTGATGCCCGGGTTGCGTGCGATCAGTGTCAAAGTGGCGAAGCGGCCCGGGCTTTCGCCGATCTCCTGCGAGCGGCGCGAAAACGCCTCGAAGGCGTGCTCCTGCGCCATGCGCAGGTTGAACCCGACCCAGTGTTCGAGCGTGCCGAATCTGATCGATTCGGCAATGGCTTCGCCGTTCCTGCCGCGCCGCACCCGCTGCCTGCTTTTGGAAATCCGCACCATCCTCATCCCCGACCGACCGCGCAGCCCGGCAATCCGTCACATAGTTTGATATCAAACTATAACCTTTACAACGTCCCTCACATGCGGCTGAATAATAGAAAAAGTTGGCTGCATAACCAACACTTGAACCGAGGGAGGTAGTCCATGCTGTTCCGCTTCGCGGCCTGCGTCTGCGCCGCCGCCATCGCCGCCCTGATCGGCGCGCCCAACGCAACGCTCGCCCAGGAAAAGACCTTCGAACTCAAGCTCTCGCACTGGGTGCCGCCATCGCATCCGCTGCAGAAGGCGCTGGAAGAATGGGGCGCCTCGGTGGAGAAGGACTCCGGCGGCACGATCAAATACAAGGTCTATCCGGCCCAGCAGCTCGGCAAGGCCTTCGACCATTACGACATGGCGCGCGACGGTATCGCCGACCTCACGTATATCAATCCCGGCTATCAGCCTGGCCGCTTCCCGATCATCGCCGCCGGGGAACTGCCGTTCCTAATGTCGAACGCCAAAGGCGGCTCGGTGGCGCTCGATGCGTGGTATCGCAAATACGCGGCCAAGGAGATGAAGGACGTCAAATTCTGCCTCGCCTTCGTACACGATCCAGGCTCGTTCCATTCGGTCAGCAAGAAGATCATGGTGCCGGCCGACATCAAGGGAATGAAGATCCGCCCGGCGCAGGGCACCATCGCTGAAATGGTCACGCTGCTTGGCGGCACCAATGTGCAGGCCGCCGCACCGGAAGTGCGCGACGTGTTGGAAAAGCATGTTGCCGACTCGGTGACCTTCCCGTGGGGCTCGGTCCTCCTCTTCGGCATCGACAAGGTGACCAAGTATCATATGGACGTGCCGCTTTACACGACCACCTTCGCCTTCGTGTTCAACAAGGCGAAATACGACGAGATGTCGGCGAAGCAGAAGAAAGTGATCGACAACCACTGCACCAGCGAATGGGCGGCGAAGGTCGCCACGCCTTGGGCCGACTTCGAGCATGCCGGCATTGCCAAGATCAAGGCCGAACCTGGCCACGATGTCTATGAACTCAGCCCGGAGCAACTCGGCGAATGGAAGAAGGCGCTGGCGCCGCTCGAAGCCAAATGGGCGGACGGTGTCAAGAAGGTCGGCCTCGATCCCGAACTCACGATGAAGGCACTTAAGGCGGAGTTGGTAAAGAACAAAGCGGCCTATTGATGGACGGCGCGGCGACGGGGACGCGAGGTCCCGCCCTCGGTTCATCGATGTGATCGAATCGAGGGCGGCAAGAATGCCCGTCGTCGTCATTTTCAAACCGGCATCGAAGGCGGCGGAGCGCGCATGAAACGCGTTTACATGGATCGTTTCATCGATTCGATCGAATGGGTGGCGGCCGGATTTGTTGGATTCGTCGCCGCCAACATCTTCATCTCGGTCGTGCTGCGAAACCTTTTTACTTATTCGATTCCGGATTCCTACGACTTCGGGCGGCTGATGCTCGGCATCCTCATTTTCTGGGGGATCGCCGCAACCTCCTATCGCGGCACGCATATCACCGTTGATCTGGTGTGGGGCAATGTCGGCCCGAAATATCAGCGCATGATCGACGTATTCGCGACGCTGGTGCTGCTGTTTGTCGTCACGGTGCAGACCTACACGCTGTTCGACAAGGTGATGAGCACGCGCGCCGACAACGTGCTTACCTTCGATCTTCGCCTGCCGACCTGGCCGTTTTTCATGGTCGCCTGGTTGGGCGACGTGTCGGCAGTGCTGCTGATCGCCATCCGTACCTACCGCCTGGTTTTTCGGCCGGAGCTGATGTCCGAGCCGAAAATGAAGCCGGTTGAATAACCCAAATGAGCGCCGACGCGGTCGCCATCACCGGATTTATCGCGCTGTTCGTGCTGATGCTGCTTCGCGTGCCGGTCGGCATGGCGATGGGTTTGGTCGGCGTCAGCGGCTTTGGCTACATGGTCGGCGGGGCGCCCGCGCTCAAACTGGTCGGGCAGACCTCGATGCGCACGGTCACCGACTACACCTTCGGCGTGATCCCGATGTTCCTGCTGATGGGCGCATTCGTGACTGCCTCGGGCATGAGTCGGGAACTGTTTCGTACCGCCAATACCTTCGTCGGTCACTTGCGCGGCGGCCTTGGTATCGCCACCGTCGCTGCCTGTGGCGGCTTTGCCGCGATTTGCGGATCGTCGGTCGCAACCGCCGCCACATTTTCTTCCGTTGCCTATCCTGAAATGCGGCGCTTCGGCTACCCGCAGAGCTTCGCCACCGGCGTGATCGCAGCGGGCGGCACGCTCGGCGCCATGCTGCCGCCGTCCACCGTGCTGGCGGTCTACGGCATCATTACCGAGCAAGACATCGGCAAGCTATTCATCGCCGGCATCATTCCTGGTCTGCTGGCGATAACGATGTACATGATCACTATCGCGATCATCGGCTGGCTCAGGCCTGGCTTCCTGCCAAAGGGAAAGCGAAATACCTGGCGCGAGCGGATGGCTGGGCTCAAGGATATATGGGCGCCGTTGCTCCTGTTCGTATTTGTGATCGGCGGCCTCTACGGCCTGCCGTTCCTGCCCCGTTTCACTCCGACGGAAGCCGGCGGCGTCGGCGCCACGGGCGCCTTTCTCATCGGCCTGCTCAGCGGCCGCCTGACCAAGGACGGTATCCTGACCTCGCTGTTGCAGGCGACGCGCACCGCCGCGGCGGTGTTCACTGTGCTGATCGGCGCGCTGATTTTCGGCTATTTCCTCACGATCACCCAGACGCCGCAGAAAGTGACCGAATTGCTGACCGGGCTCGGGCTCGGGCGTTACGGCGTGCTGGCGCTAATCATGCTGATGTATCTCGTGCTCGGCTGCCTGATGGACGCGATGGCCATGATCATCCTCACGATCCCGATCATCTTCCCGGTAATCACGCATCTCGGTTTTGACCCGATCTGGTTCGGCGTTATCATCGTGATGACGGTGGAACTCGGCCTGATCCATCCGCCGGTCGGGATGAACGTTTTCGTGATCAAGAGCGTAGTGAAGGACGTCAGTTTCACGACCATCTTTACCGGCGTTATTCCCTTTATCATCACCGACTTGATCCGGCTTGTGATCCTCATCGCCTTCCCCGTAATTGCGCTTTGGCTTCCCTCGCATATGTAGCGCAGACTGGCTATAATAGTTTGGACCCCAACCAATTGGCCGGGACCAGATAATGGAACGCTCGTTCAAGAAGGAAGTGCAGGCGCTCAGACTTGGCGACGGCGAGACCTTCCGCGGCGAAGGCATCCTGGCCGTCACCAAGGCGTTGCTGCAATCGGGCGTGTCCTACGTCGGCGGCTATCAGGGCGCGCCGGTCTCGCATCTGCTCGACGTTCTGGTCGATGCGCAGGACATCATGGGCGAGCTCGGCGTCCATCTGGAAACCTGCGCCAACGAAGCGTCGGCTGCGGCGATGCTTGGCGCCTCGATAAACTATCCCTTACGCGGCGCGGTGACCTGGAAATCCATCGTCGGCACCAATGTTGCGGCCGATGCGCTCTCAAATTTGTCATCGCCGGGGGTGATCGGCGGCGCCCTGATCATCATCGGCGAGGATTACGGCGAAGGCGCCAGCGTGATCCAGGAGCGCTCTTATGCCTACGCGCTCAAATCCTCCATGTGGCTGCTCGATCCACGCCCCGATCTGCCGTCGATCGTGCGCACGGTGGAAAAAGGCTTCGAACTGTCGGAGACGAGCCACGCGCCGGTGATGCTGGAGCTGCGCATCCGCGCCTGCCATGTCACCGGCGAATTCGCAGCCAGCGATAACCGCAAGGGCACTGTGTCCGGCCTCGACAAATTGGCCGGGCCGGGGCGATTTAATTACGCGCGGCTGTCGCACCCGCCGGTGACATTCGTGCAGGAGCGGCTGAAGGTCGAGGAACGGATGCCGGCGGCACGCGCGTTTATCCGCACCAACAAGCTCAATGAGACGATTCCCGGCGAGCTCGACGATATCGGCATCATCGTCATGGGCGGACTGACCAATTCCGTCCTGCGCGCGCTCGAACGCATGGGACTGGCCGATGTGTTCGGCGCCTCGCGCGTGCCGATGCTTGTGCTCAACGTCGTCTATCCGCTGGTGCCGGAGGAAATCCGCGAATTCTGTGCCGGCAAACGCAGCGTGCTCGTGGTTGAGGAAGGCCATCCCGATTACATCGAGCAGGCGGTCAACGTCGAATTGCGCCGCGCCGACATCCAGACCCGCGTGCTCGGCAAGGGGCCGCTGCCGCAGGCCGGCGAATACACCTCCGACGTGCTGCTGGAGGGTCTGGCCGCGTTTCTGCAAGACGCCAAGCCGAAAGGTCTCGATGCCGACACCGTGGCGGAAAAAGCACGCGGCCTGATCGCGCACAAATCGAAAGCCGCCGCCGCGCTTGGCGCCCTGCCGCCGCGCCCGCCAGCGTTCTGCACCGGCTGCCCGGAGCGCCCGGTGTTCTCGGCGATCAAACTGATGCAGCGCGAAATGGGGCCGACCCATATCAGCACCGATATCGGCTGCCATTCCTTCGCGACCTTCGCGCCGTTCTCGCTCGGCAATTCCATCCTCGGCTACGGCATGTCGCTCGCCAGCGCCGCGGCGGTCGCGCCGAACATGGAGAAGCGGCCGATCGCCATCATGGGCGACGGCGGCTTCTGGCATAACGGGCTGATCACCGGCGTCGCCTCGAACCTGTTCAATAAAGGCGACGGCGTGCTGATCGTGCTGCAGAACGGCTACGCCTCTGCCACCGGCCAGCAATACATCCCGTCCAGCGTTGCGAGCCGCGACGGCCCGGTGCCCGGCGTGGACATCGAGCAAACGCTGCGCACCATGGGCGTCAAATGGCTGCGCACGGTGCGCAGCTATTCGGTCGCGCTGATGAGCAAGACACTGAAGGAGGCGATGAAGACCGCCGAGCGCGGGTTGAAGGTGATCATTGCCGACGGCGAATGCCAGCTGGCGCGCCAGCGCCGCGTGCGAGCCGAGGATGCCGTCAAGCTCGAGTGCGGCGAGCGTGTCACCCGCACCCGCTACGGCGTCGACGACGAGATCTGCACCGGCGACCATTCGTGCATTCGTTTGTCGGGTTGCCCGTCGCTGACCGTGAAGCCATCGACCGACCCCTTGCGCAGCGATCCGGTGGCCACCGTGATCGAAACGTGCGTCGGGTGCGGTCTGTGCGGTGAGGTTGCCCATGCCGCCGTGCTGTGCCCATCGTTCTATCGCGCCGAGATCGTACGTAATGCGACCTGGCGCGACCGCACGGCGTTTCGTATCCGTCAGAAAATCATCGGCTGGCTCGGTGGCTATGGCGGCGAGGCCGCCGCATGAACGCGACGCGGCCCATCACCATCCTTATCGCCGCACTCGGCGGCGAGGGCGGCGGCGTGCTGACCGATTGGATCGTGTCAGCGGCGGCGGCGGCCGGTTACCCGGTCCAGAGCACCTCGATCCCAGGCGTCGCCCAACGCACCGGCGCCACCACCTATTACATTGAGATTTTCCCGGTTCTCGCGCGCGAGCTTGCCGGCAAACGCCCGGTGCTGGCGCTCACGCCCGGCGTCGGCGACATCGACATTGCAGTGGCGAGCGAATTGCTCGAAGCCGGCCGCGTGGTGGCGGGCGGCTTTGTCACGCCCGAGCGCACGCATCTGATCGGCTCGCTCAGCCGTTTCTATGCCATGGACGAGAAGATCGCCATGGGCGACGGCCGCTTCGATCAGGACAGATTGATCAAGACCATCACCGACCATGCACGCGACACGCTGCTCATCGACATGGCGGCGCTCGCCAAACGGAGCGGCTCGATCATCAACGCAGTGATGCTCGGCGCCATCGCCGGGTCGGGACGCCTGCCGCTTACTGCCGAACAACTGGAGGCGGCGATCCGCGCCGACGGCAAGTCGGTCGACAGCAATCTGCGGGGCTTTCGCGCCGGCTTCGACGCCGCGCGCGAGAAAGCGCCGCCGACTAAGACGCCGGACAAGAAGCGCAACGCCCCGACCATGCCGGATTTGCTCGAACACGAGGTCTCCTATTCGCTGCCAGCGCTGGCGCAAGCGACCGCGATCGAGGGCATAAGGCGGCTGATCGCCTACCAGGGCGTCGCCTATGCACGGCTTTATCTCGACCGCTTGCGCGCTTTGGTCGATGCCGATGCCGCCGCCGGCGCGCCAGGCAAGCTGCTCAAGGAGGTCGCGCGACAGCTCGCCGTGCGCATGTCGTATGAGGACGTGGTGCGCGTGGCGCAAGCGAAGATTTCGCCTGCGCGCATGCGGCGCATCGCGCGCGAGGAACTGCGCGCCAAGGACGAGCCGTACTCGGTACACGATTTCCTCAAGCCCGGCATCGAGGAATTGACTCAATTGCTACCCGCGTTTCTGGCACGCCCCATCCTCTCGGTGAGCGAGCGTCGCGGCTGGCTCGGCCTCGTCTATTTCGGCATGGAGATCAATTCCACGTCGATCTCAGGCTATCTGCGCTTTTTGACGCTGGCCAAACTGCGTTGGTTGCGCCCGCATGGGCTTCGCTTCAAACAGGAGCAGGCTCAAGTCGAATCCTGGCTCGGCCTGATCACCGAGGCGGCTCGCCACTCGGCCGCCCTGGCGCATGAAGTCGTCGAATGCGCCCGCCTGATCAAGGGTTATGGCGACACGTATGCGCGCGGGCTTGCCAATTACCGTAGCATCGAGGCACGGGTGATACGGCCGGCGCTTGCCGGCAGCATCCCGGCAGAACGCGCCGCCGACGCGCTCGCTAGCGCTCGCACCGCTGCTTTGGTCGATCCGGAGGGCGAAAGCCTGGCCAAATGCCTGGCCGAAATCGAGGGCCAGATCGCGTTCCGCGTGGCCGCAGAGTAGGCCCCTACGTTGTCAGTCCCTGCCCCGTCGCGTAAAACAACCAATAAGAGCGCCCGCATCGAGGGGGGCGCGGACCGGGGCGAAAAAAACATGGCGCTCACACCGAGCGGGAGCCAACGACCGACCATCGCCGCGGAGGCAGTTCTGCGTGCGCTCGCCGATCACGGCGTCGATTATTTCTTCTGCAATCCTGGTACCGATTTCCCGCCGATCGTCGAAGCCTTCGGCCGCGCCAAGAAGACCAATGCCAAGGTGCCGAAACCGATTCTGATTCCGCACGAGAACCTCGCAATCGGCATGGCGCACGGCGCTTACCTGATGACCGGCCGGCCGCAGGCGGTGATGGTGCACACCACGGTCGGTACCGCCAACACCATTAATAATCTCATCAACCTGTCGCGCGACCGGGTGCCGCTTGTGCTCATGGCCGGACGTACGGCGATCACCGAAAAGGGATCGTTCGGCTCGCGCAACCGCCCCATTCAATGGGGCCAGGAAATGTACGACCAGGCCGGCATGGTGCGCGAACTAGTGAAATGGGACTACGAATTGCGCGTGCCCGCCCAGGCTGGCGACGTGGTCGCGCGCGGCGTCGAAGTCGCGATGGCGCACCCACGCGGCCCGGTCTATCTGATGCTGCCGCGGGAACCATTGGCAGCGCCGCTTTCGGAGCCGATCGCACCGATTAAACCGCGCGCGCAGGCCGCGCCCGGGCATCCCGATCCGAAGGCGATCGCGACACTGGCCGAATGGATCGCAGCGGCCGAGCGGCCGCTGATCATTACCAGCGTGTTGCCTGCGGCGGCAGTGCCGCTGCTCGCCCATCTGGCCGAGCGTTGTGCAATTCCCGTGGTGGCGCACAATTCGCGTACCGTCTGCATGCCGTCGAACCATCCCATGCATTTCGGTTTCGAGCCGGGCGCGTTGCTCGCCGACGCCGATATGGTGATCGCGATCGAATCCGACGTACCGTGGCTGCCGAGCCTGACGCATCCGCAGGCCGGCTGTCACGTCGTGCATGTAGGCGAGGATCCGTTCTACGTGCGTTACCCGATGCGCTCATTCCCGAGCGACCTCGCCGTACAGGCCGGGCCGGTCCAGGCGCTGGAGCCGCTGACCGCGGCGGTCGAGGCCCGCCTGCAAATGGCGGAGGCGCGCATTGCCTCCCGGCGCGCCCGCCTGAACGAGCGCATGCGCTTGCGGCGCGCACAACTCGCCAAGGAAGCGGCGCCCGCCGCGCATATCTCGCCGGAATATCTGTCGCACGCGATCGGCGAAGCGTTCGGGGAAGATGCTGTCATCGTCAACGAATACCCGTTGCGGCCGGACCACTGCGCGCGCGAAAAGCCGGGAACGTTCTTCGCCCTTGGGCCGGCCGGCGGGCTCGGCTGGGGCTTCGGCGCCGCGCTCGGCATCAAGCTCGCCGCGCCCGACAGTTTCGTGGTCGCGACCTTGGGCGACGGCGCCTACATGTTCTCGAACCCGATGGTCGGCCATTGGGTTTCCGCCACGCAAGGTCTGCCGATCCTCACCATTGTGTTCAACAACAGCCGCTACGGCGCGGTGCGCCGCGCCACGCTGTCGATGTTCAAGGACGGCGTCGCCGGCGAAACTGACGGCCGCCTGCTAGCCGATATCGAACAGGCGCCGGCCTATGAGGCGATGGCGCAAGCGCAAGGCGCCTATGCTGAGCGGGTGGAAAAGCCGGCCGATCTGCCCGACGCGCTGGTGCGCGCGCGCGAAGCCGTCGTCAGCGGCAAGCGGCAGGCGCTGCTCAACGTCATCACGCCGTATTAATGCGTTGAACTAAGAAAGCTCTGCCGGCCTTTTCGGCCGTCTCCGGCATGACGGAGAGGAACGCTTTGGCGGACGGTGCTTGCCGTTCTCCGCCTAGACCTTTCCTTCCTTCACCCATCCTGCCCAGGTCGGGCGGTCCATGGCTAAGCGGTCCGTCAGTTTCGCGCACCAGCGCGCGCCATGCATCGCACCGAAAAGATGGAGTTGTGGCGTGTCCACCAGCGCCTTTGCCGGATCGAGCACGAATTCGTCGGCGACATAGGCTTCGACAACACGGCCGACGATCAGCGCCTGGTTGGGTCCGAAGGACAGCGACTGCAGCAAGCGGCATTCAAAGGCGACCGGGCTCTCGGCAACGCGCGGCGGCTTGACTTGTCGCGATGGCGCGGTTCGCAGCTTGGCCAGACTAAGTTCGTCGAACCCGGGCGGCGCATCGATGCAAGCGATGTTCATGCCCTCCGCCATTGATTCGGACACCAGGTTCACCACGAATTCCTGGGTCGCCAGAATATTGGCGCCTGTATCCTTCAGACGTCCCGCCGGATGCGGGAGCACGCTGACCACGACGATCGGCGGCTCGTGGCCCATGACATTGAAAAGGCTGTAGGGAGCGGCATTCAGACGGCCCTGCTCGTCCAGCGTCGTGATGATCGCGATTGGCCGCGGCACGACGGTGCCCAAAAGCAATTCGTAACGATCGGCTGCGGAAAGTTGATCGACATTGAAATGCATGGCCGCCCCCCTGCGGAGTTAAAAGAACCTGTGTATTTCTCCCACTTTTGGCCCGCCTGACAAGAAGAGGCATGAGCGAAAAACGGCGCATTCGTAGCCGCGCTTTTGGTCATCTGCTATCCTCGCGCTATGGCGCTGACGCATTCCATCGGCATGTCCGAACCCGAACCGCCGCAAGACGGCGGCAACGCGCGCGTCACGCCGGTGATGGAGCAATACATCGAGATCAAGGCCGCCAATCCGGACTGCCTGCTGTTCTACAGGATGGGCGATTTCTATGAATTGTTCTTCGAGGACGCCGAAACGGCCTCGCGCGCGCTCGGCATCGTGCTCACCAAACGCGGCAAGCATCACGGGGCGGATATTCCGATGTGCGGCGTGCCGGTTATCCGCGCCGAAGAGTATCTGCATCGGCTGATCGCGCTCGGCCATCGCGTCGCGGTCTGCGAGCAACTCGAGGACCCGGCCGAGGCGCGCAAGCGCGGCTCGAAGAGCGTGGTGCGGCGCGACGTGGTGCGTCTGGTCACCCCCGGCACGCTCACCGAAGACACGCTGCTCGACGCAAAGCGCAACAACTACCTGCTCAGCGTCGCGCGGGCGCGGCTGTCGTCGGCCGGTGAGGACACCCGCTTTGCGCTCGCCTGGATCGATATCTCCACGGGAGAATTCCGCATCACCGAATGCGACCGGCTATCACTCCCGGCCGAAATCGCGCGGCTGGAACCGAGCGAGATCATCGTCTCCGACGCGCTCTACGCCGACGCCGAGCTTGCGCCCTATTGGCGCGAGCTCACCGCCGTGACGCCGCTCACCCGCGACGTGTTCGACAGTGCGACTGCCGAGCGGCGGCTGACGTCGTTCTTTTCGGTGGCGACCAGCGAGGCCTTCGGCGCGCTGACGCGGCTGGAACTCACCGCCGCCGCGGCTTGCGTCACCTACGTCGAGCGCACGCAGATCGGCAAGCGCCCGCCGCTGTCGCCTCCTTTGCGCGAAAGCGCCGGCGCGACCATGGCCATCGACCAGGCCACGCGCGGCAATCTCGAACTGATGCGCACGCTGTCCGGCGAACGGCGCGGCTCGCTGCTCGAAGCCATCGATCGCACCGTCACCTCGGCCGGCTCGCGCGCGCTGGCACAGCGCCTGTCGGCGCCGCTCACCGATCCGCAGGCGATTCAGGCGCGGCTCGACGCGGTGGCAAGCTTTGTCGAGGACGTCGCGGCGCGCGCCGATACCCGCTCGCGATTGCAGGCCGCGCCCGATCTCGCCCGCGCCTTGGCACGCCTCGCCGTCGGCCGCGGCGGGCCGCGCGATCTTGCCGCCATCCGCGACGGCGTGCTGGCGGCCGCCGACCTTGCCCGCGCCCTGGCAACGCTGAAGGACATCCCGGCGGAAATCGCCGACGCGCTGGCGTCCTGCCGCCGCCCGGACGGCATGCTGGCCGCGGAACTTTCCGCCGCGCTCGCCCCCGAACTGCCCGCGCTCAAGCGCGACGGCGGCTTCGTGCGCGAGGGCTACGACGCGAGCCTCGACGAGACGCGCGGTCTGCGCGACGAATCCCGCCGCGTGGTTGCCGCGCTGCAGGCGAAATATGCCGAGCAGACCGGCATCCGCGCGCTTAAAGTTCGCCACAACAACGTGCTCGGCTATTTTGTCGAGGTCACCGCCCAGCACGGCGACAAGCTGCTCGCCGCGCCGCTCAATACGACCTTCATCCACCGTCAGACGTTGGCCGGTCAGGTGCGCTTCACCACCACCGAACTGGGCGAACTGGAAGCCAAGATAGCCAGCGCCGCCGACCGCGCGCTCGGGCTGGAACTGGATATCTTCGAGCGGCTGGTTGGTAGTGTGATCGCACAAACCGCCGCGATCAAAGAGTGCGCCGAAGCGCTCGCCCGGCTCGACGTGGCTAGCGCGCTTGGCGCACTTGCCGCCGAGCGCAATTATGCGCGTCCACACGTCGACGACAGCCACGACTTCGTCATCGCCGGCGGCCGCCATCCGGTGGTGGAACAGGCGTTGGCGCACGACGGCACACCCTTCGTCGCCAACGATTGCGACCTATCTCCGCCGAAGGACGGCGACGCCGGCCGCATCTGGCTGATCACCGGGCCCAACATGGCGGGCAAGTCCACGTTCTTAAGGCAGAACGCGCTGATCGCCATCCTGGCGCAAATGGGCTCGTTCGTTCCTGCCAAGAGCGCGCAGATCGGCGTGGTCGACCGGTTGTTCTCGCGCGTCGGTGCCGCCGACGATCTCGCGCGCGGGCGCTCGACCTTCATGGTCGAGATGGTGGAGACCGCAGCCATCCTCAACCAGGCGGGCAGTGGTTCGCTGGTGATCCTCGACGAGATCGGCCGCGGCACCGCGACCTTCGACGGCCTGTCGATCGCCTGGGCGACGGTCGAGCATCTGCATGATGTCAACAAATGCCGCGCGCTGTTTGCCACTCATTTCCACGAACTGACCGCGCTGTCCGCTCGCCTCGACCGGCTGCACAACGCGACGGTGAAAGTGAAGGAGTGGAAGGGCGACGTGGTGTTCCTGCACGAAGTCATTGCCGGCTCGGCCGACCATTCCTACGGCATCCAGGTGGCGAAATTGGCCGGCCTGCCGGCGAGCGTGATCGAGCGCGCCAGACTGGTGCTGGCCAAGCTCGAGCAAGAGGACCGCGCCAAGCCGAAGGGCTTCGAGGATCTACCGCTGTTCGCGGCGCCCTACAAGCCGTCGCAGGAAATGCCCAACACCGCCTTCGAATTGGTGGCGGCCGCCGTCGCCGCGCTCAATCCGGACGAGATGTCGCCGCGCGAGGCGATGGAAGCGCTTTATGCGCTGAAGCAGAAGCTGGCGGAAACCGTGAAAAAGTGACGCCTCATGCGGCGCGCCGGCGCTGCTGCCGTAGCGCCCACAGCATCGTATTCCAGCCAATGCCGGTGCTCAGGCCGAGCGCGTAGGACCACCACACGCCGATGGGCTCGGCAAGCAGATGTACGACCAGGAGGCTCAGGCCGAGTCCGATCAGCGGCGTGAGCGCGTGCGCGGCGACGCTCGCGGTATTCGGGCCGCCGATGCGCGGATGCAAGATGACGAAGAACGAGCCCATCGCCACCGGAAAGAATGCGAACACGCCGGAGAAGTAAGAGCCGATCGAACTCGACGCGGTGGTGACGACGATGACGCACAGCGTCACCACGCCGGCGCGCCAGGCGAGATCGGTGGCGGTGAAGGCGACGCGCTTGATCGTGCCTTCGGCGCGGAAGCGCGAGCCGGCGACGATCGCTACCGGATAGACGATGGCATTCAACAGGATGGCCTCGGACGCGGTCCAATCGACCAGTCGCGAGGCCGCGGCGCAGGACAGCCAGGCGAGGAACGCGGCGCCCAGGCTCACGACAAGCGAGCGCTTCTGCGCCAGCGCGGCATACGTGAGCGCAAAGACCGCGACTGCGGCGTTCGCCACCATGCTGCCGACCGCGCTCGCGGCGATGAATGACGGCGGATGCTGGATCGCGAGAATGATCAGCGCCGCGCCGCCTGCCGTCGGCAGCGAGGCGATCAGCGCGCCGACAAACGGGCCCGAACGCTCGACCACGATGGAGGCCGCCACGACGATGCTTGCGGTCACGGCGATTTTCAGCAGCAGGCCGGCGAGGAACACCGCCATCGTCATCTCGCCAGGGCGCGCTGACGCACGAAAAACAGCAGCAGATTGCAGCCGAGCGACACCGCAAGCGTCAGCGACAAGGCGAGCGGCGAACCAAGCCGGTCGGCCGTAAGGTTAAGCACCGTCACCGCGATGGCGAAGCCGCCAAGGCCCACCACGGCGTTGGCCATCACCGCCGCGGTCGCCGGCCCGCCGACGCGGCGATGCAGAATGATCATGATGCTGGTGAGCACGATCGGGAACACCGCCAGATTGCCGCTCGCCTTCGGGCCGATGCGGAAACTCAACGTCACCACGGTTCCGACCAACAGCGCGACCATCACGGCGCGCAGCACGAGGTCGTACCAGCGCCTGTTCACGCGCGGCATCGGCGCGTGGCGCAAGGGCGCCGACAGCCCGTAGGAGACGGCTATGATGACGACGTTGAGCAGGATCGCGGTTGGAAGTGTCCAGGCGAAGAAGCCGCTCGCCCAGGTCAGCGCGAACCAAGCGGCGAAGGCGCCGCCGAGACTCACCACCAGGCTGCGTTTCTGCGCCAGCAGCGCATAGGTCAGCGCGAAGACGACGTTGAACGAATTGGTCACCAGACTGCCGAGCGCGCTTTGCGCGATGAAATGCGCGTCGTGGTCGAGCGCCAGAAAGATGTAGACCGGCCCGGCGCTGATCGGCAGCGTCGCCACCAGCCCGCCGATCAGCGGGCCGGCGCGCTCGGCGGTGACCGTCGCCGCCAGCAGGAACGCGGCGGTGACGGCCATTTTGACGATCAGCGTGAGCGCGAAGTAGAGGTCGGGGGACATTTTCAGTTTCCCCTCTCCCCGCGCGCGGGGAAAGGTAAAGTGCGCTACACCCGCGCCAATTTCACTTCAATCGGCGGCCCCGCCTTGATGGTCTGATACACCACGCAATAGCGCTCGGTGAGCTTGAGCAATTGATCGAGCTTGTCCTGGGCCGCGTCGGTGTCGAGATCGAAGCGCAGGCGGATCTCGCGGAATCCGACCGGCGCATCCTTGGCGACGCCAAGCGTGCCGCGGAAATCGAGTTCGCCTTCCGCCGACACCTTGCCCGACCGGAGCGGAATATCGAGGGCGGTCGCGACCGCTTTCAGCGTGACGCCGGCGCAGGCGACCAAGGCCTCCAGCAGCATGTCGCCCGAGCACAGTTCGAGGCCGGAGCCGCCGGTCGCCGGGTGCAGGCCCGCGGCGTTGAGCGCACGGCCGGTCTCGACCTTGCAGGCGATGGCGGTGTCGTCGAGTGTGCCCTTGGCCCGCAGCGTGATCACTGCGGTCTGCGGATCGCTTCTGTAGCGTTCCTTGATCGGCGCCTGCATCGCGCGCAGTTCGTTGGCGTCCATCTGCGTCTCCACTCCCGGCTGCCGTTCGGGGCGCGTGCCTAACATGCGAAGCCACGATCCCCGGATAAAAACTCCGCGTTCGACGTTTGATCAGGACGGTGTGAGTACCACACGGCCGACGATCTTGCCGGCGCGCAGATCGGCGTGGGCGGCGTTGACCGCGTCCAGCGGGCGCGTGGTGACCGGAACGTCCGGCAATCCCTTGCGCCGCACCAGGTCCATCATCTCGGCCATTTCCGGCAGACTGCCCAGGTAGGAACCCTGGATGGTCAGGGCGCGCATCGGGATCGGCGGCAGCGATACCGTGAAGTCGCCGCCGTACAACCCGACGATGATGTATTTGCCACCCTTGATCAGGCTGTCGAAGCCGACGCGCGCGCTCGCCGACGAGCCGACCAGATCGATCGCCGCCCAGGCACCGGCGCCGTCTTTGGTCAGCTTCATGATCTGCTGCACGGCGTCGCTCGCGCCCCGTCGATCACCGCCGCAGCGCCCGCGCGCTTGGCGGCCTCGCGCTTGGCCGGATCGATGTCGACCACGATGGCCGAGTGCCCGCCCATTTTCTGATGCAGGCCGAGACACATCAGCCCGAGCCCGCCGGCGCCGATGATCACCGTCGGCTCATCCTTGAGTGTCGGCACCTTCTTCAAGGCGCTGAAAGTAGTGATGCCCGAGCAGGCCAGCGGCGCCGCGCGCTCCGGCGCTAGATCGCCAATGCCGAACAGATAACGCGGATGCGGCACCATCATATAATCGGCGTAGCCGCCATCGGAAAACACGCCGAGGCTGCGCATGGCGCGGCACAGATTCTCATCGCCGCGCAGGCAAACCGCGCAGGTGCCGCAACCGATCCACGGATCGGCCAACAGGACGTCGCCGAGCTTGACGCCTGTGGCCTCGGGCCCGATCGCCACCACTTCGCCGACGTTCTCGTGCCCGAGCGTCACCGGCAGCTTCATGCCGCGGTCTTGCAGGCTCATGCGCTTGCCACCGCCGAGATCGAAATAACCGTCGGCAAGATGCAGGTCGCTGTGGCAAACGCCGGCAGCAAGCACCTTGAGCAGCACCTCGGTGCCGGCCGGTTGCGGCGTCGGCGCCTCGTTGCATTGAAGCGGCTGGCCGCAAACGCAGACCTGGAACATGCGCATGGTCGTTCTCTCCCACCGTTTCTCGTTGCCGCCCGGCTTTTTGACGGCGTAGCAGGGAACCACACCCGGGGCAGCACGTCACTCTGAACCTCAGCAACCCCTTCGCAACCGCAAAAATGCCGAAAATTTAGCCGCCGCCAAGGCCTACGTTAACGAATATCTTTGCCGGAGCGGATGACTTGAACCACGCTCTCCGCTATCCCGTTTGCCCCATGGCTTCGCTCGCCCTCGAAACCGGCCCCCGCACTTCGCCCGACCATCCGACTAGGCATTCGGGCGAGCTGATCGACTTCCGCGCGGTCGCCGCCGACCTGGATCGCCTGGCCGATACCCACAGCGGCGGCGGGCGCGAATTGCGTTCCGCGCTGGCGCAGCGCTTGAAGACCGCGCTCAACGAAGGCCGCGCCAAAGCCGAGCAGTTGCTGCTCGACGACCGGCACGGCCGCAGTTGTGCCGAACGGCTGTGCCGTCTGGAAGACGAAATCATCCGCCTGCTGTTCGAATTCGCGCGCAAGCATCTCTATCAGTCGCAGAATCCGTCCGAGGCCGAGCATATGGCGGTGATCGCCACCGGCGGCTACGGCCGTGGTCTGCAGGCGCCGGGCTCTGATATCGATCTCTTGTTTCTCTTGCCCTACAAGCAGACCGCTTGGGGTAAGTCGATTGCCGAGGCCATTCTTTACTGTCTGTGGGACACTGGGCTGAAAGTTGGCCACGCCACCCGCTCGGTCGACGAATGCATCCGCCAAGCCAAGGCGGACATGACCATCCGCACGGCCATTCTCGAGGCAAGATTTCTGCTCGGCGACAAGAATCTGTTCGACGAATTGACCCAGCGCTTCGACAATGAGGTGGTGCGCAACACCGCGTCGGAATTCGTCGCCGCCAAACTCGGCGAGCGCGAGGACCGCGTCCGCCGCTCCGGACAATCGCGCTATCTAGTCGAGCCGAACGTGAAAGACGGCAAAGGCGGCTTGCGCGATCTCCATACCTTATTCTGGATCGCCAAATACGTCTACCGCGTTCGTGAGCCGGACGAGCTGATCAAGCGCGGCGTGTTTGATAAGGAAGAATATCACCTGTTCCGCCGTTGCGAGGACTTCCTCTGGTCGGTGCGCTGCCACATGCATTTCCTCACCGGCCGCGCCGAGGAGCGGCTGTCGTTCGACATCCAGCGCGAGATCGCGGTGCGGCTCGGCTACACAGAGCATCCCGGCCAGCAGGAGGTCGAACGCTTCATGAAGCACTACTTCCTGATCGCCAAGGACGTCGGCGATCTCACCGCCATCCTGTGCTCGGATCTTGAAGACAGCCACGCCAAGAGCGTGCCAGTGCTCAGCCGCCTGATGGCTCGTTTAAGGCCATTGAAACGGCGCAAGCTCGCCGAGAGCGACGATTTCATTGTCGACAAGAATCGCATCACGGTCGCCGCCGCCAACGTGTTCAAGCGCGATCCGGTCAACCTGATCCGCGTCTTCTATCTGGCGCAGAAGCACAATCTCGCCTTCCACCCCGACGCCATGCGCGCGATCACCCGTTCACTCAAGCTTATAGACGCGGACTTGCGCGATGACGAAGAAGCCAACCGGCTATTCCTGGAAATCCTTACCTCCAAGAACGACCCGGAGACTGTGCTGCGGCGGATGAACGAATTCGGCGTGCTCGGCCATTTCATCCCGGCCTTCGGCAAGGTCGTGGCGATGATGCAGTTCAACATGTACCACCACTATACGGTGGACGAGCACTTGCTTCGTTGCATCGGCGTGCTGGAGGAGATCGAACGCGGCAACGACGAGATGGCGCTCGCCAGCGACCTGATCCATAAGCTGCAGACCGGCAGCCGCGCGATCCTCTACGTCACGATGTTCCTGCACGACATTGCCAAGGGCCGCATCGAGGACCACTCGATCGCCGGCGCGCGGGTGGCGCGGCGGCTGTGCCCTAGGCTCGGCTTCTCCGCCGCCGACACCGAGACCGTCGCCTGGCTGATTGAGAATCATCTGGTCATGTCGAGCGTGGCGCAGTCGCGTGATTTGTCCGATCGCAAGACGATCGAGAATTTCGCGGCCGTGGTGCAGTCGGCCGAACGGCTCAAGCTCTTGGCCATCATCACCACCGCCGATATCCGCGCGGTCGGTCCCGGTGTGTGGAACGGCTGGAAGGCGCAGCTCCTGCGCACGCTCTATTACGAGACCGAGCCGGTGCTCACCGGCGGTTTCTCCGAGGTCAATCGCGCCCAGCGCGTCACCGCCGCGCAGGCCGAGTTCCGCGCCGCGCTCAAGGACTGGCCAACGGAGACGCTGGATGCCTATATCGGCAAGCTCTATCCGGCCTACTGGCTCAAGGTCGATCTGTCGCACAAGATTCGGCACGCCAAGTTTGTTCGTGCCGTCGAAGACGCCGGCAAGTCGCTCGCCACCTCGATCAGCTTCGACGGCGGCGCGGCGACCGAGCTCACCGTGCTCGCGCCCGACCACCCCTGGCTGCTCTCGATCATCGCCGGCGCCTGCGCGATGGCTGGCGCCAACATCGTCGATGCGCAAATCTACACCACCACCGACGGGCGGGCGCTCGACACCATCTTCCTGTCGCGCGAATTCGAGCGCAACGAAGACGAGGAGCGGCGCGCCAACCGCGTCGCCGATTCGATCGAGAAGGCGCTACGCGGCGAATTGCGGCTGCCCGACATGATGGAAAAGCGTGCCGCGCCTAAGGGCCGCATCAAGGCCTTCGCGCTCGAGCCGACGGTCACCATCAACAATCAGTGGTCGCATCGCTTTACGATGGTGGAGATCACTGGCCTCGACCGCACCGGTCTGCTCTACGAGCTGACTTCGACGTTGTCCAAACTCAACCTCAACATCACGTCCGCTCACGTCGCCACCTTCGGCGAGCGGGTGGTCGACGTGTTCTATGTCACCGACCTGATGGGCGCGCAGATCGTTTCGCCGACCCGCCAAGCCGCCATCAAGCGCGCGCTGATTGCGCTGTTCGCGGTGCCCGACGCCAACGGCAAGCAAGCGAAATAATAATCAGCCGCCGAGGAACGGCCGGCTGACGTTCGGGTTGCCGAGCAGATCGTCGGCGCGCCCAGCGAGCGCCGCCACCGCCATGGCAATTCCTGCCCGGTTGAGCATGTCGATATCCTCCCTGGAAATCCTGTCACGCTGGGGTTGGTTCCCGAACTGGCCGGATAGCAAAGCATAACGCCAAGCTACGCGGGGTTGCAACGGAAAGGCTCGCGTCTTACTCAGCCGTTCGCCTATCATGGAGTCCCACCCCAGAGGCGTTATGCGTAAATCCCCCATTGCCATTGTCGGTCTCGGCTTGATGGGCGAAGTCTACGCCCAGCGGCTGATCGACGCTGGTATCCCGGTGATCGGATTCGACATCGATCCCGCCCGCCGCGCGCGTCTGCGCGACATCGGCGGCCGCTCCATCGATTCGATCGCGGAACTAGCGAAACCTGCCCGCGCCATCCTGATTGCGGTGTTCAGCACCGCCCAGGTCGAGGACGTGATCGAGAACCATCTGTTGCCGGCGCTCGGCGAGGGTTCGAACAAGACCGTGGTGGTCATGAGCACCTGCGATCCTGATCAGGTGGCCGCCTTGGCGGCGCGCGTGATGCCGCGCGGCATCCGTTATCTCGACGTGCCGGTGTCGGGCACCAGCGACCAGGTGCGGCGCGGCGACGGCGTGGCGCTGATCGGCGGCGATACGGCGATCGCCGTGGAATTGAAGGACGTGTTCGACGCCTTGTTCGCGCGCAGCTTCCATGTCGGCAAGATCGGCGACGGCGGCCGCGCCAAACTTGCGGTCAATCTGATCCTCGGCCTCAACCGGCTGGCGCTGGCCGAAGGTCTCGTCTTCGCCGAGCGGCTCGGACTCGATCCGGCGGCGTTCCTGCCCGTCGCGAAAGGCTCTGCCTCCTACTCGCAGGTGATGGAAACCAAGGGACCGAAAATGCTGAGCGGTGATTTCTCGCCGGAAGGCCGCGCCAAGCAGACGTTGAAAGATGTCCACCTGATGCTCGATCAGGCGGCGAGCGTCGGGCAGAAGCTGTCGATGCTCGAGGTGCACGCCGATGTTCTGGAGTCTTGCGTGCGCGCTGGCGAAGCCGACCTCGACAACAGCGTCATCATAAAAGAAGTCCGGCGCCGTGGCGCGAAGCCTTGAGCAAACCGGCAACATCACGGGGAGTACTTGCGAATTGGCGGGCGTGGTCATCGTGCAGAATCCTGGCGCCAAGTCCGTGAATTCCATCATGAATTGGTGTCCCATGGCATTGATCGAGGTCATGCCAGCGCGCAGCGGCATTCCCTTAACGACCCCTTAAACCGCGCCGCTTAGCGTGCCCCTCGGGGACCGGCCAAGGCCGGCTGATCGAGTCGGGTCGCGTATGGCGTCGAGACGGGGACAATCGGGCACGCGCTGGGAACCGGTGTTTGACAGCGCTCCCGAGCTACGGGTCGCGCCGAGCGACCGCCCCGCGGGCGGCGGTAGCAAACCGCCGGCCAAGCCCAAACGGCGCACCAAGCAAAACCGCAAACGTAGCCCTCGCCGTTCGCCGATCGGCCGCGCGGTCTATTGGAGCCTGGTGCTCGGGCTGTGGCTCGTCATCGGCGGTGCCGGCGTCGTCGCCTGGACCGGCGTGCATATGCCGCCGCTGCAGTCGCTGGAGATTCCGAAGCGGCCGCCGTCGATTCAGATCGTAGATTTGAACGGCCGCCCGCTCGCTACCCGCGGCGATGCCGGCGGCGCTGTGCTGCCGCTGAACGAACTGCCGAAATACGTTCCTCAGGCCTTCATCGCTATCGAGGATCGCCGCTTCTACGAGCATTACGGCATCGATCCTTTCGGCATTGCGCGCGCGTTGATCGCCAACATCTTGCATCGCGGCGTGGCCCAGGGCGCCTCCACCATCACGCAGCAATTGGCGAAAAATCTTTTTTTGACTCAAGAGCGTACCGTCCATCGCAAGTTGCAGGAGATGCTGCTGGCGCTGTGGCTCGAGCACAAATTCTCGAAGACACAAATTCTCGAACTGTACCTGAACCGCGTTTACTTCGGCTCCGGTACCTACGGTATCGAGCAGGCTTCGCAGCGCTATTTCGGCAAATCCGCCAAGCAAATCAGCCTGCCTGAGGCGGCCCTGCTCGCCGGGCTGGTGAAATCACCGTCGCGTCTTGCACCAACTCGTAATTTTGATGGCGCCGAACACCGCGCGCGAACCGTGCTCGCGGCCATGGCCGATGTCGGCTTCATCACACCCGCCAGCGAAAAAGTCGCGTTCACCCATCCGCCGCACATCGCCGCGCAGGCCGGCAACGGCTCGATCAACTATGTCGCCGATTGGGTGATGGACGCTATCAACGACGTGCTCGGTCATGTCGACGAGGACATCGTGGTGCGCACGACGATCGACAGCGGCCTGCAGGCCGGTGCCGAGCAGGCGCTCACCGAGGAACTGGCGCAGAAGGGCGCCAAGAACGGCGTCAGCCAAGCCGCGCTTGTAGCAATGACGCCCGACGGCGCGGTGCGCGCCATGATCGGAGGGCGCAATTACGGCGAGAGCCAGTTCAACCGCGCGGTCGCCGCCAAGCGCCAACCCGGCTCAGCCTTCAAACCCTTCGTCTATCTCACAGCACTCGAACACGGGCTCACGCCGGACACGCTGCGCCAAGATGCGCCGATCAAGATCAAAGGCTGGCAGCCGGAGAACTACGGGCACGAGTATTACGGCCCGGTCACGCTCAGCAAGGCGCTGGCGCTGTCACTTAACACCGTGTCGGTGCGATTGACCATGGAATTTACGCCGACGGCGGTGATCCGCACCGCCTACCGGCTCGGCATTGCCTCAAAGCTCGAGCCCAACGCTTCGATCGCGCTCGGCACCTCGGAAGTTTCACCGCTTGAACTCGTCAGCGCCTATGCGCCCTTCGCCAATGGCGGTCTAGCAGTAGTGCCGCATGTGATCGAGCGCATCAGCGCGAGCAACGGCAACGTTCTTTACGCGCGCAACGACAAGCCGCTCGGCCGCGTCATCGAGGCGCGTTATGTAGCAATGATGAATGAGATGATGCAACAGACCCTGACCATCGGTACCGCACACAAGGCGGCGTTGCCGGGCTGGCTGGCGGCCGGTAAGACCGGCACATCCCAGGATTTCCGCGACGCGTGGTTCATCGGCTATACCGCCCACCTCGTCACCGGCGTCTGGCTCGGCAACGACGACGGCACGCCGACAAAAAAGGTCACCGGCGGTGGACTGCCAGTGGAAGTTTGGAGCCGTTTCATGCGCGGCGCCCATCAGGGCATCCCCGTCGCCGCCCTGCCCGGACCGCCACCCGGCGTGTTCTCCAGGCTGCTCAGCGGCAATGGGCCGTCGCGCCAGACGGACGGCATGGCGCCGGTCCAAGCTGCCAACAACGCGCCTACCGCGCATGACGGCGCCAGCCTCGACGGTTGGCTGCTCAATAATCTGTTCGGCCGCAGCAAAAATTAGTGTGTTTTGGCTACGATGGCGCGCACCGTGCGCGTCGCGATCCATAGGCCGAGCGTCGCGCAGCCCATCGCCGCCACGACTGCCGCCAACGGCCAAGCCGTCGATCCAAGCAGTACGCCGACCAGCGCCCCGCACAGCGCCGCCGCGCTCTGCTGGACGAAGCCGAGCAGCGCGGAAGCGGCGCCGGCCCGTTCCGGAAACGGGGTCATGGCACCGGCAATCGCCTGCGGCAGCACCATGCCGAGACCGGCGAGATAAAGCGCCATGGGCAATACAAGTGCGGCGGCGGAGGTCAGCGCGAACGCCACCGCCATCACCATGCCGAGCCCACCGGCAGCCATCGCCGCGGAACCGACGCCGAGCGTGCGGTCGATGCCGTGCCGCATCACCAACCGCGCGGCATACGTCGTGCCGCTCATATAACCAGCCGAGCCGACCGCGAAGGCAATGCTGAATTGGAATGGCGTGAGACCGTAGAGATATTGCAGGACGAAGGACGAGCCGGATATCCAGGCGAACAGTCCGGCGAAGCTAGTGGAAGCGAGGCCAAGATAAGCGAGATAGGCCGGATTGCGCGCCACCACTCGATAGGATTTGAGCATGCTGGCCGGCGTTACCGGGTGGGCCGCGCGCTGGCTCAGCGTTTCCGGCAGCAACGGCCCGACAATCGTAGCGCCGACCAATCCGCCGCCAACCAAGGTAAAAAAAACCGAACGCCATCCAAAGCCGGTCTGCAGGACGCCGCCAAGCAGCGGCGCGAATACTGGCGCCAACGCCATCACCCCGCCGATCAGCGACAGTTCGCGCCCGGCGCGCGCGCCGGAATAAAGGTCGCGGACGATAGCGCGCGCCAGCACGATGCCGCCGGAGCCGCCGAGCGCCTGCAGCGCGCGTACCGCAATCAGCATCTCGATCGAGGTCGACAGTGCGCAGGCGAGGCTGGCCGCGCAATAAAGCGCCATGGCACCGAGCAGCACCGGCTTGCGGCCATGCCGGTCGGCCAGCGGACCGTAGAAGATTTGTCCGACCGCGAAGCCGATCAGGTAGGAAGAGACTGTAAGCTGTGTCTGCGCGGTCGAGGCGCTGAGCAGCCGTGCGATATCGGGCAGCGACGGTAGGTACATGTCAGTGGTGAGCGGGCCTATCGCGCTTAACGCCGCCAGCAAGACCGTGAGCGCGAAAGTGCCGGGACGCAGCATTGGTGTTCCTTCGTCGTGTCCGACCTTTTGCCGGACATCCACATCCTTCGCCCTGCCGCAAATCAAGACGTGGATGGCCGGGACAAGCCCGGCAATGACGGCTGCTTAGCCGAAGCATTTCAACGGCGCTAGCGTGGATCAGACATGCCATAGCGATGCAGGTCGGCGCCATGGGCGTCGAGCCATGACTTGGCGCGCGCAACGTGCGGGCAAATACCCTCGACCACGCGCCAGAACGCTTGGCTGTGGTTCATTTCCATGAGATGCGCGACCTCGTGTGCCGCCAAATAATCAAGCACGAAGGAAGGCGCGAAGATCAGCCGCCACGAATAGGACAGCACGCCGGTGGTCGAGCATGAACCCCAACGGCTCGACGGATCGCGGATTGACACCCGCTTGATCGCAACGCCGAGCGCGTCGGCCGCGCGCCGGCTGGCCGCCTCCAGATCGCTTTTGACCTCGCGCTTGAGAAAATCCGAGATCCGGCGCGCGACATGCGGTTCGGCGCCGGCGACGCAGAGCAGACGTTCGTTCGCTTCGCCGTCCTCGATCCACACCGTACCGCGCTGTCCGCGCTGGTGCACGATACGATGATTGACGCCGCGCAACGGGATCACGGCCCCATGCGCGAAGGGCGCCGGCGCCGGCAACCGGCCGAGCCGCGCCGCGATCCAGCCACCATGTTTCTCCGCGAATGCACGCGCCTGCTTCAGGCTGCCGCGCGGCGGCATGGTAAGCACCACTTCGCGCGTGACCGAATGAATACGAAGCGTATAGCGCCTCGCCTGCCGGTGGCGGCGCAAGCGCACCAGATAGATTTGGCGCTCGAAGATAATGCTGATCGAAGGCGGTTCGCTCGGCCGGCGGTAGAGCAGGGCGCGCAATGGCATTGGTAAAGTCCGCCCGATCGCAAAGCGTCGCGGAAATACTGCCATATTTGCCGCCGTTCGCCACGCGGTTTTGCGCGGCCGGAAATGCCACAGGGACACAAAGGCTTACGCTGATACGAACAGGCGCGTGATGGCGGCGAAACGGTCCTTCAGCAGCCGGCGGCCGCGCTCTAATGCGTGAGCGTTTGGTCGTCCGACGCCGCCGGCTCGGCAGCCGCGGAACTCGCCGCCGCATGGCCCTTGCCGCGCGCCGCGCCATTGGCGCTCTTGCCGCCCTTGCCAGCGCCGTTATGCGACAGGACGAAATCGGAGATGCGCGGGGCAATCTCGGCGCGGAAGCGCGAGCCATTGAACACGCCGTAGTGGCCGACTGCCGGCTGCAGATAATGCGCCTTGTCGCGAGCTGGAATATTCGAACACAGGACGTGCGCGGCCTCGGTCTGGCCAACTGCGGATATATCGTCGTGCTCGCCCTCTACCGTCAGCAGCGCGACGCGTTTGATCTGCGAAGGATCGATACGGCGGCCGCGATGGGTCATCTTGCCCTGCGGCAGCGCGTGACGGATGAACACGGTATCGACCGTCTGCAGATAGAACTCGGCGGCAAGATCCATGACCGCGAGATATTCGTCGTAGAATTCGCGGTGCTTCTGCGCCGAGTCGCCGTCACCCTTGACCAGATGCGTGAACAGATTGCGGTGCGCCTCGATATGCCGGTCGAGGTTCATGCTCATGAAGCCGTGCAACTGCAGGAAGCCCGGATAGACGTCGCGCATGAAGCCGGGATGCGGAAACGGAACCTTCGTGATGACGTGGTTGCGGAACCAGTCGATACCGCGCGTTTCCGCGAGCTTATTGACAGCGTTGGAATTGATACGGGTGTCGATCGGGCCGCCCATCAGCACCATAGAATGCGGCACGTAAGGATCCTGGTCGGCCTCCATTAGCGAGACCGCCGCCATCACCGGCACCGAGGGCTGGCACACGGCTACCACGTGCACGTCGCCGCCGAGCGCGTGCAGCATGGAGATAAGGTAATCAATGTAGTCGTCGAGATCGAAGCGGCCATCCACCGCCGGCACCATCCGCGCGTCGGTCCATTCGGTGATGTAGACGTCGTGATTGGGCAGGAACGTCTCCACCGTGCCACGCAGCAGCGTCGCATAATGGCCCGACATCGGCGCCACGATCAGAAGTTTCGGTTGCGGGCGGCGGGGCGCGCGTGTGAAGACGCGTTCGAAATGCAGGAGCCGGCAGAACGGGCGCTCCCACACGCTGGTGATATGCACCGGAATATGTTCGGCGCCGATCGTTACCCGTTCGATAGCCCATTCCGGCCGGCGATAGCGGCGGGTCGAGCGTTCGAACAATTCCGCCGCCGCGGCAATCGACTTGCCATAGGTGGTGTGCGCGAAGGGATTGGCAGGGTTCTTGAAGAAAAGACGGGTGGCGTCGGCCACCGCACGCGAGGGATTGAGCGCGGCGTGCCCCATCTCGTAGAGCCAGTACATCGGTGTCGACAGCAAAATGCCGCTGTCGCCGGGCAGCGTGGCTGCCCCGTCGAATTCACCAATCGGCATGGACTCAGTCCCCGGCTCTTGCTCCGTCGCAGCACCGTGTCGTTTTTCTGTCATAGCGTCAACATACAGATAAGTCCTTCGCGTCCGGTTTACGCCTGGAAATTAACCTCTAAAGCCCTAAAATCGCATGGCTTTTCGGGTTATTCACCGCCTTGTAGGAGCGAGCCCTGCACCCGGGCGCTCTGCAAAAGCTTCAGAAAGGCGAACGCCGCCGCCGCGAACAGTGCGACATTGAACGCCAGCGCTTCCAGCATCAGGTCGGCGCGGAATACGTGATCGATGAGCAGCGCCCGCATCCCCTCAAATACGTATGTCGGCGGCAGCGCCCACGCAACATATTGCAGGAAGCCGGGTAGCACCGTAACCGGGTAGTATACGCAGGTGAGCGGCAGGAACAGGAACATGATGGTCCAGGCCATGCTCTCGGCGCCCATGCCATTGCGCAGCAGCAGGCCGGCGACAAAAATTCCGATCGCCCAGCTGGTCAGGATCAGGTTGACGAAGAAAGCGGCGAGCGCAAAGCCGAGGGACCACAGATTGAACCCGAAGAAGAGAACCGCGAGCAGCGTCACCGGAATCATGCCGATCAACAAGCGCACGATACTCATGATCATCAACGCGGCGATGAACTCCACCGGCCGCAGCGGCGACATCATGAGGTTGCCGAGATTGTGCGACCACATTTCTTCCAGGAACGAAATCGAAAACCCAAGCTGACCGCGGAACAGGATATCCCACAACAGTACCGCGCCGATAAACACGCCGCTGGCGCGCACGAACAGCCCGCCTTGCTGGGACACATAGAGCTGCAGGAAGCCCCACATCAGCATCTGAACGGTCGGCCAATAGATCAGATCGAGCACGCGCGGCCAGGACGAGCGCAAGAGATACCAGTAGCGGCGCACCATGGCGGCGACGCGATTGAAGGAAAAGTCGAGGCCGGAGTCGCTGCCGATCATTGCGCGGCCTCGCGGCGTTCGGCGCGGCCGCGCGCTACGTCGAGGAACACCTCCTCCAGGTTCTCGCGCCCGTAGCGGTCAAGCAGGCGTCGCGGCGTGTCGTCATCCTCGATGCGGCCCTTTTTCATGATTATCACGCGCTCGCACAGCCGCTCGACCTCGGTCATGTTGTGCGAGGCGAGCAGCACGGTCGCCCCCTGCGCGCGGCGAAAACGATCGAGCCGGTCGCGCACCCAGTCGGCGGTGTCGGGGTCGAGCGACGCCGTCGGCTCGTCGAGTAGCAGGACTTCGGGACGGTTGAGCAGCGCCTTGGCGAGCGAGACGCGGGTCTTCTGGCCAGCCGACAACTTGCCCGCCGGCCGGTCGAGAAATTCGGTGAGGTCGAGATCGGCGGCAAGACTGGCGATACGCGCCTCGATATCGGCGACGGCATAAAGCTGGGCGAACACCGACAGATTTTGCCGGACGGTCAGCCGCATCGGCAGCGCCACATAGGGGCTCTCGAAATTCATCCGGTGCAGCACGCGATAACGCTGAGCCGGCATCTGCGTGCCCAACACCGTGACCGTGCCGGAGGTCGGCGTGACCAATCCCATGATCATTGCAATCGTCGTGGTTTTGCCGGCTCCGTTGCCGCCGAGTAATCCCGTAATCGACCCTGGGCGCAAACGAAATGAAATCCCGTCGACCGCCGCCACGCCCTTGTAGAGCTTGACTAGGCGATCGACAGCGACTGCCGCCGTGTTCTGCGCGTCCATTGCGCCGCAAGATGTGCCGCTCCGCCGCAGGAAGCGCAAGCCCCGCGCCGTGCTGGCCAATTTTGAGTTGCTGCGACCGGGCGTTACACTGTCCGCCATGCCCACACTTGGCCTTACCCAGAATCATCCGCGCCGCAATGTGCGCCTCGATACCCTGGTGCGACTGCGTTGGCTTACCGTCATTGGCCAGACCACTGCAGTGCTGGTGGTCTATTTCGGGCTCGATTTTTCACTGCCGGTCTGGGCCTGCCTCGCGGCAATCGCGCTGTCGGCCTGGCTCAACGTCGCGCTGCGCCTGCGATTCCACATGGCGCAGCGGCTGGAGCACGACCGCGCCGCATGGCTCCTCGCCTTCGATATCGCCAAGCTCGCCGTTCTCCTGTACCTGACCGGTGGACTGCAGAATCCATTTGCCTTCCTGTTCCTGGGTCCGGTGTTGCTATCGGCGACCGCGCTGCCGCCGCGCTTTACACTGATGCTTGGCGCCTTCGCGATGGTTTGCGCGACTGCGCTGGTGTTCGCGCATTATCCGCTGCCGTGGGATAGCGATGACCAGTTGCAATTGCCGCCGATCTACATGATCGGGGTCTGGCTCTCGATCTTGCTCGCTATTGGATTCATCGGTGTTTACGCTTGGCAGATCACCGAGGAATCGCGCCAGCTCACCGACGCGCTAGCCGCGACGGAGCTGGTCTTGGCGCGCGAGCAGCATCTCTCGCAGCTCGACGGACTGGCAGCAGCCGCCGCGCACGAGCTCGGCACCCCGCTATCGACCATTTCGTTGGTTGCCAAGGAGTTGGAGAATGCGGTTGCCGCTGATGCGCCGCATGGCGAAGACGTGCGGCTGCTGCGCGAGCAAGCGACCCGTTGCCGCAATATCTTGGCCAAACTCACCGAGTTGCCGGCAACCGGCGAGTTGTTTGACCGCACACCACTCTCATCGCTGATCGAGGAAGTGGTGGCGCCGCACCGCAATTTCGGCGTCGCCATCGATGTGACCGCACCGCCCGCGCGCGATGCCGAGCCGGTGAACACCCGCAATCCGGCGATCCTTTACGGTCTCGGCAATCTGTTGGAAAACGCCGTCGATTTCGCGCGCAGCCGCGTCGCAGTCAGCACGCAATGGAACGAGGACATCATCGAGGTAACCATCAGCGATGACGGCCCGGGCTTTGCCCCGGACATCGTGGACCGCATTGGCGAGCCTTACGTCACCAGCCGCCGGCACAAACCGGACGAGGCGGACAAGATCTCGTCCGGACTGGGTTTGGGCTTTTTCATCGCCAAAACCCTGCTGGAACGCTCGGGCGCTTCGCTCAGCTTCGAAAACCGCGCGTTTCCGGAACGCGGCGCCATCGTCATTATACGCTGGAGCCGACACGATTTTGAGCGACCGGCCACGCTCGCAGCGTATTGATATTCCTGCACGAAATTCATGTTTTTATGCTATATTTATATTAGCGGGGCGGTATAATTTAAAATAAGACATGGGTGCAAAGTGGATATGCCTGTCAACGACGTCACCGAACCGGCGGTGCGAGAAATAGTCCCTGCCGAACGATCCGTGGTGGTTGTTGAAGATGACCGGTCGTTTTTGCAGAGGCTGGCCAAAGCGCTTGAGCAGCGCGGCTTTATCGTTTCCACGGCGGAATCGGTGGCAGATGGCTTGCTGCAGGTTGAACAGGCCACACCCGCTTTCGCGGTGGTCGACATGCGGCTCGGTGACGGCAACGGGCTGGACGTGATCTGCGCGCTTAAGCGCCGCCGGCCGGATGCGCGCGGCATCATCCTGACCGGTTACGGCAATATCGCAACCGCGGTGAATGCGGTGAAGCTCGGCGCCGTCGATTATCTCGCCAAGCCGGCAGATGCCGATGACGTGGTGGCTGCGCTGCTCGCGCACGACAACAGCAAGATCGAGCCGCCGGAAAATCCGATGTCGGCCGACCGCGTGCGCTGGGAACACATTCAACGTATCTACGAATTGTGTGGGCGCAACGTTTCGGAAACCGCGCGCCGGCTCAACATGCATCGGCGCACGCTACAGCGGATCTTGGCCAAACGCGCGCCACGGTGATTTGTTTGGTGTCGTCCCCTCGAAAGCGGGGCCTAGTACTAACGGCCAAATTTTTACACGATACAAGGGTTACTGGATCGCCCGCTTTCGCGGGCGATGACAATCTCGGCTAGACCACATCGCCATAAGGCCCCGCCGGATCGGCGAGCGACTGCAGTCGCAGCGCGGCCGCACGCGCAAACAACAGCAGCATGGATTTGCGCGTCGCCGCCGCCAGCTTGTGCTCGGGCGCCTGGCACATCATTTGCGCGCCGAAGGAATCGGCGACGATCAGTCCAGTGTCCTTGGGGAAGATCTCGCAGGGTACCTCTATGCAGGTGGCGAAGAACAACCGGTCGCAATGGGCCCGGTAATCTTGCCATTTCTGGTCGGCACGAAAGTCGGCAACCGAAGATTTGATCTCGACGATCCAGATCTCGCCGCCAGCATCAAGGGCCACTAGGTCGGCGCGGCGGCCGGAGGGCAGCGGCAATTCGCTGACGACGGAGAAGCCGTGCGCATGCAGCAAGCGCGCGGTGCCGCGCGCAACCGCCAACGCGGTTTCTGACTGCCGGCCGTCGACAGGAAGCTCCAGCGGCTGTTTAGCGGCGAGCATCATAGCCCAAGTTTAGCACGTTCCGGAAATGCCGCACCCAGTGCGTCGCGATTGGCCTCGATCACACCGCGTTCGGTGATGAGGCCGGTGATCAGCCGCGCCGGCGTGACGTCGAAAGCGTAGTTGGCGACATCGGAGCCGTCCGGAACGACCCGCACGGTCTCGATGCGGCCATCCGCGGTCTTGCCGGTCATGTAGGCCACTTCTTCGGGTCCGCGCTGCTCAATCGGGATTTCGGCAAGCCCGTCGCTAACGCTAAAATCGACGGTCGGCGACGGCAGCGCCACATAGAACGGCACATTGTTGTCGTATGCGGCAAGCGCCTTCAGATAGGTGCCGATCTTGTTGCAGGCGTCGCCGTGCGCGGTGACGCGGTCGGTGCCGACGATAACCAGATCGACGAGACCGTGCTGCATCAGATGACCGCCGGTATTGTCGGGAATGACCGTATGCGGCACGCCGTGATGGCCGAGTTCCCAGGCGGTGAGCGAGGCGCCCTGGTTGCGCGGCCGCGTCTCGTCGGCGAACACATGGATGCTAATACCCTTGTCGTGCGCCAAATAGATCGGTGCGGTCGCGGTGCCCCAATCGACCGTCGCCAGCCAGCCGGCATTGCAATGGGTCAATACGTTGACGCGCTCGCCTTTCTTCGTCGCCGCAATCTCCTCGATAATCTTAAGGCCGTGACGGCCAATCGCCTGGTTGATAGCCACATCCTCGTCGGCAATTTCGTTGGCGCGGCGCAAGGCTACCGCACTGCGCGTGGCGCGCGGCCGGTTGCGTACCGCCGCGAGCATCTGGTCGAGCGCCCATTTGAGATTGATCGCGGTCGGCCGCGCCGCCAGCAGGGCGGCATTGGCCTGCGCCAGATTCTCGTCCGAATCATTGCTGAGCAGCGCCAGCCACACGCCATAGGCCGCGGTCGCCCCGATCAGGGGCGCCCCGCGCACTTGCATGGTCTTGATTGCGCGCACCGCATCGTCCAGCGTTGTCAGCCGCGCAACAGCAAAACAGTGCGGCAACTGCGTCTGGTCGATGATGCCAAGGCTGGCACCGTCACTTTCCAGCCAGATCGTGCGCATCTCTCTGCCGTCGATTTTCATCGGGACTAACAGATAACGATGTTTGCGCGGAAGGCAAACCCGGATAGCTTTCATCGCATGCCGATCGATTACGAAAAGGAATACGACAACCGTGGCCGGGTGCCCGAACATCCCGAAATTTTCGCGCGCTGGCAGCGCGATGCGGCGGCCTATCGCGAGGCGGCGCGCGACGCCGAACTCGGGCTCGCTTATGGGTCGTCGCCACGCCAGATCGTCGATCTGTTCCCGGCCAAGGACGATGATGAGTCGACACCACTCGCATTGTTCATTCACGGCGGCTGGTGGCGTTCGCTCGAACCGGCGATGTTCAGCCAAGTCGCAGCCGGGCCGAGCGCAAGCGGCGTCACCGTCGCGATCGCCGGCTACGAGCTTTGTCCGAATTGTTCGATCGGTTGAGCCGGCAACCATCATTGAACAGATGCGCAGCGCCTGTCTGTGGCTGTGGCGCAAACAGAGAAAGCGAATTTTCGTCTACGGCCATTCCGCCGGCGGACATCTGGCCGCCTGTTTGCTGGCGCAAGATTGGAGGGCTTTCGCGTCCGACGCGCCCGTCGATCTGGTGCCAGCCGCTTACGCGATCTCCGGCGTGTTCGACCTCGCGCCGCTGGTGCACGTATCACAGAATGCCGATTTGCGGCTCGACGAAGCGGAAGCGCGGAGGGTTTCGCCGCTATACTGGAAAGTCCCCGCCGGACGCACGCTCGATGCCGTGGTCGGCTCGCTGGAGTTGGGCGAGTTCCTGCGCCAAAGCAAAATTATAACCAACGGCTGGGGCGTGCGCGGCGTGGCGACGCGTTACGAGGAAATCGCTGGCGCCAATCATTTTACCGTGGTCGATCCGCTGAGCAATCCCGACAGCGCGATGACACGGCGCATCGTCGACTTGGCGCAGATGGTGAGCGCGCTCTAGAAAACCGCATGGACGCCGACCTGGGTGCGGCCGAGGATGAGGGCATGGATGTCGTGGGTGCCCTCGTAAGCGTTGACGGTCTCGAGCTTCGCCAGCACGCGCATCACGTAGTATTCCACGAGAGGCCGTCGCCGCCGGGCATGTCGCGCGCGAGCCAACAAACTCGGCCGAGGGATGTTTGGCCGGCCAATATAGCGGGGAAGATTCTACGAACGAGAGCGGGCCGGAAGCACCGGGCATACGAAAACAAAAACCCCGCCGGCGTCCCAGCGGGGTCTTGGCGCACACCAATGATGGCGGTCAGATCGCCATCTTGAGTTCCTTGGTGGCGCGGAACGCGACCTTTTTGCTCGCCTTGATCTGAATCGGCTCGCCGGTCGCGGGATTGCGGCCCATGCGGGCGGCGCGCTTGCGTACTTGCAGGATGCCGAGACCGGCGATCTTCACCCGCTCGCCCTTCTTCAGATGCTTGGTGATCAGACCGACAAGGTCTTCGAGCATTTCCTTGCCCTGGCGCTTCGTAAGTTCGTGCTGGTCGGCCAGCGTATCGGCCAACTGCTTGGTGGTAATCGGCTTGGATTTTGCTTCAGCCATGGACGTCTGCTCCTGATGCGCACCATGCGCCCTGAATCAGCCCTATGAGATTCGCGGACGTTCGAAAAGGGCTTGTACGCCGGAACCGCGCTAAATCACAGAAACCGGGCTTTTTTTGCGGTGCGACGGGCCGTTGCCGCTCCCCGCCATTTCGTCTATTCAGGCAGGCAAGGCGCCCGTAGCTCAGCTGGATAGAGCGTTGCCCTCCGAAGGCAAAGGTCGGACGTTCGAATCGTCTCGGGCGCGCCAGTTATCCCCGCAATTTCAAATATTTCTGTATTACCGCTCAAGGGCTCTTGGTCCTTGCAGGGTGTGGCGGCACAATTTTGGCACAGTTGGCTTCGTGCGTGAGGAGAAATGCGATGGCTACCATTCGACAAAAAGGACCGGAGCAATGGCATGCGCAAGTTCGGCGGACGGGCTGGCCCCCTGTCACCGAAACTTTACGCACGCGCAAAGACGCTGAAGCTTGGGCGCGCGATGTCGAATCGCGAATGGATCGCGGCATCTTCGTCGACCGCTCCGCGGCAGAACGAACGACATTCGGCGAGACCATCAAGACCTACATCAAGGAGGTCACCGAAAAGCGCCCTGGCGATGCTTCGCGCGCCGCCGAGAAATCGCGGCTGGAACGGTTCATGCGGGACGAGCCGAAGTTGTGCGCCTACGCAGTCGCTCATCTGCGGCCTGAGCACTTCGAGGACTATCGCGATCGTCGACTTGCCGAATTCGTCACCCGCGGCAAGCCTGGTGGGCGAGGCCAATACAAACCGGAAAAGGCGAAACCCGGCCGGTTTCGGAAGGATGGCACCCCGCGCGCCAATGCGGCCGAGCCGAAGGCACCGCCCAAACCTCCGAAAAAAGTGGAACCCGGCACGGTCAAACGCGAACTGACGGTCCTCAAACGGGTCATCGATCACAGCAAGCGAAAACTGGGCCTCCTAACAAATCCTATCAACACCGAGGATGTGAAAAGGCCTGTCGTCAACGACGAGCGCGATGTTCGGCTCGAGGACGAACAGATCGATGCGCTCATCCAGGAATGCTACCAGTCGAAGAACCCCTGGGTCGGACCGATCGTCGACTTCGCGTTCGAAGTCGGCTCCAGACGGGGAAATCTGTTGCGCTTGCGCTGGAACGATGTCGCCCTAAAGGAACGCAGCGCTCTTCTGCGCGGCGTGAAGAATTCGCGAAATCCGGAAGAGATTATCGACGTACTCGTCGGTCTTTCACCGCGCGCGCTTGAGATCTTGAAGGGTCTGCCTCGGTCGCTGGACGGTCGCGTGTTTCCGATTACTGCCAACGCGCTCAAATCGGCATTCAATCGCGCACGGCACAAACTCGGACTTGATCATTACCGGTTTCACGACACGCGTCATGAACTGATCTCGTCGCTCATCGAGGCAGGCTGGTCGGACACACAGGTGATGGCGCAATCCGGTCACCGCGACCCGAAAAGCCTGAAACGCTACACCAACCTTCGGAAAAAACATCTCGCGGATGCGCTTGCCGCAATTCCTTCACGCAGCTCAAAGAAAGGCTGAATCACCACCAAAAAACGTTGAATTTTGATCTTCGGTTTAGGAAACTATCACTTGCGCAATTTGACTAGCGTCAGGGATAAAGTCCATCAAGCACCACCGCCATTCCGCATGTCCGAGCTTTAGTTCGATATTCCCAATACCACGCCCTTAGGCTCAGTCCAGTAATGCCTAGACACCTGGAAACCTTGATCGAGATCAATACCTAACGAACGGCTCGTCGTGGCGATGAACGTCTGCTATTGGCACATGACTGCGTTCGCGGCATCGCATCATTTAGGACGCGATTGGACAACAACGGACAAACGTCAATTTTGGCCAGCGATGGCTATGACGTGAATGACCCAACTGCGTCATTGGCTGTGCCCACTCATCAAAAAACGCCCCCGGTAGACCACCGGGGGCGTCGCTGTAACCAGCCTGGAGTGTGGATCGAAATCTTACTGAGCTGCCAAATCGCTGGTCACCTTGCTGAACGTGGTGTTCAACTGAGAGCCAAGGCCATTAACGACCGCGATAATCGCAACGGAAATGCCGGCGGCAATCAGGCCGTATTCGATGGCGGTCGCGCCCGAGTCGTTCTTCAAGAAACGCAAAACAAGATTCTTCATTTGGGTTGCCCCCTGGTTGATGGCGACACGAACGTTATGCCCTAGCGGGCATTCATGGCTGTTTAAGCTATTCAGTTGGATTTTATTAAATTGAATGGTGTTTGCGGTACGTCCACAGGATGCAGCCGATGTGCTGGTCGCCGTGTCGAAGGTCATGCGTCAGATTAGAATTTGAACCTGTATCGGAATTGCTAACGCTGTGGCGCGGAGATCAGCTCGCGCCTTTGAGTTTGCAGGATGTGCTACACGTGACGATGTTTCCGTGGCGACACGATTTGCACACGGCCATGCACTGATCCAACTGCGTTTCGTCGTAATTGGGATAAAGTTTTGAGGCACAAATCTGTTCAGGATCTTGGGCCTTCTGCGAGCATGCTGCGATTGCAAGCGAAGCGAAAGCCAAAAGGCCGATGGCGAGCTTTGGCAAACACCTTCTCCCAACTACGAATCATCGACACCATTCTAAGACAAGGAGATAGCGCGCAGCACCAACGCAGAAATTGAACTGATTATCAGAATACAATTGAGGGTAGACGCCACTCTAGCAGCGGCGCGATGTCGCCCTTGCACTTAACGGGCCTCGTTGAGCGAGCGCGGCCCATCGGGGATTGATCGAAATGCTGGGGCGAGCGCGCTAGTCGGCGGCGCGCAATGTCCGCTTTCGGGTGCCGGAGTCGACAAACAGGGATTATGGGCCTTGGCCAAATAGGGCGCTAATGACCCAGAGCCGACATCATATTGAATCACAAAAGTGTCCGGTAAAAAATAAAGACCGCCTTCGCGGCGGTCTTTCTCTTTCAGGGACCGAGCGGGCCAGCAAACTACTTTGCTTGCAGTGAATAGATGTAGCCGATCAGTGCGATGATCTTGCCCCGCGCATAGGAGCTAAGCTCTCCGCGGGTAGCCTCATAACGTGAAGCTTTGGCTGCTTCCTCTCTAAACTCATTTCCCCATATGAGCATATCGCGCGGGCCATGAGCTCCAACGGTTTGGCGGCCGTCAATTACATTGTAGACCTGCGCAAACGGAAAAACGCCCGCAGAATTTTTTGCGAGCACGGTGAGGTCGGGAACCTTCGCTTTCATATATGGGGCAACAGGGCCATTCCCTTTTCCATCTACGCCGTGGCAATCAGCGCAGCTAAAGATGTACTCTTGTTTTCCGATGTCCAGTCCCTGCGCGTGGCCATATCCGGGAGCAACGATCAAGCCCATACTAAGTAGAGCGACTCCTAGCACCAAAGGTGTCTGCATGGCTTCTCTCCGTTACTGAAGGTGCGCGTTAAATGACTAGGGCCTGTCTTCAGTTAGGCGGGCTTTGCACGAGAACGGATCAGAATCAAACGCGGAACGCCGTTCTATTTTGCAGCGCCGCCGGTACGTTGGGGATTCCCAAATCAGTTGTCGAGTGATTGATGCGAGGTCGGCTTTGCGGAGGGGCCGACCCCATGCAGCGCTTTGGATTGCGAGACGACCAGTGGGAGCGGATCAAGGATTGTTTGCCCGGCCGTGAAGGCCATGTCGGCGGCAATGCAGCGGACAACCGGTTGTTCGTCGAAGCCATTCTTTACAGGTATCGAACGGGAATCCCCTGGCGTGACCTGCCTGCGCGTTTCGGCGACTGGAAGATCGCGCACCAGCGCTTCAGTCGATGGGCGAAGAGCGGCGTTTTCGAGCGCATTTTCAAGCTGTTGGCAAGCGATCACGACAACGAATACATGATGATCGATGCCACCATCGTACGCGCTCATCAGCACAGCGCCGGCGCGCGAAAAAAAACGGCCCGCAAGCGATCGGCCGATCGCGCGGTGGACTGACCACCAAAATTCACGCGCTCGTCGATGCCTTGGGCAATCCCGTCGCGTTGATGCTCACGCCAGGCCAAGCTCATGATCTTGCTTGCGCCGAGCCATTGATCGACAACGCCGATCCAGATGCATTGCTTGCCGACAAGGCCTACGACGCAGACCCATTCATCGACACCCTCACCCAGCGGGGAATCACTCCAGTCATCCCGCCCAAGGCCAACCGCAAGACCCCGAGAGCGTGCGATTTTGCGCTCTACTGCGAACGCAACCTTGTCGAACGGTTCTTCAATCAGCTCAAACACTTCCGTGCCATCGCCACACGTTATGACAAACTCGCCAGAAATTTTCTCGCCGCAGTGCAGATGGCTGCCGCTATGATCCTGCTCAACTGAACACAGGCCCTAGTGTGCGCCAAGTCTACTTCTCCTGCAGGGTATAGATGTACCCAACAAGCGCGATGATCCGGCCCCGTACAAACGACTCGAGATCCTTGGAAGTACCAAACCCAAAATAATAACCCTGCGCCTCCATACTATACGTGTCTCCCCATACCGGCATATCGGTCGGTCCGTGAGCCCCTAGTGCTTGGCGACCGTCAATGACCTGGTAAACCCGATCAAAAGGAAATACGCCGTAATTGTTCTTCTGAAGTACTGTGAGGTCAGCCGCACGTTTATTGTAATATTTTATAAATAGGCCATCTCCTTTCCCACTATCGCCATGACAAAAGGCGCAGCTAATGGCGTATTCATGTTTACCGATGTCTTCAGGCGTCTGTGCGTAGCTAAGCACGGGGGCACCAATGAGAGCAGCACCAATCAGGGTGGCTCCTGCGAATAAATCTAGCCGCATGGCCTTCTCCTTTTTTGGCTGAGTTCAGTAACTACTTCGCTTGCAAGCGGTAAAAGTATCAAGATGAAATCACCTAAATCACTATCTGCATTGATGTGAATCAACCAACAGGCGAATTAAAATGATCGTTATTGATGTGGTGGACGGCGCCTG
>CAVWDA010000027.1:0-53237 GCA_963753455.1 uncultured Alphaproteobacteria bacterium | reverse complement strand
TAGGCCTCAGCCAGGCTCATCTCAGCCTGCCGGGTAGAAGGCCTGCTTGCCGATCTTGAGTACGTAAGAAGATTTTGACGCAACCTCCTTGCTGAGCGCGAGTGCCGCATTGCGCTCCTCACCGGGCGCGACCACGCGATTGATCAATCCGATGCGGGCGGCGTGTTCGGCCGCGACTAAATTGCCGGTGAGCAGCATTTCCATGGCGTGCTTGCGCGCCACATTGCGTGACAACGCTACCATCGGGGTCGAACAGAACAATCCGATATCGACGCCGGGGGTAGCGAACTTCGCCGTTGAGGAGGCGAGCGCGAGATCGCAACTCGCCACCAACTGGCAGCCGGCGGCGCTGGCGACGCCCTGCACGGCGGCGATCACCGGCTGCGGCAGGTTCACGATTTGCTGCATCATCACGCTGCACGTGGTCATGATGTGCTTGAAATAAGCGCGCCCGCCATCCGTGTCTGCGCGTCGTGCTGTCAATTCCTTCAAGTCGTGGCCGGCGCAGAACGCCGCGCCGTTCGCCGCCAACACCACCGCATGGACCGACTTGTCGGCAGCGATTTCGGCGAAAGCGGTCGACAGCGCGTTGAGCAGCGCCTCCGACAGGCTGTTGCGCGCCGCGGGGCGGTTGAGCACCAGAACGGCAATGGCCCCATCGCGCTCGCGCAGCAGAATGGGCGCGGCGGCTTCGCTGACGCGGGTGGCGGGCTGAACGCTCATGAGTTCGATCCGGCTTCGGTCTCCGGACGGATAGTCCAGCGAGGCGCTCTTGATGGCAAGGATTGAAATCGGCGGTTGACCGGATGATTGTCCCGTCTAAGACGAAGACGCCGGGCAGCCCGGCGACGGGGGGAGGAATGCCAGCGCCAGCCATGTCGGCCGATGAAATCGCGGAACTGCTGCACGCGGAATTCCCGCAGGCATTCTATCCGGGCTGCGGGCACAGCATCGAGCGCGTCGCGCGCGGCGACGTTCGGGTGCGCTGGACCTTTGAAGAGAGCAGCTTACGGCCGGGCGGCACGGTGTCTGGTCCAACCATGATGGAACTCGCCGACTTCGCCATGTACGTCGCAGTGTTTTCGGCGATCGGGCCGCAGCCGCTCGCGGTCACCACCAATCTCAACATCAATTTTCTGCGTAAGCCGACACGCGCCGACCTGATTGCCGACGCTCGCTTGATGAAGGTCGGCAAGCGGCTGGCGGTGGGCGAGGTTGCCATCTATTCCGAGGGTACGGATGAACCAGTCGCCCATGTCACGGCCACCTATTCGATCCCGCAGGCTCGATGATTTAGTAGATGGTGCTGAAATACCATTATTTTAAGTAATTGATTATATTCACGTAATATTACTCACCTGGCGTTGACCACGGCGACCCGCTCGGCTACAGAACCGCACCTTCGGCGCGCATCAGTGCGCCCATCCTTTCCAAGGGCTTGTCATGACGACCTATTCGGCCAAGGCCGCCGACATTGAGAAGAAATGGCTGCTGATCGACGCCAGCGGTTTGGTAGTCGGCCGGCTCGCCACGATCATCGCGATGCGGCTGCGCGGGAAACATAAGGCCACGTACACACCGCACGCTGATGACGGCGATAACGTTATCGTCGTCAACGCCGCCAAGGCGGTGTTCACGGGCCGCAAGCGCGAGAAGAAGGTCTATTACCACCACACCGGCTTCATCGGCGGGATCAAGGAGCGCACGGCAAAGTCGATCTTCGAAGGTCGTTTCCCGGAACGCATCGTCGAGAAGGCGGTCGAGCGCATGTTGCCGCGCGGGCCGCTCGGCCGCGTGCAGTTCGGCAATTTGCGCGTCTATCCCGGGCCCGACCATCCGCACGAAGCGCAGAAACCGGAAAAGCTCGACGTCGCCGCGATGAACCGCAAAAACGTGAGGAGTGCCTGACCGTGGCCGAGACCGTACAGTCGCTGGAAGGATTGGCGAGCCTCAAGCCGGCAGCGCCGGAAGCCCCGAAATACGTGCAGAAATTGGACGCACAAGGGCGCGCCTATGCCACCGGCAAGCGCAAAAACGCGGTGGCCCGCGTCTGGATCAAGCCAGGTTCCGGCAAGATCCTGGTCAACACCAAGACGGTCGAAGTATTCTTTGCGCGGCCGGTACTGCGCATGCTGATCCAGCAGCCGCTGGTCGCCGCGAATCGTACCGGCCAATACGACGTGACCTGCACGGTTTCCGGCGGCGGGCTGTCCGGCCAGGCCGGCGCGGTGCGCCACGGCCTTTCCAAGGCGCTGACCTATTTCGAGCCGGATCTGCGCGGCGCGCTCAAGAAGGGTGGCTTCCTCACCCGCGACTCGCGTGTGGTCGAGCGCAAGAAGTACGGCAAGGCCAAGGCCCGGCGCTCGTTCCAGTTCTCCAAGCGCTGATTGGGCAAAAAACGCCGATCAAATCGCAAAAGGCGCGCAGACGAGCGCGCCTTTTGTATTTGGGCGCCCGACCGGGCCCGGCGTTTTGCGCCGAATTAGGTAAGATTTTAACAAGTTTTGCATCGAAGCGTCCTCAAGCGCTCAAGGCTTTTCGCACAAGCCTGGGAGTATGATGCATCTGCCGCGGGTCGATACAGGCGGCCGATGAGAGCCCTATGTTCGCTGCAGCCACACGACAGCTTTCGCCATTAGATATACCGACTTTGGCCTTCGTGGCGGTCTGCATCGCTGCGCTGCTCGGAATATTGCTGCTTATCGCCTGGGTCCAACAGCGCAACGTGCGCGCACTCGCTTGGTGGGGGTCGGCCTATTTGATCGGCGCCTCGTCGATCGCGCTCTGGGGCACGCCGGCGCCGCTGTTCCGATTGCCACCTGAATTACCTCAGGCCCTGACCTTCCTGGCCTGCGGCATGGTCTGGAACGGCGTGCGGCTGTTCCATGGGCGGCGGCTGCTGCCGGTCGCGGCCTTTGCTGGCACTATCCTGTGGCTTGTCTTGTGGCAATTGCCGGTGCTGCCGCCCGACGGTCATGCGCGCATGGCGCTCGGAGCCATGGTGGTTTCGACCTACACCTTTTTCATCGCGTTCGAATTGCGGCGAGAACGGCGCAAATCGCTTTATTCCCGGACCGCCGCCATTGTAGTGCCGGGCGTGCATGCGGCGATGTTTCTGATGCCGCTCGGCATGCAGGTATTCCTGCCCAATGCGTGGATGACGGTGTTCACGCTGGAAACGATGCTTTACACGATCGGCACCGCATTCCTCGTGTTGCTGATGGTCAAGGACAACGACGTCGATCTCTACCGTAATGCGGCCAACACAGACTATCTTACTGGTTTGCTCAATCGCCGCGCCTTTCTGGAAAACGCGCTCAATATGTGCGCCCGCCGCGGCGAACAGAATGAGCCGGTGACGATGATGATGGTCGATTTGGATCATTTCAAATCGATCAACGATCGCTTCGGTCACGCCATCGGCGACGAAGTGTTGCGCAAGTTCGCCGAATTGGCGCGCTCGAGCATGCGCGGAAGCGACATAATCGGCCGGCTTGGCGGTGAGGAATTCGCGATCATCGTGCCGGAGCCGATGGAATTAGCCACCCGCATCGCCGAGCGCTTGCGCGCTGCTTTCGAGGAGGCCGGCGCCACCGTGGCCGGTCATGCGATCGGCGCCACCGTCAGTATTGGCGCTGCGTCGTCGTACGAGCCGCTGACGGATCTTAGCCCGTTGCTGGCACGTGCCGACGCCGCGCTTTATCGCGCCAAGCACGATGGCCGCAACCGCTTATATGCAGCCGACGACCGGCGGGCGCCGCGTCGGCGGGCTCGGTCAGCCGCGACCGAGCTAGGCAACCCGGCGATGGAGCCGGTGCGGGTATTGCAACTCAATAGCCATGCCCGGCGCGGCAATTCGGCAAGGGTCAAGCGGTAACCGGGCGGCAGCAACGTCTCGTTTACCATCCGGGCACTAATGTGGGCGGATGGTACGCATAGCCCAAAGCGGCCGATCAGATGCCGCGGTTCTGGCGCTCGAAGCCTACGCCCAGCGCGCAGGCGCGGCTTTGGGTTGCGCCTATTCATCTTCGGCCGAATTCGACGCCGCGCTGATTGCCGAGCGCCGCGCTACCGGCGTCTACGGGCCGAAACGGCACCGCAAGCAGCTGATCATTACCGTCGCCGGCATCGCCGCCACGCTAGCGGTGATTTTTCTGTTAGCCTGACGGTTCCACTTCATCCGCCAATAAAACCAGGCGCCCCGGAGAGGGGCGCCCGGCTATTCATGCGTAACGCCTAAGCGGCCGCGCTGACTTTACCCGCGGTCGGGACCGATGCGATCGTCTTTAAGATCTGCGACGCAATTTGGTAGGGGTCCCCTTGCGAATTGGGACGGCGATCTTCGAGGTAGCCCTTGTAGCCGTTGTTGACGAAGGAGTGCGGCACACGGATCGAGGCGCCGCGATCCGCCACGCCGTAACTGAACTGATGGATCGACGCCGTCTCGTGTTTGCCGGTCAGCCGCATGTGGTTGTCCGGACCGTAGACCGAGATGTGATCCTCGCGGGCGCCTTCGAACGCCTTCATCAGCGCTTCGAAATATTCCTTGCCGCCGACCTCGCGCATATAGGCGGTCGAGAAATTGGCATGCATGCCGGAGCCGTTCCAATCGGTGTCGCCGAGCGGCTTGCAGTGGAACTCGATGTCGACGCCGTACTTCTCGGTCAGGCGCAGCATCAGGTATCGGGCCATCCACATCTCATCGGCGGCGCGCTTGGATCCCTTGCCGAAAATCTGGAATTCCCACTGGCCCTTCGCCACTTCGGCGTTGATGCCTTCGTGGTTGATGCCGGCGACGAGGCAGAGGTCGAGATGCTCTTCGACCATCTTGCGGGCGATGTCGCCAACATTCTTGTAGCCAACGCCGGTGTAGTAGGGCCCCTGCGGCGCAGGATAGCCGCTGCTCGGGAAACCGAGCGGTCGGCCGTCTTTGTAGAAAAAGTATTCCTGCTCGAAACCGAACCATGCGCCGGGATCATCGAGAATGGTCGCGCGCTTGTTCGAAGGATGCGGAGTCTTGCCGTCGGGCATCATGACCTCGCACATCACCAGCGCGCCGTTGATGCGGGCGCCGTCCGGAAAGACGGCGACCGGCTTGAGCACGCAATCGGAGTTGCTGCCCTCGGCCTGCATGGTCGAGCTTCCGTCGAAACCCCATAGCGGAAGCTGGTCGAGAGTCGGGAAGCTGTCGAAATCCTTGAGTTGGGTCTTGCCACGCAGATTGGGAACTGGCGTGTATCCGTCGAGCCAGATGTATTCGAGCTTATACTTTGTCATTGCGGGTTTCTCATCAGCTGATGACACGAGTGAGAGAGTTTGCCTTGGCTGCTAACGGCACCCCCGGCCGCCAACTGCTGATGTCGAGTAAGCATTAAATATGCCAAGCGTGGCGGCCACGAGGCTCCGCTCACGGCACTGAAACATCACGTGATTTTGTTCAAAGCGAGCCTTGGATGCGGCCCGCGAATGCCGAAAGAAGATGCAGAAACGAAAATGCCTACGCCGTAGTCACACGCTGATTTGATCTAAGGCAAGACGCATATTGAGGAAGCAGAATCTATTGGGACGCATTATGTCTCTGGAAACATGTCTCAAGCACAATGTCTCTAGCCATGACGCAAGACGTCGAGCGCGCAGAACCGAGGAACGCACAACAATGAGCACAAATACATATCGCGGGTCGGCCGAGATCATTCCATTTCCGGTGCGGGCGCGCACGACTTCGAACGAGTATAGCGAAGCGGCAAAGCCAGTGACGATGTTTCCGATACCACGCACGGTGAAGGTCGCGTCCGGCAGCGGCTGGTATCATGAAGCGGCCATTCAGGACGCTGACGAAACGCGCAAACACTAGTATCCACTAGTATGGCTGCGACCGCAGCGACGGCGCTGCGCGGCCGGTTAATTCGAGACGAAGAAAAAGGGCGCTCCGCAAGGAGCGCCCTTTGAGTTGCATCGCCCAAGTCTTGGTGAAACTGTGTGCGATGTTTGGGGGGAACACTTACGCCGAGTAGTACATGTCGAATTCGACCGGATGCGGCGTGTGCTCGAACCGGATCACTTCCGTCATCTTCAGGTCGATATAGCTGTCGATGAAGTCGTCGTCGAACACGCCGCCCGCTTTCAGGAAGGCGCGGTCCTTGTCGAGCTCGCCGAGCGCCTGGCGCAGCGAGCCGCACACCGTCGGGATCTTCTTGAGCTCCGCCGGCGGCAGATCGTAGAGATCCTTGTCGACCGCCGAACCCGGATCGAGCTTGTTCTTGATGCCGTCGAGTCCGGCCATCGTCATCGCGGCGAAGGCGAGATACGGATTGGCGAGCGGATCGGGGAAACGCACCTCGACGCGTTTGGCCTTCGGGTTGGTGGTGTAGGGGATGCGGCACGAGGCCGAGCGGTTGCGCGCCGAGTAGGCGAGCAGCACCGGCGCCTCGAAGCCTGGCACCAGACGCTTGTAGGAGTTGGTGGTCGGGTTGGTGAATGCGTTGATCGCCTTGGCGTGCTTGATGATGCCGGCGATGTAGGACAGGCAGGTTTCCGACAGGTCGGAATATTTGCTGCCCGCGAACACCGGCTTGCCGGCTTTCCAGATCGACTGATGGCAGTGCATGCCCGAGCCGTTGTCCCCATAGACCGGCTTCGGCATGAAGGTCGCGGTCTTGCCGTAGATCTGCGCCACTTGCTGGATGCAGTATTTGTACACCTGCATCATGTCGGCCATCTGCGTGAGCGGCGAGAACTTCAGGCCGAGCTCATGCTGGGCGCTTGCCACTTCGTGGTGATGCTTTTCGACCTTGGCGCCCATGCGGCCCATGGCGCCGAGCATTTCCGAACGCATGTCCTGCACCGAGTCTTGCGGCGGCACCGGGAAATAACCCTTCTTGGTGCCGATGCGGTGGCCGAGATTGCCGCCTTCGTAGTCGGTGTCGGAATTGGACGGAAACTCGATCGAGTTGAGTTTGAAGCCGGTGTTGTAGGGATCGGCGGCGTATTTGACGTCGTCGAACACGAAGAATTCGGCTTCCGGGCCGAAGAAGATGGTGTCGCCGATGCCCATTGACTTGACCATGCCTTCGGCTTTTTTGGCGATGCCGCGCGGATCGCGATTATAGGGCTCGCCGGTGGTCGGCTCGAGCACATCGCAAACCAGCACCAACGTGGTCTCGGCGAAGAACGGATCGATACAGGCGCTCGCCGGATCCGGCATCAGGTTCATGTCGGACTCGTTGATCGCTTTCCAGCCGGCGATCGATGAGCCGTCGAACATCTGGCCTTCGGCAAACGTATCTTCTTCGATCATCGAAACATCGAACGTGACGTGCTGCCACTTGCCGCGCGGGTCGGTAAACCGGAAATCGACGTACTTCACGTCGTTATCTTTGATCATCTTCATGACATTCTTGGCTGTCGTCATGGACTGCATTCCCCCGTTGTGATGGATTTGTCCGCGGGGACATTGCCCGCGTATTTAGATGGCGTCGATACCGGATTCGCCCGTCCTGATACGAATGGCTTCCTCGATATTGGATAAGAATATTTTACCGTCTCCGATCCGGCCAGTTTGGGCGGCGCGCCGGATTGCCTCGATCGCCTTTTCCACCATATCGTCGCCGAGAACGACCTCGATTTTCACTTTGGGAAGAAAATCGACCACGTATTCAGCGCCGCGATAAAGTTCGGTGTGCCCTTTCTGTCGGCCGAAGCCTTTGGCCTCGGTGACAGTGATGCCTTGTAATCCGACCTCCTGGAGTGCCTCCTTCACCTCATCGAGTTTGAAGGGTTTGATAATCGCCTCTATTTTTTTCATTGGTTTTCCTTCCACCCCCCAGCGCGCCGCGAACGTGCGGGGCGCCGCGCTACCGGTTAGCAGGTCCCGTGCCAATCCGGCGAGCGTCGAATAGTCGTTTCCCCGCAATAATTTAAGGCGCAGATAACCGGGTAGTGCACCGGTTGGCTGCAGTCATATGCCTATTAATTAAGCACTCTGCAAAAACTTTTGCCAGCGGCCCAAGGAATACTGCATCGGAGCCTATTAGACCGATTTGTCGGTCCATTTGCTGGCCGCTAGTGTCGAACGCCATGATCGAACTCCTTACCACGGCTGAGATGGCGGAAGCTGACCGGCTAACGATCGCCGGCGGCATTCCCGGGATCGAACTGATGGAAAATGCTGGGCGCGCCGTGGCCGATGCGGCCGGCGGTCTGTCTGGCCGACGCGTCGTGGTGGTGGCTGGGCCGGGCAACAACGGTGGCGACGGGTTTGTCGCCGCCCGCTATCTGGCCGAGCGCGGCTATATTGTTCGCGTCAGCTTTGTCGGCGACCTCAAGCGGCTGAAGGGCGATGCCGCGGTCGCTGCCAAACGCTGGAGCGGAAAGGTCGATCTGGCTTCGCCGGCGTCGCTCGGCAATTGCGACCTTGTCATTGATGCGCTGTTCGGCGCCGGGCTCGACCGCGAGGTCGAAGGCGCGCCGCGCGCGATGATCGAAGCGATGAACGCGGCGGCCGTACCGGTGGTCGCCGTCGATCTGCCGAGCGGAGTGAACGGTACCACCGGTGCGGTCATGGGGGCGGCGGTCAATGCGACCCTGACCGTGACTTTCTTTCGTCGCAAGACCGGCCATCTGCTGTTGCCGGGCCGGCTGCACTGCGGAGCGATCCAGGTCGCCGATATCGGCATCCCGACGAGCACGCTCGATGCGATCAAACCGTCGGCCTTCGTCAACCGGCCGGCACTGTGGGGCCGCTCGTTCCCGGTGCCGCTTGCCAATGGCCACAAGTACGCACGTGGCCATGCGGTGGTGATTTCAGGCGGGCTTTCGGCCACTGGCGCAGCGCGCCTGGCGGCGCGTGGCGCGTTGCGGGCGGGCGCCGGGCTCGTGACCATTGCCAGCCCGCGCGAGGCTCTCAGCGTCAATGCCGCTGCCAGCCTGGCGGTGATGGTGCGGCCGGTGGATGGTGCGGCCGAACTGACCGCCTTCCTGGCCGACAAGCGGCGCAATACGGTGGTGCTGGGGCCTGGCGGCGGGGTTGGGCCGGCCATGCGGGAACAGGCCGCCGCGGCGCTGACTAGTGCGGCAGCCGTGGTCCTCGACGCCGACGCGCTCACGAGCCTCGCTGACGACCCAGCGGGACTGGCCGCCTTGATTGCAAAACGGGCCGGTCCGGCAACTATTCTGACACCGCATGAAGGCGAATTCTCACGGTTATTTAAAGTGATACATGAAGATAAAAATATTCGCTCAAAACTTGAAAAGGCACGTTTAGCGGCCCATACGGCAATGGCTATCGTGCTCCTAAAGGGGCCTGACACCGTGGTCGCCAGCCTCGATGGCCGCGCTTCAATCGCCGATAACGCTCCGCCCACACTCGCCACCGCTGGCTCCGGCGACGTCCTAGCCGGCCTGGTCGCTGGCCTGCTCGCCCAGGGCATGCCAGCCTTCGAAGCCGCCAGCGCTGCGGTCTGGCTGCACGGTGAGGCAGCCAATGAATTCGGGCCCGGCCTCATTGCGGAGGATCTGTCGGAGGCGTTGCCGGCCGTCTACCGGCGGCTGTTGGCCGAGCTGCGACCCAAGCTGGTCGTGGGCCCTTGAGGTTGCGAAAGCGCGGCCTATTTTTGTGATGCCGACCGTTTCTAGCGTGCTATAAGCCGCGGCCCGAAGGACCGGCCACGACGGCTTGCCCTGGCGGACCGCGGTGCGTTAAGCCCTGCCGGATTGCGGCGCCAGGATCGTCCTAAAGACTGCCCTTTGCGGGCGTGGCGGAATTGGTAGACGCGCGGGATTTAGGTTCCCGTGACGAAAGTCGTGGGGGTTCGAAGTCCCTCCGCCCGCACCACGCCAAGGGCAAATATCGCGGGGCGCGCGCACTAAAGAGCGAACGCTCATCATTCAGGCAAGTCCGGCGCACCGCGCTGCGAAAAAAAGAAGTGTGATCGATGCAAGTTACCGAAACGCTGTCCGAAGGTCTCAAGCGGGAATTCAAAGTGGTCGTTCCGGCCGCCGAGCTAGACGCCAAAGTCAATGTGCGTCTGGACGAGTTGAAAGATCGCGTCCGCATCAACGGCTTCCGTCCCGGCAAGGTGCCGGTCGCCCACCTCAAGCGCGTCTACGGGCGCTCGGCCATGGCCGAGGTGATCGAGGCGACGGTGCGCGACACCAACAATCAGATTGTCAGCGAGCGTGGCTACAAACTCGCCGCCGATCCGAAGGTGACACTGCCGACCGAGCAGGAAGCAGTTGAGAAACTGATCTCGGGTGAGAGCGACCTCGATTACACCATGGCGGTCGAGATCGTGCCGCCGATCGAGCTCACCGATTTCAAGACCATCAAGCTCACCAAACTCACCAGCGAGGTGACTGACGCCGAAATCGACGAGGCGCTTGCGCGCATCAGCGAGCAGAACAAGCCCTATAGCCCGAAGGGCGAGGGCGGGAAGGCGGCCAAAGACGACCGTGTCGTCATCTCCTTTGCCGGCACCATCGATGGCGCGCCGTTCGAAGGCGGCTCGGGGGACGATTCGGTTGTGCTGATCGGATCGAACACTTTCATTCCCGGTTTCGAGGACCAGTTGATCGGCATAGGCACAGGTGAAACCCGCACCCTGAAGGTAACTTTCCCGTCGCATTATCCGAAGGCCGAGTTAGCCGGCAAGGACGCCGAGTTCGTGGTCACCGCCAAGTCGATCGAGACGTCAGGCACGGTCACGCTCGACGACGAGTTCGCCAAATCGCTTGGGCTGGAGTCGCTCGCCAAGCTACGCGAAGCGGTCAAGGACCGCATCGCGCGCGAGCATGTCGGGATGTCGCGGCAGAAGCTCAAACGCGCCCTGCTTGACGAACTCGATGTGCGGCACAAATTCGAGCCGCCGCCATCGCTGGTCGAGGAGGAGTTCGACCGGGTCTGGAAGTCAGTGCTCGGTGAAATGGAAAACGAGAAGAAGACTTTCGCCGAGGAGAACACTACCGAGGAAAAGGCCAGGGCCGAATACCGCGCGATTGCCGAGCGGCGGGTGAGGCTCGGATTGGTGCTGGCCGAGATCGGCGAGAAAAATAAAATTACGGTTACCGAAGAGGAATTGAATCGCGCGGTGATGGAGCACGTGCGTCAATTTCCCGGTCAGGAGCAGCGCGTGTGGGACTACTACCGGCAGAACCCGCAGGCAGTCGCCTCGCTACGCGCGCCGATTTATGAGGAAAAGGTCGTCGATTTCCTGCTCGAACTTGCCGCGGTAACCGAGAAAAAGGTCGAGCGCGAAGAGCTTTACAAGGAAGATGAATCGACCGCGGCCTGATTTTGAGTGCGCCTTGCGGCGGGCGTATTTCGAAAATAGATCATCCGGATGCGAACGTGGCGCTAAGCTACCCGTCGTGATTCGGGCGAAGGAGCGGAAATGAAAGATCCCGTCGATACCTATATGCAGACTTTGGTGCCCATGGTGGTCGAGCAGACCAACCGAGGCGAGCGCGCCTACGATATCTATTCGCGGCTACTCAAAGAACGGATCATCTTCATCACCGGCCCGATCGAGGATCACGTCGCCACTTTGGTGGTGGCGCAACTTCTGTTCCTGGAAGCGGAGAACCCGAAGAAGGAAGTCTCGATGTACATCAATTCGCCCGGCGGGGTGGTGACATCGGGCATGGCGATCTACGACACCATGCAATTCGTGCGCCCGCCGGTGTCCACGCTCTGTGTCGGGCAGGCGGCATCTATGGGGTCGCTGCTGCTGGCCGCCGGCGCGAAGGACATGCGCTTTGCGCTTCCGAACGCGCGCATCATGGTGCATCAGCCGTCGGGCGGATTCCAGGGCCAGGCCACAGACATCATGGTCCATGCCCAGGAAATCCTGAACCTGAAAAAGCGGCTCAACGAAATCTACGTCAAGCATACCGGTCAGTCGCTCAAGAAGATCGAAGATGCGCTTGAGCGTGACTATTTTCTCACCGCCGAAGCGGCCAAGGATTTCGGCCTGGTCGACAAGGTTATTGAGCGGCGGCCGGAGGAAGCGCCTGCCAAACCCGCCTAATTTGCCCCCTTTTTAGCGCTTGGCCGGTTTGCCGGGTCCGCCCGAATTGGCCCGGAATTTCCGCTTTCGCAGAGGGTGTTCAAGGGGCATTATCGTTAATAGATTCTTGATTATCACGTCGTTAGCATGCTTCGCTTATGATGTGGGAAAGTGGCAAGGGTCGCGGGCGTCCTGGTAGCAAAGCGCGCCGGACCGGAGTTCCGGCGCGATATTTGCTTCATTCGACGTGTCGCGCATTGGCGAACGAACTGCGCCAACCGCGGGAAGTGAGAACGAGTGTGAGACGGAGAAGGGAATGAGCAAAGTCGGCGGCAGCGATTCCAAGAACACCCTTTACTGCTCGTTCTGCGGTAAGAGCCAGCATGAAGTGCGCAAGCTCATCGCCGGTCCGACCGTGTTCATCTGCGATGAATGCGTCGAACTGTGCATGGACATCATCCGCGAGGAGAACAAGTCCTCACTCGTCAAGTCACGCGACGGCATTCCAACGCCGAAGGAAATCCGCAAGGTTCTCGACGACTACGTGATCGGCCAGGATCACGCCAAAAAAGTGCTCTCGGTCGCCGTGCATAATCATTACAAGCGGCTCAATCACCAGACCAAGCACAACGACGTTGAATTGGCGAAATCGAACATCCTGCTGATCGGGCCGACCGGCTCCGGCAAGACGCTGTTGGCGCAAACGCTGGCGCGGATCCTGGACGTGCCGTTCACGATGGCGGACGCCACGACGCTGACCGAAGCCGGCTATGTCGGCGAGGATGTGGAGAACATCATCCTCAAGCTGCTGCAGTCGGCCGACTACAATGTCGAACGCGCGCAGCGCGGCATCGTCTATATCGATGAAATCGACAAGATTTCGCGCAAATCCGATAACCCGTCGATCACCCGCGACGTTTCGGGCGAGGGCGTGCAACAGGCGCTCTTGAAGATCATGGAAGGCACTATCGCTTCGGTGCCCCCGCAGGGCGGCCGCAAGCATCCGCAGCAAGAATTCCTGCAGGTCGATACCACCAACATCTTGTTCGTTTGCGGTGGTGCCTTCTCCGGGCTCGATAAGATCATCTCGGCGCGCGGCCGCTCGACCTCGATCGGCTTCGGCGCCAAAGTGCTTGCTCCGGAAGACCGCAAGCAGGGCGAAATCTTCCGCCAGGTCGAGCCTGAGGATCTTCTGAAGTACGGGTTGATCCCGGAATTCGTTGGTCGCTTGCCGGTCGTAGCGACTCTCGAAGATCTCGACGAGGCATCGCTCAAGAAAATCCTGGTCGAGCCGAAGAATGCCCTGGTCAAGCAGTACCAGCGGCTGTTCGAGATGGAATCAATCGATCTCACTCTGGCCGAAGAGGCGCTCGGTGCGATCGCCCGCAAGGCGATTGAACGCAAGACCGGCGCGCGCGGCCTGCGCTCGATCATGGAGAGCATCCTGCTCGACACCATGTTCGACCTCCCCAGCCTGGAAGGCGTCGAAGAGGTGGTGATCTCCAAGGAGGTCGTCGAGGGCACCGCCCGCCCGCTCTACATCTATGCAGACCGCAGCGACCGGACGGCCGAATCCGGCAGTGCCAGCGCCTGATTTTGCCGCCCTGATTAGACGCGGAACGGCTTGTAAAATCGTGCCGATAGTGGCGTGCTGGGGGTGTCGGGCCTGTTTTTGCCGCAGAGGCGGGCCTGACTTGCGGACCCTGGGCCGTCATCCTACCTATAGCGTTCGAAGCGAAGTCGCGTACGAAAGATCGTGTTTCCCGAGTGGGTGAGGGTTCGTACCCTTCCTGAAGGCGCGTCGGGTTCCTGCTTCTCCCGACGCCTCCTTGCCCATCAGTTCCGGCACTGTTCGGCGATGCCGCATCGAGCGGGTCGACGGCCAGGGGCACAACAAAAAAGGACCACGTCCATGACCACCAAGCCACGACCTCAGCTGCAACCTGGCGAAACCCGGGCCTACCCTGTTTTGCCGCTGCGCGACATCGTGGTGTTCCCGCACATGATCGTCCCGCTCTTCGTCGGCCGTGAAAAGTCGATCAAGGCGCTGGAAGAAGTGATGCGCTCCGACACCTATATCCTGCTGGCAACGCAGAAGAATGCCTCCGACGACGATCCGGCGACCGACTCGATCTTCGAGGTCGGCACGCTGGCGAGCGTGCTGCAGCTGCTCAAGCTGCCCGACGGCACCGTCAAGGTGCTGGTCGAGGGGGCCGAGCGCGCCAAGGTTCTCAAATACACCGACCGCAGCGATTACTACGAGGCCGATGCCACGGTGCTTGCCGACGACGTCGGAGAGCACGTGGAGGCGGAAGCTATGGCGCGTTCGGTGGTCACCGAATTCGAGAACTATGTGAAGCTGAACAAGAAGGTGTCGCCCGAGGTTGTCGGCGTCGTCCAACAGATCGAGGATTATGCCAAGCTTGCCGATACCGTGGCGTCGCATCTCGCCGTTAAGATTTCGGACAAGCAGGAAATTCTCGAGACACCGGTCGTCACCCAGCGCCTGGAGAAGGTGCTCGGCCTGATGGAGAGTGAGATCTCGGTCCTGCAGGTGGAAAAGCGCATCCGCACCCGCGTCAAGCGGCAGATGGAGAAGACCCAGCGCGAGTACTACCTCAATGAGCAGATGAAGGCGATTCAGAAGGAACTCGGCGACGAGGAAGGCAAAGACGAACTCGCCGAGTTGGAAGAGAAGATCAAAAAGACCAAGCTCTCCAAGGAAGCCCGCGAAAAGGCCACGCACGAGCTCAAGAAGCTCCGCCAGATGTCGCCGATGTCTGCGGAAGCAACGGTCGTGCGCAACTATCTCGACTGGCTGCTCTCGATCCCGTGGAGCAAGAAGAGCAAGGTCAAGAAAGACCTCATCGGCGCGGAGAAGATTCTCAACGACGACCACTATGGCCTGGAGAAGGTCAAGGAACGCATCGTCGAGTATCTTGCCGTGCAGCAGCGCGCCAACAAGCTGACCGGGCCAATCCTGTGCCTGGTCGGTCCTCCCGGCGTGGGCAAAACCTCGCTCGGCAAGTCGATCGCCCGCGCCACGGGCCGCGAATTCGTGCGCGTGTCGCTTGGCGGCGTGCGTGACGAGGCCGAGATCCGAGGCCACCGGCGCACTTACATCGGTTCGATGCCCGGCAAGATTATCCAGTCGATGCGCAAGGCGAAAACCTCGAACCCGCTGTTCCTGCTCGACGAGGTGGACAAGATGGGCGCCGATTTCCGCGGCGATCCGTCCTCGGCTTTGCTTGAGGTCTTGGACCCCGAGCAGAACCACACCTTCAACGACCACTACCTCGAGGTCGACTACGATCTGTCTAACGTGATGTTCATCACCACGGCGAACACGCTCAATATTCCGCCGCCGCTGATGGACCGCATGGAGATCATCCGTATCGCCGGCTACACTGAGGACGAGAAGGTCGAGATCGCGCGCAAGCATCTGATCCCGGCCGCCATCGCCAAGCACGGCCTGAGCGAAAAGGAGTGGTCGATCGACGACGAGGCGCTGCAACTGCTGATCCGCCGTTACACGCGGGAAGCGGGCGTGCGTAACCTCGAGCGCGAGCTGTCGACCCTGATCCGCAAAGCGGTGAAGGAGTTGATGACGTCGAAGAAAAAGGCGATTGCCGTCACGGCAGCGACCGTCAGCGATTATCTCGGCGTGCCGAAATATCGGTACGGCGAGATCGAAGCCGAGGATCTGGTCGGCATGGTCACCGGGCTGGCCTGGACCGATGTGGGCGGCGAACTGCTCACCATCGAAGGCGTGATGATGCCAGGCAAGGGCAAGATGACCGTCACCGGCAACCTGCGTGACGTGATGAAGGAATCGATCTCGGCGGCGGCGTCCTATGTGCGCTCGCGCGCGGTCGCCTTCGGCATCGAGCCGCCTTTGTTCGACAAGCGCGACATCCACGTGCACGTGCCGGAAGGCGCGACGCCCAAGGATGGTCCGTCGGCGGGCGTCGCCATGGTCACCGCGATCGTCTCGGTAATGACCGGCATTCCGGTACGCCGCGACGTCGCCATGACCGGCGAAATCACGCTGCGTGGCCGCGTGCTGCCGATCGGCGGTTTGAAGGAGAAGCTGCTGGCGGCCTCCCGCGGCGGGATGAAGACCGTGCTGATCCCGGAGGAGAACGCCAAGGACTTGGTGGAAATCTCCGAACTCGATCAAGAAGGGCCTGGAAATCATCCCGGTCACGCGCATGGACGAGGTCATCGCCCGCGCGCTGGTGCGTAAGCCGGAGGCGATCGAGTGGGACGAAGCGAGTGCCAAACTGGCCGCCGGGACCGCCGCGGCCGAGACCGCGGTGGACGAGGACGGCTCCGGTCTGACCGCGCATTAAGCGCGATCGTCATCAAAAACAGAAAACGGCGCCTTGCGGCGCCGTTTTCGTTTTATGCGCGGGGAGGGACCGCTTATAGTGGAGCGGGCCGGGCGGTTAGCTCAGTTGGTAGAGCGCCTGCTTTACACGCAGGATGTCGGCGGTTCGAGTCCGTCACCGCCCACCAGATTTCGTTTGTTCCGCAGGCGAGCGCCCTGTTAGCCAAGACACCGACGGGCGCTTGATCGAACGCAAAATGGCAGGCCAGGAGCTTGCCGCTCCCAGCCTGCCGGTATTTCCCCGGAGGGTCCGCTCAGAAGTCGGCTAGACCGCCTCTTTCAATTCCTTGGAAGCGCGGAAGGCGACCTTTTTGCTCGCCTTGATCTGGATTGCCTCGCCGGTGGCCGGATTGCGGCCCATGCGCGCGGCACGCTTGCGCACCTGAAGAATACCGAGGCCGCCGATGCGGATCCGCTCGCCCTTCTTCAGATGCTTGACGATATTGCCGACGAAATCGCCGAGCACGGCTTCCGCTTGCTTCTTCGACATCTCATGGGATTCCGCGAGAGCCGCGGCGAGATGCTTCAAGGTGACGGTCGGCGGTGTCGGAGCTTTTCCAGGAACCAATGCCATTTTAAGGACCCTCCTCGTGAATCCGTGAGTTTGGCGGATCGCCAAACACCTCGCCCGCATAGACGATTCGGGGGCGGTCTGACCATCGATTCTTAGCGTGAAATAAGGCTTTTTCGCAATTTTCCGCAGCGGGCTGATCGTTGCCTTGACTATGGGGCAGGGTGCCTTTACGTCCTGCAAACGCCCGCGGGGGCGTAGCTCAGTTGGTTAGAGCGCTGCCCTGTCACGGCAGAGGCCGCGGGTTCGAGTCCCGTCGCTCCCGCCATCATTTCAATGACTTAACGCCGGTTTCGGCGCCTATTCCGCTGGCGCCGAGGGCCTCAAGTTCATGCTCGTAGAAGCCCCGATGCTCGGCCCCAAGGCCCTGTTCTTCGACGTATTCGGCACCCTCGTCGACTGGCGGTCGTCGGTGGCCCGGGAAGCTGAAAAAATACTCGTTCCCCTTGGGTATAAGCTCGACTGGACGGCCTTCGCTGACGCCTGGCGGGGCGAATATCAGCCTGGTATGGAGGATGTGCGCTCCGGCCGGCTGCCCTTCGCCAAGCTCGATGTGCTGCACCGGCGCAACCTCGTCCGCCTGCTGCCGCGCTTCGGTTTGGATAATTTGTCGGACGAGGTGCTCGACGATTTGACGCTGGTGTGGCACCGGCTCGATGCTTGGCCGGACGTGCCGGCGGCGATGGCGCGGCTGAAAAAGAAATTCTGGCTGGCGCCGTGCTCGAACGGCAACATCTCGCTGATGGTCGATCTGGCGCGTCGCAACGCTTTGCCCTGGGACGCCATTCTCGGCAGCGAGATCGCCGGCGACTTCAAGCCGAAGCCGCGCGTCTATCTGGCCGCCTGTGAAGCATTCGATCTGGCGCCCGGCGACTGCATGATGGTCGCGGCGCACTCAAACGATCTCGCCGCCGCCGCCAAGCTCGGCTTACGCACCGCGCACACCGCGCGGGTCAACGAGTACGGCCCGAATACCGGCGAACCGGCGCCGACGGTGACGGTGACGGTCGATTACGCGGCGAACGATTTGGCAGACCTTGCGGATCAACTCGGCGCCTGACTCGTCATCCTTTGTACACCGGCGCCGGCTGCGCGAAGAAACCGGCAAGGATGTGATAGACGGCCATGTAGTTCTTCTGCTGGAAGCTCGCGTGCGAGATGCCGGCCATCACCGAGAACTGCTTGTCGGAATTGGGCAGCTTGGCGAAAAATTTAAGCAAATCCTCCATCGATGCGATGCCGTCCCATTGCCCGCGCATGATGAGCGTTGGGACGGGGATCTTTTCGGGATCCACGACCGGCAGCCGCGAGCACATATCGACGTAAGTTCCGGTCGGCACCGAATCGTCGAGCGCGCAGACCGCGTCGGCGAAGGCATCGATGACTTTTTCCTCCGCCGTGCCCGGATGGTCACGGTCGAAGATCGAATGGATGAACGCCTTGTCGATCGGGCGGCGGTTCTTGGCGATGAACTCGGGCAGCTTCTTGCGGCGCTGTTCGAGCGTGGGCGAGCCTTCGCCGGTCCACACCATGGCATCGAGCGCGAGCCGCGCCACCATTTCCGGGTGTCGTTCGGCGAACATCGCCGCCCGCAGCGCGCCGGAGGAAATCCCATAGACGTGGAGAGGGCGCTTGCCGCGCAGCTTCTGGATATAGAGAGCGGCGGCATAGCAATCGTCGGCGCCCTGCGAGATCGGCGCGTTGTTGTCACGGTCCTTGGTCGAGCGGCCGTAGCCTTCCATGTCGACCGACCAGCAGTCGTAGCCGCGGCGGGCGAAGTGATCCATGGCCGAAGAGTTCGGACGCCCGGGCACTTGCAGATCGAAGGTCGGTTGGCCAGCCATCGACGAGCCGTGCACGAACAAAATCGTGCCGATGCTTTTTGCCGGATCGCCGGCGCACTTTTCCCACATGAACAATTTCACGCCGCCGTCCTTGGCGGTCCAATGTTCAGTGCCGGCAATTGGCTGAGTCATTTCATTCATTTCGTGACTGTCCTGTTGCTGCGTTCAATTGATCGCCGGGATGTGATTGGCCTTGATGACGTTCGCCCATTTCGCGATCTGGGCGTCCATGAACGCCTTGAAATGCGGCTGCGTCATCGTCACCGGTTCGGCGCCTTGCTTTTCCCAGGCTGCCTTGATGTCGGGTCGCGACACGATCTTGGTGATTTCCGCGTTGAGTTTGTCGACGATCGGCTGCGGCGTTCCGGCGGGCGCCATGAATCCGACCCATAAGGTCGCCTGAAATCCCGGCACGCCGGCTTCCGCGATCGTAGGCACGTCCGGCAGAATAGGCGAGCGCTTGTCGCCGCTGGTGCCGAGCGCGCGGACTTTGCCCTCCTTGATGAAGGCGGCCATGGTCGGGATGCTGTCGAACAGCATTTGGATCTGGCCGCTGAGGATGTCAGTGCGCATGCCGGTTGAGCCCTTGTAAGGCACGTGCACGATATCGATGCCGGTGAGGTGCTTCAGTAGCTCTGCGGCCATGTGATAGTTCGAGCCGGGGCCCGACGAGCCGAAATTGAGCGTGCCCGGTTTGGCGCGCGCCAGCGTCAGCAACTCTTGCAAAGTTTTCGCCGGTACTGACGGATTAACGACCAGCACTAGATCGCTGTCGATCAGCGGGGCGATCGGAACGAGATCGCGCATCAGGTGATAGGGCTTCTTGGTGTAGAGCGTCTCGTTGACGGTCTGGGTGCCGGACACCATAAGCAGCGTGTAGCCGTCGCGCATAGCCTTGGCGACGTAGTCGGTGCCGATGGTGGTGCCAGCGCCCGGCTTGTTTTCCATCACGAAGGTCTGGTGCAGCGACTTGCTCAGCTCCTCCGCGATGGCGCGTGTATAGACGTCGGTTGGCCCGCCGGCACCGAACGGAACAATGATTCGGACCGGCCGCGACGGGTAATCGTCGGCCTTGCTCAGAGGTGCTCCGATAGTGACGGCGCCCGCCAGGATGAGAAGGGCTGCAAAATGTCGCATAAGGGGCATGCGTGTTTTCCCGGTCTTTGCGCGTTGCGTCGCCAGCGGCAACTATCAAGGCCCACTTGCAGGCCTGTCAATCGTGTCGAGACGTGGATACCGCCACAAAAGTGCGTGTGTTCGTGGATGTTTCTCCAATGTCGTCTTGCCACCCATTGTGCGCTGCGCTAAGCCTCAGCCGCTCCCGTCCTTGAGGCTTTTCCAAACACGGCAAGGGCTTTTTTGTGCGGGGCTGCGGCGCTGTTCCGAGCCGCCGAGCAGTCCGGGCGGGGAAATTCCTGGGGCGGGCTCGGGGCTACACGGCTTGAGGTCGCCATGAGCGCATTGCTGCTGGATTATCTTCCACTGGTGATTTTTGTCGCGGTCTCGCTCGTCATCGGGCTGGTGCTGCTGATCGCGCCGTTCATCGTCGCCTACAAGCAACCCGATCCCGAAAAGCTGTCCGCCTACGAATGCGGCTTCAACGCCTTCGACGACGCGCGCATGAAATTCGACGTGCGCTTCTATCTGGTCGCCATCCTGTTCATCATTTTCGATCTCGAAGTGACTTTTCTGTTTCCTTGGGCTGTGGTGTTCCACAAAGTCGGGGCGTTCGGCTTTTGGGCGATGATGATTTTCCTTGGCGTCCTGACCATCGGCTTCATCTACGAATGGAAGAAGGGCGCGCTCGAATGGGATTGATGACCCGATGACGCTCGTCGCACCAGCCCCAAAGGGAATTCTGGACCCGCGCACCGGCAAGCCGGTCGGCGCCGATGATAGTTTTTTCGTCGGCGTCAACAACGAGCTTGCCGACAAGGGATTCCTGGTCGCGGCTGTCGACGATCTGATCACGTGGGCGCGCACCGGCTCGCTAATGTGGATGACTTTCGGGCTCGCCTGCTGCGCGGTCGAGATGATGCACATGGCGATGGCGCGCTACGACGGCGAGCGCTTCGGCTTTGCGCCGCGCGCCTCGCCGCGCCAGTCCGACGTGATGATTGTCGCCGGTACGCTCACCAACAAAATGGCGCCGGCGATGCGCAAGGTCTACGACCAGATGCCGGAGCCGCGATACGTGATCTCGATGGGATCCTGTGCCAACGGCGGCGGCTACTATCATTACTCTTACTCGGTGGTGCGCGGCTGCGACCGCGTCGTGCCGGTCGACATCTATGTGCCGGGCTGTCCGCCGACCGCCGAGGCGCTGCTATACGGCGTGCTGCTGCTGCAGAAGAAGATCCGCCGAACCGGCACGATCGAACGTTGAGCGGGGTCTTCGCATGGACGAAATGCTCGACAGGCTAGGGGCGGCGATCAAGAACGCGCTGCCCGGGTCGGTCACCGACTACAAGGTCGCCTACGGCGAACTCACCGTCACGGCCAAGGCGGCCGACATGGTCAAGGTCGCAACATTTCTGCGCGACGATGCGGCCTGCCAATTTGTCAGCATCATCGATGGTACCGCGGTGGATTGGCCTGGCCGCGAACAGCGTTTCGACGTTGTCTATCACCTGCTCTCGCCGCGGCTCAACCAGCGCATCCGCCTGAAGACTATGACCGACGAGGTCACACCGGTACCGTCGCTGATCGATGTGTTCCACGGTGCGGATTGGTACGAGCGTGAGGCTTTCGATCTTTACGGCGTGCTGTTCACCGGTCACCCGGACATGCGGCGCATCCTCACCGATTACGGCTTCGAGGGTCATCCGCTGCGCAAGGACTTCCCGCTCACCGGCTTTGTCGAAGTGCGCTACGACGATGAACAGAAGCGCGTGGTCTACGACAAAGTGCGGCTAGCGCAGGAATTCCGAACTTTCGATTTTCTGTCGCCCTGGGAAGGCACCGATTATGTGCTGCCGGGCGACGAGAAGGCGAAGGGCGAAGGCAAGGGATCGTGATCTAAAATGGCGGAAACCCAGCTACGCAACTTCACCATCAATTTCGGCCCGCAGCACCCGGCCGCGCATGGCGTATTGCGCATGGTGCTGGAACTCGACGGCGAGGTGGTCGAGCGCGTCGACCCCCATATTGGGCTGCTGCACCGGGGCACCGAAAAGCTGATCGAATACAAGACTTATATGCAGGCGGTGCCCTATTTCGACCGGCTCGACTACGTCGCGCCGATGAATCAAGAGCACGCGTTTTGCCTGGCGGCGGAAAAGCTGCTCGGAATCCAATTGCCCAAGCGGGGCCAGCTCGTCCGCGTGCTGTTCTGTGAAATCGGGCGGCTGCTCTCGCACATCCTCAACATCACCACGCAGGCTTTGGACATCGGTGCGCTCACCCCGCCGCTGTGGGGCTTCGAAGAGCGCGAGAAACTGATGGCGTTCTACGAGCGCGCCTCGGGCGCCCGCATGCATGCCGCCTATTTCCGCGTCGGTGGCGTGCACCAGGACATTCCAAACAAGCTGATTGACGATATCGAGGCCTTCTGCGATCCGTATTTGAAATTCTGCGACGACCTCGAAGGCCTGCTCACCGAAAACCGCATCTTCAAACAGCGCACTGTCGACATCGGCGTGGTCACGCTCGAGCAGGCATGGAACCGCGGCTTCACCGGCGTGATGGTGCGCGGCTCGGGCGCGGCCTGGGATCTGCGTAAGGCTCAGCCCTATGAGTGCTATGCCGAGATGGATTTCGACATTCCGATCGGCAAGCACGGCGACAGCTACGACCGTTATTGCGTGCGCGTCGAAGAAATGCGTCAGTCGATCAAGATTATGCGTCAGTGCTGTGAGAAGCTGCGCAGCCCGGAAGGTCAGGGCCGCGTTTCGGTCGACGACGGCAAGATCGTGCCGCCCAAACGCGGCGAGATGAAGCGCTCAATGGAAGCGTTGATCCAGCACTTCAAGCTCTACACCGAGGGCTTCCATGTGCCGGCCGGCGAGGTCTACGCCGCGGTCGAGGCGCCCAAGGGTGAGTTCGGGGTCTATCTCGTCGCCGACGGCACCAATAAACCGTACAAGTGCAAGATCCGCGCTCCAGGCTTTGCGCATTTAAGCGCGATGGATTTTATGTGCCGCGGTCACATGTTGGCCGACGTGTCCTGCATCATGGGCACGCTCGACATCGTGTTCGGGGAGATCGACCGATGAGCGTTCGTCGTCTCGCTCCGCCGGAACAGCAGCCGAAGGGGTTTTCCTTCAACGCAGAGAATCTCGCTTGGGCCAAACAGCAGATCGCCAAATATCCGGAGGGACGCCAGCGATCGGCGATTATTCCGTTGCTGTGGCGCGCGCAGGCGCAAGCCGGCGGTTGGCTGCCGGAGGCTGCCATTCGTCACGTGACCGAATTGCTCGGCATGGCGCATATCCGCGGGCTGGAAGTCGCCACCTTCTATACGATGTTCAATTTGGCGCCGGTCGGGAAGGTGCACGTGCAACTGTGCGGCACCACACCGTGCCGGTTGCGCGGGGCCGACGATCTGGAAAAGGTCTGCCGCAAGCGTATCGGCGAGCAGGGCGACATCAGCAAGGATGGCAAGTTCTCCTGGGTCGAGGTCGAGTGCCTGGGCGCCTGCGTGAACGCGCCGATGGTGCAAATCGGCTCCGACTATTACGAGGACCTGACGGCAGAGAGTTTCGGCAAGATTCTCGACGATTTCGCCGCCGGCAAGGCGCCGAAGCCCGGTCCGCAAATCGACCGGCAACTGTCCGAGCCGATCGGCGGTGCCACCACGCTCACCGACAAATCGATCTACGCGGCACGTTCACGGGAATGACGACGCATGCTCGCTGACAAGGACCGCATCTTTCTGAATCTTTACGGCCGCCACGACTGGGGCCTCAAAGGCGCGCGCGCGCGCGGCGCCTGGGACGGCACCAAGGCGATCCTGGAAAAAGGCCGCGAGGCGATCGTCAACGACGTCAAGGCGTCTGGCTTACGTGGCCGCGGCGGTGCCGGTTTCCCGACCGGATTGAAGTGGTCGTTCATGCCCAAGCAGATCGGCGAGCGGCCGCATTATCTCGTGGTCAACGCCGACGAGTCCGAGCCAGGCACCTGTAAAGACCGCGAGATCATGCGCAACGATCCGCATCTCTTGGTCGAGGGTTGTCTGATCGCCGGCTGCGCCATGGGCGCGCACACCGGCTACATCTATGTGCGCGGCGAATTCATTCGAGAGCGCGAGCGCCTCCAGGCGGCGATCGACCAAGCTTACGAAGCCAAGCTGATCGGCAAGAATAACGTGCACGGCTGGGACTTCGACCTCTACGTCCACCACGGCGCCGGCGCCTATATCTGCGGCGAGGAGACGGCGCTGCTGGAAAGCCTCGAAGGCAAAAAGGGCCAGCCGCGGTTGAAGCCGCCGTTCCCGGCGAATGTGGGTCTCTACGGCTGCCCGACCACGGTGCAGAACGTCGAGTTCGATCGCGGTTGTGCCCGACATCATGCGGCGCGGCGCTGCCTGGTTCGCCGGCATCGGCCGGCCGAACAACACCGGCACCAAGCTGTTCTGCATCTCCGGCCACGTGAACAAGCCGTGCAACGTCGAAGAGACGATGGGCATTCCGCTGCGCGAGCTGATCGAGAAACATGCTGGCGGTGTGTACGGCGGTTGGGACAATCTGCAGGCTGTGATACCGGGGGGCTCATCCATGCCGCTGGTGCCGGCTGGCGCGACCGGCTGCGACGACCTGCTGATGGATTTCGACGGCTGCGCCAAGCACAAATCCGCGCTCGGGACCGCGGCCGTGATCGTGATGGACAAATCGACCGATATCATCAAGGCGATGGCGCGCATCTCTTATTTCTACAAGCACGAGAGCTGCGGCCAGTGCACGCCATGCCGCGAAGGCATGGGCTGGATGTGGCGGGTGTTGACGCGCATGGCAGAAGGCCGCGCGCAGAAGAAAGAAATCGACATGCTGTTCGAGGTGACCAAGCAGATCGAAGGTCACACCATTTGCGCCTTCGGCGACGGCGCCGCCTGGCCGGTGCAGGGCTTGCTGCGGCATTTCCGACCCGAGATCGAGCGGCGCATCGACGAATATACGCGCAATGCCGACGCCCATGGCGCGGTGCGCGAAGCGGCGGAATAAAACATGACCAAGCTTATTGTCGACGGCAAAGAGATCGACGTCCCGCCCGAGTACACGCTGCTCCAGGCTTGCGAGGCCGCGGGCGCGGAAATCCCGCGCTTCTGTTTCCACGAGCGCCTGTCGATCGCCGGCAATTGCCGCATGTGCCTGATCGAAGTGCAGGGCATTCCGAAGCCGCAGGCGTCCTGCGCCATGGGCGTGAAGGACTTGGCGCCCAACAAAGACGGCGCGCCCAAGCAGCTCTTCACCAAGACACCAATGGTGAAGAAGGCGCGCGAAGGTGTGATGGAGTTTCTGCTGATCAACCACCCGCTCGATTGCCCAATCTGCGATCAGGGCGGCGAATGCGATCTGCAGGATCAGGCTATGGCCTATGGCGTCGACGCCAGCCGCTATGCCGAGAACAAGCGCGCGGTCGAGAACAAGTACATCGGCGCGCTGGTCAAGACCATCATGACGCGCTGCATCCACTGCACGCGCTGCATTCGCTTCACCACCGAGGTTGCCGGCGTGCCTGAGCTTGGCGCCATCGGCCGCGGCGAGGACATGGAGATCACCACCTATCTCGAACAGGCGATGACCTCGGAGCTGCAAAGCAACGTGGTCGATCTCTGCCCGGTCGGTGCGCTCACCTCCAAGCCCTATGCGTTCGCGGCGCGGCCGTGGGAACTCAACAAAACGCAGTCCGTTGACGTCATGGACGCGCTCGGTTCGGCGATCCGCATCGACACGCGCGGCCGTGAGGTCATGCGCGTCCTGCCGCGCACCAATGACGACGTGAACGAGGAGTGGATTTCCGACAAGACCCGCCACGTGGTGGACGGCTTGCGCACGCAACGGCTCGATCAGCCTTACGTGCGCGAGAATGGCCGCTTGCGGGCAGCGTCCTGGAAGGAAGCTTTCGCCACCATCGCCGCCAAGGTGAAGAAGACGGATGGAAAACGCATCGGCGCCATCGTCGGCGATCTGGCGGGTGCCGAAGAGATGTATGCACTCAAGGACCTGATGGGCCGCCTGGGAAGCGCGAATGTCGACGCGCGACAGGACGGTGCGGCGCTCGACCCGGCCTTGGGCCGTGCCAGCTACCTGTTCAACGCGACCATTGCCGGCATCGACAAGGCCGATGCGCTCTTGATCGTCGGCTCCAATCCGCGGCGTGAGGCGACGGTGCTCAACGCGCGCATCCGCAAGCGCTGGCGCGCCGGTAATTTCCCGATCGGGCTGGTCGGCGACAAGGCCGATCTGACCTACCAGTACGATTATCTCGGCGCCGGTGCCGAAAGCCTGGCCAATCTCGGCAAGAGCAAATTCGCTGAAGCGCTGAAGGCGGCCGAGCGGCCGCTCATTCTGATCGGCGCGGGCGCTTTGGCGCGCCCGGACGGAGCGGGTATCGCCGCGCTCGCCGCCAAGGTGGCGATCGAGTTCGGCGCGCTCAAGGACGGCTGGAACGGTTATTCGGTCTTGCACAACGCCGCGTCCCGCGTGGCCGCGCTCGATCTCGGGCTTGTGCCCGGCGCCGGCGGCCTCGACGCGGCGAAAATGGCGGCGGGCGGCGTTGACGTGCTGTTCCTGCTCGGCGCCGACGAGATCGAAGTTTCACCCGGGCCGTGCGTCGTCTATATCGGAACCCACGGCGATCGCGGCGCCCATCGCGCCGACGTGATCCTGCCTGGCGCCGCCTATCCGGAAAAATCGGCGCTCTACGCCAACACTGAAGGCCGCGTACAAATGGCCAACCGCGCTGCATTCCCGCCAGGCGATGCGCGCGAGGATTGGGCTATCCTGCGCGCGCTGTCCGCCGCGCTCGACAAGACGCTGCCGTACGATTCCTTGCAGCAATTGCGCCAGGTGATGTTCGCGTCGCACCCGCACTTGATGCGTCTCGACCAGATCGCGGCCGGCGATGCGGCCGATGTCCAGAAGCTCGCCAAACTCGGCGGCGCTGCCGACAAGGCACCGTTGCACTCGTCGATCGGCGATTTCTATCTCACCAATCCGATCGCGCGCGCGTCCGCGACCATGGCCGAGTGTTCGGCTTTGGCCAACGCGGCGGCCAAGAATATGACGGCGGCGGAGTAGGGCCATGGATCTCGTCGAATTCTTCTGGACCTATCTCTGGCCCTTCATCGTCATTCTGGCGGAATGCGTCTTGCTGCTGGTGTGCCTGCTGGTCGTCATTGCCTATGTCATTTATGCCGACCGCAAGATTTGGGCGGCGGTGCAATTGCGGCGCGGCCCCAACATGGTCGGGCCCTGGGGCCTGTTCCAGTCCTTCGCCGACATGCTCAAATTCGCGCTCAAGGAGCCGACCATTCCGGCCGGCGCCAACAAGGGTGTGTTCCTGCTGGCGCCGCTGGTCTCTACCGTGCTGGCTCTTGCCGCGTGGGCGGTGATCCCGGTCAATGTCGGGTGGGCGATTGCGGACATCAACGTCGGCGTCCTGTACATCTTCGCGATCTCCTCGCTCATGGTCTACGGCATCATCATGGCCGGTTGGGCGTCGAATTCGAAATATCCGTTCCTGGCGGCGCTGCGTTCGGCGGCCCAGATGGTGTCTTACGAAGTTTCCATCGGTTTTGTAATCATCACAGTGTTGCTATGCGCGGGGTCGCTCAACCTGACGACCATCGTCACGGCGCAGCAGAACGGCTTAGCGAACATGATCGGCCTGCCGTGGCTCGGTTTCCTGAACTGGTACTGGCTGCCGCTGTTCCCGATGTTCATCATCTTCTTCGTGTCGGCACTGGCCGAGACCAATCGGCCGCCATTCGATCTGGTGGAAGCGGAGTCGGAACTGGTCGCCGGATTCATGGTCGAGTACGGCTCGACGCCCTACGTGCTGTTCATGCTCGGCGAATACGTGGCGATATGCACCATGTGTGCCATGGGCACCATCTTTTTCCTGGGCGGCTGGCTGCCGCCGATCGCGGTGCCGCCGTTCACCTGGGTGCCGGGCGTGATCTGGTTCATGCTCAAGGCATCGATGCTGTTCTTCATGTTCGCCATGGTGAAGTCGATCGTGCCGCGCTACCGCTACGATCAGTTGATGCGGCTCGGCTGGAAGGTGTTCCTGCCGCTGTCGCTGGCCATGGTGGTGATCGTCGCCTTCGTGCTCCAGTACGGCGCGCTCGCGATGCCAAAGTGAGGATGCGATGAGACTCGACCGCGCAGCCAAGGGCCTGTTTTTGTGGGAGTTCGTAACCGCGACGATCCTCGGCCTGCGCTACTTCTTCGGGCCCAAGGCGACGCTCGATTATCCCCACGAGAAGGGGCCGATCTCGCCACGCTTCCGCGGCGAGCACGCGCAACGCCGCTATCCCAACGGCGAAGAGCGCTGTATCGCCTGCAAGCTGTGCGAGGCGATCTGTCCGGCACAGGCGATCACCATCGAAGCGGGGCCGCGCCGCAACGACGGCACGCGGCGCACGACGCGCTACGACATCGACATGGTCAAATGCATCTATTGCGGGCTCTGCCAAGAAGCCTGTCCGGTCGACGCCATCGTCGAGGGACCGAATTTCGAGTTCGCCGCGGAAACGCGCGAGGAGCTTTACTACGACAAGGAGCGGTTGCTTGCGAATGGCGACCGCTGGGAACGCGAGATCGCCAAGAATCAGGCGCTCGACGCGCCCTATAGGTGAGATGATGATCGTCGCCGCTTTATTCTTCTATCTCTTTGCCGGCATCTGCGTGGCGAGCGCCTTCATGGTGATCGCCGCCAAGAACCCGGTGCATTCCGTTCTTTATCTCATTCTTGCCTTCGTCAACGCGGCGGGCCTATTCGTGCTGCTGGGCGCCGAATTTCTCGCCATGATCCTGATCGTGGTCTATGTCGGCGCGGTTGCCGTGCTGTTCCTGTTCGTGGTGATGATGCTCGACGTCGATTTCGCCGAGCTTAAGCAGGGCGCGCTGCAGTATCTGCCGATCGGTATGCTAATCGGCGGTATCTTTCTTGCCGAACTCCTGCTGGTGGTCGGCGCCTGGGTCATCGGTCCCGGCGTGCCGCATGCGATCACCGCGCCGATCGTGGCCAGGACGTCGAATGTCGAGGCGATCGGGCTCGTGCTCTACACCCGCTACGTCTATTTCTTCGAAGCCGCCGGCATGATCCTGCTGATCGCCATGGTGGGCGCCATTGTGCTCACGCTGCAGCACCGCGTGCGCGTGCGCCGGCAGAATATCCCCGCGCAGAACGCGCGCACACCGGCGACAGCGATGGAAATTATCAAGGTGCGGACTGGGCAGGGCCTAGGGAGCAACACATGACCATCGGGCTCGGCCATTATCTCTCGGTCGCCGCCATCCTGTTCACGCTCGGGATTTTCGGCATCTTCCTTAACCGCAAAAACGTGATCGTCATCCTGATGTCGATCGAGTTGATCCTGCTGGCGGTCAATATCAATCTTGTCGCCTTCTCCAGCCATATCGGCGACATCGTCGGTCAGATCTACGCGCTTTTGGTGCTGACGGTCGCGGCGGCGGAAGCTGCCATCGGGCTCGCCATTCTCGTCGTCTATTTCCGTAACCGCGGTTCGATCGCGGTCGAAGACATCAATATGATGAAGGGCTGAGCACCTCAGATGTATCAGGCAATCGTCTTCTTACCTCTGCTCGGCGCCATACTGGCCGGCGTTATCGCGTTGGTGGGCGCGCGGGGGCGCTGCCCCGGCGAGGGCCCGCCGCCGGGTCTGGAGGAGGGGGCTTCCGCGTCCGGTCACGGCGCGCATACGGCGCACGCCACGCATGCCCACGACGCCCACGATGGTCACGACGCGCATGGCGGCGGGCCGGCCGCCGCCGGATCGCGCACGGCCGAACTAATCACCACCACGCTGTTGCTGATCTCCATGATCCTGTCGTGGATCGCCTTCGTTCAGGTCGGCTTCGGCCATCACGACGAACACGTGCCGCTGTTCACCTGGATATTGTCGGCGGATCTGAAGATCGACTGGGCGCTACGCATCGACACGCTCACCGCAGTGATGCTGGTGGTGGTGACGACGATTTCGGGCTTGGTGCACGTTTATTCCATGGGCTACATGGCGGAGGATCCATACCGGCCGCGCTTCTTCGCCTATCTGTCGATCTTCACGTTCTTCATGCTGATGCTGGTGACCGCCGACAATCTGGTGCAGATGTTCTTCGGCTGGGAGGGCGTGGGTCTGGCGAGCTATCTGCTGATCGGCTTCTGGTATCATAAGCCCGAAGCCAACGCCGCGGCGATCAAAGCCTTCGTCGTCAACCGCGTCGGCGACTTCGGCTTCGCGCTCGGCATCTTCTCGTTGTTTGCCATGGTTGGCGCGGTGGATTTCGGCACCATCTTTGCGCAGGCGCCGACGCTGGTCGGCAAGACCTTGCCGTTGTTCGGCTGGCATCCCGATGCGCTCACGATCATCTGCCTGATGCTGTTCATGGGCGCCATGGGCAAGTCGGCGCAGTTCCTTCTGCACACATGGCTGCCAGACGCCATGGAGGGCCCGACGCCGGTCTCCGCGCTAATCCACGCCGCCACCATGGTGACCGCCGGCGTGTTCATGGTGGCGCGGCTGTCGCCGCTGTTCGAGCTTGCGCCCGACGCGCAGAGCTTCGTTATTTTCATCGGCGCCACCACCGCCATGTTCGCGGCGACCGTCGGCTTGGTGCAGAACGACATCAAGCGCGTCATCGCCTATTCGACCTGCTCCCAACTCGGCTACATGTTCGTCGCCATGGGGAGCGGCGCCTATTCGATCGGCATGTTCCACCTGTTCACCCACGCGTTCTTCAAGGCGCTGCTGTTCCTCGGTTCCGGCTCGGTGATCCTCGCCATGCATCACGAGCAGGACATGCGGCACATGGGCGGCTTGAAGGATCGCATCCCGTACACCTATATCGTGATGATTGTCGGCACGCTCGCGCTCACCGGGTTCCCGCTCACCGCCGGCTATTTCTCCAAGGACGCGATCATCGAAGCGGCCTTCGTCGGCAAGAGCCCGATGGCGCTTTACGGCTTCATCTGCACGGTTGGCGCCGCGCTTCTCACGTCGTTCTATTCATGGCGGCTGATCTTCAAGACCTTCCACGGCGAGCCGCATGATCGCCAGCACTGGAAGAACGCGCATGAGAGCCCGATGGTGATGCTCATCCCGCTTGGCTTCCTCGCGGCCGGCTCCGTGCTCGCCGGCCTGCCGTTCAAGGAGATCTTCGCCGGTCACGGCGTGGAGGATTTTTTCCGCGAGTCTTTGGCCTTCGCCAAGACGAACACAGTACTCGAAGACATGCATCACATCCCGTTGCAGATCGGGTTGCTGCCGACGGTGATGATGGCGCTCGGCTTCGTCATCGCCTGGTACTTTTATATCCGCCGTCCGGATATTCCGGTCGAGCTCGCCCGCACCCACGAGGTGCTTTACAAGTTCCTGCTCAACAAGTGGTACTTCGACGAGATTTACGAGTTCATCTTCGTCCGTCCATTGAAGTGGCTTGGGCGCGGCTTGTGGAAGGGCGGCGACGGCTGGCTGATCGACGGCTTCGGCCCCGACGGCGTCTCGGCCCGCGTGCTCGACGTCACCCGTAACGTGATGCGGCTGCAGACCGGTTATCTCTACCACTACGCCTTCGCCATGCTGATCGGCGCGGCGGCCTTCATCACTTGGTTCATGTTCTCGGTGCACTAGCATGATCCCGAACAGGGCAGACCGGCTTTCGGTAGAGATCATGCGCAGGAAAATGCTATGAATTGGCCGATCCTCTCAGTCGTCACGTTCCTGCCGGTGCTCGGCGCGCTGCTCGTCATGCTACTGGCGCGCGGTAATGGACCGCTTGCCAAAGGTACCGCACGCTGGATCGCGTTGTGGACGACGCTGGTCACATTCGCGATTTCGCTGGTGATGGTGTGGCGCTTCGATGCGACCTCGCCGGAATTCCAGTTCGTCGAGAAACACCCCTGGCTCGGCCTCGCTTCCTACCACATGGGCGTGGACGGCATTTCGCTGCCGTTCGTGATCCTCACCACCGCGCTGATGCCGATCTGCATTCTGGCGAGTTGGACCTCGATCCAGAAACGCGTGAAGGAATACATGGTCGCGTTCCTGATCCTGGAAACGCTGATGATCGGCACCTTCTCGGCGCTCGATCTGGTGTTGTTCTACCTGTTCTTCGAGGGCGGCCTGATCCCGATGTTCCTCATCATCGGCGTCTGGGGTGGGCCGCGCCGAGTTTATGCCAGCTTCAAGTTCTTCCTCTACACGCTGCTCGGCTCGGTGCTGATGCTGCTCGCCATCATGGCGATGTATTGGGATGCCGGCACCACCGACATCGTTACGCTGCTTCGCCATGGCTTCCCGCTTGGCTTGCAGAAATGGGCGTGGCTGGCCTTCTTCGCGTCGTTCGCGGTCAAGATGCCGATGTGGCCGGTGCACACCTGGCTGCCGGACGCGCATGTGGAAGCCCCGACCGCCGGCTCGGTGATCCTCGCGGCGATCCTGCTGAAAATGGGCGGCTACGGATTCCTGCGGTTCTCGCTACCGATGTTCCCGATGGCGAGCCACGACTTCGCGCCGCTGATCTTCACGCTGTCGGTCGTCGCCATCATCTACACCTCGCTGGTCGCACTGATGCAGGAGGACGTTAAGAAGCTGATCGCCTATTCCTCGGTCGCGCACATGGGCTTCGTGACCATGGGAATCTTCGCGCTGACCGCGCAGGGCATCGCCGGCGGCATTTTCCAGATGATCTCGCACGGCATCGTGTCCGGCGCGCTGTTCCTTTGCGTCGGCGTCGTCTACGACCGCATGCATACCCGCGAAATCGCCTTCTACGGCGGGCTGGTCGACCGCATGCCGGTATTCGCCTTCGTGTTCATGGTGTTCACGCTGGCCAATGTCGGGCTGCCCGGCACCTCCGGCTTTGTCGGCGAGTTCCTGTCGCTGATCGGCACCTTCAAGGCCAATAATGCAGTGGCCACTGTCGCCACTCTCGGCGTCATCCTGTCGGCGGCGTATGCGTTGTGGCTCTACCGCAAAATGATCTTCGGCACCCTCAAGCCGGCGCTGGTCGGGATCAAGGACATGGGCTGGCGGGAGATACTGATCTTCACGCCGTTGGTGGCGCTCACCATCCTGTTCGGGGTGGCGCCGAAGCCGGTGCTCGACATGTCGGCGGCCTCGGTCGTCCAACTGCTCGACAATTACAAGCACGCCTTGGCTGCGGCCAATGTGCCGGCAAAAGACGCAACGACGGGCTCTGTCTCCATCAAGATGGAACGGGCCGAAATGATCCCAGTGAGCACCGCCCGATGAACCAGTTTATGCAGATGCAGGGGCTCATGCCGTTGCTGCCGGAAGCGATACTGGCGATCGGCGCCATGGTGATGCTGATGGCCGGCGTGAGTGCGTTTCAGAGCGAGCGCAGCGCGCGGATCGTGAATGGCTTTTGCATCGCTTTGATAGCGTTGGCGACGTTCGCTGTGGCTATGATGCCGCCCGGCCGTTATGAACTCTTCGGCGGGAGCCTGGTGGTCGACGATTATGCGCGCTTCCTCAAGCTCTTGGCGCTCGCCGGTTCGGGCGGCGCACTGATCCTGTCGATCAACTGGCTCACGGTCCAGAACCAGCAAAAATTCGAATACGGCGTGCTGTTCCTTCTGTCGACGCTCGGCATGATGCTGTTGATATCGGCAAATGACTTGATCGCGCTTTATCTCGGGCTCGAAATGATGAGTCTGCCGCTTTATGTGGTGGCCGCCTCGAACAGAGACAACGTGAAATCGACGGAAGCCGGATTGAAATATTTCGTGCTGGGCGCGCTGTCGTCGGGCATGCTGCTGTACGGCGCGTCGCTGATCTACGGTTTCACCGGCACCATCGGTTTTGCCGGGATCGCCAAGGCGACCCACCAGGGCGCCAATCTCGGGCTGATCTTCGGCCTGGTGTTTATGTTCGTCGGCTTCTGCTTCAAGATTTCGGCGGTGCCGTTCCACATGTGGACACCCGACGTCTATGAAGGCGCGCCGACGCCGGTGACAGCCTTCTTCGCCGCCGCGCCGAAAGTTGCCGGCATCGCCATCTTCGTGCGCGCAACCATGGTCGCTTTTCCCGGCATCACGCACGAGTGGCAGCAGATCGTGGTGTTCGTCTCGATCGCCTCGATGGCGCTCGGCGCCTTCGCTGCCATCGGCCAGCGCAACATCAAGCGGCTGATGGCCTATTCTTCGATCGGCCACATGGGCTTCGCGCTGGTCGGCTTGGCCGCCGGCACCGCCGAGGGCGTGCAGGGCGTGCTCATCTACATGTCGATCTATGTAGCGATGACGCTCGGCACATTCGCTTGTATTCTGAGCATGCGACGCGATGGCGTGTTCGTGGAAAACATCAGCGATCTCGCCGGCCTTGCGCGCACGTCGCCGACCATGGCATTCTTCCTGGCGATGCTGTTGTTCTCGCTCGCCGGCATTCCGCCGCTCGCCGGCTTCTTCGCGAAATTCTATGTGTTCCTCGCCGCCATCAAAGCCGGGCTCTACACGCTCGCGGTGATCGGCGTGCTGACCAGCGTGGTGGGCGCCTTCTATTATCTGACCATCATCAAGATCATGTATTTCGACGAGCCGGTGAAAGGCTTCGCCAAGATGCCCGGCCTGCTGGCCCTGGTGCTCTGCATCTCCGGGCTGATCAATATGCTGTTCTTCGCCTATCCGGCGCCGCTCCTGGGCGCCGCCAGCGCGGCGGCGAAATCGCTCTTTTGAATGAACCGCGAAGCCACGGACCTGGCGGGGGTCCGGCATCGAACGTACGACACGCTCGGCTCGACCAACGCCGAGGCGTTGGCGCTGGCGCGCGCCGGCGAACGCGGGCCGCTGTGGGTCACTGCGCAAAGCCAGAGCGCCGGGCGAGGGCGGCGCGGCAGCACCTGGGTCTCGCCGCCGGGCAATCTCTACGCCAGTCTGCTGCTGAGCGAGCCATCATCCAAGTCTTTGGCGCCGCAATTGTCGTTCGTGGCCGCGCTCGCCTTGCACGACGCCTTGTGCGACTGCGCACCGCGGCTTGGGCCGTTATTCAAACTCAAATGGCCGAACGATGTGCTGCTCGGGCCGGAAAAGCTCGCGGGCATCCTGATCGAAGGCGAGAGCGAGCCGGCGTTCGCTGTGGTCATCGGTTTCGGCGTCAATTGCGCCAGTCATCCGCCCAACACGGCGTTCCCAGCGACCGATCTGCTCAAAGCGGGCGCGATGGTGGCGCCTGACGTGCTGTTGGCTGCGCTGGCGGCGGCGATGCTGCGCCGGCAGGCGTGGTGGCAAAACGGTGCCGGCTTCGCGAGCGTCCGCACGGACTGGCTGGCGCGTGCAGCTGGGCTCGGCGAGGAGATCCGCGTGCGCTTGCCGGAGCGCGAGATGCGCGGCCGTTTCCGCGGCCTCGACGACGCCGGCCGGTTGCAGGTCGAGCAGACGGGTGGGGTCGCGACGGTCACCGCCGGCGAAGTGTTCGGCCTGGGCGGAACCTGATCATGGCACAGGCGGCACAAGAACTGGTGTTCGCGCCGCTAGGCGGCGTTGGCGAGATCGGCATGAACCTGTCGATCTACGGACTGGGCGCTGAGCGCCGCCGCCAATGGCTCGCCGTCGATTTGGGTGTTTCGTTTGCCTCGGAAGAGCATCTGCCGGGCGTCGATCTGATTTTGCCCGACATCCGCTATCTGGTGGCCGAGCGCAAAGGCCTTGCCGGCCTAGTGATTACCCACGCGCATGAGGATCATTTCGGCGCCATCCTCGATCTGTGGCCGAGACTGAAGGTGCCGATCTTTGCCACGCCCTTCACCGCCGCGTTGCTGGCGGCCAAGCGCGCCAGCGAACCGGGTGCGCCGGAGATACCGGTCACCGTCGTGCCGCTCGGCAGCCGCTTCAAGGTCGGACCGTTCGACGTTGAGATGGTGTCGATGGCGCATTCGATCCCGGAGGCGAACGCGCTCATCATCCGCACGCCGGCAGGCAGCGTGCTGCACACCGGCGACTGGAAGATCGATCCGACCCCGATCCTGGGCGACGTCACGGACGAGAAGAAGCTGCGCGCGCTAGGCGAGGAGGGCTGCCTCGCCATCGTCGGAGATTCGACCAATGCCGTGCGCGACGGCCGCTCGCCGTCGGAAAAGGACGTGGCGAAAACCATCGCCGAGATCATCAAGGCCGCCCGCGGGCGGGTGGCAGTGACCACTTTCGCCTCCAACGTGGCGCGCCTGCGCGCGGTGATCGATGCCGCCCGCGCTGCCGAGCGCGAGGTGGTGGTGGTCGGCCGCGCCATGGACCGCATCATCCAGGTCGCGCGCGAGACCGGATACCTGGAAGGCGTGCAGGGGCTGCGCGGGGTCGACGCCTACGGCTATTTGCCGCCCAACAAGGTGGTGGCGCTCTGCACCGGCAGCCAGGGTGAGCCGCGCGCGGCGCTCTCACGCATCGCGGAGGACCAGCACCCCGACGTTACGCTGTCGCGCGGCGACACGGTGATTTTCTCCGCCCGGACCATTCCCGGCAACGAAAAGGCGGTCGGCCGCATCATCAACGGGCTGATCGACCAGGGTATTACGGTGATCACCGACCGCACACAACTCGTGCACGTGTCCGGGCATCCGCGGCGCGACGAGCTGGAAGAATTGATCGGCTGGGTCAAACCGAAGATCCTCATTCCCGTGCACGGCGAGGCGCTGCATCTGTCCGAACACGCCGCGCTGGCGCGCCGCTGCGGCGTCAAGGAAGTCGTGCAGTGCCGCAACGGCGATCTGGTGCGGCTTTCGCCGAACGCGGGGATTATCGACGAAGTGCCGTGTGGACGGGTCTACAAGGACGGCTCGCTGCTGGTCGAGGCCGATGCGCGCACGATCGCCGACCGCAAGCGCTTGAGTTTCGCCGGCGCGGTCTCGGTCGCGCTCGCGTTGACCGACAAAGGCGAACTGATCGACGATCCCTCGCTCGACCTGATCGGCATTCCGGAACGCGATCGCGATGGCGGCGTCATGCACGAGGCGGTGCAGGATGCGGTCGTCGAGACGCTTCGATCGCTGCCGCGCGGACGCCGCCGCGATCCCGACGCCGTGGCGGAGGCCGTCCGCCGCGCCGTGCGCGCTGTGGTCAACGAGCGCTGGGGCAAAAAGCCGATGTGCCATGTGCACGTGTTGGCGGTATGATGGCCGTTGCAGGAATTACGCGAGGATAGCAATGATCGGTCGTCTCAATCACGTCGCTGTCGCGGTAATGGACATCGCCAAGGCGACACGGGTCTACCGCGACATGCTCGGCGCGGAGGTATCCGAGCAGGTGGCGCAGCCGGCGCACGGGGTCACCACAGTGTTCATCACGCTTCCGAACACCAAGATCGAGTTGTTAGAGCCGCTCGGCGCCAATTCGCCGATCGCCAAGTTCCTGGAACGCAATCCTGACGGCGGTATCCATCACGTCTGCTACGAGGTTCCCGACATCCGGGCCGCGCGCGACGCCTTGAAGGCGCAAGGGGCGCGCGTGCTTGGCGACGGCGAGCCGAAGATCGGTGCGCATGGCAAGCCGGTGCTGTTTCTGCATCCGAAGGACTTCTGCGGCACTCTGGTCGAACTCGAACAAGCGTAAGCGCATGATGCCGAAATGTGGGCACCGCTTTTCGGACAAGACCATGCGCCAGGAATAAGTCATGAACATCGCCACCGTCATCGCGATTTATTTCATCATCTGGTGGGTGGTGCTGTTCGCCATATTGCCGTGGGGCGTGCGCAGCCAGCATGAGAGCGGTGAAGTGACGCCGGGCACCGAGCCGGGTGCGCCGGCAGTGCATCTGGTCTGGCGCAAGCTGCTCTGGACCACCGTGACCGCCGCAGTGGTGTTCGGCATTGCCATGGCTGCCTACAAGGCCGATCTGATCCCGTTCGAATTCCTGAAGCGGATTTCCAACCCGCCGCATTCCTGACGCGGCCAGCGAAGCCATTCGCGCGCGGCAAAAAAAGAGCAGGGCACTATGCCCTGCTCGTCGCGTTTAGAAGTCCTCATCCTCGCTTTTTGTTAGCGTTATGCTCGAGGCGGCTGCGTGTTCCGCGCCGAGGACTTGGCTCCTCCCAAGACTTGGACCGCAGCTTGGTGCCGGCTTAACGAACCGGCCTCTCCAATCCTACGGATGCAGGACGCTAACCGATCATTGCCCCGCTGTCACCACGATTCCGTCAGGGGTCGATCACGATCGGCGCGTCGAGCACGATTGCTGCACCGCGGTCGTTAGGGATGATGACCCGTACGGTCCACACTCCGGGTTGCGTCAGATCGAGAGCGTTAACTTGCCAATTTCCGTCCGGCAAATGTGCTGCTGTGCGTGCGATCCTGGGTCCGGCGGTTGGGGGATCAAGGGTAAATTCTACAGACGTCGCCGGGTATTCTGAAAAATCCTCTCGTAATACGCGAATGGTTGCATAGGCTGTCCCTATGTGACCGGGCTCGATTGTTACTTCGGCCATGGCTTCGCTGGTGTGGATGTGGACGAAAGCGGCATTGGGCGGGACATCGGCGTTGGTGCTGTGAGCGTGGCCACTTGGCGATAGGGTGCCGAGCGCGCCGACGAACAGCAGCACGCATAATCCTAGGCCGGCTTCGGCTAGGCTATTGCGCTGCAATGCATGCAGCGCGCCAGCGGCCGGCAGTTGCGGGGTGAAGTGGAACCGATTGGCTGCTGCAATCCCGACCATGGCGACGAACAGCCCGATCTTGAGAAACACCAGCCGGCCATAGTCGGTCGTTAACAGATCGCGCGGCCCGCCCAATAGAATCCAACTATTGATTATGCCGGTCGCCATCAGGGCGGCTACGCAAACAACTCCAATCCACGAGAACCGCCGGGTCGCGCTCATGGCAAAACTTTGCCAAGCCGGAACGGCGGCGTGGCGGGAGCCGGCCAACAGCATGGCGAGTGCAGGCAGGCCGCCCAGCCAGATGCCGGCCGCCAGCAGATGCACCATGTCGGAGACGAGATGGATATCACCGGCGGTCCCGGGCGTCGCCCCGGCATGCCCGACCAGGGCGATGAGAACGATCAGGCCGGCCCCTGCGGCTAATTGCAGCAGCCGAGTGGCCGGCCAAGGGACCAGCACGGCCAACAGAGCTGCGAGCCCAAGCCGGACGGTCGAGACTAGGCCAAAGCGGGTGTCGGTGAGCACCGACCAGACGCCGCCATGCAGGCAGACCGCGATGACCGGCGCGCCATAGATGTCGGCGGACAGCCAAAGCAGCCAGAGCGCCTCGGACAGCACCGCGAGCGCGAGCGCGATCCATACCATCCAGTTCAGGCGCCGGCGCAGCACCGTCAAATCCGTTCCCGACGTGTGCGCGGCCGGTTCCGCCACGAGAACCATGAAAGCGACCGTGCCGCTGGCGAGCACCGTCGCGGCGATATGGACGGCGCGGAACAGGATGAGCGGGTCGATCACGTAGAGTTGGTCCCTAAGGGCCAACTTTGAACGTAAAGCTGCCCTGCGTGCGATGGGTGTCAACCGAAAGAACACGCCATCTCGCCTGATAAGTCCCCGGCGGCAGCGCTTTCAGCGGCACGCGCAGTTCGGTGCGGTCGCCGCCGTCGACATGCGCCTTGCTACTGACCACGGTGCCTTGCTCATTACGCACGTCGGCAGTGGAAAACGCCGGCTCCAGTCTCTCGGTGAACCACAGTATCAATTCCTTCGGCGCGCTGGCGACGGTGCTACCGACTGCCGGACTGGCGCGGTCGAGATGTGCGTGCGCATGTGCATCTGTGCCGGCCCACGTTAGCCAGACGACGACAACAAAAGCCATGATAGCATGTTGCACGTTCATTGGCCGCGCCTCTCAGCTGCGATATAGCGACCGAACCGTCGGTCGATCACGTTAACGGCACACTTTCACGTAGGTGCATATTTTCTTGAAGTTCACCCAATGGCACTGCTGTTCCATTCGGCAGGTTTTTCCTTTCGTCTCCTGGACGACGGGCGATTTGCTGTCTTGGGCCGCGGCTATTGTCGCGGTCAAGCCGACGCCGAGCGTAAACAACATGACCACGATTAAAGCAACGTACTTCATCTCTTGGTCTCCTCTGATATTTTGCTGCCCGCACATGAAGTTTCCTTACTGCCGTCACGAGATGCGTTATCGGCGGTTTCGCCAAAGGCACGTCGACAAGGGAACACCAACAGCAATTTTTTGCTTTCCGCCAATCAAGCAGCCATCCTTCCATGTCCCTTTAAAGACGCCATGTTAACTCGTAAGGGTTCCAAATCCGTTCGGCTTGCCGTTGCGAAACGCGCCGTCGTAGCGATCTGTTTTTAGCGTTAAGACGCCTTGACCGTTTGGCTCACTGTTCACGACTTCGCCATCGTACGGCCCAACGGCCATGCCTGCGAGCCATGGCCAACCTGACGACCCGCGCTCCATTCGCCTTCGTCTGTCTCGTAAATCTTGCCATTTTGCAGCCATTGCAATTTGCCGCGGCCCTGCGCGAGACCATTGACGCAGGAACCAGACCAGACGATCGTTTCGACCGATTGTGAATTCGGATTCCAGATTTTGCATCCGGTCTTTCCGTCAGCGATGAAGGTGGCTTGCGTAACGGATTGGGCAAATGCCACCGAGCAGCCAAGCGCTAATACCAACGCGCTCAGTTGCGCCGCCATGCGGGCGAGGTTTGCACCCTTGATGTTGCTACTTCGCGGACGCATCTGGTGACCCCGGCAACAGAGGAAGCACTACGCTCTGGAGCAACTCATCTCGGACTTCGATGAACTTATCGCGCACAACTCCATTGCCATCGATAACGTAAGTGAGCGGAAAGCCCTCTGGGGTGCCAAACCCATCACTGGAAATCTGATTGGATAATGCCGTCGGGTATGCAAGCGATCAACTCATCTTGCGCATTTTAGCAAAATCCTTCGGCCGATCGGTGCTGATCCCGATCAATTCGAGACCTTCGCCATGATGCTGCCGATAGAATGCGCTCAGTAGCGGCATTTCCTTTTTGCAGGGCGCACACCAAGTTGCCCAATAGTTCACAAGAACGACCTTTCCGCGCATCTTGGATAGGTCAAACACTTGCCCGTCTAATTGAGTGAGAAGCAGTGACGGAGCCGGCTGATCTAACACTGGGCTGCCCCAGGCCAAGCCATTACCCAATGCATAGGCAAGGCATCCGATAAGGAGCGCGGCGGCTAAATTTACGCTAGGCAGCGCGATGGGTCGCGCCGCGTGCGCCCACATGAGGCAGTGAGTTTCTCGCATCTTGATTTCGTCCCGAGCTAATCGCAAGTTTGTGCCGCGGCGGCCCCATGCGTTTTCGTAACGGCATGGGGCCGACGAAGCGTCAAAAGTTATAGCTCGCCACCAATTTATACATATAAGGCGCGACCAATTGTCCTTCATTGCCACTGGCGGGTTGAAGGCCGCATTCGTGCGATCATAGATGGGCACCTCGACGTCAAAATAAAATTTGACGACCCTCTTGTTGATCTCGTCGACGACTTTTGTGAACTCGACGCCGGGCGAGATCATGATGCGATCAAATCCGGAATTCAGAGGGTCGGCGGCATCGCCGCCATCTCGAACACGGTGTGAACCAATGAGTTGCAATAGCGGTGCAACTTTGTCGAACCCGAGAATATGGTATCCGTTGTTGTAAACGATGCCGACAGTACCATCGACTTGATAGCCGGGCTTATACGTTTGCACGAGACCGCTGCCGGTAGGATCGAGAGCGGAACTATAGGCAAAAGGAATCCGGGCCACCACTTGCGTGAAGTATTGCCAGGCATTGTCGCCCGTGATCATCCCTCGCTTGAAGCCGCCGAGGAGGAGATCGGTGCTTCCCGTGCCGATTTGCGAGTCGCGGTCGAAGCCGGCTCCCGTATATGTGCCGGTCGGCAGCTTCAGGCCGAACAACAGCCCGAGCGACATGTCTTTTGAAAAGCCCGTGTACATACCCATCAGTTCGATGTCGCCAATGCTTTTGGAACTGAAATGGTCGATGGTCACGCCGTCATCATCGAGGGTTGCGAACCCTCGCTCCACATAGGGCACTTTTAGTTCAATGCCCCAGTCGCGGTTAAACATGTATTCGAAGCCGACATTGTACCAATAGGTCGAGAGGCGTTTGTCGCCGTTCAAACTGGGGTCGCCTTTCGATGTGCCGACCCAGTTTTGGGTTTGGTTGGAACGGTCCAGTTCAAAGAAAACCCTTCCGCCATGATCGTCTTCTTGTGGCAGGCCGCCGAACCCGACATCGAAAACGCTGCACCCGCAGGCGCACGCGAATGCAGTGCTCGGCGCGAAACAGAGAAGCAAGGCGAATGCCGAGCCAACGCCAATTACGGCAGAACGAATCCAAAATACTTTGAGCATGAGAAGTCTCCCCGATATTACGGACCTGATTGTTTCAGGGGGTCGTCTATCGACCCCAACATCAAGCCGTCAGGGGAGGACCTCGGGCAAGTTTAGGATCGGAAGTAACACCGGTGCGCGCTACCGCTGATACCGGGCGAAGCACATGCAGGATACGTGCGGGTCTAAGGTCAACGTTGAATGCAATGTCCGGCGCTGGGGGCGGCGCTGTAGCGCTGCACAGGTTGCAATGTTCGCAGGCGTGGCCGGGGATCAGGTCGGGCCTGCCGGGCGTTTCATCGCCGGCAGCCGCCGCGCCGGCGCTGTGGCAGATCACCGAAAACGGATTGAAAATCTCGCCATTGGCGGCGATCGGCACCAACCCGAGCAGGATGACATGCAGGGCGACCGCGTAGATCGCCGTCCAACTCATGACCTGCTTGGCCAAACCGCGCATGCCCGATACTGTCTCCTCAGCCGTCACTGCTACCACAAGGCAGTACCGCCAATCGAGGGGGTTTATTCCGGATCGGGTCTATTTCCCTTGCGCCTCTTGTGTTTTTACGGCCGATCCGCTTTCACTCGGGCCCCGTCATTGTTTCCGAGCCGTTCGCAATGCGCCTGTCCCGGTACTTCCTGCCTATCCTGCGTGAAACCCCAAAAGAGGCAGAGATCGTCTCGCACCGGTTGATGCTGCGCGCCGGCATGATGCGGCAGGAGGCGGCCGGCATCTATGCCTTCCTGCCTCTCGGCCTGCGCGTGTTGAAGAAGATCGAGCAGATCGTGCGCGAGGAGCAGAACCGCGCCGGCGCCATCGAACTGCTGATGCCGACCATCCAGTCGGCCGATCTGTGGCGCGAGAGCGGGCGCTACGACGCCTACGGCAAGGAGATGCTGCGCATCGAGGACCGGCATGAGCGCGAGATGCTCTATGGGCCGACCAACGAGGAGATGATCACCGAGATCTTCCGCGCCTATGTGCGTTCCTACAAGGACCTGCCGCTCAATCTTTATCACATCCAGTGGAAATTCCGCGACGAGGTCCGCCCGCGCTTCGGGCTGATGCGCGGCCGCGAGTTCCTGATGAAGGACGCCTATTCGTTCGACATCGACCAGGCCGGCGCGCAGCATTCCTACAACAAGATGTTCGTGGCCTATCTGCGCACCTTTGCGCGCATGGGATTGAAATCGATTCCGATGCGCGCGGAGTTGGGGCCGATCGGCGGCAACCTGTCCCACGAATTCATCATCCTCGCCTCGACCGGCGAGTTGGAAGTATTCTGCCACAAGGATTATCTCGACCTGCCGGTGCCGGCAGCCGATGTGAATTTCGACGACATCGCCGGCCTGCAGGGTATCGTTGATAAATGGACGGCGCAGTACGCGGCCACTTCCGACATGCATGATGCGGCCGCTTACGCTAAGGTACCGGCCGACAAGCAGGTGTCGGCGCGCGGCATCGAAGTGGGCCACATCTTCTATTTCGGCACCAAATATTCCGAGCCGATGAAGGCCGTGGTCGCGAGCGGCGAGGCCGGCGAGGTGCCGGTGCACATGGGTTCCTATGGCATCGGGCCGTCGCGCCTGGTCGCCGCTATTATCGAGGCCTCGCATGACGACGCCGGCATCATCTGGCCGGAGCCGGTGGCGCCGTTCAAGATGGCGATCCTCAATTTGAAGCAAGGCGATGCCGCGACCGACGGCGCCTGCAACCAGCTTTACAAGGAACTCACCGGCAAGGGCATCGAGGTGCTTTATGACGACCGCGACGAACGGGCGGGCGGAAAATTTGCCACCGCCGATCTGATCGGGCTGCCCTGGCAGGTGCTGGTCGGCCCGCGCGGCCTCGTCGAGGGCAAGGTCGAGGTGAAGAAACGTGCCGGTGGCACGCGCGAGACGATGAGTCCGGCGGCGGCTCTGGATTTGTTGAGCAAATAACCTGTCATTCTTGGGAATGACAGGATCGGGCGCGGGCAGAAAAGCTGTGTGCGGCCAAAGGCTTTGGTGCGTATTCCGCCCTTGAAAGCGCCCGAATCGTGTGAAAATCGAGGCTGCGGGAACCAGCAATCAATGACCGAGCCCTCAGGCACGCGGCCCTTTTCGCCGTTCGAATGGATGCTGTCGCTGCGCTACCTCAGAGCGCGGCGCAAGGAAGGATTCATCTCGGTCATCGCCGGGTTCTCCTTCCTCGGCATCATGCTGGGGGTCGCTACGCTCATCATCGTGATGGCGGTGATGAACGGCTTCCGCAAGGAATTGCTCGACAAGATTCTCGGCCTCAATGGCCATCTCTTGATCCAGCCCTTGGAAAAGCCGCTCACCGACTGGGAACAGGTGGCCGCGCGCATCGCCGGCGTCAAAGGCATCAGGCTGGCGGCGCCGATCGTCGAAGGCCAGGCGCTGGCGTCCTCGCCGTTCAATTCCGGCGGCGTCCTGGTTCGCGGCATCCGCCTGGCCGATCTCGAGAAGCTTCCTTCGGTCGCCAAGAACATCAAGCAGGGCACGCTGAAAGGGTTCGACGACGGGCAGGGCGTGGCGATCGGGCGCAGGCTCGCCGACCAGCTTTCGCTGCGCGCGGGCGACAGCATCACGCTGGTCGCGCCGCGCGGCGCAGTCACGCCTATGGGCACCATGCCGCGCATCAAGGTCTACAAAGTCGCGGCAGTGTTCGAGATCGGCATGTCGGAATACGATTCGGCCTTCGTGTTCATGCCGCTGAAGGAGGCGCAGGCCTATTTCAACCGCGCCGGCGACGTCACCGCCATCGAGGTCTATACCGAAAATCCCGACCGCGTCGACAGCTACCGCAAAGCGGTGCAGGAAGCGGCGCAGCGGCCGATCTTCATGATCGACTGGCGCCAGCGCAATGCCACATTCTTCAACGCGCTGCAGGTCGAGCGCAACGTGATGTTCCTGATCCTGACCCTGATCGTGCTGGTCGCCGCGCTCAATATCGTCTCCGGCCTGATCATGCTTGTGAAGGACAAGGGCCAGGACATCGCCATTTTGCGTACCATGGGCGCGACGCAGGGTTCGATCATGCGCGTGTTCCTGATCACCGGCGCCTCGATCGGCGTGGTCGGTACGCTGGTCGGCTTCCTGCTCGGCGTGGTGATCTGCCTTAACATCGAAACGATCCGCCAGTTCCTGTCCTGGCTCACCAATACCGAATTGTTCTCGCCCGAACTCTATTTCCTCTCGCATCTGCCGGCCGACATGGACACCGGCGAAACCAGCGCCGTGGTGGTGATGGCGCTGGTGCTGTCGTTCCTGGCCACGCTCTACCCGTCATGGCGCGCGGCGCGCCTCGATCCGGTGGAGGCGCTGCGGTATGAGTGAAACGATCGTCGCCGGCGTCGAGGTCACGCAGCAGCGGGATGAGGATATCCCGATCCTGTTCCTGCATCGGGTCGAGCGCACCTACCGGCAGGGCGATGAAGCGCTGCATATCCTCAACGGGGCCGAGCTCGCGGTCTGGCCCGGGCAATCGGTGGCGCTGGTGGCGCCTTCGGGCGCGGGCAAGTCGACGCTGCTGCACATCGCCGGTCTGCTCGAGCACCCCGACCATGGCGACGTTTATATCGACGGGGGCGCCACCGCGATCCTGTCCGATGCCGAGCGCACGCGTATCCGCCGCAACGAGATCGGCTTCGTCTACCAGTCGCACCATCTGCTGCCGGAATTCAACGCGCTGGAAAACGTGCTGCTGCCGCAGATGATCCGCGGCCTGGCGCGCTCGGAGGCCAAGAAGCGCGCGGTCGAGCTGCTCGGCTATCTCGGTTTGCAAAACCGGCTTACCCATCGGCCGGCCGAGCTCTCCGGCGGCGAGCAGCAGCGCGTTGCCATCGCGCGCGCGGTCGCCAATGCGCCGCGCATCCTCTTGGCCGACGAGCCGACCGGAAATCTCGATCTGCACACAGCGGACCATGTGTTCGCGGCTCTGACGCAACTGGTGCGCGCCTCTGGGCTCGCCGCCATCATCGCCACCCACAACATGGACTTGGCCGCCCGCATGGACCGGCGGGTGACCTTGCGCGAGGGGCGGGTAGCGGAACTGGCGTGAGAACGGATTCTTTTAAACTATTGATATTAAGACATAACTATATCTTGACCATGGGCATTTAGAGCGCTCTTGCGCATTTATCCCTTGACAGCAAGTACGGCTTAGGATAGGCTATCCCTCAATCGCAGGTAGGGGGATATGAAATACACGCTCAAGGACTTTCAGACCGAATACCCCAATGATGAGGCCTGTTTAGAGCGGCTTATGGACGTTCAGTACGGCGGGACCGAAATCACCTGTCCGGCCTGCGGTGTCGAAAGCGCCAAATTCCACCTTATGCACAAGCGGAAGGCCTATGCCTGCCAAGAGTGCGGCCATCATATCTACCCATGCGCCGACACCATCTTTCACAAGAGCCGGACGCCTCTGACCAAGTGGTTTTTCGCCATGTACCTGATGACCTCGACCCGCTCTGGCGTAGCCGCCAAGGAGCTAGAGCGGGCGCTGGGCGTCACCTACAAATGCGCTTGGCGGATGGCCCACGAACTCCGCAAGCTGATGGCCAGCGCCGACTATAGCGGGCCGCTATCCGGCCATGTCGAGGCCGACGAAACTTGGGTCGGCGGCGTAGCACGCAAGCACGGCAAAGGGCAGGGCAAGAAGCGTTCGCCTAAAACCATCGTGTTCGGTATGGCGGAGCGCGGCGGCAAGGTTCGCGTCGGCCCGGTGCCGGACGATACCAAGTTCACACTAGAGCCGATCCTGCTGGAAAACGTGAAGCCGGGTACGGTTGTCGATACGGATGGCCATCTGGCCTACGGCGATCTCGGCCTGAGTTTCAAACATACAGCGATCAATCATGCTGCTGGCGAATATGCGCGCGGTGTCCACCATACGAACACGATTGAAGGTCACTGGTCGCATTTCAAGCGTTCGATCAAAGGAACGCACGCCCACATTTCGGGCAAGCATCTTTGGAAATATGCCGCTGAGTTTAGCTATCGGCGGAATTTCCGAGTGTCGCATATCGGAATGTTTAATCGCCTTGTGGCTGCTTTCGCGCTGCCGCGTCTTGTAGAAAGCTGAAACCCTCTCGGGCGTTGGGGTTATCGTCGATGGATCGACGGCCCGCGAAAAGTTAATCGCCCGATCTCAAAACAGCTTGAACTACCGTTTGGTGACGGGGATGAGCGGTGACGCCCATCCCCGCCGTCGCTATCCTAGTAGCTGCCAAGCAAACTAGGAGCGGACATGCCTAAATTCATCAAATACCCCGTTCGCGCTGTCGGCATTTGTTGGTTCCGGAAAGAAGACTATCCGGCCTTGCTCGCGATCTTCAAAGACGCCGATAAGATGCCGAGCACTTGGAAAGAATGGTTTGAGAACGCTGAGCGTTTGGAGAAACGCGCGCAAGCTGAAGGGCACATCACCGAACGTATCTATATCGACCCGAACACTTTCCCCGATTGGTGTGCTCGCAACGATACCACTGTCGATCGCGACGGCCGCAACAAGTTCGTCGCCTATGAAATCGCCGCCAAATATAAGAACCAAAGCTGACGAAGATATATCCATAATGACAACGGCTCCTTATTCGTGTTAGCTTTGCCGCACGGTAAGGAACCGTAGAAATCACCACGCAGGCGCGCGGTTTATAATTTCTACTCGGCTCGGATGGCAGTCCGAGCCGATTTCATTTTAGGCTGATCTCGTGCAAATTGTCTTGTGGGAACTTTGGAGGTCGATGTGGCTATTAAAACAGCAGTAAAAAAAGCCAAACGCGCCCTTTGGCTAAGACAGGGGATTACCGCCCAACCTCATGGCGTGCGGATTGTATCTAGGGCTGATTTGTATGAATTTGGATTGGTAGAGGTGATTATTATGATTGAGCGCGATAGCTTCAGCGAGCTTGCACAGGCCATGATGAAGTCCAATCGAAAGGACTCCATCAAGGCATTCGGCGCAGCCCAAGCGGCCATTTAATTCTAAGCTACTTTTTTAGCCCGCTTTCGCCATTTCTTCGATTGCGATGGCATCCCCTTCGGCTATTGATCTTTTGTAACTTTCGCAGCTTTCGTGAGAAGGCGATCAAAGTCTGCTTTGTGGTCTGGATTTTCGTCGGCGGCAGGAGAGGCGGATTCGGCCTTTGGCTTCGCGGCGTTGGCCTGCTTCGCGGCAACAATTCCTGGGTGTCGAAGGTCCTTAAGCGACGGCATGTTCAAAACCTCCAATATATTCCACGCCGGAATCACATACGTCATTCCGCTCATGCCTTCAACATATCCCCCTTCGACGATTAAGTCTTTGCGAGATTCCTTAAGCTTGGACTTATCGCGCAACTCCCACCTTTCGGGAAATTGGCCCCAGTGAATCCCGAGCAGTTGAAACAGGCTTCGCGCACGGATGCGGCCGCCACGCGCGCGCATGCGATTGCCATATGTGCCTTCGATCTGAGCATTGTCGATTTCAATCTCTTCAAAGTCATGGCCGCCGACTCTGGTCAAGTCGCTACCAAAGGTGCGGAAAACATAAACAGGCGATCCTGAAAAGCCGGTACGCGAGTGCATGTCGACAACGTAGCTTTCCCCGCGATAACCCGTCGGTTGTTCAATGGTCGCATTAGGATTCGGCAACATGCTGATATTGCCAAAGCGGGCACTGGGAACATTCGTCGTGAGGCCGTCGTGGTCGATAAACAGCCCGATCATGAAAACATCTTCGCCGACGCCGATATAGCTCCCTAAATCCGGGTCGGGCTTCCGCGCAAATTGAGTTGTCGAGATGCTCGAAACATTGTGAACGTTGTTGTCGAGCGTTAGAGGCACAACGGCAACGTCATATTTTCCCGGCATAAAAGTCCAATCTTCCGGGCCTAACTCGATAACGTCAGTGCCGCCATCGATCTTGTTCAAGCGGATGGTCGAAAATCCATCCGCGCAGGCGACATGCCAATTCGTCACGCCATAAAAATGATAGCCCGGTACCGCCTCGTGCAAAGTGCCGTCATATCTGACGATGAAGCCGGTCCCGCCAGGTGACCTTCCGGCCTCGGCATCGGCTCTATCTCGGTAGAGATAGAAAACGCCGTCGATGACACCTTGCGGGATGCGGGGCATTCCGACCTTCACCCATTTTGTCTGCGGCGTGCCCGCCGTTGATAGGAACGCGACCGCGAGGCGGTCAAAGTCCAAATCCCACCAACTAATGCTATGAATCATAGCTCAACCCGTACTTGCCGTAAAGGGATAAACTGGCGCTCTTGGGTAGTGGGTCAGTTTGAATAAGGCAGCCGTTGCGAGAGGGCCAAAAGGGCGCATAGTGGGGGCGGTAAAAAAGGTCGCCCAATGGTTCTTAGCAGCACTGCCTTTCTGGTCGTTTTTGCCGCAGCACTTGCGGTGATAGGCCTCGCGATGTGGCTAACGGTTCATTTTGGAAATAAGAAGGGGGTGTAATAATGCCCCGCAAACGCCCCCGCGACCCTAACCAGCTCGCCAAGTCCATCATCGGCATCGCCACGGGCGAGATCGAGGACCGGGAGCCTACGCCAGAAGAGCAGGGAAAAGACCCAGGGGCGGTGGCTCTTGGGAAGAAGGGAGGGAAGGCTAGGGCTAACAAGCTTAGTGATATACAACGGAAAGAAATTGCAAAAAATGCCGCAACTTCCAGATGGAAAAAATCTTAGGCCAAAGTCTGCTCAATTTCGTTTAAGACGCGGATATGGCTTTCCGTCTTCATTGGAGCACTACAAAAATATCGCTCTTCTTCAAAACCGATACCGGAGCGACGCTCAATAATAAATCTGGGTACTAAATTAGGGCCTGTCTTCAGTTAGGCGGGCTTTGCACGAGAACGGATCAGAATCAAACGCGGAACGCCGTTCTATTTTGCAGCGCCGCCGGTACGTTGGGGATTCCCAAATCAGTTGTCGAGTGATTGATGCGAGGTCGGCTTTGCGGAGGGGCCGACCCCATGCAGCGCTTTGGATTGCGAGACGACCAGTGGGAGCGGATCAAGGATTGTTTGCCCGGCCGTGAAGGCCATGTCGGCGGCAATGCAGCGGACAACCGGTTGTTCGTCGAAGCCATTCTTTACAGGTATCGAACGGGAATCCCCTGGCGTGACCTGCCTGCGCGTTTCGGCGACTGGAAGATCGCGCACCAGCGCTTCAGTCGATGGGCGAAGAGCGGCGTTTTCGAGCGCATTTTCAAGCTGTTGGCAAGCGATCACGACAACGAATACATGATGATCGATGCCACCATCGTACGCGCTCATCAGCACAGCGCCGGCGCGCGAAAAAAAACGGCCCGCAAGCGATCGGCCGATCGCGCGGTGGACTGACCACCAAAATTCACGCGCTCGTCGATGCCTTGGGCAATCCCGTCGCGTTGATGCTCACGCCAGGCCAAGCTCATGATCTTGCTTGCGCCGAGCCATTGATCGACAACGCCGATCCAGATGCATTGCTTGCCGACAAGGCCTACGACGCAGACCCATTCATCGACACCCTCACCCAGCGGGGAATCACTCCAGTCATCCCGCCCAAGGCCAACCGCAAGACCCCGAGAGCGTGCGATTTTGCGCTCTACTGCGAACGCAACCTTGTCGAACGGTTCTTCAATCAGCTCAAACACTTCCGTGCCATCGCCACACGTTATGACAAACTCGCCAGAAATTTTCTCGCCGCAGTGCAGATGGCTGCCGCTATGATCCTGCTCAACTGAACACAGGCCCTAGTAGGCGGAATCGCTTTCTTGTCCCATTCAAAATCAATACGCGCAAAATTCATCGGCTCTTTTAGTTTGTAGATTGGCTCCAATTCTCTTGAGATCGCGGATGTAATTTTTGAAAACGCTGGCAATAATTTTGCAAGCGGCTTTTCAAACTCAGCAACAATCTGGCTTAGATAAAGCCATCTCGGATTTGTTTTGAAATCTCTGAAACCAAATTTGTCTTTAACAAAGGCAAGAATATCTTTCACTACTGTTTCAGCTACTTCGGTACGAGAACAAACCGCTACTATCCCGTCGGTATAGATAGAAACTTCCACGATGGACTGCATCTGTCCATCGAAAAGGATGCGTCCAGATTCGAATTTATAACCATGTTTTGCCGCATCCTCTCGCGTAGTTGTTGCCGGATCGGGCGAACGAAAAAATTCATAGCGAGATTTCATTGCCTGCAATAGTTCGCGGCCATCCATGCCGCCAAGCGGGACAATCTCCTCTAGCGGGAAAAGCAAAGTCGAACGAGCACTTTCATGCGCTATTATTTTCACGAAGATGCCATCCGCCTTAACGCGCCATCTATGGATGCGTAGTTGTCATTTGAAGCTTCAGTGACAGAGCCATGATGTTTGCTCAATTCCAACTGTACTTCAGCATCATGAAACATGGCGTCAATAGCACTTGTCGCATGTTGAGAACGTATCTTCAAAAGATCTGAAATGCTTCCGTAGAATTTCGGTTCGTCTTCTGATTCAGAAAGCCATTTTGGGCCACTGTGGTCCTGAGCTAATTCCTGAAGAGGATAGGAGACTTGCGGATGAGCTAAGCGGGAAACTGGGTGATGACGGTGTGAGATAGGCGGCGTATCGAGGCGGGTGTCGAGCCTGCCAGAACCTCTCAAGGAGAGCGATACGCCATGAACGAGAATAGCAGTGTTGTTTGGTTTCGTCAGCCTGACGAGATCGACGATCCCCTGACGAATATCCTTCGAACCGGCGCTCGGCAATTGCTTGCGCAGGCTGTCGAGATGGAGGCCGAGGCGTTTCTCGCCGCCATGAAAGATCTCAAGCTGCCTGACGGTCGCGACCGCGTTGTCCGGCATGGTCACGGTCCCGAGCGCACGATCCAGACTGGGATCGGGCCGGTTGAGGTCAGCGCGGTGAAAATCAGGGATCGAGGTGCCGCGCTTGACGGCGACCGGATCCGGTTTTCCTCGGCGATCCTGCCGAAATGGGCTCGGCGGACGAAGAGTCTGGATGCACTGCTACCAGTGCTTTATCTGCGCGGCATATCAACGGGCGACTTCCAGGAAGCGCTGGCGGCGCTTCTGGGCAAGGAGGCGCCGAACCTGTCGGCGGCGGTGATTTCCAGACTGACGGGCGAGTGGAAGGACGAGTACGATCACTGGCAGAAGCGCGACCTGGCGGCGCGGCGATACGTGTATGTCTGGGCGGACGGGGTCTACTTGCAGGCCAGGATGGAAGACAACGCCGAATGCATGCTGGTGCTGATTGGTGCGACGCCGGAGGGAAAAAAGGAACTTGTCGGCTTCCAGGTTGGCGCTCGCGAGAGCGCACAAAGCTGGCGTGAGCTCCTGGTCGAGGTGAAGCAGCGCGGGCTGCGGATCGCCCCGGAAATAGCCGTCGGCGACGGTGGGCTCGGCTTCTGGAAGGCGATCGACGAGGTCTTTCCAGGAACACGGCACCAGCGATGTTGGGTGCACAAGACGGCGAACGTGTTGAACAAGGTCCCGCTATCGGTGCAGGCGAACATGAAGAAGGACCTGCGCGAAGTTTACTTGGCTCCGAACCGGGCTTCGGCCGAGGTGGCGATCGATGTCTTCGCCGATAAATACGGGGCGAAGTACGACAAGGCGGTCGAATGCCTGACGAAAGATCGCGAAACACTGCTGGCGTTCTATGCCTTCCCCGCCGAGCACTGGGATCACTTGAGGACGACCAATCCCATCGAAAGCGTGTTTGCAACGGTTCGCCATAGGACAGTCAGGACGAGAGGTTCGTTGTCGGCCACGACTGCCAAGCTGATGGTATTCAAGTTGATAATCGCCGCCTCAAAGACCTGGCGGCGGTTGCAAGGTCAAAATCAGTTGCCGAAGGTTATCGGAGGTGTCAGATTCCAAGACGGCATCGAGGTCATTGAAGCGTCGTCAAACCACGCCGCCTGATCGCCTCGTCACCTAAATTCCTGCA
>CAVWDA010000026.1:0-7413 GCA_963753455.1 uncultured Alphaproteobacteria bacterium | reverse complement strand
TGCCCCAAATTGGCCATCGTCTCTGCGCGCGCAAGATTTTGGTGACTTTCCTCGATCTCTGCTTCGGCCTGCTTGCGCTCGGTGATGTCTTCGTGCGTGGCGACCCAGCCACCGTTTGCCATTGGCCGGTGAACTACAAATATGTAACGACCGTCACTCAATCTATTGGTAACTTCATATGGGCTGTTTTCTGTTACTTCCTTGATCCGATCTTTGATGTAGCTTTCATGATCGGCCGGCGCGCTTCCGCGAGCAATTCGGGCCTCTAGGATTGCGCGAAGCGTCGTGCCGGGTTTTGTCTGCTCGGCATCCAATCCATACAATTCAGCATATCGATGATTGCAGATGATCAGACGCTGCATTGCATCGAACATGCAAAGCCCCTGCGACATGTTATCCAGGGCCGTGTCGAGCTGGAGCTTTTGCTGTTCGTTCAATCTTTCCGCACGGATCCTTTCGGTCACATCCTCGTGCGTGGCGACCCAGCCACCGTTCGCCATCGATCGATTCGTGACGGTCATAATCCGGCCGTCGTCTGTCTCAACCACATGTTTTGCCATCTTCCCTTGGGCAATCTTGGCCGGAAGATCGCGAACATGTTCCTCCGGATCGCGGGAAAAGGTTCCATTCGCGAAGCGGTATTTAAGCAGATCGAGAAGCTTACAACTGGGTTGCACCAGTTCCGGCGGAAAATCATACATCTGCCGGTAGCGATCATTGCAGACGACCAGCCGCGCCGCCGCATCGAACATGGCCAGGCCCTGCGACATGTTGTCGAGGGCCGTATCCCGTTGCAGGCTTTGCTCCCGAAGCTTTCTTCCAACCATCCAGATACTGATAAAGACGCTGCCGCCGATCACGAGCCCAATCATGAGGGCCGCAACGATCATGGCGACGGCCCCGCGTTGCCAATTGGCGAGAGCATCTGCGACCGTCACGGTGGCCACCACCGCAACCGGGTAATGCGCGAGGCTGCGAGATGAAACCAACCGCTCCTGGCCATCGATCACGCCGACTTGCCGGCTCGTACTATGATCGGCCGTTGCCAGCGCCTTCAAGACACTGCTCTGCGGAAAGAATTTCCCTATGGCAGTTTCTTGACGCGGATAACGGGCCAGCAGGAGGCCGTCGCGGCGGAACAGCGCAATCGAGCTATCCGGATCAATCGCGATAGCCCCGAAACTCTTCTCAAAGTACTGCAACTCCATGGCGCCTTGCACGACGCCCAGGAACTCGCCGTTCGGGCCGATGAGCTTGCGCGCGATCGAGACGACCCAGTTTCCGGTAGCGGGGCTACGCAATGGCTTGCCCACGAAGGAAATCAACCGTGAGTCGGACGCAAATACTGCGGAGGGATCGTTATCGGGAATCTTTACGTTCGGAATCGGCCAAGAGCGGGAGAAGTTGATCAGCTTGCCTCGGGCATCGGTCAGCACGATCGCGTCGATGTACGGCAATCCGTTGATCGCGTCCTTGAGACGTTCATAGGTATCGTAGCCGGACATCCGCCGTTCGTAATCCTCCGCCGATGCGATGCCGAGTGTTCGCATCCGCTCGATCACGGCCATCTGAACAAGCTCTATCGACTCAAAGCTGCGATCGATCTGCTCGGCGAGCACTGACGTAAGGCTCTCCAGCGCTCGCTCTTTTTCGGCGAGATCACGGTCGCGGAGATTTGAAAGCAGGGCCATCGTAGCCGCAATGACGACAGCGAGCAGAATGGCTCCGCAGACGACAATCGACAGGATTGAACGAGAGCGCCACAGCGCCGCTGATTTGCCCGCTGTGTGCGCGGACGCCTTAGGCGCTGTTTGCCCTCCAAGGCTGCCAGTAGAGTTTAGCTGCCCAATAATATCGCTCATGCGCAAAAGCATGCAGGATTAGGCAATACATCTCGATTAACGGTGGATAATTTGAAGCTCTAAATCGAAGGTAATGATAATTTAGCGCTGATAGAATTCCATATTTAGATTATGCCTTAATACTGTTAATGTAGATTGTGGAAAATAGCTTCACCGAGAAAGGGCTCGTAGTTCGTACACCAAATGATCCCGATTGGTTCAGTTCATTAAAACACGGAATGCAAATATCAAGGAAGACATTGGCACATGGAGTCGAGTTGCAGCGTAGAAAAATGCAACCACAATTCCAAATAATATTAAACTAGATTGCCAATAAATATTGATAACTTTTACAGTGGAAGAACGATGAAATGCCGAAATATATGGCGGGCGCTTCTAGCACCTAGAACAATCTTGAATGTAGTATCCGCATAAGCTAGGGGGTGAACTTGCTAAACCCGATTGTCAAAAATTGGAAATAGGAAGGCGCCGATAAATCGGAAACCGCTCTCGCAGATTTTCCACCTGAACACCGTTGCTGCGTTTTTCAGCATCTTACAAAAATAACAAACGATGCAGGGCTCGTCATCCGAACAGTCTCACTCCGATTCGACACAAGGCTCCACTTGTTCCGCTTGCATGTTCTATAAGTTGAACCTGTGCGCGGCAGTGAGAAACAAGTTCGAATCGTTGGCGGACCTCCACCCCGGCGCGTCGCCGCTCAGGTCATCCGCCCATACAATTCCGTCGCGGCGAAACATTCATCATCCGAAAGAATGGTCCGAATTCGTGCTGATCGCCTGCAGTGGCTGGGCATCGTGCTCGATCGCGTTGCCTGATGGCCGTCGGCAAATTCTATCGATTCTGCTGCCGGGCGATATCATTTTCCCGGCCGGCCTGTTTGAACTAGCATCCGGTTACTCGATCGAGGCGATCACAGAAGTGAAATACCGTAGATTCAGCCGTGCCGAATTTAAGACGCTTCTATTTGACTATCGTAACTTATTCGAAATGTTCACAAAGATTTGGAGTGAGGACCGAGCGCAGGCCGATCAATTGGCACTTGACCTTGGCCGCCGGACAGCAGTCGAGCGCACAGCTCGGCTGATCCTGAATCTGGCTAGAAGGTTAACCGAACGTGGGATGATGAGCGACCAGACGATGGAATTTCCCTTTCGCCAACGGCATATCGGAGATGCCACTGGCTTGACCCCTGTCCATGTCAGCAAGGTGCTGAACGAATTTCAGCGGGTCGGCGCCATCAAGATCAGCGACCGTTTACTGACGATCACCGATGCAGCAGAATTACGCCAAATGGCCGGCCTGCAATAGCAACGGGCGTTTCGTCCACGCATAATGCCGGATCAATCAGAATGCGCAAAGCGCCCTGACCAATGGGAAGTTCACTCCCGCAATTGGCAAACCACAGCCGAATTTCCTTTTATGCTTTGGGCGCTATTGGGGGGCCGCCGCTTCTGACTCCATCGCGATATGTTCACGCAGCTTTCTTTTCGTCTCCAGGATCACCGTTTCCAGCACATCGGCCTGCCCCATCATCGTTCGCAGATTCCAGGCTATTGCCTTGAGATAGAGATCGAAAACGTCCTGGCCGGCAAGCGACACATCGGCTTTTCCCGTCAATCTGGCCGAGGTCTTCATCGCCGCTGTCCTGCATTGGACGGTTTTAAATTCAAGCATGACGACCGGCCGCAACCGCGAAAACAATTTTGGTTGCGGCCGGTCTCAACTCGATCCCGGACTTAGAATTCCTTCCAGTCCGGCTCGCTTTTGACGGCGGTGGCGAGCGCAGCTTGCATGCGCCTGACCGGTCCGCCTGCAGTGCCGCCGGCGGCGGCCCGCTTGGGAGCCGCGCCCGGTTGCGCTTTCGCCGCGGCCCGCGTCGGCGTGGTGCCAACCGGGCGCTTCTCGGGAACTATTGCCGGCGACGCGGAGACGACGTCGCTGCCGGCGGCGAGCTTGAAGAAGGCCACGCGCTCGTCCATGGCCTTGGCTTGGTGCTCCAGCGTCTTGGCGGTGGCGGCGTTCTCCTCGACCAGCGCCGAGTTCTGCTGCGTTACCTCGTCCATCTGGGTGAGGGCTTTGTTGACCTGTTCAATGCCATCCGCCTGTTCGGCGCTGGCATTGGCGATGTCAGAGACGATCGAGGCAACCGTCTTGATCGATTCCAGAATCTCATTGAGCGAAGCGCCGGCCCGGTTGACCAAGTCGACGCCTTCCTTGACCTGCCCGTTCGAGTTGGTGATCAGGTCCTTGATGTCCTTGGCGGCCTGCGAGGAGCGCTGCGCCAGACTGCGTACTTCGGACGCCACCACCGCAAAACCGCGACCGGCCTCGCCCGCACGGGCAGCTTCCACCGCCGCGTTGAGCGCCAGCAGGTTGGTCTGCCGCGCGATCTCGTCGATCACGCCGATGATGTCGGAGATCTTGCCCGAGGAATCCTCGATCTTGGCCATGGCCTCGACCGCCTTGGCAACCACCTGACCTCCACGGTCGGCGACCTGCTGCGTGCCGGTAGCGGACTGTTTGGCGGCCTGGGCGTTCTCGGCATTCTTCTTCACGGTCGCAGAAATCTCTTCCATCGATGCCGAAGTCTCTTCCAGGCTCGCGGCCTGCTCCTCGGTGCGCTGCGAGAGGTCGGTCGTGCTGGTGGAGATCTCGGCCGAGGCGTTGGTCACCTCGCGGGCCGACGCCTTGATCTCGGCGATGGTCGCGCCGATACGCTCCGCCATCGTATTGGCGTCGTTCTTCAGCTCGCCAAACATGCCTTGGTATTCGGCGTCGATACGCTGGGTCAGGTCGCCGCCGGCGAGCGCGCTCAACATGCCGATAAGATCTTGCAACGCTTTGCCGGTGTTCTCGCACAGCGAGTTCATTGCGGTGGCGAGATTGAGCATGAAGTCCTTTTTGCCTTCGAGCGGTACGCGCTGCGAGAAATCGCCGGCAACCGCAGCCTTGACCAAACCATCGACTTCGCCCTCGATCGCCTTCTCGATGGTCTCATTGCGCCATTCCACGACCGTACCGGCACGCTTGCCGTGCGCATCAACGACCGAGGTAGCCACCAGATGGAATTTCTGGCTGCCGACCGTGATGTGGGATTCGTGCGTACCGGTGAGCGAATCCAGCAGTCTTGCGCTGATGGGCGGGGTTCTTATGGAACACGTCCATATTGGCGCCGATCAGCTTGCTGGCGTTGAAGTTCGGCAGCACCTTGCGCAGTTCGGCCTCGGCCTCCTTCATCATCTCCTGCAGGGTCGTGTTCATGTACATGATGTTGTAGTCGCTGTCGGCGATCATCACGTTCGACTTGACCACGTCGAGGCCGGAGCGCACCCGCAAATTGATCACCTTCTGCGCGATCGATTGCTTGAACACCTCGGTCGCCTTGGCGATCTCGCCAACCTCGTCGCCACGATCGGTATAAGGCACGTCGACGATGCGGTCGTTGGTCAGCTCGACCAGCACCGATGCAATCTTGCTGATCGGCGTTGCGATTGCGCGCGCGGTGAAGAAGGTAATTGCGGCGGCGGCGGTCATCCCGATCGCGAGCAGAATCCACTCGATCATGGTCAAGAAAGATACGCTGTCCTTGACCTCGCGCGATTCCTGGGAAAGCATTGCCTGCTGATTGGTCTTGATGCCACCCGAGCGGGTACCATCAGCCTGCTTTTTGCCATCGAGCAGGTCGAGTAGCTTGAGCGCACGCGGCGCCGCCTCGGTCACCAGGATATGGACCGGCGCATTCCACTGGTCGGATTCGCGGATTGCGAACACCTTTGCTGGCAGCGGATCAAACGCGGCACGGGCTTTCGCGATCGCGTCAAACGACGTCTTTTGCGTAGCGGTCAGCAGTTGCTGATGAGCACTAAGTGCGGCAAACGCCTTGCCGAAATTCCCCCACGGACCGCTGAATTTTTCCCGGTCGGCCTTGTCGCCTGACAGAAGATACATGCGGATCTGGGCCGCCGCGGCCGCAAGGTTGCCGCGCAGGTCGGCCATGGATTTGAGTAGTCGCTTGCGATCCGCGGTCGCATCCAGGCCTTCTTCCTCGTTGATCATTTTGGTGATCTCCGAGAACATGATGTCGACCTGCGGTGCCGCTTCAGTCTGCAGAAGTTTGGTCGCCGGATATGCATCAGGAGTGAATGCAATCCGTTCGGCCTTGTCTTGCGCAGCGCGGAACTCTCCAAGGAGCGCCTTGGCCTCTGCCCAAATGCGTTTATTCTCGGGGTTGGTGAAGCGTTCCACCTTCTTGTCGAACTCGACAGCCGTGGCATCGAGTTCTTTCCACATTGCCGCGCGGTCGAGCTTGCCTTGCGGACTTCCGGTCAGCAGATAGCCACGCAAGGTGGCGAGCGTCGAATAGAGGTTGCCGATCATCTGGGTGCTCTCGATCGCCACCGGCGCGCGCAGAGTAACCACGCGATCGACGTTCTGCCTGACCCCGCTGAGCGTGAACGAGGTGTAGCCAACAGCGGCAGCCAAAACAGCGGCGAGCGCCGCAAAACCGACGACCAGCCGGCCGGTGATACGAAGCTTGGGCAATTGAAGCATCATGCGCTCCTTGGAGTAATTGAAAGTCCGGGACGTGAGACGAAGGGCTTTCGAATTTGCGCCAACCATTGTCGGTTTGCCGGCAAACCCGCGCACTCCTGTCAGTTTTTGGGCCCCGTCACTGAGGCGTCATCCCGCACCGGAAGCAGATTGGGCAGGTCGATCAGCGCGATCATGGTATTGTCGTGGTTGACCAGGCCGGACAGGAAGTCTGTGGTGGCGCCTTGTGCAGTGCGCGGGACCGGCTGGATTTTCGTCGATTCAAACGAGACGATATCGAGCACCCGGTCGGCCAGAAGACCGATCTGCCGTTCGTCGATTTGAACAATGATGATGATATGGGTGGGCGTCGTTTCAGTGAGCCCCTGGCCGAAACGGCAGCGCAGATCGACGATCGGCATCACCACGCCGCGCAGGTTGAGCACGCCGCGTACATAGTCCGGCTGTTTCGGCAGGTGAGTGACGTTCGACCATTCCTTGATTTCGCGCACCGCCATGATGTCGACGCCATACTGGTCGTCGCCGATGGCGAAGCTGATGTACTCCGCCAAACCTGCCGGCCCAGCGGCGTGACCGCCGGGGGCCGCACCGCCTGAAATTGACAGACCGCTCTCGTTGGCTGTTACTTGCGTACTCATCCTGCACTGGTCTTTGTTAGCCGGTCATGTTCACCAGCGGAAAAATCGAGCTCTTCAATTTGACGCCAATCTGCAGCTGCGCAGTCTCTTATTATTTTCGATCCGAAAACATCTTAGGGGTATCTGATTAATGCCTCCGATACAAAAGTACCAAACTGGGTTACCGTCATGAATAGCAAACTGGTTTAACATTATGAGCGATAAGCCCCGGCGGTCGGCGCGGCGGCTTTATTCCGAAACGGCTCGCATTCGCTGTTGCGCGATCGCTTACCGCGGCTGTGAAATCGGCTTTGACGCTATATTAATTTCAATCTGATGACGTCTGCATGATGATGTTACCGCGCGATACCGCAGAACTC
>CAVWDA010000025.1:0-62393 GCA_963753455.1 uncultured Alphaproteobacteria bacterium | reverse complement strand
CCCGGCTTGGGCCAAAGTGCTATCAGCGTCGCCGCGCGGCTACAAGCCACGCCATACCGGCCATCGCAAAACGCCCCGCACGGGGTGCGGGGCATCGATGCGGATGAGGTAGGGGCGGCTGGCTCCAGCTACCCGTTTTTGTCACATGGTGGTGATGTTCCGGTCCTTGGTCTCGGGCAGGAAGATCAGCCCGACGACGAAGCTCATCGCGGCGATCACTATCGGGTACCAGAGGCCGGAGTAGATATTTCCGGCCGCCGCCACGATGGCAAAGACGGTCGCCGGCAGGAAGCCGCCGAACCAACCGTTGCCAATATGATACGGCAGCGACAACCCGCTGTAACGGATGCGGGTCGGGAACGCCGAGCCGGCCAAAGATCAGCGCGCCGAACGGACGCACGGCGAAGCCGGCGGCGAAGGCGAGCAGCGCGAAGATGAAGCCGATGTTGGCCGGCACGTTGGAGAAGAAGTATTTCGCCAGGAACGCACCGAGCGTTCCGTAGATGTAGAAGTCGTACCACTCGAAGATTGTGCCGAGCGAAGATGCGAAAATGACCAACCTTTGCTCAGAGGTCATGCCGGCTTCGCGGCCGTGGGTTTCGGTTATCGTTGTCATGGACGTTGTCCCCGATTTTGATTTTTTGGTTTGATTTCTTGTTGGGGGCGGCCTCCACGATGCTCGCCAGAAGACTGCCCCGAGTAGGTATTTATGTCGCACATAGCGGCCGCGTCTGCGCGTCAACCTCGTACAACTAAAGCATTAGGTGCTGTGGATAAGATACGGAATTTGCTACGGAGCACAAATGCAAGGCGTGCCGAGACGGCGCCTTGCGCCGTCCGATCAAGTGATCGACGTGAGCTTTTCCAAAATGTCGATCAGCCAAGCTGCGGCCTGCAGGACCGCCAGCCGTTGCGCGAGCTTCGAGCGGCGGAAGGTGGCGTTGAGCAACGTGAAGGCGCGCTTGTAGCCGGGATGTCGTTGCGCGGCTTCGCCGAGCGACGTGAGCCGCGCGACCAGCGCGGTGCGACGGGCTTCGATCTCGTCATAGCGCTCGCGAAATCCCGCGCGCGGCCTCGCTGACGATCGGTCGGAAGGCGGAAGGGATCGGTGGTTCGGCACGACGATTAACTTTAATGGCTGCGCAATTGCTTGGTGAGCGGAACTCACTTTTCCAGTTGGTGCCCCAATTCCGGCGGGTTCAAGGCGGCGCGGCAATTAATGTTACCCCGCGATTGCCTGCTGCAGCGTAAAGCCTTCGTATAAAATCAATTCGGAAATTGGAGATGCGCCGAATGCGCGTTCTGCTCGCCATTGGTTTGTTGGGCTTCGCCTGCTGCGGACTCGCGCATGCAGCGGATCTTCCGGTCGGCTCTTTCGGCGGCGAGTTCAATCAGGGCCAACGCAGCGAAATGGTGTGGCTCTACGACAATCAACCCGGCGTCGTCGTGCGGCCCTATTGGAGCGCACCCTGGCACGATCACCATTATTTTCCGTATTCCGGCATCCGGCCGCGCGTCGGCCGCTACGAAAACCTGTCGGCCGTCAGTCATCCGTCGAAGCCGGCGAAGAGCTATCGCCGCAGCTGGTCCAACAACTGGGCGTTCGAGCGCGCCCAGTCCGTCGGCCTGCAGCCGCTCGTGATTCAGGGCGATAGCCGGCTCGATAGCAGCTCCGATACTGGGCACCGCCCGCTCGCACCCGATCTGCACAGAAGCCAAACACATTGAAATCTTGAACGCCATTAGAGCTGGAAGACCATCATGACCGATCGCCCGCGCACACTCGCTCTGCTCGCCGTCATCGTCACCACGTTACTATCAGCCGCAGCGCAGGCGCATTGGAATAACCCCTGCGGCTGCCAGCGGGCGCCGCTCTACCACTCCTACTCGCATTATCACCACCGGTATTATTTGCCGCGCAAGCGCTCCTATGCCGCCGTCGAGCTTGCACCCAACGTTTTCGCCATTCCCTACAGATTACGACACTATCCTTACGTTAGCGGCGTCGGCGCCTATGGCGAACGCGGGCCCGCAGTGATTGAGAGCGAACGCGGGGTCGACCAGGGCCAATCGCACGTGATCGACGCCGACGCGCAGGTCACCATACTCGGGCCGGACCGCATGAACATCCGCTTGTTCCGCAAGGGACGTGGAGTCGTCATCCATTCAGACCAGTAGGGAATTGAAGATAGTGGGAGCGAGCGGCGGGCTGGGGGCCCGCCGTTTGCATTTATGCCTGGCCGTTCAGGCGCCGACTGGCGACGTAGAGCGCAAGCGCTGCCGCGTTCGATACATTCAGGCTCTTGATTGTGCCCGGCAGATCGATGCGGGCGACGGCGTCGCAGGTTTCTTTGGTGAGCTGGCGCAAACCCTTACCCTCGGCGCCGAGCACCAGCGCAAGCGGCGCGCGCAAGGGCAGGGCGGCGAGATCAGCCTCGCCGCTCGAGTTGAGACCGACCACCAGAAAGCCGCTTTGCTTCAGCGCGGTTAGTCCGCGCGCCAGGTTCTGCACGCTCACCAGAGGCACGAATTCAAGCGCGCCCGATGCGGCTTTGGCCAACGCACCGGTCGCGTCGGGACTGTGGCGTTGCGTGGTCACGATCGCCGTGGCCGCGAAAGCCGCCGCTGAACGGAAAATGGCGCCGACATTGTGCGGATCGGTAATCTGGTCGAGCACCAGCACCACGCCTTGCGCCGGTAAGCTCTCGACCGCAGGTGAGGGCAGCGGATCGGTTTCGAGATACAGCCCCTGATGCACCGCGTCGGGCGTGAGCCGTTCGGCGATCGCCGAGGGCCGGACCAGTTCCGGCGCAAGCGCGGGCGCTATTCCTTCTTCGGCCAGCCGCCGCGCGGCGTTTTCCGTAGCCAGCAGCTTACGCAGGTGCCGTGCCGGGTTGCGCAAAGCGGCGGTGACCGTGTGCCAGCCATACATGATGGTGGGGCCGTCACCGGTGGACCGCAGGCTTTCACGGCGGGCACGTTCGAAGCGTTCGCGCCGCTCAATCTGCTCGCGGGTGGCGCCGTGTTTGCCCCGGCTGCTAGAAATTCGTGGTGCCATGCCGGTGCCTTAACCGATCCATCGGCGGCCGAACAGCCTCCATTGACTTCGCGGGGGTGGGTGCCCATAAACCGGGGCCTGCCCCAGCCGCCCGGAGCGGTGTTTTTCGCGTCGGATCAACGTGCTGCGGCGGCTTCAAGGGAGAGTGTCCCGAGCGGCAAAGGGGGCGGACTGTAAATCCGCTGGCTATGCCTTCGTAGGTTCGAGTCCTACCTCTCCCACCACTTCTGCTTCGCGATGAGTGAATTATTCCGCAGTGCTGAATTGAGCGATGCGGCGCCGCAAGGCGGCCTTTTCGGTCTCGCAGTCCCGAAGGCGCCTGGCCTACGCCAACGGGATTGGTTCGGCGCCGACGCTATCAGGCAGAAAGGCGACGCCCATCTCGTGCGAGCCTTGCCACGCGACTTGCGCGTGGAACGATCGATCCTTGCGCTCGATCATGAGATCGAATTTGTCGGGAAGCACGGCGACGACATTGCCGAAGGTGAGTTTGGCACCGTCGCGTGAAAAGTTACGGACCAAGCAGTCGAACGTGGAGCGGCGGCGATTGAACGCGACCACAGCGCCGAAATACGTTTTGCTCCGAGCATTTTTTCGCCTGTCCTGCACGGCCAGCCTCCCTTGCAATTATGGCCCGCGGTAACAGAGATCTTCATACTACTCTGGCACCGCGAGCAGGCTTTGTCAGTCACAACCTGGCGTTAGTGTTAAATTTTCGGCTCGGGGGACCTCGTCTTATCTGACGGCAACGTGCTCGCCGGAAATATTAACGCGCATTGCGCGGGCAAAGGCGGGTTTCAGGATGGGTAGCGGAGAGCGCCGGAATCTTCTAAATGAGCGGCGCGTTCCGCGGGTGTAGCTCAATGGTAGAGCAACAGCCTTCCAAGCTGATGACGAGGGTTCGATTCCCTTCACCCGCTCCAACACCTATTGTTATTTGTTTTTAACAAGTTATGGCAAATCTTAGTAGCGAAAATGCAGCCGGAGATTAGCTTGATACAACAGTGGTACAAGATAATTGGCTGGACTTGGTCGGCGTTTTGGGTCGGGCCAATATCCGTTATTCGCTGCGTATTCAGCAGCACGCGTGTCCCAATGGAGGGTAGAGCAGCTGACTCTTAATCAGCGGGTCCCAGGTTCGAGCCCTGGTGCGCCCACCAAAGATTGTACCAGCAGCAATTTTATCTGAGTAAAATAAGATAGTTTCAGCTTTGTTTGTCGTCTTGTTTCTCCGGTACAACCAATAGGACATTTTATTTGTACGTTGGTCACAGTTAGGTCACACAAACGGTCTGGTTTTTCAGGATTCCGCTTAGCTCTATCAGCGACTTAGCAATCCACTCGCGGCAGAAGAGGCCGGCGCGAACGTTGTGGCTATTGGAGCGAGTGCCGGTAGCGCAATGAGGCGTACATCTCATGGGAAGCTTAGCCACTTTAACTGCCGGTAGCGCAGCTCAATTTGACTTACCACTATCTCAAATTGACTTACCACTATCCCAAATTGGACAAGATTTCGTCGAGCTAAACTCCGTTCATTCCCGCGAAAGCGAGAATCAAGAGCAGGCGGGCAAAGCCAGTGGATTTGGCCCTAGGTCCCCGCTTTCGCGGGGACGAACGGATAATGACTCCAGCCTCGCGCCGCGTCGCGGGCCCGGATACCCTCTCGCGCATGGCAGAGCACAAGCAGGCCGTCGTCGTCGGCGCCCTCGGCGTCATCGGGCGCTACATCGTCGCGCGGCTCATCGAACAGGGCGACTGGTCCGTCGTCGGCCTGTCGCGGCGGGCCGCCGAGGCCGCACCGCGCTACCGCCATATCCCGGTCGATCTGCTCGACGCCGAGGCGACGGCGGAGAAGCTCGCCGGATTGAACGACGCCACGCACGTTTTCTACGCGGCGTTTCAGCCCGCGGCCGGCGCCGCCGCGGGCTATGCCGAAAACGTCGCGCCGAACCTCACCATGCTGGTCAACGCCGTCACGGCGATCGCGCGGGCCTCGCCGCGCTTGACCCGCGTGGTGCTGGTCACCGGCACGAAATACTACGGCTCGCATCTCGGGCCCTACCGGACGCCGGCGCGCGAGAGCGATCCGCGCCACGCCGGTGCCAATTACTATTTCGACCAGATTGACTGGCTCTCAGCCTTCCAGCGCGGCAAAGACTGGGACGGCGTCGAGCTGCGGCCGCAGACCCTGTGCGGCTTTGCGCCGGGCACGCCGATGAGTTTGGCGCCGGCCATCGCGGTTTACGCCGCGATCAGCAAAGAGCTGGGGCGCCCGCTGCATTTTCCGGGCAAGCCCGGCGCTTTTGCCTCGCTCTATCAGGTCACCGCGTCGGAGCACTTCGCCAAGGCCGCGCTGTGGGCGGCGACCGAGCCGCGCTGCGCGGGCGAGGCCTTCAACATCACCAACGGCGATTATTTCCGCTGGCAAAATCTGTGGCCGCAGCTCGCCTCAGCTTTCGACATGCGCCCCGGCGAGGTGCGCACCACCAGCCTGACGGCGGTCATGGCGAACAAGGCGCCGCTGTGGCGCGCCATGACGGAGAAACACGGGCTCAAGCCTTACGCCTACGGCGACCTGGTGGCCTGGCCCTTTGCCGACTACGTTTTCGGCTGCGACTGGGACGTGATGTCGGACGTCACCAAATCGCGCCGCTTCCGCTTTCACGACGTGGTCGACAGCGAGGAGATGTTCGTGAGCCTCATGCGGCAGTTCCGCGCGGAGCGGATTGTGCCGTGATAAGGCGGCGGGCGGCGGCCCGGCGCTTAAGGCGCACGCCAGTTCGGTTTATTGCGTCCAAGGCTTCCAAAAAGCCTCAGCAGAAAATAGCGCAGCGTTGTTTCCGGTCGCTGACTTCACGGCTACTTTGGTCGTCAGCGCCAAAAGGTCGAAGGCTTGTGCGGTTGCAATTCCAAACGCAAATAGCTCTCGATATTCGGGCTCAGGAATGTCCCTCGGCTCTCCGAGGTGCGCAGTGTGTTTATGCCGAAAGTGTTCAATCCGTTCTAGACGAGGATCCTTAACGCATTTTTCCCAATGCGATTGTAACTGTGCGAGCAATTTTCCTCCATCGCCAGTCTGAAAAATCTCTCGGCTCATTTGATCGCTCTTGAGCAATTCTGCTGCTACTCGGCAATGCAAATCACCGGACCATGGATTTGCATAGGCTCTCGCAACTATGAGCGTGAGATATCCAATCATTGCATAACGAATTGCGACGACGGCTTGCGACCCACCCGCTTGGGATATGCGCGCATTGATGCCTCTTGAATTTTGTGTTCTCAGCAATTCAATCAAGTGCAAAATTTGAAGTGCATCCTGCAAACCCAACTCTGCAATTTTCCGAATTTTGCCGGCGTTCGATATTTCAGGCTTCGCGTTCATGTGAGCCAACCTCGGATTTGCAGATGGTCGCGCAGCCGATGGGTTACGTACCGTGGACGCTGACCCACTTTACGCGCTGGGGGGCGTTGGTTCAAATCCAACCCTCGCAATCAATCTTTTCGGCATTCGCCGTTTCAATGCTGGTTTGATAAGCTGAACCGCGGGCGTGACTCGCAATAGGCGTTGGCCATGAAGCTTCTCTACGTCGGTACGCATTTTTGTCCGGCAGACACGCTCTCGCGCCTGTTCCTGCTAGGAAGCGAACTGTGCTTTCTTGATCGGCCGTCCGTCACCTTCGGCGATTGGGGAACGGTCGGCAGCGATTCCTACATGCGGGGCCTCTCATTCGGCCCATCACCCGTTCCGATCACGGTGCTGAAACCTGCAAGTGGCCCGGCCCATGAACTTCATCAGGCCTACGTGTTGGCCGATCTGGACAATCCTGATTTTGTTCGCAGCGTTTTTGAAGGGCTTCGCTCGGACGATGTATTTGCCGAGCGGCTTTTGCAACCTGCGGGCAATTATGGTGATGGCCGAACCGGAGTTGATATTCGACGGCTGCTAGTGGCGGACACAGGTCTGCCCATGGGGAAACTCGGTCTCGAACAGGCTGATGGAAGCCTGATGTATAAGCCCGAGACCCCCGAAGGTCGAAGGGCAATCTTTCGTTCCCTGGTAGTTGATGTCTCAATACAGATTACCAGTGCGCTATTGATGGCCGACAAGGTGGAAGCGCTTCCCGTCGCCGATGATGTAACGCTTCCCAAACTGCTGGCGCTGCGCGCTTCCAGCTCGCGATACGTCGGCGGGACTCCCGCAATCGCCCCGTTCCTTGGATTGGGGTTCGCGCGGTCGGTTATTCCTGATGAAATACTGAAAAATATTGAGTTCAAGGGCATCTTTGCCTATCGCGAAAAGACCAAAGATCTATACGACGCATGGAATGTCGAATTGCGCAGCGTTGCCGCGAAAATTGGGGAAGCCGAATTAAGCCACCCTGCCGAAACCATTCAGGCCATTATCGCATCCGAACTCGCGCCGAGAATCCGGGAATATGAAAACGAAATGGCCAGCGCGCGCGACGCTCTTTTCGGCAATATCGTGAAGGGTCTTGCCCGGTGGGAGCTACCAACGCTCTCGTTGTCCTACGTCGCAAATCTTGGTTTTGCGGGTGCTCTGGCGGTGTTCGCAGCCGGCGCGCAGGCGACGATCCCCCATATTGTTGACTTCGTACAGGCGCGTAGAGATGTCACGCGGAAACACGCTGTGTCATATTTCGTGGGGCTCACCCGTGGACCGTGCGATCAAAATTAATGGCAAGCTTCGTGAGTTATATCCTCGGCAAACATGTAAAGCGGTCGAATTCTAGCCGAGGCGATGCGCTCTACGACGGCACCCTAGATGTCCGGCGAGCTTTTCACAGATACTCAATTGCGAACCAAGGACATCGATGCCCTCAAACGATTATTGCGCCCAAAACTGGACGACTACGTTGTCGCCATTAAAGACGTACGGCCAGGGAATCGAATTTTCCGAGGCGTTAAGTGGGACACAAGACCGGATGCGGTTTCGCAGCTTAGCTATCCGCCCGCCGGTGTTATCCGAATGGGACGGGCGAACCGCGAAGGGCAATCCGTCTTCTACGCCTCATTAGGAGGACCAGCCATATTGTTTGAACTTAAAGCCAAGCGCGGCGACCTGATCGCGCTCGGGGAATGGGAAATAACCGAGCCGCTCTGGATGCACAATCTTGGTTTTGATGAAACCGCGTTGCGCAGGCTTGGCGACAGGTTGTATCCACGGCCTCAACTTACAAATCTCATCCCCAATGAAACAAAGCGGAATCGGAAGCTCCGTCGCAAGCTTTCGAAGGCCTTTACAGAAAATCTGACGCCGGAAAATGAATATCGGTACAAGCAGTCGATCGCGATCAATGAGCTTCTATTCGATGGCGCATCGCCAATTCCGATCAATCCAGGCGGGCCGCGATTCGCTCATGTTGCCGGGATAGTCTATCCCGCCATGCAAATGCGCGGCGCGGCAGATAATGTTATGCTTTATCCCGCCTATGTAGATAGCAGTCTAAAAATCAGTACAGCCCGTTACGTTGTTGTAGAAGACTGTGACCAAGACCGCGCAAGTTATTCGGTTCTCAACCTCGCCATTTCAAAGTTGTTTAGTGGAGGATTGATCCAGTGGACAGAGACGCTTGGCGCCGAAAAGGATCGGCGAAGCACAATCGCCATGGAGGGTGACCGTTGGGTGCTTCGCGACGGTCACGGACAGGTTTATTATACCCATTAGCCGGTCAGACCTTGGGCTCGCAATATAACCTATTCGAGCGCAAATTTTTCAAGTTAGGAGAGCGGCAACCGACCGCCTCAGCCCCCACACCCCCATGAAACACATCGGCTTCCTCTCCTTCGGCCATTGGACCCCGTCGCCGCAGTCGCAGACGCGGTCGGCCTCCGACGCGCCGCTGCAATCGATCGACCTCGCCGTCGCGGCGGAAGAACTCGGCGCCGACGGGTCTTACTTTCGCGTCCATCACTTCGCCGGCCAGCTCGGCTCGCCGTTCCCGCTGCTCGCCGCCTGCGGCGCCGCACGAAGCGCATCGAGATCGGCACCGCGGTCATCGACATGCGCTACGAGAACCCGCTCTACATGGCGGAGGACGCCGGCGCCGCCGACCTCATCGCCGGTGGCCGCCTGCAGCTCGGCATCTCGCGCGGCTCGCCCGAGCAGGTGCTCGACGGCTTCCACTACTTCGGCGACGCGCCGGCCGAGGGGCAGACCGACGCCGACATGGCGCTGCGTCACGCCGAGGTGTTCCTCGAGGTGATCCGCGGCGAGGGCTTCGCCAAGCCGAATCCTACGCCGATGTTCCCGAACCCGCCCGGCCCGCTGCGCGTTGAGCCCTACTCGGCGGGCCTGCGCGAGCGCATCTGGTGGGGCGCCGGCACCAACGCCACGGCGGAATGGGCGGCCAAGCTCGGCATGAACCTGCAGTCGTCGACGCTCAAGATCGACGAGAGCGGCAAGCCGTTCCATGTGCAGCAAGCGGGCAACCCGTGCAAGATTAAGTCAACACGACCGTAATTTCGACCTAAACCATTGAATAATCTTAGTTATATTTCTCTGTCAGGTAAGCCACGATCGCAATGGTGGTGGGTCAATGGTAATATGATGGCTAGGGCCTGTGTTCAGTTGAGCAGGATCATAGCGGCAGCCATCTGCACTGCGGCGAGAAAATTTCTGGCGAGTTTGTCATAACGTGTGGCGATGGCACGGAAGTGTTTGAGCTGATTGAAGAACCGTTCGACAAGGTTGCGTTCGCAGTAGAGCGCAAAATCGCACGCTCTCGGGGTCTTGCGGTTGGCCTTGGGCGGGATGACTGGAGTGATTCCCCGCTGGGTGAGGGTGTCGATGAATGGGTCTGCGTCGTAGGCCTTGTCGGCAAGCAATGCATCTGGATCGGCGTTGTCGATCAATGGCTCGGCGCAAGCAAGATCATGAGCTTGGCCTGGCGTGAGCATCAACGCGACGGGATTGCCCAAGGCATCGACGAGCGCGTGAATTTTGGTGGTCAGTCCACCGCGCGATCGGCCGATCGCTTGCGGGCCGTTTTTTTTCGCGCGCCGGCGCTGTGCTGATGAGCGCGTACGATGGTGGCATCGATCATCATGTATTCGTTGTCGTGATCGCTTGCCAACAGCTTGAAAATGCGCTCGAAAACGCCGCTCTTCGCCCATCGACTGAAGCGCTGGTGCGCGATCTTCCAGTCGCCGAAACGCGCAGGCAGGTCACGCCAGGGGATTCCCGTTCGATACCTGTAAAGAATGGCTTCGACGAACAACCGGTTGTCCGCTGCATTGCCGCCGACATGGCCTTCACGGCCGGGCAAACAATCCTTGATCCGCTCCCACTGGTCGTCTCGCAATCCAAAGCGCTGCATGGGGTCGGCCCCTCCGCAAAGCCGACCTCGCATCAATCACTCGACAACTGATTTGGGAATCCCCAACGTACCGGCGGCGCTGCAAAATAGAACGGCGTTCCGCGTTTGATTCTGATCCGTTCTCGTGCAAAGCCCGCCTAACTGAAGACAGGCCCTAGTAAATTTTTTTCAAATTGCGACCATATTCACACCGATTGGGGGTAACCGCGTTTCCGATCCTCGGACAAGTGTTACTTTTCACCAACCTAGTGTTTCTTATCCTCGGACAAGTGTTACTTTTCGTGTGAAAAATGTTTCCGATTTCAATACAAGTGTTACCAGTTTTGATTTTTTTCATGGTTTTTCAATGGCTTGCACATTTTCCGGCTGCTGCTCCCGATAAATAGGGTGTTACCACCCCCGACGTGACTGGGGGGGAGCCGCCATTTGGCCTTTTTACGGCCCAAACAGCCCGATCGGCGCCGCAGGCCTGCGGCCGGCCAGGCCATCCCCCCGCCGGAGCGCGGAAACTTTGCCGACGCCCCCTGCGGCGGGCCGGAAAGGCCCGCAGACACGCGGTTTTCCGCTCCCCGGCCGATCGGGAAGGCGGGCGATCCCGGCGCCTGCGGCGCCGCGCCCAGCCGCGCTCCGGCATGTAATTCGAGAGTCGTAGCTCAATCGCCGCGGCGCCTGCGGCAGGCCGAAGGCCGGGCTCCGGATCGACTTTTTCAAGGACTCGTGGTAACGTTTGATTAGGGATTGGAAACACTCTATTTATCGCGCGGCCCGAAAAGTGATTCGACATTTTTCCCATAAAAAAAGTGTTTCCTTTTGCCCAACAAGGTGTTTCCTTTTGGGGGTAGTAACGGGGGGAGAAGCGGCAAAACCGCCCGCACGAGAAATTTTCGCCGCACCGCGTAAGTGAAACCGGAACCGGGCCGAAATCGACCGCGACGTGCGGCAGTAGGCGCGCGAATCGACCGGGAAAAACAGCCCGAGCCTGGCTGCGCTCACAGCGTCCGGCGCCGCAATGTTCCTGATCACTTTGCTCGATCGACAAGCCTGGCCTAACGACCCAGACCGTTCAGGAAGCGCTCCAGGTCCGCGAGTTGCGCCTGCTGGGCCGGCAAGGCGTCCTTGCTCAGCCCGGCGAGCTCTTCAAGTGCGGAAGCGACCGTCATCCACGGGACTTTCTCGTTTGTGAGGAGGCGCTCCCGACGCCATGACTGCCAACGCTGGCGCTGCGCGTCAGTCAGCAGATCCGGGCGTTCGACCGCGACGATCCTTTGTGCGATCTGGCGGTAACGCGCGTCCTCGATCTGCTGGATTATACCGAGTCGGCCGTTAAGAAGCCAATTTGAGTTCGGGATGGCCTGCAAGCACGCTGCGTAGCGCCGCCAGGATCAGACACAAAAGAATCCTCAGCCAGGCGAGGACAAGGCGGAGGTTGTGGCCGACGGCGGTGAGAATGGCATTGGCGGCGTCACCGACGGTTCCCTTGAGATAGCAGCGCCCGAGGTGGCCCTCTGCCTTCATATGGCCGATCACGGGCTCGATGGCGGAGCGGCGCCGCAGCTCGCGCTTGATGGCACCGAAGACGCCGCGCTTCTGCCCGGAGATGAAGACGCGGTGTGGGTTCGGCGCATCGTGGCCGCGGTATCCTTTGTCGACATAGGCACGCTCGATCTCGCGCCCGGTTAGCCTCTCGGTGTCCTCGATAGCAGCGCGCAGGCTATGGCCGTCATACGGATTGCCCGGCAGCGCTTTGGCGTGCAGCACGAACTGGCCGCCGGGCGCGCGGGCATTGGTGGTGGCGATCGAGACCTTAACGCCGAACTCGTAGGGCGCGCTGGCCTTGCCTTTGCCGATGCATTCGACCTCTGGGGCATGGAAAGAATACAGCTTCCAGCCGCGCTGGCGCTGCTGCTGTGAACGGATCTGGCTGGCACGCGCAAGCGGCCATTCGAATGCCCCCTCCAAGGCCGGCTGGCCGGCGATCTTGCGGTGAATGTCGCGGATGATGCGGCCGAGCCGCGTGCGCAGAATGCGCAACTGCCGACGATGGCGGTTGAACTGCTTGGCGTGGGCGTAGCGCCCCGCCATCATCGCAGCGTGCTTGGCTATGCGCAGATAGGATTGCCGTAGCCGCACGCCATGCTTCCTGGCCAGGCGGTTGAGGCCCTTGATTGCTGCGTGCAGCAGCTTGGCGTCGGTCGGGAAAGTGATGGCCTTGGGCTGTACGGTTGTGTCGATCGTGACCCGCGCCAGATCCTTCGTGCGCAGCGCGCCGCTCGTATGCGCCACCCGCAGGCTCTCGGCCAGCAGCAGCTCCAGCTTGTCGCCCAATCGCTTGCGCCAGTGGCTGAGGTCCGAGCGCTCGTGCGGGAACTCATGCTGGAAGAACTCTTCCCCGGTGAAGTATTGGAAATACGGATCATGCACCCAGCGCTCGCATACGCCTTCGTCGGAAAGTCCGTAACTATGCTTGAGCAGCAAGAGCCCGATCACGAAGCGGGTCTCGATCCCGGGCCGGCCCTGATCGCTGTAGAGCGGTGCGATCTCGCCGTCGATCCACGCCCAGTCGAGCTTGCCGGCGAGCTGCACCAACTCGTGCTTCATGTTGATGATCTGCTCGAGCCTGGCCCGGAACAGATCGGCTGATCCCGTCGTCTCGTGTTGCTTCGGCCGCATCCTTGCCTCCGATGCCGCCAGGGAATCATGGTTCAGGCTGAAAGAAAACCGAAAAATGAAATCGCAAGGTTCTCGGTCCTCAGGCCATGAAATCCTGCAATCTCAAATCGGCCAAAGCCCCAAAAACGGACTCACATTCAATCGGTTAGCCGTTGTTCACGGACGACTACCGATACGATCTTGCCAGTCCTGGTCGTGGAATGCATGCATGCGCGCCAGGTCGGCGTTCGAGGCAAATCCGCTGTAGATGCGCTGCTCGACGTGGGCCGGCTCGACCTGATCCTCGTAGCGCACGGCCTGTGTGTACCGAAAATTAGATTCTGCAATATTGGTGGTGAAGGCCACCGAGAACTGGGTAGACCGTGATGGCACCGAGGCGCTCGATCGCGCGATGGAATGGCGCGTCCTTGTTCAGAGAACGATGGATCCTCGACTCATTATAGTAGACGGCATATGCGCCTAGGATCCGGCGCAGGTGTGCTTCCCCGAATACGATCATGTGGTCTAGGCACTCCCGCCGGATCGAACCAATGAGCCTCTCAACGTAAGCGTTTTGCCAGGGTGATCGGAATGAAATCGGCCGGTCTCGAATACCCATGGCGCGCAGACGCTGCATGAAGACTGGCCCATACGAAGTGTCCCGATCCCGAATGAGATATCGCGGCGCCCTGATCCCATGGGAAAGCCTCGGTGATCTGGCGCGAGATCCACTCCGCAGTCGGGTTTTCCGTTACGCTGAACGACAGCCAAATTCGTCGCCCATGCCGTATAATGACAAGACAATAGAGGATCCGGAACGCGATCGTTGGAAGGACAAAAAGGTCGATCGCTGCGATGCCCTCGGCATGGTTGCTCAGAAACGTGCGCCAGCCCTGAGACGGTGGCAACCTGCTGCGGCACATATACCGAGCAACCGTTGACTGAGCGATCTCGAAGCCGAGCTTGAGCAGTTCGCCGTGAATGTGTGGGGCGCCCCAGAGCGGGTTTGCCCGGCTCATCTCGCCAATGAGCGTGCATAGCTCAGCCGAGACCTTCGGTCTGCCGGCATGGTTGCGCGATCACCAGCGCCAATACGCTCGAAACCCAGCGCGGTGCCAGCGAATGATCGTCTCCGGCCTGACAATCGCAATCGCGCCAAGAACGGAGGGGAACCAGTGATAAAGCCAAACAAACAGAAACCGATCGGTATTGTTGAGGTGCGGTCGTTTTGGTGCCCGCCGGCGAAGCACATTGATCTGTTGCCGTAGGACCAGGATTTCTGCCTCCAGCTTTGCTCTCGACTTGAAGAGCGAAGCCAGAACGCCGAGAATCAGCATGGGCAGATCAGTCATCGGGCCGCGAGCTTATCCCGTCTGTTCTCCGCGTCCATGCTGAATCAGATATTTGGTACACACAACCCCCTGCATCATCGAACAGGGAATTTTACCTGCTCTACTGAAACCGGAATCGTCGCCGGATGAGGTTTTTGGTACACATAGCCGCAATCTAACGGCTATACCAGGGCGCGAGCCAGTGCCGGAAACGGATCATCAGCGAACGAACGCCGACGGCGAAGATTGCCAGGCAGAGCACATAGACCAGCGATGCGTTCTCGTTGAGTTCGTTCGATTTCGTGAATACGGACATGCCGATGCCGTTGATGGATGCCAGCACCTCGACGGCGATGGCGTTGGTAATGCCGCGCGCAAAGCCGAGCTCGATGCCGGCGACGATGAAAGGCGTCGCCGAGGGCAGCGCGATGCCGAACCAGACATTGTGCGTGCGCGCGCCGAACATCTTGCCGACGTCGAGGTAGTCCTTGGAGATCGCGCGGGTACCATCGGCCGTGGTGACGGCGACCGGCAGGAACACCGAGATGATCACGATGATCAGCCGCGCCGCCGGCTGGTAGCCGACCCAGAGAATGACGATCGGCACCAGCGCGACCAGCGGCAGCGCGTAAAGCGCGCGGATATAGACCGACAGGAACCAGTCGATCTCGCGCACGCGGCCCATGGCGACGCCGACGACCACGCCCGCCGCCGAGCCGATCGCTACGCCTTCGAGGATCGCGCTCAAGGTGACGAAAACGTCTTGCCAGAACTCGGCGCTGCCGACCGTCGAGGGGATCGCTGCAATGATGCCGAGCGGCGTCGCCACGAAATCAGGCAGCGTGGCGCGCACATAGATTTCCCACACCGTCAGGATCGCGAGCCCGGCGACCGCCGGGGCAATGCGCTCGCGGTTGAGCCAGCGGCTGCTGAAGCTCCAGCGCGCGGCGGGCGCTTCTATCCGACTGCTGTATGTCGCCATCGCACCAGATACCGTTCGATCAATTCGCCAATACCGACCAGCAGCACCGCGATCGCGCAGATGAACACCGTCACCGCGAGCACCCAGCCGGAATCGACGATGGTGGTGCCCTGCAGTAGGACCGCGGCGACGCCGTCCGGGTTGAGGAAAAATTCGGCGACTAGTGTGCCGACCATCGACAGCGCGATCGACTGCTTGATGCCCGACATCGCGTAAGGCGTGACATAAGGCACGATCACGTCGCGCCAAAGCTGGCCCTCGGTCGAACCGAAGATCGCCGCCACGTCGAGATGCTGGCGCGGGATCGAGCGCGCGCCTTCGGCCACCCCGATGAGGACCGGGAAGATCGAAATCAGCACCGACACCAGCACGCGCGAGCCAAACTCGAAGCCGAAAATCACCGAGACGAAGGGCACCAGCGAGATCGTCGGCGTGGCGTAAAGAATGTAGATGTACGGCTCGACGGCGGCGGCGACGAGCTTGCTGCGCGCGAGCAGTAGCCCGAGTGTGACCCCAACCACGATGTTGATGGCGAGGGTGACGGCGTAAAGCTTCGCAGACACCAGAAGCCCCGGCAGCAGTGGTCCGCCGTGCAGCATGTCCCACAGCCGGCTCATGGTGGTGGTGAACGGCACGAACAGGACGCCGAAGCTGTGGCCGAGCGCCTGCCACGTGCCGAGCAGAAGCAGAATGCTCAGCGCGTAGCAGGCAAGCCTGATCCACCAGGCATTGACGACACGAAAGCGCGCAAGGCGAGCCTCGAAGGATTCACTTTGTCCTTCGCTCATGGCCCGTCCTCGCGCGTCCGTCATGGCAAGCCTACTGGTTCATGCCGCCCATTTTCTCGACGCGCTTTTTCGCCTCCGCGTAGAGCGACTTGTCGACCAGCTTGTCGTAGGTCGGCTTGGCGTCAGGCTTCATCAGGCCGTCCTTCACCATTTCGGCGACCTGGCCCATCATCTGCTTTTCATTAAGCCCGTCGTTGTTCACCCAGTAATGGATGGCCTGGAACGACTTGATGGCGCCCTCGGCTACCTTGACGTCGATCTGGCTCGCCTTGGCCGCGATCTCGGCGAACTTTTGCTGATCGGCCGGCTTGGTGCTGCTCATCAGTTTTTGCGTCATGATCCAGCCTTCGAGGAAGCGGACGACGCCTTCCTTGTTGTCGGCGACCGCCTTCTTGTTGGCGAAGATTACCCCGTAGTGCAGCCCTTGCTTGATCGTGGCGGGCACCGCGATCAGATGCCATTTCTTGCCGGTCTTGAACTCGATCTGCGCCAGTTCGTCGATGTGGAAGACGGAAGTGTGCACCTGCCCGGCAATGCCCGCCTTCACCAGCGGCGCATTGGCCAGATCGATCGGCGTCATATCCTTGAGTGTGAGACCGCAGGACTCAGCCTCGGACTTGAGGAACAGCCAGCGCGCATTGTTGATGCCGTCAGCGGCAACCGTCTGGCCTTTGAGGTCCTTGCAGCCTTTCACGTTCGGCAGATCGGAGCCGATGATCCAGTCCTGGTTTGGCATGCCGGCGATGATGACGAGCGGCGCGCCGGCCGCGATCAGGTTGACCGCCACCGGCGTCGCGGTGAAGCCGACCTGCACGTCGCCGGTCACCGCCGCCTTGGCGGTGTCGGTGCCGCGCTGGAACCAGCGGAAGCTCATGTCGAGCCCCACCTTCTTCCAGTAGCCCATGTCCTCGCCGACATCGACGAAGGTGTTGGAGAAGATCGGGGGACGGCCGATCGCCGAGGCTGTGAGCTTGATGTCGGCGGCATTCGCCGGCAGGCAGTAGGTGAGCGCCGAAAGCGCAAGCGTTGCGCCGAGCAGCGTCGTCTTTGGCACGAGGCCAGTCACGTTACGCATGGTTAGTCTCCTCCCTCTCTGTTTAGCCGCGATGTCTTCTCGAGGACGTTCTTTTTGGAAAGCTATTGCATGCGGGCGGCATTCGCTCCCTGCTGGTCGAATAGGTCATGCCAGACCTGTTCGCGCAAATTGATGAATTCGCGGCTGGCGACCACGCTGCGCTCGCGCGGCCGCGGCAAATCGACGGTACGCACCGCCCGCACGTGCGCCGGCCGCCCGGCCAGCACCACGACGCGGTCGCCCATCAGCACCGCCTCGTCGATGGCGTGGGTCACGAACATCATCGCCGTCGGCCGCCGGTCCCAGATACGCAACAATTCGAATTGGAGCTGCTCGCGGGTCTGCGCGTCGATCGCGGAAAACGGCTCGTCCATCAATAACAGCTTGGGTTCCATCACCAGCGCGCGCGCCAAGCCCGCGCGCTGCTGCATGCCGCCGGACAACTGATGCGGATAGGATTTCTCGAAACCCTTGAGGCCGACGAGATCGATAGCGTCGGCGACGCGGCGCTCGACCTCGCCCTTCGGCGTGTGGCGCAGCAAGAGCCCATAGGCGATGTTGCTCCACAGATTCTTCCAGGGAAACAGCCCGAAGTGCTGGAACACCATCGACACGATCGGCAGCGGCTTTTCCACGCGCTGGCCGTCGATGCGGATCGCGCCGCGGTTGAGCTGGTTCAAGCCGCCGACGCAGCGCAACAGCGTGGTCTTGCCGCAGCCGGACGGCCCAACGATGCTGACGATCTCGGATGTGCCGACGTTGAGGCTGATATCGGATAAGACATCGAGTTGGCCGTAGCGCAGGCTCGCGCTCTCGATCACTAACCGTGCTGTTCCGGCATCAGTCATCGATTCGCGCCGCGCCGGGACCCCAACGACCCGGAACGGGTCGCCACGGTTGGCGTGCTCCTCGCAATCAACCAGCACGCGATAATCGTGCGCCAGTCAGCAAAGCCCCCAAGGTCATGCGACTTTTTTTCTTCTTGTTCGCGCCGTCCATCACGCCTTTCAAGCACGACGAAACGCCGCCCGACATTTTCACCGGGATTGCCCATATGACTCCCAAACCGGCGTGAATATTGGCGCTTTTCGGCCTTCCAGTCCAGAACCGTGGCTCGGCCTCGGGTGCTTGAGGCGTGCGGGTTTCGGTCTTGCATCCGGGCGGGCTTTTTCCTTTACAGCCGGATTAGCAAAGCGTGGTACCATCTCCAAGAGGCGCACATGAAAACCTGTCCAGACTGCAACGGTGATGGTGTCATTGAAAAAGGCACGGACGATGAACAGCAATGCCCAACATGCGGTGGCCGTGGTTTCGTACCTGACGACGACGACCAGGAAGAAGTAACAAACACACACGGCGGATGACGCATGATGCGCCCGATGTTTCGATCGCCGTCAAACACGTCGTAGCCAGCCCACGGGTCACCATGAATGCTTTGGGTCGGGTTTTTGTACGAGCCTATAGCGCGGTTTCAGAGCTGAGTTCCATTGAACCATTCTTCGTCGGCAACACTTACAATAGACGCTGCCGCTGTTAGCAACGGGTAGCTGTTCATAGCTAACAACATACGGTGCTTCGCAATGGGGACAGAAAAAGTCAGTGTAAGACGACCTTTTCATAAATCGTGAATTTTACTACGTGGTTCAATGACGAATAAATAAATGACCCCGCCCGACAAACATAGGACAGCAAGGAAGGTAAGGATTGTGTCGACCATGACTCTGTATACAGTAGCCGCGCAGATTGTCACTGACGCAGATCAGACAGCACCATTGACGTTCATGCGGAAGCGGCCCCAGTCGTAACTTCAGCGACTCCGCTCGGCTAGGACCGCCCCAAGCTGGGAATTATCGCCTCCGCTCGGCTGGCCCCTATAACAAAATATGGCCATTTTGCTTTGATGCAAATCAGTCACCGATAAAATTGCCGATAGCCGATTGAGACCCCCGGCGCTTACTGAATTGCTTCGATCAGCTTCGGATCGTCGTCATTGCCGACCCGATTGACCCGCCGCGACACTGGCCACATTTGCAGGATGTCGGGCGCGGGTCATCTGCTATATTGGCAATCTTCGTCTGCACTGGACAGCGTCTGCAGCTCCGATTGTTCAGCCCATGCCGAAGCGCACCGACGGAATCTGCGCAGGTTCCGTCGGTCGTCGGGGCCGCACTTCGCGTCGAGCTTGCCGACCGGATCGCCGAAGGTGATCGCGCCGTCGCGGGGCATCGTTCCTTTACACGATGAGCTTAGCTAGGAAAGGGCTCGCCATCCGACCACCTTGCCTTCAATGATGTTTCTGGTGACCGAATTACGCCATACACCATCGATCCAGCGGTAAGCATAGGGCGCCACGCCAGAGCCTCCGACGCCGGGAGGGACTTGGTCGGTCCGATCGGCGCTCGCCCTCTACGGGGTCTCCCCAGCCGATACCGGGGCGGTTCTAACGTCCGCCGGCCAAGCCGGGTGCACGGTGACCGATGGCAGTCGTCTTCCCATGCTTATCGATCTGCCCTAGTTCTGCAATGACCCCTGTTATCGAGCGCCACACTATGCGCCCCGAGCTGCGGTGTGGCACTGACGATTGAGCACGAACCTCATCACATAATTAAAAAATGAACACAGAAAGACGACGTGATGTGGGGCAGGAGCAGGGGAGAAGTGGGGCAGTCTATAGCCAGAAGGTCATATCAGACCAAGGCACCCTTGGTGCGCCGAACGCTGAAATGCGAACGACGCGGCCTCGAGAGACAAGACGACAATGATTGATGGCAGAAAGAATGTCGACGCTGACCTATCTACGATGTGCGACTCTTGAAAGTGATCGCATTGATATCGAACGTTGCTTGCTTTCATTGACGGCGTCTTGCTTTACCGGTGCCGCAGTCCCGATAGCGCTAAAACTAGCCCGTTGTGGTCTAATAAAAAGGCTTGCGCCGTTTGCTGCAAACGCCGCATTAACATTGCTCATTCTGATCGGTGAGCCGCGGGGGAAGCAGCGTTGCTCCGCTGCTTCCCGGCTTGGCTCAGTTCTCGAGAAATCGAGCCGGCGGATAATCACGTGAGTAGACAGGTTGCGCCAGAAACCACTTCACGTCATATGTCCAGAATTGGCTCACGTTTGGGTATGTCTTGATGATCGAATTGACGAGACGCCCGTCTTTACGAGTCACCTTCCGGATGTATACGTTGCCGACGACGTTGCCATACTGATCGAACGAGACTGGGCCACGGCAAGTGTCCGCTTTGACCTTCCGTAGCGCCGGCATAAAGATGGCTTTGTCTTCCACCTTGCCGCCCACAGCCTTGATCGCCGTCTCAAGCATAGCACCGTTAGTGTAGGTCGCCGCGGCGTAAAAGCCCGGATCATAGGAATATTTCTTGCGGAAAGCGGGTGCAAATGCCTTGTTTATCGGATTGTCGAGTTCCGCAGAGTACCAGCACGAGGTGATCGTCCCGAGCGCCTCATCGCCCATGTTGCGCAGCACGGCTTCATCGAGGTGGGTCATACCCCCGACGATTGGCAACTTGTCTTTCAGACCATATTCAACAAACTGGCGGGTGAAGCGGAATCCGTTCGATCCCTCAAAGGCCGAGAACAGACCGTCGGCATTCGTCTTAAGCTGGGAGATGTAGGTTGAATAGTCGGGCGACACGAGAGTCGGCCAAAGCTTCTGAATGATCTTGCCGCCGTTGTCCTCGAAGACACGTTGGAAGCCGGCACACATCTCTTGGCCGTAGGCAGTATCGCTGCCGATAGTGATCATACGTTTGTAACCAAGCGTCTTGGCGCAATATTCCGCCAACGGATGTGCACACTGCGCGGAAGTCGATGTCGCCCGCACGAACCAGGGCATCGAATGGCGTTGCGTCATGTCCTCGGCTGCAGCTACTGACAAAGTTGGAATTTCTTTCTCTTTGATGTAGTCTTGAATTGCCAGCGCCTCGAACGCCGCAAGGGGGCCGATATAGCAATGGACCTTATCCTTCTCGACCAGTTCCTGCGCCTTGGTGCGGGTCATCGTCGGATTTGAAGCGCAATCGACGGACAAAAGTTCGACCTTACGCCCCGCCATGACATAATTGCGTTCCTCCAAATACATTTTCAGGCCACGCTCCATATCGATACCGCCCGACGCCACCGGACCGGTCTTGTCTCCGAGGAGGCCGATACGGATCGCCCCACTCGATTGTGCCCGGACATAGGGAGCGCCGAGTGCAGCCGCACCGGCTGTTGCGACGCCTTGTACAAAACGACGACGTGAGAGACTCATGGGTATTTCCTCCGTCTGGTTGCTGATTATCTCGATCTGCTGCACTGCTATTAAGACCGCCTAATTCCCCATGTGTTTCTCCCGCTAATGACGAATGCCGGAGCGAGCGCGCCCATGAACAGAAGCGCTTGCTTTAAACCGGCCCCGAAAATCATCCCGCACGCCAACCCCGCAACATTGATCCAAGTCAACGTTGCGCTTGCTGCCTCCCGTGCCCGCCAAGGCGCGGATCGAAGGGAGCTTATTGCCGCAAAGGTTCTGTTATTGCTCGCACATTCTACACCTTGGGGCTGCGCCTTGCACTCCACTGCGAACGCCGATGACTGTTTTCTTAGTGGGCGTGGAAAACGCCGAGGTGCTGTGCGATGAGATCGTCGTTGTTGCGCACTTTGTCGACCGGGCCCGTGAACACGCAACGGCCGGTATTGAAAATGACCACCTGATCGGCGACGTCGAGCGCCAATCCGCTGTTCTGTTCGACCAGCACGATCGATTGTCCGCCTTCCTTGAGCTGTTTGATGGTGCGTGCGACTTCGGCGACGATCAGCGGCGCGAGACCTTCGGAAGGTTCATCGAGCAGAAGAACCCTTGGGTTTCCGATTAACGCGCGCCCGATTGCAAGCATCTGCTGTTCGCCACCCGACAGTAAGCCCGCAAGCTGCCGGGATCTCTCCGCTAGGCTCGGGAAGAGATCCAGAATGCGATCGTACGTCCACGGCTTCTCGCTCTCTTTTTCGCGCTGGCGGGCGATGATGAGATTTTCTCGCACCGACAAAGACGGGAAAATTCGCCGGCCTTGCGGAACGAGGCCGATGCCCAATTGCGAGATCGCTTCCGGCGCCAGTCCACCGATCGGCCTCCCGAAAAGTGTGATTTCGCCTTTTTTCGGCGCTAGAAATCCCATGATGCTCGAAATACAGGTCGTCTTGCCGGCGCCGTTACGGCCGAGCAGCGCAAGAACGCGCTTCTCTTCCAGCGCGAATCCGACGCCGTGCAATACATGGCTATCGCCATAATACGTGTCGACGTCGGTGAGTTTCAAAGCATCAATGGCCAAGGTACACCTCGCGCGCTCTCTCGTCGGCGATTACCGCGTCGCGCATGCCGTCGATGATGACTTTGCCGTAATGCAGCAGCGTAATGGTCTCGGCGAGATCGAGTGCCGTGTCCATGTCGTGTTCGATCATGACGAGGCTTGTCTCGCGTGGAATGTCGGCAATCAGCTTTTTGATTGTGTTGCGTTCCGCTGAGGACAGGCCTGCCAGTGGTTCGTCGAGGAGCAGGACCTTTGGCTTTTGCGCAAGCGCCATCGCAATCTCAACGCGTCTCTTTTCGCCATAGGCTATTTCCGAAATCGGGCGGTCAGCGAGATGCTCAAGGCCGACGAGGCCAAGCACGCGCCGGGCCTCGACGATGATGTGCTGCGACATTGGGCGTAAAATGTTCCAACGCGCTGGCATGAGCCCGAGCAGTCCGAGCGCGACATTGTGCTGAAGCGTATCATTGGGAAAAAGCGTGATGATTTGGTAGGTGCGCGATAACCCAAGATGGGCGCGCTGATGCGGCTTCAATTTTGTAATATCTCGCCCGAACAACTTGATTTGGCCGGAGTTCGGCACGATTTCGCCGGTAATCTGGTTGAACAACGTGGTCTTACCGGCGCCGTTTGGCCCGAGAAGCAGCCGCCGTTCGCCGGGGCGGATCGTCATCGATACGTCTTGCGTCACCGGGAGGCCGACGAAGGACTTGTTCAGCCGCACGATCTCAAGTGCATAGGTGTCGGTCTGCGCCGTCACTTGCGGGGCTCCTTCCAGCGGGCCGCAAGCCGGCGAACGCTCGGCACAATGCCATCGGGCATGACCATCACGATAAACATGAAGACGAAGCCGAGCAGCATGTTCCAACGATCGATGTAGGACGAGGCATAGTTCTTGAGGAAGGTCACAAGGACCGATCCGACGATCGGTCCGACCAGCGTACCAGAGCCGCCAGCGATGACGCCCAGCAGGCCTTCGGCGGAGCTCGTGATCGAAAGCGACGTGGGATGGATGTATTTGTTGTAGTAAACGTAAAGCAGCCCGGCGATGCCGCCCCAGAAGCCCGCGTAAATAAAGGTGATCCAGCGTATCATCCACACATTGTAGCCCAGCGCCGCCATGCGCCGGCTCTGATCTCGGGTTCCCTTCAGCGAAGCACCGAAGGACGACGACACAAACACCGTGATCAGGATAAAGGCGACGGTGGCGACGATCAGCGCGAACCAATAGAACGATGCGGCGCTATCAATCGAAATGCCGAACGGCATCGGACGAACCAACCCGGCCATGCCGTTGTCGCCATTGGTGACGGAAACCCAGCGGTAGGCGAGGCCCCACAGGACCTGCGACAACGCTAAAGTAATCATTAGGAAACCGAGACCGGAGGCCCGCAGCGCGATCATGCCGAAAAATGCCGCGCTGACCGTAGTGCCGGCAATCGACAGCAATGCAGCGGTACCGTTGCCGAAGCCGCCGCGCGTGGTGAGCCAAGCCGAGATATAGGCGGCAAGTCCAAGGAACGAGGCGTGCCCGAGCGAGGTAAGCCCAGCGTATCCAGCCAGCAAATTTAGGCTGAGCGCGAAGATCGCCGCGATCATCATCTGGCTGCCCAGATTAATATAGAAATCGCCGGCAACGAACGGCAGCAGCGCGAAAACAACGACGACGATTGGAACCCAAATCTTGTTCATGCCACTCGCCTCCCGAACAATCCTTGGGGACGGAATGCAATGACAATGATCATGGGAAGAAACAGAATGACGTAGGCGAGATCGGGGAATAGCGCGGATCCGAACGTGTAGGTGAAGCTGATCAGGAAACTTCCGATGAAGGCACCGACGAGACTGCCGACGCCGCCAAGGATGACGACGATCAGCGCGAGCGGCAGCATGTCGGCGTCAAGTCCCGGATAGGCCGACAAAATCGGACCGCCCAGCACACCGCCCGCTCCGGCGACGGCGGCGCCGAGGCAGAACACCACCGTGAACAGCCGCGAAATCGGAATGCCGATCGCGCGCGTCATCTGCATGTCGTCGACGCCGGCGCGGATCATCGCCCCGAGCCGTGTCCGTTCCAAAAGAAGATAGAGCGCGATGGCGACCCCGACGGCGCAGCCGACCAACACGAGACGATAGGTCGGAAAGGCGAAGCCAAACAGAAAAGTCGGCGCCTGCAAGGCATGCGGAGTCGGTATCGGTATCGGATCGCCGCCCCAGATGACGAGGCAGGCATCCGAGATGATGAAGGACATCCCGAGTGTGACCAGCACTTGACCTTGCGGGTTGTTTCCGAGTTTCCGCAACACGAAGCGTTCGAGAAAGCCGCCGATAACAGCGAGCGCCACCCCGCTGCCGATCGCCGCGCCCCATAGATCGATCCAATTGAAGGAGCGCAGGGCGGTCGCGCCAAAATAGGCGCCGAGCATAAAGAAAGCGCCATGCGTCAAATTGGCGATCCGCATCAGACCGAAGATCAGCGAGAATCCAGACGCCAGCAAGAACAACAACCCGCCAAGGGAAAGGCTGTTAAGGGTCTGAATGATCCAGAACTGCATAGGCATTATTGGTACAAGGCCTCGTCGCAAAATATTACGCGGCTCTCAGCCGTCCGAAGGCGGCTCTGCTAAAGCCGCTTGGAAGGCGCGGTTCTCGATCGCTCATCTTCGCCGCTTTGATTTTTCTTTCGTATTGGTCGATGTTTTTGCGCGCTTCGCCAGCTTACCCGCTGTGGCCTTTACGGCTTTTGCCTCCGCTTTTTTTGGAATGATCGGCAAAAGCAGATAGTTTTCGCGGTCGCCACCGAGATGGATTGTGGTCTTGCCGCCATAGATTGCCGGCGGGCGGTCGCGCTGGTCGTCATGCAGGAAGGGGCCGTTGCCGGTGAATTCATTCTTCATGTTGGAGAGTTTGCCGCCGGAGCCACCAGGATAGACATAGTCGCGCCCGCGTATGCTCAAGGCCACGCGATATCCCTTCGGCACCACAATACAGGTCGGAATGATTTCGATATCGAGTTCATAGATCTGGTCGGGCTTGAGCGGCTGCTTCTCGTCGTGAGCTGTGGTAAGGCCGGAACGGCAACGAAAGCTTCCGGTCGAGCTTGCGATGCGAGGCGCGCAGCCAGCCCTGGCCGATCGCCGTGTGTGGGTCAAGCGCGCCCTGGAACACGACTTCTTTCATGTCTGGTGAGAACACCCGCAGCACTAGGAAGATATCGGCGTCCGCTGTCGACGACGAGACGTGCAGCTTGACAGCCACCGGTCCGGTGATCTCGGTTGCCTCCGACATCGGTTCAGTGAGGAAACGTGACACCATCTCCGATCGCGTCGAACGTGATTGCCGCCAGAACTTTTGGGCGCGGTGGTGATCAGCTTCTGCGCGCCAGTGGCGAAGTGCAACTTGGTCCATTGCGTGCTCGACAGCGGCCAACTGTCCTCATGGCGAATAATGAACTTCTCGCCCGGATGCCGAATGTTGAGTTGCACACTGCGGCTGCTTGTCCCAACCGTTCCTGTCGCCCTTGAGGAAGTAGCCGAAGAACTTCTTCTGAAGATTGACGCCATAGTCGGTGTAATAGTGCGTCCAATGCTCGATGCCGTGCACTTCGAGCCATTTCTGTTTCGACGCCGAGCGGTAGAAACCCTCGAAATTGCCGCGCGGATGCAGCGGCTGCCCGCCCCAATTTGCGGCCGACAGCAGCGGCACTTTGAGCTTCGACCAGTCCGGCGCCATCGCTTTATAGAAATCGTCGTCGAACGGATGCGCGAAATAGGTCTTGCCGAGATCGTAGCGGTTGGCGCCCATCTCTTCGTCGGTGAGCGTTTCCGGTCCCGACACCCAGTCGCCGTTCATGCGGCTGCGATGGCCCTTGATGCCGAGCCCGTATTGCACGGTCTTGACCTGCATGTCGTACCAATTCTGCGCAAACGTGTTGTAGATGCCGCCGTTGTGGCTGAGTTCGCGGTAGAAATCGGCGAAGCCTTCCCACACGCAGATGGCGGCAAGATGCTTAGGTTGCAGGCTTGCGACCTGCCATTGGTTGATGGCGTAGTAGGAAATGCCGCTCAAACCGACCTTGCCATTCGACCACGGCTGCACGCCGGCCCATTCGACGCAATTGTAAAAGTCCTTGGTCTCGCGCGGTGACCAGTGTTCGACGTAGCCCGGCGAGCGGCCGCAGCCGCGCGAATCGACACGCACAACAGCATAGCCGTCCGGCACCCATTTCTCCGGATCACAGACTTCCCAACTCTGGTACTTGTTGGTCGAACCGGCCATCACGTCCGGCTGCTTCTCCTCCATGCGCTTCCATGCGGTCTTGTAGCCGTCTTCGAAGTGCAACCACTTGCCGTAAGGACCGTGGCTGAGCAGGACCGGGTAACGCCCCTTCTTGATTGGTCGGAACACGTCGCACCGCAGCACCACGTCCGTCGTCCATTTCGATCGGCATGTCCCAGTCGATGCGCATCCCGTCGCGGATCTCGCTGACCTCACGATAGCTCATGGCTTCTCACTCCAATTGCGTTCGGACGCCTATTTCTTGGGGATGACCGGCAGCAAGACGAAAGCCTGCCGATCCGGCCCGGCGTGCAGCGTCACGTCGCCGCCGAAGACCGCCGGTGGGCGGTCGCGCGGATCATCGTGGGTGAACACCGCACAGCCGGTCCACACTTTGCCAAGCGTCTCGAGGCCTTCGCCCGGTTCGCCCGGAAACACGTAGTCTTTGCCACGCACGGAAAGCGCCAGCCGATATCCTTTTGGCACCACGATGCAGGTTGGCCACACCTCGACGTCGACCTCGTAAACTTCACCGGGGGTAAGCTTCTGCTCTTCGTCGTGCGTGTGATAGGGCCGGTAGTGTAGCGTCAGTTTTTTGTCGAGTTTGCGATGCGAGCATCGCAGCCAGCCTTGCGCAATCGGCGTATGGGCATCAAGGGCGCCCTGGAAGGTGACTTCCTTGAGATCGGGCGTGAACGCGCGAACCACAAGGAACAAATCGGCATCCTCGGTCGCCGACGACACCCACAACTTGGCCGCGATCGGCCCGGTGATCTCGACATCTTTCTCTAGAGGCTCAGTGAGGAAGGTGATGCCATCGCCCAATCCGGTATAAGTAACGGCGCTTTCCGATTTTTGCGTGGCCGTCGACATCGTCATGTCCCCGGGATGGACATAGAACTTAGTCCATTGGGTACGCGCCAGCGGCCACTCCTTCTCGTGCCGCTCGACGAACCTGTCGCCGGGATGGCGCACCTGTAGTTGAACCCTTGGCTGCCGGACCCAGCCGGTGTCCTCGCCTTTGAGGAAATGACCGAAAAACTTTTTTTGCAGATTGACGCCGTAGTTTGTGTAGAACTGCGTCCAGTGCTCAATGCCGTGCACTTCGAGCCATTTATTCTCTGACGCCGAGCGCACGAACCCTTCGAAATTGCCGCGAGGATGCAGGCCTTGCCCACCCCAATTGGCGGTGGAGAGCAGCGGCACTTTGACCTTGTTCCAGTCCGGCATGCGCGATTGCCAGATATTCGTCGGTGTCGAGCTTGCGCGAAATGCAGTCCTCGTAGAAATCGCGACGGTTCTGCCCGAGTTGCTCTTCCGATAAAGTTTCCGGTCCCGACACCCAGTCGCCGGTCATGCGGCTCTTGAAACCGCGTCTGCCGCGTCCGTTTTGTACGGTGTAGACTTGCGCCTTCGACCAGTCCTGCACAAAGCCTCGGCAGAAGATGCCGCCATGATGTGCCATGTCGCGATAGAAATCAGCGGCGCCTTCCCAGGTGCAAATGGCAGCGAGGTGCTTAGGCTGTAGCGCCGCGGCCTGCCACTGATTCTCGGCGTAATAGGAGATGCCGTTAAGGCCGACTTTGCCGTTCGACCACGGCTGCACGCCGGCCCAATCGACGCATTGCGCTAAATCCTGTGCCTCGCGCAGCGACCAGATGTCGATCACGCCCGGCGAACGGCCGGCGCCACGGCTATCGACACGGATGCAGACGTAGCCATCCGGCACCCATTTCTCCGGATCGACCACCTCCCAGTATTGATACTTGTTGGTCGAATTCGGCCGGCACGTCGGGCTGGTCGGCGCACATGCGCCGCCACTGATCGGTATAAAGATCTTCGAAGTGCAAGCCATTTGCCGTAGGGCCCATAGGTCATGATCACGGGATATTTGCCCTCAGTGATCGGCCGGTAAATATCGCATCGCAACACGATGCCGTCATCCATCGTAATCGGCATATCCCAGTCGATCCGCATACCATCGCGGATTTCACTTTTTTCACGGTAATCCATGAGGCTCCTCGACCTTCGGTTCGCTTTAATTGCATTGATCGTAGCGTTGACGACGCTAGCTGTCCGCTGAAAAACCTATCGCCACGGCGATAGGTTGATGATTCAGTTTCTATCACAAATCGTCGGAGGTGGCATGCGGGGAGCATTTGAGGATCAGGGCGGGTTGTTTTCTTACATCTCGCCGGAGGCGCGGATCCCGGCGAGCCACCCGCTGAGGAAGATCCGCGAGCTTGTCCGAGAGGTCCTTGGTGAGTTGAACCGCAGCTTGGGGAAGCTGTACGCGAGTGAGTGGCCTTCATTGAGTGGCCCAGGTGGAATGTTAGTTGAAAGATGGCGGTTGCGCCAGCGTGGCCGGCGGAGCTGGTCGACGTAGCGCAGCCGGCCACGCTGTGAGCGCGGGCACGAAGACCTCCGGTGCTGGTGGTTTGTAGCCGCGAGAAGCATGCGGCCGAACGGCGTTGTAGTGACGGCGCCAGCTCTCGATGACGATTTTGGCTTCGCGTAGCGTGTAGAAGACCTCGCCGTTGAGCAGTTCGTCGCGCAGGCGGGCATTGAAGCTCTCGATGTAGCCGTTCTCCCATGGGCTGCCGGGTTCAATGTAAGCAGTCTTGGCACCAACAGCAGCGATCCAATCCTGCAACGCCTTGGCGACGAACTCGGGCCCATTGTCGGAGTGGATATGGCCAGGGACCCCACGCAGGATGAAGAGGTCGGACAGGACGTCGATCACTGCAATTGCTCTCGGATATGCTCGATGCAGGCACGACGACGCGCGGGGCTCAGTAATTTCCCCGGGACGCCTCCTGCAGGATCAGCTTGTCGAGCGTCAGATCGGAGACTGCTTGCGCAGTCGATTATTCTCAAGCTCCAGATCCTTGAGCCTCTTCACCTGCTCGATCTTCAGCCCGCCGAACTCCTGTCGCCCGGCTGCCAATGGCGCTACCTTCCAAAAGACTTTCCGCCGCGCAGCGCGGTGCACAACTACTTCGTTTGGTGGCATTGCGACGGCACGCTGGATCGCATTCATCATGCGCTCTACGTTGAATGCCGCGAGAAGGCGGAACGAGAAGCTAGCCCCACCGCCTGCATCATCGATAGCCAGAGCGTGAAGAGCGCCGAAAAAGGGGGGCACGTATTGATCCGCACGGATTCGATGCAGGCAAACTGATCAAGGGCAAGAAGCGGCATATTCTTGTCGATACGCTGGGTCTGTTGCTGCATGCCATCGTTCATTCCGCCGGCATTCAGGATCGAGATGGCGGCATCATGTTACTGGGGACGCTGTTCGGTCAGTTTCCCTTCCTGGAAAAGCTGTTTGCTGACAGCGCCTATCAAGGCCCAATTTTCGGCAGTGCGCTTGAGAAAACCCTGCCCAATCTCGGAACCGAAATTGTCAAGCGATCCGATCACGCGAAAGAGTTCGTGCAGTTACCCAAGCGTTGGATCGTAGAACGTACGATTGCGTGGCTCAATCGCTGCCGCCGCCTCGCCAAGGACTGGGAAAATCTCAACCGCAGTGCCATCGCTTTCTTGAAACTCGCTTCCATCAGCCTCATGCTCCGAAAACTCAGTAATCCTTGATGAAGTGTTGGGACGAACTCTAAGAGCGGTGCATACGTATGCAAGACGGAAGCCGATAAAAATGGCAATCGCGGTACACTCAATGGACAATGAGTGGGGGCAAATACGCAGTAATGGTGACTTGGCTAAGCATTGCCGGTTTGGTGGTTTCTTTTTTGTTTCTTATTCCGAATGTTTAAATTAACTCTGCTGGAAGATTTGCCTGAGGTGTTGAAACTCATCGGCATTATCGCAACAGCGTTGGCCATTTGCACGATCGCCGAATGAGGTTTTTGGTACACATAGCCGCAATCTAACGGCTATACCAGGGCGCGAGCCAGTGCCGGAAACGGATCATCAGCGAACGCACGCCGACGGCGAAGATCGCCAGACACAATACGTAGACGAGCGAGCCGTTCTCGTTGAGCTCGTTCGATTTGGTGAACACCGACATGCCCATGCCGTTGACGGATGCCAGCACCTCGACCGCGATGGCGTTGGTGATACCGCGGGCAAAGCCGAGCTCGATGCCGGCGACGATGAAAGGCGTCGCCGAGGGCAGCGCGATGCCAAACCAGACATTGTGCGTGCGCGCGCCGAACATCTTGCCGACGTCGAGGTAGTCCTTGGAAATCGCGCGGGTACCATCGGCCGTGGTGACGGCGACCGGCAGGAACACCGAGATGATCACTATGATAAGCCGCGCCGCCGGCTGGTAACCGACCCAGAGAATGACGATCGGCACCAGCGCGACCAGCGGCAGCGCGTAAAGCGCGCGGATATAGATCGACAGCAACCAATCGATCTCGCGCACGCGGCCCATGGCGACGCCGACGACCACGCCCGCTGCCGAGCCGATCGCCACGCCTTCGAGGATCGCGCTCAAGGTGACGAAAACGTCCTGCCAGAATTCGGCGCTGCCGACAGTCGACGGGATCGCCGCGATGATGCCGATGGGCGTCGCCACGAAGTCCGGCAGCGTGGCACGCACATAGATTTCCCATACCGCCAGGATCGCAAAGCCGGCCACCGCCGGCGCGATGCGCTCGCGCGTGAGCCAGCGGCTGCTCCAGGCCCAGCCGGCGGCCGGCGCTTCTATCCGACTGCTGTATGTCGCCATCGCACCAGATACCGTTCGATCAATTCGCCGACGCCGACCAGCAGCACCGCAATCGCGCAAATGAATACCGTCACCGCCAGCACCCAGCCGGAATCGACGATGGTGGTGCCTTGCAGCAGCACCGCGGCGACGCCGTCCGGGTTGAGGAAGAATTCGGCGACCAGCGTGCCGACCATCGACAGCGCGATCGACTGCTTGATGCCCGACATCGCATAAGGCGTCACATAAGGCACGATCACGTCGCGCCAGAGCTGGCGTTCATTCGAGCCGAAGATCGCTGCGACGTCGAGATGCTGGCGCGGGATCGAGCGCGCGCCTTCGGTCACCCCGATCAGGACCGGGAAGATGGAAATCAGCACCGAGACCAGCACGCGCGAGCCGAACTCGAAGCCGAAGATCACCGAGACGAAGGGCACCAGCGAGATCGTCGGCGTCGCGTAGAGGATGTAGATGTAGGGCTCGAGCGCCGCGGCGACGAGCTTACTGCGCGCGAGCAAGAGCCCGAGCGTCACGCCGGCCACGATATTGATGATCAGCGTCACGGCGTAAAGCTTGGCCGACACCAGCAGCCCCGGCAGCAGGGGTCCGCCGTGCAGCATATCCCACAGCCGGCCCATGGTGGTTGTGAACGGCACGAACAGGACGCCAAAGCTGTGGCCGAGCGCCTGCCACACGCCGAGCAGAAGCAAGATGCTCAGCGCGTAGCAGGCGAGCTGGATCCACCAAGCATTGACGACACGAAAGCGCGCAAGGCGGGCTTCGAAGGATTCGCTCTGTCCCTCGCTCATGGCCCGTCCTCGCGCGCGTCCGTCATGGCAAGCCTACTGGCTCATGCCGCCCATTTTTTCGACGCGCTTCATCGCCTCGACATAAAGCGACTTGTCGACCAGCTTATCGTAGCTCGGCTTGGCGTCGGGCTTCATGAGGCCGTCTTTCACCATTTCGGCGACCTGGCCCATCATCTGCTTTTCGTTGAGCCCGTCGTTGTTCACCCAATAATGGATGGCCTGGAACGACTTGATGGCACCCTCGGCTACCTTGACGTCGATCTGGCTCGCCTTGGCCGCGATCTCGGCGAACTTCTCCTGGTCGGCCGGCTTGGTGCTGCTCATCAGCTTCTGCGTCATGATCCAGCCTTCGAGGAAGCGGACGACGCCTTCCTTGTCGTCGGCGACCGCCTTCTTGTTGGCGAAGATCACGCCGTAATGCAGCCCTTGCTTGATCGAAGCCGGCACCGCGATCAGGTGCCACTTCTTGCCGGTCTTGAACTCGATCTGGGCCAACTCATCGATGTGGAACACGGAGGTGTGCACTTGCCCGGCAATGCCCGCCTTCACCAGCGGAGCATTGGCCAGATCGATCGGCGTCATGTCCTTGAGCGTGAGCCCGCAGGACTCGGCCTCTGACTTCAAGAACAGCCAGCGCGCATTGTTGATGCCGTCGGCGGCCACCGTCTGGCCTTTGAGGTCCTTGCAGCCTTTCACGTTCGGCAGATCGGAACCGATGATCCAGTCCTGGTTTGGCATGCCGGCGATGATGACGAGCGGCGCGCCGGCCGCGATCAGGTTGACCGCCACCGGCGTCGCGGTGAAGCCGACCTGCACGTCGCCGGTCACCGCCGCCTTGGCGGTGTCGGTGCCGCGCTGGAACCAGCGGAAGCTCATGTCGAGCCCCACCTTCTTCCAGTAGCCCATGTCTTCGCCGACATCGACGAAGGTGTTGGAGAAGATCGGGGGACGGCCGATCGCCGAGGCTGTGAGCTTGATGTCGGCGGCATTCGCCGGCAGGCAGTAGGTCAGCGCCGAAAGCGCAAGCGTTGCGCCGAGCAGCGTCGTCTTTGGCACGAGGCCAGTCACGTTACGCATGGTTAGTCTCCTCCCTCTCTGTTTAGCCGCGACGTCTTTGCGAGGACGTTCTTTTTGGAAAGCTATTGCATGTGGGCGCCGTTCGTTCCCTGCTGGTCGAATAGGTCATGCCAGATCTGTTCGCGCAGATTGATGAATTCGCGGCTGGCGACCACGCTGCGCTCGCGCGGCCGCGGCAAATCGACGGTACGCACCGCCCGCACGTGCGCCGGCCGCCCGGCCAGCACCACGACGCGGTCGCCCATCAGCACGGCCTCGTCGATGGCGTGGGTCACGAACATCATCGCCGTCGGCCGCCGGTCCCAGATACGCAACAATTCGAATTGGAGCTGCTCGCGGGTCTGCGCGTCGATCGCGGAAAACGGCTCGTCCATCAATAACAGCTTGGGTTCCATCACCAGCGCGCGCGCCAAGCCGGCGCGTTGCTGCATGCCGCCGGACAACTGATGCGGATAGGATTTCTCGAAACTCTTGAGGCCGACGAGATCGATGGCGTCGGCGACGCGGCGCTCGACCTCGTCCTTCAGTGTGTGGCGCAGCAAGAGCCCATAGGCGATGTTGCTCCACAAATTCTTCCAGGGAAACAGCCCGAAGTGCTGGAACACCATCGACACGATCGGCAGCGGCTTTTCTACGCGCTGGCCGTCGATGCGGATCTCGCCGTGGTTGAGCTGGTTCAAGCCGCCGACGCAGCGCAGCAGCGTGGTCTTGCCGCAGCCGGACGGCCCAACGATGCTGACGATCTCGGATGCGCCGACGTTGAGGCTGATATCGGATAAGACGTCGAGTTGGCCGTAACGCAGGCTCGCGCTCTCGATCACTAACCGTGCTGTTCCCGCATCAGTCATCAATTCGCGCCGCGCCGGAACCCTAACGACCCGGAGCGGGTCGCCACGGTTGGCGTGCTCCTCGCAATCAACCAGCACGCGATAATCGTGCGCCAGTCAGCAAAGCCCCCAAGGTCATGCGACTTTTTTCTTCTTGTTCGCGCCGTCCATCACGCCTTTCAAGCACGATGAAACGCCGCCCGACATTTTCACCGGGATTCCCCATATGACTCCCAAACCGGCGTGAATATTGGCGCTTTTCGGCCTTCCGGTCCAGAACCATGGCTCGGCCTCGGATGCTTGAGGCGTGGGGGTTCGGTCTTGCATCCGGGCGGGCTTTTTCCTTTACAGCCGGTTTAGCAAAGCGTGGTAGCCTCTCCAAGAGGCGTACATGAAAACCTGTCCAGATTGCAACGGTGATGGTGTCATTGAAAAAGGCACGGACGATGAACAGCAATGCCCAACATGCGGTGGCCGTGGTTTCGTACCTAACGACGACGACCAGGAAGAAGTAACAAATACATACGGCGGATGACGCATGATGCGCCCGATGTTTCGGTCGCCGATCTCGTCGTCTTCGATCTGAGGTTCAAGAGCTTGTTCAATTTCCGAATGCGTCAAGGAGCCTTCAAGAGCAAATCACAGGTCCTCCGACGATCTTAGAGGAGATGCTTACGAATAAATTTCCACAGCGATTGTACGGGATTTTGGAACGCTACAATAAGGCGGATATTTTGGGAGTGCCGACAAGCGGCAATACGCTTTATCAATTTAAACTCGACTATTACGAATTTCAAACTGTTACGAAGAATTGGGAATCAAATATAAAGACTAAGATAGGGCAAAAGGTTACGGTGCGCTTTGATTTGGGTTGGGAAATGTATTTGCGCTATTTTATTTTGAGGGCCACCGGACACACAAAAAAGTCAATTGATGACGGTCCTAATTTATTCAATTATTCAATCACGTCGGACGACGCAGAAAGGGTCGTCACTGAGTTGATGAGTGACGCCGATGCGGTTCAGCAAACGACGGTAATAAAAAGTTTAGCAAAAGTGGTGCAAGACGCAAATTTGATCGCAACTACGATAAGAGAGTAATTCGCCGAGTATGAGCCTACGGCTTGCCGACGCATACTGCCGATCCTGCGCCCCCGCCTGGCGCTGGCATCACGGTCAAGCCCTGCGGCTGCTGCGCAACCTTGACGCCGCTGGCCGTGGTCGCGTCACTGAGCGTGCCGGCTCCGAGGGAATGACCTGTGTGTACCGAAAACTCTATCCGTATTGATTAGCCGAAGGAATCGCCTATCGTCAGACGATAATGTGCGCCCTGCTCTGTTTCGTCCTGGCCGTCCTGGCCTTGCCATTCAAGTCGAAGGGCTGGCTTGAAGCCGAGAACGCGGCGGTCCGACATCAGTTGATAGTTCTGCGGCGCAAGGTGCACGGTCGCGTTCGGCTCACGAACAGCGATCGCCGGTTCTTTATACAGCTATATCGGTGGTTCCCGTCGATCCTGTCGGTTCTCACAATCATCCAGCCCGAAACGCTCGCGCGCTGGCATCGGGCGGGCTTTCGCCGCTATTGGCGGTGGAAATCGCGTCCACTGGGAGGGCGGCCGCAGATCGAGAATAACCTACGCGCGCTAATCAGGCGCATGAGCCGACAACCCGCTTTGGGGAGCGCCGCGCATCCACGGCGAGCTGCTCAAGCTCGGGTTCGAGGTCGCGCAGTCGAGCGTCGCCAAATACATGGTGAGGCGGCGCGGATCGCCAAGCCAAGGATGGCGCACCTTCTTGCGTAACCACGCGCCAGACATCGCCGCGATGGACCTGTTCGTTGTCCCAACCATCGGCTTCGATCTGCTCTATGCCTTAATCATCGTTCGGCTAGACCGAAGAGACCTCGTCTGGATCAACGTCACAACAAACCCAACGGCTGAATGGATTGCACGCCAGTTAACCGAGGCATTCCCATGGAATGAGGCTCCGCTTTACCTCATCCGCGACCGGGATCGCATTTATGGCGCCGTCGTAACAAGCCGATTGCGCGCCATGGGCATCCGGGACAAGCCCACCGCACCGGCCTCGCCTTGGCAGAATGGCTTTGTCGAACGGCTGATCGGATCAATCCGGCGCGAGTGCGTGGACCATTTCATCGTTTTGGGCGAGGCACATCTGCGCCGGATTCTGCGAACTTACGCCCATTATTACAATGACATCAGAACGCACCGGTCATTGAATAAGGATGCGCCAGTCTCTCATCCGGTTCAGCGAACCGGAAATATCAAATCACACGCCCTGCTCGGCGGACTTCATCACCATTACGTCCGCGTTTAGGTTTTCGGTACACACAGGGCAACCTCCCGCGGCCGGACGCTTTCCTTGTGTACATGCCGCCGCCAATACCCCAGTGTAGCTGCTAGGATGCCAGCGGATCACGGGTCTCCGGCCTCACAATGGTGAGGGCGTCCAGCACGCTCGGCGCGACACGATATAGTACCGATAATATGAACCGGTAGACGCTCCGGAATGCCGGTCTCGTCGGTACCTTCCGCTGTAGCACGTTGAGTTGTTGACGAAGTGTCAGGACCTCAGCATGCAGCGATGCCCGCGACCGAAACAATCTGAACAGTGCGCACCAGAGCAGGCTACAGATATCCCTCATCGGACGGCAGCATTATCCGATTCGACTTCATTTGCCAGCTGACGAGGTTTCCGACAGGGACAGCGCTCAGAAAAGCACGGATTTGCCGGCCGAGTTCGTTCGTCATGATCGCCTAGCCTTCCGGCGGCTGCCGCCACCCGGTCCGCCGACTTAACCCTCGCTCGGTATAATGCCTTATCTGCCGGCATTTTCCATTTGCCAAAAAACACTATATTCTATTATTCTTAGAAATATAATGATTTTCTAAGGGCGGCCGCCAGCGGCGCTCATTGGACGGTGACGGGCCCGAAGGTAAAATGCTTCAGCTACCAATGTGTTGAGTACCGTGCCGCAGGACGTTTTCGACATGCAAATGATCCAAAAGCCGCTTCCTCTCGATGTGCCTGGCGTGACGCGGCCACGCATCGACAATAATTCGGATCACGTGATCGTCGTCAACGCCAACGATAGCCAGATCGGAACGGCCTCCAAGCTCGAGACGTACCGAAGTGAGCTGCGACACCGCGCCATATCCATCATCATCGGAGATCGAGAGGGCCGTACCCTGCTGCATCGACGCGCCGCCGGAAAATACTACTCCGGCGGACTGTGGACCAACACCTGCTGCAGCCATCAGCGCCCCGGCGAGCAGGCAAGCGATGCCACCATTCGCTGGCTCGTTGAAGAGATAGGCATCAGCTGCCCGCTCGCCTTCATGTTCTCGATGAATTACCGCGCCGAAGTGTCCAGCGGTCTGGTCGAAGACGAGATCGTGCATGTCTTCGGCGGCCGCTTGGAGGGCACACCCAGTCCGGATCTGCTCGAAGTATCCGATTGGTGCTGGAAGCCGTCGGCGAGGTCGAGTGGGACGTCGATACACGGCCCGACATCTACACCATTTGGTTTCGAAAGATCCGCAACAGATTCTGGAATGACATTGTCGCGGCACTTTCTGACCGCGGCTCCAGCGGCGTGCCGAAGCCGCCCACGCCCTGATCCTCTCACGATCTAACGACAATCAAACAATTTCCCGGAAACCTTGGAGTTCGGACGTCATGCAGAAAGCGATGAGCAAAGAGACGCCCCAGCCAGACGCCGCCGATGTCATCGATCTGCGGAAAACGCTGGAATGGCTGAAGTCGCAAGGCGACTTGATCGAAACTGAAAAGCCAGTCGATCCGGACCTTGAGGTGACCGGGCTGCAAAAGCACCTGGATGGCGGCTGCCCCGTTATGTTCAACAACGTCAAGGGCAAGCCCAATCACAGGGTCATCACCAACCTGTTCGGCGACATGAACGTAATCAACAAGATGTTCGGTTGGAAAAACGATATCGAGCGGACGCGCAAGATCGCTCAAGCCTTCCGCAAACCGCTGAAGCCGGCGATCATTTCCCAGGACGAGGCGCCGGTGCAGGAGCACGTCATCCTCGATCCGGATGACGTCAACAAGTACATGGTACCGATCCGCCATACAACTTACGAGACTGAGCTCACCGTCGGTTCCGGCATTCGCTGCATCAGCTTCGATCAGTTCGATGGCGGCACCGATCTCGGTTACAACCGTATGAACTTCCGTTGGGGCAACGTCGGTACGTTCCAGATTTCGCCCGGCTCACACATGTGGCAGGTGGCGAACAAGTATTACGCGGACGATAAACCGATCCCAATTTCTGTGTGCTTTGGGGTGCCGCCCGCTTGTACGTTACTCGCAGGCGCCGGCTTCGACTATGCGATCCTGCCGATGGGCTGCGATGAAATCGGCATTGCCGGCGCAGTGCAGGGCAGCCCCGTTCGCATGGTGAAGTGCCGAACGGTCGACGCCTACACCCTCGCTGACGCCGAGTTGGTTCTAGAGGGCTATATCCATCCGCGCGATCGCCGTTTCGAAACCAAGGAGTTGGAGGACGCCGGCATTCAGGGCCGGTACCATTTCCATCCCGAATGGGCCGGCTACATGGGCAAGGCCTACAAGGCGCCGACTTTCCACGTCACCGCGGTGACGATGCGCAAGCCGGAAACCAAGCCGATCATTTTCGCGCTCGGCGTGCATACCCTCGACGACCATAATATCGACACCACGGTCCGCGAGGCGGCGATTTTCGAGTTGTGCGAACGGCTGCAGCCAGGAATCGTCCAGGACGTTGTCATCCCATACTGCATGACCGACTGGGGCGGCTGCGTCATCCAGGTCAAGAAGCGCCATCAAATCGACGAGGGCTGGCAGCGCAACTTCCTGGGCGCGGCGCTGTCGTGCTCGCAGGGCATGCGGCTAGCGATCGCGGTGAGTGAGGACACCGATCCCTATTCCATGGATGACATCATGTGGTGCATGACCACGCGCGTGAATCCGCGTACCGATATCCTCAACCCGATCCCGGGCGGGCGCGGCCAGACCTTCATGCCGGCCGAGCGCATGACCGCCGGCGACAAGCAGTGGACCGCTTCGAATACCCAATTCGAGGGCGGCATGGGGATCGATGCCACGGTGCCGTTCGGCTATGAGAGCGATTTCCTGCGACCGGTCTACCCGGTCGACCGGGTCAAGCCGGAGGACTTCTTCACCAAGAAGGACATCGAGAATGCCAAATCGCGCATGGTTGGCTGGGTCCACTCCCTCGCTCGGACCGGACGCTGACGCGCGAAAATGGGCCGGCCACTGTTGCGGGCGCCCGGCGTCGTCCTTGTCCGCATGCGGTTGAGGTCCCATGCTGAAAGAAGCCGAGTTTGGGCCAGACCTGCTTCGTCACTGGATTGATCGTGCAGCCGAGCGCGATCCGGACAAGAGCTATATTGTTTCGGTCGATGATCGACGCGCAATCAGTTACGGGCAACTGCAGCGACTGACCCGGCAGATCGCCACGTTTCTTGGCACACGCGGCGTACGCAGCAATGATCGCATCGCCTTGATGGCTGGTAACTCGATCGAGCACCTAGCCTGCTACATTGGCGTAATGGCCTATGGCGCCACCATCTGTACTATCCACGTCGAGATGAACCGCGGGCACCTCGCGCAGATTTTGTTGACGCTGAGCCCGCAGCTCATAGTGTTCGATGCAGGATTGGGCCTCGACGATATATTGGCAACGGCATTGGCGCCGCGCCTACCGCTGGGTTCATTCGACGATTATGCCAATGCCGGTTTTTATAAATCCGTTGCTGGCTGCGAGCCGACGGACATCAACCTGACGAGCACCCGCCCACAAGATGATGCCTGCATTCTATTCACATCAGGTACCAGTGCCCGGCCGAAAGGTGTGGTGCTGACATTCCGCGAACTCCTCGCCAATGTGGAACCGACCGCGGACGGTTTGGGCATGACCATCAACGATCGCATTTACGATTTTCGTTCGTTCAACTGGTGCTCGGCCCAGGTTCTGAGTGCGTTAGCGCCGCTCAGCCGTGGCGCCTCTCTGATCCTGGGGCGAAAGTTCACCCGCAGTCGGTTTTTTCACCACATCGCAGACCACGGCGCGACAATCGCTGCTGGCAATCCGACCACTATCAACATGCTGCTCAACAGCGACGATCCGATAAATATCGAAACCTTGGCAAGCTTGCGTTTTATTATTTCTAGTTCGGCGCCGCTCTTGAGCGAGGATTGGCACCGTTTCGAGCAGCGTTTCGGAATTCCTATCGCCCAAAGCTACGGTTGCAGCGAAATCGGTTGGATCGCCACCAACCCAGGCGCCGACCGGCATATTGGCACCGTCGGTAAGCCGGCGGGCTACCACAAGCTCGCAATCGTCAATGACCGCGGACAGCTGCTGCCGACAGGAGAAGCCGGTCATGTAGAGGTGGGCGGGTTTCCCGACAACGAGTATCGCTATTTCGGGGACGAGGGAACGATCAAAGTCCATAGTCGTGGGCGTTTACGCACCGGCGACATCGGCTTTCTCGACGCCAACGGATACCTCCATGTCACCGGACGCGAGAAAGATTTGATTATCCGTGGCGGCATCAACATCTCGCCACTCGAGATCGACAGCATTTTACTGCAGCGACCGGAGATTATCGAGGTCGCCACGGTGGGCGTTCCAGACCACACTTACGGCGAGGAAGTTGTCAGCTTTGTCGTAGCGCGACCGGGTGCGACCATCGACATCAATGACCTATTGCATTACTGCAGCGCGGTCTTGCCTGCATCCAAGGCGCCCAAGCAGATCGTACTCACCGAGCATTTGCCGAAGACCCCGCGCGGCAAGCTCGATCGCAAGGCTTTGGCCGAGCAATGGATCTGCGACCATCACGAACTGATTTAATCCGCGCATCCGAAGCGCGCCAATTCAGGCGCTCTTTCGCAGCCGGGCGCGGCTATTGTCTTCGGCCTCGTAGACACGACGCGCTAATTCGCGGGTGGATGGAATCCGCAGACGCTTGTTTGGCCTCGCTTCGTCACGCGCCAGGTTTTCGATCATCGTCAGCAGCACGCGACGGATCATCGTAATATCTCGCGGATCCACATTTTGGACCGCGATCCGGTTGACCTCTTCAGCCAGCGGCACAAGTTTGCGTTTGAGCCGACGCCCCCTCTGGGTAAGAAACACGTAAACCATTTTCTTGTTATTGGGCATCTTCTTGCGCGCCACATAACCGAGCTTTTCCATTGCCGTGACCGCCGTGAAGGTGGTCGGCTCCATGACGCCGGCGAGTTCGCTCAACTCCCGCTGGGTGATGCCATCACTCTCCCAAAGAATGCGCAAAAACGTCCACTGCCCCAGTGAAACGGAATGTTCGGTCAATCGCATTTGAAGCGCCCGCAACAGCGCCCGGGTCGCATCCTTGACGAGATGCGCCAGGCGGTCGTTCGGAATGGCTTCGCGCCAGTGCCGCAATATTGCATCAGTTTCGCGAACTTTCGGTTTCTTCGGCCGCTTCATGATCGCCCCCTGATAATATGACTAGGCCACTTAGTCCAATATACGAATGCAGAACCTGACTGCCGGGTTGGGACCGTACCAGTGCTCGCTCGACGACCCGAAGCGCGCGTCATTTTTTGCCGCAATGCGGGAGCACAAATAACGGTAAATTGGGGGGCATTTGCCTCCAATGCGGTGCTGGCGCGCCGGCCGGAAACGGGGTACCATTAATCTTAGAGAACTAAGCACGGCGACCATCCGCTCTAACGATCTGGGGAGCATCGCTGGACGAACAATAGCGCGTGGACTCAATTATCAATAACGTGGCGATGGTTGACCGGCACACGTGCCGGCTGCGCCAACGTTCAGAAATCAAGAAGCAGTGGGAGGAAACGATGTCGATTTTGAAGCCGGTAAAACGCAGTTTAGCGATCCTGGCGTGCACATCGCTGCTAGGGGTTTTCGGCGCGCATGCCGCCAATCCGTACAAAATCAATGTGATCCTGCCGTTGACCGGGGGAGCCGCCTTTTTAGGAAAAGGCGAGCAGCAAACGCTGCAACTGCTTCAGACAACGGTCAATAAAGAGGGTGGCATCAACGGAAAGCCGCTCGAATTCGTCTTTCATGACGATCAGACCAATCCGCAGATCACTGTGCAAATCGCAAACGGAATTCTCGCGGAGAAACCGACCGTAATGCTCGGTTCCAGTATTGTCGCAATGTGCAATGCGATGGCTCCGCTGTTGAAGGAGGGCCCCTTCGACTATTGCCTGTCGCCCGGCGTTCACCCGGCGCCGGGAAGCTACCAATATTCAACAAGTGCGGACACGCATGCACTCATCGAAGCACTGGTGCGCTATTTCCGGTCGAGCGGAAAGACCAAGATCGCTTTCATGACGAGCACTGACGCCTCTGGTCAGGATGCCGAGCGCGGCTTCGATGAAGTGCTCAAGCTGCCGGAGAATTACGACGTGCAGGTCGTGGAACGTCAGCGTTTTAATCCCAAGGATGTCAGTGTCTCGGCGCAGATCGAACGGATCAAGGCGGCCAATCCGCAGGCATTCATTGCTTGGTCAACCGGGGCTCCTATTGCGACTGTCTTCAAGGCCGTGCTGCAGGCAGGGCTCGATGTTCCCGTCGGCACCACTAACGGTAACCAGACTTATGCGCAGATGGAACAATACAAGAGCTTCCTACCAAAACAGCTTTATATTCCGACCTCTGTGTTCCTGCCGCACGAGGGCATGTTCAAGCTCGATGCCAAGGTCGAAGAGCAGCAAAAGAAGTTTCATGCCGCGTTCAAAGCAGCCAATCTGAAACCGGACAACATGTCGGCACTTGCCTGGGATCCGGCCAACATCGTGGTGGAAGCACTGCGCAAGCTTGGCACCAAAGCAACGGCGGGCCAAATCCGGGATTATGTCAACAGCCAGACAAGCCTTTCCGGCGTGAACGGAATCTACAATTTCAAATCCGTTCCGCAACGCGGTCTGACGGTCAAGAATGCCCTTGTGAGCCGATGGGACCCGGCTGCCGATACCTGGATCGTCGTAAGTCAACCGACCGGCGCACCGCTGCACAAATAAAACGCCGGAATTCAAAACTTGACGAGCATCCTCCAGATCGTCGTAGGCGGTCTGCTGCAGGGCGGCGTGTTTGCAATCGCCGCCCTGGGATTCTCGCTCGTCTTCAGGGTGACGAACGTCGTGAACCTGTCGCAAGGCGCATTCTGCGTCCTCGGCGCGATGGGGATGTATTATTTTCAGGTGAGTTTCGGTTGGCCGATCTTGCCGGCCGCAGTCGCGGCGGTCGTCTGCGCAACCTCCTTCAGCCTGCTGGTGGGCGCATTCACCTTCGTCCCAGCGGTGTCGCGGCTGCCCAGCAGCAGCGCGCTTGTGTTAACCGCGGGGCTGTTGACTTTCTTTATCGGAATCACGCTGGTCGTTTGGGGTAATCAACCCTACGCGCTGCCGCCATTCTCCGGCGAGGCGCCGCTCGTCATTGGCGGCTTGCGGATTCCGTCGCAAGGCATTTGGCTCGCCGGCGTATCGGCTGTCATCATTGTCGGACTGTGGGCACTGCTGCGGAAGACCACATTAGGCCGCGCGTTACGCGCCTGCGCGGAAAATCCCGCCGCGGCGCGGCTCATGGGGATTGATCTTCGCGCCATGATACTGCTGAGCTTTGGGTTGGCCGCGATGATCGGATCGATCGGTGGCGTCCTTGTCGCACCGGTCATGTCACTACAGTTCGATAGTGGGCAATTCTTCACGATCTCCGGATTTATTGCCGTTGCCATTGGGGGGATGGGAAGTTTTGCCGGATCGATTGTCGGCGGCATTCTGCTCGGCGTCGCGGAACAGTTCGCCGCATATTATGTGTCGTCGTTGTTCGCCAATACTCTGGCGCTGGCACTTTTGCTTGCCATTCTGGTGTTGCGGCCAGCCGGCCTTTTCCCGAGCGGTCCAACGCGGAGAAGCGATGTCCGCGACGAAGGCCGCGTGCATCGCGCCGTGACCCGGTTGCCGGGGCGTCGCCAATTGGTTTTCGCCGTTAGCCTGCTTGTTGTGCTTGCGGTCGTTCCGGCATTGCCGATGCCGAACGGCCTGCTCCAGTCGCTGGTGATTGCCCTGATCCTGTACATCGCCGTGCTCGGGCTCGATGTGCTCATGGGTTATGCTGGCCAAGTCAGTCTCGGCCATGCCGGCTTTATGGCGGTCGGTGGGTATTGCGCGGCAATTCTGGCGACATCCTACGGATGGCCGCCGATCGTTGCCGTCATTGCCGCTCTCATCCTAAGCGTGCTGTGCGCTTTACTGCTGGCGCTCACGACCGGACGTTTGCGCGGCCACTACCTTGCATTGGCCACGCTTACTTTCGGCCTTCTGGTTGATTCACTTGCAGTCGGCCTCGTCGATCTGACCGGCGGCCCGTCCGGCCTAGTTGGAGTTCCTGCCTTCGAGGTCGCTGGCTTTTCCTTCGATACGCCGATGCGCATGTACTATCTGGCGCTGACGCTTGCCGCGATTCTCGTTCTGGCGCTCGAGGGCGGCATGCGCATGGGTTTTGGACGCGCGCTTAAGGCGGTGCGCTCGGATCCGCTAGCTGCGGCGGCACTGGGCGTAAATGTGAGTCACGTCAAAATCGTCGCGCTGTGCATCTCTGCGGCATTGGCGTCGCTATCCGGCAGTCTCTACGCCTTCAGCTTTCACTTCTTGTCGCCGGAGATGGTCGAGACGACGCGCTCGTTCGAGATGATAGCCATGCTGGTGCTGGGTGGGGAAGGCACCCTGATTGGCGGGCTATTTGGATCGCTGGTGCTGACGCTGTTGCCCACGCTGGTGCAGGATCTGGCGGTATTCAAGACAGCTGTTGAAGGCGCACTGCTTGTCATCATCTTCCTGTTCATGCCAGAAGGCCTATTTGGCCGGCTGGTGCTTTGGCTGAACAAGATTCCGCTCCGTAGGACCCCAATCGCCTATATGAGGGCGGGATCATGACTACGCCCGCGCTCGAATGCCGTTCGGTTTCGAAAATATTCGGCGGCGTAATGGCGGTCGACAATGTGAGCCTAACCGTTCCCTCCGGCAGTGTGTCCGCGCTGATAGGGCCGAATGGTGCCGGCAAGACCACCTTGTTCAACGTCGCGACGAACCTTTACGTACCATCGTCAGGCGAGGTCAGCTTTTTCGGCAAGAACGTGGCGGGCTTGGCTAGCCACCATATCGCCGCGCTCGGCGTCATCCGCACCTTCCAGACCGCACGCGTGTTTCCGGGTATGACGACCATGGAAAACATCCTGGCCGGCGCGCACTTGCACGTTCGCACGCCCATGGTTTCGCAGATGCTTTGGAGCCGCGCTGCCCGACGCGAAGAAAAGGGCCTGATCGACAAGGCTGATGCGCTCCTTGATATGATCGGGCTAGGACAGTCGCGCGACGTCGCCGCTACTGATTTGCCGATTGGCGCGCAAAAGCTGATCGAGGTGGTGCGCGCGCTGATGGCCAATCCGAAATTACTGCTGCTCGATGAGCCGGCGGCCGGCTTGAATGATCGCGAGACGGCGGAGCTGGCGGTCTTTTTGCGCGCGATCTGCGATGCTGGAACGAGCATCATTGTGGTCGAGCACAATATGTCGCTGGTCATGGGTGTCGCCGATCTGGTCTTCGTGCTTGATGCCGGCCGGCTCATTGCGTCGGGCGCGCCACAGGACATTCAACGGGATCCAAAGGTCATCGAGGCCTATCTAAGCCGGCCCGAAGGGCAAAGCCCATGACTCTCGAACTGCAACGCTTGTCGGCAGGCTATGGCGGCATGGATGTCATTCACGACATCGACCTAACCGTCCGGCCGCGCGAAATCGTGACTCTGATCGGAGCCAATGGTGCAGGCAAGTCGACGCTTCTCAAGACCATTTCGGGGCTGACACGGTCAAGCAGCGGAACCATCACGTTCAACGGCGCAAGGATCGAAGCCTCTCCGATCGCAACGCGAATGCGCCTCGGCATCGTACATGTGCCGGAGGGCCGGCAGATTTTCTCCGGGCTCAGCGTTAGCGAGAACCTTGAATTAGGAGCCTATATTCACCGGCGCCGCTCGAACGAAGCGGACGCGCAGCGAGCCGACGTCGCCACGCGCTTTCCGGTGCTGCGCGAGCGCATGTTGGAAGTCGCTGGGAATTTGTCCGGAGGTCAGCAGCAAATGCTCGCAATCGGACGCGGGCTGATGTCGCGGCCGAAATTGCTGATGCTTGACGAACCCTCGCTGGGATTGGCGCCACGGCTGGTAACTGAAATATTCGACCTTATCATCAGCCTGCGCGACCAAGGCCTAGCTATTTTGCTGTCCGAACAAAACGCTCAACTTAGCCTAGCCATCGCTGATCGGGGCTATGTATTCGAGAATGGTCGCGTGGCGTTGACCGGCTCAGGAAAAGAATTGCTTCAATCAAAGGACGTTGCTGATCGCTATCTTGGGATAGGCGCCATACATGAAAGTTCTTCGCCTCGCCTGAAAGACGGGATTTCAAGACGTTTACGTGACTTGCTGCGCTCTGCACCGAGAACATAAATTTTAACGGGGCGAAGATGAAAACCGATACGTGTTACTCAAATCACCAAGAATAGCGTTGTTTGCAGGTTGCTCCGGATAGAATTTTTGAAAAGGAACTGGAGGCTTTGATGGTTACCGCTGCCAGGAGCTTGTCATCCGCGTCTGTCCCACCATACCGAGCCGACCATGTGGGAAGTCTCCTGAGGCCGGAGAGGCTTAAAGAGGCGCGCGAAAGACTTCTTGGGGTGCAAACCTCCGACCGCCATCTCGGGCCGCATAACAATGCCGAGCTTCGGGCAATCGAAGATGGGTGCATTCGCGAGGTGATCGCGATGCAAGAGAGAGTAGGACTCAAGTTTGCTACGGATGGTGAGTTTCGCAGGCGCTCTTGGTGGCTTGAACTCGTGATGACGTGGCAAGGCGTCGCTGCCGACCGCCTCGGAACAACTGATCTGACGTGGCGGGACAAGGACGGCAAGGAGAAGCCATTTTCACGGCTGTGGATGACGGGCGCAGTAAAATGGCAGCCAAGCGCCGTGGTCCGCGCTTTTGAATTCCTAAAAGCCAACACGCAGCTCACACCGAAAGTCACGATTCCTGCGCCGATCCTCATGCACATGTATGGAGGCGGAGATAAGGGCGTGTGCGAAGGCTATTACAAGTCCGCCGATGAGTTCTGGGTCGATGTTGTGACGGCTTACCGGAAGGAGCTGGCGGCACTGGTGAAAGCAGGCGCTACATATATCCAGTTCGATGACACCTCCATCGCATTCCTCTGTGATCCGAGACATCGTGCGACGGTCGGAAAATGGGGGACCGACCCTGAGAAACTGCTGATCGATTACGCACGCCGTATGAATGATGTTATTGTGGATATTCCTCCGCACGTAACGCTCACGATGCATCAATGCCGCGGCAATCGAGAAGGGCATTGGGCGGCGGAAGGAGGATATGAGCCGGTCGCCGACGTGCTGTTCAACCAGATCAACGTTCACGGATACTTTCTAGAATATGACACTGAGCGCGCGGGTACATTTTCTCCGCTGCGCCTACTTCCAAAGGGCAAGACAGTCGTTCTAGGTATTATGTCCAGCAAGAACCCTATTCTTGAGACGGAAGAAGATCTCAAGCGGCGCATCGACGAGGCATCGAAATTCACGCCTTTGGAGCAACTCGCAATCAGTCCACAGTGCGGGTTCGCGAGTTCGGTCGTCGGCAACCCTGTCACTCAGGATATCCAGGAGAAAAAATTGTCTTGCCTTGTGAAGGTCGCGCGCGACGTATGGGGCGATTAGAATGCTTAAATATTTGTTGAAACTAGTTGGCCACCGAGTTCCGCCGGACCCGGGAAGAAGCAGTCGCGGCATGAGAGCCAGATCAACAACAATAGGAGAACACTCGAGCTCCACCGAGCGGTGTAATGATGTCCCTCGCATGGTTAGGCGTCGCACCGGGCCGCATCGTTCTTGTTTGGCTTGACGTAGGCCTTCACGTCCTTCGCCGGCATCAGCCGAACTTGATGCCCGAGCTTCGTCAGCTCACGCGCCCAATGGTGCGCTGTCGCGCAGGTTTCCATGCCGATAAGGCACGGTGCCAGAGCTTCAAAGAACTTTATCACCTAGCCGCGGCGGAGTTGCTTTCTGACGCGGAATATTGGCAGAATCTTCGCATCACTTGGCCACAAAATCGTTTGAAATCAGGGTAGCAATCCTGTCCTTTTGAGCTACATCATTAAATGCTTTGGCTCACGCTGTAAAAAACTTAATGTTTAAACAACTTACTTGGCGGATTGAATTGGCGCGGCGAAAACCAGTGGTTACAAGATCGAGCCGTTAGGGCGGCATGATAAAATGGCTGAAACAATTGTAGCTCCCCACGAACTCTTCTTTATGGAAAACGCGGGCGGACATAAGCCAGCGCATCCAGAGACTGCCCCGTTAATGACAGCGGAGGAGCATCAGCCAAGCTGTTTCGCTTTGGAGGAAGAAAAGGGCGAAGGCTGGAAGGGCAGCGGCGCAATGAGACCGGCAATTAACGAGGCGCGGCCGAGCCTATGATCCAAACCTAACAACTATGTGATCCTTTGCGCGTTGGAGAAAACCCAATGGCTAATTGGGTCAAGTGCACACACAAAGGCGATGAGAATCCTATCTATGTGAATATCGATAGTGCAATGTCGATGAGATGGATCGAGGGCGATAAAGCTACACTATCGCTTTTCCCGGTGGCGCAAATGACATTGTCAGGGTGCTTGAACACCCTGAAGACATCCTAAAGGTCTTGAATTCCGCCATCGCATCGCCGCGTAGCCGCGCCCTGTGAGCTTCTGTGGCCCTCGCACCGGGATCGTCCAGAACCAACGGCGATCTTCCGGCGCAGCATATGTCCACAGGATGCGGCCGATGTTTCGGTCGCCATCGAACACGTCGTAGTCGTCGGCATCCCACGGGCCGCGAGGGCGGGATTTGGAGGCGCGTTTGAGGGTGAGCATGGCGGCAGATTAGCGGCAACCCCCATCGGAACAATTATGTGGCGGGTCAGCGTCCTTAATGGCCTGAAATATAGTTGATGTGAATAGAAATTCGGGCGCGCGTCTGCACCTATCGCCCGCTGAAACTTTCTTCGCTCGATAAGCTTCTTGTCTGCGTCGTTCGTCCGCGATGTCCCCACAGGGACCACAACGCAGCCCACGCTTGATAAAGCAACCGCAATCACAACAGCTCTTGGTGTGCACCTTGGCGCGGCGGCTGCTGCAAAGGATGGAATCAGAATTTGTGAACCGCATAGATCGGTCAATATCTAATAGCGTAATAGACCATGATGCCACTAATCACGGCGGCGGTAATCGCCATCAATATCGTCTGCGATTCGGTCGTTCATTTGAAGGAGACGGCCAATTTAGTGTCTGTTTTCCAGACCAGGCTGCAACGACGCCGCATCCCGTCAATGATGACATCCAAAATCGCCGGAATGCCTATAGTGGTTGAAACCTGCAGCAACGCTCCGGTATCAGAAACATTTCTTATGGTGCATTCTAGCTTCGGTGCCTTATCGCTAAAGACGATATAGCCAGTCTTAAGTACGCGCCTGCGCGGGGCTCTTCTTTTTTCCACAGCAAGCTAACCCCGGAATCAGTCGTCGGCATGACTTGACTCTCACCTAACGATTTTGGCTACCAACCAGGCGGCGAAAAATCATGTGCTACAACGGATTATTTGACTTGTCAGTCCGGATCAAATCGCGGCGTCTAGCTGTGTGACCTTGGGAAGGGCGCCGGGTTAGCTTTGCTGCAATCTTTGGAGACACCTTCAACGATAATCTTTGATTTGTTGTTCATAGGCTGGGTACCAGATAGGGACGCCTATTTTGTCCGGCGGAGAGCAAGAAGTACACCACGACTAACGGTGCATTCATGCTAATCGCATCGGCGATGAAGTTGCTAGCGCGGCCTCCTGCCTATCTTCAACGACCGCACCTCGCAGATATTAACCTGCAAAAGCCCGAAGGTTGGAGGCCTTCGTGACGGCATCAGTGACTTTGGGGACTAAGTGGACTGCGCGGCGGCAGACGCAATCGAAACGGAGTGCGGCACCCATCCTCAAGCTGTGACGTGTCATCGTCGCCGCATGTTGCCTTAGGCGTTAGTATCCGAATCGTCTCAACAGCGACGGGGAATTACAATTTTGCGGTCAGGCGCCCAATGCCGCGTGCAGGTCGTCGCGATCTCTTACTTCGCCTGCATCGCATGTCCCGTTAGTTTGGCGAGTTCGGCTTGGCGCGCGATCTCGCGGCGCATGAAGGCCGCAAAACTCTCCGGTGTGTTGACCTCCGGCACAGTCATGCCGAGCGGCTCCATGCGTTTTCTGAACGAATCCGAATGGATCGCATCGTTGAGTTGCTTGTTCAGAAAGGCGATGATGGGAGCCGGAGTATTGGCGGGTGCGGCGAGACCAACAAAGCCGGCGTGGTAAAAGCCAGAATAACCTAGCTCTTCCATAGTCGGAATTTCAGGCCAACTCTCCAAGCGCTTTGGACTCGTGACTGCGAGTGCCCGGACGCGGCCGCTAGCCGACAGTGCGCGAGCATTGGCATAAAACACAAAGCTCCCCTGCACCTCGCCGGCAGCGACGCCGATAGCGGCTGGCGCCGATCCGCGATAGGGCACCTCGACGATGTTGATCTTCGCTTGATTGTTGAGCTGCGTCACCGCAATTGCTGGCGACGTAGCCGGTCCGGACGTGCCAAAACTGACTTTGCTTGGGTTGGCCTTGGCATAAGCCACCAATTCCGCGACCGATTTATATGGTTCGTCGGCATTGACAATCAGAATCAGCGGAGGGCCATCGGTGATCATGCCAATAAGCGAGAAATCTTTTATCGGGTCATATGGAACAGAGAGGTAATGCAGGTTTTGGACATCAGCGAGCGCGTTCACAAGCAGGGTATAGCCGTCGGGAGACGAATGCCAAACATAACTGGCGCCGGCGATCCCTGAGGCGCCCGGCTTGTTCTCCACGACAATTGTCTGACCGATGCGCTTCTGAATTTCGGCTGCCAACAACCGTCCGGGTACGTCCGACAGTCCGCCAGGCGCGAATGGCACGACAAAAGTGATCGGCCGGTCAGGATAATCTAGCGCAGCCGCGCCGCTTGTAAGCGCCATGAGAACAGTAGCAACGCTCGCCAGCGGCACCAAGAACCGATGTGGGCGCAATTCTAGACGCGTTTTCATGTGCAACTCCGATTGGATCGCGGCCTCGGTCTCGACGGCGTTAATGTAGCAAACTGGACGACGCCCGTCCTCAATCGGAGATCCTGCGGCTGCACAGATCCAGCGCTAGCGCGAGATAAATCCGTGCCGCCAAGACGCAGTCGTCGATCAGCACGTGCTCGCCGAAGGCGTGCATCGACGCGCCGCGCGTATCGGGATGCGAGCGCCCGCCGGGTCCGAAAGCGACGCAGGGTACGCCGTAGGCGGTCAGATGCACCGCGTCCGCACCGGGCCGCCGGATTATTGCAGGCGGGCTCGCGCCGCAGACTGCCTGCTGCGCTGCCCCGAGCGCTTCGACTATTGGCAGGTGCTCGTCAAGCACGGTCGGCGGGTCGCTGACGTAAACGTGGAGCGCAGGTTCTGGTTGGCCGGTCTTGGCGGCGAAGTCGCGCAGAACACGCCGTAGCTCCCGTTTGACGCCATCGACTGTCTGTCCCGGCACGGTACGGATGTCGAGGTACAGGCTACAGTCGTAGGGGTTGCGCGACAGCCGCCAGGGCGCGCCGCCGCGAATCGCGGCGATAGTGACATTGGGACGCTCGCCCATGTATTCGTGCGCGGCGTAGTAGTCGCGCGACCACTTGGCGAGGTCGGCTTGCAACTCATGCATCACCGTGATCGCGTTGACGACGTCGGGGCGGTGCGCCAACGCGGAATGCGCTACTGTGCCGCCAACCGTAATACGCAGCCAGATGCAGCCCATATTGGCGCGCGCAATTCGCAGGCCCGTCGGCTCTGCGAGTAGAGCGAAATCAGCAGTGACGCCGTGGGTGACGAGGTGGCGCGACCCGATGCCGTACCCTGAATATTCTGCGCCTTGAAACTCCTCGATCGTTGTCTTCTCGATTTCGCCGACTACACCGCCAAATGAGATATCTCCGTCCAGTCTTACGCCGGCCTTGATGATCGCTTCGATCGCAATGACAGCGCACGCAAGTCCACTCTTCATATTGTTGGCGCCGAGCCCCCAAACCCAGTCGTCGCGAACGATTGCTTTCGGCTTGAACCCCTCGCCAAAGAGATGTTCCTCTTCACCGGAGTAAGATGTGTCCATGTGACCAGTGAAAAGAAGATTCAATCCTTCCCCGCGTCCGTGCAGGTGTCCCACGGCATTGGGACGGCCGGCTTCGACCAACGGTAGATCTGTTTCGAGGCCGGACTTCCGCATCCGCGCGACCAAATAGTGCGCGAGGCTGGCCTCTCGACCGGTTGGACTAGCGATGTTGACCAGATCGACCAGGATGTCGCGCACGGCCTCGGCGCTGATGTGGACGGCGGCTTTGGCAAAGTCGGGGTGGATCATGAGCGCTCCATCTAGCGTTGCTATCGTATCTACCGAATGGTGCTCCTAACAATAGATTCAGCCAAGAAAGCAGAAGAAACATATCAACCCGATCATTGCGCTAGCTTAGGCGATTCTTTCATCCCTTATTGGAAGTCCACAGCCCCGCCCTGCGCGAAATACCTACCGCAACGCTTCCACTCCGCCGCCCAGGTGGCAATAAAAAATCCCTTAGGGCTTTCAAGTTCAAGATTGAAATATGACGTGCGAGAAGACGATCCGCATTGAAGTGGCCTGAAAGTAGGCCTCCTAACTTAGATTCGCGTATTGCGCTGGCACTGACTGCCAACATAAGCCCGAGCCATTTTTTTGGTATACCCGGGGCTGGCCGTGGTAGATTTGCAATGATACTTTCACAATTGAGGCACACAGTTGGCAAACATTTCAACACCGCTGCCTAAAATTTGCCTCGGCAAATACTGTCGTTGGCAGTTTGCGGCTTATGCCGCGATTGTAGGGCTTGCATGCCTTTTAGCGGCGCCGACCCGCGCTGAGACTTGGCCTACCCGGCCGGTGACCATGGTGGTACCATTTGCGGCCGGTGGCCCGATGGACGTAGTTGCGCGCATCCTGCAATCGACTTTGAGTGACGCGCTGCAGCAGCAAGTGATTATCGAGAACGTCGGCGGAGCGGGCGGCATGACCGGAACCGCCAAAGTCGCAAAATCGACGCCGGATGGCTATCAGTTCTTGCTTGGCAATGTCGGCACCCAAGCCGTCAGCCAAACGCTCTATAAGCAACCACTGTATAATACTCTGACCGACTTTACCCCGGTCGTGCTAATCGCCGATTTGTCGCTCGTACTGGTCGCGCGCAAGGATTTACCTGTCAGCAATCTGCAAGAATTCATCGCCTATGCGAAAGCTAACCAAGACAAGATGCAGTTTGCTTCAGGTGGCGCTGGCTCTGCCACGCATCTTGGCTGCGCACTCTTAAATGCGCGCATTGGCATTCATGTCACACACGTTCCATATCGCGGCGGCGGGCTGGCGATGCAGGACCTAATTGCGCAGCGCGTCGATTATCTCTGCGTTGATACCCCGATCGCTATGCCGCAAATCGCAAGCGGCACGGTCAAGCCGATTGCGATCTTAACTCGCGGGCGCTCCCCGAGCCTGCCAAATCTTGCTTCAGCACAGGAGCAAGGATTGACCGATTTTGAAGCATCAAACTGGAGCGCCTTTTTCTTGCCCAAGGACACACCCGCACCAATTGTCCAGAAGCTGCACGACGCCACAGTGATGACCATGAATAATCTGACTGTGCAAAAGCGGTTTAAGGAGAATGGTATTGATCTGGTGGGGCCCGAACGACAATCATCGGATTACCTTGCGAAATTCGTCGCCAGCGAAATAGTCAAATGGGCTGGCCCGATCAAAGCGAGCGGCTTGACCTCGGAATAAATCTGACAGGCGTCAACTGCCTCGCCTCGATTGTTGTTAATTCCAAAGTACGCACGCCAGGCCGGCTGGCTGGCTCAGTCAATCTTGATATTATTTCTCCTGACGACCGCGCCCCAACGCTGCGATTCGGCCTGCATGAATGCAGCATAGTCCTGCGGTGAGCCAAACATTGTCGTCGCCCCCTGTTTGGCAAAGCTGCTTTGGACGTCCGGCATCTTAAGTATCGTCTGCAATTCGGCGTTAAGCCGCTGAATGATAGCCGAGGAAGTTTTGGCGGGCGCAACGACCCCATACCATAATGATATTTCCATCCCCTTCATGCCCAACTCAGCGAAGGTTGGTAGGTCTGGCAAAATCGCAAGACGTTCAGTACTTGCCGTCGCCAGGGGCCTCAGCTTGCCCCCTTCAATCATGCCAAGCAGCGATGGCGCTGCATCGAACATGATGTCAACTCGCCCCGCAGCAACGTCAAGGACCGCTGGTCCACTGCCGTGATAAGGCACATGAAGCATGTCGACGCCGTTGACGATTTTGAAAAGCTCGCCTGCAAGATGCGGTGCGCCGCCGTTGCCCGACGAGGCAAATGAGAGCTTGCCCGGGTTGGCTTTGGCGTAGTCGACCACCTCAGCCACCGATTTCATCGAATGGCTTGCGTAAATCGTCATGATCAAGGGAAGTTTGGCGACGATTGCAATCGGCACGAAATCCCGCACCGGATCGTAAGGCAGACTGGTGTAGAGATGCGGCCCGATGCCGTGTGTCGTAATTGAGTTGAGCAGCAGCGTGTAACCATCGGGCGCCGACTTAGCGACATTGTCGGACGCAATCGTCCCGCTTGCGCCACTGCGATTACTAATGATAACCGGCTGCCCAAGCCTGTCAGACAGTCTCTGGCCCAGCAACCGTGCAATGAAATCGGCAGCGCCACCCGGCGGCACCGGAACCACCAACGTGATGGACCTGCTCGGGTATATCTCGTCGGCGTGCGATGCTTCGCAGATGGGACCGACTAAGGCCCCCGCCGAGACCAGAATACCAAGAAGAAACCGCATGAACTTAGGTCCTTTATTTTGGTAGAAGCACTGCTCCCAATAGCTTAGATAAATCCATGGATTTGGCCAGCATCAAAAGCCTCTTACCGATCGTCCTCCCGGAGTAGTGGTACGTGAAGATCAAACTGATGGAAAATTTCCGGGCGATCTTCTATGCGCCCTACTACGCGATCCATACGCTCGGCTTCTATAAATCTGAGGGTATCGATGTCGAGTTGACCACGTCTGACGCACCAGGCGATGCGGTTGCGCATCTCATTAATGGCACAATCGATCTCACCTGGGGTGGCCCGATGCGCGTGATGACAGCACATGATCGCGACCTGGGTAGCTCCTTAGTCAGCTTCGGCGAAGTCGTTTCGCGTGATCCGTTTTTTCTGATTGGAAATTGTGAAGCATTCGCGCTTGCCAAGGTTGCGCAATTGCGCTTCGCCACCGTCTCCGAAGTACCTACACCTTGGATGTGCCTTCAACATGATCTGCGCCAAGTTGGGATTAATCCCGAAACGATAAAAAGAGTTTCTGATCGCACCATGTCAGAAAATTACGCATCGTTACGCAACGGTGAACTGGACGTGATGCAAGCCTTCGAGCCATTTGTCTCAATGGCCGAAATGGACCACTCCGGCAAACTACTTTATGCCGCCAGTTCCCGCGGGCCTACTGTCTATACGGCGTTTATCGCTACCCGTGCCGCAATCGCACGACACCGCGAGGTATTTGTAGCGATGATGCGCGCGCTCGCGAAGATGGAGCAATGGCTCTACGCCAACAGCGCAGAAGAGCTTGGCAAGGCCATTGCGCCGTTCTTTCCTCGCGTGCCAAACGACATATTGGTGGCTTCTTTGCAGCGCTATCGCGATGCCGGCCTATGGGCGCACGATCCTGCAATGTCGAAGCAGGGATTTAATCGCCTCGGATTGAGCTTCGTGTCTGGCGGTTTGCTGCAACGTTCACCGGTCTATGAAGACTGCGTGGAACAAAACCTCTCTTAAAATTGACGGGCTGTCGCTACTTGTATGCCCTAACCATCAATAACAAGCCGAAAAGCCTCATCAAACAACTCCTATTGCAGCAGTTTAAATAAATAGCTCTAATGAAACTCCAGTTGGAGGACAGCCATGACCAAACAGACATTTCTCACGTTACTGATGTCGGCCGGGCTCGTCGGCGGCATCTTCGCAGGCTCAGCGACCGCGGTTTTGGCCGCTGATAAGGTCATCAAGATCGGTGGCCTGTTTCCGATGTCAGGCCCAGGATCCTATTTTGGCGCACAGGACAAGCAGGGCGTTGAACTCGCGCTCGAACAGCTCAATAAGGCGGGCGTAAATGGATACAAATTCGAGGTTAAGTATGAGGATTCCTCTTGCAGCCCGTTGCCGGCAACCCAGGCTGTCAAACGCTTGCTCAATCAGTTCAAACCCGATGTCGTGATTGGCGAGGAATGTTCGGACGCAACGCTCGCCGTCATGCCGATCATGGAGCAGGCCAAGGTTCCACTCCTCAACGCCGGCTCCTCTGCAATAAAGATCACCAATCCGGGCAATCCATGGACGTTTCGCATTATGCCAAATGAAGTGATGCAGGGCGTCGATATCGCGACAAAGGCCTACAAGCAGCTCAATGCGCGCACGGCCGTGCTACTGCACGAGAACACCAATGCAGGCATCGGCAATGCTAACGTTTTTGCTGAAACTTTCACTAAGCTCGGCGGCAAAATTCTCGCTGACATCGGCTTTGGCCGCGACGTCAATGACTTTACATCGATTGCGACCCGCGTTGCTGGTCTTGGCAAGATCGATGTGATCCCCACCTACACCCTGGAAGGCCAGGGCTTGAAGATCACACAGGCGCTCGCGCAGGCCGGCGTTGTAAAGGGCGGCGGCGGCCAGGCCATACAGCTCGGCACCATTTGGCTACCCTTTGGTTTCGAGCAAAAGGCGGGAAAGGCGGCAGTAGGCTATATCCGCATCGTCCAGTTCGACCCCACCGACCAACGTGATGTCGTTCGTAAGTTTATTGAGGCGTTCAAAGCAAAATACCGCCAGGATCCGACCCACCTCAACGCGCATGCCTACGACCAAGTCATGCTGATCGCTGACGTGGTGCGCCGCGGCGCCAAGGACGCCCAGTCAATTCGGGACGGTCTTGCTTCGACAAAGAATTTCTCCGGAGTGACTGGCAGCGTCGAATTCGACAAGACCAATCAAAACATAAAAATGGATACCATCCACTACATGGAAACCCAGCCAGACTTGTCCTGGAAGGCCTTAAAGTAAAACCAGCTTGTTGACATGCTGACCGTCATCCTCCAGCAGGGGATCAACGGTGTCGTCCTGGGGAGCCTCTACGTGCTGGTCGCGTTGGGGCTCACCCTCATTTATGGCGTACTGGTCCAGATAAATTTTGCCCACGCCGATATTGTCACGCTGGGAGCGTTCACCGCCTATTTCGTGACCCACCTGTTCAGCGGCAATTATTTTGCCGGCATTGCCGCCGCGCTGATCGTTGGGGCCATTTTGGGATGGCTGGTGAACGCGGTCATTTTTGCACCCTTGCGCGAGCGCGCCAATGAACTGTTGCCGCTGATTGCAACCATCGGTGTCTCGATCACACTGCAAAATGTCATGCTGGCGCTGCTCGGGCCCATTCCTTACGCATTCGATACGCCATACAGCAATAATGTAATCCGTTTCGACGGTATATTCCTGACGGTACAGAGCGTCCTGATTATCGTCATGTCCGCAATCGCCATCGGACTACTCTATGCCTTTATGAAATTTACCACTCTCGGTAAAGCACTTCGCGCGGTCTCGCAGGACCGTGAAACCGCGGCGCTGATGGGCATCAATCCCAATCAACTCATCATGCTGACCTTTGTCATTGCGTCGGCGCTTGCGGGGATGAGCGGGGCAATGCTCGGACCGGTGTTGGTGCTTACACCTTTTGCCGGCGCGACTGTCATCGTCAAGGCCTTCGCCATCGTGATTATCGGCGGCTTTGGCAATGTCGAAGGAACCATTATCGCCGGGCTAATCGTCGGACTGATCGAGAGCTACACCACCCAATTTCTCGATCCTGGCCTCATCGACATTGTCGTTTTCGCACTGCTCCTGCTGATGCTCGCCGTGCGGCCCACCGGCCTTATCGCCGAGAAACGCGAAGAAAATGTCTAGCCCCACAACGACCGATCCTTCGGCCGTGGGTATGGTCAGCGCCATTCTCTTGTCTCGGCGGTTTTGGTTCATCATGGCAGCAATCTTGATTGGTCTGCTGCCAATGATATTTTCCGATTCTTATTGGCGCACCAACTTGATCGTCTGCGCGATCAACGTGCTGCTGGCGGTTGGATTGGATTTCGTTCTCGGCTACACCGGCCAGCTCAATCTCGGCCAATCGGCGTTTTATGGCATCGGCGCCTATGTGTCGACGCTGATGATCATGAAGCTTGGCATGCCGTTCTGGCTGGCTTTTGCTTGCGGAGTCTTGGTCGCGGGACTAGCCGGTATGGCTCTGTCGATCTTTGCCGTTCGCCTGCGCGGGCATTATCTTGCCATCGCCTCACTCGGCTTTGCCGTAATTACATACCAAATTCTTCTTAACTGGATTAGCCTCACCCAGGGCCCGCTGGGAATTTACGCTATCCAGCCACCGCCGCCGTTGAGAATTCCAGGCTTGCCGGCACTTGAATTCAATAATCTTGCCAATCTTTTCTATCTGACGGCTGGTTTTGCGCTGCTGACCTATATGTTGCTTGACCAGTTGGTTCGCTCCCCAATCGGAGAAACCTTGGCCGCTATCCGTGAAGACGAGATCTCAGCCGCCTCGCTCGGTATCGACTGTCAAAAATGGAAGGTGCTGGCCTTCGCCATCAGTTCCGCAGCCGCCGGCGCCGGAGGCTGCTTTTACGCGAGCTTTGTGGGCACGCTGGTCCCGGATGCTTTCTTCATCACGGAGTCATTCACCATTCTCGCGATGGTCATTGTCGGCGGCATGGGAACGCTGATCGGCCCCGTTCTGGGAGCCATATTGCTGACCGTGCTGCCGGAACTGTTGCGTGGAATTGGCGATTTGCGCCTGATCGTTTACGGCGTGTCGGTCACGCTGGTCGTATTGTTCATGCCGGGCGGCATGGTCCAAGCCAGCCAGCAGATCGCGGCGCGTGTGCGGCTGCGCGCGGCCGCTAGCGATACGATGAGCCAGACATGACCCCTGCTCCGCATTCTGCCAACACCGCAATAGCCCATGGCGCCGATAGCGCTATTCTGTTTCGGGCCGAAGGGCTGCAGAAGAGTTTTGGCGGCGTGCAGGCGGTGCGGGATATTTCGCTGAAGATTCCCGCCGGCGTCGTATTTTCCGTTATCGGCCCGAATGGCGCCGGCAAATCTACGCTTCTCAACCTCATAAGCGGCATTTACCAGCCGGATGCCGGCACCATGACATTTGATGGGATCGATCTCGTGGGCATGGCCGCACAACGACGCGTGCGCCACGGGCTGGCGCGAACATTTCAGAAGATCCGCCTGTTCAAACAGCTATCCGTTCTTGAGAACGTCATCGCCGGGTTTCATACCCGTCACGACATCCCTGCGTGGCAATATATCGTGCACGGCGCCGCCTTCCGCCGCGACCACAAGCGCTGTCGCGACGAGGCGGCGGATCTCTTGACCTTCGTTGGACTCAGCGGCCGTTCGCAAATGACCGCTGGCTCGCTGTCCTATGGCGAGCAACGTATGCTCGAAATCGCCCGCGCGCTCGCCACCGCTCCGCGTCTGTTGATGGTCGACGAACCGGCTGCAGGTTTAAACGCGGTTGAGGTCGATGCCCTTCTGATGCGTATAGCGAAACTGCGCGAACGCGGCATCACCGTCGTGATGGTCGAGCACAATATGGATCTCGTAATGCAGATCGCGGACCGAATTATCGTCATGGACTACGGCCAGTATTTGTTCGAGGGCGCGCCGGCCGAGGTGCAAGGCCACCCTGGCGTGATTGCCGCCTATCTGGGCGCGGAAGTCCAATGACCGCCCTCCTCACCGCCGAAGGGCTTGAATTGGCATACGGCCAAGTGCCTGCCTGCCGGGACATCACGTTTTACGTTGATGAAGGCGAGGTCGTCACATTGGTCGGTGCAAACGGGGCCGGAAAATCAACCACCTTGCGGGCAGTTGCCGGTACGCTCATTCCACGCGCAGGCGCTATCCGATTCCATGGACGCGATATTACCCGCTTGCGTCCGGACGAACGCACCAATCTTGGCATCGCGCTGGTACCGGAAGGCCGCCATGTGTTTCCATTCCTGACGGTGCGAGAAAATCTCGAGCTGGGCGGTTTCAAGTTTCGTAAAGATGGCGCAAAAGTGCGATCGCTCATCGAGAAGATGTTCGCCATGTTTCCGCGGTTGAGCGCGCGCGCATTGCAGAATGCAGGCACGCTGAGCGGCGGCGAGCAGCAGATGCTGGTTCTCGGCCGTGCGATGATGTCGGAGCCACGTCTTCTGTGCTTGGACGAACCGTCGCTCGGGCTCGCGCCCATGATTGTACAGGATATTTTCCGCACGATCCGATCGATTAACGCTGCCGGCACCAGCGTTCTCCTGGTCGAGCAGAATGCACGCTATGCGTTCGAAACGGCGAGTCGTGGCTACGTCTTGCAGACCGGGTCGATTATCGCATCGGGATCATGCAGCGCTCTGAAGCAGGATGTGCGCGTCCATCAGGCCTATCTCGGCCGTGCCGCTGTGGCGGCCGGTTCGCAGGCACCGGTATCTCCATGACTCAGCCAGCACTCACTGGGAAGGCGGTGATCGTCACCGGAGCTGGTAACGGGATTGGCCGCGCCATCGCTACGCAATTCGCGTCGGCAGGCGCCGCGGTATTATGTACCGATTTAAATTCGGCAATGGCGCAGGATACGGCGCAAATAATATTGCGCGCTGGCGGACGTGCACTGGCGCTCCGCTGCGACGTCAGCCTCGAGGCCGACACCCGCGCCGCCGCCGAAGCGGCGCAGGTGGCCTTTGGCAGAATTGATATTCTAGTCAACGCCGCGGCAACCGATGATCCGAATGGTACCGTGGTAGACATCGAACCCGCCGAGTGGACGCGGGTGTTCGCCGTTAACGTCATGGGCGCCTATCTGATGAGCCGGGCCGTGCTGCCGGCGATGATTGCCGCGGGCGGCGGCAATATCATCCATATTGCGTCACAGCTTGGCCGGGTGGCCGCCCCCGCGCGGGCAGCCTATTGCGCATCGAAAGGCGCGATCATTCAGCTCGCAAAAGCTATGGCGGTGGACCATGCCGCACAAAATATTCGGGTCAATTCGCTGTCTCCAGGCGCCGTTGAGACTCAGCGGCTGGTGCTGCGGTTCGGCGATATGGAAACCGCCCGCCGCGTCGCCGGCCCCAAGCACTTGCTGAACCGGCTTGGCCAGCCGGACGAAATCGCCCAGGCGGCCCTGTTTCTCGCCAGCGATGCAGCGAGCTTCATGACCGGCGCCGACATGCTGGTCGACGGCGGCTACACGACGACCTGAGGAGCAAACTTTCCGGCTACCGGCCAAGGATCGCCGACACGGTTGCGCGCGGGTCGCGCTTGCGCCAGGCTCCCACATCGACCGTATGGAAAAACTCGGCAATGTGCTGGTTGAAGGCCGCTGGGTCTTCTAGATTGATGGTGTGGCCGGCGATCGGCATCACGACGAGCGCAGCGGTCGGAATTGTCCGCTTCATGAGAAGCCCTGGCTCGAGACAGGGCCAATCTTCGTCGCCCGTCATGATCAGCGTCGGCACTGAGATAGTCTTCATTTGGTCCACGAGATCGAACAATGAAGGGTCGCCGCTTCTGCACGCCGCGCATGGTGCGCGCCGCGCCTTCCGTCGAATGCTGTTCGAGTTGGTCGGCGAACTCGCGCCAGCCGCGCGGATCCTTATTCTGGAATTGCACGCGCGTCGGCCCGAGCGCGTAACCTTCGGCCGCCTTCGTCATGCCTTGTTGCTCGAAATTCTTGCAGCTGCCTCTGCTTCTTCTGAAAATTGGCTGCGTTTATCAGGGGTAGCGCCATAGCCGCAGCCCGCAATCA
>CAVWDA010000024.1:0-19822 GCA_963753455.1 uncultured Alphaproteobacteria bacterium | reverse complement strand
GAAACCAACAACAAGCAGGTCTGCGTCCTCACCAAGGACGGCCGCTTGGAAAACGGTATGCCGGTCGCGGTCGTCCAGTTGTTCGAGCCGGAAGGCGAAGCCAAGGTGCTGCGCGTCACGGTTCCGCTCGGCATGCAATTGCAGCACGGCACCCGCATGATCATCGATCAGGGTCAGCCGGCGCAGGAGCCTTACAAGATCTGCTTCCCGGTCGGCTGCATGTCGGATTACCCGGTCACCGACGACATGATCGCCAAGATGAAGAAGGGGCAGACCATTACTCTGCAAGCGATCAATATGCAGGGCACGCCGATGAGCCTGCCGCTCCGCTCAGCGATTTCGCGAAAGCTTATGACGGCCCGCCGACCACCCGAAGGTGGTCGAAGAGCAACAGCGCAAACTGCAGGAAGAACTACAGAAAAAAGCCGAAGAAGCGCGCAAGAAGCTCGAAGCTCAGCAGCCGGCGGCGCCGAAGCAATAACCCGGTAGCGCCGGTGAAATGACAAAGGCGCGGCTGTGGCCGCGCCTTTTGCTTTTGTAACTCGCCTTAGTTCAATTGGCTATTACGCGGGCGATAGGCGCCGCTGTCGTCCTGCACAAACACTTCGCTGACCTGCGGATGGCGCAGCGGCTTGTCGGAGGTGTCGGGCAACAGGTTTTGCTCGGAGACGTAGGCGATGTACTCGGTCTCCGCGTTCTCGGCGAACAGATGATAATACGGCTGGTCCTTGCGCGGGCGCACGTCGGCGGGGATCGACTCCCACCATTCCTCGGTGTTGTCGAATTCCGGGTCGATGTCGAAGACCACCCCGCGGAACGGATAGAGCCGGTGTTTGACCACCTGGCCGATCTTGTATTTGGCGATGCGTATCTTTTCCATGTCAGCACTCACCTAATATATCAAGGCGACCTCCGCCAGACCTCCGTTCACAACGCATAGCGGGCGGCTATCTCGGGATCCTTGGCGGCGACCAGTTTGGCGAGATCGAGGAGCACCTTGGCCTGTTTCCAGGTGGCGTCGTCCTGCATCTTGCCGTCGATCATCACCGCGCCGGCGCCGTCCGGCATGGCAGCGACGATCTTTTTCGCAAATGCCACTTCCGCCGGATCGGGCGAGAACACGGTCTTGGCGATGGCGATCTGCGAGGGATATAGCGACCATGCGCCGAGACAGCCCATGAGGAAGGCATTGCGGAATTGCGCCTCGCAGGCGGCTGCGTCGGCGAAATCGCCGAACGGGCCATAGAACGGCTTGATGCCGGCGGCAGCGCAGGCGTCCACCATGCGTCCGATAGTGTAATGCCACAGGTCCTGCTGGTAAGCGGCGCGCGGCGCATCACCGTGCGCGTCCGCCAACACTTTGTATTCGGGGTGGCCGCCGCCGACGCGCGTTGTCTTCATCGCGCGCGAGGCGGCGAGATCGGCCGGGCCGAGGCTCATGCCGTGCATGCGCGGGGAGGCGGTAGCGATTGTCTCGACATTGTTGACGCCTTGCGCGGTTTCCAAAATGGCGTGGATCAGGATTGGCTTTTTGATTTTGTGGCGTACTTCGAGTTGCGCCAGCAACTGGTCGAGATAGTGGATGTCCCACGGTCCGTCGACCTTGGGCAGCATGATGACGTCGAGCTTGTCGCCGACGCTGCCGACAATTTCGATGACGTCGTCGAGCGCCCAAGGTGAATTGAGGGCGTTGATGCGCGTCCACAATCCCGTAGCCCCATAGTCGACGGCTTTGGCCATCTCGATGAAGCCTTTGCGCGCGGCTTCCTTGGCCTCGACCGGGATGGCGTCCTCGAGATTGCCCAGCACCACGTCCACCTGGCGCGCGAGCTCCGGCACCTTGGCGCGCAATTTGTCGAGATGCGGCGGCACGAAATGGATCATGCGCTCCAGCCGCACCGGCAATTCGCGCATGGGCGCTGGCGCGCCGATAGCGAGGGGGGTGAAGAACTGGCGCGGCAGCTTCAAGGTTAGGGTCCTTCCAAATGGCCGTTCTGCCCTTTAGAGGAATGCAAAGGCCGCGCCAAGTGGCCGGGTTTTGGGCGGCCGGGGCCCTTTGCGGATGATTGACGTTCTCAATCTTGCGCTGCCGTTTTTCGGGCTGATTTTCATCGGCTTCGCCTGCGGCAAGCTCAAGCAAATCCCCGATACCGCGCTGGCCTGGATGAATTTTTTCATCCTTTACGTCTCGCTGCCGGCGCTCTTCTACCGCATCCTGGCGCAGACCCCGCTGGAGAAGTTGGCCCAGGTCGACTTCATCTTCGCCACCACGCTGGCAACGTTCTGGGCATTTTCGGTGGCGTTTGCCATCGGCATGGCGATCCGGCGCGGCAATATCGCTGAAGCGGCCATCGCGGGGCTTGCCGGCGGCTACGGCAATATCGGTTTCATGGGCCCGGGGCTGGCACTGGCGACGCTCGGGCCGGCGGCGGCGGTGCCGGTCGCGCTGATCTTCTGCTTCGACAACATCATCTTGTTCACCATGGTGCCGTTCCTGATGGCGCTGGCCAAACCGCAGCGCGTGAGTCTTGCCGCGACCGCATTTGAAGTGATCAAGCGCATCGTGCTGCATCCGCTGATCATCGCCAGCGCGCTCGGCGTCGTCTCGGCGGCACTGCATTTCCAGCCGCCGGTCGCGCTCGATCGCTTGATGCAGTTCTTGCAGAACGCCGCCGCGCCCTGCGCACTGTTCACGCTCGGGGTGACGGTGGCACTGCGGCCGCTGAAGAGGATGCCATGGGAGGTGCCGTTCCTTACGTTAGTGAAGCTCGCGCTCCATCCGATCCTGGTATTTGTGCTGATGTCGATATTCGGGCCATTCGACCAGATCTGGGTCTACACCGCGGTGCTGATGGCGGCGCTGCCGCCGGCGCTGAACGTATTCGTGTTCGCGCGCCAATACGACGTCTGGGTCGAGCAGGCCTCAAGCGCAGTCTTGATCGGCACGCTGGTGTCGGTTGTGACGCTGACCAGCGTGATGTGGATGGTGAAAACCGGTACGCTGCCGCAACTCTTGTTCAGGTAGCCTCATGCAACCGCTGTCCGGCCTCTTCGTTCTCGATTTCACCACGCTGCTGCCGGGGCCGCTGGCGAGCCTGATGCTCGCGGAAGCGGGCGCCGAGGTGATCAAGATCGAGCGGCCGGGCGGCGAGGACATGCGGCGTTTCCCACCCGTGGTTGACGGGGAGAGCACCGTCTTCGCCATGCTCAATCGCGGCAAAAAGGTCCTGACGCTCGATTTGAAAAGCGACGCCGTGCGCGACAAGCTGACGCCGCTCATAAAGCGCGCCGATATTCTGATCGAGCAGTTTCGGCCAGGCGTGATGAGCCGGCTCGGGCTCGGCTACGACGACGTGCGCGCGATCAACCCGCGGCTGATCTATTGCTCCATCTCCGGCTACGGTCAGAGCGGTCCGCGCGTCGACGAGGCCGGGCACGATCTCAACTACATCGGCAATACCGGTCTGCTCGATCTGCAGCCGGGGCCGACCGCAACGCCGGTGGTGCCGCCGATGCTCGCCGCCGACATCGCCGGCGGCAGCTTTCCGGCGGTGATCAATATTCTGCTGGCGCTGCGCGCGCGCGACCAAAGCGGGCAGGGCTGTCACATCGACATCGCCATGACCGACGCGATGTTCACCTTCGCCTGGTACGCGATGGCCGTCGGAACGGCGACCGGCCGTTTTCCCAAGCCGGGTGAAATGATGCTGGTTGGCGGTTCACCGCGCTATCGCTTGTACCCGACGAAAGACCGCAAGATCGTCGCCTGCGCCGCCATCGAACAGAAGTTCTGGTCAGTGTTTTGCAAAACGATCGGATTGGCGGACGAGTTCGCCAACGACTTCCGCGCGCCGGCCGCGACGTGTGAGGCGGTGGCTAGACTCATCGCCGCGTGCACGGCGGACGAGTGGCGGCCGATTTTCTCCGCCGCCGATTGCTGCACGACGATTGTCGTGCCGTTGGAACAGGCGATGCGCGATCCGCATTTTGTCGAACGCGGGTTGTTCGACCACACGGTCGAAAGAGCATCTGGCAAGACTATGCCGGCACTACCGCTGCCGATCGCGCCGGAATTCCGCGACAGGCCGGGCGCCAAAAGAGCGCCGCCGCTCGAGTAAAATTAAAGCGCTTCGCCGCGCATCAGCCGCGGCTGCGCGGCGGCGGGCTGCACGCCTTCGCGCATGATGGCGCGTCGCAGCGGCCCGATACGGTCGATCATATAAAGCCCTAGGCCGCGCAAGCCCTGCACCGGCAGGAAATCGGTAAGCAAGGTGCGGTTGAGCAGGTCGACGGCAAGCGTGCGCGTGCCCACGTCGGCGCGTCGCATTTTCTCGTAAGCCGCCAGCACGTTATCGCCGCCGATGTCGGCGCCGTCGCGTTGGGCGGCGATGGCAAGCTCGCCGATGCTGGCAGCATCGCGGAGGCCGAGATTCAGTCCTTGCGCCCCGATCGGGGGGATCACATGCGCGGCTTCGCCGACCAGCGCAATCCGGTTTGCGCCGAAATGCTTGGCGGTCGCGACCGACAGCGGAAACTGTCCGCGCCCCGGTTCGACCGTGATCTTGCCGAGGATCGAATGCGAGGCGTGCTCGATCTCCAAGCCAAGCTCTTCGTTGCTGAGGTCTTTGATCCGGTCGGCCTGCGCCGGATCGAGCACCCAGACCAGGCTCGAGCGCAGACCCGGCAGCGGCACCAGCGTGAACGGACCATGCGGCGTATGGAATTCGGTCGACGTATCGTGATGCGGCCGCGTGTGCTTGAGGCAGACGGTGAGCGCGACCTGCGGATAGTCGCGCTCGTCGACTTCGATACCGGCTGCCTCGCGGCAGAGCGAGCGGCGGCCGTCGGCGGCGACGACCAGCGGTGCGCTCAATTTTCGGCCGCTCTTGAGCGTCAGCGTGACGGCGTCGTGGCCCGGTGTGACGGCGCGCACCTCGTCTTCGATAATGTCCACGTGAGGAAATGTCGCAACCCGCTGCTCCAGCGCCGCCACCAAGTGGAAGTTCTCAATATTGTAACCGAAGGCATCGAGATCGATTTCATCCGCAGAGAATTTCACCTCCGGCGCCCGCCACAGCCGCCCAGTGTCGTCGACGATGCGCATCATCCGCATTGGCGCCGCCTGCGCCGCACACAGCGGCCAAACGTCCAGCATCTCCAGGGCGGTAATGGAACCGGCAAACAGAGCGGTGGTACGGTTGTCGGGGCGGGCGGGGCGCTTTCCCACCAACACGGTGGCAAGGCCCCCGCCGGCTAGCGTGATTGCCGCGGTCAGGCCGGCCGGCCCGCCGCCCACCACGATCACCGAAGGCTGTTCGCCGCTTTTGTCCGGTATCAAAGCGCCTGATCCTGTTGCGGTTAAAGCGAATAGCATGCACGAGGGCGGCACGGAAATCGCGGCTTGCGGTACACCGGTCCGGCCCGATGCGCTATGCCTGATACAAAGCCCATGACGGAAACCGCCCGCCACGACCTGCCACATTTGCCGCCCGCCGCGCACCGGTTGGGTGCCGTGTTCGCGCGGCCGAAAGTCTTGGCCGCGATTTGCGTAATCGCGCTGACGGCGCTCGGGTGGCTGGCGCTCGCCCTCCTGTATTCGCGCATGACCCCGGTCGAGGCGATCTGCCGGGGGCTGTCCGTGTCGGGCGCGGCCTGGGGCGTCGGCGGCTTCGCAATCGTCGCCTCGATGTGGGGCGCCATGACGCTCGCCATGATGCTGCCGAGCGCAGCGCCGATGATCCTGACCTATGCGGAGATCGCCGATACCGCTGCGCGCAAGGGTGAACATATCGTCTCGCCCTTCGTGCTTGCCGCCGGCTACACGCTGGTCTGGCTCACGTTCGCCGCCGCCGCGACCGTGGCGCAATACGGCTTCACCCGTGCCGCATTGCTCGACACCGGAATGCAATCGGCGAGCGGGCTGTTCTCGGGCGCGATCTTCATTGGCGCCGGCATGTATCAATTCTCTGCGCTTAAGCACGCCTGCCTCACGCAATGCCAAAAGCCGTTCCCGTTCTTCTTCACCAACTGGGCGACCAAGTCGCGTGGTGTCTTTCGGCTCGGCGTCAAACAGGGCCTCTTCTGTCTCGGCTGCTGCTGGGCAATGATGCTGGTGATGTTCGCGCTCGGCGTGATGAACGTCATCTGGATGGCGGCGCTGGGCGCCGTGATGATGGTCGAGAAGATCGGCACTGGAAAGCGTTTCACTTACGTCGTCGGCATTGTGTTGATCGTGGGCGGCGTCGCCTTCGTGGCAACGGCATTCGCGGCCCATTGGCCGCTGCACGCGAGTTGAGTTAGATAACAAAAAACGGGAGGAACGCGGTGGGCGAAAGTTGGACCTTGAAAGGCGAGATGGCGCTGTCGTGCAGTTGCACGGTGTTTTGCCCCTGTGTGCTGTCGCTCGGCGAACACGCCCCGACCGAGGAGCGCTGCCAGACTTGGGCCGGCATCCGCATCGACGACGGGCACATCGACAGCGAAGACCTCTCCGGGTTGAATGTCGGGCTGATGATGGACCTGCCGGGCATCATGTCGCGCGGCAATTGGACCGCGGCGTTGTTCGTCGACGACAAGGCGTCCGCGCTCGCCGTGAAGGGCCTCACGCGTATCTTTACCGGCCGCGTCGGCGGCACCACGCACCTGCTCTCGATTCTGGTTGGCCAATTTCTCGGCGTGCGGCAGATACCGATCAGCTACGAGACGCAAGGCGAGACGCGCATCATCAGCCTGGAAAAGTACGGCGGCGGGACGATCAGTCCGGTGCGCGGCAAAGAGCAAGGCCAGAACGTCGTCATCCGCAACAGCGAATACTGGATCGGTCCCGATGTCATCGTCTCGCGTGCCGACAAGTCGCGCTTCCGCGGCTACGGGCGCAACTGGAATTTGGCCGGCCGTTCGGCCGAGATCGTCAAGTTGGACTGGGGTAATCGATAAGTGGCGCGCTTCGATACGATCCGCGCGTTCGCCGTTCACATCTTGACGGCCTGCGGCGCGGCGCTGGCGCTGCTCGCGCTGATCCTGGCGACCGGCGGCCATTGGGCGGCGATGTTTTTCTGCCTCGGCGCTGCGCTAGTGGTTGACGGCGTCGATGGCCCGCTCGCGCGCGAATTCAAGGTGGCCGACGTGTTGCCGCGCTGGTCTGGCGAGACGCTCGATCTGATCGTCGACTTCGCCACTTACGTTTTCGTGCCGGCCTATGCGATCGCCGCGAGCGGCTTGCTGCCGAAGGCTCTGGCCGTTCCCTCCGGCATTGTCGTGGTGATTACCGGCGCGCTTTATTTCGCCGACCGGCAAATGAAAACGGCCGACAATTATTTCCGCGGCTTTCCGGCGGTGTGGAATTTGGGTGCATTCTATCTTTACTTGCTGGAGCCGCCGGAATGGCCTGCAGCCGCCATGATCGGCGCGCTCGCTGTGCTGACTTTCGTGCCATTCAAGTTCTTGCATCCGTTACGCGTCAAGCGTCTGCGCTGGCTCAACGTCGCACTGCTGGCGGCCTGGGTCGTGCTCGCACTGCTGGCGGTGATGCACAATTTGGCGCCCGGGCCTTACGTGACCTGGCCGCTCACCACGATCGCGTTGTACTTTTTCGCCGCGGGCCTGTTGCGCGCGCCCGGTTGATCGTGCTGGTTAACGTCCGAACCTTCCGGGAGTTGTTCATGGCACGACCCGTCCTACTCATCGCCGGCGGTAGCCGCGGCATCGGCGCGTCCGCTTGCCGCCTCGGCGGCGCGCGCGGCTACGATGTCGCGGTCAATTACAAGAATAACGCTCAAGCGGCGGCGAGCGTGGTCGAGGCGGTCAAGGCCGCCGGCGGCAAGGCAATTGCAATCCAGGGCGACATGGTTGACGAAGACACGGTCGAGCGTGTGTTCGACGAAGCCGCCAAGGCGCTCGGGCCAATCACGCATTTCGTGCACAGCGCCGGCATCGGCGGCAAGAATTCAAAGCTCGAGGCCGCAACCGCCGCGACATTGCGCGAGGTGATCGACGTCAACTTGTATGGCGGACTGTTGTGTGCTCGCGCGGCGGTGCGCCGCATGTCCACCGCCAAAGGTGGGCCGGGTGGGTCGATCGTGCTGCTGTCTTCGATCGCCAGCGTAACGGGGGGCGCCGGCGAATACGTGTTCTACGCCGCCGCCAAGGGCGGCATTGACGCGCTGACCAATGGGTTGGCGCGCGAAGTGGCAAAGGAGGGCATCCGGGTCAACGCCATCCGGCCAGGGCCAAGCCGGACCGATATCCATGAACCCGGGCGCCTGGAGCGCATCACGCCGCTCTTGCCCATGGGCCGGCCCGGTGAGCCGGAAGAGATTGCCGAGGCGATTTTGTTCCTACTGTCGGATGCGGCGTCGTATATCAGCGGCGCTGTGCTCAACGTGTCGGGTGCGAGATAGACGTTTTTCGCGCGTGGTCTTTTCCGAAATCCGGTGACCACTTTTAGCGATCATGCGCCTTGTGTTCGGCGCTTAGCTGCCTATGATCCCCGCCGAAACCCATCCACACAACAATCCAAGTTTATTGAGGGAGTGAGACTATGGTCGCGGCAGTGCGCGTTCACAAAGTAGGCGGTCCCGAGGTTCTGACCTACGAAGACGTCGAGATTCCGGCGCCGGGCCAGGGCCAGATCAAGATCAAGCAACACGCTTGCGGCGTCAATTTCATCGACTGCTACTTCCGCAACGGCAGCTATCCCGCACCTTCTTTGCCGTTCATCGCCGGCAACGAGAGCGCCGGCGAGGTGATCGCCGTCGGTCCCGGCGTGTCCGACCTCAAAGTCGGCGACCGCGTCGCCTATGTCGGGCCGCTCGGTGGCTACGCGGCCGAGCGCGTCTTCGCCGCCGACCGGGCCGTGAAGCTGCCTGAGAATATCAGCTATGAACAGGCCGCCGGTATGATGCTCAAAGGCATGACCGTGCAGTATCTGGTCAACCGCACCTACAAGGTCGGCAAGGGGACCATCTGCCTGATCCATGCCGCCGCCGGCGGCGTGGGCCTGATCGCCTGCCAATGGGCGAACTATCTCGGCGCTACCGTGATCGGCACCGTCGGCTCCAAGGACAAGGCCGAACTCGCCAAAAAGAACGGCGCGCACCACACCATCCTCTACCGCGACGAGGATTTCGTGGCCAAGGTGAAGGAGATCACCAGCGGCAAGCTGTGCGATGTCGTGTATGACGGCATCGGCAAGGATACGTTCCCGGCTTCGCTCGATTGCTTGCGCCCGCTCGGCTACTTCGTCAGCTTCGGCAGCGCGTCCGGCCAGATCGCGGCGTTCAACATTAATCTGTTGCAGGCCAAGGGATCGCTGTTTGCCACGAGGCCGACGCTTAATCATTATGCGGCCAAGCGTGAGGACCTGGTCAGCATGGCAAACGACCTGTTCAAGGTCGTCGGCTCGGGCGCGGTGAAGATCCCCGTAAACCAGACCTATCCGCTTAAGGATGCCGCCAAGTCGCATGTCGATTTGGAATCGCGGAAAACCACTGGCTCGTCGATCCTGATCCCGTAGCAGGCGCGATTGCTCTCATGCGCGAGTGAACACGGCCGCGCCGCGCATTTGGCGGAGCTGGCCGTTTTCGTTGTCGCAGCGCCGAGCGCATGGTCCGATGGCGCAGTGATTGACGGCGAACGCACCACGCTTGGCCGCTGGCTGAAGGCGCTACCATGAACGACGGGATCAAGCCCTTGGGCCGCGGTACGACTGTAGCGCTGGGGGTTTTCGCTCTGCTGTCGGGGCAGATCGCGGCGCTGCTGGCGTTGACTTGGTGGTACGGTCAGAGCTTGGGGCATTTGCCGGATTTCAGCGGTGACGGCGCGGCTGTCACGTTGATCGTCGCGGTATCGACGCCGGTCGAGGTGGCGTTGCTCGCGCTGTTTGCCCGGCGCACCGGCGCAAGCGCCGCCGCCTATCTCGGGCTGATTTGGCCGAAACGCGGCGAAGTGGTGTTCGGCGTCGCCGCGGTGGTGGCGATGATCGTCGCCGGCGATGTGCTGAGTTGGCTGCTCGGTCGCAGTCTGGTCACGCCGTTCCAACTCGACATTTACACCACGGCGAGCGCGGGCGGCTGGCTGCTCTGGCTTTGGCTCGCCATTGTGGTCCTGACGCCGCTCGGCGAGGAAATCTTGTTCCGCGGCTTTCTGTTTCGCGGCTGGATGCAGAAGCCGAGCGATGCGTGGCCGGTCATCGTCATCACCTCGCTGCTGTGGGCGCTCATCCATGTGCAATACGACTGGTATGTGATCGGTCAGATTTTCATTTTCGGCGTGCTGCTCGGGTGGACGCGCTGGGCCACTGGCTCGGTCATCCTGACCATAATTTTACATAGTATTATCAATGTTGAAGGCATGTTTGAGACCTTCCTCAACATGAAATTTCTCAGCTGAGACCTGCCAAAAATGCCCACTCCATCCCGATCCATAATCAGGCTGGGCTACATCGTGGGCTACAACATGCAAGGGCCGCATGCGTGGGGCAAAAAGCGCCCTTGGCATGGCCCCGCCGCCCCGAGCCCCCAAACCGCGCCCTCCGGCCGCACTAGGCCGCCGCGGGGGCAAAAAACGGCCCATCCGGCGGGTTGCCCGAAGGTCGCTTGAACCCCACCAGCCCCGCGTCGCGGCAGGAACTTAATCCTCCCATCCGGCGCCGTCGCTCGCTATTTCTATCCAAATGCAAACCAAGCTCGCCCAGGTGCAGGCCGCCATGGCAGTTGGCGATTGGCCGCGCGCGTTTTCAATTGCCAGCAAGTTCGGTCGCCTTGGGCCACTGCGGGCCGCCATCATGCGGGCGCAGGCCGCCCGCCTTAGCCCAGGGCTCTACCGGCAGCTAGGACGCGATCCGGCGGCGGTGATTGAGGAAGGCAAGGCCGCCATGCGGGAGCGGTTTGGCGCAGACCCCACTGTGCAACCTCCGCGATAAGTACGATGATCGAGGGGGGATGACGGGTTGGGATGGTCGGAATGACGGCAAAAGTTTTAGCCGCTGCGGCGCTCTCGCTTGCAAGCGCGGTGGTTTTGTTCGGTTGCGCTTCCAGTACCGGCATATTGCCCGCTGGTCCCGATACCTACACGCTATCTCAACGGGTTGCTCCCATTCGTGGAGGTGGCGACGAAGCGTAGCGTGAGGCGTTGACGCAGGCAAACGATTATTGCGTAGAAAAGGGACGCGTGTTCGTGCCTGCGACGATGGGCCAATCAGGGGCGCTAAATAACCCCTATGGGCCTACTGGATATACCGTCACATTCCGATGCCTTTTGCCCAACGATCCTGCCGTTGCAAAATATCGCATAGAGCAAGCGCCAAACGTCATCATCGAGCAAAGGAACCGCTAGGCGGGGCTAGAGCGCCCCCCGCGACTTGCCGACGGCCGACAATAGGCGATGATCGAACCTCCATCATGCCCCTCAACGGCGCGATCACCTTCGGCGACCTTACCGGCAAGCTCGACCTGCTCGAAGTTGCCTGCGACAAGTGCGGCCGCAAGGGTCGCTACGCGGTGGCGCGCCTGATCGAGCAGCGGGGTGCTGACGGCAGGGTGACCGATCTGCTCACAGAACTAAGCAGCGACTGTCCTAAGACCTTGGCTGGCGATATGGGCGACATGTGCGCCGCCAGGTGCCCGGAGCTGGTGCGGGTGATGTGATCCCCAGCATCCGCTGCCGGATGTCCGCTTCTCTAATCGGCCGGTTGGGGTCAAGCGCTTTTCAGACTATCCACCATTGCAGTGTCGATGTCGCTCGCGGGCTCGTGCTTCTCTTCGGACTCGGCGCTAGGGCCTTTCCATCATGGGATTCGAAGACGAGGCGGAACAATCTTTTGGTCGACCTTGCCGTCAAGACCAACGGCGGGTTCAAGCGGACATGCGAACTCACCTCATCCATCGTCCCGCGAGGGACATCTTTCCACCGCTCGGTGGATCTCGATTATTCTCCTATCGTATTTGATCCTTGACGGCTGTCATGCCGCGGCGACCTCCCGGGTCCAGCGGAACTCAGTACCGTCAACCCATATGCGGTGCATGATGACGGCCAAACGGCGCGCCAGGGCGACGATGGCCTTCTTCATCCCGCGATGCCTGGCGATCTTCATTGCCCAGGCTCTGAGCCACGACCATTTTGTCGAACGCACCAGCATGATCTGGGCCGCTTCGTAGAGCATCACCCGCATCATCTCGTCGCCGCACTTTGATATTGCGCCAGTTCGCTCGCTCTCGCCCGATTGATGCGTGGACGGCGTCAGTCCAAACACCGCCCCGACCGCCTTGGAGTTATGAAAGCGGGCCGGCACGTCGACGGTGGCGCGATAGGTCAGCGCCACCACGGGACCGACACCGGGCACCGTCATCAGGCGCCGGCACACCTCATCGTCCCGTACGATGGCCAGCAAGCGGCGGTGCAGGATGCCGAGCTGTTCGCGAAGCACCCGCCGGACGATAAGCAAAGGTTCGACCAGTGCGGCCATGTCAGGCAGGTTCTCGAGGAGTTCCTTGATGCGTGCCTCGAACTTTACCGTTCCCACCATTCCGACCTTGAGCCCAAAGTTGCGTAAGGTGCCGCGCAGGTCGTTGTCGATGGCAATCGCCTTCGACTGCAGCAGCTTGCGGTGGGTCAGCAGCATCCGCAGCTTTTGACTGCGCAACGTCTTCACATGCACGGGGCGATATAGTCCGGCCCGCATCATCTGCGCCATGCCGCGCGCGTCGTTGCGGTCGGTCTTGTTGATCTGCGCCTTCAATACCGCCCGCATGTGCCGTGTCTCGACACAGATCACCGGCAAGCCGGCTTCCGCCAGAGCGCTGTAAAGCCATTGCGACAGTGGCCCGGCTTCCAGCCCGATCCGCTTGAAGTGGTAGGCGGGATTCATGAGAACCTGCAGCAGAGCGTCAGGTTCGCTCGCCACCTTCACTTCCCGCACGATCCTGCCCGCGTCATCCACAATGCAGACGCTCGTCTCCTTGACCGATACGTCCAGTCCGGCAAAATGGTCCATGCTGCGCTTCTCCTTCTGATGCTTGAGGCTGTTCACACAGACCTCGTTTCACCATCAGCCTGAAGCGCAGCACCCAAAATCTTCAGCTATCCACAAGGACGCCGGCCGATTACCCCATCTATTGGGTGCAACCGACAAAGTCTGGTTTGGGGCTAGCGACGGTTTGTCAGCGTTTGACCCATCAGCGATAATGCAGAGCGAAATTGCTGCACTGCCGGTAGGCCACATGCTGCGCAGGTGTTGCGCGTGCTGCAAACCGAGCTAAGCGGGAAACTGGGTGATGACGGTGTGAGATAGGCGGCGTATCGAGGCGGGTGTCGAGCCTGCCAGAACCTCTCAAGGAGAGCGATACGCCATGAACGAGAATAGCAGTGTTGTTTGGTTTCGTCAGCCTGACGAGATCGACGATCCCCTGACGAATATCCTTCGAACCGGCGCTCGGCAATTGCTTGCGCAGGCTGTCGAGATGGAGGCCGAGGCGTTTCTCGCCGCCATGAAAGATCTCAAGCTGCCTGACGGTCGCGACCGCGTTGTCCGGCATGGTCACGGTCCCGAGCGCACGATCCAGACTGGGATCGGGCCGGTTGAGGTCAGCGCGGTGAAAATCAGGGATCGAGGTGCCGCGCTTGACGGCGACCGGATCCGGTTTTCCTCGGCGATCCTGCCGAAATGGGCTCGGCGGACGAAGAGTCTGGATGCACTGCTACCAGTGCTTTATCTGCGCGGCATATCAACGGGCGACTTCCAGGAAGCGCTGGCGGCGCTTCTGGGCAAGGAGGCGCCGAACCTGTCGGCGGCGGTGATTTCCAGACTGACGGGCGAGTGGAAGGACGAGTACGATCACTGGCAGAAGCGCGACCTGGCGGCGCGGCGATACGTGTATGTCTGGGCGGACGGGGTCTACTTGCAGGCCAGGATGGAAGACAACGCCGAATGCATGCTGGTGCTGATTGGTGCGACGCCGGAGGGAAAAAAGGAACTTGTCGGCTTCCAGGTTGGCGCTCGCGAGAGCGCACAAAGCTGGCGTGAGCTCCTGGTCGAGGTGAAGCAGCGCGGGCTGCGGATCGCCCCGGAAATAGCCGTCGGCGACGGTGGGCTCGGCTTCTGGAAGGCGATCGACGAGGTCTTTCCAGGAACACGGCACCAGCGATGTTGGGTGCACAAGACGGCGAACGTGTTGAACAAGGTCCCGCTATCGGTGCAGGCGAACATGAAGAAGGACCTGCGCGAAGTTTACTTGGCTCCGAACCGGGCTTCGGCCGAGGTGGCGATCGATGTCTTCGCCGATAAATACGGGGCGAAGTACGACAAGGCGGTCGAATGCCTGACGAAAGATCGCGAAACACTGCTGGCGTTCTATGCCTTCCCCGCCGAGCACTGGGATCACTTGAGGACGACCAATCCCATCGAAAGCGTGTTTGCAACGGTTCGCCATAGGACAGTCAGGACGAGAGGTTCGTTGTCGGCCACGACTGCCAAGCTGATGGTATTCAAGTTGATAATCGCCGCCTCAAAGACCTGGCGGCGGTTGCAAGGTCAAAATCAGTTGCCGAAGGTTATCGGAGGTGTCAGATTCCAAGACGGCATCGAGGTCATTGAAGCGTCGTCAAACCACGCCGCCTGATCGCCTCGTCACCTAAATTCCTGCATAGCTCCTGCAAACCTACCGGTGCACTACACCGAGTCGGCCCCGATGCGCGTCAAGAGCCTTCTGGCGTGAACATTAACTGTCATAATTTTGTCAGCAAAATACTCAAGGTATTTCCCGAAATTGCGGGCCACGTCCGCTGCTCCACTTTCGGCCATGAGACAGGTGTTGCCGAAGTTGCCACGCGTGGGCTCGATGCTGGAATTGATTACGTACCAGCGCCCGGCCTCCGGACGCGTCGAAACAATTGAAAAGCAGCCAAATACGCCGGCGCCATTGTTGGAGGGGACTATGCTGAGATCAATCTTGATCGTTGTTACGCTGGGTTTTGTGATCGCGTCAAATCCTTCCTTCGCTGGTAAAGGAATTGGCGCCAGGAATGTACAGAGAAGCGAACAAAGGTCAGTTTTGGCCCGCGCCTGTGTTTCGGCGTGCAAATTTGACCCCCTAACCGGGGGTATCGGCGTCCAAAATTGACCCCCTGCTATTCGGCCTGATGCGCTGCTTGCTTTGATTCGAAAGCAAGCAGCGAGGGGGAATGCTGACAGTGGACACGATTGGCCGGATTCGGCGCGAGCATTTCCGCAATGGCAAGACGATCAAAGAGATTGCCCGGGACCTGAGGGTAGCTCGGAACACGGTCCGCAAGGTGCTGCGGTCAGGTGAGACATCGTTCGAGTACGATCGGGACGTCCAGCCGCGGCCGAAGTTGGGGCGGTGGACGGCGGATCTCGATGAACTGCTGGACGGGAACGCGGCCAAGTCGGCCCGCGAACAGCTCACGCTGATCCGTATATTCGAGGAGTTGCGACGGCGCGGCTACGAAGGCGGTTACGATGCCGTGCGCCGGTACGCCAGACGGTGGAGCAAAGAGCGCGGGCAATCGACGGCCGCAGCCTACGTGCCACTGAGCTTTGCGCCGGGCGAAGCCTACCAGTTTGACTGGAGCCACGAGGTCGTCCTGCTGAGCGGCGTGACGGTGATTGTGAAGGCCGCTCATGTCCGGCTCTGCCACAGCCGCATGTTGTTCGTGCGGGCCTATCCGCGCGAGACGCAGGAGATGGTGTTCGATGCCCACGACCGGGCCTTCGCCCTATTCAAGGGCGCATGTCAGCGCGGCATCTACGACAACATGAAGACGGCGGTCGAGACGATCCTCGTCGGTAAAGATCGTCTCTATAATCGCCGCTTCCTGCAGATGTGCAGTCATTACCTCGTCGATCCGGTCGCCTGCACGCCGGCATCGGGCTGGGAGAAGGGTCAGGTCGAGAACCAGGTTGGGCTAGTCCGTGAGCGCTTCTTCACGCCACGGCTGCGGTTCAAGAACCTCGACGAACTGAACGCCTGGCTGCTCGATAAATGCATCGCCTACGCCAAGGCGCACAGACATCCCGAGTTCACCGACAAGACGATCTGGGACGTATTCGAGGCCGAGCGGCCGAAGCTCGTTCCCTATGCCGGCCGCTTCGACGGATTCCACGCGGTGCCTGCATCGGTCTCCAAGACCTGCCTGGTGCGCTTCGACAACAACAAATACTCAGTGGTCGCCAGCGCGGTCGGGCGGCCCGTCGAGGTCCATGCCTATGCCGACCGCATCGTCATCCGCCAGGACGGCCGGATCGTCGCTGAGCATCCCCGCTCGTTCGGCCGCGGCGAGACGATCTATGACCCCTGGCATTACGTACCGGTGCTTGCCCGCAAGCCCGGCGCCCTGCGCAACGGCGCACCGTTCAAGGACTGGGTGCTGCCGGCCGCGATGGAACGCGTGCGGCGTAAGCTTGCCGGCGCCGACGACGGCAATCGGCAGATGGTCCACATCCTCACCGCGGTGCTCATCGACGGGCTGCCGGCGGTCGATGCCGCCTGCGCCGAGGCGATCGCCCACGGCGTCCACTCCGCCGATGTGATCCTCAACATCCTGGCCCGCCAGCGCGATCCTGGCCCGCCGATCACGATTGCAACGCCGGCCGCGCTGATGCTGCGCCATGCACCCGTCGCTGATTGTGCCCGTTACGACAACCTCAGGAGGACTATCTGATGGAACGAACTGAACTCTTCGACCTTATGGGCGAGCTCAAACTGTACGGCATGAAGGCCGCCTTCGACGAGATCATGGCCACCGCCGTCAAACGACAGCATGAACCTCAGCGCATCGTCGGTGATCTGCTCACGGCAGAGATCGGCGAGAAGCAGGCGCGCTCGATCAAATACCAGCTCACAATCGCCAAGCTGCCGCTCGCCAAGGACCTCGACGACTTCCAGTTCGAGGGCACTCCGATCAACCAGACGCTCGTTAACGACCTCGTTGGCGGCGGCTTCATCGCCCAGCAACGCAACGCCGTACTGGTCGGCGGGACCGGCACCGGCAAGACCCATCTTGCCATCGCCATTGCCAGAAGCTGCATTCGTTCCGGCACCCGTGGCCGGTTCTACAACGTGGTCGACCTCGTCAACCGGCTCGAGACGGAGACCCGGAACGGACGGCAGGGCCGTCTCGCCGATCATCTGACACGCATGGACTTCATCGTCCTCGATGAACTCGGCTATCTGCCCTTCGCCCAATCAGGCGGCCAACTCCTGTTCCACCTCGTCAGTCGGCTATACGAACGCACCTCCATCATCGTCACCACCAATTTGGCTTTCGGGGAATGGCCCGCCGTATTCGGTGACGCCAAGATGACCACCGCGCTGCTCGATCGCCTGACCCACCACTGCGACATCGTCGAGACCGGCAACGACAGTTGGCGCTTCAAGAGCCGCGACGATGATCACGTCCCAACCCGCGCTCGCCCCGTCTCCGCAACCCTGGCCAGCTCCGACGGTGCGAGCGCTACCGTCAAAACCCGTGGCCCAAGAGGGTCAAAATTGGACGCCGATCGGGGGTCAAAGTTGGAAGCCGATTGACACTTGGCGATGCTGATCGTTCCCCCGATCGTTGGCGTGGTTGCCTACATTATTGTTCGACGCATTTGGGAACGAGACGAAAATGGTGCCAGCGAAGTAGCCAGGCAACACGATCCCTCCGCTGTGACGCCAGCGGACGGAACGAGCACTGAGCTTGGCAACAGGTGATCATTCGCGAACGGCATTAGGCATGCTCACCCTCAAACGCGCCTCGAAATCCCGCCCTGGCGGCCCATGAGATGCCGACGACTACGACGTGTTCGACGGCGACCGGCATGTCGGGCACATCCTGTGGACGCACGCGGCCAGCCGAGACACGCCGTGGTTCTGGACGATCACGGTGCGGGTGCCGCAAAAGCTTACTGAGCGCGGCTATGCGGCTACGCGCGCGGATGCGATGGAGGCATTCAAGGCGGCGTGGGGTGTTTAATCTTCGTCCGTGCCCGCTCCTGTCCAATAGCCAGGGGAGAATTCGTCGATTTACTTGTTTTTAAGAACGTTGTCCGAAGCTTGGTCGCGGCAGCAAGTATATCGAGTATTCCCGATGAAGATAAATCGGCACGACAAGGTGCTTCTAGACAAGCAATTGCGGGGAATTGACCCGCATCCTCCAAGTCTGATTGGTTTGGGCTTCGCCGCAGTATTTTTAGGGGGCATTATTATTGGGTCTCTTCTGTTCGCGCGCGAATACAGTCAGACCCATGCGACTTCGATCCATGCGATCTCGGCCGATGTGACAGGGACGATTTCGCCGCAAAAGCCACGCGTACCAGTTTCCAATTCAACGACTGAACGCACTGGCCAAGCCAACTAGCCGCTCTTTCTTTAGTATGCTTCCGTTTGTCCGCTTCTCTAATCGGCCGGTTGGGGTCAAGCGCTTTCAGACTATCCACCACTGCAGTGTCGATGTCGCTCACGGGCTCGTGCTTCTCTTCGGAATCGGCACGAAGGCCGTTCCATCATGGGATTCGAGGACGAGGCGGAACAATCTCTTACGCGGCCTTACCGTCAGTGTAACGGCGGGTCCAAGCGGACAAGCGAACTCACCTCATCCATCGTCCCGCGAGGGACATCTTTCCACTGCTCGGTGGAACTCGAGATTCCTCCTATCGTATTAGATTGCCTACGACCTTCATGCCACTGCGGCCTCCCGGGTCCAGCGGAACTCGGTGCCATCAACCCATATGCGGTGCATGATCACGGCCAACCGGCGTGCCAACGCCACGATCGCCTTCTTCATTCCGCGGCGCCTGGCGATTTGCATCGCCCAGGCCTTGAGCCAGGACCATTTCTTCGAACGCAGCATGGCTTGAGCGGCTTCGTAGAGCATGACCCGCATCATCTCATCTCCGCAGCGTGATATTCTGCCGCTCCAATCCACCTCGCCCGATTGATACTTGGCACACGTCAGCCCAAACACGGCCCCGACCGACTTGGACTTCCTGAAGCGCGCCGGTACATCGACGGTCGCGCGATAGGTCAGCGACACCACGGGGCCTACACCGGGGGTCGTCATCAGGCGCCGGCACACCTCGTCGTCCCGCACGATAGCGAGCAGGCGGCGGTGCAGGATGCAGAACTGCTCGCGAAGCGTCCGTCGGACAATGAGCAGTGGTTCGATCAGAGCGGCCAGGTCGGGCAAGTTTTCGACGAGTTCCCTGATGCGGGCTTCGAACTTTACCGTCCTGACCACCCCGACCTTGAGGCCGAAGTTGCGCAAGGTGCCGCGCAGGTCATTGTCGATAGCGATGGCCTTGGACTGCAGCAACTTTCGATGCGTCAGCAGCATTCGTAATTTCTGACTGCGCAGCGTCTTTACATGTACCGGGCGGTAAATCCCGGCCCGCATCATCTGCGCCATGCCGCGTGCATCGTTGCGGTCGGTCTTGTTGATTTGTGCTTTCAACACCGCCCGCATGTGCCGCGTCTCGACACAGATCACCGGCAAGCCGGCCTCGGCGAGCGCACTGAACAGCCATTGCGATAATGGTCCGGCTTCCAGTCCGATCCGCTTGAAGTGGTAGGCGGGATTCTTCAAGACTTGCAGCAGCGCTTCAGGCTCGCTCGCTACCTTCACTTCTCGCACGATCTTGCCCATGTCATCCACAATACAGACGCTGGTCTCCTTGACCGAAACGTCCAATCCTGCAGAATGGTCCATGCTGCGCTTCTCCTTCTGATGCTTGAGGCCCGTTACCTCGGTGACCTCGTTTCACCATCAGCCTGAAGCGCAGCACCAAAAATCTTCAGCTATCCACAAGCTGCCGGCCGATTACCCC
>CAVWDA010000023.1:0-28897 GCA_963753455.1 uncultured Alphaproteobacteria bacterium | reverse complement strand
GCCAGTCCGCCGGCCGGGTTGGTGTGCTCGGGATTCCACGGCAAAGGGGTCGCGCTCAGGATCACCAGGCCGTTGATGGTGATGCCGCGCGCAAGGGCCTCGTCGCGCGCGGTGCCGAGGTCGCGGCCGGCATTGTTGGTGCCGTCGCCCGAGACGTCGATGGTGCGGCGCCCCGAGGAAAACGGCGCATGCGCAAAGTTCGCGACCGAAAAGTCGATGCCCCCGCTAATCGAGGTGCGGTCGGCGAACGAGCGCGGCGATTCCAGCAGCCGGTCGCCGAACGCCTGCGCGGCCTTCGGCCCGTCGATCAGCGTCCAGTCGATGACGACCTTCTGGTTGCCGAAGCCCGCCATCCTCGAACAGTACCGCGATGCGGCCATTACGGCCGGAGCCGATGGCCTCGAGCACGCGGGGATTGGCGACCGCCGCGGCGTAGCCTTCGCGTTGCAACTGGAATTTCTGCGCATCGATGCTGCGCGAGACGTCTGCCGCCAGCACCAGCAGCAGGTCGACCGGCTCGGCTGCTCGCGCGGCCGGCAACTGTACGCAAAGCAGCAGGCAGAATAGCGTTAACGCGAGCCGCCACCAACGCAACATGACAAGCCTCACCCCCAAGGCCGGGGGATGCTAGCCGATTTCACCGGCTTTGCGTATCGCGATGGAAACCCTCGTGGTTATTGCGCCAGCACGCGCGTCGCCGGGAAGGCCACCTCCACCAGGGTGCCGCTGTCGACCTGGCTCGTGATATGGAACCGCGCATGATTGGCCTCGGCGAGCGCCTTGCTGATCGGCAGGCCAAGCCCGCTGCCGCCGGCGCGGCTTGCGGTCGCCAGCTGACGAAATGGCTCGAGCGCGGTCTGCAATTCTTTCTCGCTCATGCCGGGACCGGTATCGCGCACCCGCAGCACGATCTCGTGGCTGTCGCTCAAAGCGGTAGCGACGATCACCTGGCCGCCGGCACCCGTGAACTTGATCGAATTCGATAACAGATTGAGTGCGATCTGCCGTATTGACCGCGCATCCGCCACGATCGCCGGCAGGTTCGAAGGCAGCGAAGTGCGGATGATGACGCGCTCGCGGTTAGCCTGCTGCTGCATGATGGCGACGCATTGCTGCACAACGTCGTTCAAATTGACGCTCACGAAACTGAGCTCGAGCTTGCCGGCCTCGATCTTGGACAGGTCGAGAAGATCGTTGAGCAGCGAGATCAGGTGGCCGCCCGAGGTATGGATGTCTCTGAGATATTGCCGGTAACGCTCGTTGCCGATCGGTCCGAAGCGCTCGTCCATCATCACTTCCGAGAAGCCGATAATAGCGTTGAGCGGCGTGCGGATCTCGTGGCTGATCTTGGCGAGGAATTCCGATTTGGCGGTGGAGTCCTTCTCGGCCTGCTGCTTGGCGTTGATCAGCTCTTCTTCGGTGCGCTTCCAGGCAGTGATGTCGCGCATCACCGCGCAAAATTTCTCGCCGCCGGCAATTCGCCCCATGGTGAAGTAAAGCGGCACCAGGCCTCCCTGCCGCACCAACCCGATCGCCTCTCGGCCGGTGTCGAGCAGGCCCGGACCCTTCGCCAGCCGGTCGAGATAGTCGAGCACGGAACGCCGGCTTTCCGGTGCGAACAGGTCGCCGAAGCTGAGTGCGGCAAAATCGGCTGCCTCGTAGCCGAACAGCGCTTCGGCGCTGCGATTGGCCGAGAGGATGCGGCCGGCGCGGTCGAGCACCAGCACGCCGTCGGTGGCGGTATCGAGGATCGACTTGAGCTCGTTGTTTTCGTTTTCCAGCCGGCGCAGCGACATCGCGTTGCCGCGGTCCTCGGCGATGCCTTGCGTGCTGATCATCAGCACCATCGCGTTCTCGTTGTTCCAGGGCACGCTGAACAGACGGCCTTCTACCGGCTTCTGATGGCCGTTGACGGTGGTGATGGTGAGCGTCTTGCCGCCGTTCTTGGTGTCGCTGCCGGCCGGCTCGGCCTTGGTGTCGATGAACAGGCTGTCGAGGCCGCCGGCCTCGGTCAGCGCTTCCAGCGCGGGATAGCCGGTCCAGTCGAGAAAGGCGCGGTTGGCGTAGATCAGTGTACTGAGCCGATAGACCAGGATGCCAACCGGCAGCCGGTCGAAAATAGGCCGCCCCTCATGGAGATCGCGGGCGGCATCGCCGTTACGCGCGCGCGGAGGCGCGCTGACCGGCCGCGGGGCTGCGGCGGCTTCGCGCGCCATATCGGCCGGAGCGATAGCGTTTTTGCCCGCACTGCCCTTGAGCCGGGCGCTGAGCTCGCGGGCGAGTTCCTCGAAGGCGCTTCGTTCGCCGGAGCTGAGCGCCGGCGGCTCGTCGGCCGGCGCCCGAAATGCCAGCACATTGTCCGTCGGCGACTTCTCTTTGACCGCGGCCGGCGCGGGTTCGGCCTGCGCGCGGCGCTGCTTCAGCGCAGCCAGGCGCTCGACGTCGCGGCAGATGCCGAAGCCGCGATAACCGGCAAACTTACGGTCGCGGTCGAATACCGGCAGGCCCGACATCTCGATCGCCAGCGGCTGATCCATGTCGTCGACCGGCCAGGGCACGACGACGCCGCTCCAGGTGCTGTGCGCGGCCAGCGCATTCGCCACGGCGCCTTGCGTATCGAGCTTGAGTGCGGCGGCGACCTCCGCCCAGGGGCGGCCGAGCACGGCGGCAGTCTTTGGACCGAGCACCTTGATGAATTCTTCCGTGCCAAGGGTAAATCGGTTGTCGGTATCGGTTTGCCAGACGAAGCGGAACGGAAAGCGCCGCGGCCGCGCTTCCGCCGCCGCCGGATTGGGGACGGTAGGCGCCGCTTGCGTTGTCGCGCGGGCGGCGATCTCGGACGCGGCGAACGCAACCAGCAGCGTCATCGTCGCGCCGGCGCCAAGGCGCAGGATGGTAGCTGGCCAGGCCGCAATGTCGCCGTCGGCGCGGCCGTTCAGTGCGGCTTGGCGGGCAAGCTGTTCGACGCCGAGCGCGGCAAGGTCATGCTTGTTGCCAAACCGTTCACGCGCCGCCGGCATGGCCGCGATCAATTCGCCGTCGGCCGTGAAGGCCGCTGCCGGCCGGTCGAAATCGGCCAGCAAGCGCTGCGCCCGGTCGGCCAAAGCGAGATCCTTCCCGACGCGCTCTGTCGAGACCACCAGCACCGCAGGCGTATTGTCGGCGACCGCGACGCGCGAGCAGAGACAAACGAGCCGGTTGCCGTAACCGGCGCCAAATCCGCGCAAGCGTTCGAGCCGCGGCGCCCCGCCCTGCGGCAAGGTGCCGGCCATGCGCGCGACCTGCGCGGCCGCCGCGTGCTCGGGCGCGAAGCGGAGGCGGGCAAGCGCACCCGGCGAAGCGGCGTCGAAGACCGCGGCCGCGACCGGATTGGCCCACAGGACCCGCGTTGCGTCCGTACTCCAGAGCCATACGGGCGTCGGGCTCAAAGCATGGGCCGCGAGCCGCTGATCGCTCAAGCAGGCGAACTGAAATTCAGACCCATTCATTGCGCGGTCACAAAAGTTACAGCTAATGAACCCTTAATAGGGCCGGTTCGATGGGGCGTCCACGACGCGGCGGCCGTTCCTCTCTGTCACGCGGATATAACCTTAACGGCACAGATGCGGCACTGGCGCACGCCGATCGCCGCCCTAGATAGAAGGTTAAGGACGGCAGCAGGCTGCTGGCGCCCTCAGACAGGAGGATGTCATGGCGAAGGAAGGCAATGGGAATTTCGAGATTCCGGCTGAAATGCGAGCATTCGCCGAGAAGAGCGTGGAGCAAGCCAAGCAGGCCTTCGATAGCTTCATCTCCGCGGCGCAGCACGCGGTCCAGACCGCGGAGACTCAGGCTGCGACGGCGCGCTCGGGTGCCAAGGAGATCGGCGAATTGGCCATCGGGTTCACCCAGCGCAACGTCGCGTCGTCATTTGAATTCGCCGAGAAACTGGTGCGCGCCAAAGATGCCCAGGAACTCACGGCGCTGCATTCCGATTATGTGAAGAGCCAGATCGCGGCGCTTACCGACCAGGCCAAGGAGCTGAGCAAGCAGGTGACCAAGCTGGCCGGCCAGCACTGAAGGCACTGTTAGGGCCCGGATTGGATGCAATTTGGCGCAGGCAATGACCGGCGTAATGGGATTTATGACTTTTTTGTGCAGTGCAATATTTTTATTGCAACGCACCAAAAACTGTGCTATATGAAATTCACAGCGCTTGCCCAGGTGTCCTTTTTCAACACCGCGTGAAAAGGCGAGTCTTGACACAAGCGCGAGCCGATGAGTTGAGGGCGGCGGCTCGCTTTCCGCCGGAAACCGTCCTCCGAACTAAGGATAATTGCCATGGCCGAATCCCAAACCGAGGTTGTCACCTCGAAAGCCAAGTCGAAGCCGGTTGCCACCGTCGCGTCCGTCTTCGAGATGCCGAAATTCGAAATGCCCAAGTTTGAAATGCCCAAGTTTGAAATAAGTTCGAAATGCCCAAGTTCGAAATGCCGAACATGGAAATCCCCACCGCCTTCCGCGAAATGGCCGAAAAGGGCGTCGCGCAGGCCAAAGAGGGCTACGAGAAGATGAAGACCGCCGCCGAAGACGCGACGGAAATGCTTGAGGACACCTATGCCAAAGCCTCCAAGAGCTGCTCCGACTACGGCCTTAAGCTGATCGAAACCGCCCGCGCCAACACCAACGCCGCTTTCGATCTGTTCGGCGAGGTGCTGTCGGCCAAGTCGGGGTCCGAAGTGATCGAGCTCTACACGACCTATATGCGTTCGCAGTTCGACACCGTGAGCGCGCAGGCCAAGGAGCTCGCTGATCACGCCCAGAAGGTTGCGACCGAGACGGTCGAGCCGATCAAGGAAAGCCTTACCACGGCTTTTAGCAAGGCCGCGTAACGGTCCTTGTTCGCCGCGCTGATTACCGGATTGAGAGCCCGGGCGTGTGAAACGCCCGGGCTTTTGCTTTGCCGGGTGGTCGGCCAAAGCCGCTTGCCAAAGCGGCGGGCTGAACCTAGGTTCCGGCCGCTCGCGTCCATGACGGCGAGCTTGTGCAGGCGTAGCTCAGTTGGTTAGAGCGCTGGTCTGTGGAACCAGAGGTCGGTGGTTCAAGTCCACCCGCCTGTACCATTTGAATTCCGCAATCAATCCGGCGTCAGCAGCGAAATGCCGAGCAGCGCGCGCCGGCGCAGCCAAGCGGTCGCCCGATATTTCGGATCGCGCGTCACCGCGTGCATGCCGTCGAGCGCCGCCAGCACGCGGCGCCCGCCGAGCATGTCGCCGAGCGCCAGCGGACCCTTCGGATAATTGAGCCCGAGCTCGACCGCGGTGTCGATGTCGGCAGGTTGAGCGATGCGCAGTTCGGCGATGCGCGTTCCGACATTGACGATCATGGTGAGCAGCCGCTGTACCACGAAGCCCGGGCTGTCATTGATCGCGGTCACCGCCGCGCTGGCCGAGAGCGCCGCGACCGCCGCGCCCAATGTTTCCGGTGCCGTCAGCGGCGACTTCATCACCGTGCGGCGGCCTTTGAAGCCGCCCAGCATGTCGACCGCAACCGTGCGCGCCGGATCGAGCTTGAGCCGAACAATGGCGCCGGTGGCGTCCTCGCCGAGCGGCGTCACGAAACACAACGCGCCCGCATCCGGCGCGCCGCCGATTTGCGTCTTGACGCCGGCGGCCGCCAGCCATTCGGCCAGTTCGCGCCCGCCGTCTTCGTCGGCAACCCAGGCCGTGGCCGGCTTGGGCTGCGCCGCGACTTCGATCGTCGGCGTGCTTGCTTGCGAAGGGCCGTCGTACTTGTAGAAGCCCTGTTTGGTCTTACGGCCGAGCAGGCCGCCGGCGACCCGCACGGCCAGTTGCGCTGAGGGCTGATACATCGGCTCGCCGAAATATTGATCGTAGATGCTTACCATCACCGCGTGGGTGACGTCGGCGCCGATCAGATCGAGCAGTTCGAACGGCCCCATGCGGAAGCCGGCGGCTTCCTTCATCAGCAGATCGATCTCGCGCGGCGATGCGATGCCCTGCGCGACGATGCGCAGCGCCTCCGGCCCATAGGCGCGGCCGGCGTGATTGACCACGAAACCGGGCGTGTCAGTCGCCACCACCGGATGCTTGCCGATGCGGCGGACGAAGCCGGTAAGCGCCGGCACCAAGGCGGGATCGCTGCGCAGGCCACCGATCACCTCGGTAAGTCGCATCAACGGCGGCGGATTGAAGAAATGCAGGCCGCCGACGCGGCCCGGATCACCGCAGCCGGCGGCGATCTCGGTGACCGACAGCGAGGACGTGTTGGTGGCGATCACCGCGTCGGGTGCGATGCGCTGCTCCAGTGCACGGAACAGCTCGTGTTTGGCGGCGAGATCCTCGACGATTGCCTCGATGACGATGCCGGCCGGCGCCGTCTCGTCGAGCGAGCCGATCGGCCGCAAGCGCCCCATGATGCCTTGCTTGACGTCGGCCGTCATGCGGCCTTTGGCGACCAGCCCGTCGAGCGCCTTGTCGATCGCCGTCACCGTCTCGCGTGCCGCGCCATCGCGCGAATCGAACAGCAGCGCGGTCATGCCGGCCTGCGCGCAGACCTGCGCGATGCCGCGCCCCATGGTGCCGCTGCCGATAACCGCGACCGTCAGGTCGCCGCGTTCCAGGTCCCGGATCACGCCTACTTTCCTTCGAATGCCGGTTTGCGCTTCTCCAGGAACGCGCGCATGCCTTCCTTCTGGTCGCGGGTGGCGAACTGCAACTGCAGCGCCTTGCGCTCGAGCATCAGCGCCGTGTCGAGCGGCGCATTCAAGCCGGCATTGACGATTTCCTTGATCTGCATGACCGCGATCGGCGGCTGCGCCGCGATTTCGGCCGCGATCTCGATGGCGCGCGCCAGCGCTTGACCGGCCGGCGCCACGTCGCTGACCACGCCCATACTCAGCGCTTCGGCGGCGCCGAACATCTTGCCGGTCATGAGCAGCAACATGGCGCGCTTGCTGCCGACGAGCCGCGCCAGCTTCTGCGTGCCGCCGCCGCCGGCGAGAATGCCGATCTTGACCTCGGGCAGGCCGAGCCGGGCGCCGTCGCCGGCGACGATGATGTCGGCGCACAGCGCCAGTTCAAGCCCACCGCCGAGCGCGTAGCCTTCGACCGCCGCGATCACAGGCTTCGGGCAGTCCATGATGGTGCGCCAGTATTTCTGCAGGTTGCGCGCCATGATCTCGATCGGGCCCGCCTCCGCCATCTGGCTGATGTCGGCGCCGGCCGCGAACACCATGTCCGAGCCAGTGATGATCAGGCAGCGGATCGCCGAGTCGGCGGCGTGGCGGGTCACCTCATCGGCGAGCCGTGCGCGCACCTCGAGATTGAGCGCATTGCGCACCTGCGGCCGATTGAGCCGTAACACGGCGATGGTATCCGACGGGCGTTCGACGAGGAGAGGGTCCGGCACGGTCATGACCTTTTACCCGATGGCGCTTGGAGCCTGGCATCGGCCGGTAAAGGACCGCGCGCGTCAGCTAAAGTCAACGTTGCCAGCCGCTAATGCAAAAACGCCGGCGATGGTCTCGCCGGCGTTTTCAGTCGCGAACCGATAACCGGTCAACGGATTGTATAGGGCCCGTTGTTTCCCATGCGCGGGCCGACGGGGCGCCGGGAGCTTGGCACCGGAGCCGAATGCGGGCCGCCGAACAGGAAGTCGAAGAAGCCGCCGCCACCGGCAGTATAGGCGCCGCCGTTGCCGCTGTACGTGCCGACCGGCATGCGCACTGGCTTGGACGATGTATCCGGCTTCCGCTCGATCGCGATATCGGCGACCTTGCGCTCGCTGCCCTTGAGGATGGCGATCATTCTGGCGTCGCGGCCATAGACGTCGTCGCGGAACTGTAACTTGCCATCGTCATCCACGAAGGCGGTCTGGTAGGTCAGGTGCACCCAGACGTTCTTTGGAAAATTGATGTTGAGTTCATTGCCGCCGAACATGCTCTCAAGTTTGGCGGCCGTGTAGTGCCCCTGCGGATCGACCAGCGACAACAGTTTTTCGCCGTAGATCAGCGGGTTCTGTACCCGCATGCAGCCATGGCTGTAAGCGCGCTTATCTTTGGCGAACAGATATTTGTCAGGCGTGTCGTGCTGGTAGACCAGGAACTTGTTGGGGAAGTTGAAGCGGATGCGGCCGAGCGCATTGCCGGCGCCCGGCGGCTGCGAGATGTGAACGGTGCCGTCGGCATCCTGCGTCAGCTTGAGGCCGATGCGGTCGAGCGCATCCGGATCCTGTTGCAATGCCGGCAGATATTCGTTCTCGATGATCGACGGCGGCACATTCCAGGTCGGATTGACGGTGATATATTTCATCTCCGCGCTGATCATTGGTGTGGCCTTACCCGGTTTGCCGGCCACGATCTTACTGTGCCAGTAGGGCTTGCCATTGTCATAGAGCGTCAAGGTGTAGTCGGGCACGTTGACGATCACATGCGGATTGCCGAGATCGCGCGGCAACCAGCGCCAGCGCTCCATATTGACGATGACGGTGTCGATTGGATCGGCGACCGGGCCGTGAGCGACCTGCTTTTCACCGTTGAGCGCGCGCACCGTGTTAGGCCCGAGATTGCCGTCGACGCCGATGTCGGCTTGGGTCTGGAACGTCTTCACCGCATCTCGCACCGCGTCGTCGTAGAGCGGGCTGTTCTTGTCGCCGCCGATGTCGAGCCGCTTGCGCAGCTGCACGACGCGCGGATCCTTCATGCCAGGGCGCAGGATCTTGCCTTCGCCGATGCGCACAAGGTTCGGCTTCTTTTCTTCCTCGGTCTTCGGCGCGAGCGCGCCCCTGCGCAATTCCGCGAGCTTTTCCTTGAGCGCCTTGAATTCCGGCTGCGGCGGGTTGTAGCCGTCGAGGGCTGCGCCCACGTCGGCGGCACCGGCGAGCTTGGCCAGCACCTCGGCCGGTTCCGGCGCGACCAGCTTGAAGTCGATATCGGCGCCGACGCGGCTGAAGTGAATTTGGCCGATCTGCGCATGACGCGCATAAGTGAGCACCGAATTGGTGAGCTTCAGCTCATCTTCGGCGAGCGCACTGGCGGTCGTCGCCGTCTTGAAATCCGGCGTCGGATAGTCGGCGGGGTTGAGCCCATCGGTGTCGACCTGGCCAAGATAGGCGATGGCAGCCTTGGCGCGCGCATCGACGGCGCCGTCGCTCACCCAAAGCGGCTTGTAGTCGCGCGCCTTGTAGAAGGCTTCGATGCCTTCGCCGTCAGGCTTGCGGCCGATGAAATGCTCGAGCTTGCCGGTAATAAGATCGCGCAGCTGATTGGCGACCGCGCTGTCGGCAGTGGGAGACGCTGGGGCGACGGCGGGCGCTGCAGCGGCTTTCGCCGATTCGACGGCCGGCGTCGCGGCATCCTGCTTGATCTCAACCTTGGCGGCGTCGGGCGTGGTGGCGACATCCTTTGCCGTCAGCGGCGGCAACGGGTCGGTGTTCGGCATCGGTACCGCCGAGTCGATCTTGCTGATTGGATTGCTGTGCCATGCCGGCATGACTTGCGAGGACCAGCGCCACGCCAAGGGCGGTGGTGGCCAGCAGGCGGTAAAATCGGGCAGTTTTCACCAGTATTTCTCCCAAGGTGAGCAAGGGGCCGAACAGGCCCCCCGATTGCGAAGCTATTCTACCTCATAGTCCCTTGGTAGTTACGCCTTTCCCAACGGTTCAAGCCGAACTGATTTCGACTGTTGCTATTTTGCACAAGGTGCAAAAATTGCGAATTTTCCGGGCGAATCCGGCTTTGCTGCAGGTGCTAACGTACGGCCGCCGCCCTAGGGCGACCGGCTCCGGCACCGATTTATCCTTCCTATTCCCGATGACATCTTCGTGATGTGGGCCCGGCCGCCGGACATGCGGGCGGCACGGCGATGCGCAGATCATCGACCTCGCTTACAACATTGTGCGCTTCCATCGAGCGCTGCGCCTAATGGAATCGTGCTTTTGCGTTCTTGCGGTCGACTAAGAAAAAAACCGGGCCCCAGAAGGGGCCCGGTTTCAGTTTGCCGGTGTGGGGACCGGCAATATTCCAGAGGGGAACATGCTGCACGCCAGTGACTCTGGGAGGAAACATCCAGCGTTGTAGCTAAACATCACTATGCGGCTCACCCGCTGGGCGAACAACGCCAGGTGTCGCATGTCAGCCATGCTGAATCGCAAATCGAATGCGTTCTGCATCGCGAATTGTTCGCATATCGGACCTGCCGGTTCGCGGCCGCAGAATTTCTTTGCCGCAAAAATTAGAAATGCCAGCGCTGCGCGTTAGCGACCAGGAAATCGCGGAATACCTGGATACGGGCTACCGCCTTGAGCTCTTCCGGGTAGACGAAAAAGGCGTCGAGCGCGAGCGCGTCGGCCTCGCCGAGCAGCTGCACCAATCCACCGTTCTCCTCCACCAGATAGTCCGGCAGCATCGCGATACCGAGGCCGCGCTGGCAGGCGCGCAACACGCCAAGCACGTTGTTGATGCTCAGATGCGGCTGGCGTGGGCCTTTGCCGTCGCGGCCGACTTCGACCAGCCAGCGCCGGTTAGAGAAATGTGCCGGCACGTTGCCGCCGAGCAGGATGATGCGGTGCTTGTCGAGTTCCTCATGCGTGTGCGGTGTGCCGAAACGCTTGAGATAATCAGGCGAGGCATAGGCGTGGAAATGCACGGAGAACAGCTTGCGCTGGATCAAGTCCGGCTGGGTCGGCTGACGCAGGCGGATGGCGACGTCGGCCTCGCGCATGGCGAGATCGAGTTCCTCGTCTGTGGTGATCAGCGTGATGTGGATCTCGGGATAGAGGTCGAGGAATTCGCCGAGCCGCGGCGTGAGCCAGTGCACGCCGATGCCAGGCGTGGTCGACACCTTCAATTCGCCGTTCGGCCGCTCGCGGCTGTCGGTGAGTTTGGTGCGCGCGGCCTCCAGCTTCATGAATACTTCGTGCGCCGTGCGGTAGAGCAGTTCCCCTTGTTCGGTGAGGATCAGCCCACGCGCATGGCGATGAAAGAGCGAGACCGATAGTTCGCCTTCGAGCGCCGAAACCTGACGTGATACCGCCGATTGCGACAAGCCGAGCCGCTCGCCGGCATGCGTGAAGGAGCCTGCCTCCGCCGCGGCGTGGAAGACCTTCAGCTTGTCCCAATCCATCGATTTGTTGGTGGCCACCATGAGCTATTCCGCTGCCGCGCGCTGATGCTCGTGCGCGGCAAGGAATTTCTCCGCCTCGAGTGCCGCCATGCAGCCTTGTCCGGCCGCGGTGACCGCCTGCCGGTAGATGTCGTCGGTGACGTCGCCGGCGGCGAACACGCCGGGCACCGAGGTCGCGGTGGAATGACCGGCCGTGACAATATAGCCGTTCGATTTCATCTGCAGCTGACCGGTAAACAATTCGGAGGCCGGCGAATGGCCGATGGCGATGAATACGCCGTCGACTTTGCGCTCGCTGACCGCGCCGGTCTTCAGATTCTTCAGCCGCACGCGCTCGACCTTCGGCGGACTGTCGCTGCCGATCACGTCATCAAGCACGGTGTCCCAGATCACGTCGATCTTGGGGTTTTGAAACAGGCGGTCCTGCAGGATCTTCTCGGAGCGGAACGCATCGCGCCGATGCACGACGGTAACCTTGGAGGCGAAATTGGTGAGGAACAAAGCCTCCTCGACCGCGGTATTGCCGCCGCCGATCACGACCGCCTCCTTGTCGCGGTAGAAGAAGCCGTCGCAGGTCGCGCAAGCCGACACGCCGTAGCCCTTGAATTTCTGCTCCGACGGCAGATCGAGCCAGCGGGCCTGCGCGCCGGTTGCGACGATCAGCGCGTCGGCGAAATAGACGTCGCCGGAATCGCAGGTGAGGCGGAACGGCCGGTTTCCAAGTTCGACCTTGTTCACGTGGTCGGTGACGATGCGGGTGCCGACGTGCTCGGCTTGCTTTTGCATCTGCTCCATCAACCAGGGACCCTGGATGACGTCGGCGAAGCCGGGGTAGTTTTCCACATCGGTGGTAATGGTGAGCTGGCCGCCGGGCTGCACGCCCTGGATGAGGACCGGCTGCAGCATGGCGCGCGCGGCATAGATCGCGGCGGTGTAGCCGGCCGGCCCCGAGCCGATAATCACGACCTTGGCATGCATCGTCTTTGACATTTAGCGCCCCCCTGGCGGGCGCCGGGCGCCGCAGCGCCCGGGGTGGCCGGCTCGTGACCGGCTCATTTTGCATAGCAGGATGTATGGCTTTCGGGCGAGCTATGCAAGACACGCAACCCACGGACTCACAGCCTTGGCCGACGCCTAGCCGATTATCCTTGCTGCTTGCGCAATAATCTTTCGCGAAAGAATGTTTCGCGGTATGGAATGGTACCGTCGCGGCACCGCTCGACCGGACCAGGAGCCCAGATTGCCCGCCCGCTTAGACGCCATCGACCGCAAGATTCTGAAAGAACTGCAGGACGACGGCCGCATGACCAATGTGGAACTGTCCCGCCGCGTCGGTATTTCGGCGCCGCCCTGTCTGCGCCGCGTGCGTGCGCTGGAGGAGGCCGGTTACATCAAGGGCTACCGCGCGCTGCTCGACGTGAAGAAGCTTGGCTACGAGGTGACCGTGTTCGCCATGGTGCATCTGGCAAGCCAAGCCGAAGCCGATCTTTCTGCCTTCGAAGATTTCGTGCGCGCGCAGCCGCTGGTGCGCGAATGCTGGATGCTCTCGGGCGAGATCGATTTCGTTCTGAAGTGCGTAGCGCCCGACCTCAAGACCTTCCAGACCTTCGTCGAGAAGCTCACCGCCGCGCCCAATGTACGCAACGTGAAGACCTCGCTTACCCTGCGCAATTCCAAGGACGCGGCCATGGTGCCGATGGAACCGGACGATTGAGCGAGGCTCAATTCAAGCCGGTTCGATAGAGCGGAACTACGCGACGGCGGCCACGGCGCGGCTAAAGCGTGCGCCGAGCGCGAGTGAGGGGTTATCCCGGCATTTGATGATTTGCCGGGCGATCGACGGCGTGAGCCGCCCGAAGGTTTCAAGGCACTGGTCAAGTTCGCCTGGCGAAATGCCGCGTCCGCGCGCGCGCATCCGCAGGATGGATCTTACGGTATCGCGCGACATTCCGAGCGCCTTGGCCATGATCAGGACGGCGTCCGGCATATCGTGTGTCATCGCCTGTTCGACCGTTTCGATGGGCAATTCACAAAGCACCGCGAGCGCCGCCGTCGTCTCTTCGAATCGATTGGCTCTTGCAAATCCCGCCACTTCATTTTCGTTGAGCCGGCCGGCTGCCCGCAGCGATTCGATATGGTTGCGCGCGGCAGCATAATCCCGCACGCCTACGCTGGCTTTGCCCAGGACCGTGGCCGCGGCCTCGGACACGGCATCCTCGATCAAAGCCGACATCGATGGATTTGCCGCCTCCAGCTTCTGCCGCACCGCGTGGGAGGCCCTGACCAGAAGCCGCATCAAATGATGGTGCGGAATATCGCGTCGCAGACCGACGCAGGCGGCGAGCTCATCGTCGCCTTCGGATCGCGTCGTCAGCCGCGCATAGCCGTTGTCGGAAAACCGTGCGCCCGGATTGCCGGCGGCGCTCAGCACCACGGACTTGTCGCCGCGTTCGACCAGCACGTCGGTCAGCGCTTCGTCGAGCGAGTTGCGCCGCGAGATGGCGAGCAAATGCTGCTGACTTTTGGTGCGTGCGGTGGCCAGCAGCGTATCGTTGTCCAGCCGCTGGGATTGTTCGAGCATTGGCCCGGCCACGTCGATCGCGTCGTCGGACGCCAAGGAACGGCTGATCCTGATTGGCGCGCGCGGTTCTCTTGCCAGGCGTTTGGCCAGGGCGGCGCGCGCCGACAATTCGATGGTTGCGGCGACCTGCATCAGCACGTCGTCGAACAGTCCGATCTGGTCGTCGGAATAGTCGGCCGATCCGGCAACAAACAATTCGGTGATGCGGTGGACGATCTTGGCGCGCTGGCCGACGGTGCCATGGGCGACCGCGTCGTTCAACTCGTCGATCAACGCGGCGGTTATCATGCAGCCCGACGAAATCTCTTGGGGGAAATGTCGCTGCGGAAGCTTTTACACGAAAGGCATGGGCGGTCCTTTAAGACGGTCCGGCGCATTTGCAGGGTTTTGAAAAGGATTGGTTAAGGCAAATCTTCGGTTAAAATTGGCAGTCGGCGCCAAAAAAATAATGGTCGGGACAAGCCCGGCCATGACGAATGCAAGCTTGCGCGTCAGGCGCGTTATTTCCACTCGATCTTCTTCACCTCATAGCCCTTGGCGCCGCCGGGTGTATTGACCTCGACCGAGGCGCCCTTGGTCTTGCCGATCAGCGCGCGCGCCAGCGGCGAGGTGATGGAAATCCGGCCGGCTTTGGCGTTGGCCTCCGGCTCACCGACGATCTGCCATACCTTCTTCTCGTCGGTGTCCTCGTCGACCAGGGTCACGGTTGCGCCGAAGGTGATGGTGTCGCCCGACAGCTTCGAGACGTCGATCACGTCGGCACGCGCGAGCTTGTCCTCGAGTTCGGCGATACGGCCCTCGTTGAGCGATTGCTGCTCCTTGGCGGCGTGATACTCGGCGTTCTCCGACAGGTCGCCGTGCGTGCGCGCCTCGGTGATCTGCTGGATGATGCGCGGCCGTTCGACCTGCTGACAATGCTTGAGCTCGGCCTCGAGCGTCGAATAGCCGGCCGCCGTCATTGGAATCTTATCCATCGTCCCTTCTCCTCCTGGCGGGCGCCCGAAACGTCTTGAATGCGCTTAAGCGCCGCCAAGCCCTTCCACCCTCAAAAACCCGTCCGATCCACTCGCAATACGACTCCGGTCGCGGATTTCCGCGTGCCGGAGTCATGTGTACCAAGGGCCGGTCAAAAAAACCTTGACCGCGGCCAGTTTCACCTGCGCCGCGACCGCGGACTTCCCGGCCATTCTCGCACCGCCGCCCTCGCAGGCGAAGCTTAAGGGAACCGCCCTCAAGCCCGATCGCTGAAGTAGCTTTGCAGCGTTCGCACCTCGAGGTCTCCCCCAAGATAGGCTTTTATGCCTTGCGCCGCGGCGACGGCACCTGAAAGAGTGGTGTAGTACGGCACTTTATGCAAGAGGGCGGCATGGCGCATGGACCGGCTGTCGGCCAATGCCGCCGCGCCCTCGGTGGTATTGAAAACCAGCTGAACGCCGCCGTTTTTGATGGCATCGACGATATGGGGCCGGCCTTCCAGCACCTTGAAGACCTTGGCCGCCTGCACCCCGTGCTCGGCCAGATAGCGCTGGGTTCCCGAGGTGGCGATGGTCTTGAAACCGAGCGAAGCGAGCAGGCGCACGGCATCGAGGATGCGCGGCTTGTCGGCGTCCTTGACCGAGACGAACACGGTGCCCGAGCGCGGCAAATTGGCTCCGCCGCCGATCTGGCTCTTGGCGAAGGCAATCTCGAAAGAGGCGTCGATCCCCATCACCTCGCCGGTCGATTTCATCTCCGGCCCCAGCACGGTATCGACGCCGGGGAAACGCGCGAACGGGAATACCGCTTCCTTGACCGCGCGGTGCTTGTAGTGGCTCGGCGCCAGATTGAAGCTCGCCAGGCTTTCGCCCGCCATGATGCGCGCGGCGATCTTGGCGACCGGCAGGCCGATCACCTTGGCGACGAACGGTACCGTGCGCGACGCGCGCGGATTGACCTCCAGCACGTAAATGTCGCCGTCCTTGATGGCGTATTGCACGTTCATCAATCCGCCGACATTGAGCGCGAGCGCGAGTGCACGGGTCTGCCGTTCGAGTTCGGCGATGGTTTTCTGGCTCAATGAATGCGGCGGCAGCGCGCAGGCTGAATCGCCGGAATGAATGCCGGCCTCCTCAATGTGCTCCATGATGCCGGCGATGAAGGTGTCCTTGCCGTCGGCAAGGCAATCGACGTCCACCTCCGTTGCATCCGACAGATACCGGTCGATCAAGAGCGGGCTTCGTTTGGAGACCACCAGTTCGCCCGGCCGGTCGAGATCGCTGGCAAGACGCACGGCGTAACGGTCGAACTGCGCCGCATCGCGCACGATCTCCATGGCGCGCCCGCCCAAGACATTGGACGGCCGTATCACGACTGGATAGCCGATCTCGTCGGCGATGGCGCGCGCCGTGTTCAGCGAAGTGGCGATGCCGTTCTTCGGCTGACGCAGTTTCAGCTTTTCGAGAAGTTTCTTGAAACGGTCGCGGTCTTCCGCGAGATCGATCATGTCGGGCGAGGTGCCGAGGATCGGCACCTTCGCCTTTTCCAGCGGCTCGGCGAGCTTGAGCGGGGTCTGTCCGCCGAACTGCACGATGACGCCGTGCAACGTGCCGTTTGAGCGCTCGGTGTCGACGATCTCCAGCACGTCTTCCGGCGTGAGCGGCTCGAAATAGAGCCGGTCGGACGTGTCGTAGTCGGTCGACACTGTCTCCGGATTGCAGTTGACCATGATGGTCTCGTAGCCGGCTTCCTTGAGCGCGAAGGCGGCGTGGCAGCAGCAGTAATCGAACTCGATGCCCTGGCCGATGCGGTTGGGGCCGCCGCCGAGGATGATTACCTTCTTCTTGTCCGATGGCGCCGCTTCGTCGGCGACGGTTCCAGCGAACGGCGTCTCGTAGGTCGAGTACATGTAGGCCGTCGGCGAGGCGAATTCGGCGGCGCAGGTGTCGATGCGCTTGAACACCGGGCGGACGCCGAGCGCGCGGCGCTTGGCCGTCACCTCGTCGGCGCCGATGCCGGTGAGTTTGCCGAGCCGCTTGTCGGAAAAGCCCTTGGCTTTCAACCGCCGGAACGCGCCCGCCGTCGCCGGCAGGCCCTTGGCCTTGATTTCGGCTTCGGTCTCGACCAGCGAGCGGATCTCGGCGAGGAACCAGGGATCGACGCGGCAGGCATTGTGGATGAGGTCGTCGCTCGCGCCGAGGCGCATCCCCTGCGCGATCTTGAGCAGGCGATCGGGCGTCGGCGTGCCGAGCGCGGCGCGGATCGCGGCCTTGTTGTCGGCGTCGTCGATGCCCTTGGCCGGGTCGAAACCCTCGATGGCGATCTCGTCGAGCCCGCTGATACCGGTTTCCAGCGAGCGCAGGGCCTTCTGCAAGCTCTCCTGGAACGTACGGCCGATCGCCATGGCTTCGCCCACCGACTTCATCGAGGTGGTGAGCACCGTCGAAGCGCCGGGGAATTTCTCAAAGGCGAAGCGCGGGATCTTGGTGACCACGTAGTCGATGGTCGGCTCGAAGGAGGCGGGCGTGGCGCCGCCGGTGATGTCGTTGGCGATCTCGTCGAGCGTGTAGCCGACCGCGAGCCTGGCGGCGACCTTGGCGATCGGAAAGCCGGTTGCCTTCGAAGCGAGCGCCGAGGAACGCGACACGCGTGGATTCATCTCGATGATGACCAGCCGCCCGTCCGCCGGGTTGACCGCGAACTGCACATTGGAGCCGCCGGTTTCCACCCCGATCTCGCGCAGTACCGCAATCGAGGCGTCGCGCATGATCTGGTATTCTTTATCGGTGAGCGTCAGCGCCGGCGCGATGGTGATCGAGTCGCCGGTGTGCACGCCCATCGGGTCGATATTCTCGATCGAACAGATGATGATGCAGTTGTCGTTCTTGTCGCGCACCACCTCCATCTCGAATTCCTTCCAGCCCAGCACCGACTCTTCGATCAGCACTTCGTTCGTGGGCGAAGCGTCGAGGCCGCGCTCTACGATCTCGAGGAATTCAGGTTTCGTATAGGCGATGCCGCCGCCGGTGCCGCCGAGCGTGAAGCTCGGGCGGATGATCGCCGGCAGCCCGACATATTCGAGCGCCTGCAAGGCCTCGATCAGCGCCTGGTCCTGATAGCGCTCGCGCCGCGTCGGCTCGCCGCGCGCCCATTCCTGCTCGAACTCCTTCAACAGTTGCGCGCGTTCCGCTTCGGGCGCCTTGAGCGCGTTGATGCGCTGTGTCTCGGTCCGATATTTTTCGCGATCCTGCTTCTTCGGCTCGGAGGCGTTGGCGAGCCGCGAGCGCGGCGTCTCCAGACCGATGCGCGTCATCGCCTCGCGGAACAGCGCGCGGTCTTCCGCCATGTCGATGGCGTCAGCGGTCGCGCCGATCATCGTGACGCCGAACTTCTCCAGCGTACCCATCTTGCGCAGCGACAGTGCGCAATTGAGCGCGGTCTGCCCGCCCATGGTGGGCAGCAACGCGTCGGGCCGCTCCTTCTCGATGATCTTGGCGACGATCTCCGGCGTAATCGGCTCGACGTAGGTGGCGTCGGCCAAGTCCGGGTCGGTCATGATGGTCGCCGGATTGGAGTTCACCAGGATGACCCGGTAGCCCTCGGCCTTGAGCGCCTTGCAGGCCTGCGTTCCGGAATAGTCGAACTCGCAGGCCTGGCCGATGACGATCGGCCCGGCGCCGATGATCAGGATCGATTTGATGTCTGTTCTCTTGGGCATTCGCTTGCGTTTTCCACTCGTCGTTCCGGGACGGCCGGGCCCGGAATCCAAAAGCGGGGCACAGTGCTTGTGTCTGGATTCCGGGTTCGCACCTTCGGTGCGCCCCGGAGTGACGAGATATCCAGGCACAAAAAAAGGCGCGTCTATGCGCGCTTCCCGGATCGCGCTGAGGGTTCAAGCCTCGCGCGCGGGGCTCATATAGCCCCGAATCGGCGGGCAGGGAAGGGCGGCGGGCGCATTAGCGGTGGACGGAAAAAGGGGCTCAAATGCTGGCAGAACTATACTAGTGTCGCCGCCTGCCTGCCCGCCCGCATCCACAGACCCAATCATGACCGCTCAGCCCAGCCTCGCATTTTCTAAAGAATCTGGGGCCATTCCCCGCCTCGGCTTCGGTACCGGGGCAATGACCGGCGGGATGTCCGCTGAAGCCGTCGCCACGGCGCTCGGGGTCGGTTACCGGCATATCGACACCGCGCGCAAATATGGCACCGAGCCCGCGGTCGGCGAGGCGATGCGCGCGTCGGGCATTCCGCGCCAAGACATTTTCCTCACCACCAAAGTCAGCCACGAGAACTTGCGCGCCGATGAGTTCGCGCGCTCGGTGGACGAGAGCCTCGCCGCGCTCAAGGTCGATTACGTCGACCTGCTGCTGGTGCACTGGCCCAATCGGGCCATCGCGCTTGCCGAAACGATGCCGGCGCTGGCCAAGGCCAAGCAACAGGGACTGGCGCGGCATATCGGCGTTGCCAACTTCAATATCGGGCTGCTTGATCAGGCGGTCGCGCTCTGTCCTGAACCGCTGGCCGCGTTGCAGGGCGAGTACCATCCTTATCTCGACCAGTCGAAGCTCTTGGCCGCGGTGCGCCGCCACAAGCTTGTCTTCATCGCCTATTGTCCGCTGGCGCGCGGCCGTCTGTTCGGCGATCCGGTGCTCGACGAGATCGCCGAGAAGCGCGGCCGCAGCGTCGCACAGGTGGCGCTGCGCTGGCTGCTGCAGCAGGACGTCGCCGCCATTCCGTTCTCGTCGAAGGCGGAGCGCATCGCCGACAATTTCGACGTGTTCGATTTTACGCTCGACGACGACGACATGGCATGCATCGCCGCGCTCAAGCGTGCCGACGGCCGCGTCGCCAATCCGAAAGGCCGCGTGCCGGGCGGCTGGGATTAGGCCGGCTGCGCCAGGAACGTCATGCGCCGCTGATTGTGACCGATGTTGCGCGGCGCGCGTTTTGCGGTAAAGCCCGCGGCCTCGAGCTTCGCCAGCATCGCCGCCTCGTCGTAATGCGACAAGCCGACGGTCTTCTTCAGCCGCAGATAATCCGACACGAAAATCCGCATCAGCCCGCCGACCGCCGCCCAGAAGAAGCCGTTGGCGATGGCGAAGCGCAGCAGCGCCAGCGCGGCATCAGGCGCGGCGAGGCGTGCGGGCACGATGTCGCCGACGATGACCAGTCCGTCCGGCTTGACCAGCGCGTGGAAGATTTTCAGCAAGCGGTCGAATTCGCCTTCGCTCAAATACTGCGCCACCGAATGCATCACGATAAGGTCGAAGCTGCCGGCCGGCCGCGCCGCCGCCTCATCGGGCGTGAGCACGGAGATTTTCGCATTGCCCTCGTAGCGCACCTTGAGCGACGCGCGCACATTGGGCGCCGCTTCGACCAGCGTCAGATGGCTGCTGGCTGCGGCAATGAGATCGGCGGAGGTCGCCTCGCCGCAGCCATAGTCGAGCACGTTGGCGGAATGCCGCGGCACATAGGCGCGGATGTCCTCGGCGATGGTGCGGTAATGCACGTCGCGGTGACGCGCATTCACGTAGATCACCGAATGCTTGAAATCGTAAAAGCTGATCCAGTCGCTCATGCGCGTCTTCTATTGCGCATTATTTCGCGCGGCGCCAGCGCCCGTTCGTCCCCGCGAAAGCGGGGACCCAGGGGCCAAAACCAATGCCTTGCGGTGTGACTCTGGGTTCCCGCTTGCGCGGGAACGAGTGGAGTCCGGTGCTTACGCGATCTTGCGCTTGGCCGCGCTCTTGGCCTGCCGCATCATGTCGACGAAACGCGTGAACAGATAATGTGAGTCGCGCGGGCCGGGCGAGGCCTCCGGATGGTACTGTACCGAGAACACCGGTCTGTCCTTCAGTGCGATGCCGCAATTGGAGCCATCGAACAGCGACACGTGCGTCTGCTCGACGTTTTTCGGCAGGGTCTCCTTGTCGACCGCGAAACCGTGGTTCATCGAGGTGATCTCGACCTTGCCGGTGGTGAGATCCTTCACCGGATGATTGGCGCCGTGGTGGCCCTGATGCATCTTCATGGTTTTGCCGCCGACGGCGATGCCGAGCATCTGATGGCCGAGGCAGATGCCGAAGGTCGGCGTGCCTGAGTTCGATCAGTTTCTTGATCACCGGCACAGCGTATTCGCCGGTCGCCGCCGGATCTCCCGGCCCGTTGGACAAGAACACGCCGTCCGGTTTCAGCGCCATGATGTCCTCGGCCGGCGTCTTGGCCGGCACCACCGTCACCTTGCACCCCGTTCCCGCGAGCAGGCGCAGGATGTTGCGCTTGATGCCGTAGTCGATGGCGACCACGTGGAATTCCGGTTTGTCCTGCCGGCCGAAGCCGTGGTCCCACACCCACGGCGTCTCGTCCCAGGAGAAGCGCTGGCCGGATGTCACCATCGGCACCAGGTCCATGCCGACCAGGCCCGGCCAGGCGGCGGCCTCCATCTTCAGCGCCGCAACATCGAATTTGCCGTCGGGCGCGTGCGCGATCACCGCGTTGGGCATGCCCTTGACGCGGATCAGCGCAGTCAGCGCGCGGGTGTCGATGCCGCAAAGCCCGATGATGCTGCGGGCTTTGAGCCAGTCATTGAGGCTCTTCGTGGCGCGATAGTTTGACGGCGCGGTGATGGCGCTTTGCAGGATCACCCCGCGCGCGCCCGGCGTCGCCGCCATGTTGATGGTCTCGATGTCGTCGTCGTTGGTGCCGACATTGCCGATGTGCGGGAAGGTGAAGGTGATGATCTGCCCGGCGTAAGACGGGTCGGTGAGGATTTCCTCATAGCCGGTCATGGCGGTGTTGAAGCAGACCTCGCCGACCGCGGTGCCGGTGGCGCCGAGGCCGAAGCCCTCCAGCACGGTTCCGTCGGCCAGGACCAAAAGCGCTGTCGGCTTGGGCTCAGCCCAGAGCCTCGCCGGAAGTCCCGGCGCCGGGGATCGCTTTCGTCTGGGTCATGGCCTCTTAGTTGCGTATTATAGTGGGCGAAGCAAGGGGCCGATTCATGCCGCCCCCAAGCAGAATCTCTGCCTTATGACCAATAGGAAGGGGGCTCCCCGTGCTGCGCGACGACATCAATAAAGCCTTGATCGAGGCTCAGAAGGCCAAGAACGAGCGGGCGGTTTCCACCCTGCGCATGGTCAATTCCACGCTCAAGAACGCCGACATCGAGGCGCGAGGGAGCGGCAAGCCGCCGCTCGGCGACGCCGAGGTGCTCCCCGTGCTGCAGAAGATGATCAAGCAGCGCCAGGAATCGGTCGAGCTTTACCAGAAGGGCGGCCGCGCCGACCTGGTCAAGCAGGAGCAGGAGGAGATCGCCATTATCTCCGCCTACCTGCCGAAGCAAATGTCGGAAGCCGAGATGGCTGCCGCGATCGACACCGCGATCAAGGACACCGGCGCCGCCGGAATGAAGGACATGGGCAAGGTGATCGGCGCCTTGCGCGGCAAATATGCCGGGCAGATGGATATGGCCAAAGCGAGCGGAATGGTGAAAGCTAAGCTGCAATAGGTTTGCTCCTCATTCGTCGAGACGCCCGCCATCGGCGGGCTCTTCAGGATGAGAATGGCGGACGAAAGAAACTTCGTGGAGGATCCATGAAACGAATTCTGGCAGCAGCCGCGCTGGCCGCGGCGTTGTTTGCGACGCAGGCCTCGGCCGACGACTATCCCAACCGTCCGATCCGCGTGTTCACCACCTCGAGCGCGGGCGGCATCAGCGACGTCTTCATGCGCGTCTTGAACGACGCTATGCAGAGCCGCCTCGGCCAGCAGCTGATCATCGAGAACAAGCCCGGCGGCTCCGGCAATATCGCGGCGCGCGCCTGCCAGGATGCGCCGCCCGACGGCTACACCATCTGCATCATCAATGCCGACACGGTGATCTACAACCAGTTCATGTTCAAAAAGATTCCGTTCGAGCCGGAAAAACTCGTGCCGATCGTCAATCTGTTCCACCTGATCCAGGTGCTGGTGGTGAATTCGGACCTCGGCGCCAAGACGGTGGACGATCTGGTCAAGTTGTCGAAGGCCAAGCCGGGCACGCTCAATTATCTCACCGCTTCGATTCCCTGCGTGGTCTACATGGATCGGCTCAAGCGCGACCACGATGCCGACTGGGTACGCGTGCCGTTCCGCGGCGGCGGCGAGGCGGTCACCGCCATCCTTTCCGGCACGACGCCGATCGGCATGATTGGGCTCGGCAACGTGATCGCGCAGATCAAGGCCGGCAAGATGACCGCGCTGGCGCTGGTCAACAACATCCGCACGCCGCTGTTGCCGAACGTGCCGACGCTCGCCGACCTCGGTTACAAGGGCGCGCCGTCGGAAACCTGGTACGGGCTGTTCGCGCCGCCGGGAACGCCGAAGGCGATCGTCGACAAGCTCAATGCCGAAGTGTGGCGCGTGTTCCAGAACAAGGACTTCGTCGAGAAATACGTGATCAGCCGCGGCCAGGTGCCGGCGGCCGGCACGCCGGCGGAATTCGCCAAGACCGTCGCCGAGGGCCGCGCCACCGCCAAGGAGGTCGTGTTGGAGTCCGGCCTGCCGCCACAGTAGCGGTGCGCCCCATCATGTGAACTCACCACATTTCTGCGTGGTGATAAGGCCGCAGCGTCCGCTTCTGAGACTGAACGGCCGAGCTGCGACGGCGTTCTCGAGTCTGCTTTCAGCGGTAAGCGGGCCTGTGTCGGACAGCTCAGCACTGTCGCGATTGACTGGTGTTGCGGTTCTGGATGGGAGCGCATGCCGTATCTTTGGCATTCGCCCGCCGTCGTCGCCTGCCGGCGCCGGCGGCCGCAACCCACGCATACGGATCAGGGTTCCGGAACGAGTCGCTTGGTAAGGGTTCATTAACCATAACCGACCACGATCCCGCCACCATGCGCCGAGGCCGGCTGCGATATCCGGGAGATCATGCGATGAAACGTTTCACCCTCAGTGTGGGTGCGTGCGTGCTGGCTCTTGCAATGGCATCGCCATCTTTCGCCGCCGATATGCCCGGCAGTTTCCCCGCACCCGCCTTCGCCGCGCCGGCGTTCAACTGGAGCGGCCTCTATGCGGGTTTCAATGGCGGCTATGCCTGGGGCACGGCCGACTGGACAAACAGTGCGGGGACCGGCACGAGCAGCCCGGGGGGCAGCCTGCTCGGCGGAACAGCAGGCTTCAACGTCCAAACCGGCGCTTTTGTCTATGGCATGGAAGGCGACGTCGATGCCACCTGGATGAGAGACTCGAGCAGCACCGGTACGGGAACCTGCAGCACCCCCGGCTGCGAAGTCCAATCCAGCTGGTTTGCCACCGCGCGCGGCCGCGTCGGCTACGCCTTTGATCGCGCATTGTTCTATGTCACCGCCGGCGGCGCGTTCACCGACGTCCAGATGTCGGTTGGCGGGGCGACCGCAACCGCGGACCGCGCCGGCTGGACCGCTGGTCTGGGTCTCGAATACGCGGTGCTCGGCCCTTGGTCCGCAAAGATCGATTATCTTTACGCCGATCTCGGTAGCGCGGGCTGTAGCGCCGCTGTTTGCGGCACCGACACCACGGTGAATCTCAAAACCAGCATCATCCGGTTGGGAGTGAACTACCGGTTTTGGTAGAGCGTGCCGACGTCGCCCGCTAACGCTCCGATGCGAAACCCCGGGACGTTGCCCGGGGTTTTTTTATGGCGTGTCGTTCGCCACCCCAGTGCCGCCAAAGTTATCTTGGTACGCCGCGCTTTCGGGGAACCAAGCGGATCCGAGCGGACGCCGCGCACAGCGTCCTTCACGGGCGCCGAGCCTGGACCTGGTCCATAGGCCTGTGAATAACTAGGAAAACGCCCCAAATCCCGGCGCCGGGCGCAGGTTCCTGCAGCTGCCCCGGGAAGTCTCAATTCGCCGGCCTATGATGGGGCAACCAATTCGGCCTAAACGGAAAACGTAGACGCCGCGCGTCGCGCGCGGCGGCAATGTCATGCGCTTCACGCCCCAGTTCCTCGATGAGCTGAAAGCCCGACTTCCGGTCTCGGAAGTCGTCGGCCGGCGCGTCAGGCTCACGCGTTCGGGGCGCGAGTTCAAGGGGCTGTCGCCGTTCAACAAGGAGAAAACGCCGTCCTTCTTCGTCAACGACCAAAAGCAGGCATGGTTCGATTTCTCCTCCGGCAAGAACGGCTCGATCTTCGACTTTGTCATGGAGTCGGAAGGCGTCACGTTCCCGGAAGCGGTCGAGCGGCTGGCGCAAATGGCCGGCGTGCCGCTGCCGGTCGTCTCGCGCGAAGACGAGCAGCGCGACGCGCGGCGCAAGACGCTGCATGACGTCATGGAACTGGCGGCGAAGTTCTTTGAAGCGACCCTGGCGTCACGCGCTGGCGCCAAGGCGCGCGGCTATCTCGCCGACCGCAGTCTCGATCCCGCGACGCAATTGAAATTCCGCCTCGGCTATGCGCCGCCCGAGCGCTTCGCGCTGAAGGAACATCTCGGCAGCCACGGCATTCCGGTCGAGGACATGGTGGAAGCCGGGCTGCTGATCGCCGGCGACGATATCCCGGTGCCATACGACCGCTTTCGCGACCGCGTGATGTTCCCGATCGGCGATCTGCGCGGGCGCGTCATCGGCTTCGGCGGCCGCGCGCTCGAAAAGGACGCGCAGGCGAAATATCTGAATTCGCCGGAGACGCCGCTCTTCCATAAAGGCGCGACGCTCTACAACCTCGCTGCCGCGCGCCAGGCGGCGCATGACGGCGCCACCGTGGTCGCGGTCGAAGGCTATGTCGACGTCATCGCCATGGTGACGGCGGGCTTTGCAGCAACCGTCGCGCCGCTCGGCACCGCGCTCACCGAGGATCAACTCGGTCTGCTCTGGAAAATGGCCGATGAGCCGGTGCTCTGCTTCGACGGCGACAATGCCGGTCTGCGTGCCGCCTTTCGCGCGGTCGAACTCGCCATGCCGCGGTTGAAACCCGGCAAGAGTCTGAAATTTGCGTTGCTGCCGCAAGGCCAGGATCCCGACGATCTGGTGCGCTCGGCCGGGCGCGATGCGGTCGCTGACGTGATCGGTGCGGCGCGGCCGCTCGCCGACATGCTATGGGCGCGTGAGACCGAAGGGCATTCGTTCGATACGCCGGAGCGGCGCGCCGCGCTTGAGGCGCACATCAACGAGGTCACCGCCGGCATCGGCGACGACGCGGTGCGCAAATACTACCGGCAGGATTTCAATGCGAGGCTGGCGCAATTCTTCGCGCCGGCGCAATCGCCACGCGGCAATTTCCAGCGCGGGCCAAGTGAGGCGTGGCGGCAGACATCGCGCGAGCGCGGCAATTCCAATTGGCCGCCGCGCAACGGCGCGCCGCTGCGCCCGCTGACCGGCGGCAAGAACACGCCCTATGTGGTGGTCAGCCGGCAGCTTGCCTCCAGTCCGGTGCATCGCGGCCATCGCACCGCGGTGCCCAAGCGCGAGGCCCTGATCCTGCAGGCGGCGCTCAATTACCCATGGCTGCTGCACGACCACTTGGAGGAACTGGCCTCGCTCGAGTTCCATCATGCCGATGTCGAGCGGCTCAAAAGCGCGCTGATCGATATCGCCGCCCATGCCGCGGCGGCCGATGCCGAGGCGGTACGCGCGGAACTTGAGGAACGCGGTCTTGCCGACGCCATGGCGCGCATCGATTCCTCCATTACCACCCCATCGGTCTGGGGGGCCCGGCCGGATGCCGCCCCGGACGATGTTTTGGTGACCTGGCAACAACTTGTTGCCTTGCATCGGCAGTGGCATTCACTAACTAAGGAGCTCAAGGACGCGGAACAGGCGCTGGGCCAGGACACCAGTGAAGCCAATTATCTGCGGTTGCGCGACATCAAGGGCCGCTTGTTGCAAATGGAAGGCACCGAGGCCCTGATCGAGGGGTTCGGAGCCTCTTCCGGTCGGGGCGTTCGTAGCTTATGAGCATGGCCCCCGGCCCTGGTGCAGGGTGGGGCGAGTACCGGAGAGGGAATGAGAGGTCGATTCCCGCGGTACTTATCTAGTTAATCGGAGCTTAAGCGGGTTCCGACCACACTGACGACCTGATTCGGGGGGCAGCGCCTTGCCGGGCGCATGCCCCATGGGCTGTTACCAATATAGGGGGTGTTTTTCCCCCGGGGGCCGGTCCAAGGAGAGGACGATTATGGCGACGAAGGCAAAGGCGCAGGTCAAGGAAGAGGCCCCGGAAAAGGATGCCGAAGGCGCGCCCGAATCGCCGCTGCCGCTGCTCGATCTCAACGACGCCGGCGTCAAGAAGATGATCAAGGCCGCCAAGAAGCGCGGCTTCGTCACCTTCGACGCCCTCAATGCCGTGCTGCCGTCCGAATCCACGTCGCCCGAGCAGATCGAGGACATCATGGCGATGCTCTCGGAGATGGGCATCAACGTGGTGGAGACCGAAGACGCCGACAGCGAGGAGGGCGAGGAGAAAGCGACCGACGAGCAGGACGACGACGATGACACCGGCACCGAGGTGGTCGAGAGCAAGTCGAAGTCGCTGGCGGTTGCCGAGAAGAAGGAGCCGTCCGAGCGCACCGACGATCCCGTGCGCATGTATTTACGCGAAATGGGCTCGGTCGAACTGCTGTCGCGCGAGGGCGAAATCGCCATCGCCAAGCGCATCGAAGCCGGCCGCGAAGCGATGATCGCCGGCCTGTGCGAAAGCCCGCTCACCTTCCAGGCCGTCATCATCTGGCGCGACGAATTGAACGACGGCAAAGTCTTCCTGCGCGACATCATCGATCTCGAAGCGACCTATGCCGGTCCCGACGCCAAGCAGATGCAGGTGCCGGTGATCATCGGCCCCGACGGTAAACCGATCGCGCAGGCGGCAGTTCCCGGCGCGACGCCGGTTCCCGGCGCGCCGCATCTGCAGGTCGTGCAGACGCCGGCGCCGCCGGCCGCGCCGCCTGCCGCCACGCCGTTCAAGGCGCCGGGCGAGCCCAGCCGCCGAGGGCGAGGAGAAGGATCCCGCCGAGACCGCGGCCGAGGGCGATTACGACGAAGACGACATGGAGAATTCGCTGTCGCTCGCCGCGATCGAGGCCGAGCTCAAGCCGAAGGTGGTCGAGACCTTCGACAACATCGCCGACGACTTCAAGAAGCTGCGCCGCCTGCAGGAACAGGACATCGAGTTCCGCCTTAAAAGCACCTCGCTGTCGCCGGCGCAGGAGCGCAAATACAAGAAGCTGAAGGAAGAGATCATCTCCGAGGTGAAGTCACTGCGGCTCAACCAGGCGCGCATCGACAGCCTCGTCGAGCAGCTCTACGACATCAACAAGCGGCTCGTGTCGAACGAAGGCCGCCTGATGCGGCTGTCGGAAAGCTACGGCGTGTCGCGCGACGAGTTCCTCAAGCAGTACATGGGCAACGAGCTCGACCCGCGCTGGCTCAACCGCATCTCCAAGCTCGCCGCCAAAGGCTGGAAGAATCTCGTCGCCAAGGAGAAGGATCGCATCAAGGAGATCCGCTCGCTGGTGCACGAGCTCGCCGGGCAGACCGGCGTCTCCATCGACGAGTTCCGCAAGATCGTGCACATGGTGCAGAAGGGCGAGCGCGAGGCGCGCCAGGCGAAGAAGGAAATGGTCGAGGCCAACCTCCGCCTCGTCATCTCCATCGCCAAGAAATACACCAATCGCGGCCTGCAGTTCCTCGACCTGATCCAGGAAGGCAACATCGGCCTGATGAAGGCGGTCGACAAGTTCGAATACCGCCGCGGCTACAAGTTCTCCACCTACGCGACGTGGTGGATCCGCCAGGCGATCACCCGCTCGATCGCCGACCAGGCGCGCACCATCCGCATTCCGGTGCACATGATCGAGACGATCAACAAGATCGTGCGCACCTCGCGCCAGATGCTCAACGAAATCGGCCGCGAGCCGACGCCGGAAGAGTTGGCCGAGAAACTCGGCATGCCGCTGGAGAAGGTGCGCAAGGTTCTCAAGATCGCCAAGGAGCCGCTGTCGCTGGAGACGCCGATTGGTGATGAGGAGGATTCGCACCTCGGCGATTTCATCGAGGACAAGAACGCCATCCTGCCGATCGACGCCGCGATCCAGTCGAACCTGCGCGAGACCACGACGCGCGTGCTCGCTTCGCTGACCCCGCGCGAGGAGCGCGTACTGCGCATGCGCTTCGGCATCGGCATGAACACCGACCACACGCTGGAGGAAGTCGGCCAGCAGTTTTCGGTGACGCGCGAGCGCATCCGCCAGATCGAGGCGAAGGC
>CAVWDA010000022.1:0-10381 GCA_963753455.1 uncultured Alphaproteobacteria bacterium | reverse complement strand
CGATGAGCGACATTTTTCGCTCCTCTAGAGGCCGGCCGTGATTGACCTGATTTCGCGCCAACGGCGGCCGTGAAAAGTGCGTTTCAACTTAGTCAGGTTTTCGCCGGTAAGATGGGAAAGACCGATGATGAAGCCGATCAGCAAGAAGAGGATGATGAGCTTGAGATTTTCGAGCAGAAGTTCAGCCATCGAAGTCTCTCCTTGTTGTTCTTGCGGAAGCCCTGCCTCCGTGCCGCCAATGTGCTCACGACCGCATATGAATTCGAGACGGAATGGCGCTGCTTCTCATAAAGGCGATATAAAAGACCCTGCACTGCATCGGACCGCTGCCAATAAACCGACAGGCTCCTGCTGCTACCTGGCTCGCCGAACTACGAAATCCACGCAGCCAGGCGGGCAATTACGGCGTATGCGGCTGCCTCATCGAAATGATTCAGTGCCGGGCCGAAGGGCTCCTCACGTCAGACCGCAGCAGCGAAAACGCAGTAGAACACCGCCAACACAAGTAGGCCCTCAAGGGTCTTCCCGAACGCTTGGCTGCCGAACACCGCGAAAATGCTAAAGATGACCAAGCGCAGAAAAAAGCGGGTCAGTGCTTGGGCTGACCCGAAGTGGGGGATGTCCGGAGTATGCGGCATTCTCAACTCGGCGGAGGCCGCTCAGGTGAAGTTGTCGCAACAGATCGCATAGCCTGATGTCGGCCGAACTTGCGGCACTGTCGGCGAATCTTGTTTCGCGCGCAGCGTTAGTCTCACGGCGCGCTTCAACAAACGCACTTAGGATTGCCAGAGGCAATACTTCGTGCCTCGCGTCCGCAGTGTCATCGAACGCCACTGGCAGATTTGGCTGCTTGGAGAGGGAGCAGAACCATTCACCGTCTTCATAGACAAGGCGACGAAGCTTCCATGCCGGCAGTTCGAGCTCGATTAAAGCAAGCGCCGCGTCACTCCAAGCGCCAGCCTCAATCAGTTGGTCGAGCCGACCAGCCTTTCCGGCCTTGTTCAGCACCGGCAGGCGTGTGCAGGCTATCCGCGATGACATTGGAGATGAGATCGGCGGTGAGCGCTGGCGCAAGCCGAAGCTGCTCCATCAGCCGATCAAGACGGTCCTCGTATTTTGGATTGAGCCACATGACGCCATCTCCATCAGAAACAGCGGTCTTAAGTAGTGCGACCGAATTCGTAAGATGGGGCCAAAGGTCATAAAGAAACGAGAGGGAAGGAAATACGACTGATATAAGGATGTCATAAGAATCGAAATGGGCTCTCATAAAGAGCCGCCGGGTAGCGCGATTTGCGCAGGGCAGGTTCGCGTTTCTGTAAGCGCAACTAACATGATCATTCCGAAAGAGCAAGACTTCGCGACGAATTCCGCATCACAGCGGAATGGCGGCTGCCGCAGGAGTTGTGCGGCGCAAGCGTAATGCAAACTGACATGTGATTCCAAGTGGTTATTGCCGAAAAGAAAGCGCGGCAATTAGGTTTTGAGCCTTTGATCCTCGTCTTTATGAGAATTCCTATATCGCAGGACTTCGTCTTCCGTCTCGAAAACTTATGTGACTAGTGGCAGGTAAACGCCGCTCGCACGGGGCGAGAAATGATTCAGGTGAGAAATACTTCGCCCGCTTTTGACGCCGATCAATGCGCATCGGTAAGGGCGCCATCTAGTCGCAATAGGGACTGCGTGTCGGAAGGAACATCCAAATGTTGGACCTGATCGTGCTGGCCCTTGGGCTCGGCTTTTTCGCGCTGGCGATTGGCTACAGTTACGCCTGCGACCGGCTTTGAGGGGGACTGCCATGATTTTCGACTATTCGCTCGCTGGCCTCGTGACCGCTGGGCTGCTGTTCTACCTCACCTACGCTCTGCTGCGGCCCGAGCGATTCTAGCGCGCTTGATCCGAAAAACCGGGGATTGGTTTTCGGAAACGACCATGCGTCAAAAGAGAGATGTGCCATGACTGCGATTGGCTGGATCCAAATCCTGCTTTACTGCGCGATTATCGTCGCGATTACGCCGGTGCTCGGCGGCTATATGACGCGCGTCTTCAACGGCGAACGCACGTTCCTTTCGCCGGTGCTGCGGCCGGTCGAGGCTGCGATCTATTGGGCCGGCGGCGTCGACGAGAAACGGGAGCAACATTGGCTCATGTACGTGATCGGCATGCTGCTGTTCCATGTCGGCGGCTTTCTCATCCTCTACGTCCTGATGCGCGTGCAGGCGTTGCTGCCGTTCAATCCGGCCGAACAGACGGCCGTGGCGCCCGATCTCGCCTTCAACACGGCGGTGAGCTTCATCACCAACACCAACTGGCAGAACTACGGCGGCGAGGGCACGATGTCGTACCTCACGCAGATGCTCGGCCTCACGCATCAGAACTTCCTGTCGGCGGCGACCGGCATCGTGCTGGCGCTCGTGCTGATCCGCGGCTTTGCCCGCGCTTCGATGAAGACGTCGGCAATTTCTGGGTCGATATCACCCGCTGCACGCTCTACATCCTGATGCCGATCTGCGTCGTCGCCGCGCTGTTCCTGGTCTGGCAGGGCATGCCGCAGACGCTCGGCCCCTATGTCGACGCCACCACGCTGGAAGGCGCCAAGCAGACCATCGCAGTCGGCCCGGTCGCCTCGCAGGTCGCCATCAAAATGCTCGGCACCAATGGCGGCGGCTTCTTCAACGCCAATGCCGCGCATCCGTTCGAGAACCCGACGGCGCTGTCGAACTACCTGCAGATCATTTTGATCTTCGCGATCGGCGCTTCGCTCACCAATGTGTTCGGCCGCATGGTCGGCAACCAGCGCCAGGGCTGGGCCATCCTCGCCGTCATGGGCGTGCTGTTCATTGCCGGCGTGATCGTCTGCTACTGGGCCGAAGCGCAACGGCACCACCGCGCTCAACGCGCTCGGCCTTAGCGGCGGCAACATGGAAGGCAAGGAGGTCCGCTTCGGCATCGTCGCCTCGGCGCTGTTCGCGGTGATCACCACGGCCGCCTCCTGCGGAGCCGTCAACGCCATGCACGACTCGTTCACCGCGCTCGGCGGCATGATCCCGCTGATCAACATTCAGCTCGGCGAGATCATCGTCGGCGGCGTCGGCGCCGGCCTCTACGGTATGCTGCTGTTCGTCATCATCTCGATCTTCGTCGCCGGCCTGATGGTCGGTCGCACGCCGGAATATGTCGGCAAGAAAATCGAGGCCAAGGAAGTCAAGATGGCCATGCTCGCCATCTTGGTTCTGCCGCTGATGTATCTCGGCTGGACGGCCGTCGCCGCGATCAACCCGGACGGGGTGTCCCAGCTCGGCAATAACAGGCCGCATGGCTTCTCGGAGATGCTCTATCTGTACACCTCGAGCACCGGCAATAATGGCTCGGCCTTCGCCGGCATCAATGCCAACACGCTGTTCTTCAACATCACCGGCGCGGTGGCGATGTTTGTCGGCCGCTTCTTCATGATCATTCCGGCCATGGCGATCGCCGGTTCTCTCGTGGAGAAGAAATCGGTGCCGCCTTCCGCCGGCACGTTCCCGACCACCGGCGGCTTGTTCGTCGGCCTCGTCGTCGGCGTGATCGCGATCGTCGGCGGCCTCACCTTCTTCCCCGCGCTCGCGCTCGGGCCCCTCGTCGAGCACCTGGCGATGACCGCGGGCACGCTGTTCTGATCGGATTCATTCGGAGTTACGGCAATGGATACTTCCAAACTGCGCAAACGGATGCCTGTTTCCACGCTCTTCGACCCGAAGATCGTGCTGCCCGCGATCGGCCAGGCCTTCGTCAAGCTCAACCCGGCCACTCTGATGAAGAATCCGGTGATCTTTGTGCTTGAAGTCGTCACCGCGCTGACCACCGTCTTGCTGGTGCGCGACCTGCTGCAGCATCACGCGGGCGTCGGCTTCACCTTCCAGATCGTGCTGTGGCTGTGGTTCACCGTATTGTTTGCGAACTTCGCCGAAGCGGTGGCGGAAGGCCGCGGCAAGGCGCAGGCAGATACTTTGCGCCGTAGCCGCGTCGAGACCAAGGCGAAGAAGCTTTCGGATCCGAAACAGCGCACCAGCTATAAGGCGGTCTCGGCGCTCGATCTGCGAGCCGGCGATTTTGTTGTCGTCGAGGCTGGTGATGTGGTCCCCGGTGATGGCGACGTGATCGAAGGCATCGCCTCGATTAATGAAGCAGCCATTACCGGTGAATCCGCGCCGGTGATCCGCGAATCCGGCGGCGACCGCTCGGCGGTGACCGGCGGCACCACCGTCATTTCCGATTGGATCGTCGTGCGCATTACCTCATCGCCCGGTTCGTCCTTCCTCGACCGTATGATCGCGTTGGTGGAAGGCGCCGAACGGCAAAAGACGCCGAACGAGATCGCGCTGAACATTCTGCTGATCGGGCTGACCATCATCTTCGTATTCGCGACCGCGACCATCCCGAGCTATGCGACCTACGCCGGTGGCGCGATCTCCGTCGTCATCCTGGTGGCGTTGTTCGTGACGCTGATCCCGACCACCATCGGCGCGCTGCTCTCGGCCATTGGCATCGCCGGCATGGATCGGCTGGTGCGCTTTAATGTCCTGGCCATGTCCGGCCGCGCGGTCGAAGCGGCCGGCGACGTCGATACGCTGCTGCTCGATAAGACCGGCACCGTCACCTTCGGTGACCGGCAGGCGAGCGAGATCATCGTGGTGCCGGGCGTAACCGAGCGCGAGGCCGCGGAGGTAGCATTGCTTGCCAGCGATGCTGATGAAACGGCGGAAGGCCGCTCGATCATCACGTTGATGCAGCAAAAATATAATGTGAAGCGTCAGGCGGCGCCAGCCGACGCCAAGTTCATCGAGTTCTCGGCGACGACTCGGATGTCGGGGGTCGATGTCGGAACCCGAAAAATCCGCAAAGGTGCGATCGATTCCGTGCTCAAGTTCGCGCGCGAACAGGCCGGTCAGAATGTCGCCGAGCCGCCCGCGTTTCGTGCGGCGGTGGACAAGATCGGGCGTTCCGGCGGCACGCCTCTCGGGCTGGTCGAAAACGGACGCATCCTCGGCGTTATTCATCTGAAGGACGTCATCAAGCCGGACGTGAAGGATCGCTTCGCCGCGCTGCGCCGCATGGGCATCAAGACCGTGATGATCACCGGCGACAATCCGGTGACGGCGGCGGCGATCGCCTCGGAAGCTGGCGTGGATGATTTCATCGCCCAGGCGACGCCCGAGGACAAGCTGCGCTACATCCGCGGTGAACAGACACAGGGACGGCTGATCGCCATGTGCGGCGATGGCACCAATGATGCGCCGGCGCTGGCGCAGGCCGATGTCGGCGTCTGCATGCAAACCGGCACGCAGGCCGCGCGTGAGGCCGGCAACATGATCGATCTCGATTCCGATCCGACCAAGCTGATCGAGGTGGTCGAGATCGGCAAGCAGCTGTTGATGACGCGCGGCGCGCTCACTACCTTCTCGATCGCCAACGACGTGGCGAAGTATTTCGCCATCATCCCGGCGATCTTCCTCACCTTCTATCCGCAGTTGGCCGTGCTCAATGTCATGCATCTCGCCACGCCGCAGAGCGCGATCCTGTCGGCGATCATCTTCAACGCGCTGATCATCATTGCGCTGATTCCTCTGGCGCTGAAAGGCGTCGCCTATCGCCCGATCGGCGCCGGCGCGCTGCTGCAGCGTAATCTGCTGGTCTACGGACTTGGGCGGCATCGTACTGCCGTTCATCGGCATCAAGGCGATCGACCTCCTGGTCAACGCCTTGCATCTGGTCTGAGGAGAAACATGTCATGCTCAAAGAAATCCGCCCGGCCATCGTCCTGATCGTCGCTCTGACCGCGATCACCGGCTTGGTGTACCCACTGGTCATGACCGGGATCGCCGGCGTGATCTTCCCGTACCAGGCGCAAGGCAGCTTGATCGTAAAGGACGGCAAGATCGTGGGTTCTGCTTTGATCGGGCAGGTGTTTGCCGACGACAAGTATTTCCATGGCCGGCCGTCGGCAACCAATGCACCGGATCCGAAGGACGCGACCAAGACCATCGACGCGCCCTACAATGCCGTGAACTCCATGGGCTCGAACCTCGGTCCGACCAGCAAGGCGCTCGTCGACCGCGTCAAAGCGGATATGGACAAGCTGAAGAAAGAAAACCCGTCAGCGCCGGTCCCGGTCGACCTTGTCACCACGTCGGGCAGCGGTCTCGATCCTCACATTTCTCCGGTGGCCGCTTTGTTCCAGGTGCCCCGTGTTGCGAAGGCGCGTAACATGCCGGAAGATCGCGTTCGCCAGCTCGTCGCCGAGCGCACAGAGGGTCGGACTTTCGGCTTGCTCGGCGAGCCGCGGGTGAATGTTCTTGAGCTTAATCTGGCGCTCGACGAGGCGGGAAAGAAGTAGACCGGCCAGCCAAGGGGCCGGTCTTGGGACCTGAGGCCTGATGGCAGACCAACGTCGCGACCTTTATCAACGGCCCTCGCCGGAAGCCCTGCTCGAGGCGGCTCGGCGAGAAGAGAGTCGCGTTGGTAAGCTCAAAATCTTCGTGGGTGCGGCGCCCGGCGTCGGTAAGACCTACGAAATGCTGCAACAGGCTCGTGCCAGAACGAAAGACGGCTACGATATTGTCATAGGCGTCGTGGAGACTCACGGCCGGAAAGAGACCGAAGCACTGTTGGAAGGTCTCGATGTCATCCCGCGCCGGCGTCTTGAGTACAAGGGCCAATGGCTTGAGGAAATGGACCTCGATGCCATCATCGCTCGCCGGCCACAGATCGTTCTCGTGGACGAACTCGCCCACACCAACGTACCTGGCAGCCGCCATCCCAAACGCTATCTTGACGTGGAAGAGCTGCTCAATCACGGCATCGACGTCTACACCACCGTCAACATCCAGCACATCGAGAGCCTGAACGACGTTGTTGCGCAGATCACGCACGTCCGCGTCCGCGAGACAGTTCCGGATTCTGTTTTTGATCGTGCAGAAGCCATCGAGCTTGTCGATCTGACGCCGGACGATCTGATCCAGCGCCTTAAGGACGGGAAAGTCTACGTCCCCCAGCAGGCCGAGCGCGCATTAGAACACTACTTTTCGCCAAGCAACTTGACGGCTCTGCGCGAACTTGCGCTGCGGCGCACCGCCGACCGGGTGGATGAGCAACTGCTCGCGGAATTGCATACCCACGCCATTCCAGGGCCTTGGGCTGTGGGTGAACGCATCCTTGTTTGCATCAGTGAGGATCCACGTGCAGCAGGTCTTGTGCGCTACGCCAAACGACTGTCGGACCGTTTACATGCGACATTCACGGCGCTCTTTGTCGAGACCAGACGGAGTTTGCGGCTTACCGAAGAACAGCGTGATCGGATCGCTGATACCCTGCGTCTTGCCGAGGCGCTGGAAGGCGAAGCGATCACGATTCCAGGTGGTGAGCGAGGCATCGCTGACGATGTGATCGAATATGCGCGCACGAACAATATTACCCAAGTCATTATCGGGAAAACCAGCCGATCGCGGTGGTTTGAAATACTCCACGGGTCCGTCGTGCATGATATGGTACGGCGGTCTGGCAATATCAGCGTCCATGTGATCGCAGGCGATGACATTGTTGGCGAACCAATCCCGAAGAAGACTGTGCGCACGGCCGAAGAGGCCGAGCCATTCGATCCGCGTCCTTATGCCATCGCGCTCATTGCGGTTGCCATAGCTCTTGGGGTCGGCGAAGCCATCCAGCCTTTGTTTAAAATCGAAAACGTCGACCTCGTATTCCTGACCGCGATTGTGGGCATTGCGGTGCGTTACGGTTTGTGGCCGTCAGTTTTTGCCAGTGTCGCGGCATCGCTTTGCTATAATTTTTTCTTTCTACCGCCGATTTATACCTTTACGATCGCCGATCCGACTAATGTGTCGGCCTTTTTCTTCTTCATTGTCATTGCCATCGTCGTATCGAATGTCGCCGCGCGGGTGCGCACGCAGGCCGTTGTCGCAATGGGTCGCGCGCGTGCCACCGAGTTGCTCTATGCATTCAGCCGCAAGCTGGCAGGCGTCGGCACCTTAGATGATGTCCTTTGGGCTACTGCCTATCAGACGGCATTGATGCTGAAGGTACGGGTCGTATTGCTTCTGCCGGAGAACGACTCCATCGCTGTGAAGGCCGGATACCCGCCCGAGGATATTCTCGATGATGCCGATCTGGCCGCCGCGAAGTGGGCATGGGCGAATAATCGCCCCGCCGGGCGGGGTTCGGATACTCTGCCGGGCGCTAAACGACTATTCATGCTTATGCGAACTGGCCGCGGTGCGATCGGCGTTGTCGGCATAGACCGCGACAAGCCGGGACCGCTGCTTACACCTGATGAGCGGCGACTGCTCGATGCGCTGATAGACCAGAGCGCTCTGGCGATCGAGCGCGTCCATCTGGTCGAGGACATGGACCGCGTCAAACGGACCGTCGAGACCGATCGCCTCCGTTCCGCGCTCCTCACCTCAATCTCGCACGATCTAAAGACGCCGCTGGCGGCGGTACTTGGGTCTGCGGGCACGCTGCGGGATCTTGCGGGCAAACTCACCGAACCCGAGAAGGCCGATCTGTTGGCAACCATTATCGACGAGTCCGAGCGGCTCAATCGGTTCATTGCCAATCTGCTCGATATGACCAAGCTCGAGTCTGGCGCCATAGTGCCGAATGCTGCTCTACACGACCTGGGTGAAATTGTTGGCAGCGCACTGCGGCGCGCGAACAAGATTCTCGGTCAGCATCATATCGAGCTTGAGCTTGCGCCAGACCTCCCAATGATTGAGTTGGATGCGGTGCTCTTTGAGCAGGTTCTTTTTAATATCCTCGATAATGCGGCAAAGTATGCGCCCGCCGGCACGACGATTCGCATCCGGAGCTGGCGGGACATGGACTCCGTTTGTCTCCAGGTTCTTGACGAAGGTGCGGGCATTCCATCCGACGATCTGGAGCGCATATTCGACAAGTTCTATCGGGTGCAGAAAGCCGATCAGGTGCTGGCAGGCACTGGGCTGGGCCTAGGGATTTCCCGCGGGTTCGTAGAGGCTATGCATGGCACCATCATCGCAGCGAACCGGACGGATCGGACGGGGGCGGTGTTCACGATCAGGCTGCCGGTCCCGGCGAAGCCAAAACAGTTGGACACCGCCGCATGACCGCCGCCACGCTCAAAGTTCTGGTGATCGATGACGAGCAGCCCATTCGTAAGCTGTTACGGATGGGCTTGACCACGCAAGGTTATCAAATTCTCGAGGCGCCTAACGGCAAGACTGCGCTTGAGTTCCTGAGCCAAGGACCGGACTTGATCATTCTCGATCTCGGCCTCCCTGATATTCAGGGGCATGATCTGCTGAGAACGATCCGTGCACGAAACGAGAGCGTTCCTATTGTGGTGTTATCTAGCCGAGGGGATGAGGCTGGTAAGGTTCAGGCGCTCGACCTTGGTGCCGACGACTACGTGACCAAACCATTCGGATTGGATGAGCTACTCGCACGTATGCGTGCGGCGCTACGTCACCAGTTGCAGGTCCACGGCGAACGCCCGATTTTTAAGGTCGGCGACCTATCCGTTGACCTAGTGCGTCGCGTCGTCAAGGTGAGCGACAAGGTAGTCAAGCTGTCGCCGAAAGAATATGATCTCCTGCGCGTGCTCGTACAGCATGCCGGCAAAGTGCTAACCCACAAATTCTTGCTTGGCGAGTTGTGGGACGAACTGGTGGACGCACAGTATCTGCGCGTCTACGTGCGGCAGCTCAGGCAGAAAATAGAGGCTGATCCCGAGCGCCCAGAGTACGTTCTCACGGAAACCGGCATTGGATACCGGCTGCGCGCGCCCGATTGAGGAATTGCAATGGACATCAAGGAATTTCTCGCGCCCTCCGACGTGTTCGTCGGTATTCGGGGGTCAAACAAGACATTGTTATTGGAGGACCTCTGTCGTCGCGCAGCGTCAGCTCTCAAAGTGGATGCTGATAAAATCACAGCCGATATTCTCAAACGCGAGGAATTGGGATCCACTGGTGTGGGCGGTGGCGTGGCGATCCCGCACGCGCGTATTGTAGACGTGAAAAGGCCCTTCGGCCTTCTAGCTCGACTGAAGGGTGCCATCGAGTTTGACGCCATCGACCGCGAGCCGGTCGACCTCGTTTTTCTACTGCTGCTGCCGACGGCGCCCGCAGGCGAGCAGCTCAATGCGCTCGCCCTGGTGGCGCGCACGCTGAGAGATGCCGATACCGTTCGTAAGGCGCGCCGTGCGAAAGACCAATCCGGCCTTTATGCTGCACTGGCAGACATGAACGGGCGCGGTGCGAAGCGAAGCGTTAGCGGACATGGAGGTCAGACGTAACGTATGCTGATTTACGGTTCCGATCTGACTCTTAATCAGCGGGTCCCAGCC
>CAVWDA010000021.1:0-5729 GCA_963753455.1 uncultured Alphaproteobacteria bacterium | reverse complement strand
GGCCGTGCCGTGCACCACCGCGACGCCTTCCGCCTCCAGCAGTTCGGTGACGAAGTCCTCGTCGGTCTCGAGCACCTTGCCGGTCGGCGTCGTCTTGCCGATGGTCCCGGCGCAGGACGGATAGACATAGAAGGCGCCCTCCGGCGTCGGGCACTTGATGCCGGGCGCCTGGTTGAGCATCGACACCACGAGGTCGCGGCGCTCCTTGAAGACCTTGTTGTGCTCGGCGATGAAGTCCTGCGGCCCGTTGAGCGCCTCCACGGCCGCCCATTGCGAGATCGACGCCGGGTTCGAGGTCGACTGCGACTGCAGCTTGCCATCGCCTTGATGAGCGGCTCCGGCCCGCCGCCATAGCCGATGCGCCAGCCCGTCATGCAGTAGGACTTCGACAGCCGTTCATGGTGAGCGTACGGTCATAGAGCTCCGGCTCCACCTGCGCGGGCGTGGTGAATTCGAAGTCGTCATAGACGAGATGCTCGTACATGTCGTCGGACAGCACCTAGACATGCGGATGCTGCAGCAGCACGTCGGTCAGCGCCTTGAGTTCGGCGCGCGTGTAGGCGGCGCCGGTGGGGTTCGACGGCGAGTTGAGGATCAGCCACTTGGTCTTCGGCGTGATCGCCTTTTCCAGCTCGCGGGCTGCAGCTTGAAACCATTCTCCATCGTGCCCTCGACGAAGACCGGCGTGCCGCCGGCGAGCAGACCATGTCCGGATAGCTCACCCAGTAGGGCGCCGGGATGATGACCTCGTCGCCGGGGTTGAGCGTCGCCACAGCGCGTTGAACAGCACCTGCTTGCCGCCGGTGCCGACGGTGACCTGACGGCTTGTAGTCCAACCCGTTCTCGCGCTTGAACTTGTCGACGATCGCCTTCTTGAGTTCGGCGATGCCGTCGACGGCGTATACTTCGGCCCTGCCGCCGGATCGCCTCGATCGCCGCCTCCTTGATGTTGTCCGGCGTGTCGAAATCCGGCTCGCCGGCCGCCAGGCCGATCACGTTCCGTCCTTCCGCTTTGAGCTCGCACGCCTTGTCGGAGACGGCGATGGTCGCCGAGCACCACTGCGATGCCTTCGGCTTCCAGCAGTTCGGTGACGAAATCCTCGTCGCTCGCCAGCTTCTTGCCGCTCGGCGCAGTCTTGCCCATGGTGCCGGCGCAGGACGGATAGACATAGAACGCGCCTTCCGGCGTCGGGCACTTGAGGCCGTTTGCCTGGTTGAGCATCGACACGATGAGGTCGCGCCGCTCCTTGAAGATCTTGTTGTGCTTGGCGATGAAATCCTGCGGCCCGGTGAGCGCTTCCACCGCCGCCCATTGCGACACCGCCGCCGGGTTCGAGGTTGACTGCGACTGCACCATCGCCATCGCCTTGATCAGGGGCTCCGGCCCGCCAGCGTAGCCGATCCGCCAGCCAGTCATGCAATAGGCTTTGGAGCATCCGTTGATGGTCAGCGTGCGCGGATAAAGCGACGGCTCGATCTGCGCCGGCGTGGTGAACTTAAAGTCGTCGTAGACGAGATGCTCGTACATGTCGTCGGTCATGACATGCACCGCCGGGTGCTTCACCAGCACGTCGGTGAGCGCCTTCAGTTCGGCGCGTGCATAGGCCGCGCCCGACGGGTTCGACGGCGAGTTGAGCAGCACCCATTTGGTCTTCGGCGTGATCGCGCGCTCAAGCTGCGCCCCGGTCAATTTGAAGCCGCTCGCCATCGAGGTCTCAACCGCCACGGGCTCGCCGCCGGCGAGCAGCACCATGTCGAAATAGCTTACCCAATAGGGCGCGGCGAAGATCACCTCGTCGCCCGGATTGAGCGTCGCGATAAAGGCATTGTACAGCACCTGCTTGCCGCCGGTGCCGACCGTAATCTGCGACGGCTTGTAGTCGAGGCCATTCTCGCGCTTGAACTTCTTGACGATGGCGTCCTTCAGCTCGGCGATGCCGTCCACATTGGTGTATTTGGCCGCCCTGCCGTCGCGGATCGCCTTGATCGCCGCTTCCTTGATGTTGTCTGGCGTGTCGAAGTCGGGTTCGCCGGCGCCGAGCCCGATGACGTCGCGGCCCGCCGCCTTGAGCGCGCGCGCCTTGTCCGTGACGGCGATGGTCGCCGACGGTTTTACCCGCTTGAGCTGGTCCGCAAGGAAGGCCATCGAAAGTCTCCGAAATCCAGGATTCGCCGCAGTCTGACATTGTCGTAACGGGCCAAAACGGCGACAGCAAGACGCAAAGAATGATGCATTCATCAACCCTATTGATGGCCTAACCCTCCCTTAAGCCTCCGCTGCTAGACCCTCCGGCGATGGCCGGATTCATTGACATCCTGCGCTCCGGCGCCTGGCTGACCCGCGAACGGACGCGGTTGGTCGCCATCGCCCTGCTTGCAGCCTTCGCAGTTGGCGCCGGCTTTCTGATCGCCACCTCGAATGGCTTGAACGACCGCTTCGGTCGTCCGCTCGGCACCGATTTTTCCAACGTCTACACGGCCGGCACTTATGTCCTCGACGGCGAGCCGGCGGCCCCGTTCGATCCCGCCAAACAATTCGCCCGCGAACGGAAAATCTTCGGCCCGACCACGCAATTCTACGGCTGGCACTACCCGCCCTACTTCCTCGGCCTCGCGGCGGCCTTAGCGACGATGCCCTATTGGCTGTCGCTGCTGGTCTGGCAGAGCGTGACGCTCATTCTGTACCTGCTCACCATCCGCGCGATTCTATTTCTCCCCTCCCCTTTGTGGGGAGGGTCGCGCGCCGAAGGCGCGCGGGGCGGGGCCGACGGCGTTCAAGACGACCCTCTCCCGACCGCTTCGCGGTCGACCTCCCCTACAAGGGGTGAGGTGAAAAAAGACTGGCTCCTCTTCGCTCTTGCCTTCCCCGCGGTGTTCATCAATCTTGGCCAAGCTCATAACGGCTTCCTCACCGCCGCCTTGATCGGCACGGCGCTTTGCCAGCTCGATCGCCGGCCGATACTCGCCGGCGTGCTGATCGGCCTGCTCGCGTACAAGCCGCAATTCGGCGTGCTCATTCCTCTGGTACTGCTCGCAAGCGGGCGCTGGCGCGCCTTCGCCGCCGCCGCCGGCACCGTGGCACTCATGACGCTCGCGGTTACGCTCGTCTTCGGTACCGATGTGTGGACCGCCTTCCTCGTCTTCTCGCGCTTCACGCGCACCATCGTGCTCGAGCAGGGCGGGACCGGCTGGTACAAAATTCAGAGCATGTTTTCCTGGGTGCGCATGTGGGGCGGCAGTATCGCGCTCGCTTATGCAGCGCAGGTCGCGGTGACGCTCGCGCTTGCCGCCGCACTCGTGTGGCTGTGGCGAAGCCGAGCCGCTTATCCGCTCAAGGCCGCCGCGCTCATGATCGGCAGCCTGCTGGCGACGCCATACAGCCTCGACTACGATCTAATGGTGCTGGGACCGGCAATCGCTTACCTCTGCATCGACGGTTTTGCGCGCGGCTTTGCCGCTTATGAAAAAACGAGTCTTGCCGCGCTGTGGATAGTTCCGCTCATCGCGCGCAGCGTGCCGCAAGCAACACTTATTCCACTAGCAGTTCCAGTGATGTTGCTGGCGATCGCATTATTGCTGCGTCGCGCCATAAATGAATGCGGCGCGCCACGACTCTGGAATTTGGCCGCGCGCCCCTTAGAATAGAGGGCAAGAGGCGACTCAAAGGCCGCCACCGTAACAGGGAGCGCGTTCATGCAGATCAACGCCGAACAGCTTCGCACCTTCGACGAACAGGGTTACGTCTTTTTCCCCAACTGTTTCGCCGAAGAAGAGATCGCGCTGCTGCGCACCGAAGCGGAGAACATCCTCAAGCTCGATCGCCCGGAAGTGTGGCGCGAGAAGACCGGCGCGCCGCGCACCGCGTTCGCCGCCCACACGTTCAGCGAGGTGTTCGGCCTTTTGGCGCGGCACCCCCGATTGGTCGAACCGTTGCGGCAATTGTTCAGCGAGGACGTCTACGTCCATCAGTTCAAACTCAACGCCAAGGCCGCCTTCGAAGGCGACGTCTGGCAATGGCATCAGGACTACGGCACATGGCAACGCGACGACGGCATGCCGGAGGCGCGCGCGATGAACATCGCGGTATTTCTCGACGAGGTGATGCCGATCAACGGCCCGCTGCTGCTGATTCCGAAAAGCCACAAGCAAGGCGTCTTTGCCGCCGGCCACGACAAGCTCACCACGTCCTATCCGTTGTGGACGCTCGACAAGGACACGGTGACGCGGCTCGCCGTCGAGGCGGCCAGTGCCGGCGGCGTCGGCATCGTGGCACCCACCGGCAAGCCGGGCTCGGTGCTGATGTTCCACGGCAATCTGGTGCACGCCTCGCCGCCCAACATTACGCCCTACCCGCGCAAGATTGTCTATCTGACGCTGTGCGCCTGTTCGAACCACATCACCAAGTTCACGCGGCCGGAATTCATCGCGCATCGCGATTTCACGCCGATCTTGCCGGTCGACGACGACGCTCTGCTGGAATACGCGCGCGCGCACCGGGTGGCGGCGGAATAGAGTTTCCGTTTCGAAGCATTTGACGCAAAATGTTTGCTGCAATGCGTCACGAATTTGGCATTGCGCCTCAAACATCACGTGTGCCGGCCTTGTATTTGCCGGACTTTGCACCCCATATCCGGTTAGGCGATCGCTTCGGGGTTCGCATGTACACGCTCTATTCCGATCAGCGTTCCGGCAACAGCTACAAGGTCCGCCTGGCGCTGGCCCGGCTTGGGATTCCGTTCAAGCTCGTCGAAATCGACATCGTGCAAGGCGCCAGCCGCACGCCCGAATTCCTTGCCAAGAATCCGAATGGGCAGATTCCGCTGCTCGAAGTTGCGCCCAACCGCTATCTCGCCGAATCAAATGCCATTCTCTGGTATGTCGCCGGCGGCACCACGCTGGCGCCGGAGGACCGCATCGAGCGCGCCGAAGCGCTGCAATGGATGTTCTTCGAGCAGCACAGCCTGGAACCCAATATCGGCGCTGCCTATTTTTGGCTGTCCCTGATCAAGGGCGGGCGCGAGTTGCAGCAGCACGCGCTCGAAGATTGGATGGAAAACGGCTACCGCACGCTCGGCGTCATGGAGATGCACCTCGCCAGCCGTGACTTTTTCGTCGCCGACCGCTTCACCATCGCTGACATTGCGCTCTACGCCTACACCCACATCGCAAACCAATGCGATTTCGATCTCGCGCGTTTCCCGGCCACCCGCCGATGGCTCGACCGTGTCGCGGCGGAACCCGGCCATGTCACCATGGCGTGGCAGCCGGAAACGCTCAGCGCGGTCAAATGAGTAACGATTTACCTTTTATTAACCATAATCACGAAAACGCCTCAGTTCCTAACGGGCTTTGCCGCAATGGGGCCGAACGGCCGCCAGCATGCCGTTCCATATATGGAACTATTGGACAAGCGGTTCGCTTATAGGCTGATCATGCCCGCGCCCATTGAAAGCACTGGTTTTTCGCCCGCGCCCGGCCGCACGCTCGGCAATGAACGCCGTACGGTCGCGTTCGCCGAACTGGTCGCAATCATCGGGTTGGCGCTGTCGACCATTGTCGCCGCCACCGTGGTATCGGTCGGCATCGCGCGCGCCGACGTCGCCAGCGATGTCGTGGGCCACGAAGGCAGCGTGTTCGGTGTGGCGCTGGTGCTCGGCCTGATCTTCCTCGCCATGGGCGGCCTGACCGTTTTTTCGCTGCCGACCCACAAGCCGAAAAAGCACTAGCAC
>CAVWDA010000020.1:132500-134021 GCA_963753455.1 uncultured Alphaproteobacteria bacterium | reverse complement strand
CCGTCCTTCAAGACAGCGTGGGGCAAGCGTGTGCTTCATGGGCCTGTAGCTCAGTTGGTTAGAGCGCGCGCTTGATAAGCGTGAGGTCGGAAGTTCAAATCTTCCCAGGCCCACCAATCCCGCTATTGCTGGGTACCCAAGTTTGTTCGCTAACTGGCGCGGGGCCATAGCTCAGTTGGGAGAGCGCCTGCTTTGCAAGCAGGAGGTCGTCGGTTCGATCCCGTCTGGCTCCACCAGCGGTGATCCCGTCGGTCTACCACTTAAAATATCGTCCGAGAACGAGCTATGAGGCTCGTCCGAAAACAAATCCGCGTCTTGCAAAACGCCCCGTCCACGGGACGTTTGCCATGCGCGTGTTGTCTGACATCGTGAAGAGGAGATCGTTCCGAGCGAACGTTGCGGCGCTGGCCGCGACGTTCTGCGCACTCCTAATGACATGTTCGATTGCGGCCACAATCCACCGGCCAATGTCGCGGCATGTTCATGTCGGCGAAGCTTGACCGCCTCGCCGTCGGTTCGATCTTGAAGCAAGAAATAGAGGTCTTTCTAAATCAGTGTTCGATCGATGCGGACGCAAATCCGTGTCGGCCATCGGCCGTTACATATCTTGTTGCGGGAATTCGCCGAGAGCTCCAACGACGAACGGACGATGGATGGGCATTGATAATGAGAGTGATCAAGTGTGATAAGGGCATTTGGTGGATGCCTTGGCGCTGAGAGGCGATGAAGGACGTACTACGCTGCGATAAGCCGCGAGGAGCTGCGAAGAAGCTTTGATCCGCGGATTTCCGAATGGGGAAACCCACCTTCGATAACGGAATTCTGAATTTCGTATCCGGCGACGGATGCGGAGTTTGGATTTCCGTTATCAAATGAAGGAATAGAACCTCTGAATAAAATAGGGGGTTTTAAGCTAACCCGGAGAACTGAAACATCTCAGTACCCGGAGGAAAGGACATCAACCGAGACTCCGCTAGTAGTGGCGAGCGAAAGCGGACTAGGCCAGTGATAATTCTAAGACAACCGGAAGCGTCTGGAACGACGCGCCTTAGCGGGTGACAGCCCCGTACGGGTAATGCGAAGAATTATCCTCGAGTAAGGCGGGACACGTGAAATCCTGTCTGAACATGGGGGGACCACCCTCCAAGCCTAAGTACTCCTCAGCGACCGATAGCGAACTAGTACCGTGAGGGAAAGGTGAAAAGCACCCCGACGAGGGGAGTGAAAGAGACCTGAAACCGAATGCCTACAAACAGATGGAGCTCAAGGTTCGTCCTGAGTGACATCGTACCTTTTGTATAATGGGCCAGCGACTTAATTTGACGAGCAAGCTTAAGCCGATAGGCGTAGGCGCAGCGAAAGCGAGTCTGAATAGGGCGTCCAAGTTCGTCGGATTAGACCCGAAACCTAGTGATCTAGCCATGGTCAGGTTGAAGGTGGGGTAACACCTACTGGAGGACCGAACCGGTGTCTGTTGAAAAAGCCTCGGATGAACTGTGGCTAGGGGTGAAAGGCCAACCA
>CAVWDA010000020.1:0-127500 GCA_963753455.1 uncultured Alphaproteobacteria bacterium | reverse complement strand
GACTTCGCAATTCTTCACGGCCGACGATTTATGCTGGCGCGTGACCGTCGGTTAGATCCGGGTACTGACGTGGCCAGTTAGGGATGCGCCGCGCTTTCTTTGCTGGTTTTGGCGGCATCCATTGCGTGGATGACGCGGGCCCAGCGCTGCGTCTCGCTTTTGATGAAACGTGCGAAGTCGTCCGGGCTGCCGCCGAGCGCATTCAGGCCTTGCCGCTCGAGCTCCTTGCGGACCTCCAGGTCCTTTAGCGCATGATTTGTCGCCTCGGACAGCTTTGCGATCACGGGCTGCGGCATGCCGCCCGGGCCCAAGATGCCGAACCAGAGTCCCGCGGAGTAGCCGGGAAGGGCCGCCTCGGCGATCGTCGGCAGGTCGGGGGCAACGCTGGCGCGCTTGGCCTCGCTGGTCGCCAAAGCCTTGACGCGGCCATCCTTGATAAGCCGAGCACCGTCGGTGCCGGCGCGAACATCACCTGGATACGGCCGGCGATGAGATCGACTGCGGTTTGGCCGCTGCCCGGATAGAGCACCCCGGTCAGCTTGACACCGGCCATCTGCTTGAACAGTTCCGTTGCGAGATGCGGTCCGCTGCCGAGGCCGGAGGCGCCGTAGAGCAATTCGTCCGGCTTCTCCTTGGCGAGTGCGATGAGCCCCTTCACGTCGCTAACGCCCAGCTTGGGATTGACCACCAGGATATTGGGGATCGAGCCGACCAGCACGATCGGCGTCATGTCCTTTTCGACATTGGGAGCTTTCCCTGCCATCAGCGTCATGTTGATGGTGGTGGCGATGGTCGCGAACATCAGCGTGTAGCCGTCCTTCGCGCTACGCGCGACGTAATCAGTCGCCACCATGCTGCTGGCGCCCGGCTTGTTTTCGACGATGACGGTCTGCTTGAGCGTATCGCCGAGCTTGTGCGCGACGATGCGTGCGATCACGTCGCCGCTTGAGCCGGCGGCGAAACCGACGATGAGGCGGATCGGGCGCGACGGATAGCTGTCATCCGCGCCGGCAGGCTGCGTGAGGACGGCGAGGGCGGCGACGAAGACGGCAATCAATTTGAAGCGGATCATACTGGCCATTGCTTTCAGGGCTTCTTGCCGGCGCCTTCGACGTTGCGCGTCGGCGTCTCCGGTATGACGCCGCGGCGGCGGCGTTTGAACGTCTCCTCGCCGCTCTCCGCCCAGCGCCCCTCGAGCGCACGCTTGGCATAGACGTCAAAGCGCTCGTCCCAATCGCCGAGCGAATAGCCGTGCCACGGCGACTGCGGCGAGATGGCCGGCAGGCCCAGCTCGTTCCAGAGCGCGCGCGCGTGTTCCATGAATTCGCGAGCGGGCAAGGCCAGCGGCGGCATGTCATGCTTGAGCGTAGCGTCGATCAGGATCGTCGAGTCTTCCCGCGCGCCCGATTTCGGTCCGTGTCCGGCCGAGCGGTAGGGCTCGATATGGACATCCACGCCAGGATCGGAGCGATAGGCAAGCGACCAAAAGATCGCATCGGCATTATCCGGATCAATGTCTTCGCTGACCGCAATGCAGATCTTGCCGCAATCGGCGCGCAGCGACGCCGCCCCATGCAGTCCGCGCCAGACTTCCGTTCGTGCCGCCCCGCGCGCGAATTGCAGGAAGATGACCTTGCGCAAGTTGGTGAAGGGCTCGTGCATCCGCAGCCCCTTGATCCCGCGCACCCCGAGCTGATCGCGCAGATGGGCGAGGAACATCGGTTCGAATGCCACCTTCTTCATGACGCTCGATTCGCTGGGCGTCACCTGGCTGATGATCGAAACGAAGACCGGCGCCCGCTTATGCGTGATCGCGGTCACCTGCATCGACATATTGAAATCTTCCAGCGCCACGTGGCCGTGACTTTCACCGAAAGGGCCTTCCGGCTCGAGCAGTTCGCTGTCGATCAAGCCCTCGATGACGATCTCGGCGTCGGCGGGGACATATAAGTCCACGCTCGCCGCTTTAACGATGCGGATGGGCGCACCGGCCAAGCCGCCGGCGACCGCCATCTCATCCTGATCGGTCGGAAGCTTTTGCGGTCCGGTGAACAGCACGACCGGCGCGCAGCCGATGACGATGGCGCAAGGCATCGGCTCTTTTCGCTTCTGGTATTTCTGCCAATGCAAATAGCCGCCGGCGCCGCCCGGCCGCGACGACATTCGCACACCAAGGCGATCCTGTGCTTTCAAGGCGGCGCGGTAGGTGCCCATATTCTGCACGCCGGTGTCGGGATCGCGGGTGATGCAAAGCGTCGCGGTGAGGTAGGGGGCTGAATCGAAGCCGGGCGTCGAGATCGGCACGGGCAAACGCGCCAGACCCTCGCCCGGTCGCAGCAGATCCGCTCCTTTGATCACGACCTCCTGGCAGGCGCCGGATTCGACGACCATCGGTGGGATCGGGTTCGCCACAGCATGCGTCCAGGCCTCGCCGATATCGGCGACCGGTTTGCCCATGCCGACGGCATAAATCTCGGGCGATGCGGCCAGAGCGCCGACCGCGACCGGAATGTCATAACGTCGCCCCGCGCTATCGACGACGTTGGTGAACAGAAAAGCCCGGCGCTCACTCTCAGCGAGCCCGCCTTGAAACTGCCAGCGGACCAGCGGGTGCAGTTCGCGGTCCTTGTCGATCGGCCGGTCGATGCGCGTGACCAGGCCGCGCGCATCGAGCAAACCCAAGTGCTCTTGAAAATCGAGCGGCGGGGCACCTGTCGCGGTGCGATGAGGATTTTTCGCCGAAGCATCGAGCATGCGTTACTCCCGCCGCAAAACTGCAAGCCTCACCATATGGCATCAGAGGCCCTGCGCAATTTTCGTCTGCTGGCGAAGGCATGTTGCGCATATTCAACTGGCTGAAAAATCAATTAAGATCAATAGCTTTTGCCGACGCCGCCGAACGGGCCTTTCGGCGGCCGATCCGGGTCCCTGCGTGGGCACGCGATCTAGTTGCCCGCCTTCATTTCCGCAATGCAGGCCGAAAGGCCCTGCCGCCATTCGGCGAGCCCTACGCCAAACCGCTTGCTCAGACGCTCACCGGCAAGAAGGGAATTCTTGGGCCTGGCGGCCGGCGTTGGATACTCTGCGCTCGCAATCGGCTTGAGGTGCGGCACGCGCTTCAGCAAGCCGTGGCGCATTGCATCGTCCAGAATGGCTTTGGCAAATCCGTGCCAACTTGTCGCTCCCGATGCGGTCAGATTGAAAATCCCCGATGCAAAATGGCCCGCGGATTGTTCCCGGCTAGCCGCGCGAACAATCAGCGTCGTCGCATCGGCAATGTCACGCGCCCACGTCGGCGCGCCGATCTGGTCGTCGACAATGCGCAGTTCATCGCGTTCGCCTGCCAGCCGCAGCATCGTGCGCACGAAATTGTGGCCGCGCCCGGCATAGATCCAACTCGTACGCAGGACGAGGTAAGCGCCGCCAGCCTGGCGCATCGCGGTTTCACCCGCCAATTTGCTGCGCCCATAGGCGTTGATGGGATGCGGAATATCCTCTTCGGTGTAGGGCGCTTGCTGGGCGCCATCGAAGACGTAGTCGGTCGAGTAATGCACGAGCAGGATGCCCGCCTTGCGCGACTCATCCGCCAACACGCCCACCGCCGTGCCATTAACAGTGATCGCTAGCTGTTCCTCCTGCTCCGCTCTGTCGACCGCCGTATAGGCGGCCGCATTCACAATGATATCAGGTTTGATGCCGTGAATGAGATCCGGCAACAATTCGGGTCGCGAAAGATCGCATCCGCGCCGGTCGAGAGCGACCACGTCCCCGAGCGGCATCAGGCTTCGATTCAATTCCCATCCGACCTGGCCGTTCGCGCCCGTGACCAGCAGTCTCATGCAAAAACCTCGGCCTTGCCGAGCGGAAGTCCCATGCGGTCTTTCGCGGACAGGATGGGCACGACGTCTTTGGGCCAATCGATTCCGATGTCGGGATCGTTCCAAATCAGACAACGCTCGTCGTCGGGCGCGTAATAGTCGGTTGTTTTGTAGAGAAATTCTGCCGTCTCGCTCAGCACGAGAAAGCCGTGCGCGAATCCTTCCGGGATCCACAACTGCTTCTTGTTGGCCACAGACAAGATGCTGCTGGCGAATTTTCCGAAGGTCGGTGAGCTCCGCCGCAGGTCGACCGCCACATCGAACACTTCGCCCGATACGACGCGTACCAGCTTTCCCTGCGGCCGGCGGACTTGATAATGCAGTCCGCGCAGAACGTGCCTGAGCCGAACGGGAGTGATTGTCCTGTACGAAACCAACGCGCCGCCCGACGGCATCATCGAAACGCTTCTGATTGAAGCTTTCAAAAAAGAAACCGCGCGTATCCTCGTAGATTGTCGGCTCAAAGAGCAGCACGTCGGGGATCGCGGTCGCCACTGCCTTCATCGCCGCTGCTCGTCAAGGATCAAACGATGGAGGTACTGTCCGTAGCTCGTTTTAGCCAACGATTCCGCCATCCGCTCAACCTGCTGGGCGTCGATCCAGCCTTTGCCAAAGGCGATTTCCTCCGGACAGGCGACTTTTACGCCTTGCCGATGTTCGATGGTCGCAACGAATTGACTGGCTTCAAGGATCGACTCATGGGTTCCGGTATCGAGCCAGGCATAACCGCGTCCCAGAATCTCCACCTTGAGCTTACCCGCCGCCAGATAGGCGCGGTTCACGTCGGTGATTTCCAATTCGCCGCGCGCGGATGGTTTCACGCGCCGCGCAATGTCGGCGGCTTCGTTGTCGAAAAAATATAGACCTGTCACCGCATAATGCGACTTCGGCTTATGTGGCTTTTCTTCAATCGACACGGCGTTCTGGTCCTCGCCGAATTCAATCACGCCGTAGCGTTGCGGATCGTTGACGCGATAAGCGAAGACGGTCGCGCCGCTGGTGCGGTCGCAGGCGTTCGCCAGCAACGCCGGAAATCCGTGACCGTAAAAGACATTGTCGCCGAGAACCAAAGTCACGTCGTCTGTGCCGACAAATGGTGCGCCGATGATGATAGCTTGTGCCAGCCCGTCGGGCGAGGGCTGAACGGCATACGAGAAATGAAGTCCCCATTGACTGCCGTCACCGAGCAATTGCTCGAAGCGCGGCGTGTCCTGCGGGGTGGAAATGACCAAAATGTCGCGAATGTCGGCAAACATCAACGTTGAGAGCGGATAATAGATCATCGGCTTGTCGAAAATCGGCAACAATTGCTTGGACACTGCAAGCGTCGCAGGGTGCAGTCGGGTCCCCGCGCCGCCGGCGAGGATGATGCCCTTTCGTCCCCTCTTCCGCATAACCGATCCCGATCGTTATTGAGCACTACCAATGGTGCCGCATCTCTACCAGAGTTGGCAGTTTTGCCAAGGCCAGCTGGATTTGGATGACAAGGAGATAGGCTCACCGATTGGAATAATTTTTCTGCAGCCAGTCACGATAAGAGCCGCTCACAAAGCGCTCGACCCATTTGGCATTGTCGAGGTACCAGCGCAGCGTCTTGCGAATTCCTGTCTCGAATGTCTCGGACGGTTCCCATCCCAGCTCGTTTGCGATCTTTGTCGTGTCCATCGCATAGCGGCGGTCGTGGCCGGGCCGATCGGTTATGAATTCGATTTGCTGGCGATACGAGCCACCCCCTTTGCGCGGCCGCTCGGCATCGAGAATGTCGCATAAAGTGTGAACGACTTCGAGGTTCGTTTTCTCGCTGTGTCCGCCGATATTATAGGTTTCGCCGATGCGCCCGCGATCGAGCACGGCACGAATGGCGGCGCAGTGGTCGACCACATAGAGCCAGTCCCGGCGCTGCTGACCGTCGCCATAGATCGGCAACGGAAGACCGGTCAGCGCATGATGGATCATCAAGGGGACGAGTTTTTCGGGAAACTGATAAGGGCCGTAATTGTTCGAGCAATTTGTAATCTGCACCGGAAGGCCGAACGTGTGGCACCAAGCGTGGACCAGATGATCGGATGCCGCCTTGGTCGCGGAGTAGGGGCTGTTCGGCAGATAACGGTTGCTCTCGGTAAAAGCCGGCTCGTCTGCGCCGAGAGAGCCGAAAACCTCGTCGGTCGAGACGTGCAAAAACCGAAACGCGGCTTTTGCCGGAGGGTCAAGCTCTTCGTAGTAGGCCCGGGCCGCTTCCAGCAGCCGGAACGTTCCAACGACGTTGGTCGTGACGAAATCGGCAGGCCCGTGGATCGAGCGGTCGACATGCGACTCGGCTGCGAAGTTGACCACGGCCGCCGGCCGGTGCCGTTTCAACACGTCTGCAACAAGCTCGCCGTCGCCAATGTCGCCGTAAATAAAATGGTGACGCGAGTCATCGACGACGCCCGCAAGGTTATCAAGGTTGCCCGCATAAGTGAGCTTGTCGAGACTGACGACCGCGGACAGGTCAAGACCGAGCCACTCGAGAACGAAATTCGCGCCGATAAAGCCGGCCGCGCCCGTCACCAAAATCGGCTTGTCGGTGGGACCATTCCGTGTGCTGCTGAGCGATGCAAGAGTGCCCATCTCAAATCCTTTTGAGCAGTGTTGCTACGGGCAGATCGATATTGCCAAGCCAAGTCTGGCGGTAAAGGCCAGATCGTTTCAGATAATAAAGCCGCTCCAGCAGCGACGTCGTTCGCGCTTTGGCGAAGTTCGCGCGCGTCTGCGTGGCAACTTCATTAATGTCCGTCATGGCCTCGTTACACCGTGGCGAAGCTGGGATCGCAGTTTGCGGGATAACGCGGCGGCTTGTTGCCGCCGCGCGCGGCGAATGCGCGACCGGCGGTCGTGTCCAGCGCCGCGTCGATCGAGCATCATTTCTCCGCCATGTTGGCATAGTCTAACTGAGCAAGCTGCTGAAATGCCTCGAATTTGTTATAGTATCTAAATACCACAGCGTCTACGCGTGATGCTAGCAAAGTGGCGTCGACGGGTTCATTCGGCCCGCTGTTCGCGGCTTTGGCCACCCGGGATTTGCGCGTGCGGCTTGCCCGGACATGCAAGCCGCGCCGCGCCGCAATCGGGGGAAGGGCGTCGCTTGTCAGCGCGAGTGAACAACGCTATGGGCGGCATCCGGTAGGCACGATGAACCAATATCTCACCTTAGCCCGCAGAGACCCGCCACTGACCGCTGCGGCGGTGATCGCCATCGTCGGCGCGCTCGGCATCGCCATCGTCTACTTTTTCCAGTACGCCCTGTTGATCCTGCCGTGCCCGCTCTGTCTTGAGCAGCGGATCGCCTTCTATTTCAGCATTCCGCTGGCGGTGTTGCTATGGCTGGGTGCGAATTACGGCGCTTCGCGCAAGGTGATGCTGCTTGGTTTCCTGGCGATCATGCTTGCCATGCTGTGGAATACAGGCTTGTCCGCCTATCACGCCGGTGTCGAGTGGAAATGGTGGGCGGGCCCGCTCGATTGTTCCGGTCCGATCAACAAATTCGGCAATGCCCAAGACATCATGAACCAGTTGCAAAACCGCATCAGCCTCATCCGCTGCGACGAAGCAGCTTGGCGGTTTTTGGGAATTTCGCTCGCCGGCTATGACGTGCCGCTCTCGTTGAGTTTGGCGGTCGTCGCCGCGTGGGGCGCGTGGTCGTCGCGCCTGCGCAGCTAGGATTCGGGAAGCATGGAAGTTCTCATCATCGGTGCCGGCATCGGCGGCTTGACCTTGGGCCTGATGCTGAACCGCGCCGGCATCGCCTGCTGTATCTTCGAGGCGGCGAACGAGCTCAAGGCGGTCGGCGTCGGTATCAACATCCTGCCGCATGCCTCGCGCGAACTCTGCGCGCTCGGGCTGGAGGATGCGCTCGCCAAAGTCGCCGTCACCACCCGCGAATTCTGCTTCTACAACCGCTTCGGCCAGTACATCTACTCGGAACCGGCCGGCCGCTTCGCCGGCTACGATGTGCCGCAATTCTCAATCCACCGCGGCGATCTGCAGATGGTGTTGCTGGAGGCCTTCGTCGCCCGCGCCGGCCGCGACAAGGTGATACTCGGTCATAAATGCACGCGCGTCGATGACGACGGCGACGAAGCAGTTGCTCATTTTGAGGACATGAACGGCAAACAGTTGCCGTCACAGCGCGGCAGCGTGGCAATCTCCTGCGAGGGCATCCATTCGGTGCTGCGGAAGCAGCTTTATCCGAACGAGGGCCCGCCGAAATATTCCGGCATCAACATGTGGCGCGGCGTCACCCGCTGGAAGCCGTTCATGTCGGGCGCCAGCATGACCCGCGTCGGCTGGCACCACCCGGCCAAGCTTCTGATCTATCCGATCCGCAACAATATCGACGCGCAAGGCCGGCAATTGGTGAACTGGGTGTGCGACATCGAGACGCCGCAATACCAGGCGCGCGACTGGAACCGGCGCGGCCGGCTGGAAGATTTCCTGCCCGCGATGGCCGACTGGCATTTCGATTGGCTTGACGTGCCCGAGTTCATCCGCGCGGCCGACGCCATCCTGGAATACCCCATGGTCGATCAGGATCCGCTGCCGCGCTGGAGCTTCGGTCGGCTGACGCTTCTGGGCGACGCCGCGCATCCGATGTATCCGCGCGGCGCCAACGGCGCGGCGCAGGCGATCCTCGATTGCCGCGCGCTTAGCGACGCGCTCAAGGCCAACGCCGATCCGGTGGCCGCCCTCAAGGCCTACGAGGCTAAGCGGTTGCCGGCGACGAGCGAAGTCGTGCTCGCCAATCGCAAGGCGCCACCTGATGCGATTCTGCAGGAAGTCTATCGCCGCACCGGCGACAAGCCGTTCAAGAACATCGATGACGTCATCAGCCGTGAGGAACTGATCGCGCTGTCGGATGGTTACAAACGGGTCGCAGGCTACGACAAGGAACGCTTGAAGGCGAGCGGCTGACCCGCAAAAATACGATACGACCACGAAAACGAGAAGGTGCGCGTACATCCGGCGTCACCCGCTGCATTTCGTGGCCGCTCGATAATGGAGCCTTGCGGCTCAACATCACCATTTCAACGCATATGGGTATCTCCCGGTTTCTCCGCAAGGGTTCATCGACATCATGAGGAAGACCAACGGTTACACCGGCACGGCGAAGACGCTGCATTAGTTGATCCTCGCGCTGCTGATCGTGCAATTCGTCGTCGCCTGGACTATGCCGGACATCAAGCGCGATATGAAACCCGGCACGCTGATCAACCTGCATCTTTCGGTCGGCGTGCTGATCCTGGCCGTTGCCGTCGTTCGCCTGGCTTGGCGGGCCGACTCGATGGCGAGCCGGCGCCGCTCGACGGCGTACCGCCCTGGCAGGTGCAATCCGCCCGTATCGTCCATTGGCTGCTTTATCTGCTGCTGTTCGTCGTGCCGATCCTGGGCTGGATCAACGCGTCCTGGCGCGGCTTCCCGATCATCATGTTCGGGTCGAATTGCCGAAGCTGGTGGGCACGCGAGTGCCTGGCTGGGGCTGGACCGGCGACGTGCACGGCATTCTCGCCGAATATGTGCTGCTGGTGCTGGTCGGCCTGCACGTGGCCGCCGCGCTCTACCATTATTTCGTCCGCCGCGACGGCGTGCTGCAGCGGATGCTGCCGGGACAATGGACTACTCGTAGCGCAGCGCCTCGATCGGATCGAGATTGGCGGCTTTGCGCGCCGGATAATAACCGAAGAAAATGCCGACCGCGGCGGAGAACAGGAAGCCGCCGGCAATTGCCGTCACGGAAATCGGCGCGGCCCAGCCAAAGATGACCGAGATCGCCATAGAGAAGACCGAACCCATGACGATTCCGGCGATGCCGCCGGTCACGCTCAGGAACACCGCCTCGGCGAGAAATTGCAGCAGCACATGCAGGCGGCGCGCGCCGATCGCCATGCGCAGGCCGATTTCGCGGGTCCGCTCGGTCACCGACACCAGCAAAATGTTCATGATGCCGATGCCGCCGACCAGCAACGAAATCGAGGCGACGGCGGCGAGCAAAATGGCCATGATGCGACTGCTGCTCTCGGCCGTTTCGGCGATCTGACTTAGATTTCGTACTGTAAAGTCATTGACGTCGCCGGGCTTGATGCGATGGCGGCGTGCGAGCGTTTGCGTCACCTCCTGAATTGCCGGCTGAACTTGCGACTGATCCATGGCCTGGACATACATTGAATTGACGAAGCCGACGAGACGCGGTTGCAGTCCATAGGGGTTCGGTGGCGGCGGATAAACCCATGTATCGACATTTTGTTGGGTCGGTGCGGCGACTCCCAGAACCTTGCGCTCTGCGGTGCTGAAGGGAATCATCACGAGATCGTCCTGGTCGGTGCCGAACTGCGATTGTCCTTTGGACTCGAGCAAGCCGATGACCCGTAACGGTACGCTCTTGACCTGCACTGCCGCGCCGATTGGATTTTGATAGGGGCCGAACAACTGCCGCGCGACAGTCTGGCCGAGCACGACGACCAGCGCCGCCTGGTTCATATCGTCGTTGGAAATGCTGCGTCCGCTGGCGATCTCCCAGTTGGTCATCGGCGGATAATTTGGACTCACGCCCTGAATGCCCGTGGTCCAGTTCTGGCCAGAATATTGCACCTGCCCGGACTGGCGGATGAGATAGCCGACGCCGCGCACCGACGGCGCCTCGCGCCGGATTGCCTGCGCATCGCCGACCGTTAGCGTCGATGCGCTGCCGAGCCCGCCGCGCACGCCGCCGGTAGTCGTTGCGCCGGGCACCACGACGACCAGATTGGTGCCGAGGCTCGCAATCTGCTTGAGCACCGCTTCATTGGCGCCCTGGCCGACGGCCACCATGGCGATCAATGCGGCGACGCCGATGAATACCCCCAGCATGGTGAGCGATGAGCGCATCTTGTTGCGGTTGATAGCCTGCAGCGCCGCCGCCATGACCATCAGCGCGAAGGCCCAAATGGCGCTCAATTGATTACCTGGCAATGCGACTTCGCGCGGGTGCGCCGCCACTGCCGACGGCGCCGCCACGGTCTTGCGCTTCCGCTCGTCGGAAATGATCTGGCCGTCGCGCATGGTCAGAACGCGGTCGGCATAGGCGGCGATATCGGCCTCGTGGGTGACGACGACGATGGTGACGCCATGCGCGCGATTGAGCTGCGTCAGTGCCTCCATGATCTCGTGCGAGGTGCGGGTATCGAGGTTGCCGGTCGGCTCGTCGGCGAGCAGCAGGCTCGGATCGTTGATCAAGGCGCGCGCCAGCGCCACGCGCTGCTGCTGGCCGCCGGACAGTTGGCCCGGCGTGTTGCGCTCGCGCTCGGCCAGCCCCACGGTCTTGAGCGCCGCCCGCGCCCGTTCGGTGCGCGAGGCCGCGCCTGGGGGGCCTGACGCGGCATAAAACAGCGGCAAGGCAACATTTTCGAGCGCACTGGTGCGCGCCAGCAGATTGAAGCTCTGGAATACGAAGCCCAGCCGCTCGCTGCGCACGCGGGCCAGCGCCGGCTCGTCGAGTTGCGCCACATCGAGGCCTTCGAAGAAATATTGCCCGCTGCTCGGCTTGTCGAGACAGCCGAGGATCGACATCAGCGTTGATTTACCCGACCCGGACGATCCCATGATGGCGACGAACTCACCGCGTTCGATAGTGACGCTGACGTCATTGAGCGCGCGCACGTCGATATCGCCGACGTGGTAAGTCCGGGAAATCCCTTCGACCCTGATGACCGGTTCCGGCATGGTGAGGCCGTCGGCTGTCAGAACCGCGGCCGCGGCGTCGCCGAGCTATCGGCGCTGCGCTGTTCGGCAACGATGACGCGGTCGTCTGGCTCCAGCTCGCCTTTGACGATCTCGGTGAAGCTGTCGTCATCGAGACCAGTGGTGACGGGCACGGCCACCGGCTGCTCGTCGCGCAGGACCCAGACATGTGCCTGGCCTTGCGTCGTGGCCGCCGCTCCGCCGGGCGAAAAACGCAGCGCCTGGCTCGGCACGCGGACAACGTCGTCGCGCTGATCGATGACGATCTGCGTCGCCGCCGTCATTCCGGGCTTCAGCGCCAGATCGGAATTGTCGACACCGACCACGACGTCATAGGTCACCACGTTCTGCACGGTCTGTGGCGACTGGCGGACCTGGTTCACCGCGCCCTTGAAGTTGCGTTTGGGAAAGGCGTCGACGGTGAAGGTCGATTTATTGCCGTCTTTGATGCCGCCGATGTCGCTTTCGCTCACATTGGTGTCGACCTGCATCTTGGTGAGGTCGGTGGCGATCAGAAAAAGCGTCGGCGTCTGGAAACTGGCCGCAACCGTCTGCCCCATGGTGACATTGCGCGACACCACCGTGCCGTCAACCGGCGAGATGATATTGGTGTAGTCGAGATTGACTTGCGCGGCATCAAGCGCGGCTTGGCGCTGCTGGATGGTTGCCTCATCGAACGTGATCGTTGCCAGTGCCTGATCGTAGGTGCTCTTGGCATTATCATACGTGTCTTGGGAGACCGCTTTGGTCTGAACGAGCTTGGCGGCGCGATCCAAGCCGAGTTTGGCGTAAACGAGGTTGGCCTTGTCCTTTTCGAGTTGCGCTTTGGCGACAGCAAGGTTCGCTTTGTTCTGGTCGACAACGGTCTGATAGGGGCGCGGATCGATCTTCGCGCAAATCTGACCCTTTTTCACCTGCGTATTGTAATCGCACTGAAGATCTTGGATCACGCCGGAATCGTATGCTCCCACGATGATCGTGAGCACGGGATTGACGGTGCCGGTGGCGGTCACTGTGCGCGTCACCGCCCCGCGCGTGACCGGCGCGGTGGTGTAGCGCACAGCGCCGGTGCCGCTCGACAGCCACCAGGCGATGCCAATCGCGGCGATCAGCGCGAGCAATGACAGCCCGGCGATCCAGACGCTCTTGCGTGAGCGCGATTGTGGTGGCGCGGCCTTTGCTGAGGCAACCGTGGATGCTGGAACGGCGACCACGGGCGCCGCCGGTTTCAATCTGGTCGTCTCTAAATCGACGGGCTTGTTCATGGCTCACGAACTCCGTCTGCGCGCCCCAAGCTCAAATAGGCTAGCGCAATGCCGCGGCGTGTCGTTGACCCGCGTCAAATCCCAGCAAGTTCAAGAGGAATGGGGGCCGAATCGGCCCCGTCGCCTTACGGTTCCAGCTCGGTGTCCCAGTAGAGATAGTCGAGCCAGCTTTCATGCAGGTAATTCGGCGGGAACAGCCGACCGTTCTTGTGCAGGTGCTGCACCGTCGGCTGGAACGGCGTCTGCGAGGGCCACATCTTGGCCTCGGACGTCGTCAGGTTCCCTTTTCGCAGATTGCAGGCCGAGCAAGCGGTGACGACGTTCATCCAGGTCGTATGCCCGCCGCGCGAGCGCGGCAGCAGATGGTCGAAGGTCAGATCGTCGCGATCGCCGCAATATTGGCAGGAGAAGCGGTCGCGCAGGAACACGTTGAACCGCGTGAAAGCCGGGTGGGTCGAGGGTTTCACGAAGGTCTTGAGTGACACCACGCTCGGCAGCTTCATCTCGAAGCTGGGGCTGTGCACCAGGCGGTCGTAATTGGCGACGATGTTCACGCGTTCGAGGAAGACGGCCTTGATCGCATCCTGCCAGGACCACAGCGACAGGGGGTAATAGCTCAGCGGCCGGAAATCCGCGTTAAGCACCAGCGCCGGAAATCCGCTGGGCGAGACGTGCACGTTCAAGCGAGGCTCCTCTACGACCTCCCTATGGCCGCCGCCACGCGGCCTGCACGCTAGTAATAGAGCAGCGTGACAGGATTGTGAAGTCAGGAGCGGGTGTTACCCGCAAGCGGCTCAGGCCCGGGCGAAATGGCGCGCAATGAACTCGCCGCCCTGGCGCAGGCCTTCCTGATCGATGCCATGGCCGATGCCGGGGAGATGTGCCATTCGGCAGGAATCCCGAGGGCGGCGAGCCCCTGGGCAGAGTGGAACAGCGCCTGAACCGGGATCAACTCGTCGGCTTCGCCATGGATGAGCAGCACCGGCGGCTTGGATTTGATTTCCGCCGCGAACGCATCCGACATGGCGTCGCCCGGCATGATCAATATGCCGGAATAGCCGACGATCGCGGTCGGCGGCACCGCCCGCCGCAAACCGACGTGCAGTGACATCATGGTGCCCTGGCTGAAGCCGACCAGCGCCAGCGCCGACGGCGGGAGCTGCCGCCGCTGTAATTCGGCGTCGAGAAACGCATTGAGCAACGGCGCCGCGGATTGCACGCCGACCCATCGCTCGTTCGGATCGCGGAATGTCAGGGGAAACCATTCGCGCCCCACCGGCGCCTGTCCGCACGGGCGAGGCGCGTGCGGCGACACGAAGGCGGCGTCCGGCAGCAGGCCCTGCCAGGCGCGGCCGATCTCGATCAGGTCGTTGCCGTCGGCGCCGTAGCCGTGCAGGAAGACGACAAGCTGCTTTGCCTTGCCCGAGCGCGGCTCGATGCGCGGACCGTCGAGGTCAGCCATTTCTGGATTTCCTTGTCGCTGTTTTCCTCTTCGCCGGCGGCTTCCTGGTTGCCGGTTGGAGCGATATTCCCTCACGCCGCTTGACGACGTGATAATAGGCCCAAAGCAGATGCGCCGCCACGCCGCGCCAGGGCCGCCAGGCCTCGGCGATCTTGGCGAGCGCCTTGGCATCCGGCCGCTTGCGCAGATTCAGCGCGATGCGTGCGGCCTCCTGGACGGCGAGGTCGCCGGCCGGAAATGCATCAGCATGGCCGAGGCAGAACAACAGATAAATGTCGGCGGTCCACGGGCCGACCCCGTGCAGCGCGGTCAGCGCGGCATGCGCCGCGTCGGCCTCCATGGTGCCCACCGCAGTCAAGTCGATGTGGCCTTTAGCGAGCGACTTGCCGATCGCGCGGATCGCTTTGATCTTGGGCGCCGACAGGCCGAGACGCTTGAGCTTGTCGGTGCGCGCCTTTAGCACCGATTCATGAACGAAGGGCATGAATGCGGCGAACAGCCGGTTGCGGATCGCCGCCGCGCTCGCGGTCGAGAGCTGCTGGCCGCAGACGATAGCGCACAGCCCGGCAAAGCCCGCCTCGCGCCGGCGCAGGCCGAAGGCGCCGGTCTTCTCGGCGACCGGCTTGAGGCGCGGGTCGACGAGGATCAGTTGGGCTAAGCCCGCCTTAAGATCGGCCTCGGTGTGAAGGAAATGGGTCATGCGCTATCGGTGTAGCAAGCAAGACGATAGATAGAAAAGGCATGCCACCCGTTTTCCGCTTCGCGCCGTCGCCCAACGGCTACCTGCATCTCGGCCACGCGCTGTCGGCTTTGCTCAATGCCGATATGGCGAAGGAGGCGGGCGGACGGCTCTTGCTGCGCATCGAGGACATCGACGAGACACGCTGCCGGCCGGAATACGAGAGCGCCGTCTATGAAGATCTGACCTGGCTCGGCCTTGCGTGGGAACAGCCGGTGCGGCGGCAGTCGGAACACTACGGCGACTACCGCGCCGCGCTGGCCCGACTGGATGCCATGGGGCTCATCTATCCCAGCTTCGAAAGCCGTGCGGAGATCGCGCGGATGGTGGCGGAGCGCGAGGCGAAGTCTCCGTGGCCGCACGATCCCGATGGCGCGCCGCTCTATCCTGGCGATGCGAAAAACCTGCCTGCGGCCGAGCGCGCCCGCCGCATGACTGCCGAACCCTACGCGCTCCGCCTCGATATGGCCGCGGCGCTCAAGCGCACCGGCCCGCTCGCCTGGACGGAGACCGGTGCCGGCCCTGCCGGCGAGACTGGCGCGGTGGCCGCCGACCCCGCCGCCCGGGGCGACGTAATCCTGGCCCGCAAAGATACACCCACCAGCTATCATCTGGCGGTCGTCGTGGATGACGCAGAGCAAAAAGTCACCGACGTGGTGCGTGGGTGCGACCTGTTCCAATCAACGTCCGTCCATCGCCTGTTGCAGGCGCTGCTCGGCTGGCCGGCGCCGCGCTACCATCATCACCGTCTGGCCCTCGATGCCGAGGGCCGTAAACTGTCGAAATCGACGCTTGCCACCGGCTTGCGCGAATTGCGCGCCCAAGGCGCTACGGCGGCCGATGTCCGCAAGCTAGTCGGGCTCGATTGAACTCGGCTTCCGTGGCATGGTCGGTCCGGGGTGGGGGATGGCGAAGCGCAAGAGTCGGGCACGGCCGCGTAAGCGGCCTCGGAGGAAGCCGCGTCGCGCGAGCTTGCAGCCGCGCGCGGTAGAAGCCGCACTCGCCGCCGTCGTGCATGACATCCGCACGCCGCTGACCGGGATCGTCGCGCTGGCCGAACTGCTGGCGGCTTCCGATTTCGGCGCGCGCGAGCGTGAATGGGCCGACGCGATCAAGAGCGGCGCCGAACATCTGTCGGCGCTCACCACCCTGATCATCGATGCGGTCAAGGCCGATGCCGCCGGTCTCACCTTACGACCTGAGCCGTTCGCGCCGCGCCGTCTCGCCGAGGCGGTCGGCGCCGCACTTGCCGCGCGCGCCGGCAACAAAGGCATCAAAGCCAAAATCAAGATCGCCGATGATCTGCCCGCGCTGGTCGCTGGCGACGCGTTGCGCCTGCGCGCGCTGCTGGAGAACCTCGCCGACAATGCGGTCAAGTTCACGCATGAAGGCACGGTCGTCTTCACTGCCACCGCCAAGCCCGCTGGGCGCAAGCGCGTCGAGCTCATTTTCGTCGTGGCTGACACAGGCATCGGGATCGACGCGCGGGACATCAAGAAACTCTTTCGCCCATTCGCGCAGGCGAGTGAGGCAGTGGCGCGCCACTATGGCGGTGCCGGCCTAGGCTTGGCGTTTGTGAAACGCGTTGCCGAGGCCCTGGGCGGCCGCCTTGCCGTCACCAGCGAGCCCGGGCACGGCACCAGTTTTTGTCTCAGAGTGCCGGTCGACCGCGTGAAGGTCAGCGCGCAGACCGAGCGTGCCGGCGTGCGCGCCGCGGCCACGCGTCCGTTGTCAATCCTGTGCGCCGAGGACAATCCGTATGGCCGCGTGGTGATGAACACCATCCTGAGCGAACTCGGCCACCGTGCCGATTTCGTCGAAAGCGGGGAGGCGGCGGTCGATGCCGTTTCGCGCGGCAGCTATGACGCGGTGTTGATGGACGTCGTGCTTGATGGCCTCGACGGGATCGCGGCGACCCGGCGCATCCGCACGCTAACGGGCAAGGCCGGCACGGTGCCAGTGATCGGTATTTCGGGCCGTACCGAGAGCGGCGAGGAAGCTGCCGCCCGCGCGGCGGGGATGAATTTCTATCTGCCGAAGCCGGTCAGTCCGGCGAAGCTGGCTCAGGCGCTAGCGACGTTTGCCGCGCCATCAACTCAAAAATAAAGGCTCAACGCGCCACCGCCGTCATTTCTCGAATTTGAACCTTTTCTGCGGCTCCCACGACCCATCCAAGCCGATGGAATACGGCAGGTGGAGGGCGCTGTGAACGACGACGAAATGAAACCTGCTCGTGCCGGCGCAGAAGCCGGCCTGGCGGGCGCCAGCGGGATACGCGCGGCCCGCCTGCATGCGATCAAATCCGATATTTTGGAAAATCTTCGCCAACGCAGCTTTTCGATCCACGGGGGTGGCCAGCCGCCATGGGATCACGGTCAGCTATGTGCGTCAGTTGTTCGCCGCCGAAGGCATCACTTTTTCCGAGTTTGTCCTGCGGCAGCGCTTGGCCGCGGCCGACGCCATGCTGCGCAATCCGCTTCATGCCGATCGCAGCATTACCGCCATCGCCTTCGAGGCCGGCTTCGGCGACGTCGCCTATTTCAACCGGATTTTCCGGCGTCGGTTCGGCATGAAGCCGGCGGACGCGCGCGAGAAGGCACGAAACGGTGGGCGAAGCTGAAGATTGCGCGAACCGCCGAAGCCTGGCTACACGTCAAACGTTGCTCGCGCCGTTTGCCCGGTCGACGATGCGCACCACATCGCTCATGATGCGATTCAATTCGAAATCCTTCGGCGTGTAGACCGCGGCGACCCCGGATTTTGCCAGCGCGTCCGCATCCTCCGGCGGAATAATGCCGCCGACCACCAGCGGCATGGTCATCCCGGCTTCCTTCATGCGCGCAACCACGTCCTGCACCAGCGGCAGGTGGCTGCCCGACAGCACCGACAGACCGATGACATGGGCTTTTTGTTTTTGCGCAGCGTCGACGATCTCCTCGGGCGTCAGGCGAATGCCCTCGTAGACCACCTGCATGCCGGCATCGCGCGCCCGTACCGCGATCTGCTCGGCGCCGTTGCTGTGGCCGTCGAGGCCGGGTTTGCCGACGAGGAAGGTCAGGCGGCGGCCGAGCTTCCTCGAGACGCGGTCGACGTCGGCGCGGATATCGTCGAGGCCCTCGACGTCGTTGCGCATGGCGCGGCCGACACCGGTCGGCGCACGGTATTCGCCGAACGACTCGCGCAGCGTCCAGCCCCATTCGCCGGTGGTGACGCCGGCTTTGGCGCAGGCGATTGACGGTGGCATGATGTTGCTGCCGGTCGTCGCCGCACGCTTCAACGCCGCGAGCGCCTCGGCGACCGCTCTGCCGTCGCGCTGCGCGCGCCAGGTTTTGAGGCGCTCGAGCTGATCGCGTTCGGCGTCTTCCGACACCGTCATGATCGAATCGATGCCGCCGGTGAGCGGCGAGGGCTCGGTTTCCAGATAACGGTTGACGCCGACTACCACCTGCTCGCCGCGCTCGATCGCTTCCAGCCGTGCAGTGTTCGACTCGACGAGCTGCTGCTTCATGTAGCCCGATTCCACTGCAGCGACGGCGCCGCCCATGGCGTCGATGCGCGCCAATTCGTCCTTGGCCTCGGCTTTCAGCTCGTCGACCTTGCGCTCGATTTCGGCCGAACCGTCGAAGATGTCGCCGTAGTCGAGCAGGTCGGTCTCGTAGGCGAGAATCTGCTGCATGCGCAGCGACCATTGCTGATCCCACGGCCGCGGCAGGCCAAGCGCTTCGTTCCAGGCCGGCAGTTGCACGGCGCGGGCGCGCGCGTTTTTCGATAGCGTTACCGCCAGCATTTCGATGAGAATGCGCGCGACATTGTTCTCCGGCTGCGGCTCGGTCAGTCCCAGCGAATTCACCTGCACGCCGTAGCGGAACAACCGCTGCTTGGCGTCGGTGATGCCATAGCGCTCGCGCGTGATCTCATCCCACAATTCGACGAAGGCACGCATCTTGCACATTTCGGTGATGAAACGCAGGCCGGCATTAACAAAGAACGATATGCGCCCAACCACCTCGCCAAATTTCTCGTGGCTCACTTCGCCGGAGTTTTTCACCGTGTCGAGCACTGCCACCGCGGTCGCCAGAGCAAAGGCCAGTTCCTGGACCGGCGTCGCTCCCGCCTCCTGCAAGTGGTAGGAGCAGATATTCATCGGGTTCCACTTCGGCAGTTCGGTGGTGGTGAAGATCGCCACGTCTTTGATCAGCCGCAGTGACGGCTTCGGCGGGAACACGTAAGTGCCGCGCGACAGATACTCCTTGATGATGTCGTTCTGGATGGTGCCGGTGAGCGCGGCACGCGGCGCGCCCTGCTCGTCGGCCACCGCGATGTAGAGCGCCATCAGCCACGCGGCGGTGGCATTGATGGTCATCGAGGTGTTCATGGTGCCAAGCGGGATCTGGTCGAACAGCGCCCGCATGTCGCCGAGATGGCAAACTGGCACGCCGACCTTGCCGACCTCGCCTTTGGCCAGTACGTGGTCCGAGTCGTAGCCGGTCTGGGTCGGCAGATCGAAGGCGACCGACAAGCCGGTCTGCCCCTTGGCCAGGTTCTTGCGATAAAGCGCGTTGGAGTCCGCGGCCGTCGAATGGCCCGCGTAAGTGCGGAAGATCCAAGGTTTGTCGCGCATCGGTCGCCTGCAAGCGTCAGTGTGGCTCAGTCTTTGTTGCAATGCAACATGGGTTCGGCCACCTATTCTGACTATGGACCACGCCCCGCGGCGCGAGGCCGAATAAAGTTAACGAAATCCATACCCCGCTCGCATTACCTAAACACCGCACTTAGACATCGCGCCACCGCTCTTTGGCAGGGCCTAATGCGATTCAGTTTGAGCGCGTCTTGGCCACTACGGATGCTTCGATGTTTAAGCTAGACGTCCGATCTGCGTTGCCACAGTTCAAAGTCCGCATCGGCACAAAGCTGGCGATTTCCGTCGGCGCCGGCGTTTTGCTTGTCGCCGGCATGATCCTCAACCAGCAGTTCGGCAACTCCTCGGTCGCCCGCCAGGCCGAGCGTGGACGCATCGATCAGACGGTCGCGATCGACCTCCTGCACGCCGGCGTGGCCTTGCAACATATGCAGATCGGCACGCGCGAAATTCGTCTGGCGATTTCCGAGCGCGAAGCTAGCGAAGCACTCAGCGTCTTGCAGGACGACACTAACAATGCGGTCGGCTTTTTGCGGGCGGCGTTCAATGGCAGTATCGACGCGGCAATCCGCGCACAGTTGCAAAAGATCATTGCTTTAGCCCATGACTACGCCGCGGCAGCCGCAGCGATGGTGGCGGCGAAAAAGGCCTATGCCGAAATCGCTCTGCCGTTGGCGCGGGCGAGCAAGATCGGCGAAGAGATCGACCTGCTGATCGAGAAAGCCACCTCGACCGCCGGCGAGCTCGCGGCGCAGCGCATGGCTGAAGCCGCGGCGCGCGCCGCCGAAGCGGGGCAGATCAGCGTCGGCTTCGGATTTTTCGTCGTCGTCATCCTCATGGGTGCAGCCGCTTTCGGCATTCTGTCGATCGGGCGTCCCATTCACACCATTGCCGGTGTCCTGTTGCAATTGGCGGACGGACACCGCGACGTCATCATTCCCTTTACCGAGCGTGGCGACGAAGTTGGCGACGCTGCGCGCGCGGCGCGCACTTTCCGCGACAATCTGGTGCGACTCGAAAAGCTGGAAGCCGAGCGGAAGCAGGAGGCCGACCGCGGGCTCGCCGAACGCAAGACAATGGTGCGCGCACTCGCCGACAAATTCGAAAGCGCGATCGGCAATATCGTCCGTGCCGTCGCCACGGCCGCGGGCAACCTTGAAATCGGCAGCGTCCACCTTGACCAAGAATGCCAAGGCGACGCAGCAGTTATCCACCGCTGTTGCTGCCGCTTCAGAACAGGCCTCCGCCAATGTGCAAACGGTCGCCTTGGCGACCGGCGAGATGGGCACCTCGATCGACGAGATTCGCCGGCAGGTGCAGGTTTCGACCACCATCGCTGCGGAAGCAGTGAAACAGGCGGAAAAGACCGACGGCCGCATCAACGACCTGTCGCAGGCGGCTGGTCGCATTGGCGACGTCGTCAAACTCATCACCACTATCGCCGCGCAGACCAATCTGCTCGCGCTCAACGCGACCATCGAAGCGGCGCGCGCCGGCGAGGCCGGCAAGGGCTTTGCCGTCGTCGCCGCCGAGGTAAAGATGCTGGCGACGCAGACAGCCAAGGCGACCGAGGAAATCAAGACGCAGATCTCCAGCATGCAGGATGCGACTGAGGAATTGGTGGCGGCGATCAAGGAAATCGGTGGGACGATCGCCCGCATCTCGGACATCGCTTCGTCCATCTCGATGGCAGTCGAAGCCCAGGGCTCGACGACTCAGGAGATCGCCAAGAACGTCGCACAGGCGGCGCAAGGTGCGGTGCAGGTCGCGACAAACATCGCTGATGTCAATCACGGCGCCGACGAGACGGGCACTGCGTCAGCGCAGGTGTTGCTAGCTGCGCAATCGCTCTCCGGAGAGAGCCGTAAGCTGGAATCGGAAGTGGCGAATTTCCTCGACACCGTCCGCGCGGCATGATCGCCAGAGACCGCGGCCTGAAATTCCGACCGCCACGTTGCACGCGCTGCGGTCTGTCTTAGTGCGCCGTAAGGAGCTCGGGTCGAAATTCGAAGTGCATCGTATCGAAGTGGTACCACTTCCCACCCCAAATGAATCCGTGCTTTTCGAAGATCTCGACGATCTGCTGCGGCATGCGATTGCGATAACGAATAAAGCCACCATGCGGTCGCCAGAACCAATAGTCCGAGTAGGCTGTATTGAGATCGATGGCGATGCCGTAGCTGTGCGCGCTCGGCTGTCCGGTGTCCGCTACTGCACGGCACTTATAGGTGCCGGCGATCGGGTAGGCGGCGCGTTTGATTGGCTCGGGCAGCGTGTCGATCTCCGCCGATACGGCGCGCAGACGCTCGTCGACGTGGTTCACTGCCGTGACGCTGATCGGTTTGCCCCAGGTTTTGGGCAGCCAGCGAATGGAGACGAGGTGCGGCGCGACCTCGCCCGTTTTGCAGTCGCCGTAAATCTTGGCGAAGAAGGCGGCGTTGCGGAAGCGGCCCGGATCGGCGTCGATGGCCGGCGGTTTGTCCAACGGGCCGCGCGGGTAGGGGATGCGTAGCTGGTCGGCGATCGACGCGTGCCGCAGCATCTCCGCGAACGTCTTGTCCTTGTCGCCCTCGGAGAGCGGCATGACCGTCCCGTCGCGCCAGCGCAGCACATTGCCGTCATGCCCGGCGAGGGCGTCGGGGTAGGCAGCGACCAGCCGGTCGAGCGCACTCAGATCGTTCTGGGCGAGAACCGCAGTTGCGCCCGCCAGCAACGCGAGGGCGATGATAAAGCCGGCTCTGGTTACAAGGGGCCGGCCGTTCAAGCGTGCGCCGGCCAGTGCCGTTCGCGGAACCAGGTGCGGTACTTCGTCATCTTGGCGCGCTGCGCCGCCGGCGCATGCCGCTTGCACGTCGAAGCCTCGTCGCTCTTGTCCGGTGCGGCCCAGCGCAACTCGACGCAATCGTTTGGATTGTACGACATCTCGAGCGCCGCCGAACGGTCGATGACGTCCTTGAGCGACAGCGTCCATTGCGAGCCATCGCTGCGCGTATAGGTAAATTTGCGCGCCGCCAGTTCCGACGCCAGCACGCTCTGCAATTCTGCTTTCACGTCGGCGACACTCTTGTTCTTCGGCATGGCATAGCGTCCGGGCCGCCGCGCCACGTGGTCCGGATAGCTTCGCACCACGTCGATCGCGATCAGCAGGCGGAAATCGCGTGCCGGCGTGGAGAAGTCTTCCCACGGGCCGCTGGTCTCGAAGATCGCCGGGCCGTCCGGCATCGCCGCTTCGCCTTTGCCGCTGTTCTGGAACTTACGCCCGTTCTCGACCGCGGTGACGCGTGTCTTGATCTGTTCTTCGAGCGAGGTGATCGCCTCCTTCATTGCTCGCAACGGATCGAGCGGCGCGGGCGACATCACTTCGTCCATGCGATCGTAAAAGTCCTCGGCCCCGAGCTTCGACTGCTCAAGCGAAAAATCGCCGTACTGCGGATCCTTGGCGATCTCGGCATTGGTCAGCCGCCGCAAACCGCCTTTCTCGCTGCGCACAATCGGCCGGAAGCGCTTGAACCCGGGGCTGCCCAGTGTCGGATCGTGCACGAACAGGAAATTGCCGCGCCAGAAGCGCTTGCGCGTGACAGAGCCATCGGGCTCGGCGTCGACGGCGAGGAAGACGCCCGCCCCGCTGCCGGCCTGCGGCACGCGCCGCACCAGCATCAGAACGTGGCCATACGGATCGGCGTAGACGGTGCCTGGACGCAACGCGTCCTGCGTCAACGGTACAGTATAGAAATCGGTGTTGTTGTCGGTCGCCAGCGTTCGCACCGCGCTGGACTGCGTCGCATCGGCGACGACCGGTAAATATTTGGCGAACGATGCCGGCAGCCCGCCCTGCTTTGCCGCCGTGGCATTGATGATGCTGAACCACTGCGAGCAGGTCGGCGGCTTGGCGCGGTTGCACCGCGAATAGCCGAACGGCAGCCCCACCTTGAACGCGAAATAGGCGCGCAGAAAGTAGACCATGTCGGTGCAGTCGGGCTTGAGCGCCATCGGGATTTCGTCTTCGCCGAGACCGAGCGAGTTGAACAGCATGTTGCGCGATTTGTCGCGCAGCACGTTGTAGAGCGCGGGCCACGACGGCTCTTGGTCGAGCGGGGCGTCGAACAGCTTCTCGATCCACGCCGAGAACAGGATTTCCGTGCCGCGATTCCACGAGGCGCGCAGCGGCCAGAGGAGATTCGCCGTTGGGCTCGGCGGCGCCGGCTTCGCCGCGCTCACCGCTATGTCGCGGGTGACCTTGGCGCATTCGCCCGTCGCATCGTTACGCGTGAGCGTCGCGTGCCAGGTTCCCGCCTCCGGCGCGGCGACTTCGGCGAACCAGACATAAGGCGGGCCGTCGAGCCGGTCGTTCGATTTGGCGGCGACGTTGCCGTCGGGCGCGATCAGCGTGAGTTCGCTGTCGAGCGGCTTTTCAGTGGCGATGATGACGCGCAGCGGCGCGCCACCCCACGGCGCAAGCGGCGAAGATAGGACTGCGAGTCCGACTGCGTCTTCGCAAGTGTCCGCCCGCGCGCCCGGCCGCCGAGAAAAGGACAGCGAAAAATGCGACTGCCATCAGCACCTTTGCCGTCGCACTGGCAGTGAACAGGCGTGCCAGAAACATTTCAGCTCCCATCATGAAGCGCCCACTTGACCGCAATAAGTATCGCGGCGGCTTTAGGTGAATTATAGCAAAATCCAGCCGCCCCCTTCTACGAATACAATAATTGAGCTGGGTCGAAGGCCGAACGTATAGTCGAACACGTAATGGACCGGCTAGGCCAATGACTATAGCCGTGCATTCGGGCGAGGGGCGAACCTCGCCCGCCGCCCGTCGCCCGCGCTCAAGCTGCGCCTAATGGCGCTAACGTTTTAATAGCCGCAGGATAAACAATAGGATGCAAGCGCCGACGGTCGAGATGACGATCGCGCTGATCCAGAAATTCGCGATCATCGCCAAGTGCAGCACGCCCCATAGCCAAGTGCCGATGAAGGCGCCGATGATGCCGACAATGATGTCGCCGATCAGGCCGAAGCCGCCGCCCATGATCTTGCCGGCCAGCCAGCCGGCGATCAGGCCGATGACCAGTATGACGATAATACTGTTGGTTTCCAACATCATGACGCTAAATCCCCCCCAACGCGACCGCGGAACTCCACCGCCCGGCGTTGCTACCTCGGCAGCCCACGGTGCCAGATAAACATTCAATAGGAACGCGCGGTGGCCGTCGATACTGGACGCGGCGAATTGTGGATGGCTCTGTAAGCCGGCGCCATAGCGCACTTGTGGCCTAGCGGGCGATCGTTTCGACCTTGATTTGCTGTAAAATAAGCACCCCGACAATCAGCGTCGCTGCAAACCCGACATGCGTGGCGACATAAGGATAGATCAGCAGCAGAATGCCGCCTGCCGCCAGGCCGAAAATCTCGCTCACCAGAAATCCGCGTGCCAAATCGAGCCGCAACAGAAATGCCACCGGAACGGCAAGCACCACCAGGTCGTAGATGTAGAGATAGGGCGTCGCCAATAGTGTCGCGACGATGGCGCGCAACGCCGCGACATAGAGCGGCAGCGTGGTCGCGAGCCAGATTATCGAAGCCGGCAGGAATGGCATCAACGCCAGCGCGGCGGCAACGAACAGGAAGGGCGGCGGATAGTGCCAGCCGTAATAATCGTCGAACGTATGCCCGACCGCCTGCACTTCCATAGCCTTGTGTTGGGTCCAATCGTAGGCGGCCGCGGAATGGCCGTCGAGCGTGAGCCGGCCTGCGGCCCAGACATTGACGAAATCCCCGGCGATCGGCTGGCCTTGTGCATTGACCAGCCAATCGCCGGTGAAATAAGAGCCGCTGAGCACAACGACGTAGGCAAGGGCAAGCGTTGCGCCGATGAGCCCGATGACGCGGGTCGGCGAGATCCGCGGCGCGGTGGTGGGAGGCTCGGCCAATCCTTGGAACCTCATGATTTTTTGCGCTTTTCGCTGCCGCGCGCCGATGGCCGCCAGGCCGCATTCCGATCGCCACAAGCTAGCCGCAGGCGCCTTGAAGAACCCTTAAATAGCTAGCTCAGGGGTTCAGGCGGTTCGGTGCCGCCGCACAGTGTTGTTGCGATGCAGCATAAATTGCTGCACACTGTCCCTCAGCTCTCGCTCGGAAGAGCTCGTAAGGAGAGTGCCGATGGCGGCTATTGCACAAATTAAGAGCGTTGCTCCGCTTAAAGATCTTTATGACATTGGCGAGATTCCGCCGCTCGGGCACGTGCCCGAGAAGATGCACGCTTGGGCGATCCGCAAGGACCGACATGGACCGCCCGACAAATCGTTCCAGCTCGAAGTGGTGCCGACCTGGACGATCGGTGAGGACGAGGTACTTCTCCTGGTGATGGCCGGCGGTGTCAACTACAACGGCATCTGGGCCGGCCTCGGCCAGCCCGTCTCCACCCTCGACGTGCACAAACATCCGTTCCACATCGCCGGCTCCGACGCCTCCGGCGTGGTCTGGGCGGTCGGCAACAAGGTACATCGCTGGAAGGTCGGCGACGAGGTCATCGTCCACTGCAATCAGGACGATGGCGACGACGAGGACTGCAACGGCGGCGATCCGTTGCTGTCGCCTTCGCAGCGCATCTGGGGTTACGAGACGCCGGACGGCTCGTTCGCCCAATTTTGCCGCGTGCAGTCGCGGCAATTGATGCACAAGCCGAACCATCTCTCCTGGGAAGAGTCGGCCTGCTACACGCTCACGCTCGCCACCGCCTACCGCATGCTGTTCGGCCATTCGCCGCACACGCTCAAGCCGGGCGACAATGTGCTGGTATGGGGCGCTTCCGGCGGGCTCGGCGTGTTCGGCTTGCAACTGGTGGCGGCCTCCGGCGCCAACGCCATCGCCGTCGTATCCGACGAGTCGAAAGCGGAGTATGTTTTCAATCTCGGCGCCAAAGGCGTGATCAACCGCAAGGATTTCAAATGCTGGGGCCAGATGCCGACGGTCAACACACCAGAATACAATGAGTGGACCAAGGAAGCGCGCCGTTTCGGCAAGGCGATCTGGGACATCACCGGCAAGCGCGACGTCGACATCGTGTTCGAGCATCCGGGCGAGGCGACCTTCCCAGTTTCTTGTTTGGTCGTGAAGCGCGGCGGCATGGTCGTATTCTGCGCCGGCACCACCGGCTACAACCTCACCTTCGACGCGCGCTACGTCTGGATGCGGCAGAAACGTATCCAGGGTTCGCACTTCGCGCACCTCAAACAAGCCTCGCAGGCCAACCGCTTCGTCCTCGAGCAGCGCATCGATCCCTGCATGAGCGAGGTGTTTCCGTGGGACAAAATCCCGCTCGCGCACATGAAAATGTGGAAGAACCAGCATCCGCCCGGCAACATGGCGGTCCTGGTCAACGCCCCACAGCCGGGTCTGAAAAACTTTGAGGACGTGCAGGAAGCGGCGGGCGGCTAGCGCATCGCCGGTTCACGCGGCACAATCAGTTTCAGTCGTGCTTTGCGCCCACCTTGCCGATCACCGAATTTAGCTCGCCGCCGAAGATGAAGATTGCTGCGCAGACGTAGAGAAACACCAACGCGATCATCGCCGAGGCCAGACCCGCGTACATCGACACGTAAGCGAATGTGTAATAGGCGAGATAGCGGCCGAAGGCGGCACCGCTGACTAGCCAGAGCAATATCGTGGCCGCGATTCCGGGCACGATCGCGCCGACGGTGCGCCGGCCGGCCGGCAGCCAAGCGTGCACGATCATCAGCGCGATCACCAGCACCAGCGCTGCCACGGCATAACGCGCGAAGGTGATGAGATTGCTGAACGGCTCCAGCGTTGGCACGTAGTGCAGCAGCTTGTCCCAGATCAGCGGCGCCAGCACCACCAGGAATGAGAACGCTAGGATCGCGACGGCCCCCACCAGAACGTAACCGACCGATTCCAATCGCAGCAACCACCATGACCGCGGCTCGACTGCGTCATAGGCGCGATTGAGCCCGACGCGCAGGCTCTCGACCCCGCTAGAGGCGAAGTAAAGAGCGAACAGGATGCCGAATGTGAGCACGTCGCCGCGGGTGTCGGTCAGCACGCCTGCGACGTCGAGTGCGATCGGGCCGGCGACTTCCTTGGGCCAGGCTTCCAGCAGGATGCGCGCGGCCTCGTCGGCGAGCTCTTTCGAGCCGAAGAAGAAGCCGGCCAGCGCGGTGACCACGATCAAGAATGGGAACAGCGACATCAGCGTGGATAGCGCGATGTGGCTCGCGATTGCCCAGCCGTCGTCGGCGAGAAAATGCCAGAACGCGTCTGCTATGATTCGCAACGACAGTTTGAGGATACGCAAGACACCGAGCCCCGCACCATGTCGGTCGCCATGAGATCGGCTATCGCGGCGAACATTGCAAGGGGTGTCGGTCACCTCTCCTCGCATCCGGGGAGAAAAGTGCTACGCCGCCTGCACGTTGGCGAGGAATTGCCGCACTTCCGCTTCGAGATTCTCCGCCTCGGCCGCGACTGCGTCGGCGAGATCCTTGACGTCGGAGGCGGTCGAACGGGCGTCGGTGGTCACGCCGGCAACCCTGCTCATCGCTTCGGCGCCGCTGCGCGCCTCGCCGGAGGCGCGGCTGACGCCTTCCGCGATCGAGGCGACCGCGGAGTTCTGCTGATCGACGGTGGCCGACACCATGCCGGCGATTGCCGACATTTCCTGGATGATGGCGTTGACTTGTTCGATCGCGCGCGCCGCGTCGGCGGCGGCCGATTGGATCGAGCCGATCTGATCGGCGATCTCCTCGGTCGCTTTCGCGGTCTGACTGGCCAGCGACTTCACTTCCGAGGCAACGACCGCAAAGCCCCTGCCGGATTTGCCGGCGCGCGCCGCCTCGATTGTTGCGTTGAGTGCCAGCAAATTAGTTTGCCCGGCAATTGCCTGGATCAAACCCACAACCTCGCCGATGCGAGTGGCGGCGCTGCCGAGCTCCGACATGGTGATGACGGTGCGTTGCGCCTCCGACACGGCACGCCCTGCAACGTCGGTGGATTTTGTGGCCTGCGAGGCGATCTCGCCGATTGAAGCGGCCAATTCTTCGACCGAACCGGCCGCCGTGGTCACATTATTGGACGCGGCGGCGACCCGTTGTTCGGCGGTCCGCGCCTCGCTCGACATGACATCGGCGGATTTGTTGAGGTCGGTCGAACTCATTTCGAGCTTCAGGGATGCTCCGCGCAGCTTGGTCAGCGCGCTTTCGACGGACTGTTTGAATTGTGCGATGGTGAGCCCAATCGCATTGTTGCGTTGCGCCTGTGCTTGGCTCGCGTCGGATTGAATGGCCGCGAGCTTTTCGCGTTCGATCATGGTATCGCGGAACACGATTACTGCGCGCGCCATCTCGCCGATCTCATCGCGTGCTTTGGTAGCAGGAATGCGCGCGTTGGTATCGCCGCTGGCGAGTTGCTGCATTACGCCGGACAGGCCATTGAGCGGACGCGTGATGCTGCGTCCCATCAGCCAGCTGAAACCAAGGCCGAACGCGGCCATGGCGATTCCGACGGCGATAATTCCGGTGCGGGTGCGAGCTTGCGAAGCGGTCAGACCCGATGATGCATCGTCTGCACGCTCACGCGCCCGTTCGATAATGTCATCGGCGCGCGGCAGCATGTTCTCACTGTCGATATCGATCACGGCGCGTAGCGGCTGCACGTGATCGTAGCCGTCGATCCATTTTGCGAAGGTGTCTGAATAGGTTTTCACCTCGCTCTCGAGAGCGTTCTTCATGTCCGGCGTTCCGTCGATCAGCGCGAACGTGCTGGTAAATTTCTTATAGGTATTGAAAAACTGCTCTTTTGTCAGGTCGCTTTGCGTCAGCCGGTATTCGGCCTCGAATTCGCGCATGAGCAGCAGCATCGTCATCAATTTCCTGGCGTCGTCTTCAGCTACCCAGGTCATGTTCTCGTTGATGATGCGTTCGACCGCATTGCCAGCTTCGCGCAGATCGTTGCGCAAGCCGGAATTTTCATCGAAGCCAAGGACGTTCTGCTGGTGCACCAAGTCGTTGAAGGTGCTGCGCAGACCCACGAGATCCTTGCGGAGACTCTCGATGTTTCCCGCTTGGCGGTGGTCGATCGAGGCGGCGATGGTGTCGAGGCTTTCTACCGCGCGCGCATGCGCCTGATCAAAACTTACAACCAGATTATCGCTGGGGCTGGCGGTGAAGTCCTTGACAATGATCCGCAACGCTCCGATCGCGCTCTTGAAGTCCCGGCTGGCGTCGGCGAGCGAGGCGGAACGCTTAAACGTCTCGAACTTGGCGCCGACGTCGCTTTCGCCGGAGATATAGGTGAGGCCATTGGTGACGAAACCGATCATTGGGATCAGCGCCAACGCGATGATGCGGGCGCGCACCGAAATCGAGGTCAGCAGCCCATTCAGTTGGTCGAATAGAATCGGCAACTTTGCGAGACGCATGGGCTGGTTCGGGGCTCGCCAATGGCAGGGGGCGCCGTGCTGCGGTATCCCCGTGATGAAAGCTTGAAATGGTTAATTTTGTAGCAATTTGAGGCGTTCAGCGAGGCCGAAAGTGCCGGAAAACCCGTCAATTCCAGGCCTAGTTTGCTTTTGTGCACTGCACGCGTAAAACACTTCATATAGTTGGCACCACTGACATCGGCTGTCCCGAGGTTTTCATGTCCATCGCCGCTTCCCGACCCGCCGCTGAATTCGATCTGGTCGACCTCAGCCACCAGGCGACAAGCGCGCTTGATGCTTTGCTCGGCGACGCCACGGCCAAAGTGCGCGAGCGGGTGGTTGTCGCAGGCAAGCCCGACAGCCGCCTGTTCGACCGCGAGCAGCGCGCCACCCATGGGTTGGCTTGGCTCGCCACCTATGTTGAGGCCGTGCGCCAACTCGCCGCCTACACCGAACGGATGAGTGAGAGCGGTGCGTTCGGCGAGATTGAAGAACACCTCGTGCGCATCGCCCTCGGCGAATATCTCGCGCAGATCGTCGGCGGGATTCCGATGAGCCAGGGTGAAATGGTGCGGCCGGGCGATCTCGGCCTATCGCCGGCGCAGGTCGCCGCGCGCATCAAAGGAAACGTCGAAAGCCTGATCATGAACGGCAACACCGCGGAGCGGCGGGCCCGTCTGATCGAGCTGATGCGTGCGAGCCACAACGCCACGGTCGGCGCATGCGGGCTCGACGACACGCTCGAATCGATTCGCGAGGAAATGCGCAAATTCGCCGACAGTGAGGTCATTGGCCACGCGCAGACTTGGCACCGCACCAACAGCTACATTCCGATGGAGATCATCGTCCAGATGTCTGGGCTCGGCGTGTTCGGACTCACGATACCGGAGGATTTCGGCGGCATGGGCCTCGGCAAGGAATCCATGTGCGTCGTCTCGGAGGAATTGTCGCGTGGCTATATCGGCGTCGGCTCGCTCGGCACCCGCTCGGAGATCGCTGCCGAACTCATACTCGGCGGCGGCACCGAGGAGCAGAAGGCGAAATGGCTGCCGAAGATTGCCTCGGGCGAAATTCTGCCGACGGCGGTGTTCACCGAGCCGAACACCGGCTCCGATCTCGCTTCGTTGAAGACGCGCGCGGTGCGCGAGGGCGATGTCTATAAAGTCTACGGCAACAAGACCTGGATCACCCATCCAGTGCGCGCCGATCTGATGACGCTGCTGGTGCGTACCAATCCGAACGAAAAGGGGCACCGCGGGCTGTCGATGCTGCTCGCCGAAAAACAGCGCGGCGACGACAACAATCCGTTCCCCGCGCCGGGCATGAGTGGCACCGAAATCGAAGTGCTCGGCTATCGCGGCATGAAGGAATACGAAATCGCCTTCGACGGTTTCGAGGTGAAAGCGGAAAACCTGCTCGGCGGCGTCGAGGGGCTCGGCTTCAAGCAGTTGATGCAGACCTTCGAATTGGCGCGCATCCAGACGGCTGCCAGGGCCATCGGCGTGGCACAGGCGGCGATGGAACGCGCGCTCGATTATGCGCAGAATCGCGTGCAGTTTGGCGTGCCGATCGTCAGCTTCCCGCGCGTCGCCGATAAGCTTGCCATGATGGCGGCGGAAATCATGGCCGCGCGCCAGCTCACGTATTTTGCCGCGCGCGAAAAGGATTCCGGCCGCCGCTGCGATCTGGAGGCCGGCATGGCCAAACTGCTCGCCGCGCGCATCGCCTGGGCCAACGCCGACAACGCGGTGCAGATCCACGGCGGTAACGGCTTCGCGCTGGAATTCCCGATTTCGCGCATCCTGTGCGACGCCCGCATATTGAACATCTTTGAGGGAGCCGCCGAAATCCAGGCCCAGGTGATCGCCCGCCGGCTGCTGGACGGGACCAATTGACGCGCTATTTCGCAACGAAATAGGGGCTCAGGCGTTTGATCCAGAACAACGCACGATCATCGCGATTGATCTAGCTTTAAACTTTGTTCAGGAGGCCTCCATGTCCGCATTATTGATCCACAGTGACGAATGGGTTGTAGTCTGCGACGGCGCCAAGGCGCTGGTGCTGCAGAATACCGGTGACGCCAAGTTTCCGAATCTGAAGATGCAGGAGGTCTATGAGCAGAAAGACCTGCCGACGCATCTGCTGGGCGCCGACAGACCCGGCCGCACCCACAGTTCCGCCGGCTCCGGCAGGAGTTCGGTTACGCAAACCGATTGGCATAATCAGGCCGAACAGACTTTCCTGACTGACCTCGCCCAAAAGCTCGACGCCGCGGTTGTCGCGGGGAAGGCGAAGTCGATCATATTGGCTGCGTCGCCGCGCGCGCTCGGCATGATCCGGCCGGCTTACTCGCAGGCGTTGCGCGCCGCGATACGCGCCGAAGTCGACAAGGATCTCGTCAAACTGCCGATACACGAGATCGAGAAGCATCTCACCGCCGCCTGAAGCTATCCGCGCCAAACCGATTAAGGCTGGTCGGCCGCAATTGCGATGCTATGGTCTCGCCGCGAATCCTGTCCCGAGGCCGGCGAATGAACTTGTTGTGCAGTCAGTGTGGGCGCAGCGGCGTCATGCTTTTGTTCGCCGCCATCCTGGGCGCGGCGACGTTCGCGCCGGCGGCAGCGCAGCCGGTTACGTCGTCGCCAGCCGCGCCGGCGGCGAACACCATCGACCATCCGATGGCGGTACCCGGGTTCTGGGATCCGCGCCGGCGGCCGGAACGGCCGGACCTGGCGCGCATCAGCATCATCCGTTTCCTCACCGAAACCGATTATCCGCCATTCAACTATGCCGGGCCGGACGGCGCGCCCGCCGGCTTCAACGTCGATCTGGCGCGGTTGATCTGCGAGGAGATCAAAGTCGCCTGCACCATCCAGCAGCGGCGTTACGATACTTTGATCGCGTCTTTGAACAGCAACAACGGCGACGCAGTGATCGCCTCCATGGCCGAGACGCCGGAGATGCGGCGCCAGGTCGATTTCAGCGATCCCTACTACCGCACGCCAGCGCGCTTCGTGTCGCGTCACGACTATCCCAATGACGACGTGCGGCCGGAGGCGCTGGAAGGCAAGAAGATCGCGGTGGTCGCCGGGACCGCACACGAGGCCTATCTGAAGACCTTGTTCACCGAAGCCGAGCTGCATCCCTATCCGAGCGAGGACGCCGCCCGTTTTGCACTGAAAAGGGGTGACGTCGATCTCCTGTTCGGCGACGGCATCTCGCTCGCGTTCTGGCTCAATGGCACCGACTCCGGCGGCTGCTGTGAATTCCGCGGTGGGCCGTATATGGAGAGCCGCTACTTTGGCGAGGGCGTCGGCATCGCAGTCAAGCACGGCAACGACTTGCTGCGGCAGGCGTTTAACTGGGCGCTGTTCCGGCTGTGGGAGAAAGGCCGCTTCACCGACCTTTGGCTGCGCTATTTCCCGATCAGCCCGTTTTGAGCCACACATTTGACGTTGGCGCGCGGGATTCCTACTGTCCGCGCCCGGAGATCATAATGTCCGTAACTGAAACCGCCGAAAGCTTGCGCGAGGTTGCCGAACGCTCGAACGCCTGGCCGTTCGAGGAGGCGCGCAAGATCGTCCATCGGCTGGCGAAAAAGCCGAAGGACGAGGTGATCTTCGAGACCGGCTACGGCCCGTCCGGCCTGCCGCATATCGGCACCTTCGGCGAGGTCGCGCGCACCACCATGGTGCGGCACGCCTTCCGCGTGCTCACCGACGACAAGGTCAAGACGCGGTTGATCGCGTTCTCCGACGACATGGACGGCCTGCGCAAGGTGCCGGACAATGTCCCGAATAAGGACATGCTGGAGCGGGACCTTGGCAAGCCACTCACCAAAGTGCGCGATCCGTTTGGCGAATATCCGAGTTTCGGCGATCACAACAATGTGCGCCTGCGCAAGTTCCTTGACCATTTCGGCTTCGACTATGAGTTCATGTCGTCGACTGAATGCTACACATCTGGCCACTTCGACGGCGCGTTGCTCAAGTTGCTGGAACGCTTCGACAAGGTGATGGCGATCATGCTGCCGTCATTGCGCGAGGAGCGCGCGCAGACTTATTCGCCGTTCCTGCCGATCGATCCGAAGACCGGCATCGTGCTGCAGGTACCGGTGATTGCACACGACGCCAAGGCCGGCACCATCACTTACGAAGACGCCGATACCAAAGCGCCGGTCACCACGCCGGTCACCGGCGGACACTGCAAGCTACAATGGAAGCCGGACTGGGCCATGCGCTGGGTGGCGCTCGGCGTCGATTACGAAATGGCCGGCAAGGACCTGATCGATTCGGTCAAACTATCGGGCGAGATCTGCCGCGCGCTCGGCGGCCAACCGCCGGAAGGCTTCAACTACGAGCTGTTCCTCGACGAAAACGGGCAGAAGATTTCCAAGTCCAAGGGCAACGGACTCACCATCGACGAATGGTTGCGCTATGCCAGCCCGGAAAGCCTGTCGTTGTTCATGTACCGTGAGCCGAAAGCGGCAAAGCGCCTCTACTTTGACGTGATCCCGCGCGCTGTCGACGAGTACCAGCAATTCCTCGACGGCTACCAGCGGCAGGATGCGCGCCAACAACTGTCCAATCCGGTCTGGCACATCCATTCCGGGCATCCGCCCAAGATCGAAATGCCGGTGACGTTCTCCATGCTGCTCACGCTGGTGTCGTCGTCGAATGCGGAAAACGCCGAGACGCTGTGGGGCTTCATCGGCCGCTACCGCCCGGGCGTCACGCCGCACACACATCCAAAGCTCAACGCGCAAGTGGAGTATGCCATCCACTATTTCCGCGACTTCGTGCAGCCGGCGAAGAAATTCCGCGAGCCGAACGAAGTCGAGCGCAAGGCATTGATCGATCTGCGCGACGCGCTGTCGAATTTGACGCCGCAAGCGTCTGCCGAGGAAATCCAGGACGTCGTCTACGAAGTTGGGCGGCGCGAGCCGTTCCTCGACCACAAAAAGAAGGCCAAGGATGGCGAGCCGGGCGTTTCGCTCGACTGGTTCAACATGCTCTACCAGGTGCTGCTCGGGCAGGAGAAAGGCCCGCGCTTCGGCTCGTTCGTCGCGGTCTACGGCTTGCAGAACACGGTCGACATGATCGACGGCGCGCTAGCGCGGAGCGCCTAACCGTTCGTTCCCGCGTAAGCAGGGACCCAGTTCTTATCTTGAATTCACCGCTTGTGGCTCAGAGTTCCCGCTTGCGCGGGAACGACTACTAAATGTCACTGGCTCGCCCACATAATGCGCGCGACCCAGAGCACTTCGGACATCGGCAGCATGCGGTCGCGGTGCTCGGCGTTGAGTGATTTGAGTTCGATGTGTCTTGAGTTCTTGCGCTTGAGTTCTTTGACCATCACCTCGCCGTCCTTGGTCTTGACCACCACGCGGTCGCCCTTGTGCACCGGTGCCGCTGGCGACACCACGATGATGTCGCCGTCGCGATAGGCCGGCTTCATCGAGTTGCCGGAGATTTCCAGCGCATAGGCGTGCTCGTCGGTGACCGAAGGGAAGGCAATCTCCTCCCAGCCCTTGCCGACTGGGAAGCCGCCGTCATCGAAATAGCCGCCGGAGCCGGCTTCGGCGAAGCCGATCAGCGGGACATTCGAGATTGCCACCTTGCCGCCGTCGGTGATCAGGCTGACGAATGTGTCGACTTTGGTGCCGGTGGCGGCGAGCGCTTTGGCCACCGATTCGGTGGACGGCCAGCGCGGCCGGCCTTCCGGGGTAATGCGCTTGGATTTGTTGAAGGTGGTCGGATCGAGGCCCGCCTTCTTGGCGAGACCGGAGGGCGTCAGCTTGGCGCGGGCCGCCAGCCGGTCGATGGCATTCCAGATCTGGTTGTGCGTCAGGGACATGAGGTGCGGGCCCGGATAAGATTGTAGTCCAATTTATAGGAATTATAGCCTTGAGTCGCCCCCCTCCCGCAACAGTTTCCTTGCTGCGTGCCTTGAACAGACTGCACCCCCGCCGATAGGGTCGAACCCATGGTGATAGGATTTTTCGACCGGCTGTCCCGCCCGCTGATGCGCGCCCTGGACCCGGAGGATGCACATAGCTTGGCCATCAAGGCCTTGCGCTATATGCCGCTGGCGCGGGCACCTGCCGATGCGCGCGAACTGGCCGTTCGCGCCTTCGGCCTCAATTTCCCCAACCCGATCGGGATCGCGGCCGGCTTCGACAAGAACGCGCAGGTCGCTGACGCGCTGTTGAGATTGGGCTTCGGCTTTGTCGAGGTCGGCACCGTCACCCCGCAGCCGCAGGCCGGTAATCCGCGCCCGCGACTGTTCCGGCTGGAATCCGATGAAGGCGTGGTTAACCGCCTCGGTTTCAACAATGAGGGCGCGGCGGCGGTGCTCAAGCGGTTGGCGGCGCGCGCCGGCGAGGGCGGCATTGTCGGGGTCAATATCGGCGCCAACCGCGACAGCACCGAGCGCAGCGGCGACTACGCTAAGCTGGTCGAAATCTTCGCGGCGGTCGCCAGCTATTTCGCCGTCAACGTCTCCTCACCTAACACCCCCGGCTTGCGCGATTTGCAGCAGGCCAAGGCGCTCGACGATCTGCTCGCCCGCGTGCTCGACGCGCGCGAGCGCGTGCGCCCGCGCATGGGATTGGTGCCGCTGCTGGTCAAGATCGCGCCCGATCTCACGCTGTCCGATCTAGACGACGTGGTCGGCGTCGCCCGCAAGCACCGTGTCGACGGCATGATCGTCGGCAACACCACGCTCGCGCGGCCGAGTTCTCTGCGCGAGCGTGACAAGGCGAAGGAAGCGGGCGGGCTGTCCGGTCGCCCGCTGTTCAAGCTGTCGACCCGCATGCTGGCGGAAACGTTCGTGCGCGCCGAGGGCATGTTCCCGCTGATCGGTGTCGGCGGCGTCGACTCCGGTCCGACTGCCATCGCCAAGATCAAGGCGGGCGCGACGCTGGTGCAGCTTTACACCGGGCTCGTTTACCGCGGCGTCGGCGTGGTGGCGGAGATCAAGGCCGACTTGCTCGCCGCGCTCAAACGCGGCTACCGCAATTCGCTCGCCTCCATGGTCGGCTCGGATGCGGCTGATATCACGGCGGACAGCTGGCCGGGCTAGCGCCCGCGCGGCGCGTTGACCAGCCGCATGATGATCCAGATCGGGATCACGATCACGGCGCCGAGCAGGAAATAGCGCCAGATCCAGCGCACCGCGTCGAAGCCCATGTTCCAGATCGAGCGGATCAGCCGCTCAACGCTGCGCACGATGTCGAACGGGTCGAGGCCGAGGGCGGCCAGCACGACGCCGACCAGGATCGAGACCAGAATCAGGCGTCCCAGCACCGCCAGCGGCGAGCCGCCGAATACCTTGCTCATCGCGCCGTCGCTCATCGGTTTCTCTCCTGGGGTCGTCCGGGTCTTCGGTCATGATTCGAACCTAGCACAATGCTGCGCATGGCTTTTAGATATGCCTTAGACTCGCGTTATGGAACCCGCAACCGCCTTCGACCGGGCCGACGCCGCGCCGCTTTTGCCGGACCACTTCGCGCGCTGGTTCGCCAGCCGCGGCTGGGCGCCGCGCCCGCACCAGCTTGAGCTGCTGGCGAAAGCGCGGGCAGGGCGCTCGACGCTGTTGATCGCGCCCACCGGCGGCGGCAAGACGCTGGCCGGCTTCCTGCCGACGCTGGTGGAACTGCACGAATTGACGGCGCCAGCGCCCCGGCTGGTTTCGACCGGCCGAGCGGTCCGCCGCTCGCAAGGTCTGCACACGCTCTACATCTCGCCGCTGAAGGCGCTGGCGGTCGACATTGCGCGCAACCTGGAAATTCCGGTGCGCGAGATGGGGCTGGCTGTGAAGCTGGAAACCCGTACCGGCGACACACCGGCCTCTAAGCGCCAACGGCAACGCCGCTACCCGCCCGACATCCTGCTCACCACGCCGGAGCAGCTCGCGCTGCTGCTGGCGTCGGCCGACGCGCCTTATCTATTCGGCGCACTGCGCCGCGTTGTGCTCGATGAATTGCATTCGCTGGTGACGTCCAAGCGCGGCGATCTTCTGTCGCTCGGTCTCGCGCGAATGTTCGCACTGGCGCCGCAGCTTACGACCGTCGGCCTCTCGGCGACCGTGGCCGAACCCGACGACCTCGCCCGCTTCCTGGTGCCTCAGCCACCGTCCGGGATAGCGCGCGCCGATATCGTCGTGGCGAAAACCGGCGCACAGCCTCTCGTGACCATGCTCGACACCCACGAGCATCTGCCTTGGGCCGGCCATTCGGCGCGCCACGCGCTCGGCGAGATCTTTGATCTGATCAAGCGGCACAAGACCACGCTGGTCTTCGTCAACACGCGCAGCCAGGCCGAATTCCTGTTCCAGGAGCTGTGGGGCGCCAATGACGACAACCTCGCCATCGCGCTGCATCACGGTTCGCTCGACGTCGCCCAGCGCCGCAAGGTCGAGGACGCCATGGTGGCCGGCAAATTGCGCGCGGTGGTGTGCACGTCGTCGCTCGATCTCGGTATCGACTGGGGCGACGTCGATCTGGTCATCAATGTCGGCGCGCCGAAGGGCGCTTCGCGGCTTCTTCAGAGAATCGGGCGATCGAATCACCGGCTGGACGAACCCTCGCAAGCGGTGCTGGTGCCGGCCAATCGCTTTGAGGTGCTGGAATGCCGCTCCGCCATCGATGCCGTCGCCGAAAACGCGCAGGACACCCCGCCTTTGCGCACCGGCGCACTCGACGTTCTGGCGCAGCATATTCTCGGCCGCGCGGTGGGTGCGCCGTTTCTAAGCGACGAGCTTTACGACGAAGTGCGCGCCGCCGCGCCTTATGCAGTCCTGGCGCGCAGCGATTTCGACGCCACGGTCGATTTTGTCGCCACTGGCGGCTACGCACTGAAAGCATACGAGCGCTTCGCCAAAATCCGGCAGGGCAAGGACGGCCGCTGGCGCATCACCCATCCACGCGTGGCGCAACGCTACCGCATGAATGTTGGCACTATCGTTGAAGCCGACATGCTGAAGGTGCGGCTGGTGCGCAAAGCCGATCGCCGCTTCGGCAATCGGCGTTCTTCCCAAATACCCAAGTCGGCTATAGCCGACTTGGGTCGCGCCTCAGGCGCTTTCATCCCACGCGGCGGGCGTCTGCTCGGTGAGGTCGAGGAATATTTCATCGAGATGCTTTCAGTGGGCGATACTTTCGTGTTTGCCAGCGAAATCCTCAAATACGAGGCGCTGGTCGAGGACGAGGTCTACGTCTCGCGCTCCACCGCGACCGATCCGAAAGTGCCGGCCTACGAGGGCGGCAAGTTTCCGCTCTCGACCTATCTGGCGGCACGGGTGCGGTCGATTTTGGCGCACAGCGAAACGTGGCGCGCGCTGCCCGATCAAGTGCACGAATGGCTGGAAATCCAGCAATGGCGCTCGCTGCTGCCGGCCGTCGGCGACCTGCTGGTCGAGACCTTCCCACGCGCCGCCAAATATTATCTGGTCTGCTACCCGTTCGAGGGAAGACTCGCGCATCAGACTCTTGGCATGCTGCTCACGCGTCGGCTGGAGCGCGCGCACATGCGCCCGCTCGGCTTCGTCGCCAACGAATATGCGCTGGCGGTCTGGGGTTTAGGTGATGTCGCGATGCATGTCGTGCGTGGCGATCTCTCGCTCGCCCAATTGTTCGACCAGGACATGCTGGGCGACGATCTGGAGGAATGGCTCGCCGAATCGGCTTTGATGAAGCGCACCTTCCGTTCATGTGCCATTATCGCCGGCCTGATCGAGCGGCACTTTCCTGGCGAGGAAAAATCGCGCCGCCAACTCACGGTTTCGACCGACCTTGTCTACGATGTGCTGCGCAAGCATCAAGCCGACCATATCCTGCTGCGGGCGGCGCGCGCCGACGCTGCCTCAGGCCTGCTTGACATCAAGCGGCTCGGTGAAATGCTCTCGCGCGTCCAGGGCCGAATCGTCCATAAAGCGCTCGACCATGTCTCGCCGCTGGCGGTTCCGGTGATGCTGGAGATCGGCCGTGAGATGGTCTATGGCGAGGCGGCGGATGCGCTGCTGACGGAAGCCGCCGACGAGCTGGTGAAGGAGGCGATGCGGTGAATTTTCCCGCTCATTCCAGATCAAGCGGGAATCCAGGGCCAGAAAGCGCTGGGTCTCCGCTTGCGTGGGGACGAACGGGCCATGCAATTTCACTTGCTGGAGCGACCCTCATCGCTGACCCGGCCGGCGCGCTCTTTTGGCCCGAGCAAAGCCTGCTCGCAGTCGCCGACCTGCATCTGGAGAAAGGCTCGAGCTTTGCGGCGCGGGGCCAGTTGCTGCCGCCTTACGACACGGCGGCGACGCTGGCGCGGCTCGCGCGCCTGATCGCGCGCTACGCGCCGCGCTGCGTGACGGCGCTCGGCGACAGCTTCCATGACGGCGGCGGTCCGACGCGGCTCTCGCGCGACGACCGCGAAAACCTGAAGGCTTTGCAGCGCGGGCGCGACTGGATTTGGCTCACCGGTAATCACGATCCCGAGCCGGCTGCCGATATCGGGGGCGTTTTCGAGATGACGCTGACCATCGGCGCCTTGACCTTCTGCCATCTGCCGACTGGCGCCGCCTGCGAGATCGCCGGCCATCTGCATCCGGTGGCGCGCGTCGCGCATCGCGGCCGCGCCATATCCCGGCGCTGCTTCGCGGCGGACGCGACGCGTCTGGTGATGCCGGCCTTCGGCGTTTTCACCGGCGGCCTCAACGTACGCGACGCCGCCTTTGCCGACCTGTTCGGCACGCTTAAATTCACTGCACACATGCTGGGCGAGGGCCGACTCTACAGTTTTGCGGCTAAGCGTTGCCTGCCTGACTAGATTTAATCCCGCCTGAACACCACGCTGGCGATCCAGCCGGTGATCAGCGCCATTAGCATGGTCGCGAAGCCATAGAGCAAGCCGTTGTCGTGCGCCGCGTCGGCGACATATTGCTCGAACCCCGCCTTGGTTACTTCCAGCGCCGAATTGGTGCGCGCCACAATGGCGCCGTCGGCGAACAATTTGACGTCGATCGCATAATTGCCGGTCGGCGCGTCGGCCGGCAGGGGGATCGCAGCGCGGAACACAGCCGGCGTGAGGAACGTCACCGCTGTGGCGATTTCGCTGTACAGGCCATGCTGGCTTTGCAAGCGCACGAATGCCTGCCGAAACGGTTCGTCGCGGAGGGTATCGGCAATGTCCGGCCCGATGCGTTGCGGCAGCAGGAAATTGTCGAGTCCGATCTGCAGTCGGCGCAAGGTGTCCTGTGGCGCGATCTGCGCGGCGGGGCAGTTACTCAGAATGGCGAGATAGGACGGCACGCGCACGAACTCGCGCGAATCGATATTGACCCAGATGCCGAGCACGCGCTGCTTGCGCCGAGTGCGCAGCGTCTGGCGTGGCCCGACCACGGTGACGACAAGATCATAGGTCGACCGCTGCACGGATTTGCCGATGTCGGGCTCGACTGTGCCGAACAATACCAGTTCTTCGCCGACGAAATTTGAGGTGATCGCCACCCGGTGGTTCGACAGCGACACCACCAGCCGTTCGGCGGCAGCGGGCCGCGCGCCGCAGCCGAGCATGATCACAAGGAGCGCGAGTGCGATCCGCCGCATCATCCGCCCTCGACGTAGCGGATCGAGTACAGATCGTCGGGCTGCACCACCAGCTCGAACGCGAAGCGCAGGCCGACCGCGAACACCAGGAGGCCGAGCAGCAGACGCAAACGTTCACCCCGCATCTTTTGTCCCGTGCGTACGCCGAATTGCGCCCCTACCACGCCGCCGACCATCAGGATCAAGGCCAGCACCGCGTCGACGAGATGGTTAGTGGCCGCGTGCATCACCGTCGCCGACGCCATCGTCACGAGCGTGAGCACCATCGAGGTGCCGATCACGGTCGCGGTCGGCACGCGCAGGAAATAGATTAGCATCGGCACCAGTAGAAATCCGCCGCCGATGCCCATGATCGCGCCGAGGAATCCGATCAGAAATCCGATCGCCCAGACCGGAATGGCCGACACGTAGATTTTCGAGCGCTTGAATCGCAGTTTGAACGGCAGTCCATGAAACCAGGTGTGGCTGCCCGGCCGGCGCACCGTCGCCGGCATGCCGTGGTGCGCACGCGTAATCGCGCGCACGCTCTCGTAGATCATGATGACACCGACTGCCGTCAGCAGCGTCACATAGGATAGGCCAATGATCAGATCGAGCTGGTCGAGCGCGCGTAATTCGGTGAACAGCCAAACGCCGGTCGCGGTGCCTATAATGCCGGCGCTTAGCAACATCAGCGCGAGCGCGAGATCGAGCGCGCCCCTGTTCCAGTAATTGATCGCGCCGGAGAAGGAAGAGGCGGCGATGTGGCCGGCTACGCTCGCCACTGCCACTGCCGGAGAGACGCCGATGAAGATGAGCAGCGGCGTCATAAGGAATCCGCCGCCGATGCCGAACATGCCGGACATGTAGCCGACCGCGAGCCCCATCCCCAGGACGAGGAAAATGTTCACGGGCATGTCGGCGATCGGAAGATAAATCTGCAAGAGGCGTCGTCCGAAGTGTGAGGCCGATGCTCCGCCACCCAAGCCGTGCCGGCGCGAGGTTCACCTTGCGGTCAACGCCGCGTCTCGCGGATCCAGCAGCGACTCTGGGCCGGAAGTCGGTGCGATCTTAGCGATGAACAGGGCTACGATCACGCTTTTACGCGATCAGATGCGCTTGTTCACCGTTTTCCCATCCGGAAAGTGCCGAGTGCCAGCGGTCCGGGCGGGGGTGGACTGGCTTGCGTCGGCGCGCTGGCGGCGTGATCCCAGCCGCCGGGTGGTTCGCGCAGGGTCACGGCATCTGGCGGTTGTGGTTCGGCGACGAAGCTTTTGACTGCCTGTTGGGCGGCGGCCAGCGAGGTCGGGTCCAGGTGGGCCGCGACATCGTCGCGTTTCTTGGCGGATTCGTGATCGCCCTGAATAGTCGCAAGTGCAAACCATTTGTAGGCTTCGGCATAATTCTGGTCGATGCCGAGGCCGCGCGCACACAAGACGCCGAGATTGTACTGGCTATCGGCGATGCCATGCTGAGCGGCCTTGCGGAACCACTGCACGGCGTTGGCGTAATCCGGTTTGCCGTCTACGCCTTCGGCATAGAGCACTGCGAGGTTATGCATCGCCTTGGCGTTGCCTTTTGTCGCGGCGGCAAGATAGAGGCGGCGTGCCTGCGCGAGGTCCTTCTTCACGCCCAGGCCTTTCTCCAGCAAGCTGGCATAGCGAAATTGCGCCGGGACCAAGCCTTTGCTGGCCGCGCGCTCGTACCAATGCGCCGCTTCCTCCATGTTGACTGGCACGCCGCGCCCCTCGGCGAACCGCATAGCAACAGCGAAGGCAGCCGCGGCATTACCGGACACGGCCTCGCTGCGTAGCTTGGGTCCGCCAATGGCGACTGGCAGCCGGTCGGCCGACTGCTGATCTGACGGCGTTGCCGGGCGAGTGGCTTGGCCGTCGCCGGCCGGACGCGGAATTGATCCGGTGATGTCGTTATTCGCTTCGAACACCGGCGGACCGAACAATGACGGCACCGCTGGCGGCATCTGGTTGATGCCGAGCGACGGAGTGGTTGCGAGCGTGCTGCCGCCTGGGGTCGGCGCGAGTGATCCCATTGCCGGCAGGGCGGGCGGCGCGAACGGCTTGGCGGCAATGCTGGCCGTAGCTTCGGGTGCGGGCGCCGTGGCGTCGACCTCCGGCTCGGTCTTCACAGTGTCCAACCTCGGAGCGGTAACGGGCGCTTCCGCCATGTTGGTGATCGAATTGCCAAAATTGAATACCTTCCCGGCAATCTGGACCGTGCCGACCACGATGGAGATGATGCAGGCCGCGATGAAAAGCGATTTCACCCGTTTCATTACCTTGGCGCGCAAGGATGTGCTCGTGGGCGCGTAGGCGGCGACCGGCTCCGCGCGTGGCGCGCGGGCGTTCGGTTGCTGCCCTGCTGCCTGGGCTGCGCGACGGGCGGCGGTGATGAAGCTGGATTTGCCGCCAGGCGCAGCGGTGGGTGGCGTGCCGCCGAGAACGGCTTCCGAAGCGGCGATGCGGGCAGCTGGATTGGCCTGCAAATTCGGCGGCCCGGAGCCGGGCTCAAGCGGCTGATTGTCCGGCAGATCGGAACCGGTCGCCAATTGCGCGGCTGGCGGCCTCCGGCGCATTGCGGGAGGCGCCTGGGATGGTGGTGCCGCTGCAGCGGACTCTTCGGGCGGCAAAGCGGACTGAGTGAACGCGCCGCCGCTGCCGGGCGCAATATACGGGTGCGCCTGGCTGCGGATGTCGTTTTCGATCGTAGCAAGGCGGTCGACGACATGACCGAGCGTGCCATGCACCACTTCCAGCGCGTCCTGAGTGCGCGCGATATCGTGCCTGAGATCTCCGACGGCCGGCGCGTCTGGTGCGCGTGATTCGCTAGCGCCTGCATTCGCGCGCATATTTTCGAAGCGGACCAGCAGATCGGCCAAGCCGCGTTCGATCCCTTCCAAATGGCCGAGCCGGGAATCGGCAGCGTCCAGCTTCTCCACTAGCTTGACGATATGATCTTCGAGATGGCCGAAGGCGTCGCCGCTGCCGCGCGAGTTCTGGATCTGCTCAATCTTGTCTGCAAGCAATTGGACCAGCGCTTCCAGTCGTGGCGACACCGCTGGGCCGCTCTGGGCGCGCTCGGCGAGGGTGTTCGAGAGCAAGGCAATGCGCTGTTCGAGGTGATCGAGCGCCTCGCCGCCGTTCCCAGCGCTCGCTTTGGCCATGTACTCGATCTTTTCCGCCAACGCCTGCACATGAGCAGCCAGTCCCTGAACCGTCTCGTTTGAGGCGATATGGTTGCTCATCTCGCGCAGCGTGATGATGGACCGCTCGAGTTGCGCAATCGTCGCCGGGTCATTCTGGGCGACGATGAGATCGATCTTGTGCGCGAGATTGGCGACCGCGTCGGTGTAACCGACCAGATTCTCCGCCGGCATCAGCCCATGCATCGCGTCGCGCACTTCGGCGAGCCCGCGCTCGATGCCGCCGAGCGCGGCGGCGTCGATACCGGCCTGGCGGCCTTCGGTGATACGCCGGTCCAGGCTCTGGATTTGCTTTTCGATGGCCTCCAGGGCGTGGCGCGGCATCGCGTCGCTGAGGGTGCGCCCGATCTCGTCGAGTTCCTCGCGCAAGGCATTAATCGCTTGTTCGACGCCCGGCTTGCGCAAAGTCTCGATCTGCTTGGTGATGTTCCGGAGCTGATCTTCCAGGCCTGCCAGGTTCTGGATCGGCATAGGCCGGGGTGATGGCGCGGGAATCTCCACGGCGGTTTGTGGTTGCCGATGCGGCGCCGGGGCTTTGCCTTTGAGCGTGCGCTGACGCGCCGAAATTTCAGCGACGGCGCGATCGAGGCTTGGCGGCAGCCGAACGCTCGGAATTCCCGGGGGCGGCGCCGAAACGCCGGCGGATTGATCGGGCTCGTTGCGGCTCCGTTTCGGTGCGTAGGCCACGGGGCCCGCGCGCGAGAACGCCGGTTCGGCGTACCGCAAACGGTCGTCGCGCCGATGATTCGCCGCGACGAGCTCGCCGGTATGAAAGTCCTCGTCGGCGAGCGGCGGTGATGATACGCCCAATTGCCCGGCTTGCTGGACAATGACGGTGTTGAGCCAATCGTCCAGCGACAAGCCAGTGCGGCGCGCGGCTTCTTCGGCGGATTGGAGCGCCTCCGGCCGGATCCCTTTCACGCTCCACGGAACGCCGAATTTCATTGCTCGCACCCGGGTTTGAGGTCGAGTTGACGGAGCTTCATGGGCTCTCCGGAGAACCGACACGGGTTAAGAATGTGTGGATACCGAAACGGTACGCGGTCCATTCACCGACTTTTTCCCTGTGACGGTAAACACCGGGTTAAGAATTGGTCTGTGGCGTCCGAATTCGCGCGTGGTTTTTTTGGCCTATCCGGTTGTGGACGCTGGCTTAACGCGGCTGTAATTCGGATACGCGATGGTCTTGCCGCGGCCGCGCTTGCAAAATCTGAGGAAATCCATGGCCGTTCTTGCGGCGGGTGCCATCGCTCAATAGTTGCCGAATAGTTAACGATGCTCGCCGGACGCCGGGAGGGATCGATGCCGACCTACAAAGCGCCTGTGGACGATGCGTTGTTTCTGTTGAACGACGTCTTCCATCTCGATCGTTACGGCAATTTCCCTGGATTCGGCGAGGCTTCGCCCGAAGTGGTCGAAGCGGTGCTGCGCGAGGCGGCCAAGTTCAGCGAGGAAGTCCTCACCCCACTTAATCGCATTGGCGACAAGGAAGGCTGCAAGCGTAACGCCGACGGCAGCGTGACCACACCGACCGGCTTCAAGGACGCCTTCAAGCAAATCGTCGAGGGAGGCTGGATCGGCATCTCGGTGCCGGCCGAATACGGCGGCCAGGACCTGCCGGCGACCCTGACGGTGGCTGTGAACGAGATGCTCTGCTCGGCCAACATGGCCTTCGCCATGTACCCGGGCCTCACCCAGGGCGCCATTGCCGCGCTGCTCGCACATGCTTCGCCGGAACTGAAGGCGAAATATCTGCCCAAGATGGTGGAAGGCGCCTGGACCGGCACCATGAATCTCACGGAGCCGAATTGCGGCACGGATCTCGGCCTGCTGCGCACCAAGGCGGTGAAACAGGCCGACGGCAGCTACAAGATCACCGGCACCAAGATTTTCATCTCCGCCGGTGAGCACGACCTCTCCGAGAACATCGTGCATTTGGTGCTCGCACGCATCGAAGGCGCGCCGGCCGGCACCAAAGGTATTTCGCTGTTCGTCGTGCCCAAGTTCAACGTCAAGGACGACGGCTCGATCGGCGGGCCGAACGGCGTCACCTGCGGCTCGATCGAAGAGAAGATGGGCATCCATGCCAATTCGACCTGTGTGATGAATTACGACGGCGCCAGCGGCTGGTTGGTGGGCGAGGAGAACCGCGGCCTGCCCGCCATGTTCACAATGATGAACGAGGCGCGACTCGGTGTCGGCGTGCAGGGCCTGGCGCTGTCGGAAGTCGCCTACCAGAACGCCGCGATCTACGCCAAGGAACGCCTGCAAGGCCGCGCGCTTTCGGGCGCCAAATATCCCGACAAGACGGCCGATCCGATCATCGTGCATCCGGACGTGCGGCGCACGTTGATGACCATCCGCGCCTTCAACGAGGCCGGCCGCGCGCTGGTCTTATGGACCGCGCTCAAGGGCGACGTTGCCCGGCGTTCAGAGGATAGCAAGGAGCGTCGGAGCGCCGACGATTACATGGGCCTGCTCACGCCGGTGGTCAAAGGCGTGCTCACCGACCAGGGCTTCGCCAATACGGTGATGGCGCAGCAGGTGTTCGGCGGCCACGGCTACATCGCCGAGCACGGCATGGAACAGTTCGTGCGCGACGCCCGCATCGCCATGATCTATGAGGGCGCCAACGGCATCCAGGCGCTCGATCTGGTCGGCCGCAAGCTCCGCAAGGACGGCGGCCGCGCGCTGATGGCATTCCTCAACGAAGTCGGCTCTTTCATCAAGGAGAAGGGCGCCAATGAGGCGATGAAGCCTTACGTGACGCCGCTCGGCGTCGCGGTCGGCCATCTGCAACAAGCCTCAATGTGGTTCATGCAGAACGCCATGGCCAAGCCCGACAATGCCGGCGCCGGCGCGACTGATTACATGCATTTGTTTGGGTTGGTGGCGCTTGGCTACATGTGGTGCCGGATCGCTGAGGCCGCGCTGGCCAAGTCCGGCAACGGCGCGGCGCCTGCGATGAAGAGCAAGCTCGTCACCGCACGCTTCTTCATGGAGCGCATGCTGCCGGAAACGGCGACACATTTCGCCCGCATCCAGGCGGGCGCGGCGAGCACGATGGAATTGCCGGACGAGGCGTTCTAGCCGGTTAAACTATCGCAGTGACACGATGGTGCTTTTGTCGCGCCAGTCCACGATATTGTGCGGGCGTCGGATCAACCTCGCGCCATGAGAATTCATGCCTCGTGCGCAAACTCCGTCCGGCGCGGCGTGCGCAGCAGTAGCCACGACGCGATCGACACGTTCAACAAGTTCCACGCGAGTCCATTGAGGAACGCTGCCTGATACGAACCGGTTGCGTCGAAGATCGCGCCCGACATCCAGCCGCCCAGAGCCATGCCGAGCACGGTCGCCATTACCACCAGCCCGACGCGCGTGCTCGCTTCCTTGGGCGAAAAATATTCGCGCACGATGATCGCGTAACTCGGCACGATGCCGCCCTGGAACAGGCCAAACAGTCCGGAGATCACGTAAAGCGAAAACAGCCCGTCGAAAAAGAGATAAAGAACTAACGCCACGCCTTGCAGCCCCGATCCGAGCAGCAACGTGCGTACGCCGCCGATGCGGTCGGCGATGAAGCCCGACGCGACGCGGCTTACGATGCCGAGCCCGAGCATCAGCGACAGCATCTCGGCGCCGCGCGCCGCGCCATAGCCGAGATCTCCGCAATAGGCGACGAGATGGACCTGAGGCATCGACATCGCCACGCAGCAGGCGATGCCGGCAATGAATAGCAGCACCTGCAGCGTCGCTGGCGAAAACGGCAGTTCGGCCTGCCGCTCCGCTGCCGACTGCATGGCGCCGATGGTGTGTTCCGTCGCGAGCCGCCGCCGCATGAAATACGTCAGTGGCGGCATTGTGATGATGATGAACACGCCGATGCCGGTATGGGTCGCGCGCCAGCCGGATATGGCGATAAAATGCTGCACCAGCGGCGGCCAGACGGTGCCGGCGAGATAGTTGCCGGCGGCCGCGATCGCGACGGCGATGCCGCGCCGGCGCACGAACCAGTGCGACATTTCTGCCATCAGCGGTCCGAAGGTGGTCGAGCAGCCGAAGCCGATCAAAAGGCCATAGGCGAGCGTCACCTGCCACAGCGTCGCAGCGTGCCCGACCGCGACATAGCCAAGCGTTAGCGCCACTGCGCCGAGCGCTAGCGGTGCGGTAATGCCGAAGTGGTCGGCGAGCTTGCCCATCACCACGCCGCCGGCGGCGAAGCCGAGCATCGTGAGCGTATAGGGCAGCGAGGCGTCGGCGCGGTCGACACCGAAGTCGGATTGGATCGCCGGCAGCGCCACGACCACCGACCACATGCCGACGCCGCCGATTGTGCTCAGCACAACGGCGACGCCGAGACGAATCCAGGCGACCGCCGAATTGGTCGGGTCAGGCTTGGTCGGGTCTGCGGCAGTATGTGCTGTAATCACGGCAATAAATTACCCGGCTACTGACGTTACGGCGCTCCTAGCATCCTGACGCCGCCGCGGCCATGCGCAAATCCGCCGATGGCTTCCTTATAATCATTCTAAGCTACTGAAATATTTTGACTATTTCACTTGATTTAGATCATGGTGTGATCCAGATGAAAGTGGAAATGATAATCATACGCATCTGCAGGATCATGTGGTTATGAGCGAGAGCACCATGTCGACGACCGCGCCTTTAGGTTTGGCCCGCAAGGGTTTTCGCGGCCGGATCGACACCATTACCGGGGCCGATCATGCTTCCGACTTGCCGAGCGGGGAACTTGAGCGGCGATTGGTTGAACTCGGTTTCACCGAAGGCGCCACCATTGAGGTCCTGCACGAGGGCGCGATCGGTCGCGATCCGATCGCGGTGCGCGTCAATGCGGCCACGGTGGCACTGCGCCGCCGCGAGGCGATGGCCATTCTGGTGATTTGATCGCGCTGATCTGGGCTTGCAAATGAGCACACTGGCTGAGGGAGGCGTCCGACACTTTGCCCTGATCGGAACGCCGAACAGCGGCAAGACCGCGCTGTTCAACGCGCTCACCGGCAGCCGGCAGAAAGTCGCCAATTATCCTGGCGTCACCGTCGAGCGCAAAACCGGCGCGATGCGCACGCCCTCTGGACTCAGCGTTAACCTAATCGATCTGCCCGGCACCTATTCTCTGCGCGCGCGCAGTCCCGATGAAGAGGTGACACGCGACGTGGTGCTCGGCCGCCTCGCATCTGAAAATGCTCCGGACCTGCTGGTCTGCGTCGCCGACGCTACCAATCTGCGGCTCGCGCTGCGTCTGGTGATCGAGCTCAAGCAGATCGGACGGCCGTTGCTGCTGGTCCTCAACATGATCGATATCGCGCGCCGGCGCGGCATGGAAATCGATCTCGACAAATTGTCGGCAGAGCTTGGCGTGCCGGTGATCACCGCGGCGGCGGTTCGCCGCGGCGGCACCGATGATCTGATGCGCCGGCTTGATGAATTGGCCGCGGCGATGCCCGCGCACAACGGCGAAACCGGCTGGCAGGCGCCGACCGCGTCCGGCCTGCGCGCTGCCCAGCGCGAAGCCGACCGGCTGATCAAGACCGCTGTGCGCATGCCGGACAAGCCGGACACGCTGACCACGCGGCTCGACGCGGTACTGCTGCACCCGGTGATCGGCCTCGTCATTCTGCTGGCGCTCCTGTTCGTGATGTTCCAGGCCGTCTTTAGCTGGGCGCAGCCGTTGATGGATTTGATCTCTTCCGGCTTCGATGCGCTCGGCAATGCGGTGCGCGATACGTTGCCCGCCGGGCTGTTGCAGAGCTTCCTGCAGGACGGGGTGATCAACGGCGTCGGCAGCGTCGTAGTGTTCTTGCCGCAGATCCTGATCCTGTTTCTGTTCATCCTGCTTTTAGAAGATCTCGGCTACATGGCGCGTGCCGCCTTCCTGATGGACCGCATTATGGGGGGCGCCGGGCTGCACGGCCGCGCTTTCATTCCGCTGTTGTCGAGCTTTGCCTGCGCCATTCCCGGCATCATGGCGACGCGGGTGATCGACAACCCGCGCGATCGGCTGACCACCATCTTGGTGGCGCCGCTGATGACCTGCTCGGCGCGCATTCCGGTCTACACGCTGATTATCTCGGCCTTCATCCCGAACAAGTCCGTCTGGGGTTTCGTCAGTCTGCAGGGCTTGGTAATGTTCGGCCTTTATGGCGCCGGCATCGCCAGCGCGCTCGGCGTGTCGTTTCTCGCCAAGTTCTTCTTCTGGCGCGACAACCCGACGCCGCCCTTCATGCTTGAATTGCCCGACTATAAATTGCCGCGGCCGCGCAGCGTGCTGATCGGTCTCTATACGCGAGCGAAGATGTTCCTGCAGCGCGCCGGCACGACCATCTTCTCCATGATGGTGCTGATCTGGTTCTTGGCTTCGTTCCCGCGCCCGCCGGCTGGCGCAAGCGGGCCGGCGATCGACTTCAGCCTCGCCGCCATCATCGGCCATGCGCTCGAACCGGTGCTGGCGCCGCTTGGCTTCAATTGGCAGATCGCCGTCGCCTTGATCCCCGGCATGGCCGCGCGCGAAGTCGCCGTCGCCGCGCTCGGCACCGTCTATTCCATCGAAGGCGGCAAGGAGGCGGCCGAGCAAATCGGGCACGCGCTGGCGCATCAATGGACTTTGGCCACCGCTTTGTCGCTGTTGGTCTGGTATATTTTCGCCCCGCAATGCGCCTCGACGCTCGCCGTGATCAAGCGCGAGACCGGCAGCTGGAAATGGATGGCGGTCACCTTCGGCTACATGCTGGCGCTCGCCTATATTGCCTCCTTTATTACCTACAATGTCGCAGTGGTGCTGGGCGCCGGCTGACAGATTCTCTCCCTCGCGCCCGGCGGGCACCCGCGCTATGGTGCGACGCGCGTCGGGAATCATCACATGGATGCCCTCAACCTTCCGCGGCCGGAGTGGATGACCGAGGACCTCGTCCTGCTCGAAGAGCAGGCGCGGCGCTTTATCGCCGACGAATTCGCCCCCCATATCGACCGCTGGCACGAAAAAGGCATGTACGAGCGCGAGGTGTGGACCAAGGCCGGCGCGGCCGGTCTGCTCTGCGCCTCCATGCCGGAGGAATATGGCGGCGCCGGCGGCAGCTTCGCCCATGAGGCGGTGATCAACCGCGAGTTTTCGCTCGCTGGCTTCGACACCTTCGGCGCGCCGCTGCATTCCGGCATCGTCGCGCCCTACATCCTGCATTACGGCACCGACGAGCAGAAGAAACGCTGGCTCCCTAAACTTGCCACCGGCGAACTTGTCGGCGCCATCGCCATGACCGAGCCCGGCACCGGCTCCGACCTGCAAGGCGTGCGCGCCAAGGCCGAGAAATCCGGCAATGGCTACGTGCTCAATGGCTCGAAGACCTTCATCACCAACGGCCAGCACGCCAATCTGATCATCGTCGTCGCCAAGACCGATCCCAAGGCCGGCGCCAAGGGCACCTCGCTCCTGGCGGTGGAGACGGACGATGCTCCAGGCTTCCGCCGCGGCCGCAAGCTCAAGAAGCTCGGCATGGATTCTGCCGACACCTCGGAATTGTTCTTCGAGGACGTTAAGCTCCCGGCTGAGGCGCTGCTGGGCACCGAAGAAGGGCAGGGTTTCTATCAACTCATGAAGGAATTGCCGCAGGAACGCTTGATTGTCGCCGTGCATGCCGTGGCGATGATGGAGCGCGCGCTCGCGCTCACAGTCGATTACGTCAAGCAGCGCAAGGCCTTCGGTAAGGCGATCGTCGAATTCCAGAACACTCAATTCGAGCTCGCCGCCTGCAAGACCGATACGACGATAGCCAAGGTGTTTGTCGACCACTGCATCGGCCAGCATGTCGAGGGTAAGCTCGACACCGTCACCGCCTCGATGGCTAAATACCGCCTTACCGACACCCTCGGCGAAATGATCGACCGCTGCCTTCAATTGTTCGGTGGCTACGGCTATATGGACGAATACCCGATTTCGCGGCTCTACCGGGATGCGCGGGTGCTGCGCATTTACGCGGGGACGAACGAGATCATGAAGCTGTTGATCGCGCGGAGTTTGTGAATTTTTCTTCCCTCTCCCATGGGGAGAGGGTGCCCGAGCAGAGCGAGGGCGGGTGAGGGGTTTAGAACCTCTCGATAGGCTGTAACCCCTCACCCGGTTCGTTGTTCGCTTCGCTCACAACTCACCACCCTTTCCCTGTGGGAGAGGGAAGGAGAAGTACCCATGACTGACGCATTCATTTACGACCACGTGCGCACGCCGCGCGGCCGCGGCAAGGCAGACGGAGCATTGCACGAAGTGACCGCTCTCAACCTCGCGGCTCAGACGCTGCGCGAAATTAAGAACCGCAATAAGCTCGACCCGAAGATGATCGACGACGTGGTGCTGGGCTGCGTCGATCCGGTGGGGGAGGCGGGCGGCGACATCGCGCGCGCCGCGGCGTTGATCGGCGGCTTCGGCGATGACGTGCCCGGCGTGCAGATCAATCGTTTCTGCGCCTCCGGCCTCGATGCCGTGAATTTCGCCGCTGCCGAAGTGATGTCGGGCCAGCATGCGATGACCATCGGCGGCGGCGTCGAATCGATGAGCCGCATTGGCATCGGCGCCTCGGGCGGCGCCTGGCCGGTCGATCCATCGATCGCGGTCGAGACCTATTTCTTGCCGCAAGGCATTTCCGCCGATCTGATCGCCACCAAATACGGCTTCTCGCGCGACGACGTCGACGCTTACGCCGTGGAAAGCCAGAAGCGCGCGGCGAAATCTTGGGACGAAGGCCGCTTCAAGAATTCGGTGATTACGGTTCGCGATCCCAACGGGCTGCCGATCCTGTCGAAGGACGAGCACATGCGCCCGTCGACCACCATGCAGACTCTCGCCGCGCTGCAGCCGTCCTTCGTACAAATGGGCGAGATGGGCGGTTTCGACGCGGTGGCGGTACAGAAGCATCCGGAGGTCGAAGCGATCAATCACGTGCATACGCCGGGCAACTCCTCCGGCATCGTCGACGGAGCGGCCGCCGTGCTGATCGGCAGCGAAGAGGCAGGCAAGGCCGCGGGCCTCAAGCCGCGTGCGCGCATCAAGGCTTTCGCCAACATCGGCGCCGAGCCTGCGATCATGCTCACCGGCCCAATCCCGGTGACCGAGAAAGTGCTCAAGAAGGCCGGCATGGCGCTCGGCGACGTCGATCTGTTCGAGCTCAACGAGGCCTTCGCCTCGGTCGTCCTGCGCTACATGCAGGCCTTCGACATCCCGCACGACAAAATCAACGTCAATGGCGGCGCCATCGCCATGGGCCATCCGCTCGGCGCCACCGGCGCCATGATCCTCGGTACCGTGCTCGACGAATTGGAGCGCCGCGATCTGTCGACTGCGCTGGTGACGCTGTGCATCGGCATGGGCATGGGTACCGCGACGATCATCGAGCGTATTTGATGCCGAGGATCGATATCGACAGGATCGCGCTCGATACTGCGACCGGCTATCCGGCGCCGTTTAACAAGGCAGTGGAGGGCCGCGCGCGGAAGCGGCTCGGCAATGCCGTCGGGCTCGATCAGTTCGGCGTCAATCTTTGCCGGCTGAAGCCGGGTGCGGCGTCGTCGCAGCGGCATTGGCAGCACCGCGAGGACGAGTTCGTCTACATGCTCGAAGGCGAAGTCGTGCTGTGCGAGGACGGCGGCGAAACCTTGCTCAAGTCCGGTGACGCGGCGGGCTGGAAGGCCGGCGTCCCCAACGGCCACTGTCTGGTCAACCGCTCCAACCGCGACGCCGTCTTTCTCGAAATCGGCACACGCGCGTTGAGCGAAAAAGTCACCTATTCCGACATCGATATGCTGTTCGAACGCGATGGCACCAACCGTCGCTATCTGCACAAGAACGGCGAGCCATATTCTAAATAGGAGCCGCGGCTATGCCCAATTTCAAATTCGAGGTCGATAGCGACGGCATCGTGCTAGTCACTTGGGACATGGCCGATCGCTCAATGAACGTCATCACCATGGACGTAATCGCGGAGCTCGACTCTATCGCAGAGAAAGTGACCGCCGACGCCGCCATCAAGGGCGTGGTAATCACCTCGGCCAAGGACGCCTTTTGCGGCGGCGCCGATCTCACCATGCTCGAGCGGATGGGTACAATATACGCGGACACCGTCCGCAAGCAGGGCACCGAAGCTGCCGCGCAATTCGTGTTCGATGAAAGCCGCAAGCTGTCGCAGCTTTATCGACGCATCGAGACTTGCGGAAAGCCATGGGTCTGCGCGCTCAACGGCACGGCTATGGGCGGCGGCTTCGAACTCGCGCTTGCCTGTCATCACCGGATCGCCGCCGACAATCCCAAGACGCGGCTCGGTCTGCCCGAGATCAAGATCGGTTTGTTCCCCGGCGCCGGCGGCACGCAACGCGTGGCGCGCATGCTGCCGCCAGCCGATGCACTGCAGTTCCTGCTCAAGGGTGACCAGATCAAAACCGACCGCGCCAAAGCGATGAAGCTGATCGACAACGTCGTGCCGCAAGCCGACCTCGTCAAAGCCGCCAAAGACTGGATCAAGGCCGGCGGCAAGCCGGTCGCGCCGTGGGACGTCAAGGGATTCAAGCTGCCGGGTGGGCCGGTCTACTCCAAGGCCGGCATGATGGTGTTCCCGCCAGCCAACGCGATCTACCGGCGCGAGACCTATGACAATTATCCGGCTGCGCGCGCCATCCTGCAGACGGTCTACGAAGGCCTACAACTCGACATGGATACCGCGTTGCGCGTGGAATCGCGCTGGTTCGCCAAGATACTGCGCTCGCCGGAAGCGGCCAGCATGATCCGCTCGCTTTTCGTTTCCATGCAGGAGCTCAACAAAGGCGCTCGCCGCCCGGCGGCGGAGCCTGCGACCAATCTCAAGAAGATCGGCATCGTCGGCGCCGGTTTCATGGGCGCCGGCATCGCGCAGGTGAGCGCGGCCGCCGGCTTGCTGGTGGTGCTGATCGACCGCGACCAGGAAACCGCCGACAAAGGCAAGGCGGCTTTGCACAAGGCGCTCAGCGACCGCGTCAACAAAGGCCGCATGAAATCGGCCGAACGAGACGGGCTGCTGTCGCTGATCACGCCGACGCCGGACTACGGCGCCTTGAAGGATTGCGATCTGGTGATCGAGGCGGTGTTCGAAGACCGAAAAGTGAAATCCGAAGTGATCGCCAAGATTCAGGCGGTCATCGGCGACAACGTCATCTTCGCCTCCAATACCTCGACGCTGCCGATCTCCTCGCTCGCCACCGAGTTCAAGGACCCGCCGCGCTTCATCGGCATCCACTTTTTTTCGCCGGTCGACCGCATGATGCTGGTCGAGATCATTTTCGGCAAGCAAACCGGCGATAAGGCGCTCGCTGCCGCGCTCGATTACGTGCGCGCGATCCGCAAGACGCCGATTGTCGTCAACGATTCGCGCGGCTTCTACACCTCGCGCGTGGTCGGCACCTACATCCGCGAAGGCCACCTGATGCTCGCGGAAGGCGTGCCGGCGGCGATGATCGAGAACGTCGGTCGCATGGCCGGCATGCCGGTCGGACCGCTGTCGCTCAACGACGAGGTGGCGGTCGACCTTGCCTGGAAAATTTTGAAGGCGACCGAAGCCGATCTCGGGCCGCAAGCCATCGACCCGCGTCAGAAAATTCTGCTCGAGGACCTGGTCGAAAAACGCCAGCGCTACGGGCGCAAGAACGGCAAGGGCTTCTACGATTATCCGGCAAACGGGCCGAAGAAATTGTGGCCGGGCCTCGCCGATTTGCAGCCGGTCAAGCTCGACCCTGACAAGATCGACGTGCAGGAATTGAAAGATCGCCTGCTGGCAATGCAGGCACTGGAAACTGCGCGCTGCTTTGAGGAAAAGGTGCTTACCGACGTGCGCGAGGCCGATGTCGGTTCCATTCTCGGTTTCGGCTTTGCGCCGTTCTCCGGCGGCACTTTGTCCTACATCGATATGATAGGCACGAAGAAATTCGTCGAGATGTGCCGAAAGCTGGAAAAGAAATACGGCGATCGCTTCGCGCCTTGCAATCTGCTCATCGACCTCGCCGAGAAGAACGAAACCTTCTACTCGCGCTTCGCACCGGAGAAGAAGAAAGAGGCGGCGTAATCAATTTAACCTGTCATTGCCGGGCTTGACCCGGCAATCCGTGAGGCCGATCGGCAATCGCGGCCTCACATAAGGATGTTCAGTTCGGAAATTCATCATTGATGTGCGGGTCAAGCCGCGCATGACGCCGAGCATTTGGTGTGAGCGAAGAACCTACATCACCACCGTCAGCCGCTTCGCCGCGCGGGTGACGCCGGTGTAAAGCCAGCGCTCGCGGCTCTCCGGAAACGCGAAGCTCTCGTCGAACAGCACGACGTCGTCCCATTGCGAGCCTTGCGCCTTGTGCACGGTGAGCACGTAGCCGTAGTCGAATTCGTCGTAAGGCTTGCGGCGTGCCCAATCGAGCTTTTCGATGCCGCCGGTGAAGCATTCCGGCCGCACCGACACCTTGACGCCGCGCGTCGCCGTCTCGTCGTCGGGCATCAGCCGCATGGTCATGATCCCGGTCTTGGCGCCGCGCCGCGCGTCGCGTTCCTTCACCGTCCACAGCCCGCCATTGAACAGGCCCTTCTTGCGGTTGTTGCGCAGGCAGACCAGCTTGTCGCCGGCGTCGGGAAATTCGCCGTCGAAGCCGCGCCGCTCGCGCATCCGGATGTTGTAGGCGCGCCGCGTGGCGTTGCGCCCGACCAGCACCTGGTCGGCCTCGAGCACGCGCTGCGGATCGAGATCGGCCTTGGCGATCACCTCGGTCTCGCCGTAGCGGCCGGGCTCGAGATATTCGCCGGCGCGGATGTCCATCGAGAGGCGGATGATCGGATTGTCAGCGGCCTGCCGGTGCACTTCGGTGAGCATCGCGTCCGGCTCGGCCTCGGTGAAAAATCCGCCGCCCTGGATCGGCGGCAATTGCGCAGGGTCCCCAAGCACCAGTAGCGGCACGCCGAACGATAACAAGTCGCGGCCGAGTTCGGCGTCGACCATCGAGCACTCGTCGATGACGATCAGTTCGGCCTTGGAGGCGGGCGCTTCGTCCCACAGATCGAACGAGGGGATTTCCTCGCCGCTCTCGCGCGCCCGGTAGATCAGGCTGTGGATGGTCGAGGCGCCCTTGCAGCCCTTGCCGCGCATCACCGAGGCGGCCTTACCGGTGAAGGCGGCGAACTTCACCTCGCCGTCGGCGTGTTCGGCGAGATGGCGGGCGAGGGTGGTCTTGCCGGTGCCGGCATAGCCGAACAGGCGGAACACCTGCGGCGTGCCGTTCGATCCGGGCTTGTCCTTCAGCCAGGTGGCGACGGCATTGAGCGCGGCGTCTTGGTGCGGGGAGAACTGCGGCATTGGAGAATTCAATAGCCCAAGCGGGATCAAAGGAAAAAGAACAAAATATGAACCTTGACAGCCCTTCCCGGCGTGGATTATATTCCTAACTGTTCGCCGGTCAATCCGAGCGCCGTCATGACGCGTCCGGAGCGGCCGGCGAGGGCGGTGCGCCGACAATGGCGCCGTCGCTGTCAAGCCTGCGCAGACCGCGCAGGGTTGATCGTGGAGCGCCGGGAGGCGCCCTCCCCTCCGTCAATGGGGGCGCGCGCCCCAGAAGCGGCTGACCTGGGTAACCGGAGTGAACCGTGGGCGCGCGGCGGGCTCCGTTCAATGCCCTCCGAGGGCGACCACCACCACCCTGGCGCCTCCCGGCGCTCCATTCCCCTTTGGGGAAAGGAAAAAGGGACATCGGCGTACCCCGCGCCGTAAAGAATAGCGGGCGACGACTATGTCTTGGCTTGTTCATGCGGCTGTCATATTACGTCGATATGTCTCGACATATGGACGCGAAAAAATCGCAGAGCCGCCTTCGCCGCGCTGGCGCAGCCGACGCGGCTGAAGGCCTTCCGCAAGCTGGTCGCCGCGCACCCGAACGGATTGCCGGCCGGCGAGATCGCGCAATTCTGCAAGGTGCCGCACAACACCATGTCGACGCATCTCGCCGCGCTCATGCGCGGCGGGCTGATCGCGGTGAGCGCGGCAGGGCCGCTCGATGAACTACCGCGCCAATCTCGACGGCTTCCGTAGGCTGATCGATTTCATGCTGCGCGACTGCTGCGGCGGCCGGCCGGAAATCTGCGCGCCGGTGGTCGCGGACTTCAACGCCACATGCTGCGCGCCGGCACGCAGCGCATGATCCCGAAAAGTGGAAACCGATTTTGGATCAGATCATGCGCAAACAAAAAGAGAGAGTTGCCAATGGCCGAGCGTATCTACAACGTGCTGTTCCTCTGCACCGGCAATTCGGCGCGCTCGATCATCGCCGAGACGATCCTCAATCGCGCCGGGCGGCGGACATTCAAGGCTTTTCAGCGCCGGCAGCCAGCCGAAAGGCCGCATGCAATCCGCACACGCTCGATCTCCTGCGCAAATTCAATTACGACGTCTCGACGTTGCGCTCGAAATCCTGGCCCGAGTTCGCGCAAACCGGCAGCCCCGATCTCGATTTCGTCTTCACCGTCTGCGACAACGCCGCAGGCGAAACCTGCCCGCTCTGGCCGGGCCAGCCGATCACCGCGCATTGGGGCGTTCCTGATCCGGCGGCGGCGGAAGGTAGCGAGGCCGAAATCGCGCTGGCGTTCAAGGACGCCTATCGCATGCTCAACCGGCGCATCGAACTGTTCCTGGCGCTGCCGCTCGAGAAACTCGACCGCCTGGTGCTGACGACGCGGCTGAAGGCGATCGGCCGCAGCGACGGCGCGACAACGCTCGCCAAGGCCGATACTTGATGCCTCAGCCGTTGTCGCGCCGGCTGTTCGCGGAAGCGCTCGGCACTGCATTCCTGCTCGCCACCGTGATCGGCTCCGGCATCATGGGCGAAAGGCTCGCCGGCGGAAACGTCGCGCTGGCCCTGCTCGGCAATACCTTGCCGACCGGCGCCATTCTGGTCGTGTTGATCCTGATCTTTGGGCCCGTCTCAGGTGCGCATTTCAATCCGGCAGTCAGTCTCGCCTTTGCGCTGCGGGGCGAAATGAAGTGGACCGAACTCGCGCCTTATATCGCCGCGCAGATCTTGGGCGGCCTTCTCGGCGTGCTTGCTGCGCATGCCATGTTCGAACTGCCAATGCTGCAAATCTCCGCGCACGCGCGCAGCGGGCCCGGGCAATGGTTTGCGGAAAGCGTCGCCACTTTCGGTCTGCTGCTGGCGATATTCGGTTGTGTCGCGCGCGCGCCACAAGCAGTGGCTTATGCGGTTGGCCTCTATATAACGGCGGCCTATTGGTTCACGGCCTCGACCTCCTTCGCCAATCCGGCGGTGACGATCGCGCGCACCTTCTCCGATACGTTCGCCGGCATCGCGCCTGCCGGCGTGCCGGGGTTCATTGTCGCCCAGCTTGTGGGGAATGCTCGCTGCGGTCGTGGCATCGCGCCAATTGTGGCCTGCTGAGGCACATACGGCCTTGTGACGCCTCTCGCATTGCCCTTTCGCGCGTCCCATGTTTAAGGTCGCGACCCTTTTTTGCCGGACCTCCGTATGGCTCGTGACCAGATCGACATGACCCCGATCGAGACGCGCGACGAACTCGTCGCCTGGCTCGAAGCGGGCTGCAAGCCGAAGGCGCAATTCCGCGTCGGCACCGAGCACGAGAAATTCGCCTTCACCATCGATGGGCACCGGCCGGTGCCTTATGCCGGCCGCCGCAGCATCCGCTCATTACTGGAGGGCATGCACGACCTGCTCGGCTGGGAGCCGATCATGGAAGGCGACAACATCATCGGCCTGTTCGACGTCACCCACGGCGGCGCCATTTCGCTGGAGCCGGGCGGACAGTTCGAACTCTCCGGCGCGCCGGTGGAAAACGTGCACCAGACTGCCGCCGAGTTGATGGCGCATCTGGCGCAGCTGCGCGAGGTGGCGAAGCCGCTCGGCATTGGTTTCCTCGGCCTCGGCATGACACCGAACTGGACCCGCGCCGCTATGCCGGTGATGCCCAAGGGCCGCTACAAGATCATGACCAACTACATGCCGAAGGTGGGCACGCTCGGTCTCGACATGATGTACCGGACCTGCACCGTGCAGGCGAACCTCGACTTTTCGTCCGAAGCCGACATGGTGAAAAAGTTGCGCGTATCGCTGGCGCTGCAGCCTGTGGCGACAGCGCTGTTCGCCAATTCGCCGTTCACCGAAGGTAAGCCGAACGGATTTCTCTCATTCCGCTCGCACATCTGGACCGACACCGATCCCGACCGTTCCGGTATGCTGCCCTGGGCGTTCGAGGACGGCATGGGCTTCGAGCGCTGGGTCGGCTATGCGCTCGGCGTGCCGATGTACTTTATCAAGCGCGGCGACAAATACATTGACGCCGCCGGCAAGTCGTTCCGTGATTTCTTCGCCGGCAAGCTCGACGTGTTGCCGGGCGAGCGGCCGACCATTTCCGACTGGGCCAATCATCTCAGCACAATTTTTCCCGAGGTGCGGCTCAAGCGTTACCTGGAAATGCGCGGCGCCGACGGCGTGCCATGGCGGCGGCTGCCGTCGCTCACCGCTTTTTGGGTCGGGCTGCTCTACGACGACGGTGCGCTCGATGCCTGCTGGGACATGGTCAAGGGCTGGACCGCAGCCGAGCGGCAGAAGTTGCGCGATGACGTACCGCGGCTCGGTTTTGCCGCGGAGATCCGCGGCCGCAACGTGCTCACGCTGGCGCAGGAGGTGCTGCGCTTTGCCGCGCGCGGGCTGGCGCGTCGGAAATATTTCGACCGCAACGGCCGCGACGAAACGCGCTATCTGCGGCCGCTGGAAGAAAGCGTCGCGCGCGGCATCACGCCGGCTGAGGAACTGTTGGAAAAATTCCACGGTCCATGGAAGGGTTCGGTCGAGCCGATTTTCGAGGAATACGCTTACTAGCGCGTGATCCCATGGCTAAGGCGACACCGGCGACGCTCGCATTGGAAAAGGCCGGCGTCGCATTCAAGCTTCACGAATACGATTACGATCCGAATGCCGAACGCATCGGTATTCAGGCCGCGGAAGCGCTGGGCATAGAGCCGGTGCGGCTGCTCAAGACGCTGATGGTGCGGGCAGGGGATGCCGTGGTGTGCGCGCTGGCGCCGTCCGACCGCGAGGTGAATCTGAAGAAGCTCGCGCAGGCCGCCGACGCGAAAAGCGCCGCCATGCTCGGTGCCGCCGAGGCCGAGCGCATTTCAGGTTATCACGTCGGCGGAATCTCACCGTTCGGGCAGAAGAAGCGCGCACGCGTGTTCATCGAGCAATCGGCGCTGACGTTTCCGCACATCATGGTCAATGGCGGGCGGCGTGGGTTGCAAGTCGAATTGGCGCCCGCCGAATTGCTGCGGGTGTTGGGCGCGACAGTCGCCGATGTTTGCTGAGCGGCGTTATTCCGCCGCCTGCGCTTCCGACAGGTTGTCGAGCGAGGAGATGATGTGCTCCGCCAGCGCGTCGGCCAGCGACGAGCTTTCATGCGCGCTGCGCACTAGGCCGATGCGGCAGCTCGGCAATTCCGGAAATCCTTCCGCGGCGGTGAGCACGCGCATGCCGGGACGCAAGCCGGATTCCGGCAGCACCGACACCGCAAGTCCGGCGAGCACAGCGGCGGCGACCGCCCCGGCGTTCGAACTCGAATAGAGCATGCGATAGGGCCGGCCGATTTTTTCGATCTGGTCGATGGCGATGCGCCGCCACGAGCAGGTCGGCCGGCCGAGCGCCAGCGGCAGGCGCTCCTCCAGATGGGTGGGATGTCGGTTCGAGGTCACCCACAGCAGCCGCTCGCGACGAAACGTTTCCGAAGTGCGCTTGCTCTCGCAATTGGTGATGATGGCGATGTCGATCTCGTTGGCGTCGATACGCTCGAGCAGATCCACGCTCGGCTCGCAGATCACGGTGAGCTCGACGCCGGGATAGACGCGCGAAAAGCGCGCCATAATTTCGGGCAAATAACGGTCGGCGTAATCGTCGGGCACGCCCAGCCGTACGCGGCCGGACAATTCGGCGTCGGAGAAGGCGGCCAGCGTCTCGATATTGAGATTGACGATGCGGCGGGCGTAATCGAGAAGGCGCTGCCCATCTTCGGTGAGCTTCGAAGCGCGACCATCGCGTGCGAAGATCGGCCGCTCCAGCCGTTCCTCCAGCCGCTTCATCTGCATCGACACCGCGGACTGGGTCTTGTTCACGACCTCGGCTGCCTTGGTAAAGCTGCCGGTCTCGGCGATGGCGATAAAAGTGCGCAATTGGTCGACGTCGATCAGCGCGGTCATGGGTCTGGTCCCTGCATGGCGGGCCGTTTCGGGCCAACCGGACTATATCACCAATCCTGATCGGTTAGATTAAAAACATTCGTTTCACTAATCAATCCCTCTGGTCCATATTAAGCTAGCATCCCGAGGAATCGGGTGGAGGTTTCGGGTGGTTGTGGCAAGCGGCCTGGACGATGTTCGCCGCCTGACTTTGGAATGGAGACTGGAAATGAATGCAAATATCCCCGTTTTGCCCATCGCCGGTGGCGCCTTGGCGCGCGCCTTTGCGTCGCTGGTTGCGTTTCTGACGCATTGGTTCAGGCAGTTCGCCCGCGCCCGCAAGCACCGCCGTGAAGCCAACGTGCTCGCCGGCCTCGATCGGCACATGCTGGCCGATATCGGCGTCAGTCGTTCCGGCCTGAACGACGCCTTGTCGGCGCCGTTCTGGGAAGACCCGACCGCTTTGTTGCGCGAGCGCGCGCTCGAACGCCGCCTGTACCGTATTACGCCCGTGCGGCGCTTCGACGTCGAGAACGGCTTCCACCGTCCGCGCACCGACCGTCCTGCCCGGCAAGCCATTTAACGCAATTGTCAAACGGCCGAGCCCTCTCGTCGGCCGCTCGATCCGGGTCTAGCGATCATCCCCTCTCGCGTCCGGGTCTTAAGCGCCCGCCGGCCCCTCCGGCGGGCGCATTCTTTTTAGTGTAGAATTTCTGCGCGAAGATGCCTGCAACTGCGTTAGCATGCCGCTGGGGCGGGTTGTTGCGGCAACTGCAAAGCCGAGCAGGCGCGTATGTGTTTTCGATTCATTCTTGTGGGCGCGCTATTCGCGGTCTTGGCGGCCAGCCCGGTGCTGGCGCAGACCGGATACGATCGGCGCGGTGGCGACTACTTGAACTTTCAGATCCGCAGCGGCGACCCTGCCGTCTGTGCCTCCCGCTGCGAGCGCGACGGACGCTGCCGCGCCTGGAGCTTCTCCTATCCGCGCACTGAGAATGCGCTCGCGACCTGCTGGTTGAAAACCCGGGTGCCGCCGCGCGTGGAGGATAAATGCTGCGTGTCGGGCGTGCGCGGCGCCGGCGTGATCGAGCCCAGGCGCGGACCGATCGAATACTCGATCGACCGTTTCGGCGGCGACTATCGCAATTTCGAAACCACACCTGATCCGCACGGCACCGCCTGCAATGCCGCCTGCGCGGACGAGAAGCGTTGCCGCGCCTGGACCTATGTGCGGCCGGGCTATATCGGGGCGTCCGCGCGTTGCTATCTCAAGGACAAGATCACACGCCCACGCCACAAGCCGTGCTGTATTTCGGGTGTGGTGCGATAGCGTAGCCGGCGCTTAATGCACGGCCGAAAAAAACCGCGATAACCGCAAGCCCTGTGGCCAGGTCCAGACAGGCCGGTTCTTCATGCCGAGATCCCAGGAGCCGACGATCCCGTCGACGCGGCCGACTAGATCGTCCACCGGCAGCATGCCGACGCCGCCTTCGCGCAGCGGCACGCGACTATCGGCCGAGTTGTCACGGTTGTCGCCCATCACGAACAAGTGGCCCGGTGGAACGACGGTCTCAGCCATGTTGTCGAGCGGTTCGAGCGGCGTCGAGCTTTAAGATGGTATGTTGGCGGTTGCCCGGCAGCGTCTCGATCTCACGTGCGGCCGGCGCGAGGCTGCCGTCTTCGTTTTCGGCCTGGCCAATTCCGTCCGGTTGCAGCTTGGCTGCTTCGCCGTTGATCCACACCTGACCGTCGCGTAGCGCGATTCGGTCGCCGGGCAGGCCAATGACACGCTTAACCCAGATTTGCGAACGATCTCCCGGCCAGCGGAACACGACGATGTCGCCGCGCCGCGGCAGCGCGCCGAAGATGCGCGGCGTCATCGGCAAGTCGATGAACGCCGGCAACGACGCCGAACCGTAGCCGTAGGGAAATTTCGTCGCCAGCAGTTCGTCGCCGATCAGCAGCGTCGGCTCCATCGAACCGGACGGCACGTAGAACGGTTCGGCGATAGCGGCTTTCGCCGCCATTACCACCAGCACAATGACGGCGATGTCGAAGATGCTTTTGGCCCAGCTGCGTAAGCCAGCCTTTTGCACGTCCGTAGAAGCCATCAGGCTGTCCCTCCAACGGTGATGCGATCCATGCGCAGGCTGGGCTGGCCGACGCCGACCGGCACGCCCTGGCCGTTCTTACCGCAGGTGCCGATGCCGGGATCGAGCGCGAAGTCGTTGCCGATCATGGTGATGCGGTTGAGGTCGGTCGGGCCGTTGCCGATCAGCATGGCGCCTTTCACCGGCGCGGTGACCTTGCCGTTCTCGATCTTGTAGGCCTCGGTACATTGGAACACGTATTTGCCCGAGGTGATGTCGACCTGGCCGCCGCCGAAGCTCACCGCGTAGAGGCCGTTCTTCACCGAGGCGAGGATTTCCTGCGGGTCGTGCTTGCCGGCGAGCATGTAGGTGTTGGTCATGCGCGGCATCGGCACGTGGGCATGCGATTCGCGCCGGCCGTTGCCGGTCGGCTTCATGTTCATCAGCCGCGCGTTCTGCCGGTCCTGCATATAGCCCACCAGAATGCCGTCCTCGATCAGCACGGTGCGGTTGGTCGGCGTGCCCTCGTCGTCGATCGAGAGCGAGCCGCGCCGCTGCTGCATGGTGCCGTCGTCAACCACGGTGACACCTTTGGCTGCGACCTGCTGGCCCATCAGGCCGGCGAAGGCGGACGTCTTCTTGCGATTGAAATCGCCTTCGAGGCCATGGCCGACCGCTTCGTGCAGCATCACGCCTGGCCAGCCGGAGCCCATCACCACGTCCATCTCGCCGGCCGGCGCCGCCACCGCGTCGAGATTGACCAGCGCCTGGCGCACGGCTTCGTCGACCGCGTGTTGCCAGGCATGGGTTTCGATGAAGCGCTGATAGCCTTCGCGCCCGCCGACACCGTAGCTGCCGGATTCCTGCCGGTCGCCATCGCCGACGACTGTTGAAACGTTCAATCGAACCAGCGGGCGGATGTCGCGATAGGTCTCGCCGTCGGCGCGCAGGATTTCCACCACCTGCCATGTCGCGGCTATCGATGCGGTTACCTGCCGCACGCGCGGGTCCTTGGCGCGCGCATAGGCGTCGATCGACTCCAGCAGTTTCACCTTGGCGTCGAAGGCAGGCAGCGCCAGCGGGTTCTCGTCGCCGTAGAGCTTGCGATTGGTGCGGCCCGGGGCCTCGGCGTAATGGCCACTGTGGCCGCCTTTCACCGCGCGCACCGCCTCGGCAGCGCGGGCAAGGGCTGCTTCCGACACGTCTGAGGCATGCGCATAGCCGACTGCTTCATCCTTTACCGCGCGCAGGCCGAAGCCCTGCGCGGTGTCATAAGTCGCCTGCTTGAGCCGGCCATTGTCGAATACCAGCACTTCGGCCTGGCGATATTCCAGGAACAGTTCGCCGTCGTCGGCGCTGTCCAAGCCGCGCCCAATCAACTGGCGCACCTTGCCACGGTCGAGGCCGGCGCGGTCGATCAGGGAGGATATGGCAGGGTCCATGGGTCTAGTTCCTAACGGCTTCTGGGCATCAAATAAGAGCTCTGTGGCGATTCTGCGAGGGTAGGGCGCGGACCTAATCGCCTCTTGTCGCGGTCCAGATGAAATGCCTCGCGCCGCCGCGCGGTCCCTTGGCACGCAGGGGGATTTCGTCCACTTTAAAACCGGTCTTGCGCAGCCGCGCCGTGAATTTTGAGTCCGGCCCCGACGACCATACCGCCAGCACGCCGCCCGGACGCAGCGTCGTATGGGCTGCGCGCAATCCTTTGAGGTCATACAGCCTGTCATTGGCTTTGCGCGTCATCCCTTGCGGTCCATTGTCGACGTCGAGCAGGATCGCGTCGTAAGCCAATCGACCGGACCTGATCAAATCGCCGACGTCACCTTCGTGGATGCGCACGCGCGGATCGGTCAGGCTGTCGCCGGACAATTTCGCCATCGGGCCGCGCGCCCAAGCCACCACCGCCGGCACCAGTTCGGCGACAACGATGTGGGCCTGTTTCCCCAGTACGGTCAGGGCTGCCCGCAAGGTGAAGCCCATACCCAATCCGCCGATCAGGACATTTGGTCGCTGATTTGGCCGTTTGCGGGTCCGAATTTTCTCGCAAGCGATGGTCGCGAGTGCCTGCTCGGTGGCGCTGAGGCGACTGTTCATCAACTCGTCGCGCCCCAACCGGATCGAAAATTCCGCGCCACGCTGCATCAGGCGGAGTTCGCCCCCGCCGGGTACTTGCGCCGTGTCGAGGAGGGACCAGGGAGGAATCATGGATATCTCTTGTGCCGGTTGCTAATCAGTGTGCTTGGTGGAGGAACACGATGAAAGCAATGCTGCTGATGGGCCATGGCGGGCCCGAGATGATGGAATACGGCGAGGCGGCCGACCCGAAAGCCGGACCCGGCGAAATAGTGGTCGACATCCACGCGGCATCCGTCAACGGCGCCGATCCCAAGGTGCGGCGGGGCAAGGGCCGCTACCAGGCTCGACCGGTTCCCTCACATCATGGGCCGCGACTTTTCGGGTGTGGTCAGCGCCGTCGGCGCCGGTGTTACCGATCTCAAGGTCGGCGATGCCGTGTTCGGCGTGCTCGCCCCGGGTATCGAGGGCACCTATGCGGAAAAGCTCGCGATTCCAGCCGCACTTGTCGCCAAGAAGCCTGCGTCGCTCGGCCACGCCGAGGCGGCGGCGCTCGGGCTTATCAGCCTCACCGCGCTCACCGCTATTGAAGACACCGCGCACCTCAAAGCGGGTCAGACCATCCTGATTCAGGGCGGCGCCGGTGGCGTCGCCGGCTTCGCTGTGCAACTCGCCAAGCATATCGGCGCCACAGTGATCTCGACCGCCAGCGCCGGCAATCTCGTTTATGTGCGTGGCCTCGGCGCCGACCGCGTGATCGACTACAACAAGGAAGATTTCACCGCTATCGGTCCGATCTGCGACGTGGTGTTCGACACGGTCGGCGGTGGCGTGCGCGCGGGCTGCTACAAGGTGCTCAAGCCGGGCGGAGAGCTGGTGTGGATTGCGCCGGCGCCGGAGGGCTTTCAACCGCCACGCAGCGACGTCGAGACCCTGAAACCCGACGTCCAACGCGACCGCGCCCATCTCGAGCGGATGCTGGCGCTGCTTGCCGCCGGCGCGGTGAGCGTGCCAGCGATCCACCACTACAAACTCGCCGACGCCGCCGAGGCGCACAAGGTCAGCGAAGGTCGGCATCTGCAAGGCAAGCTGGTGCTGGACGTGCGCTGAGAGGCGCCGCTCTTAGCCGCGCGAAAAACGCACCGAGACCGCACCGATCGGATCGATCGCGTGCGTGATCTCGGTTTCGTCCGGTTCGATGAATACCGGCGGCGTGATCGAGCCGGTGATGATGAGATCGCCAGCCGAGAGTTTTTCGCCGAATGCCGCCACCACATTGGCGACATGCGCGACGATATCGAGCAGCTTGCCGGTCAGCGCTTCCGGATCGTTGCTGCGCGCGACTTCCGCGTCCGCGCCGGATCAGCCGTGAGGTGAGGCCGGAAGTGGCGCTGCCTGCGCGCGTCGCGGCGCCAAGCACGACATGCCGCTGGAAAATATCGTCGGCAAGGACGCGGTCGAGATTGTCCGGCGTTGGCGCCGGATCGAGGTCGGCGATTTCGATCGCCGGCGCGATCTCCTTGATCGCCGCTGCAGCCGCGGCCGCCGTTGCTCCGGCGGCAAGATCGCGCGCCATGCGCACGGCGATCTCCGGCTCCATGACCGGCTTGCTATAGCCCTTCAGCGAGATCGTGCTGCCGGGGGCGAGCAGCGCGCGCTGCATCAGGTAGCCGAGCAGTGGCGCTTGCAAACCGAGTTTCTGCATGGACGCCGGCGAACCCATGCCCACCTTCCAGCCAAGCGGCGTTTCGCCGGCGGCGATACGCGCGCGCCGGGTGGCGAGTTGCGCGGTCATGCCCCGTTTAATGAGCGGATTGTCGAGATCGTTCAGCGTGAAACTCACTTATGGCTCTCCGGATGCACTTCGTAGCCTGAAATCCTCAATCGAGCCCGCGCCCATCCAGCCCCAGACCAGCACCACGTCCTCGTCCGAGGTATTGTTGAAGCCGTGCCAGCAGCCGCGCGGCGAGTAGACCACATCGCCTTCGCTCGACGGCTTGTCGCCGTGGTCGGTGTAGATCATGCCCTTGCCCTTGAGCACGATGAAGAACTCGTCGCAGTTATGATGGCGGTGGTTCTCGTGCCGCGCGCCCGGCTTGAGCACGGTCCAGCCGACCACGTGATCGGCGCCTGCGGTTTTCTTGTCGATCAGGAACTGCACTTGCATGTCGACCCAGCCGTCGTCGCGCTTGAGGCCTTCGACCTTCGGCACGTCGCGCAAATTGGTGCGGTACATGACCGGCACCGGCTGGCCTTCATTCCAGGCGGCGGCAGTAGCCTTCACAGCCTTGCCCAGAGCGGCTCCGAATTTTTCAGCCGATGATGTCATGATTGTCCTCCTAAACGTCGATAAACTTGATGCGCCACCACGAAATCGTTGCCGTCGATGCCCAGCCCGCGGCAGGCGTTCATCATCTCGTTGGCGGCGGCAGCGAGCGGCACCGGCGAGCCCAGCGTGCGGCCGAGATTGAGCGCGAGCAGCATGTCCTTCTGCTGCAGCGTGACGTCGGCGAGCGGCACTTCCGGCATCTTGCCGTCGAGGATGAATGGTCCGCGATAGCCGAGCACCGGCGAGGCGGCGACGCTCTTGAGCATCGCATCGAGCGCAACGTCGCGGGCGACGCCGCCCTTCTCGGCAAGCGCGACCGCTTCGCCGAAGGCGATCACCTCGACCATCAGCAGAAGGTTGACCGCGATCTTCATCTGGCAGGCCAGTCCGTTGCCGCCGATGCGGGTGACCTTGGGCCCGATCGCCAGCAGCGCCGGCTTGATGCGCTCGTAAGCGGCCTCGTCGCCGCCGATCATGATCGAGGCGTTGCCTTGCACGACGGTGACCGGCGAGCCGGAGAGCGGGCCGTCCAGCATGATCGATCCGGCGCGCGCGAACTCGGCCGCGATGGCGCGGCTTTCGTCCGGCTCGATCGTGCTCATGTCGACATAGATGCCGCCCGGCTTGAGCCCGGTGACGACGCCATCTTTGCCGAGCGCGACCGCCTTCACCGCCTTGGCGTCGGTAACGATGGAGAACACGAGTTCGGATTGCTCGGCCACGGCTCGGGGTGTCTCGGCCCAGAGCATCCCCGCTTCTAAGAGGCTTACCGCCTTGTCGCGCGAGCGGTTCCAGCCGGTGACGCGATGCCCGGCATTCATCAGGCGTGGGACAATCAATTGCCCCATCGCCCCCAGACCGACAAAACCGATATTCACATCGCCGCTCCGGCTTTACTTACCGCGAGCAACACTAAAGACATCGGGGGCCGGCACAAGGCCGACGGCGAGGCGCAATGCGGCGGCGGCTTGCCCAATGGCGTGGGCCATCCTGGGGCAGAACTAGCGCGATTTTTTCAGTGGTTTTTTCGTCTTCAGAAAAGCCGCGCAGAACGCGGTTTCGAAGGACCGGTAGTCATTGGTGATCTCGGTACCTTTGCGGATGGCGCAACGGGCGATGACGTAGCCGTCATGGTAATAGGTATTCGGCTTGTCCGAATGGTTCATGTAGGAATCGTGATCCATCGACAGCAGGACTTCGCTGCCCCACTTGTAGCCGTGTAGTTTGATGAACTCGCGAGCGGGCTTCGGCAGTTTGGCCAGTTTCTTGCGCGAGTAGAAGCGGTCGAAGCCGATGGCGAAGCGCCAGATCTTTGTGCCCTTGCGGATCGTTTCGCCGGCAAAGACGCCGATCCCGTGGATCGAGCTTTTGTCGAGATAGGTTTTGATCAGGAGCATGGTGGGCGAAGCGAATCCTGCTCCGCTACGGTAGCTTATCGTAGCCCTCGCCGAAACCGGCAAGACTCAATGGAAATCCAATGCCTTCTTCAGGCGTTTGGAAAATAATGAAAGTTGCGGTCTTGCCGGTGCGCAGCTTGGCGATCAGCGCGTCATCCATGACGACCTCGGCGATGCAGCCATTGGGCAAGCAGCGTACGAAGCCGGCGCGGCCGATATCCACATTGTCGATCTTGAGCCCCAGCCCTGACGGCAGCAGGACGCCGAGTGGCGCCACCACCCGCATCAGGCGGCTTTTCAGGTCGGCGGTCTTGAGCACGATCACGGTGAGGCCGACATTGGCACGGTCTTCTGCGGTTACGCTCTGGATCAGGGCGCATTGTTCGCTTTTGGCGCCCGGAGGCGTATCGCAGCGGATCTGCCAATCTTTGTGCACCGACCTGACGGCGCCCTGGGCGGCGGCCCGTTCGGTGCCGAGGCCCGCAAGCGCCAAGGCCAGCGCCAGTGCCGTGAGCCATGCCCGGCCCTGCCGCGAGTGCCTTTCATGTCCGGAAATGCCCATCGTTCAATTCCTTGGCGCGCGTGCCCCGCCGGCTTGAGTAGGGCGAATCGCTCCCCGCGTCAGCATTTTATTCATTTCCGTTGGGTTCATGCCTTGTAGAGCCCTGTCAAGCAAGGCCACCCGCCGACGAGGTCGGCCGCGGGGGGCAAGCAAGCCGCGCGGTCGTGGCTTAAATGCGGCGCGTAAACTCCCCCTGGGGGCAAACCGTTTGCCGCATGTAACGGGCAAATAACAGGCGATAAGGTGCATTGCGGTAGTACTGGAATTGTGGTTTGAGAGTCGGGGATTCCCCCGTCCCGCCGCACCGCAACCGCTGCCGCGCCCGTGGCAAAACGCTGTGCTAAGCGGGGCCGAACTGACATCCTGCCTGCGGTGGGCGGCAAAAAGGGGCCGCATCGGGGCCGAAATTCGCGTCGAGGGAGAGCTAAGAACAATGCTGGTGCTCAAACGGTTGATCCCTTTTGTGGTCACGGGCGTGACCGTTTTCGCTGCCGGAGGCATCGCATGGGCTGGCCTTGGCCAGCCTTCGCCGTGGGAACTCGGGCTGCAGCAGTCGGGGTCGCCGGTGATGGACGACATCGTCTGGTTCCACAACTTCCTGCTCTGGCTGATCGTCGGGATTGCCCTTTTCGTGCTGGTTCTGCTGGCGATCGTGGTGGTGAAATTCAACGCCCGCGCTAACCCGACACCCTCGCGCACCACCCACAACACCGCCATCGAGATCGTCTGGACGGTGGTGCCGGTGCTCATCTTGGTGGCAGTTGCGGTGCCCTCGTTCCGTCTGCTGTTCTATGAATTGAAGGTCCCACCCGCTGACGTGACGGTGAAGGCCACCGGTAAGCAGTGGTTCTGGAGCTACAGTTACCCAGATTCTAAGTTCGAATTCGACTCGCTGATGTTGCAGGACAAGGACCTCAAGCCCGGGCAACCGCGGCTGTTGGCGGTCGACAATGAGATGGTGGTGCCGGTCAACAAAGTCGTGCGCGTATTGGTCACCGGTGCCGATGTCATTCACTCGTTTGCCGTGCCTTCGTTCGGCATCAAGATCGACGCTATTCCCGGTCGTCTCAACGAGACTTGGTTCAAGGCGGAACGCGAAGGCATGTACTACGGACAGTGCTCGCAGCTGTGCGGCCGCGATCACGCCTTCATGCCGATCGCCGTGCATGTCGTGAGCGAGAAGGAATACACCGCTTGGCTCGATCAGGCGAAAAAGAAGTTCGCTGACGACGACAGCGCCGTGCCGAAGAATGCGATTGCCGCAGCCGACAAGGCGAAGTGACACATACAAAAATAAGAATATAATACGGGCGACAACGAAAAAGGGTTGAAGGACAACAGCGATGGCTAGCAACGCGGCTGCACACGATGCCCATGATGCCCATGAGCCCCATCCGACTGGATGGCGGCGGTTCGTCTATTCGACGAACCACAAAGACATCGGCACCATGTATCTCATCTTCGCGCTGGTCGCCGGCGTGATCGGCAGCCTGTTGTCGATCGCCATCCGGCTCGAATTGCAAAATCCCGGGTTGCAGTTCTTCCCCTCGCCGCACGAATATAACGTGTTCGCCACCGCGCACGGTCTGATCATGATCTTCTTCATGGTAATGCCGGCGATGATCGGCGGCTTCGGCAACTGGTTCGTGCCGATCATGATCGGAGCACCCGACATGGCGTTCCCGCGCATGAACAACATCTCATTCTGGCTGCTGCCGGCCTCGTTCCTCCTGTTGCTCTCCTCGATGTTCGTCGAGGGCGAGCCAGGTGCGCTCGGCGCTGGTACCGGTTGGACTATCTACGCGCCACTATCGACAACCGGCCATCCCGGCCCAGCCGTGGATTTCGTCATCCTATCGATCCATTTAGCCGGCGCGTCGTCGATCCTCGGCGCGATCAATTTCATCACGACGATCTTCAACATGCGCGCGCCCGGAATGACCCTGCACAAGATGCCGTTGTTCGTGTGGTCGATACTGGTCACGGTTTTTCTGTTGTTGTTGTCGTTGCCGGTGCTGGCCGGCGGCATCACCATGCTGCTGACTGACCGCAATTTCGGCACCACCTTCTTCAGTCCGGAAGGCGGCGGCGATCCGCTGCTGTATCAGCACCTGTTCTGGTTCTTCGGCCACCCGGAAGTCTACATCCTGATCTTGCCGGGCTTCGGCATGATCAGCCAGATCGTCTCCACCTTCAGCCGGAAGCCTGTATTCGGCTATCTCGGCATGGCCTATGCGATGGTCGCGATTGGCGGCATCGGCTTTGTGGTGTGGGCGCACCACATGTACACGGTCGGTCTGTCGACCGGCGCGCAGGCCTACTTCATCGCCGCCACCATGGTGATCGCGGTGCCGACCGGCGTGAAGATCTTCTCCTGGATCGCCACCATGTGGGGCGGCTCGATCGAGTTCCGCACGCCGATGCTGTGGGCGCTCGGCTTCATCTTCCTGTTCACCGTCGGCGGCGTGACCGGCGTGGTGCTCGCCAATGCCGGCGTCGACCGCGTGTTGCATGACACCTATTACGTGATCGCGCACTTCCACTACGTGCTCTCGCTCGGCGCGGTGTTTGCGATCTTTGCCGGATGGTACTACTGGTTCCCGAAGATGAGCGGCTACATGTACAATGAGACCATCGGCAAGCTGCACTTCTGGATCACCTTCATCGGCGTCAATCTGATCTTCTTCCCGCAGCACTTCCTTGGTCTCGCAGGCATGCCGCGCCGCACCGTCGATTACCCCGAAGCATTCCACGGCTGGAACGAGGTTTCGTCTTACGGCTCCTACATCGCCGGCTTCGGCGTGCTGGTGTTCTTCTTCGGCATGGCGGAGGCCTTCATCAAGAAGCGCGCTGCCGGCAACAATCCGTGGGGCGTCGGCGCCACCACGTTGGAATGGACGCTGTCCTCGCCGCCGCCGTTCCACCAGTTCGAGACGCTGCCGCGCATTAAATAAAGGCTCCGGACTAGATGTCGCTTGTCAGCGAAGGTGCAGACTTCCACGGTCCTATAGCCGCCGGGGCAGGGCTCGATCTTGCCGAGCCGAGCCTTGCGAGCGTCGGCGATTATATTGCGCTGATGAAGCCGCGCGTGATGTCGCTCGTCATCTTCACCGCGCTGGTCGGCCTTTCGGTCGCGCCGGAGAGCCTGCATCCGCTGATCGGCTTCACCGCGTTGCTCTGCATTGCTGTCGGCGCTGGCGCCGCCGGCGCGCTCAACATGTGGTACGACGCCGACGTTGACGCGATCATGACGCGGACGTCGCGCCGGCCGGTGCCGATGGGGCGCGTTAAGCCGGGCGAAGCACTGGCCTTTGGACTGACGCTCGCAGGCTTCGCGGTGGTGGTGCTCGGTCTCTTGGTGAACATACTCGCCGCCGGGCTGCTCGCCTTCACCATCTTCTTCTACGTCGCGATCTATACGGTGTGGCTCAAGCGTTGGACCTCGCAGAACATCGTGATCGGCGGCGCTGCTGGCGCCTTCCCGCCGATGATCGGCTGGGCGGCGGCGACCGGTTCTCTGTCGGCGGAGCCGGTGTTGCTGTTTATGATCATTTTTTTCTGGACGCCGCCGCATTTCTGGGCGCTGGCGCTAACCCGCACCGAGGATTACGCCCGCGCCGGCATCCCGATGTTGCCGGTGGTCGCCGGCGACGCCTCGACGCGGTGGCAAATTCTGGCGCACACGCTCGTTTTGGTGCCGCTCGGCATCGCGCCCTGGACGCTCGGCTATGCCGGCACGCTGTATGGCCTGATCGCGGCTTTCACCGGTGCCATCATGTTGGTGCTGGCCTGGCAAGTGTTCCGCGAGCGCCGCCCGGCCGAGCGCGCCAGTAAGCATCTTTTCGCCTTCTCGATCCTTTATCTTTTCCTGCTATTTGCCGTTCTGCTGATCGAGCGGGGCTGGGGCGGGTTGATCGCCCGATTGGCGACATGACGGTGAAATTGGCAATGAACGAGCAGCCGAAGGACGAGGGCATCGTGCTCACCGAGGTGCAGAAACGCGCCCGCCGGTCGCGTTCGATCGCCATTGCGCTGTCGCTCGCCGCGCTGGTGATCCTGTTTTATGTGGTGACCCTGGTGAAGGGGCCGATCGTTCTGGTCCGCCCGCTATGACGAACGATTGCACACCTGTAAGCGGCAAACGGCTGCGGCGCGACGTGCTTATCGCTGCCGCCTGCGGCGTGTTGGTCGCCGGCATGGTAGGCGCTTCTTTTGCCGCCATCCCGCTCTACAAGATATTCTGCAGCGTCACCGGCTTTGCCGGCACCACGCAAGTTGCCCGCATCGCGCCTAAACACGAGCTGGCCCGCGAGCTCACCATTCGTTTCGATTCCAACGTCACGCCCGGCCTGCCGTGGAAATTCGTGCCGGAGCAGAACGAGATCAAGCTGCATATCGGCGAAGTTGCGACCGTCCACTACAAGGTGATCAACGAAGCCGCGCGAACCATCACCGCGCAGGCCTCGTACAATGTCACTCCGCCGACGGTCGGCGCCTATTTCGACAAGATCAACTGCTTCTGCTTCACCGAGCAGACGATGAAACCGGGCGAGACGCGCGAGATGACGGTGGTGTTCTACGTCGATCCCAAAATCATCAACGACCGCGATCAGGATCCGCTCAACACTATCACGCTGTCATACACATTCTACCGGCTGCCCGATGCCGAGCAGCCGGTGGCGGAAGCGCCACAAAAGAATTCGAGCGAGCTTTAACGGGGATAGGGGGTGCCGGCGCCGCCGCACCAAAAGAAGTTAACGGAGACGACGATGGCCGACGCTCACGCTAAGCATCACGACTACCACTTGGTTGATCCGAGCCCCTGGCCGATCGTCGGTTCCATCTCGGCGTTCCTGATGGCGGTTGGCGCCATTACCTGGATGCATCACATGTTCGCCGCGGCGCCGCTGGTGTTCGGATTCGGTGTCGTCGGCATTCTTTACACCTTCATCGGCTGGTGGCGCGACGTAATCCGCGAGGCTCAGTATGAGGGCTTCCACACCCGCGTGGTGCAGATCTCGCACCGCTACGGCATGATCCTGTTCATCGCCTCCGAGGTGATGTTTTTCGTCGCCTGGTTCTGGGCTTATTTCAATACCGCGCTGTTCCCCGGCGACGTGCATGATTACGGGCGCTTGGCCTTCACCCACGGCGTCTGGCCGCCGCAGGGAATCGAGACGTTCAATCCCTGGCACCTGCCGCTGCTCAACACGCTGATCCTGCTTACCTCGGGCACCACGGTGACCTGGGCGCATCACGCGCTCTTGGAGAACGACCGGCAAGGGCTGAAGTGGGGCCTGGCGCTAACCATCCTGCTTGGCCTCACCTTCACCTGCGTGCAGGCCTACGAATATGCGCATGCGGCGTTCCATTACAGCGGCAACATCTATGGCGCCACCTTCTTCATGGCGACCGGTTTCCACGGTGCGCATGTGATCATCGGCTCGATCTTCCTGATCGTCTGTCTGTTCCGCGCCATCAACGGCCACTTCTCGCCCACCCAGCACCTCGGCTTCGAGTTCGCCGCCTGGTATTGGCATTTCGTCGACGTGGTGTGGCTGTTCCTGTTCGCCTGTATATATGTGTGGGGTGCCGGCTTGCCGCATCCCGAGTGACCGCTAACCGCGGAAAATTCGAGGGGGCGGCGTGATCGCGCCGCCCTTTTGCTTTACGAAAGAACGCAAGTCATGCCTGAGCAGCAGCTGCCGATCGCCCGGGGCCTGCGTGGCCGTTGTCCGCGCTGCGGCGAGGGCAGATTATTCCAAGGCTTTTTGCAGCTACGTCCGCGCTGCGAGAGTTGCGGCCTCGACTTCAACTTCGCCGATGCCGGCGACGGTCCGGCTGTGTTCGTGATTCTGATCGGTGGCGCCATCGTCGTTTGCGCCGCGCTGATCACCGAGGTGGTCTATCAGCCGCCCTATTGGGTGCACGCGATGCTGTGGCTGCCGCTGATCCTGCTCGTGACGCTGGCGCCGCTGCGGCCGATCAAGGGTCTGATGATCGCATTGCAATACCATCACCGGGCGCAGGAAGGCCGCCTCGTGCAGCGGGGCGACGAGTGAGCGATCTGCGCGATCGGCGCCGCGGCGGGGTGATCGAAGCGACGGTATTCACGCTTGCCGGCGTCGTCATCCTTATCGGGCTCGGCATCTGGCAGCTCGACCGCAAGGTCTGGAAGGAAAATCTGATCGCGACTGTGACCGCGCGGCTGGAACGGTCACCCGAAGCTCTGCCAGCGCCAGCAGGGTGGACGCGGCTCACAGCGGCGGCCGACGAATATCGCCACGTGACATTTCCGGCCGAGTTTCTCGCCGGCCAAGAGGCGCTGGTCTATACCGCCGGCTCCGCCTTCCGTCCCGATGTGCAGGGCGCGGGCTATTGGGTATTCGCCCCGGCGCGGCTTGCCGGCGGCAGCATCGTACTGGTCGACCGTGGCTTTGTGCCGGCCGACCGCAAGGATACCGCCACCCGCACACAAGGCGCGCCGCAGGGCATCGTCGACATCGTCGGCGTCATGCGCTGGCCTGAGGCGCGCGGGATGTTCACGCCTGCCGATGAGCCGCAGAACAATGTCTGGTATTTGCGCGACTCCACGGCGATTGCCACGGCAAAAAAGTGGAACACAGCCGCGCCGTTCTATATCGAGCAGGAAGCGCCTGTGCCGCCTGGCGGGTCGCCCAAGCCGGGCAAGCTCGAGGTCGCCTTGCCGGACAACCACCTGCAATATGCCATCACCTGGTTCGGCCTCGCGCTGGGGCTTGCCGGCGTCTATGCGGTCTGGCTCTCCGGTCGCCTGCGGCGGCCTTAAGCGACGGCCGGAATCGGCCGCCCCGCACTTCGTCCACTTGATATGCGTCAAATCAAGCCGCCTCGGGATTGAGCTATGAACGGCGGGCCGAGCCATCGTTGGCCGCCGGCATACTGACCGGGGCAATTCGATCATGGTGACGCGAATTCTTGAACGTCTGGCGTGGTGGATCGAGCGTGTGCTCGCCTATGCCTTCATCGCCGCTGTCGCTCTCAACTTCATCAATGTCATCGGCCGCTACGTCTTCGACGACACCATCCTGAGCGCTGATGAGCTGCAAATCTTCATCATGGTGTTCATGACTTTCCTCGGCGCCGCCGTGGTGGCCTGGCGCAATCAGCACCTGCGCATGGATGTGTTGGTCAATGCGCTGCCGCTGCCGGCGCACCGGCTGATAAAAATCGCCGAACTCATGGTGATCGTCATCCTCACCGCCTTCGTGCTGTGGAATTCGGCCTATTACGCCAAGCAGATGTTCGACATCGGCCGCGTCAGCGACATGGCGCAGGTGCCGATGTGGATTCTGCACGGTGTGGTGGCGGCGGGCTTCGGTCTGATGGCGCTTATTGCCGCCTTGCGCCTGGTCGAAATCGTCACCGGGCGTGCGCCGGACGGCGGCACATCCGGCACGGGGGCCTGAGCCGTGGCTTTTGCTCTCGGGGTGGTGCCGGTCGTCCTGCTGCTGTTGGGATTTCCAATCTTCATCGTGCTGCTGGCGGCGGTCAGCGTTGCGCTGGTGTTCTTCATGCACATCCCGTTCGCGGCGCTGCATCAGAACCTATTCGGATCGATCAATGCCTTCTCGCTGCTGGCGATACCGTTTTTCGTCTATGCCGGCGAACTGATGGGACGCGGCAGCGTCGCCCAGCGCCTAGTCGATTTCGTTCAGGCCGGCGTAGGCTCGGTACGCGGCAGCCTCGCCGTCACCACGGTCGGCACCTCGGCCATATTCGGCGCGATTTCCGGCATCAGCGCCGCCTGCGTCGCCACCATCGGACGCATCATGTATCCGGCGATGCGGCGCGCCGGCTACCCGGAACACTTCGCCGCCGGCCTCGTCACTGCGGTCGGCGCGATCGACATCATCATCCCGCCTAGCATCCCGATGATCGTCTATGGCGCGACCGCCGAGGAATCGGTGCCGCGGCTTTACGCGGCGGGCGTGGCGCCGGGACTGATGTTGACGCTGATGCTCGCGGCCTATGTGATCTGGTTCGCCCGCCGCCACGGCATCGGTGCCGGCGGCATGTTCAAGCTCGACCAGTTCCTGCGTGCGACCAAGCGCGGTATTTGGGCGCTCGGCATGCCGTTCATCATTCTTGGCGGCATTTACGGCGGCGTATTCTCGCCGACCGAGGCGGCGGCGGTCGCCTGCGTTTATGCCGCCTTCGTCACCCGCTTTGTTTTTCGCGAGCTCGGCTGGCGCGACATCGTCGAGGCCGCCGCCGCCACCGTGCTGTTCTCGGCGCAGATTCTCATTATCGTCGCCTGCGCCGGCGTATTCTCCTGGCTGCTCACGGTAAATCAGGTTCCCGCGGCGATCGTCGCCTGGCTGCAGGCGCTCCACATATCCGCCTGGATGCTCCTGCTCACCATCAACATTATCCTTCTGGTGATCGGCTGCTTCCTCGATCCCTTGTCGGCCATTCTATTGCTGACGCCGCTCCTGGTTCCATTGGTCAAGTCGTTCGGCATAGACACCGTGCATTTCGGCATCGTAGTGACGGTGAATTTGGCAATCGGCCTGTTCCATCCCCCGTTCGGTATGAATATTTTCGTCGCTCAGTCCGTGCTTGGGCTTGAACTGCGCTCGATCTACCGCGGCATTATGCCGTTTTTGGCGATCTACCTGCTTGCGCTCGTGCTGATAACCTATGTTCCGGCAATCTCGCTCGGCGGCATGCACCTCTTGCTGGGCGTCAAATAGCGCCCCTCAAACGGCTTGCGCCGCCATTTCGGCGCGGCGATCCGGCACCGTCGGTCATCGCTCGGGACGGCGGCGCGAATTGTGCGCGTTCGTCGGCGTCAGTGATATTTCTTTGCCGCCGCGATAATTGTCTCGTAGTCCGTTTTCATCTGCGGATCGGTCGCCATTACCGCTGGGATCACCGAGGTCACATCCTTCAAGTAAACGGCTGCCTCGGCTGGCGGCAGCGTGATCGCCTCGCCGCCGTTCTTGATCCAGAGTTGCCGCGTTTTCTCGACATCCTCGACGCCGACCGTTGAGAACACCGTCTCGGCCTTGCGTGCCTCTTCTCGCACGATGGTGGCGAGTTCCGGCCCAATTTGTTTCATGAAGCTACGGTTGACGATGCCGGCAACGAACAGGAACGAGTTCGGCAGGTAGGTTGCCGTCTTGGTTACGTCATAATATTTGAAGCCGGTCAGCACGTTGAACGAGGAAATCGAGCCGTCGATGGTGTGGTTCTGCAGAGCTGGCAGCACCTCGCCGAGCGGGATCGAAACTGGCAGCGCGCCGAGTTTCTTGAATGGCTGGATTTGCAGCGGTGCCGCGCCGGGGACGCGGATCTTCTGTCCCTTAAAATCGGCGGCCGTGCGGATCGGCTTGTGCGAGGCTACCATCAATGGGCCGTTGTTGCCCACCACCAAGAGTTCAACGCCTTTGGCTTCGCCGAAACTCGCCAGCCGCGCGCGCACGGCGGCATCGGCCAGCACCTTCTGACTTTGGCCGACGCTGTCGAACATGCCGGCAGCATCGAACACCTGGAAGCGCGGCTCCAGTCCGATCAGGAAGCCGACCGCGGGAATGGCGAATTCGATGGTGCCGAGCGCCACGCCGTCGACGGTCGCGGGGATCTGCCCGAGCTGGCTCGCCGGATAGATTTCCACCTTGATGCGGCCGCCAGAGCGCTGCTCGACACCCGCTTTGAATTGCTTCATCCATTCATGCGGTGCGTCGTTCACCGTCGGCGACGACAATTTCATAGTGAATTGTTGAGCGTTCGCCGTGTAGGCGAACAACAGCGCGGTCGCGATTGCGGCCGTCCGGCAGATCCAGCTTTTCATCGTGCCACCCCAGTTTTGCGTTTCCACGGATCGGGAGTCCGGCGGCTTCGGATGAACAAAATCGTAATTCGCGCCGGTATTTGGTTTGAGGTCGAACAGTTCAATAGTTGCCCGTTGGCGATGTTGACGTGGATCAAAGCGGCCGGGCGCAGGGAGGCCGTGCGGCTTCACCAAGAATTAAAGCCATACGCCGGGTTTTCTTGTGCAAGCCTCGCCGCACGGCTAGTGTGCAGCCGCGATTAAGGCTGTATTCTAACAATAAAGATTAACGAATTCAATGCGTTATATCTCAACCCGGGGTGAGGCCCCAGTACTCGACTTCGTCGAGGTTATGCTCGCGGGGCTTGCCCGTGATGGTGGTCTGTACGTCCCGGAATTTTGGCCTTCGCTCGACACGCGAACAATCGCCGGCTTCGCGGGCAAGCCGTACGCCGAGGTCGCGGTCGAGGTGATCAAGCCCTTCGTCGGCGCATCTATCCCCGAGACCGATCTCGCCCGTATGGCGCGCGAGGCCTACGGCGCTTTCCGCCATCCGGCAACCGCGCCGCTGACCCAGCTCGCCCCCAGCCTGTTCGTGCTCGAGCTTTTTCACGGGCCGACGCTCGCCTTCAAGGACCTCGCGATGCAGCTGGTCGCGCGGCTGATGGATCACGTGCTTTTGGAGCGCGGCGAGCGCGCCACCATCGTTGTCGCGACTTCGGGCGACACCGGCGGCGCTGCGGTCGAAGCGTTTCGCGGCCGCGCCCAGGTGGACGTGGTCGTTTTGTTTCCGCATGGCCGCATCTCCGAGGTACAGCGACAGATGATGACCACGGCGGCGGATTCGAACGTGCACGCGCTTGCCATCGAAGGCACCTTCGACGATTGCCAAGCGCTGGTGAAGGCGATGTTCAACCACCACGCCTTCCGCGACCGCGTGCGGTTGTCAGGCGTCAATTCGATCAACTGGGCGCGCATCGTGGCACAGGCTGTCTATTACTTCACCGCCGCGGTCGCGCTTGGCGCGCCTCATCGCAAAGTCGCCTTCACCGTGCCGACTGGAAATTTCGGCGACGTCTATGCCGGCTATGTCGCGACCCGTATGGGGCTGCCGGTCGACCGTCTGGTTGTGGCGACCAATGTCAATGATATCCTCGCCCGCACCTTCACCACCGGCGCCTATGAGCTGCGCGACGTGGTGGCGACCACCTCGCCGTCGATGGACATCCAGGTCTCATCGAATTTCGAGCGGCTGCTGTTCGACGCCTATCGCCGCGACGCCGGAGCGGTACGTGCGCTGATGGGTTCGCTCGCGCAGTCGCGTCGCTTCGCGATTTCCTCGTATGCGCTCCAGGACATGCGCGCGCTGTTTACCGCCGATCGTGCCGACGAACAGGAAAGCGCCGCCACCATCCGCGCCTGGATGCGCGAGGCCGGCTATTGTGCAGATCCACACACCGCGGTGGCGCTGGCCGTGGCCGAGAAAGAAACGCGCGATCCGTCGGTGCCGATGGTGGTGCTGTCGACCGCGCATCCCGCCAAGTTTCGCGACGCGGTCTCAGCTGCCTGCGGCGTCGCGCCGCAGCTGCCGGATTGGCTCGCCGACCTACCCCGGCGGGCGGAGCGCGTCAGCTTGCTGCCGGCAGATCAGGCGGCGGTGGAACGATATGTGGCGTCGGCCTCACGTGCGGCGCGTCAAGGAGCACCGGTATGAGCGTTGAAGTCACTCGTCTTGCCTCCGGCCTGTCGGTGGTGACCGACCGCATGCCGCATCTGGAGTTGGCCACACTCGGGGTCTGGGTCGGCACCGGCGGCCGCAATGAGAATGCCGATGAGCACGGTATTTCCCATCTACTTGAACACATGGCCTTCAAGGGCACCAAGCGGCGCAGCGCGCGCCAGATCGCCGAGGAGCTCGAGGCGGTCGGCGGCGAGCTCAACGCCGCGACCGGCGCAGAATCGACCGCCTATTATGCCCGCGTACTGAAGGCCGACGTACCGCTCGCGCTCGATGTGCTGTCGGATATTCTGTCCGAGCCGAACTTCGACCCTGAGGAATTGCGGCGCGAGCAGAACGTCATCGTACAGGAAATCGGCGCAACCGAAGACGCGCCCGACGATCTGGTGTTCGAGCGTCTGCACGAAACTGCATTCCCCCGGCAACCGCTTGGCCGCACCATTCTCGGCACGCCGGAGACGGTGCGGTCGTTCGATCCGACGCGCTTGCGCGCCTATCTCGCGCGCAATTATCGCGCACCCAACATGCTGGTGGCCGCCGCCGGCGCCGTCGAGCACGAGCGGATCGTCGCCGAGGCCGAGCGACGCTTCGCCAGTTTCGTCGGCCTGGCCGCGCCGGCGCCCGAGCCGGCGCGTTTCGGCGGCGGCACAAGGGTCGAGACGCGCGATCTCGAACAGGTCCATATCGCGCTGGCGCTGCAAGGCCTGCCGGTACGCGATGAGCAACTCTACAGTCTTCAGGTGTTCGTGAGTGTCCTCGGCAGCGGCATGTCCTCGCGGCTGTTCCAGGAAGTGCGCGAGAACCGCGGGCTCTGCTACGCGATCCACGCCTTCCACATGCCTTATGCCGACACCGGCCTGTTCGCCCTCTATGCTGGCACTGACGAGGCGGATTTGCCCGAATTGATGCGGGTGGCCATCGACCAGGTCACGCTCGCCACCGAAACGCTGAACGAGAGCGAAGTCGCCCGTGCCAAGGCGCAGATGAAAGCCGGCCTCCTAATGGCCCTGGAAAGCTCGGAAGCGCGGCTCGGCCAGATCGCGCGGCAAATGCTGGCTTATGGCCGGCCGATCCCGCTCGAGGAAATCGTCGGCAAGGTCGACGCCGTGACGATCGAAAGCGCGCGCGCTGCCGGCCGAGCGCTGATCGGACGCGGCAAGCCGGCGATTGCGGCGCTCGGACCCGGCAACCGTCTTGAAAGCACGGCGGCGATCGCTGAAAGTCTCATGAGCCAGGCAGCCTGATCGGGGAGCAATGGCTCAATTTCCATGGCGTTTTTCCGCACCGTCAGCAGCAGTGAAAGCCTACCAGCCATCGCCGGCACCGGGGTGATGTTGCGCGTGCCGCAAAGCGGCGACTTTGCCGAGTGGGCGGCCTTGCGCGAACAAAGCCGCGCCTTCCTCGTTCCCTGGGAGCCGACTTGGCCGGCCGACGATCTGACGCGCGGCGCGTTCCGCCGCCGCCTCAAGCGTTATGCCGAGGATCTGCGCAACGATTTAGCCTACGCCTTTTTGATTTTCCGCAGCGACGATAACGCGTTGGTCGGCGGGCTGACGCTCGCCAATATCCGGCGCGGCGTCGCCCAGGCAGGTTCCATCGGCTACTGGGTCGGTGCGCCGTTTGCGCGCAAGGGCTACATGACCGCGGCGATGCGCGGCCTGGTGCCATTTTGCTTCAGCACGCTGCGGCTGCATCGCCTGGAAGCGGCTTGCATTCCCAGCAATGCCGCCTCGGTACGCCTGCTCGAGAAGACCGGCTTTCAGCGCGAGGGTTACGCGCGCAGTTACCTTTGCATCAACGGCGTGTGGCAGGACCATCTGCTTTATGCCCGGCTCAAGGATGACGTCGATTGAGCTTGCTGCCTTGGGCTTGCCACGCTTGGTTTGCTATAAGGCGGGAAGGGCGGTGGCGCCTTAAAGAAACGTGAGCCGGACAATGGGTGGGGGACGAACCGAACAAACCGTGCGCCGCGGCGCAAGCAAATTCGCGCTCATGGCTTTGGCGCTTGCGCTTGGTGGGTGCGGCAGTACCAGCGAATTGCTTAAGTCGTCGCCGCTGGACCTCTTCAGTTCCTCGTCGAAGGCGACCCGAGATGCAGCCCCCGGCGGCGGCACCGGCCAAATTTCGGCCGACGATATCGATTGTCCGGAGGTTCAGGTGCGCACCGGCGCTGCGACGCTGATGATCGGCAGCAAGCCGGGCGAGGGCGAGCCGGCCGCGCTCGACGTGCGCTACCAGGGCTCCATCATCCGAACCGCGCGCGAGTGTCACGTGAACGGCGGTATCATGACCATGAAGGTCGGCATCGAAGGCCGCATCATCACCGGTCCGGCCGGCGGCCCTGGTACGGTCGAGGTGCCGCTGCGCGTCGCGCTGGTGCAGGAAGGCGTCGCTCCGAAGGCGGTAGCGTCAAAATTCGGCCGAGAGACGGTGGTCGTGAACAATGCGATCGATCGCGTGACCTTCACGCACATCGAACCCGACATTTCGTTCCCGCTGCCACAGCCGCTGGGTTTGATCGATTCTTATGTGGTTTATGTCGGCTTCGATCCGCTCGGCGACAAGCCGGTGAAGAAGCCACCGGTCAAGCATAAGCCTGTTGCCAAGAAGAAACCCATCGCCAAGCCGCAAGGCTAATCGCTGCGGAGCGGCGCACGCCGCCAACTAGTTCAGCTTCTTGCGGACGTCTTCGATGCCCTTGGCGATTAAGTCGCCGGCGAGCGGGCCTTTGGCCTGCTGCGCGAGAATGCGTTCGGCGGCAGCAACCGCAGCGTCGGCCGCGGCGCTGCGCACGTCAGCGGCGGCCTGCGCCTCGGCCTGGGCGATCTTGACCTCGGCCATCTTGGTGCGCCGCGCCACGAACTCTTCGATCTTGGCTTTGGCTTCGACGGCGAGCCGCTCGGCCTCGGCCTTGGCGCCGGCGATGATCTCCTGCGCCTCGTTCTCGGCTTCGCTACGCTTGCGCTGATAGTCCGCCAGCAACTGGGCGGCGTCGTCCTTCAGCTTGCGGGCCTCGTCGAGCTCGGCCTTGATGCGGCCGGCGCGGTCGTCGAGCGCTTTGATGAGCATGCGATGGACGCCGACATAGCCGAGCAACGCGATAAATGCGAAGAAGCCGAGCGCCACCCAGAATTCAGCTTGCTGTAGCATCGGCAGACTCCTAACGCTTCAACGCGTCGGTGACGGCATCGGCGACGGCTTTCTCGCTCGGCACCGAACCGATCAGCCGTTCGACAATGGCGCGGGCCGCGTCTTCCGCGATGCCGCGGACATTGGCCATGGCCGCCTGCTTAGTCGCCGCGATGGACTTCTCGGCCTCCGCCAGCTTGACGTTGAGCTCGCCCTCGAGCGTCTTGCGGGTGGCGTCCGCCGCGGCCGCCTGCTTCTCGCGCGTCTCGTTGGCGATTGCCTGCGCGCGGGCGCGCGCCTCGGCGAGCGCCTTTTCATAGGCCGCCACGGCTTGGTCGGACTGCTGCTTGAGCCGGTTCGCCTCGGCGATGTCGCCTTCGATCAGCTTCTGCCGGTTGTCGATCACCTTGCCGACGCGCGGCAGCGCCCATTTCGCCATCAGCGCATAGAGCAGCACGAAGGTGATGACGAGCCAGAACAATTGCGAGGGGAAGGTGTGCGCGTTGAACGGCGGAAAGCCGCCGTCGTGCTCGCCCTTCGGGACGGCCTCAGTGCTCGCGGTGTGGGCCGGCGCGGCCATGGCGGATCCTGCGGTCGGCTTAGAGCGCGAACAACAGCAACAGCGCGATCAGCAGCGAGAAGATGCCGAGCGCTTCGGTGATGGCAAAACCGAAAATCAGGTTGCCGAATTGGCCCTGCGCCGCCGACGGATTGCGGATCGCCGCCGCTAGATAGTTGCCGAAGATGATACCGACGCCAACGCCCGCGCCGCCCATGCCGATACAGGCAATGCCCGCACCGATATATTTCGCTGCCACTGGATCCATAACAAACTCCTTCTGTTCTACTTTTCCGGTCGGGCGCTCAATGGCCCGGGTGAATCGCATCGTTGAGATAGATGCAGGTGAGGATGGCGAACACGTAAGCCTGCAGAAACGCCACCAGCGCCTCGAGCGCGGTGAGCGCGACGATCATGGCGAAGGGCAGCACGCCGCCAGCCCAGCCGATTGCGCCGAGCGCGCCGCCCAAAAGGATGATGAAGCCGGCGAACACCTTGAGCGCGATATGTCCGGCCAACATGTTGGCGAACAGACGCACGCTGTGCGAGATCGGCCGCGAGATGAACGAGAGCACCTCGATAAAGACGATCATCGGCAGGATGTAGATTGGCACGCCCTTCGGCACGAACAGATTGAAGAAGTGCAGGCCATGCCGATACAGGCCGTATAGCAGCACGGTCAGGAACACCGTGAGTGCGAGCGCGGCGGTGATGATGATATGGCTGGTGACCGTGAAGGCGTAGGGGATCAGGCCGAACATGTTGAGCAGCAGCACGAACATGAAGATCGTGAACACGAACGGGAAAAACCGCATGCCTTCGGAACCTGCGGTCGAGCGCAGCATGCTGACGACGAACTCGTAAGTCAGTTCGGCGGCCGATTGCAGCCGCGTCGGTACGGCCCTGCCGCCGGCGGTGCCGGCGACCAGGAAAAAGGTCAGGCCGAACACGGCGATGAGCATGAACAGCGCGGAATTCGTGAAGGCGATCTCGGTATTGCCGAGCTTGCCAAGCGGGAAGAAATTCACGATGTGGAATTGCTCAATCGGATCCATGGCCGCCTAATCGTCCAGTCGCCTTTCGCGCACGACGCCGGCCGCGCGCATCACGTTAAGAACCCCGGCGGCGAAGCCGAGCAGCAGAAACACAATCAGCCCCCACGGCGAAATTCCCAGCCAGCGATCGAGCAGCCAGCCGATCAACGCGCCCACCACCACGCCCGCCACCAGTTCGGTGGACATGCGGAAGCCACGGGCATACGCCGAAGCATCGGCGGTCTGACGAGGACCGTTCACGTTTTCGGATGGCCGGCTCGCACTGTCGAGCCGTTCGCCGAGACGCTGGAGCCTCGCGGAGAGAGCGGCCTCGTCGTCCGGCGGTTCCTTGCGATCACCTTTGCCGCGCGTGCCGTCAGCCATGCTTTCGACTCGCGTGAACTTGAAGGTTTCGCTCCTACCCCGCCGCCCTAAAAGCCGCGCGGACCATACTGACCGAGTTTAGTTGAGTCAAGAAACCGGTTTTGTACTCTAAGTATATGAAATAAATCGAAAAACTAATAATTTTCCGCGCCGTTGCGCGAGCGTGCGTGCACTGCGATATGACGGTCAAGAGAGAATACGCCGCGCGGGTTCTGGCGGTCGTGTGCGAGTGGTAGGGTCATACGTCCCGCCGCCGGAGTGGGAGGATAGTGCCATGCGCAAATTGCTGCTCGCCATCGTCGCCCTGCTGGCATGCGCGGCATCGCCGGCGCGGGCGCAGCCCGGTTCGACCGCGCCGGCAGTCGAGCCGCCGCCTGCTACCCAGGTCGCCCCCCATCCGCCCATTCCGCCGAAGCCGGAGAGCGTTCCGGTGGCTCCGAAAGCACCCGGCGTTGCCGACAACACCCCGCCGAGCCGTTTTTCCTTCAATCGCGTCGACGATGGTTTCCTGCGTCTCGACAATCAGACTGGGCAGGTCGCGTACTGCAGTCCGCACGCCGTTGGCTGGGCCTGCCAGACGGTCCCCGAAGATCGCGCCGCGTTGCAGAAAGAGATCGCGTGTCTGCAGGATGAGGTCGCCAGTCTGAAGGCGCAGTTAGCGGCGCAGGACGAGCCGCCGCCGCGGCGCCCGCCGGCCGACCTGACGCCGCCGCCCGCAGCGCAAACGCTGCCGCCGATGGGCGATACGGATCGGGACACCGCGAAATTGCGCGCGGACCTTGAGCGCGCCCGCCTCGCATTCGAGAATGCCTGGCGGCGGCTGGTCGACATGATCGTCAATTTGCAGAAGGACATGTTGCGCAAAGGCTGATCCGGTCGGGCGCCATGCGTGGAATTTGTCTCGATTGTCGGCCATCACCACGGTTACGCCGCAGCTGATCGCGACTGTGACGCTGCGTTTGGACACCGGCGGCGCCGGCTTCACCGATATCACCCATCACGCCGCAAGCTTCATCGCGCAGGCTGGCGCCGGCGAGGGCACGCTGCTGATCTTTCTGCACCATACCTCGGCCTCGCTCACGATCCAGGAAAATGCCGATCCCGACGTGCAGACTGACCTCATGGCGGCGCTCGATCGGCTCGCCCCGCAGGATGCGCCCTGGATTCACGACGTCGAGGGGCCGGACGATATGCTGGCGCATGTAAAGACGATGCTCAGCGGCGTGTCGCTGCACGTGCCGGTTATAGGCGCCAAATTGGCGCTCGGTGCCTGGCAAGGCATTTATTTGGTCGAACACCGGCGGGCATCGCAAAGCCGCGAGATCGTCCTGCAGTTCGTGGGCAGCCGGAAATAGCGCACGCAAGGCTATTGAAGCCTGTCGGTACAGGGGCGCATTATGGGGGCGCCCGGACAGGCTCGGGGTGTTCGTGAGGCGCTTAGGTTGAATGAAAATTCGCACTATCGATTAGTCATTGCCGACGACCATCCGCTGTTCCGCGGGGCGTTGCGCGAGGCGGTCACCGGTCTGTTCGAACGCGTGGATATCGCGGAAGCCGGCACCTTCAATGAGGTGGCCGAGCTGCTCGAACGCGGCGGCGACGTCGATCTCGTTCTGCTCGACCTGACCATGCCGGGCGTGCGCGGCTTTTCCGGCCTGATGTATTTGCGCGCGCAATATCCAAGCGTGCCGGTCATCGTGGTTTCTGCCAACGACGACCCGGCGGCCATCCGCCGCTGCATGGAATTCGGCGCCTCCGGTTTTATCCCGAAGACGCTGGGCGTCGAGGCCATGCGCGGCGCGATATCGCGCATCTTGGGCGGCGGGGTGTGGACGCCGCCGGACGTCGATCTTTCCACCGGCTCGGACGCCGAGACCGCCGCCTTGATGGCGCGCATGGCGACATTGACGCCGCAGCAGGTGCGCGTGCTCATGATGCTGTCGGAGGGGCTGCTCAACAAGCAGATCGCATATCAGCTCGGAGTCTCGGAGGCGACGGTGAAGGCGCACGTCTCCGCCATCCTGCAGAAGCTCGGCGTCGAAAGCCGCACGCAGGCCGTCATTGCCGCCGCCAAGATCGAAACCGGCAATTGGTCGCAAGGCGCCGCGGCGGAAGGCTAATCACTCCGCCGCCGCGACCCGCAGCACCCGCCACTGCGCCAGCAGCGCGCGCAGGGCCGCCGGCTTGAGCGGCTTGTTCAGCAATTGAATACCTTCGGCGCGCGCGCCCTCGCGCACGGCCGGCGAACGATCGGCGGTGATCAGGATCGCCGGCAAGTCGCCGTAGCGCGCCCGCAGCGCGGCGATCGCCTCGATGCCGTTGCCATGGTCGAGATGGTAATCGATCAGCAGTCCGTTCGGCACGATGGCGCCTTCCTCAATCGCCGCCAGCGCGCCGCAAAGATCCGGTGCCTTGATCACCTGGCAACCCCAGCCGTGCAGCATGGTTTCCATGCCGTCGAGCACCGACGGTTCGTTGTCGATGCAAAGCGCGGTGGTGCCGACGAGCTGGCTGGCATCGACGTGGATGTCGTTGCGCGACGGCAGTTCGACCGCGACCGCGTTCGACAGCGGCACCATGACCGCAAACCGCGAGCCGCGCCCGACAGCCGAATCGACTTCGATGTCGCAGCCGAGCACGCGCGCCACGCGCTCCACGATCGAGAGCCCCAAGCCCAGCCCGCGCGCGATGCGGGCGCCCTGATCGAGGCGGTGGAATTCGACGAAGATGTCGCGCTGCTGTGCTTCCGGGATGCCGACGCCGGTATCGTAAACTTCGATGCGCAGGTGGCCGCCGTGCCGCCGGCAGCCGACCAGCACGCGACCGGCCGGGGTGTATTTGATGGCGTTGGAGACGAGGTTCTGCACCAGCCGGCGTAGCAGCCGGCGGTCGGAGCGCACCACCCGCGAACAGCGCATGAAGGTTAGGCCGAGCCCTTTGGCGATGGCGAGCGGCGCGAATTCGAGCTCGATCTGCCGCATCAGGTCGTCGATGCGGAAGCTGGTCAGTTCGGGCCGCATCGCGCCGGTGTCGAGCCGCGACATATCGAGCAGCGCGCCGAAAATTTCCTCCACCGCCTCGAGCGAGGCGTCGATATTGTCGACCAATTTGCTGTTATCGCCGGCGCCCTGGCGCTCGATCAGGCTGGTGACGTAAAGCCGCGCCGCGTTAAGCGGCTGTAAAATGTCGTGGCTCGCCGCGGCGAGGAATTTGGTCTTGGAAATATTGGCTTCATCGGCTTCGCCCTTGGCGCGCGCCAAAGCGGCATTGAGCCGTGTGAGTTCCTCGGTGCGCTCGCGCACGCGGCGCTCGAGCGTCTCGTTGGCGCGCTCCAGCGCTTCGGCCGCCTCAACGCTTGGCGTGATGTCGGTGTAGGTGGTGACGATACCGCCGTCAGGCATGTGATTTGCGCGCACCTCGATCACCGTGCCGGGCTCGGCGAAGCGTTCGAGGAACGGTTCGCGGCCGGAGACGTAGCGTTCGATCTGCGCCTGCACGAAATCGTCGATGCGCTCGGGAGCGACGTCGCTGCGCCGGCCGTTGAAATGCAGGATATCGGCCAGCCCGCTGCCGACGCGGATCAGGCTCGGCGGCAAATCGAGGATTTCGCCGAACTGCCGGTTCCAGCAGATCAGCTGCAGGTCCTTGTCGAACACGGCGATGCCTTGGCGCACGTGATCGAGCGCAGTCTGCAAGATTTCGCGGTTGTACTGGATCGCGGCGTTGGCGTCGTCGAGCAGCTTCAAGGCCGCCTTCTTCGACACCGTGCGCTTGCGCAACAGCAGCGACAGCACCAGCCGCGAGGAGGCCGCCCCGATGGCGGAGGCGAGAATGTGCTCGGCGTAACGCACTAGCCGGAAATCGGCTTCGTCCTTGGGTTCGAGGCCGATGCGGTGCGTGCCGGCGAAGGTTTCGAACGCAGTGCGGGTGCGCTCCTCGCCGAGATAGCGCGCGACCGTGGTGGTGAGTTCCTCCACCGTCACCGACGAGCGCCAAAGCCGGAAGGTCGGCGCAATCGGCGCCAGATCCGACGGCACAAAGACGTTAGCCTGCAGCCGCTCGATCGACGACGGCGCGTGACGCAGGGAGAAGCCGATATAACACGCCAGATTGACGGCCAGGCTCCAGACCACGCCATGCACCAGCGGCGGCAGCTCGAGCCCGAACAGATTCTGCGGCCTTAGCGCCACGATATGCCAGGGGCCGTCGGTGAGGATGTACTGGCCGACAATGCCGATGTCGGCAAAGCTCGGCAGAAGCAGCGTATAGGCCCAGACCAGGATTCCAGCCGTCATGCCGGCGATGGCACCGCTGGCGGTGGCGCGGCGCCAGAACAGGCCGCCGAAAAATGCTGGTGCCAACTGCGCGATCGCCGCGAACGACAGCAGGCCGATGGACGCAAGCTGCGCGTCGCCGGCTGTGCGGTAGTACATATAAGCGAGCAGCAGGATGGCGAAGATCGCGATCCGCCGCACCGTGAGCAGGAGCGACCCGACATTGTCGCGGCCGCTGATCAGCGCCTCACGGCGCTGCAGCACGAGCGGCATGACGATGTCGTTCGATATCATGATCGACAGCGCCACCGATTCCACGATCACCATGGCGGTCGCCGCCGACAATCCGCCGACAAAGGCGGCGATGGTGAGCACATTCGAACCGGCATGCAGCGGCAGCGCAAGCACGAACATGTCGCTGTCGGTGTGGCCGGCCGGAAACGTCAGCAGGCCGGCGAGCGCGATCGGCACCACGAACAGGTTGATCGCCACCAGATAAAGCGGAAACAGCCACGCCGCGCGCTTGATCTCGTTTTCATTGTTGTTCTCGACCACCGCCACGTGGAATTGCCGCGGCAGCAGAATAATCGCCACGAATGACAACAGCGTGCTGGCGAGCAGCGTGTCGAACGGCGGCTGTCGCAAGAACAGACCGGACGTCTGCGGACTTTTGACGGCCGCCGCCAACAACGCGCCCGGGCCGCCGAATATCCAGAAGGTCACGAAGATGCCGACCGCCAGGAAGGCGAACAGCTTGACAATCGATTCGGTGGCTATCGCCAGCATCAAGCCATCCTGGTGTTCGGTGGCGTCGATATGGCGGGTGCCGAACAGCACCGCAAAGGTTGCCATTGACAGCGCAACGAACAGCGCGATGTCGCCGAGCAGCGGACGGGTGACGCCGGTCGCCGGCGCGATCTGGGCGAGGATAGTCTCGAGCGAGAACGATACCGCCTTGAGCTGCAGTGCGATGTAGGGAATCGTGCCGATAATCGCGATCAGCGCGACCGTAGCGGCGACCGCTTGGCTCTTGCCGTAGCGTGCGGCCGTGAAGTCGGCGATCGAAGTGATGTTCTGCGCCTTGGCTAGCCGCACGATGCGCACCAAGAGCGGCGAGAACAGCCCGATCATCAGCGCCGGGCCGATATAGATGGTGAGGAATTCATAGCCGGTGCGCGAGGCCGAGCCGACCGATCCGAAGAAGGTCCACGACGTGCAATAGATCGCCAGCGACAGCGGGTAGATCAGCAGTTGGGCGCGCCCATTGCGGCCGAGGCCGCGGGTGCGGTCCCCGTAGCTCGCCACCAGGAACAGCAGGCCGATATACGCAAGCGCCACCGCGATGACGACCCAGCCTTGCAGCATCCGCGCTCCAGATCGAGTTTAACCTCAGGTTAGGGTTATAATTTTAGCCTGTTTATGCCTCGGATAATAGGCGTCGGCACCGCTCCGCGTGGCTGCGGTTAGCACCGCTAGCGGCCGGGGAAGGTCGCTTCACATCGCGCGAAGGCGCATGTCTGCCGCGATTTGACGCAAACGAGCCTGCGCGGCATTGATCGCGTTCTAGGGGCCCGCGTCGCATGGGTTCCGCGAAAGCCGCCTCAGCCCTTGTCCTCGCAGTCCTCCACTGACCGCCTCGCCATCGCCCGCAACGTTGCGGAAACGCTTGTGTTTGCCGCTATCGGCGGGCTTACGCTCGGCCTCCTGCGGGTGCCGGCCGGCTTTCTATCGGGCTCGATCCTCATGGTGGCCGCCGCTTCGCTGGCCGGGCGGCCGATGCTGATGCCGATGGTGCCGATGCGCATTCTGTTGGTGCTGATCGGCATTTCGCTCGGCGCCGTGGTGACGCCGGCGACGCTGAACGGTATGGCCGCTTACCCGATGAGCATCGCGGTGCTGCTGGCGGCCATGATTTGCATCAGCGTTAGCGGGGCCGCCTATCTGCGCGTGGTGCACGGTTGGGACAAGATGACCGCCTACCTCGCGGCCGCGCCCGGCGGCCTGTCGCAGGTGATGGGCCTCGCCGCCGAATTGGATGCCGACATCCGCGCCGTCGCCATCGTACAAACTGTGCGCGTCGTAATTATCGCGGTCGGCTTGCCGGCCGGGCTGTCGCTGCTCGGGCTCGTCAGCAGCGGCGCCCGCAGCGTCGGCGGACCGTTCAATCCCGCGCAGCTTGGCGAACTGACTATTCTGATCGCCGCCTCGGCCGTCGCCGCACTCATCGCCTATCGCATCCGGTTTCCCGGCGGGTTGCTGTTCGGCGCCATGCTCACCTCGGCGGCGCTGCACGGCAGCGGCTATGTCCATGTGGTGATGCCGTGGTGGGTGACCAACACGGCGATGATCTCATTCGGCGCGGTCACCGGCTCGCGCTTTGCCGGCACGCCGTTGCGCCTGCTGGCGCATTTCATCGGCGCCGCCTTCGGCTCGTTCGCCGTGGCGGTGACGGTTACCGCCGTGTTTGCGGCCGGGCTAGTCGGCATCTTGGGGTTGCCCATCGGCGAAGTGATGATCGCCTACGCGCCTGGCGCGGTCGATGCCATGATGCTTCTTGCGCTCGCGCTAAATCTCGATCCGGTCTATGTCGGCGCGCACCACCTGGTGCGTATCTTTTTCATCTCGCTGGCTATGCCGCTGTTAGCGCGTCGCGCAGGGCGCAAGCTTAAAGCAGCGGACGCGCTGAAGCCGCCGTTCGAGAGATGATCGTCCGCGGTGCGATGTGCGGAGGCGGATCGGCTTCTTCCGTTCATTCCCGCGTAAGCGGGAATCCAAGGCGGCGAATTCTAGGTCAGAAAATTAATGCTCTGGGTCCCCGCTTTCGCGGGGACGAACGGAGAAGCAATTACTCCGCCGCCATCGCCTGTTTGCGCATGGGCAGCTTGAGCCGTTCCCACACGTCGATCAGCGCCTCTGCAAGTTCGTCGATCAGCGCGTCGTCGTGATAGGGCGACGGTGTGATGCGCAGCCGTTCTTCGCCGCGCGGCACGGTCGGATAGTTGATCGGTTGAATGTAAATGTCGTGCTCGTTGAGCAGCAGGTCGCTAGCCGCCTTGCACTTCTCGGCGTCGCCGATCATTACCGGCACGATATGCGTCGTCGACGGCATCACCGGCAGGCCGGCGGCATTGAGCACCGCCTTCACGCGCGCAGCGCGATCCTGGTGCCGCTCGCGTTCCCATTGCGAAGTTTTCAGGTGGCGGATGGCGGTGGTCGCGGCGGCGCAGATCGCCGGTGGCAACGCGGTGGTGAAGATAAAGCCCGGCGCATAGGAGCGCACCGCGTCGATCAGCTCTTCACTGCCTGTGATATAGCCGCCGAGGCAGCCGAACGCCTTGGCGAGCGTCCCCTCGATCACGTCTAGTCGATGCATCGCGTTGTCGCGGTCGCCGATGCCGCCGCCACGCCGACCGTACATGCCGACCGCGTGCACTTCGTCGACGTAGGTCATGGCGCCATAGCGCTTGGCGAGATCGCAAATCCCATGCATCGGCGCCACGTCGCCGTCCATGGAATAGAGGCTCTCGAAGATGATGATTTTCGGCCGCGCCGGGTCGGCGACCTTAAGCAGTTCTTCCAGGTGGCCGAGGTCATTGTGCCGCCAGACCTGCTTCTCGCAGCCGGACTGGCGCACGCCCTCGATCATGGAATTGTGGTTGAGCGCGTCGGACAGGATCAGGCAATTGGGCAAGAGCTTGGCGATGGTCGGGATGCCGGTCTGATTCGAGACATAGCCCGAGGTGAACACCAAGGCGGCCGGTTTGCCGTGCAGATCGGCGAGCTCGCGCTCCAGCTCGATCAGCGGATGGTTGGTGCCGGCGATATTTCGGGTGCCGCCGGCGCCGGTGCCCATGCGGGCAGCGGTCTCGGCCATGGCGCCGACGACCTTCGGATGCTGGGCCATGCCGAGATAGTCGTTGGAGCACCAGATCACGACGTCGCGTTTGCCTTCCGGCGAATGCCAATAGGCGTGCGGAAAGCGGCCGGCGATGCGCTCAAGATCGGCAAAAACCCTGTAGCGGCGTTCGTCTCGCAATTTGGCCAGAGCGGACGCAAAAAAGGCGCTGTAATCCATGTGATTGTTCTGCTTTCCCTGCCCCAGACGGCCCATTTTTAGAAGAATTCCAGGGCCGTTGTCGAGGCGAGATTGGTCTAATTCCATTGTGTCGCATTGACCGAAATCAAGAAAATCCACCACGAGATACCGTCGGCCATGTATCTTCAGGCGCGTATCTATTGGATAATTTCAGCGGCGACCGTGCTCCCGGTCGCCAGATAGGTTGGGCAGGTAGCCTGATAAACCATCGCCCGCCCGCGCGGCCCTGCGACCCGAAGACCGGGGGTTGTTGGCGCGGGGAAGGCTTCCCCGATCATGCTTACGCTTTCTCTGGAGATGGCATATTCGACCGTACGGCGGCGTCGCGGCGCATCGTGCAATTAAGCTTCACCGATCCGATCTGGCACAACCTCGGCGTGATCAATGACACCAAGTTCAATTGGTCGGGCTCGAGCGACATCGAGCGGAATGGACGGGCGCCTTGGTGGAACGTGTTGCATCCCTGGCGGCTGCTTATGCCGTATTTTGTGATGATCCGCCCGCCCGCTGATTTCATCGGCAGTCGATTGTGTTGGCGGGGCGAAGCCCTCTGGGAAAATACCGATGGGCGTTTCACCAAACTAAAGCACGCCGGTTTCTCCTGCCGTCCCATCGAAGCGAGTGATGCGAAGCGGCGCATCTTCGGCGTTTCTATCGCTGCTCCGTTGGCCATGAGGCTTGATGTACCCGTTTCGCTGCAGCTGCGCCGGCTGATTGGCTCGGTATTTATGCTGCTCGGAGTTGTTGCCGTGTTAATCGTGCTGGTGCGTTGGCGGCCGCGCCGACTTGCGGTGAATACCGTGTCAGACATGAATACCGGACCTTTGTGGTCGTCCGCATCAAGCACTTTTGGTGCATTCGGTTGAAGCGCATGCAGGATCGCGAGCTCACCGTCGCCGGATACAAGCACGTCGAATACGGATTCGAGTTGGCGCGCGGCGGCGCTTGCGCGGCCGCGCTGGAACTTCCGTTCCAATTTGACCGCTGAGTAGGTGAGCGTCACGTGCGGTCCCCCGAGCACAAGCTTAAGATCTTGCCGCCATGTTCGGATCGCCTTGGCGATCTCGAATACGGCGGGCAATTGGGGAGTCGTCGACGTTATTCCGATTACATCGTCGTGACAGCTGTCGATGTAGACCGATAGCGCCTCGATGTAGTTCTTGATGCCGGAAAGATCGAGCACATGGACCAGATGTCCGTGCGCCTCTAAGGCGCTGGCGATTTTGAGTGCGCCGAGACTGACGAACACCCTTTCATCAAGCAGAAAAGCTGATGGCGGAATAATCAGCCCGACGCGTTTGGGAGCGCCGAGGCTTAGGGGTTGTTTCACAAGGGTGCTCATCCGGTCGGTATACTCATTCCACTCCGATAGGCCGTCACAAAGCCGTCAGCTCAGTCCAAAGTCCTATTTTTATAGATTATTCAAAGAATAAGAATAACGATGGCGTACGCCAAAGATGGCGTCAACTGGGCCCCGGCGCGCGGTCGCTCCATTCTATCGCGGGGACGTCGTCCGCCATCTCTATCGCTTGCATCCGGCCTCACGCGGCTGCAGAAGAATGCGGCATGAGCAAGAAACCCACCGGCATCGCCAACGGTCTGACCAATTACGGCGACCGCGACTTTTCGTTATATCTGCGGCGCTCCTTCGCCAAGTCGATGGGCTATACACGCGGCATGCTGGAAAAGCCGGTGGTGGGCATCGCCTATACCGGTTCCGGCTTCAACAATTGCCACCGGCATTTCCCCGAAATGCTGGAGGCCGTGAAGCGCGGCGTGCTCGCCGCTGGCGGTCTGCCGATGGACTTTCCGACCATTTCGCTGGGCGAGGTCTTTCTCAACCCGACCAGCTTGAAATTCCGCAATTTGATGTCGATCGACACCGAGGAAATGGTGCGCGCGCAGCCGATGGACTCCATCGTCTTGATGGGCGGCTGCGACAAGACCCTGCCGGCGCAACTGATGGGCGCGGTCTCGGCCGACAAGCCGTCGGTGATGCTGATCGGCGGGCCGATGATGACCGGCCGTCATCATGGCGAGCGCTTGGGTGCGTGCACCGATTGCCGCCGTTTCTGGGCGAAGTATCGCGCCGGCGCCATCGACGACAAGGAAATCGACGAGGTCGAAGGCAAGCTTGCCACCACCGCCGGCACCTGCGCGGTGATGGGCACGGCCTCCACCATGGCCTGTATCGTCGAAGCGCTCGGCATGGCGCTGCCCGGCACCGCCGCCATTCCTGCCGTGCATGCCGATCGTTTGCGCGCGGCGGAGGAAACCGGCACGCTCGCCGTCAAGCTGATTGGCAGCGATTTAAGGCCGACCAGGATCATCACGCCGCAGTCGGTCGAGAACGCGTTGCGCGTACTGCTCGCCATCGGCGGCTCGACCAACGCCATCATTCACCTCACCGCGATTGCCGGCCGCGCCCGCCTGCCGGTCTCGCTTGAGCGGTTGAACGAATTATCCGATACCACGCCGGTGCTGGTGAACCTGAAGCCGGTCGGCAATGGGTACATGGAGGATTTTTTCGCTGGCGGCGGCATGGGCGCGCTGATGCGCGAGCTCAAAGACCTCCTGCATCTCGATTGCGTGACGGTGACCGGCGAAACGCTGGGGCAACGGCTCGGCTTCGATGCCGAGGCCTGGGTCGACCGCACGGTGATTGCCGCGCGCAAAGAGCCGCTTGAACCGGTTGGCGGGCTGGTCGCGCTGTTCGGCAATCTCGCGCCGGGCGGCGCCATCCTCAAGCGCTCGGCCGCCGATTTCGAATTTATTCGAGATCGAAGGCCGGGCGGTGGTATTCACCTCACTGGAAGATCTCGCCGCCCGCATTGACGATCCCGCGCTCGACGTCGAGGCCAACGACATTCTCGTCCTGCAAAACGCCGGCCCGCATTCGGCCTCGGCGATGCCGGAAGCCGGCTATCTGCCGATTCCGAAAAAGCTCGCCACCAAGGGCGTCAAGGACATGGTGCGAGTTTCCGACGCGCGCATGAGCGGCACCGCCTTCGGCACCATCGTGCTGCATGTCACGCCCGATGCCGCGTCCGGTGGCCCGCTCGGCTTGGTCAAAAACGGCGACCGCATCCGCCTGTCGGTGAAGAACCGTAGCATCGACATCCTCGTCGGCGATGCAGAACTCAAACGCCGCGCTGCGGCAGCCAAGCCCTTCCGCGATGAACCGCAACGGGGTTACGCAAAGCTTTACGCCCAGGAAATCCTAGGGGCCGATCAGGGCTGCGATTTTGCCTTCCTGAAGCCGCGCTGAGCGGCGGCCCGCAGTTTCTTGAGACATTTATTGATCGCTTTAACGTCTTCATATGACTAACTGCCGATTAACGACTGTGACGGATTGAAATTAACGCAGGCGCAAAGCCCGTCTCACTAAATTCTTGAAAATCCACAGTTGTTTTGGGCCGCACCACGAGCGGCCGCGATGGGACTCGATTGGCAAGATCGCGCAGCCACCGACCGAAGTACCACCACTGGCGTATCGTTGGGTGCGCCGGCGTGTTCGGTTTTGGCGCGACTCTCGTCGCGATGGAAATCATTTCCGTCCGCATGATGTCGATGACGGCGTTGTCGGTGGCCTTGGCGACCATGGCAGGCGCGTTGTTCGGCATCGCTGTGGTCGGCGCGATTTCCGGGTCGCAAATCCGGCGCAAGCTTGCCAGCCAGAACATGCAGCTCGACGCCGCGCTCAATAATATGATTCAGGGTCTGTGCATGTTCGACGCTCAGAACCGGCTGCTGGTCTGGAATGAGCGGTATCGGGCGATGTACAACATCGACCCGACGCGCATCTGGCGCGGCTGCACCATTCGCGACCTTCTTAACGCGCGTGTCGCCGCTGGCACCTTCCCGCTCGATCCCGCCCGGTACGATGATGACCTGCGCGCCGCTGTGGCGCGCAGCAACACATTCGTCGTCACCGTCGAATTGAATGACGGCCGCATTATCGAGGTCGTCAATCACCCGATCGAAGGCGGCGGTTGGGTGGCCACGCACGAGGACATCACCGAGCGTACGCGCGCCGAACGTGAGCTGGAACAGACGCGCTCATTCCTCGATACCATCATCGAGAACGTTCCCTCGCCAATCGTCGTGAAAGGCGCGCAGGATCTGCAATATATGTTGATCAATCGCGCGGCCGAACAATATCTCGGCATTGACCGCCACACGATGCTCGGCAAGCGAGCGATTGACGTCATGCCGAAAGCCACTGCAGATCAGATCGAAGAGCAGGACCGGAGATTGATCGAGGCGGGAACGATCATTGTCCGCGACGAGCACGCGGTGGAGACGCCCGGCAACGGCACCCGGATCGTCACGACCACCCGCCTGCCGGTGAAGGGTGCCGACGGCAAACCGCAATATCTCATCAGCGTCATCCGCGACCTGACCGAACGTCGTCGCCACGAGCAGCAGATCGCGCATATGGCGCACCACGATCCGCTCACCGATCTGCCGAACCGCGTGGCGTTCAACGAATGCATCGCCACCACACTCGACCTCGCGAAAACGTCGGGGGAACGCTTCGCTCTACTCAGCATCGACATCGACCGCTTTAAGTCGGTCAATGATGTGTTCGGGCACGTGATCGGCGACACATTGTTGCGCGAAATCGCCCGCCGCATGGAGCAGGCCTGTCAGGGCGCATTCGTCGCCCGCGTCGGCGGCGACGAATTCCAAGTCATTACGCCGACCGGCCCGCAACCGGCGACCGCGGAGGCGTTGGCGGAAAAATTATGCGCGGCGCTCGACGTCGATATCGACATCGATGGCATTCCGCTGCGGGTGCGGTTGACCGTCGGCATTGCCGTGTTCCCGCAGGACGGCGCCGATGCGGTGACGCTTATCGCTAACGCGGATGCCGCCTTGTTCCGCGCAAAATCGGAAGCGCGCGGCTCGGTCCGCTTCTTCGAACTGTCGATGGATAAACAGCTGCGCGACAAGCGCGCGCTTCAACAGGATTTGCGCACAGCCATCGCGCGCGACGAGATCGAGTTGCACTACCAGCCGCAGGCGCATATCGGCGGCGAGATCACCGGCTTCGAGGCGTTGGTACGCTGGCACCACCCGCGCCAGGGGCTGGTCTCGCCGAATACCTTCATTCCGCTCGCCGAGGAGAGCGGGATTATCGTGGAGCTCGGCGAATGGATTCTGCGTGCAGCCTGCCATGAAGCGGCGTCCTGGCCGCGGCCGCTGGATATCGCCATCAACCTGTCGCCGGTGCAGTTCCGCTACGGCGACCTGCCTAAGCTGGTGCACGAGATTCTGCTGGAGACCGGCCTCGCGCCGCCCCGCCTCGAGCTCGAGATCACCGAAGGCGTGCTGATCGGCGATTTCAATCGCGCGGTCTCCATTCTGCGCCGACTGAAGGCGCTCGGCGTGCGCATCGCCATGGACGATTTCGGCACCGGCTATTCGTCGCTGTCCTATTTGCAGTCGTTCCCGTTCGACAAGATCAAGATCGACCAGTCCTTCATTGCCAATCTCGGCCACAGCCAGCAGGCGGCCACCATCGTGCGCGCGGTGATCGCGCTCGGCCGCGGGCTCAATATGCCGGTGGTGGCGGAGGGCGTGGAGACCGAGGAACAGCGCAAGTTCCTGGCCGCCGAGAACTGCAACGAGATTCAAGGCTATCTGATTGGCCGGCCGAAGCCGATCGCGGATTATGCCGAAGTGGTCGGGCGCGCGCCGTTTGGCAGGAAAAAGACGCGGCCGGTCTCCATCGCGAGCTAGCGGAGAAGCGGTGGCGGTTTAAGCGCTGGTGCTGCCGGAGTGGATTGAACACTCGACCTCCCCCTTACCAAGGGGGTGCTCTACCACTGAGCTACGGCAGCACATGGGCCGAGCGAATATCCGATCATGCCGGTGATGTCGAGCGCCCCGCTTGCCGGCTACAGGGAGGCCTTTTAATCCTGTGCGGCTATGACAGGCGGAAGCGGCAAATCCGGCGATTCGAGGCGCACCGAGCGCCTGAAGGCGGCGTTGCGCGACAATCTCAAGCGCCGCAAGGCGCAAATGAAGGCCCGTTCGCAGGCCGCCGCCAAGGCAGGCGAGCACGATTCCGCCGGAATCACCCCTGAAATTGCCCCGCGCAGGCCGAAAGGCTAGTAACCCTGCGGGCGGCCAAGCCTTGCGGGCGGGCCGCCGTGGTTCTTAGGTATTGAGTGGGCCACAGGGGCCGTCAGCGGGGCGTCATGGATCGAATTCGGATAGTCGGCGGTCAGCGCCTCAACGGCACGATCCCGATTTCGGGCGCCAAGAACGCCACCCTGCCGCTGATGATCGCCAGCATGCTCACCGAAGATACGCTGATCCTCGACAATGCGCCGCGCCTCGCCGACGTCGAGCTCTTGCAGCGTATTCTCGGCAATCACGGCGTCGACGTCATGATCGCGGGCAAGCGCCCGGGCGACGACCCCAATTCCGGCCGCACGCTGCACATCTCGGCCAAGCATATCGTCGACACCACCGCTCCCTATGAGCTGGTGTCGCGCATGCGGGCGAGCTTCTGGGTGGTGGCGCCGCTTCTGGCGCGCATGGGCGAGGCCAAGGTGTCGATGCCGGGCGGCTGCGCCATCGGCACGCGCCCGGTCGATCTCTTGATCATGGCGCTGGAGCAGCTCGGCGCCGAGATCGAGATCGAGGGCGGTTATGTGATCGCGCGCGCGCCGAAAGGTCTGCGCGGCGGTGATATCGTCTTCCCGAAGGTGACCGTCGGCGGCACCCACACGGCCATGATGGCGGCGGCGCTCGCGCACGGCACCTCGGTGATCGAGAACGCCGCGCGCGAGCCGGAGATCGGCGACGTCGCCGACTGCCTGAATAAGATGGGCGCGAAAATTTCCGGCGCTGGCTCAGCGCGCATCGTGGTGGAGGGCGTGCCGCGGCTGCACGGCGCGCGCCACGCGGTGCTGCCCGACCGCATCGAGACCGGCACCTATGGCATGGCGGTGGCGATGACGGGCGGCGACGTGCTGTTGCAGAACGCGCGCCCCGAGCTGTTGCAGGCCGCGCTCGACGTGCTGGCCGAGGCCGGCGCCACCGTCACGCCGACAAACGAAGGCATCCGCGTTTCCCGCAACGGCGCCGATCTGGCGCCTGTTACAGTATCAACTGCGCCGTTCCCCGGCTTCCCCACCGACCTGCAGGCGCAGTTGATGGCGCTGATGACGCGCGCTTCCGGCACCTCACGCATCACCGAGACGATCTTCGAAAACCGATTCATGCACGTGCAGGAGCTGGTGCGGCTCGGTGCGCATATCCATCTCGACGGCGAGACCGCCACCATCGAGGGCGTCAAGCATCTCACCGGCGCACCGGTGATGGCGACCGACCTGCGCGCTTCAGTATCGCTGGTGATCGCGGCGCTTGCCGCCGAGGGCGAGACCATGGTCAACCGCGTCTATCATCTCGACCGCGGTTTCGAACGCGTCGAAGACAAGCTCGCGCGCTGCGGCGCGGCAATCGAGCGCATCAGCGCGTAGCCCGGAGCAATCGGCGTGCCGACTATCAAGGTTCTGAGCGCCGGCGCCGTGCGGTCGATGGTGGAGGCGATCGGTCCGGAGTTCGAGCACGCCAGCGGCAACACGCTCGACATCATGTTTGCGCCTGCCTTTGCCCAGCGCGAGCGCATCGTCAAGGGCGAGACCGCCGATCTGGTAATCGTGTCGGAAACGATCGCGGCCGACTTGGAAAAGCTCGGCCTCATCGTCGCCGGCAGCGCCAGAAATCTCGGGCGCACGGTCACCGGCGTCATCGTGCCAGAGGACGCGCCGGCGCCTGACATTTCCACGGTCGAAGCGTTCAAGCAGGCGCTGCTCAATGCCAAGAGCGTCGCCTACACGGACCCCAAGGCGGGCGGCTCGGGCGGCATCATGTTCGCCGGCCTGTTGCAGAAGCTCGGCATCGCCGACGCGGTCAACGCGAAGGCGGTGCTCTGCAAAGGCGGCCTCGACGTCTCGACCAAGATCGCCGAGAAGCGCGCCGAAATCGGCACGACCTTTATCAGCGAGGCTCTGCCGGTGAAGGGGCTGAAGGTGGTCGGCACGCTGCCAGGCGAACTGCACAACGCCAACACCTATACGGCGGCGATCCACACGGCGGCGAAGGAGCCTGCGGCCGCCGCGGCCTTCCTCGAGGCGCTCACCGATCCCTCCACTGCAGTGCGCTGGACCACTGCCGGCCTGGAGCCGGCATTCCGGTAAATTACTGATCTTGCGGCCCGGCGCGGCCTTGCCTAATTAGCGGGGACCGGGAGTTGCGTTGCCATGAACCAGCTCAAATTTGTCGTCCTCGACGAGGAGGACTTGGAGGTCGCCTCGACCCACCTGCAGGACGCGGTGGCCAAGGTGGCGGATGTCCACTGGCGTCCGCAGGAAAAGCGTCTGGTGCTCGCGCTCAACCGCTTCGACTGGGAGGGTGTCCAGCATGGCGACCCCGAATACCACCGCCGCCGGTCGGTCTTGCGGTTCGAGCGCGTGCTGTCATGCAAATGTCGCGATGTGAACCCGGCCGGGAAGGATGCCGTGCTCAACCTGCTGGCGGTCGAGTTTACCGAGACCGACGCGCCGGCGGGGTTGGTGACCATCACGTTTTCCGGTGGGGCGTGCTTGCGGCTGGAAGTCGAGTGCCTGGAAGCAGAACTGGCCGATCTCGGGCCGTCCTGGACAACGGCAGCCTGCCCGGTTCACAAGGTCATCGATGACGGGGCGCCCGACCCCGGCCAGGGTTAACGGCCTCCGGCGCCGGCTCGAAACCCATAATTCTGATATTCCGATGCCCAAAAGACGACGCCTCCCTTGATATTTTGCGGCTCCAGTGGCGTAGTGGCGGCGTTTCGCAAATTGGGGGAAATAGCCAATGCGTAAGATCGTTATCGTCGCGGGGCTGCTCACTGGCGCCGCGTTGCTGTTTACGACCGGCACGCCGGCCAATGCTTGGGTCGGCTGCGAATGCGTTAAGCTCGGTGCGCCTGCGGCGTGCGTGCCTGGACCGGTCGAATGTGCGGCCTCCGGCGGCGTTTGCCTGGCTCCCTGCGACTACGTAGCGCCGAAGCCGATGCACAAACATCATCGCCACCACAAGAAGGCGAAGATGGAAATGAAGAAAGAGATGAAGAAGGAAGACAAGAAGTAAGCGGGCGCTTTTTTGCCAGCAAGGCCCCGCCCTTGGGCGGGGCCTTTTTGCTTTCTGGCGTCTCCAGCCCGCCCGAAAGGGTTGACGCGCCCGCGCGCATCACCCATTGACCTGAAATCCGGATAAGATCAGGCCATGCCCCTTCGACTGGATAGCCAAAGCCCCGATTTTGCGGCGCACTTCCGCGCTTTCCTTGCGGTCAAACGCGAGGCGGCGCAGGACGTGGAACAGGCGGTGCGCCATATCATCGACGAGGTCAAAGCTTACGGCGACCGCGCAGTTCAGCAGTTGACGGTGGAATTCGATCGCCTCGACCTGGCCAAGGTCGGCATGCGCGTCAGCGCCATGGAGATCGAGGGGGCCGCGAAATCCTGCGAGCCGCAGGCGCTCGCCGCGCTCAAGCTCGCACGCGATCGCATCGAGGCCTATCACCTCCGGCAGAAGCCGAAAGACGAACGCTTCACCGACGCGCTCGGCGTCGAAATGGGCACGAAGTGGACGGCGATCGAAGCAGTCGGGCTTTACGTGCCGGGCGGCACCGCGGCCTATCCGTCGTCGGTGCTGATGAACGCGGTGCCGGCCAAGGTCGCCGGCTGCGCCCGGCTAGTGATGATGGTGCCGTCGCCGGATGGCAAACTCGCACCGCTGGTACTGGCGGCGGCCAAGCTCGCCGGCGTCGACGAAATCTATCGCATCGGCGGCGCACAGGCGATAGCCGCGCTCGCCTACGGCACCGCGACGATCCAGCCGGTCGCCAAGATCGTCGGACCGGGCAATGCCTATGTGGCGGCGGCCAAGCGGCTGGTGTTCGGTCAGGTCGGCATCGACATGATCGCCGGTCCGTCCGAAGTGCTCATCCTCGCCGACCAAACCGGCAATCCCGACTGGATTGCCGCCGACCTCTTGGCGCAGGCCGAGCACGATGCCAGCGCTCAATCGGTCCTGATCACCGACGACGCCGCGCTCGCTGATCGAGTCGAGAAGGCAGTGGAGTTGCAGCTCAAGTCGCTGCCGCGCATCAAGGTCGCCGGTGCGTCGTGGCGCGATTTTGGCGCCATTATTTTGGTGCCAAAGCTTGCCGACGCCGTCGCGCTGGTCGACCAGCTCGCGCCCGAGCATCTCGAGATCGCCGCTGACAACGCCGAGGCGCTGGTGCCGAAAATCCGCAACGCTGGGGCGATCTTCATCGGCGCGCATACGCCCGAGGCCATCGGCGATTATATCGCCGGCTCCAACCACGTGCTGCCGACGGCGCGCTCGGCGCGCTTCTCGTCGGGTCTCGGCGTGCTCGATTTCATGAAGCGCACTTCGCTGCTCAAATGCGGACCCGAGCAGTTGCGCGCGCTCGGCCCCGCAGCCATCGCGCTCGGCGAAGCGGAGGGACTTTCCGCGCACGCCCGCTCGGTGGCGATCCGCCTCAATCAGCAATGAGCCCGGCGAAATCAACGCCCGCTGGCGGCAAGAGGCGGCTGATCTCCGTCACCCTCGACGAAGCTTCCATCGGCCGCGCCAATCCGGACGTCGAGCACGAGCGCGCGGTCGCGATCTACGATCTGCTCGAGCAGAACACCTTCGCGCCGGTCGGACACGACGGCGGCCCTTACGCGCTGCATCTGTCGATCAACAGCAACCGGTTGGTGTTCGACATTCGCCTTGAGGACGGCACGCCGGTGATGGCGCATCTGTTCTCGCTGACGCCGCTGCGACGCATAGTCAAGGACTACTATCTGATCTGCGACAGCTATTATCAGGCCATCCGCACCGCGACGCCCGACAAGATCGAGGCGATCGACATGGGCCGGCGCGGCATCCACAACGACGGCTCGTGTATCCTGATGGAGCGGCTCAAGGACAAGGTGACGGTCGATCTCGATACCGCACGACGGCTGTTCACGTTGATCTGCGTGTTGCACTGGAAGGGCTAGCGCGTTGGCAGAGTCCGAGCGCCACTCGCGCCCACAATCGGTGTTATTCGCGTGCGGTATGAACGCGGTGCGGTCGCCGATGGCGGCCGGCCTATTGCAGCAACTTTACGGAAAATCGATCTATGTCGGCTCCGCCGGCGTGCAGAAAGGCTTCTTCGATCCTTTCGCGGTCGCGGTCATGGACGAGATCGGCATCGATATCGCTCGCCACAAGCCGATGACCTTCGAGGATGTGGAAGACCTGGAAGGGCTCAATTTCGATCTGATCGTGACGCTGTCGCCGCCCGCGCATCACAAGGCGCTGGAGCTGGCCCGCATCCATGCGGCGGAGGTCGAATATTGGCCGACCGTCGACCCGACCGGCGTCGAGGGCAGTCGTGAGCAACAACTCGAGGCCTACCGCGCCGTGCGCGACGAATTGTTGGCGCGCATCCGCCAGCGCTTCGGCCGGCCGGGTGGCGGCAATGAATGAGTTGTGAAAATAGTCCCGTTCCGCTAGTTTCCGCGCCAATTTAACCACCATGACAAAGCCGCTAAACTAATGATCGGCCGGCCCAAATTCGTGCTCGCTTCCGGTTCGCCGCGACGGCTCGCCTTGGTCAACCAGGCCGGCATCGAGCCGGACGCGCTCAAGCCGGCCGATATCGAAGAAAGTCCGCACCGCGGCGAGATTCCACGCGCCCACGCCAACCGGCTGGCGCGCGCCAAGGCGGAAGTGGCGCTGGCCAACGTCAAGCTCGACGACGAACTGCGCGGTGCCTACATCCTGGCCGCCGACACCGTGGTGGCGGTCGGTCGCCGCATCCTGCCGAAGGCCGAATTGCTCGACGAAGCGGCGCAATGCCTGCGCCTGCTGTCGGGCCGCAATCACCGCGTCCACACCTCGATCTGCCTGGTGACGCCGAAGGAGGCGTTCCGCCAGCGCCTGGTGGAGACGCGGGTGCGCTTCAAGCGGCTGTCGGAGGAAGACATCGAAGCCTATCTTGCCTCGGGCGAATGGCGCGGCAAGGCCGGCGGCTACGCGGCGCAGGGCATAGCGGGCACATTCATCGTCAAGCTCGTCGGCTCCTACTCGAACGTGGTTGGCCTGCCGCTCTACGAGACCATGAGCTTGCTCGGCGGCGAGGGCTATCCGATCCGTTTCGGCTGGCTCAACGCGACGTAAGACGGCGTGCCATGAACATCGCGGCATGGCTGGAACGCTCCGCGCTCAGTCATCCGGCGCTGCCGGCGGCGGCGATCGGCACTCGCATTGTCGCGACCTATGGCCAGTTGGCGGAACGCGCGGCGCGGTTTGGCGGAGCCTTGCGCGAGCGCTGTGGACTTAAACCGGGCGAACGCGTCGTCATCGCCGCCAAGAATTCAGCGGCCTATCTCGAAGTGCTCTACGGCGCCTGGCATGCCGGCCTCGCCGCGGTGCCAGTCAACGTCAAGCTGCATGGCGCCGAGCTCGGCTACATTCTCGAACAGTCCGGCGCGCGTGTGTGCCTTGCGTCCGAAGGCATCGACGCCGACATTGCGCCGCATGCGCCGAAAAGCCTCGAGAGGTTGATCACGGTCGGCGGCAAAGATTACGAAGCCTTGTTCACCGCCGATCCGACTGCGCTCGTGCCGCGCACTGGCAACGATCTCGCCTGGCTGTTCTACACCTCCGGCACGACCGGACGGCCGAAGGGCGCCATGCTCACGCACGACAATCTGATCGCGGCGAGCATGGCCTACGGCAGTGAGGTCGATCCGGTGACGCCGGGCGACGCCATCCTGCACGCCGCGCCGATGAGCCACGGCTCCGGCATCTACATCATGCAGCACATTGCGCGGCTCGGCGTGCAGGTGGTGCCGGAGAGCGGCGGCTTCGAGCCGGAGGAGATCGCCGCGCTGTTCAAAGCCTGGCCGCGCATGTCGATGTTCGCCGCACCGACCATGATCAAGCGGCTGGTCGCCTGTCCGGTCGAGCTCAACGCGGAGAACATCCGCACGCTGATCTGGGGCGGTGCGCCGATGTATGTCGAGGACGCGCTGGCCGCGCTCGACCGCTTCGGACCGCGGCTGGCGCAGATTTACGGGCAGGGCGAAGCGCCGATGACCATCACCACGCTGTCAAAAGAGGACATCGCCGACCGCGCGCATCCGCGCTGGCGCGAGCGACTGGGCTCGGCCGGCAAGCCCTATGCTTGCGTCGAGGTCATGGTGGCGGACTTGCAGGATGATCCGGTCGCGCCCGGCGAAGCGGGCGAGATTCTCTGCCGTGGCGTCATCATGTCGGGCTACTGGCAAAATCCGCAGTCAACCGAAGCTTCGCTGCGTAACGGCTGGCTGCACACGGGCGACGTCGGCGTGTTCGACGAAGAAGGTTATCTGCACCTCAAGGATCGCTCCAAGGACCTGATCATTTCCGGCGGCTCCAACATTTATCCGCGCGAGGTCGAAGAGGTGCTGCTGATGCACGACAAGGTGTGCGAGGTCTCGGTCATCGGCCGGCCGGACCGGGAATGGGGCGAGGCGGTGGTCGCCTATGTCGTGGGGGAAGCGAGCGCGGCCGAACTCGATACCCTATGCCTTTCCCACATTGCGCGCTTCAAGCGGCCGAAGGATTATGTTTTTGTCGATGCGTTGCCGAAGAACAATTACGGCAAAATCCTGAAGACGGAACTGCGCGCCATGGATGCGGCGAGGGCCGGGAAACAATGAACGAGATCGAACGCAAGGCAACGGCCGCGCGCTGCCCGATCTGCGGCAAGCCGAAGGGCCGGATGTTCAGCCCGTTCTGCTCCAAGCGCTGCGCCGACATCGATCTTAACCGCTGGCTTTCCGGCGTCTATGCGGTGCCGGTGAAAAAAGACGAAGACGAGGACGGCGAGCGTCCGGCCGATAGCGGCGAAAGCGAGCAATCATGAACGTGCAAGTGACCGATTGGCCCGACCGCCTCTTCGCCACGCTCAAACGCGCCGGCATCCGCCAGGTCGGCTACGTGCCGGACGCCGGCCATTCGCGACTGATCGAGCGCTGCCGCGCCGACGCCGACATCCGCGATATCGTGCTCACCACCGAAGAAGAGGGTGTGGCGCTGGCGGCTGGCGCCTGGCTTGGCGGCGAGCGTGCGGCGCTCTTAATGCAATCGAGCGGGCTCGGCAACTGCGTCAACATGCTCTCTCTGGCGAGGAGCTGCCGTTTTCCTCTGCTGATGCTGATCACCATGCGCGGCGAGTGGGAGGAGTTCAATCCTTGGCAGGTGCCGATGGGATCGATCGTCGAACCGGTGCTCAAGCTGTGCGAGGCCGAAGTCTATCGCGTGACCAAACCGGAGGATGTCGAAAGCACGGCCGAGCGCGCGGTGCAGCACGTCTTTGGCGGCGAGCGCATCGGTGCGGTGATCCTGTCGCAGCAACTGATCGGCAAAAAAGTTTGGACAAAATGAAGGTGTGGACCAAATGAGCGAACGACTTGAACGCCGCGCCGCCATGACCACACTGCTCGCCGACCGCGGCGACGATCTGCTGGTCGTGCCCGGCCTTGGCTCGACAACTTACGACTTGGCCGCGGCCGGCGACGATCCGCGCAATTTCTATCTGTGGGGGGCCATGGGTAGTGCCGCCATGATTGGGCTTGGCCTCGCGCTGGCGCAGCCGCGAAAGCGCGTCGCGGTGATCACCGGCGATGGCGAGATGCTGATGGGGCTCGGCGCGCTCGCCACCATCGGTATCCAGCGGCCGGGCAATCTCGCCATCGTGGTGTTCGATAACGGCGTCTATGGCGAAACCGGCATGCAGCCGAGCCACACCCAGAGCGGCGTCGACCTCATCAGCATCGCCCGCGGCTGCGGCTTTGTCACCTGCCTCGAGGTGACCGACGCGGCGGGTTTGCGCGATGTTGCCGTCCGGCTGAAGACCCTGCGCGAGCCTTTGTTCGTCCGCGTGCCGATCGCCGCTGACGAGCCGCCGCGGGTGCTGCCCGAGCGCGACGGGGCGGCGATAAAGCAGCGATTCCGCGTGGCTTTAGGGGTTAAACCCTGAGGCGGCCGGCGTTCTGGACAGCCCCGAGGCGGGCCTCTATAACGCGCGGCACTCCGCAGGCCGCTCCGTTCGAGCGGGCTCGGCGCCCAGGTAGCTCAGTTGGTAGAGCATGCGATTGAAAATCGCAGTGTCGGTGGTTCGATTCCGCCCCTGGGCACCACGTCACGTTCGCAGATGTTCGCGGACGTCCGAAACATCCGCAAAAACAATACGATACCTCTAGATTTGATCGCGATTGTCCTGCCATAATCGCGGGCAGCCAGACAATTTGCTGGTCTTTCTGTTGGTCTCGTCTCTAGCGCACGTGCTCCGAGACCAGCACATGAGAAAAATAAATGACGCTCACCGATACAGCCATTCGCAATGCGAAGCCGGGCAAGAAACTCATCAAGCTTTCGGACGGCGGTGGATTGCATCTGCTCATTCAGCCACACGGCACAAAGTTGTGGCGGATGGGCTACCGGATCAACGGTAAGCAAAAAACTTTGGCTTTCGGCGTCTATCCAACGGTCACTCTTGCGCAGGCCCGTGTCCAGCGCGACGCCGCAAAAAAGATTCTTGAAGATGGCGGCGATCCGTCAGTGCAGCGAAAGATAGACAAGCAGGCGAGGGGAAACAGCTTTCGGTTGGTTGCCGAGGAACTGATCGACAAGATGAAGCGCGAAGGACGCGCTCCGGCGACGCTCACAAAGACGCAGTGGCTGCTGGAGTTTGCTTATGACGTCATCGGTGATCGTCCGGTTGCCAAGATCACTGCACCAGAACTCCTCGCTGTGCTGCGCAAAATCGAGGCGCGTGGAACCTATGAAACGGCTCGGCGACTGCGCAGCACCTGCGGCATGGTGTTTCGCTACGCCATTGCCACCGGACGGGCCGAACGCGATCCGTCCCTCGATTTACGCGGCGCGCTAACTTCGCCAACGGTGAAGCACCGGGCGACCATCATTGAGCCTATTGCCATTGGCGCGCTGCTACGGGCCATCGACGGCTTTGACGGCCAGCCCACCACGAAAGCCGCGCTGCGCCTTGCGGCGCTTGTTTTTGCCAGGCCAGGCGAAATTCGGCACGCCGAGTGGAAGGAATTCGATTTCGATAAGGCAGAGTGGATTATCCCTGCTGAGAAGATGAAAATCCGCCGTCCGCACCGCGTGCCGCTCTCGCAGCAAACGCTCGCCATTCTCAAGGATTTGAAGGCAATCACAGGCGGACTTCGTTGGTTGTTTCCGTCTGTGCGCAGCGTCACGCGTCCGATCAGCGAAAATACCCTCAACGCTGCTTTGCGTCGGCTTGGTTACGGCTCTGACGCGATGAGCGCACATGGTTTTCGTGCAATGGCCGCTACTCGGCTGAATGAAATGGGCCGATGGAACGCGGATGCAATCGAACGTCAGCTTGCTCATCAGGAACCTAATGCGGTTCGGCACGCCTATACTCATGGTGCGGAATATTGGGCCGAGCGCGTCTTAATGATGCAGACTTGGGCCGATTATCTCGATGAATTGCGTGAAGCCGGGAAGGTGATCCCGTTGCGACGCGAGAGCCGTTAAACGATCATGCAAGCCATCATGTACGACGTAAACAAGCTTCAAACACCTCAGGAATGCCGAACCGTCCTACAGCGGGCGCGCCAACAAAACCTTCCCGAAGTCTATAATGCTGTATTTCGACGGCTATGTGCTTTAGTCGGTTCCGCGAATGATGATCCGGATGATCCTTTGGTGCGTGATTTTTACGAAACTCTTGCCGCTTATGAGCAATTACTTACAGAGAAGAATGAGCGCAATACAGCAGCGTCACGGACTTGGCAAAAGATTGCCAACAAAGGGGTCCATCAAAGCTTGATAGAATGGACACGTGGTAAGGTCGAAACCAATGGGTTTCTTCTTCTTGTTGAGGCAAATCTGCCGGAATTTACCGGCGAGTATCTCGTCACCAAATATGCAGATCGTTTCCCCGACGACGTTGTAAGGCTAGCACGCGAGCGCCTTTTGAAGCACAGAATTAAACCTGCAGGGTGATCTAGCCGAGGTGCCTCGGCTTCGGAAGTGCGCTACCTTGACATGGCAGGGGTCACAGGTTCGATCCCTGTCGCGCCCACCATCTTTGCCGCATAAAATCGAGTGTTTTAAGCGATCTTCGAAATTTCGTGTTGTCTCGATCTGCCTGAACAAACCGCGCACAGTGCCCAAAAGCCCGGTGAGTTTGGGCAATGGCTGGGCAGTATGTTCACGGGGCGTTCCGTGTGAAAATGCGTCGATGCTGACCCTGAAATTGGCCTCAAAATCCCGCAGCGCCGTCTTAAATCACGTCCCGCAACTAGAGTTGTGCAATGACCGAAACTGCTGAACGGATTGTTCTTGCCTCGCGGCCGGTAGGGGAACCGACGCTCAGCAATTTTCGATTCGAAGAACTTCCGATCCCACAGCCCGGACCGAGTCAGATGCTGTTGCGCACGCTGTGGCTTTCACTCGACCCCTACATGCGCGGCCGGATGAGCGATGCGCCGTCCTACGCCAAACCTGTTGGGATCGGCGAGGTGATGGAGGGCGGTACGGTCAGCGAAGTGGTTGCTTCAAACGTCGCCCGCTTCGCCAGGGGCGATATCGTTGTAGGCCGTACCGGTTGGCAGACCTTCGCGCTGTCCGATGGCTCCAGTCTGCAAAAGGTCGATCCCACGCGAGCGCCAATTCAGACCGCACTCGGCGTCCTCGGGATGCCGGGTATGACCGCTTACATGGGGCTCCTAGAGATCGGCAAGCCGGTCGCTGGCGAGACCGTGGTCGTCGCGGCAGCGTCGGGTGCGGTCGGCTCGGTTGTCGGCCAGATCGCTCGGATCAAGGGTGCCCGCGCCGTCGGCATCGCGGGCGGACCTGACAAATGCCAGTACGTGACCGAGGAACTCGGCTTCGATGCCTGCATCGACCACCGGGCACCTGATTTCGCAGCCCGTCTTGCTACAGCGTGCCCAAAAGGCATCGACATCTATTTCGAGAATGTCGGCGGCGCGGTGTTCGAGGCCGTGTTCCCACTGCTCAATCCATTCGCCCGCATTCCGGTGTGCGGGCTGATCTCCATGTACAATGCCACGTCGCTGTCACCCGGCCCAATCCTCCTACCGCACATGATGCGGGCGATCTTGACCAAGCGGTTGACGTTCCGCGGTTTCATCGTCTCCGACTTTTTCGGGCGCTATGGGGATTTCATGCAGGATGTCTCCGCGTGGGTCGGCGAGGGACAGATCAAATATCGCGAAGACGTGATTGAGGGACTCAAGAACGCGCCAGGGGCACTCATCGGCCTGTTGCGCGGGGAGAATTTCGGAAAACTTTTGGTGCGCGTTGCGGCTACTAATATAACGCACCAACATTAAGCCAATTTGGCGAGGGCAACACACCCCAATGAATACAGACAATAATAGGTCACCTCGCTCACCCCGTTCTGGCGGATTGGCGTCCGCGATCTTCTGGCCATGAGAGACCATGACGTCGAACTGCCGCAAATTTCTTCGCCGATATTCATCGTTACTGCCTACCCGACCATGAGAATAGCATTTACATTCATGTACTCACTTTTTCCCATCGCCCGCCAATGCCTTTCTCACATCCGCATGAGAAATTCCGAACTCTCGAGCAATTCGTGACAGTCTGACACCAGCTTTGAAGGCAGCACGGACTGCGTTCAGCTTCCCTTGAGCCAACGGTGGCGCGACCTCTTTGGTTCGCTGCTTGCGCGAAGGCTCATCTGACTTCGGAAGCTTCTTGCCACCTCTCGTCTGTCGCTCGGCGCGTGCCGCTGCAAGCAATCGGTCTAGCTGAGCATCATCCAGGTGTCTGAGTGCGCTCGGTAGATTTGTCGGTAGAGCATATGATTGCGATGAGACCGCAGTGCCCCTGTCATCGGTCGCTATCGAGGACGGGGGCGAGTTTGCCGATGGCGACAGGGGCACTGTTGCCGATGTCGTCGAGAACAGATCAGCTATCGTCGGTCGAGTGCGACTGCTGCCCATAAACTAATTATGCCGTCCTCGGCAGTCGGTAACAAGGGTAAGCCGCCGCGATGCGTTTCAGGGCAACTCGGAAATGAGCTTTAAATATTCCTCCGCCGACCATGCGCGGGCGGTACGAGTCCGCACATTGCCCTGCGAGCCAAGCGCCAGCGCATATTTGGCAACATTGTCGCCATTCGGTGTATCGACGAAAACCACGAGATCGCTGTCGCCACTGGTGAGATAAAGATGCTTGATCTCGACGCCCATTTTCTTGGCGAGATCGCGTGCAGCTTGCGAGCGCTTCGCCGCATCCTTAATCGTGCGCATTCCCTGGTCGGTAAAGTTTAGAGACAACATGAACGTCGGCATAAGTTCCTCCATGGAGGTTGGTTTTCTTCGCGCCGCGATCATGCGCTGAGAGTTTTATGCGACAAGGTGGAACCCAACAAATCCATGTATTCGGGTTCCGCGGCGAGACCACCGTAGGAGCAACTTTTCCGAATTTTGCATGGAAGTATTTCATGGCCCCAATAGAGGTAGACGATGATTTTCTCAAATATGATCCGGGATCTCCCGGAGCGGTGGAACGCGGGTGCACGTGCCCTCAAGCAGAAAACAATTTCGGTCGTGGACGTTCGAAAACGGCGTCATCAAACCAAGCTTTACAGCCAATCCGTATTGTCCAATCCACGGCCTTGAAGCACCTTTGGGAATCGAAATCGACTAACTCGTGACGTCCAACAGTTCTGAATCAGCACGAAGCATCTCCCTAGTTCCCTGATCTATCCAGCGGCCTAGTAAGTTTCTGCCTGGAAGCCCTGGCCACACCACTCCGAACTTTCACCAGACATTCGGCGACGGCCTATCGACGGCCAGCCACGCAGTGACTGATCAGTCGTCCGTGAAGAACATCCATTTCAGCTGAATCTGAACTGAGATGTGGCAATGATTGCGGTCAAGATTCGGAACAGCAAAAGCCTCAGCCACCTGAGCAGGAGGCGAAAGTTGTATCCGACGGCGGCGAGCACGGCGTTGATGGCATCGCCGCTTGAATGGGCAAGATAATTGCGGCCCATGCGGTGGTCCTCCTTGAGGTGGCCGATGACGGGCTCGACGGCCGCGCGCCGTCTCATGTCACGTTTGATCTGCGGGGTGGTGCGACGTTTCTGGCCAGCGGTGTAGACCTTGAACTGATATTCGGGCGACGCGTTGTGGCCGCGGTATCCGGCATCGGCGATGATGCGATCGAGCGTGTTGCCAAGGATCGCCTGCATGCCGGGAATGACGGTGGCGAGCGTGTGGCCATCATACGGGTTGCCGGGCAGCGCCGCGACGTGGGCGACGAACTGGCCACCACGCGAATGCCGCAGGGGCGTCGCCACGCTCACCTTCACACCGAATTCATAGGGTTTGTGTGCCTTTCCCTTGCCGATGCATTCCACCTCGGGCGCATGCAGGCTGTAAATCTTGCGGCCGCGCTGGTGGCGGTCCTGCGCCAGCACGCGCTCGGCCAGGTACAGCGGCCGCACCAAGGTTTCCCTTAAGCCCTCGTTGCCGGCCGTCTTGCGCCGAATGTCGCGGATGACGCGGCCGAGATAAGTCTTGAGCTTTCTCAGACTGCGATTGGCGCGCTTGAACTGTTTGGCATGGGCATAGCGCTGGTGCTTGATCAGCGCGAACTTGCCGACCCGCAGGTAGGATTGGCGCAGCTCCACCCCAAGCTCCTGGGCCAGCCGCACCAGCCGCTCACGCGCCCGGTTCAACAACTTGGCGTCGGTCGGGAACATCACCGCCTTGGGCTGAACAGTGGTGTCGACAATGACGCGGGCCAAATCGGCCGGCTTCATCGCCTCGGTGCGGGTGGCCACCGCCAGGCTCTCCTGCAGCAGAGCAACGAGCTTCTCTTCTCCCATGCGCTGGCGCCAGCGCGTCAGCGAGGAGCGATCGAACACCAGCCGGTGCTGGAAGAACTCCTCGCCGCAGAAGTACTGATAATATGGGTTCTCGATCCAGTGCTCGCACAACGCCTCGTCGGAGAGGTCCTGCATGTGTTTGAGGATGGCAAGCCCCGCCATCAGACGCGTCGGCAGCGGCGGATGACCCGGCTTGTCCGTGTAGACCGCGCCAAACTTCTCTTCCAGGAAGCGCCAGTCGATCGCTCGCGCCAGCCTCACCAGCGCGTGCTGCAGATCGATGATCTGATCCAGACGCGAGCGGAATAGATCCTGCTCGCCAGTCTCCCGTCGTTCCTTTGGCTGCATTGCAAATCCCTCCGCCCGACCCAATCGAGTGCAGAGAATCACAGCTTCAGGTTCGAGGGAATCGCCAAACCGAATTTGCAAGGAAAGCGGCCGCTACACCCCACAACCTGGCAAATCCGATTACTTCATAAAACCCAATCAATCAGTCCGCTCAATGACTTCGCAATTCTTCACGGCCGACTGATCAGCGACATTTCATCATTTTGAAAGTGGCGGTACTCAGCGTTCGCTTAACAGGGGACCAGCTTGCCCATGTCGCTCGGCGTGGCCCGACACGATAAAGATTCCATAAATAATCGATTAAGTGCCGTGGTTAGGTTTGATGATGCGCGACTGCCGCTGCACCGCACTTGAGTAGGCGTAACGGCGCTTTTTTAATGCAAAAGGGTACTGCGTCACGCATTAACGCGGCGACGCCGGGGTCCGACGTCAAGTTTTTATTAACCATTTGCAAACGACCGACAGATAGCACCGTAATCACGGGCGACGCGATTCCATGCAGGACAAGACGACCCTGTCGGAGAGGTGTCATGACGATAAGTTCGATTTCTTCTTCTACAACTCTTCCGCCGCCAGTCGATCCGATGCGGCAGGCCTTCGGGCAACTGACCAGTGCGCTTCAATCTGGCAATCTTTCGGCCGCACAAAGCGCCTATGCGACGCTGTCGCAGGGCACAAGCAACGATCCGAACAGCCCCTTCGCGCAGGCGCTCAGCACAATCGGCAACACCCTACAATCCGGCAATCTGAGCGATGCGCAGCAGGCGTTGGCCACACTGCAGCAGCAGATGCAAGGTTCGAAGGGCGCGCATCATCACGGGCATCATCATGCGAGCGGCGCCGGCCAATCGCAACCAGCCACCGTGCCGGCGAGCACGAGCACCGATCCGACCACATCGACGACGTCCACGAACCTCGTCGACGTGACGGCTTAACGCACGGTCGTGCAACCTTTCCATTGACGTGCGTTTTCCGGCGCACGTCTTTAGCATCAGCTAGCTCGCATGTTTGATACCATCATCCTGCTTACCGGACCGATCGAGGACAAGGCTTTGGCGGCCGTCCTGCGGCAGCACAATCCACAGCTGGACGTTCGGGCGGCAAAATCTTTGGATGAGCTCGAAGCATTCGATCACAGCCTGCTTGCGCGCGTGCGGCTGGTCGCATTTACAACTCCGGTGATCGTGCCGCCGCATATTCTCAACGCGCTCGGCTTCGGCGCCTATAATTTCCACCCCGGCCCGCCCCATTATCCGGGCTGGATTCCCGCACATTGGGCGATCTACGACAAAGCCGACACGTTCGGCGCGACGGCGCACCGGATGGCCGAGCGCGTGGATGCCGGCCCGATCATCGGCGTCGAACTGTTCGCGATCCCGCCGGGCGTCACAACCACGCGCCTGCAGGAATTGGCCTTCTTGCAGCTGGCGCGGCTGTTCTGGCGCCTCGCACCGGTGCTGGCGACCCAGCGCGAGCCGCTCGCTGAACTACCGATGCAATGGGCGGGAACGAAAAGCACCAGCCGCATGCACAAGGCGATGTGTGATCTTCCGCTCGATATTTCAAAGCAGGAATTGGAACGTCGGATCGGCGCTTTCGGCGCCGGCGACTTTGGCGTCAAGCTGACCGTTACTCTGCACGGTCACAAGTTTCATTACGTCGCGCCGGAGGCCGAGAACAAGATCGATGCGCCCGGCATCGTTCCCTCGGAGCAGGTTGTGGAGGCGGCATAGATCGCTCTCTCGATTCGGGCCAGAACCAACAGTATCGGCCCAATACAAACATCAGGGCGAATGACCGGGACGAATCGCGCTGCCTGCCACGAAATGTTCTCGAGTTCCACTTTGCTCCTGTGCGAGAGCAGCTTGCGTAACGACTGTTGGGCAAAGGCTGCCGGGTCGGCAAGCAACGCACCAAACGCTAATTGATTTTAAATGGTTTTTCCTGGCCCGCTATTTGCTTTGTATTCTAGGGGCAAAAGGGTGAATCATGTCGCACCATCATATACAGCTGCCACCAATCATCTATGTGACGCCGCCCAAGCCAAAGAAGTTAGAACGGCGAAGAAGCCTGCGCCGAATCCAGTTTCGATCTGATGGCTCAATTAAAGATACCGATGACGCTGCAGAGATCGACGAAAAGATCGGGCTTGGCCAACCAGCATCTGCAAACAACCCACTCCCCGATAATTTATCCCCAATTGACGGATCGGAGCGGAAACCAAAGTCAACACCAGGCCGGCTTAGCCAAGCCACCCTAAAGGCGATGCTTTTGGTACAAGAAAAAAGTCAATCAGATTCAGTTTCGGCTGCACCGCAAACTGACAGGGCAAAGTAAAATTCGATCTATGCGTCAACTGAGGCGGCATCCGCAGTCAGCGACCATTTTCGAGACCATACATTCGCCATTGGATTGAGCAGCCACAAACGATGCCGAGGTGTCTGCAAGCGTGGCGTTACTTTAGAGGAGCTGAAGAGGCTTGACGAGGCGTTGGCGAGCTATGACCGCGCGCTCTGCGTACAGCCGACTATGCCGAACGATGATGCAGTCAACCGACGATTAGCATTTCGACGTCGGCGGTCTGTCGGCGAGAGATTTCTGTTTTTTGGGCCAAATGCCGCACAGAATTAATTGCGCGATCAAGCCGGTGAACCACCGGTTCGAGTGAAGGCCAGTAAATTTCATTTTTGGACTTACGTGCAATGGCGAACTCCGGAATCGCCACTTTCACAACGGCGTTGATCGGCGCATTCATAGCGGCATCGGTCGAGCCGAAGACCCCAATGCTCGGCTTGTTGAACGCGGCCGCCACATGCAATGGCCCAGAATCATTGCCGACGAAGATATCCGCCGCAGCGATCGTCAGAGCGAGCCTTGTCAGCGAGGTGGTCAGATAATCACGCGCCGGTGCGCGTTCCATGATTGCCGCCGCCAAATTGCGATGGTCGGTAGACCCGACGATCCAGACGGTGCAGCCGGCCTCGATGCAATGGCGCGCAATTGCCGCATAATTCTCAATCGGCCAGTCTTTGCGAGGGTCAGAGGAGCCGGGTGCAATCGCGACGACTGGCGCCATCGCCTGTGCTTTTTCTGCGAGCGCCTCAAATTCATTTTGGAGAGTGGCTGGCACCCGTAGCTTGGGTTCCGGCCACGTCGCGGGCATCTTTTGTTCGTCTTCGACACCAAGCCAACATATTCGGTCGACCATTCGCGATAGGCGACGCATCCCAAACCGCGGCTTGGTGAGAAGCGGAAGTCTGCATTCTTGCGCCCATCCGATCCGCTCCGGTATTCGCGCGAGAAACGGCACTAATGCTGCTTTGAAGGAGCTTTGGATGATGTAGACCGTCCCATAGTGGCGTTCGCGCAATGTGTTCGATAAGGCAAGTCGGGCGAACGGATTGAGACGGCGATGCTGCAAATCCGCGCTAATCACCTCACGAACTTCCCGCATGAACTCGGCAATCTCTGCCAAGAGACGTGGGGTGACAATATCAATTGGGCGGCCTGGATTCTGCTCCGCGATCATCTGAATTAGCGAATGACAGCGGACCAGATCGCCAAGCCCCGGAAATCCGATGACAGCGATGGGTGCCGCCGCGTCGCCAATGGAATTTTGGCCGCGTTCGCCGCAAACCTGCATAAGAGATGATATAAGTTACCGACAGCGCCCCCGGCGCAATAAAGCCGATACGGCGTAACGAGGCAATGCGGACGAGAATTAAATTGCCGTAAGTTTACTGATCACAAAAGCGCAGGCTTTCTTTCTTTCATTCGTTGCACAGCGTTTCCCTGACGCTGCTAATTGCACACCACCAAGCATTTGGTGCCTCCCCACAAGCCCCCCGCCTCTCGCCACGGGCCTCGGCCTTATTGGACCTGCACGATACGTGCAATTCTACATCGCTGGCCTCGACATGCGCCCGATCTAAATCGTCCTGCATATTTACGCATCATTTACGCAGGTGCTGCGGCTCAGGCGCGTTTAGGTTTTGGCGTGCCGTATTTGGTCGCTGTGAAATCCAAATTAGGAGCAGCGGAAAAATGGACCCTAAACTCACCGTTCTTTTCTTGCTCATCGGCACGATTATTGGCCGTTCGCACCTTAATTACGAAGATGAGACCAAAATGAAACGCAGGTCCGACGGCCGACGTTGGCGCGATATCGTTCCGCGATAGCGTAAATCACGGGCGAAACGCAACGACGTAGTCGCTGTCAGTCGCGAAACGGCGCGTGTGATTTAAGGCCCTCTAGCCGGGATTGCGGGGAATACATCGTCGCCGGTGCGTTATAGAAACGATGATTAGAGGTTCAATCTCTATATCCATGATAATTGCCGCTGCACTTCTTCTCAGCGGATGCGGCGCCATTAATTCATCACTATCAGCGGCTATGGCGGATAGCATTCCGCACTGGGCAGGGGGTTTGCCCCCGGACGTCCCGCCAAGGCCGAGCGATCCGGAATATGCTGGCTATCTTGCTAAATTGAAGGCGAAAGCTGTGATCGATCCAACAAAGGTAGATGTTGTCGCAGAAATTGAACCGCATTCGCTTTATTAAGAGCGGTAAACGTGCAGCCCAGATAGCCAGAGGACTGAAAATGAGAACTGTCCTTGCCGTAGTCGCGACTGCGTTGCTGACGGTGACTGCTCATGCTCAAGGCATGGGAAAAGGAAAAAGACAGCAACAGGATCCCCCAAAGACGGCAGAAGACCAAGCAAAGAAGAAGGCCGCCGAGCAAGCATATAAGGACGCGCTCAAAAACATACCGGCATCAAACCAAAAGCTCGACCCTTGGCAAAGTATGCGCTAGGCCACCTCAATTGGGGGCCTCATTCATTTCGCAACATGCGTGCGATTTCGCTTACTGCCAAATTTTGTTGCAGAAGTATGCGATGAGGAGAGTGAGGCAACCGCCTCGATGTCTTGAAGCCGTCTGCTGTGCCCGCTCCTTTTGGCGGCCGGGCTTTTGAGACGGCGGCACCGACAACCGCAACGCTTACGCAGCACAAGCAGCGGCCATCGCTGGTAGCCTAACATCCAGTTGGCGAGCCGGCGTAGGTTTTGTGCGATAGCCGCCAGCGTGAACTCATCCCGTGCGCCGTGCGGACCACAAAGCGTGTCTACCAGCGCAGAGGGCACTCGTTCCCGTTAGGCGAAGCTTAAGGGCAGATGAAGCGCGGCCGGCTCCAACGGACAGGATTGCCATAGGCATCAAAGGCAATCGGCCGGCGGCTCCAGTAGCCGCCCGGGCAGGCGACCGGAGGGGCGGCACTATATTGGTACTCCACGTAACCGGGCTCTGGGGCGTAATAGCGTGGCTGACTGTTGGCGATGGCGCCGCCGATGATAGTGCCAGCCACTACTCCGCCGAGGACGCCAGCTCCGACTGCGCAGCCATAGCAACCGGCGTTCGCCGTGATTGGCGCGCTCATGGTCCCACCAGCGATTGTTGCCGCCGCCGCGATCGCAAGAATGGCCTTCTTCATAGGGTCCTCCGAGGGGGTCAGCCGGGGCCGACCGCATGGTAATCAACTTAAAACTGTCCCGGTTCTGGTAAAGGAAATCTTAATATGTGTCGGAAATTTGATGGCGCACATCACTCTGATAACGGCTGATCAAAACACCCGATCGGATTTCGGAGAGATCGCCGCGTTGGCGGTCTTTCTTTTTGCGCTGTTTGCTGCGGCGCATCGGACGCGATTGGATGCATAGCGGACAACCGGAGGCGCTGGCCCCCGATTTGTTTGGCCGCTAACGACCCGTCATTATTGCTGGCAAAAGTGCCGGTGAGAAAAGCTAAATGAGGGCTACGCCAATTTGCTTTGCGCGTCGCCATATGATGCGGCAGCGGCGTTTAACGTGGTCGCTACTCACAAGGGTAAACTCGTCAGGAATTCCAATCGGGCTCTCGACCTCAAGACGAGCGCCAGTAGCCGATAGATTGCGAATCATGCAACTAATCACGCCACCTTGATCGAGCGCGATGGTTGCCGCTTTCAAGACGCGCTGTCGCGGCGCCGCCCTTTGGTCCTCTTGAGAAGACATTGGGAAACACGTTCCTCGCTATGGACAAAACAGCGCTAATCAGCGAATCATCAAAATGAAATAACGGCAGCGTAAATTTTAAAATATTTTTGCGGATTTTGGCCAACAGTGTCATCAGGCTGCAATGCACTGGGCGGGGGCGATGGAATATCGGCCTGAGTTCGGGTCATTGCAGTCTAATACCCGCGAACCTAATCACCTTCGCCCATTTCTCGGTTTCCTCGGCTATGAGCTTGCCAAAGTCGACCGGAGAACCCGGCACTGGCGTGACCCCTAATTCGGCAAACCGTGACAGCATCTTGGGATCGGCAAGGGCTGCATTGATCTCCGCATTGAGTTTATTGATAACGCCTTCGGGCGTGCCTTTGGGCGCGCCGATACCACCTACCGCGCTCGCCTCATAGCCCGGCACAAATTCGGCTACGGTCGGGACGTCCGGCAGCGCCGCCGAGCGTATTGCGGTCGTCACCGCGAGCGCCCGCAATTTGCCGGCCCTGACGTGTCCAATCGACGAGGCGCTCAAAGAACGGCGTCATTGAGCCAAGTTTTGCGGCTGATCCGCAGTGCCCAATTCACGGACTTGAAGTGCTTTTAGGAATTGAAATCGAGTGAACGAATAGTCCAACTCAACATCATTTTTCAAAGCCGAACTCACATGGGCCCCCACCGGGGCCCTTCGGCTTTTATGGAGGGCTCACATGAGCAAACCAAAGGCAAAGAGCGCGAGTGCGTCCAAACGAAAGGTAGATCGAATATTGGTGGTGTACGGTTTTGATGAGAACAAAAAGCCAAGAGCAGCACAATTCTCAGAACCCGAGTTCAAGTTGGCGCATAAAGCCGCTGAACTGATGAAACTAAAAGTCTTTGAAACTGATACCCCTAAATTGCGACGCGCTTTAAAGAAGTTACCTCTCGGCAAGGTCTACGCCAGCGGCTGGGGCTTTGTGCCGAATGTTCGTCGCAACCAGTTTGACAGCCTTCTCAAGATAATACGCACGGCTGACCCCGATGCGCCTGAACCCGCGCCACAAACGAATCTGCCGCCATCGTGGGATGCAATCGCTGTCGGCCATCTTGTTCTTGGCCAAGCGGACTCGGCTGCGGACGGCTGGTGGCCTGCGATTGTCGTAAAGGTCGACCGGGATATGCTGACGCTACAGGCTCGGGACTTCCCTAAAGCGCCAACGGTCGTTCGGCATCGCTTAGCCGTTGCCTTGCTTTACACCGCAGACTTTAACCCACCTGAGCACACCGGCACGTTTGCGCCTGGCCTGCCGATCAGTTGGGGCACGCTGGCACTCCGTCAGCTCATTCTTGCTCAAGATGCAAAACCAGAGAACGGATGGTGGGAGGCCGAGATTGTCGAAATAAAGGGAGAATATATTACTCTTCAGTGGCGTGACTTTCCGCGCCAACCCAAAGTGAGCCGTCGCAGAACAGACATCGCGTTGCTCAACCCAGTTCCCCCGCAAGCCTCCTAAATCCACACACCAAACGAAAACTCAGCACGGTGGCGCAAGCCGCCGTGCTTTACCTATGGGAGATAACCAATGGCATACGATACAGGCACGATTCGACGCTTGAATGACCAACTGCGGAAAAACCCACAAACCGGCATCGCGGTAATCACGCCAGGTGTTGCCGCATTAGGCCAAGACGCTGTACAGAAAATCTTTAGAACCATATCTGTCTACGACGACTTTCGTCGCGAGAACGACCCTTATGGCGAACATAATTTTGGCGCGTTCGAAGCGGACGGACAAAAGGTGTTTTTCAAGATCGATTATTATGACAAGCGCCTTAACATGCATTCGCCCGATCCCTCAGATCCGTTGGTCACCGAGCGCGTGATCACGATCATGCTGGCGGACGAATATTAGGGCCTGGATCATAACCGCTCAGGCAAATGCTGGCTTCACTGCCCGCCATTCGGTTATTAGGGCAACAACCGGCAAAAAGTCTATTTTGCTCAGCCCCGGCAATGAAGTGAACTCATAGAGGACTTGAGGTTCAAGTTGAGGAATACCAACGAAAGATTATGCCGTAACGTACGATCTCAAAGAGGCAGATAGCCGTATTTTTCCGTCTACTCCCAGTGCTTACGGCTTGTTCAAAATGTTAATAACACTGGAAACGAGTTTGTCGTTTTGACTAGAGTACTTCTAGTGCAGGAGGCAAATATGGCAGGAAACGACGATCCTTTTCCCCTCACTGAAATGATGAGCCGCGGCTTTGAGCAAACGCGCAAAGCAATGGAGAGCTACGCAGATTTATTTCAAAAAACAATGAAAGCCTCTCCATTGTTTGACACCGACCTTAACAAGCGAACTAACACTTATATTCAAAACAATATCTCCGCTGCTAACGAGTTTATAAAGAAACTCTCGGAAGCCAAAGATGTTCAATCTTTGTGGCGGATTGAGAGTGATTTTATGCAAACGCAATGGAATAACTACATTGAACAGATGAAGGACCTAGGTGAGACCGTCACTAAAGGTGCGACGGGTGTGCTCAAAGATTTTCTTGAGGGGTTGAAGGAATTGCCGCCAAAACAAACCAATTGGTACATTGCGCCCTTTCGGACCCGCGCCCTGAAAGGTCGCTATCGAACTAACAACGGACATTGATCGCGACCGGCGCTAAATCTTTCAGTCGCGAATGACCCAGTGCGACATTGGCTGTGCACTGCGGTAATGGTTTTGATGTCGGTTTCAGTCCGGCTAAACGATGACTGCCTTTGTGACCGCTTTGTGCTAATGTCCGCCATCAAAGGTCACCCCCGGCCGGGTGACCGATGGCCATTCAATTCGCAAGGAAATTCATCGCCGCATTCGGCGGAGTGGTGGCCCTGAGAATAGACCTCTCACTTAGGCGCAGGTCAGCAAGGGCAAGTTGACCGATGGAAGTTACGGGAGCAACGTACCTTTACACGGTGGCCGTGATTGGCATCACCTTCATCGGATTTTCGGCAATCGTGATGATGTTGCGCCAGACTTCCGGCGAGCCATCACGGCCTCTCGATATTTTGGTCGCCCACATTTATATGGAATTTGGGCTTATTATTAGCGTGGGCTCGCTGCTGCCCTCGTTGTTGGCATTTTGGAGGCTTAGCCCTCAGTTAGTCTGGCAGATATCGAGTGCCCTTGTCGGATTACCTCTGCTGGTGATCAGTGTGATCTATCCGGCGCGCCGCCGAAAGGCGGCCAGCGAAACGCTGCCGTGGTACACGAAGCAAAATATTGCGACCATTATCTTAATCAGCGTTGTCTTTCTCACGAATGCAAGCGGCATAATTCAGGACCGCGCCCCCGCGGTATTCCTGACCGCAATGACGGTTTTTATGGCCTTCGCTCTCGCGAGCTGGCTTCGGGCGCTGAACATAATTTTTCTTAAAGAGCTGCGTTGAGGCAATGTCGCCTTTT
>CAVWDA010000019.1:0-24089 GCA_963753455.1 uncultured Alphaproteobacteria bacterium | reverse complement strand
TTTCCTCAAGGGCGAGAAAAACGGCTGGGACAAGCAGCCGCGGGTGCAACTCAACGTTCGGCATCCGGGCGAGAAGTTCGTCATCCGCCATGAAGACAGTTGGCCGCTGTCGAGCACCCGGTGGACCAAGTTCCACCTGGCAACCGGGAGCCAAAAATTGGCGACCGAAACGCCGAAAGGCTCCGCGGCGGTCACGTTCGATGCGCTCGGCGACGGCGTCACGTTTCTGACCGAGCCGATGGCCGAGGCGACCGAAATCACCGGCCCAGTTGCCGCCAAACTGCACGTTTCGTCCTCGACCACGGATGCCGATATTTTCCTGGTGCTGCGGGTGTTCGCGCCCGACATGAAAGAAGTGGTGTTCCAGGGGGCGCTCGATCCGCATACGGCAATCGGACAGGGCTGGCTGCGCGCCTCGCATCGCAAACTCGACAAGAAGCTTTCCTTGCCGTTCCGCCCCTATCACAGCCACGACGAGAAGCAGCCGCTCAAGCCTGGCCAGGTCTACGAACTCGATATCGAAATTATTCCGACCTGCATCGCGGTGCCGAAAGGATACCGCGTTGGCCTGAGCGTGCGCGGGCGCGACTATGTCTATCCCGGTGGCTCCGGCGGCAAACTGTCCAATATGAAAAACGAATTCACCGGCAACGGCCCGTTCCTGCACGACGACCCGCGCGACCGCCCGCCGGCAATCTACGGCGGCAAGACCACCATCAATCTCGGCGGCGACCGTGAAAACTACCTGCTGTTGCCGATCATTCCAAAGAAAGCAGGCGCAAAAGCCGCAAAGGCCAAAGCGGGTAAGCCGACAAAAGGGCCACAAAAAAGAATCGGAAAATCTGAGCAATAAACTCCAGTCATTCCTGTGCAAGCGGGAATCCGGGTACTGAATCCGAAGAGTTTTTCATTTTAGGTTCAAGCTTTCGCGGGTACGAGCGGAGCGTAGCGGCTGGTCACCGGCGTTTCAGGTAGTGCTTCTCCAGCATGACATGAATGCCTTTGTTGCCGTTCACCACCTGCGTGACGCGGAGGTCTGCGGCAAGGCTCGTCAACGCATAGGCTTGATAACGGTCAAGGCCGATACGCGCACAAATCAGATCGATCATCTGCCGTACCGCAATTACCACGCAATCATCGAGATCGGGATCGAACGCCATCGTGATCATATGCGTGGGCGTCTCGGCAAGCGGCCAGTCCAGTTGCATGTCGTTACGGACGCTGAGACGAAAAGTGCCGACCAGCCCAGTCTCGATCGCTGTGACGCAGACTTCTCCGTCGCCCTGCGCGCCATGTCCGTCACCGACAGAGAATAGCGCGCCATCCTTGAAAATTGGCAGATATAAAGTTGTGCCGGCGACCAGTTCCTTGTTGTCCATATTGCCGCCGTTGCGGCGCGGCGGCGGGGTGGGAATCCTGCCCCACTGCGCCGGTGGCGCTACCGCCATTACCCCGAAAAAAAGCCGCAGCGGAATTTCCTGGCCCCAGGGCAGCCGCCCGGTCATGCGGGCCGCATCGAGTGCAATGTAGATCGGCCGGTATTCTGGAAAATCGTCGGGCAACGCGCCGGCGAGCGGGCGAATGACGTTGTATCCCCACTCGTAATGCAGATCGATTGTCTCGATATCGACCTGCAAGACCTGCCCAGCTTTTGTCCCCCGCACGGCGACCGGCCCGGTGCACATGTGTCCGAAAAAACGTTGCGGGCCGTTGGCCGCATGGATGGCGGGCAGCGCCGACGGAATTTGAAAGGCGGTGGCGGCAGGACCTCGGGGGCGCCTGAAACCGACGACATCGTTACGCGATCGCCGCTGTCGATGGTGAGGACCGGCACAAGCTTGGCATCGAAGAAGCCCCAATGCACGGTAGCCGGGCCAGCTTCAACGCGTGGTACGTTGAGTGATTCGTGCAACGAAAACTCCGGATTAGAATTGCGATGCCTTAGGTGCACAGCTTATCGAAATTTCGTGAAGGTGCTAGGACGCCGATGATCATGTCCGCCGCCCATGGGAATATCCCGATGGGCTCAATTGTGCTGGCGGCTCTTGTTTAAACTGGTCCAAATATCCAAAGCGGACCACTGTGACCTGACCCGGCTTTTTCAGACCAAGCGTTTTGAGCAACTGGCCTATCAAGTTCCGTAACTTGCCATTCTGCGAAGATGCCCCCCTGCCCGCCCTCGGGATTGAGATTACTGCATTGGCGTGATTTCATAGAGGTGGCGCCCCATCGGCGCGAATGTCTGCGGTCTGCACTACGCGGTCGCGCAGGACAACTACAACACGATCAGACCGCACTCGGCGCTCAACTGTCGCCGCCAGCACCGCAAACATTCGCCCCTTGGGTCACCACCTAGATGAGTTTATGCCATCTGTCATGACGGAGGGGGTGGAACTGGAAACTAACCTTCTCCAGTGCAAGCCACGGTAATCCATCGCAGTTCAACGAACCCGCGCGCTTTGTTGGAGTTTTCTGTGCCCACAAGACTGAACTGCATGAGTTCAAAATGCAGGCTACGATTGCTAAGGGATCAGCAGAATTTTGCCGAAATGCTGGTTGGCTCGCATGTACTCTTGGGCAGCCTTTGCCTGATCGAGTGGATAGCGCTTGTCGATAGGAAGCCGCAGTTTCCCTGCTGTAACGGCATTGGCTAGGTCTGCCCACATAGCACGTGTTTCCTCGCGCAATTCCTCGATCGATCGCGTGCGATGGGTGACACCAATGTAGGAAATGCGCCGCTGGGCATGCAGATCGAAGTCGAATTCGCCCTTGCCGCCGCCAAGTCTGCCAACATTGACAATGCGACCGAGAATAGCTGCCGCCTTCATATTGCCGTTGATGAGACCACACGACACCTGGTCGATGATCAGATTTACGCCTTGGCCGTTTGTTGCGTTCAGTACCAGATTGGGCCAATTCGGATCTCTCGTATCGACGGCAAGATCGGCGCCATAATCCTTGAGGCGGGCCCGGCGATCAGCGCTCGCCGACGTTCCTATTACCAACTTCGCGCCCAGGAGCTTGGCAATCTGTAAAGCCATGAGGCCGACGCCGGAGCTCGCTCCTTGGATCAGAACGCTCTCGCCGGTCTTTAGATGACCATTGGTCACCAGTGCGTCATGCATCGTGCCGAGGGCGACAGGTAATGTCGCCGCGTCGTCAAACGTCATGTGGTTGGGTATTGGCACAACGCGCCCCCAGTCGCACACGGCATATTCGGCGTACCCGCCAGCGCCTGCGCACATTACGCGATCGCCCGGCTTAAATCCTCCCTTGGCATCAGCCCCGACTTCGACGATTTCTCCAGCCCAGTCGAGCCCGATAGTTGCGCCAATCGCGCCGTGACCACCTCTCCCGCGCGCCGCGGCAAGGTCAGCCCGATTAAGGCCAGACGCCTTGACCTTCACGAGAAGCTCGAACGGCTTTGGCTTCGGTTGGAGGATGTCCAATATCTCGAGGCCATTCTCTGTTGCAGCAGCGGCTTTCATTGCCTAGTCCCCTCCCCGTTCCGATTCATAAAACTCACTTCGACGTTAGGCGATTCCTTCGGGTAATCAATACGGATAAGGTTTTCGGTACACACAGCCGTGCGCTAAATCCACTCAATGCCCCTATTCCCGGGCGCGATCATTGGCCTATGCCGGTAGGGCAGCCATCTGCAGTATTAGGAGGTGTCTCGTCACGGAATGACAGTTGCGGCTGCTCGAAAGCAATCATCGAATTCCGCGACAAAAGCCGCTACCTGTGTGTGTCTCATCGGCCGCGCGAACAGGTAGCCCTGCATCGCATGCACTCCGGCCGCTGCGACAAATTTTTGTTGTTCGATGGTTTCGACGCCCTCAGCAACAACCTTCAATCCTAACGCGCGGCCTATGCTCACGACTGCATGGATGATTGTCGCATCGACCGTTGAACCAAGATTCGATACGAAACTGCGATCGATCTTAATCTTATCAATTGGAAAACGACGCAAGTTTGTGAGACCCGAATATCCCGTACCAAAGTCATCGAGAGCAAACGATACGCCGCGGTGATGTAACAGTTCGATGGTCTGTTGCACGGCGACTTCGGCTTCGATTAAGGCAGTTTCCGTAATCTCAAGCTCGATACGACCCGAACCGATGGCGGTTTCCGACAGAATTTGTTCAATGCGGTCCGCAAACCCCGGCCGACGAAATTGAATTGGTGATACTGTCGTGAGTGTGGGCCAATTGAGCGCGTCTTCGCAGGCGCGCCGCAATACCCATTCACCCAATTCTTCGATGAGCCCGTTTCGCTCAGCGATTGGTATAAATACCGAAGGAGGCACATTGTCCGTGCCACCTCTTTTCCAGCGGACAAGGGTTTCTACACCGAGTACTTGCTTGCCTGCGCGATCTACAAACGGTTGGTACTCGACGTCAAGTTCCCGGCGTTCGATTGCGAGGCAGAGATCTTTCTCAAGACTATCTGCCTGTAAGACCGGTGTCGGCGCAGCAAGGCCCGTTTTTACTTTTGGCCGACCTTCGTACTTTTCTCCTATTTCGTTGAGCAAGGCCGCCAACGTCCGCTCCAGTGAATTTAACAACGCGTCGAGCTTCGTGTGATCGGGGACCTTGCGTTCCCTCCTTGCCAATTGCTCGAAACCAGCGGCGGCCTTGGCAACTTCAATCGCGCCAATATTGAGGCTCATCGATTTAAGGGAATGGGCCAATGCACCACACGCCTCGGCTTCACCGGCCTTGGCGTGCTGCCTCAATTGTTCAAAGGCCTTCGGCGCATGCGCGCAATAAAGTTCCACGACACGCTCTAAGAAGTCACCCTTCTTGGCTTCATTTAGCTTCCTCAATTGTCCCACGATAGCCCGGTCGACGAGCAGTAAGTCGACGTCCCGGTCAGGGTTTGGCGCGCCACTATCGACTTCGTTCTCAACCACGGCGTCGTGATTTTCACTTTCAAGTTCGTCGGATGACGTCTGGAATTGCGGCACCTGTTCCAACAAGCATTTGGCGAGTTGGGCGATCGTGAACGGCTTGTGAATGACGGCGTCCATGCCCGCGAGCCGCCACTCGTCGGCCGCGGCACCAATCACATGCGCCGTTAGAGCGATAATCGGAATCCGGAAACGTTTCTGCGATTTCTCTGCCTGCCGAATGGTGCGGGCAGCCGTATAGCCATCCATTTGCGGCATGCTGCCATCCATCAGGATGATGTCATGCGAACACTTTGCGGCGGCTCTGACCGCATCGACGCCGTTTTCGACAGTCTCGACTTGGGCGCCTAATTGGGACAACGCCTCGACGGCAACCTCGCGATTGACTGCATTGTCGTCGGCTACCAGCACTCTGAGGTTTGTAAATCCCGGCAGGCGACCGTCACGTCGTTGCTCGGACGTTCGACTGTGTAGTTGCTTCTCGCCGGCAGCGACACGACGCAACAGCTCTTCTATTTCCGAACGCAGAAGCGGGCGGCTGATCGCGGCATCGGCCGCGCCGTTCGCGATGACGGTGTCGGCAGTTGCATCACCGAATCGCGTCAGCGCCACCACGATGGGCATTCGTTCGGATTGCCCTCGCGGCGGAAGCTTAGTCAAGCGGTCGACGTCCGCGCATATCATCGTGGCCGATCGGTAGTCCGCGATCGTCATTTTTGGCTCGGCGGGCGTCACCGAATAGCCAAAGGCACATAGATAAGCGGACAGCGCCGAACTGGTCGCTTCTCCCGATACGTCGACGATGCAAACACGTTGCTCAGTCGCGTGGACGACGAGCGTGGCGGCCAAGATCAACTTTCCCATGAACGCATCCGCCACCTCATCAAGGCGGAATAAGTTTTCAGCACACACACGCTAATTGCCAGAGGTGAGCATTCCCATTTCACGGCAGAGGTCGTAGGATATAGCGCCACAACACCCCATCATTTAAAGTCAATGACCAAAATTCTCATCGAGGACGATCATTTTCTGAGGGTCGTCGCAGTGATTCTCGACCCAGCGACGTCGAACGAGCACAGGCTGGCGGTGTGTGATTTTTTTTGCGCACGACGTGCCCGATTTCCTCGGCTGGTGTGAACGGCTGCGCACCCGACTTTCTGGACTCGGTCCCGCCGAGGTTGTGTTCGCGATCGATCAACGAGAACTCGCGGCAAAGATCGCCGACGCCGTGATCGTTGAGAGCCTCCTCATCGACCGGCCCACGCTGGCTGCGGCGCGGCGCCTCGCTTTGGTGCAGAAGTTTGGTACTGTCACGACTAACATCAACCTTCCCGCCTGCGCCGAGCGTGGCGTGCCAGTTTCGACGCTGCGGCGGAGGGTCAATGTTGCGGTGGCTGAGCAGGCCTTTGCACTGCTGATGGCGCTGGCCAAGCGCATCCGCCCGCTTGCTGGCGTCGTCGAGGCCGACGCTTTGGAGACTGCCGGCTGGCATGTGAGAGCACGCAGCTCTTACTCTGGCTATTCGAATTTTGCCGGCATTACCGGGCTGAAAATGCTTTTTGGGGCGACACTCGGCATCATCGGGTTCGGCGAAATCGGGCGCGAGTTGGCGCGCCAAGCCAAGGCGTTCGAGATGGAAACACACTATTTCCAGTGCCGGCGCCTTGCGGACCGAGATGAACAGACGCTCGGCGTCGCTTATGCGTCACTCGACGAGGTGATGGCGCGATCGGATTTTCTGGTCGTCCACCTGCCGCTCAATGACTCGACACGCAGCAGAAAAGGGAGTTATTTCGGAGGAACAGGGAATTCTGACGCATGAACAGGAAATTTCACTAGCCAAACCCGAAATCACGATCGGATGAGGTTTTCGGTACACACAGGCATATCATCGGAACTTGCGTTCAATTTTTGCTTGAAGCGTTCTTCACATTTGGCGGAAAGGCCGAATTGGCCTTAGTGCCGCGCAGCAACTCCTCGGCCAGAATGAGGGCCCTGTCGTTCTTCGGATCCGACGGAACGTAGGCCTGCGAGCCGGTCTGTTCCCTGCCGGCATCGCCCTTGAGGTGGCCGCGCAATGAGGCCTCACCCATAGTGCTGGTATCGAAATTCGCCTTGATATCATCCGGCACGTCTTGTTGGACCTCGATGTCGGGTACGATGCCCTTGGCCTGGATCGAGCGGCCGGATGGCGTAAAATAGCGCGCGGTGGTCAGTCGCAACGCGCCGTCATCTGGGCCAAGCGGAATGATGGTCTGTACCGATCCCTTACCGAATGAGCGCGTGCCGATGATGGTGGAGCGCTTCTGATCCTGCAGAGCGCCGGCGACGATTTCCGACGCTGAGGCCGAGCCGCCGTTGATCAGCACGATCAGCGGCTTGCCTTTAGTCAGATCCCCACCGCTGGCAATAAAGCGCTGATCTTCTTCTGGGTTGCGACCGCGCGTGGACACGATCTCTCCCCTTTGGATGAACGCGCTCGAAACTGAGATCGCCTGATCGAGCAAGCCGCCCGGATTGTTGCGCAGATCGAGGATGTAGCCCTTGAGCTTGTCGTTGCTCACTTTGGCCGTGATGTCGCTGATCGCCTTCTTCAGTCCGTCGGTAGTCTGCTCGCTGAACTGAGTCATGCGGATATATCCGACGTCGTCGCCTTCCACCTGCGAGCGCACGGAACGCACACGGATGATCTCGCGGGTCAGCGACATTACGATTGGCTTGTCCTGGCCCTTGCGCATGATGGTGAGTTTGACTGTGGTATTCGCCGGGCCGCGCATCTTCTCGACGGCCTGGTTCAGGGTGAGACCTTGCACCTGTTCGCCGTCTAGCCGCGTAATTATGTCGTTGGCCTGGACGCCGGCCTTGGCGGCGGGCGTCTCGTCGATCGGCGCCACCACCTTGATCAGGCCGTCTTCCATGGTGACCTCGATGCCTAGGCCGCCGAACTCGCCGCTGGTTTCCACCTGCATGTCTTGGAAGCTCTTCGGATCCATATAGTCGGAATGCGGATCTAGGCCCGTAACCATGCCTTTTATTGCGGCTTCGATCAGCTTGCTGTCGTCCGGCTTCTCGACGTAATCGGTGCGCACCCGCTCGAACACATCACCGAACAAATTAAGCTCCCGGTAAGTCTCGTCGATCGCGGCTTTAGCGGTCGAGCCTGAAAAGATCGTTCCCGGTTCCATGGCCAGTAACGTCATCGCTGCTCCAGCCGCGGCACCGAGCAGAATGAGTGTGCTCTTGCGCATCGTCCGCTACCCTTTTCAAAGGTTGAACCAAATTCCGAATATAGATCGTTTCCAACTTAGCTTTACTGCAGGAAATTCAAATCCAAATTTTGTGTCAACATGCGGGCGAGGACCCGCTCACATGCCGTTTTGAGCATCCTCACCAAGGACGCCGGTACCGCGCCGCCATCAAACCAAGCGTCGAGCTGCTTTCGTCCAGAATAACTGGCATTCGGTCGTGCAACCAGGCGACAAATTTGTTGGGCTCGGTGATTACCATCGTGCAGGTGTTTTGCGGCTTGCCTGTTACGAGCAAGAGCGGTAACTCGGCATATTCTAAAACACGTCGCGTTGCCCAAGCGAATATCATCGGTCGCGATGAAATCCTCGGTACGGACAGTACCTACGCCGCCGAGAATTATGATCGCATCGACGCTCGGATTTTTTGCGTTTCCTGGATTCGCTCGTTTAAACGCAAGACCGGCGCTTCTGCATGTTTTTTTGCCCCAGGAAGTGGCCCGTAGAAAGAACCAACTTGGAGGGGTCTTTTGCTCTTTTTTAAGAAGATCGTCCAGCGCCAATAGCCCTTTTCCGCTGCTGTCGCAGAGCAACAAGATCACACTTCAGTGAAGTCTTCCGCCCCATCCTTTCTTATAGCAGCGCGTAAATTAAGCACTGTAAAGCCCAAATTTGGATATCGGGCAGTCCCAATCTCCCGCTTTGGAAAGCCGCCTTTGGGGGAGTTCCCCGCGTTGCAAATAGATTGGTCTAATTATCTCAACACCTATCAGTTTGCCTAAAATCTATTCCGCAGTTGTTTGAACTAACGCCACCGTCGAACTAGAAATTAGACGTTTTATGCGGTCGACGCTTTCGTCGTCGACATACAAAACGGTAATAATTCCAACAATGACCAAATACAAAAGAGCCAGTTTGCCATCCGTGATCATAAGTGCCTGATCCCTACTGCGCCGTAGACACACGTGACCGAGCAAAACTCATGCCAATAATTAATAATATCGAGAAATCGAAGCGATTTAGCCGCCATTATGCAGCACTTTGACTGTTTTGCGGCGCCAAGCACCGCGTTTGCCTGATCCATTTCCATTTTCGCATGGTTGGAGACGCGGCCCATCGGCTCCGGGCGAGAAACCAGAGTGCCGGGCGGAGGAGGTTTGCTGGTTGACGGGAGGGGTTCAAACTTTGGGGCGCTACGCCCCGTTTTTTAAGTGACGAAGCGTGGGATACGCCCGAGCGCCAGCCGTAAAATATCCTGGCCCGGACACGATGTCGGCAAGTGAACTTGGATCATCGTCTTCATCTCGACGACACGGGCGGCGATTTTGATGAGCCGCAGACGTAATGTGTCGAACTGCGCGACGCGCCACATCGAACGCTTGGGCATCGATACGCGCAGGCCCCACATGAGCCAGTATGCGCCCGCATGCAAGAACAGCCGCAACTGGTTAGCCGTCGCCTTCGTACATGAAGTGCGGTCCGCCGCCAGATGCGTCTTCCAGGACTTGATGTGATTTTCAGCTTGGCCGCGCCGGCAGTAGACATCCTCATAGAGCACACGGGCATTGCGGGTATCGAGATTGGTGACGATGAAGCGTGTGTCGGTCCCGTCCGCGCCGGCTTCGACGCGGGCGATGATGCGTTCGACGCGGCTCCAGCTAGCGGCTCCGTCGAGGAATTCCTTGAAACGGCGCGCCTTGCCGTTTTTCGGCGTGGCCTCGAAGCGCGCTGTCGTACTGGCCTCGAGATTCCCGATATGCCGGCGCAATGTCGTGGTTGGGGCGACACCCAGGATGTAATCGATGCCGTTGGCCCGACACCAGGTAAGAACCTCGGGACTGCAATAGTGACTGTCGGCGCGTAGTAGGATCTCGGTCTTCGGCCAGTTGGCGCGGATCGCGCGCAACAAGCGGCGCAGGAAGGCGCGAGCCTCCTTGCCGCTGGGTCGTTTGGCGGGACGAAGAACTGCGGTAACGAAGCGGCCCTGGCCATCGAACACGACGATCGGCTGAAAGCCGTATTCGTCGTAATGCGCATTGAACAGTCGCAACTGCTGGCCGCCATGAACCGCATCGAAGGTGTCGTCGATGTCGAGCGTGATCCGTTTGGGAACCCGCTGGAAAGATTCGCAATAAAGATCGACCATGGCGCGGCCCATGCGCAGCAAGGCCCGAGCGTCGGGCAGGTTTTCAAGACGGGAGATGGTCGACTGCGAACACAGTTCGCGATCGGACGGCGATAGATCGAGCGCCATTTTGAAGATCGGATCGCTGCGCAGGGAACCGGCATCGTTGCCGTCTTCGTAGCCAGCGCCGATCATCAGCAACCGAAACCGGATGATCTCGGCGAGCTTGTGGGTAATCAACTCGGGCGCGCGTGGATCGACCATGCAGGCAGCGAGCCGATCGGCGACGCGAAGGCGTTGCTCGACCTCGCGCAAAACCAAAATGCCGGCGTCCGACGACAACAGCCCACCGTCGAATTTCGCCACAACAGTCTTGCCGCAAACAGGTGACAGGCCGGGCAGCGGCAGCATAGAATCATTCATGGCGGGTGTGGCCTCGCGGAAATGGCGCGGATTGGCGTCGACAACCAAATCCTAAGCTAAATCAGTGATTTGTGCCACATCCGCCAGCCGGCGCTGCATAATCCGGGCTAGGTGGCAGCGCGCGGCGATATTGCCATCTGATATGTTATATTGTTACATATACGGCAAAGCGGCGCCCCGCTTTCGCTTTATATACAGGCTTTGCCGTCATGAAGACCGCCGCCGGGCTCGCCGCCCTCCTCGCGCTTGCCGCGCTCACTCTCGCCCCACCCGCGCGCGCCGCCGACGGCAAAAAAGAAAGCAAGATCGCCGTGGTGGCGGCGGAGAATTTCTACGGCGACATCGCGCGCCAGATCGGCGGCGACCGCGTCACCGTCGTCAGCATCATGAACAATCCGGACCAGGACCCGCATCTATTCGAGACCACGCCCGGCATCGTGCGCCAGATCGCGGGCGCGCAGGTCGTGGTGTTCAACGGCGCCAATTACGATCCTTGGATGGAGAAGCTTTTGAAGGCCGCGCCGCGACCGGGCCGCCTGGAGATCAACGTTGCCGCTCTCACCGCCAGCAAACCCGGCGGCAATCCGCACCTGTGGTACGACCCCACGATAATGCGCCGCGTCGCCATGGCGCTGGAAGTGGATTTCAACAAGGCGGACAGAGCGCATGCCGCGGATTATTCCGCGCGGCTCAACACCACGCTCGCCTCGCTCGCGCGCATCGCCGAGCGCGTCGCGCAGATCAAGGCCAAATACGCGGGCCAGGCGGTCACCGCCAGCGAGCCGGTGTTCGGTCTGATGGCTGGCGCGCTCGGCTTGCAGATGCGCAACGAGCGATTCCAGCTCTCAATCATGAACGATACCGAGCCGAGCGCGCGCGGCGTCGCCGCCTTCGAACAGGACCTGAAGGAGCGCAAGGTCCGCGTCATGTTCTACAACAAGCAGGTGTCCGACAAAGTCGTCCAGCATCTCGTCGCGCTGGCGCGCGCCGCCGATATTCCCGTGGTCGGCATCACCGAAACCGCACCGTCCGGTCTCAACTATCAGGACTGGATGCTCGACGAGCTCAACGCCACCGAAAAAGCGCTGGCGGGCCCGTCTTCGTGAACGTCGTCGAACTCGACCACGCCACTATCGGAATCGACGGCCGCATAGTACTGGCGGACGCCAGCTTCGCGATTCGCGCGGGCGAATTCATCGGCGTGCTCGGACCGAACGGCGCCGGCAAGACCACGTTGATGCGCGCCATCCTCGGCCTGCTGCCGCCGAGCGCGGGCACGTTGCGCGTGTTCGGCCGCGCGCCGCAGCGCGGCGACCACGCCATCGGCTATCTGCCGCAAGTGCGCACGGTGCTGCCGGACTTACGCGTGCGCGGGCTCGATTTCATCGGCAGGTCCCTGCACGGCGAGCGCTGGGGCCTGCCGTCGCTGACGCGGCACGACCGCGGCATGATCGAAGAGACGCTCGACGCGGTCGGTGCGCGCGATCTAGCAAACCGGCCGCTGTCCGCCATGTCGGGCGGCGAGCGGCAGCGGCTGCTGCTGGCGCAGGCGCTGATCGGAGCGCCGAAATTGCTGCTGCTCGACGAACCGCTGATCAGTCTCGACGCGCGCCACCAGGAAGTGGCGATCGACGTGGTGCGCAAAGTATGCCGCGAGCGCGGCATCACGGTTTTATTCAGCGCGCATGAGCTCAACCAATTGCTCGGCACGCTCGATCGCGTGCTTTATCTCGGCAACGGCCAGGCCGTGCTCGGCACCGTGGACGAGGTGATCAGCGCGCCGGTTCTGTCGCGGCTCTACGGCACCGACATCCAGGTAGTGCGCGCCGAGGGCCACATCTTCGTCATGTCGCGCGGACGCGACGTGGAGGTTTCCGACCATCTGCATGACCACGACCATGGTGGCGAGCATGGGCATCATCATTGAGCCGTCATTCCGGGACGCCGCGAAGCGGCGGGCCCGGAATCCAGGGGTATTGGGCACGGAATCCTTGGCTCTGGATTCCGGGTTCGCTCGCTGCGCTCGCGCCCCGGAATGACGAGGTAAAATGTTCCAATACGAATTCATGAACAATGCTTTCACCGCCGCCGGCATCGTCGCGGTGGTGTCGGGCATTGTCGGATATTTCCTGGTGATGCGCGGGCAGACCTTCGCCGGCCATGCGCTTTCCCATATCGGCTTTGCCGGGGCGACCGGCGCCGGCCTGATTGGCCTCGCGCCGCTTTGGGGCCTGCTCGGTTTCACGCTCGCCGCCGGCGTCGTGATGGGTCTGCTGAGCGAGCGCATCAGCAACCGCGACATCGCCATCGGCGTGGTGCTGTCGCTGGCGCTCGGCTTCGGCCTCTTGTTCCTGCATTACTATACGTCGTTCGCGACGCAAGCGACCGCGCTCCTGTTCGGCAACGTGCTGGCGGTCGACCGCGAAATGATCGCGACGCTGGCGGTGCTCGGCGTCATTACGCTTGTCGGCCTTGCCGTGATCATGCGGCCGCTGATCTTTTCGACCCTGCAGCCGGAACTGGCGGAAGCCAAAGGCGTGCCGCTGCGCTTCGTCTCGACCGCGTTCCTTGCCATCGTCGCGCTGGCGGTATCGGAATGCGCGCAGATCGTCGGCGTGCTGCTGGTGTTCACGCTGATGGTCGGCCCGCCCGCCGCGGCGCAACGCGTGACCACCGGATTGTGGAGCGGGCTCACGCTCGCGGCCGCGCTCGCCTTGGGCGAAGCCTGGCTCGGCATCACCATCGCCTATTACACCGACTGGCCGGTGAGTTTCTGCATCGCGTGCTTGAGCGCGCTCGGCTATTTCGCGGCCTTGAGCGCTCCGGCACTGCGGGGGAGACCTTCGCAGGCCGGCCATGCTAACCAGTCCGAATGAGCGATTCCGCCAAACGCGCGGTGTGCATCGGCGAGGCGACGATTGAGCTTGCGCGCGGCGCGGACGGGCGTTTCGCGCTCGGGAGCGGCGGTGACACCTTCAACACCGCAATCTATTTGGCGCGGGCAGGCGTGCCCGTCGCCTTCGCCAGCGCGCTCGGCGACGATCCTTATTCCGACGCGATTCTTGCGCTGGCGGCAGCGGAAGGCATCGGCACCGACCTGATCTTGCGCGCGGACGGCCGGCTGCCCGGGCTGGCGCTGGTCGACGCCGACGCCAAGGGCGAGCGGCGCGTGCATGATTGGCGCGAGGCGGCGCCGGCGCGCGATCTGTTCGAACTGCCGCGATGGGGCGCCGTGGCGGAAAGCCTGGTCGCGGCGCGGCTGATCTACTTTACCGGCATCACGCTCTCGCTCTATTCGAACGTGGGGCTCGGACGGTTTCTCGCAACCATCGAAATCGCGCGCGGCAACGGCGCCAAGATCGCCTTCGACGGAAATTTTCGCCCGCGCGGCTGGCTTGGCGATCTCTCTCGTGCGCGCACCGTTTTTGCCGAAGCGCTCAAACGCGTCGACATCGCGCTGCCGGCCTATGATGATGAGGCGGTGCTGTGGGGCGATCCCTCGCCCGAGGCAACCGTCGAACGGCTGCAGGCCTTCGGCGTTGGAGAAATCGTCGTGAAGAACGGGCCGAACAGCGCGCTGGTCGCCGCCGCCGATGTGCGCGAGGCCGTGCCGGTGCCGGAAGTCGTGGTACCGGTCGATGCGACCGCCGCCGGCGACGGTTTCAATGCCGGCTATCTCGCGGCTCGGCTCAACGGACGCGAACCGCTCGAAGCGGCGGATGCCGCGCACAAGCTCGCCGGCCAAGTCATCCGCCATCGCGGCGCGATCACCCCGCGTGCCGGCGCGGCCATGCATTAGCGCGGAGAGAACACCATGACGCACAAACTCATCGCCGCAATCGCCTTCATCGTCGCGCTATCCGCGTTCGCTCCGCGCACCGCGCTCGCCGCGCCGATGCTTTGCAGCGGCGAGGAAAAAATCTGCCTTGCGGCTTGCGTCAAGTTCAGCAATCAAGCTTACGTGGCGAGTTGCGTTACCAACTGCCGCGCGAGCGGAGCCTACTGCATGCATACCGGCTGCTGGGCCAACGGCAGCAGCCGGTATTGCGGCATATTGCGCAAGTAGCGTCTTAGTTGACGACCAGCCCGAGCTTCTTGATCAGCGCCGCCCACTTTCCTTCCTCGCGCTTGATGTTGGCGGCATATTCCCCCGGCGTCGAAGCGACGGGACCGCCGCCGTCGGAGATGATGCGTTGCGTGACGTCCTTCGACATTACGATCTTGCGCAGTTCCTTGTTGAGCCGCGCGATAATCGGCTTGGGTGTGCCGGCCGGCGCGACCAGCCCGTAATATTGCACGATATCGAGCCCCGGCATTCCGGCTTCGGCGGTGGTCGGCACGTCGGGAATCGCGGCCAGCCGCTTTGGTGCGGCCACCGCGATGGCGCGCAGCTTGCCGGCCTTGATGTTGCCGATCGCCGGCGGCAGCGTATTGAATGCCACCTTGATATGGCCGCCAAGCAGATCGGTGGTGAGTGGCCCGGTGCCCTTGTAGGTGACGATGGTCATGTCGGCGCCGGACATGCCCTTGAAGGCCTCGGCGCCGAAATAATTGAGCGTCGGTGCTGGCGGCGTGCCGATCGTCATGCCCGGCTGTTTCTTGGCAAGCGCAACAATATCCGACATCGACTTCACCGGCACCGACGGGTTGGCCATGATCACGATCGGGATCGAGGCGATCAGCCCGATCGGCGTGAAGTCCTTTTGCAGATCGTAGCCCGTATTGGCGGGCAGGCTCGCCCCAGTCACCAGCATCAAAATCGTGTAGCCGTCGGGCGCAGCCTTGGCGGCGTCGCGCACACCGATCACCGAGCCGGCGCCTGGCTTGTTGACCACGATCACCTGCTGGCCGAGCGCGTCTGACAGTTTCTGCGCAATCACGCGGCCTTCGGTATCCACGCCGCCGCCGGGCGGGAAAGGCACGATCAACTGCACCACGCGGTTGGGATAGTCATCGGCGGCCGCCGGATGCAACGGCGCGCAAACCAGAGCCGCCGCCAATGCAAGCACGGCCGTGGCGTATTTCAACTGAGACGCAGGAATGGATTTTTTCACGCTGGCGCTCCCTGAAAATTTTTTCCGACATCCTTTGGCGAATGCCGCTTTTGATGGTCACGGTAGCCATCCGGATTTCCTTTAGCAATCAGGGGTGCTCGATTAGCCGGCCGCGCCGCTATACTCGGATAAGTTGCACGCTCGGCCAGCTTGCAATATGTTTGCCGATGAGATGCACCGGATTGCGCACGCGTTTCTGCTTGGACTTGCCCTGCTCGGCGCAGGATGTGCGTCCGACTCCACGCAGCTAACGCCACCGGCCGCCGTCGCGATGCAGCCGGCAGCCTCGATGGAGCCGGGCAAGGCCATGATCACCCTTACGCGAACCGACGCCTATATCGGGAGTTTTCAATCGGTCGCCATCGATCTTAATGGCGCCCACCTGGTCGAACTCCCGAATGCCCAAGGCTACAGCGCGTCGATACCGCCGGGCGAAACAACGCTGAGCGCCATGCATTGGTCGGCGCCCGGACGCTATACCGTGAAATTCAAGGCTGAGCCCGGCAAACGTTATAGATTTGAGGTATCACCGCGCGACGAACAGTTTGCCGCTGCCCTAATGGGAGGCTTGGCCGGCAGCCTGCTCGAAACAGCCGTTAGCGGTGAGAATTCCGGTCCGTTCAAGATAGTCTGCGTGGAGTAAGCCGTGCGGTCACGGCTGCGCCAGCAGCATCGCCATCGCCGCCGCGATGAACGGCAGTGGCAGCGAAACAGCCGCGCGCAGCCAGACCACGCGCGCCGGCATCAGCGGCACTTCCCAGACCACCAGCCGGTGGATCGCGTAGAGCGCCCAGACTTGCAAGTGGTTAAACCGGCGGACTGGACGCGGACGAAAGCGCCGTGTGCAAGCACACTTCACCGGCGGCTGCTTATTTCCTGGTCGATTTGCCCAATGACGCGCCGAAAATTTGTCTTGGGTATACAATGCATGCAACCGGTTGACGCTTCGGGCGCTGGCCGTTTAGTTTCGACAATGATGGGGATGGGGTCCCCCGATAACCGCCCGTAAGGGGCTGATGACTCCTACCGTGTTTGACAACGGTAGGACTCTGTCCGCCACAGGGCGGCTTTTCTTTGCCCTGAAGCCTGAAGGAAGTTTGGCCATGGGCTATCTCATCGTATTTCTCGGCGGCGGCATCGGCGCCGCGCTGCGTCACGGCGTCAACCTCGCGGTCGCGCGCACGCTCGGCACCGCGTTCCCCTACGGCACGCTCATCATAAACATCGTCGGCTCCTTGGCGATGGGATTGATCGCCGGCTATTTCGCCTTCAAGAGCGGGCCCTCGCAGCACTGGCAATTGTTCCTGACCACCGGCATCCTCGGTGGCTTCACCACCTTCTCGGCGTTCTCGCTCGACGCGGCGCTGCTCTACGAGCGCGGCGCCATCGGTATGGCGGCGCTTTATGTCGGGGCATCGGTGCTGGTTTCAATCGCCGCGCTGTTCGCCGGGCTGACGATCATCCGAAATTTCGTCTGAACCTTGCCGACTATTCCATCGGCCTTAAACCCAGCTTGTCAAGCAACCGCATGTCGCGGTCGCGCTCGGGATTGGGCGTGGTGAGCAGCTTCGGGCCGTAGAAGATCGAATTGGCGCCGGCGAGGAAACACAGCGCCTGCGTCTCCTCGCTCATGTCCTCGCGGCCGGCCGACAGCCGCACCATCGAGGCCGGCATGGTGATGCGCGCCACCGCGATCGTGCGCACGAAGTCGAGCAGGTCAAGCTTGCGCACATGGCTCAGCGGCGTGCCTTCCACCTGCACCAGCATATTGATCGGCACGCTTTCCGGATGCACCGGCAGGTTCGCCAGCGTCGCGATCATGCCGACGCGGTCGTCGAGCCCCTCGCCCATGCCGACGATGCCGCCACAGCAGACATTGATGCCGGCCTCGCGCACGGTCTCGAGCGTGTCGAGGCGATCCTGGTAGGTGCGCGTGGTGATGATCTCGCCGTAGAATTCCGGCGACGTGTCGAGGTTGTGGTTGTAGTAGTCGAGGCCGGAATGCTTCAGCCGCGCCGCCTGCTCGCCCGTCAGCATACCGAGCGTGGCGCAGGTCTCGAGCCCCAGCGCCTTGACGCCCTCCACCATGGCGCAGACGGAATCGAGGTCGCGGTCCTTGGGCTCACGCCAGGCCGCGCCCATGCAGAAGCGCGAGGCGCCGCCGGCCTTCGCCGCGCGCGCTTCGGCGAGCACGGCCTCGACCGCCATCAGCTTCTCGGCCTTGACGCCGGTGTCGTGTTGCGCCGATTGCGGGCAATAGGCGCAATCCTCCGGACAGCCGCCGGTCTTGATCGACAAAAGGGTCGATATCTGCACCTCGGCCGGGTCGAAGTTCTCCCGGTGCGCCTGCGCCGCGCGGAACATCAGTTCCGGAAACGGCAGTATAAACAGCGCGCGGATCTCCTCACGCGTCCAATCGTGACGGGGCCGAGCCGAGCCTGGCTGCGGGGACGCGGCGTGCACAAGCGACATATTTCGGCCTCTAGGCGGTAAAATTCATCATGATTTGAGCGGATTGTAGCGCTAGATGGCGGCGTGATAAACCTACCTAAAGCCAAATGCTGGGTGCCGCCATGAAAAGAGTGATCGCCGTTATGCTCGCGTTCGTCGCGCTGACGGGGCCCGTTTTCGGACAAATGTCAGGTCGACAGCGGGCCAAAACGCCTCTTCAGGTCGAGGACGAACAGAGGAAAAAAGCCGCCGAAAAGGCCGACCGCGAATACGAGGCCATGATGAAGAAAACTCAAGGACAGGCCACCCCGACCGAACGCGTCGATCCCTGGCAAAATATGCGCAGCGCCGACGACGGCAAAGCCAAGCAATAGCGGCCGGCGCCAGTGAACCGGCTCATGATCGGTAGACTTGTCTCGGTGCTGATTGGCGCCGCGGTGCTGTATGGACTGGAGCACGGGCTCGGCGTGCAGCTCTATTTCGCCATTCCCGCGGCCATCGTGGTCTACCTCGCGGTCAAAGTTGCGATCGGTCTTTTATGGGGCGCCGACGACAAGGCGACGTGACGGTTGACTCGGTCGCTACGACGTTCACCAATGCCGGCGCCAACCCCAATACGGCCGGTAATAGGGCCCGTCATAATAGACCGGCGGCGGCGGCGCTTCGTAGTACGGCTCATCCTCGACGATATAACTTGAGCGGGGCGGATAGCCTGGCGGTCCCGCGCGGCGCGGAACGCGGCCGCTCATATCGAGCGCGGTCTGAATCGCGAAGCCGCTTTTTTCCTGCCAGGTGACCGCGCACCAGCCTTCGCTGCAATCCTTGGCATCGACCAAGCTGCCGCCCGGAATCTTGTCGACGATTTCGCTGGTGGTGCCGGGCGCGGCGCGCAAATTCACGGTCGAAGCCACATAGGCGGGCTTGGCCATGGTGCCGGTCGCGGAAAACACCAGGACGCCGAGGCCGAATACAATTCGCACGTGTTTCATGGCGCTGCTCTTTCGCTCTTGTCCCGGCACGCCTGGCGCCGCGGACGTTGCCGAATTCCAGCCTGCAATAACGGCGGGATCGGGGCAAAGCGCGGCACCATTGACGTGAATCAATGTGGCGCTGCCGCTCATCTTGTCGTTATTGTTGATCGAATTCGGGCCCCATCCGCGGAAAGCCCGAGCGGGGGAGAGAAACATGTCCATAGCGATCCGGATGGCCGCGCTCCTCGCCGTGATGCTGTCGTCGTTTGGCCCAGCCCAGGCGGAGACCTGGCCCGCGAGACCGATCAAGATCATCGTTTCGCAGGCCGCCGGCGGCACACCCGACCTGATCTGCCGGCTGATCAGCGACAAGTTGTCGGCTCTGCTGGGACAGCGGGTGTTCGTCGAGAACCGGCCTGGCGGCGCAAACGTGGTCGGCGCGACGGCCGCCGCGCATGCCGCGCCCGACGGTTATACCCTGTTCTTCGCGACCGCCGCCGCGCTGGTGAGCAATCCGCACACGTTCAAGAAGCTGCCCTACGATCCGGTCAAGGATTTCGTCGCGGTGTCCATGGTGGCGAACAACCCGTTCCTGATCCTCGCCAATGCCAAGGTGCCCGCCAACAATCTTCCCGAACTGATCGCCTATGATAAGGCAAACCCAGGAAAGCTGACCTTCGCCACCGACGGGCCGCGGAATTTCTCCGGCATTCTGGCGACCTGGCTCAACAAGGTCAGCGGCGCGAACATCCTGCAAGTGCCCTACGCGACCATGCCGCAGGGCGTGCAAGACACCCTGGCCGGACGCACCCAGCTAACGATCCTCTCGCCTCCCTCGGCCGCGCCTCACATGGCGAGCGGCGCGCTCAAACCGCTGGCCATCAGCTGGACGAAACGCCTGCCGCAATTCGCACAGGTTCCCTCGATCTCCGAAACCTATCCCGGCGTGGAGCTCACCGGCTGGTTCGTGCTCGCCGCGCCGGCCGGCACGCCCGCCGACGTCGTCACGCGCTTGAACCGCGAGATGGATAAGGTGCTCAAAACGCCGGAGATGGTGAAACGGCTGGCCGATGTCGGCTTTTTCACCGATGGTGCCGATACGCCTGAGGGCACAAGCGCCTTCGTGAAGGCCCAGTATGATCTCTGGGCCAAGGTCGTGCACGATATCGGTCTGCAGCCGGAGTGACGGCGCGCGGCCGGGTACGCAAGCCATGGACGATGAAGTCCGCGATCAGATCGCGCAGCTCGAAGCGCGCAGCGAGGCGCTGACGGAGGCGATCGAGCGCTGCCGCAAATTCTCGCTGGCCGCCAAACTCACCATTGCCGCCGGCGCGATCTGGATTGTGCTCGCCATGTTGTCCGTGATCTCCTACACGCCGGAGACGACGCTCGCCGCGATTGCCGCCATGATCATCGGCACCGTGCTGTTGGGCTCCAATTCGACCACCTGGACGCAGACCGAAGACGCCTTGCAGGCAGCCGAGGCGATGCGGGCGGACCTGATCGGCCGCATCGAGCTGCGCGTGGTCGGCGAGGACAAGCCAACGCTGCATTGAGCTTTACAGGATTTAACCTTTATCGCCGCTTGCGCCGCCGCGCGGCGGTGTGAGACAAAGCCGCATGACAACCCCCTCCTCCGACAGCCCGCCCGACCGCCTTTCCAACGATCCTGGCAGCCCGTATTTCAATGCCGAAGCGCTAGCGCGCGACGTCGGCATCCGCTTCAAGGGCGTCGAGAAGACCAATGTCGAGGAATATTGCATCAGCGAAGGCTGGGTGCGCGTCGCCGCCGGCAAGGCGCTCGACCGCTTCGGCAAGCCGTTGACAATCAAGCTCACCGGCACAGTCGAGGCCTATTTCAGGTCGAGCAAACCGGCGTCCTGATATCAAGCCTGGAATATCAGCATCAAAAAGGCGGCGAACAGCATCACGTGCACGGTGCCCTGTAGGATATTGGTGCGCCCGCTGGCGAAGGTCACGACGCTGACCGCCAGCGTCACCGCGAGCAGAAGGTTGTTGGCGCTGACCAGCCCGAGATAAACCTCGTGGTGGGTCAGGTAACTGATCACCAGCATGATCGGCACCGTCAGCCCGATGGTGGAAAGTACCGATCCGAGGAAAATATTGATCGAGCGCTGCACGCTGTTCACCAAAGCCGCGCGGGTGGCGCCGATGGCTTCCGGCGTCGCCACCAGCATGGCGATGATGACGCCGCCGAGCGACGTCGGCACCTGCAGCGTCTCGATCAGATAGTCGATTGGGTGCGCCAACTGCTCCGCCAGGAACACCACGGGCAGGATATAGGCGACCAGCAGCACGGCATGCCGGGCGAGCGGACGCGCCGCCTTGGCCGGACCGGCGGCCTCCTCCGCGCTCTCATCCAGGATAAAATAGCCGCGATGCCGGCCGGTCTGGATGGCGAGGAAGGCGGCATAGAGCCCGACCGACATCACCACCAGAAACATCTGTTGCGCGATGGACAACGTGGGTCTGGGCGTCGTGGTGGTGAAATTCGGCAGGCTCAGCGTCAGCAGCGCCAGCGGAATGATTACGCTCAAATAGGCATTAGCGCCTTGCAGATTGTAATGCTGCTCGCGATGGCGGAAGCCGCCGGCGAGCAGCGACACGCCGACCATGCCGCCCAGGATGATCATGATGATCGCGAACAGCGTGTCGCGCACCAACGTCGGATTGTTCTCGCCGTGCAGCATCACGGCCGAGATGCTCAGCACCTCGATGGCGGTAACCGAAAGCGTGAGCACGAGGGTGCCGTAGGGCTCGCCCAGAACCTGCGACACATGATCGGCGTGCCGCACGACGTTGAGCGCGGAGCCCATCACCACACCGAACAGCCAGATGAAAATGAAGGCGAGCCAGAAAGGATTGGCGAGTTTGCCGTCCAATTGTCCGCCGATGAAATAAAAAGTCGCGACGGTCGCCAGGCTGCCGCCGAGGAACCATTCGTCGCGCCAGCGCTCTTGATGGCCGGCGTGTTTGGCTTTGGCTTTTCGTTTCACGGATGAGGCGGTTGCTTGCAAGGGCGGCCCTGGGCGCTATCGCGGCCACCTTACCATGAATCGGTCAAACCCGAGGAATCCCCGCCTTGGCGATGATATCGCGATAGCGCGGGACGTCTTCCACGATCCGGCGGTGCATACCGTCCGGTCCGTTGCCAATCACGTCGAAGCCGAGCTTGCGCAGCTTCTCGGCGAAGGCCGGCTCTTTCAGCGCGGTCTGCGACAATGCGGCCAGGCGGTTGACGATTGCCGGCGGCGTGCCGGCGGGTGCCAGCATGCCGTGGAAGGTGTCTATGACGAAGCCGGCATAGCCCAGCTCCAGCATAGTCGGCACGTTGGGCATGTCGTACCAGCGCTTGGTGCCGGTCACCGCAAGCGCGACCAAGGTGCCGTCGAGGATGCGTGGATGGGCGCCCGGCAGCGAGCCGCAGGCCACCGGCACCGTGCCGGCGAGGATGCTTTGCATCGCCGGGCCGGCGCCAGCGTAGGGAATATGCGTCATCTTGATGCCGGCCGAGATCTTCAGCAGTTCGGCGGCGAGATGCGGCGTCGTGCCGACGCCGGCGCTGGCGTAGCTCAGTTCATCGGGCTTGGCCTTCGCCCGCGCTACCAGATCCTTGATCGACGTAATGCCGGAAGCTTTGGTGGCGATGAAGACGTTGGGCGAGGTGTCCAGCTCGGCGACCGGCGCGAAGTCTTTGATTGGGTCGTACGGCACCTGCTTGTAGAGGCTCGGATTGACCACAAAGGCGCTCGACGTCACCAGCAGCGTGTAGCCGTCCGGCGCGCTGCGTGCGACCGCCGCGGTGCCGAGATTGCTGCCGGCGCCGGGCTTGTTCTCCACGATGAAGGTCTGGCCGAGCGCGTCGGTAAATTTGGCGCCGAGCGTGCGCGCCGTAAGATCGCTCGGGCCGCCCGCCGAAAACGGCACAATGATGCGCACCGGACGATCGGGATAGCCGGCCGCCAAGGCCGGGCGGGCGAAAGTGCCGAGCGCCAGCGCACCGGCACCTTGTAGCAACGAACGGCGTGACGTCTTGTGAGCCATGGTCGTTCTCCCTGATGCCGCCGTTTGAGGCGGTCCGTTATCCGTTGTGCAGCGGCAGCGTGACCGGCATGCCGATCCGCATCGAATGCTCGATCGCAAGCGTCGCTTCGAGCGTGGCGCGCGCGTCCTGCGGCGTCGCCAGCGTGCAGGGACGGCCGGTCGCGAGATGGTCGAGCCACGCCCGCGTTTCGTTGGCGATCGGCCCCCAGAATTCGCCCAGCGCCCAGTCGCCCGGCGTCCCGCTCTGCAGGAACACCATGTTGACCGTATGATCCGGCAGATAGACGTGCGGCACGCCGGTCTCGCTGTACATCAGCTGATCGGTGTGGTCGTCGTCGAGGATGATGACGCCATCGGTGCCGATCACCTCGACGCGCGCGGCATGGCCGAGCGCCGGATATTTCTCCGGCAGCGCGTAGCTTACGCCGAGATTGACCACCGCGCCGTCGTCATAGGTGAGCACGGCGTAGCTGACGTCCGGCACCTCTAAACCGGTCGCCTTCTTCAAGACGCCCATCTGGCCGCGTGCATAGATTTCGGTGAGCTTGCGGCCCTCGAACAGCCAGTTCATCAGGTCGACATAATACGTCAGCGCGTCGACCACCGGCGTTGAGTGCGGATTGCGTTTGAGCATGGCCAGCGCCTGCGAGCGCGAATTGAACACGCGCGCGGCGCCGCCGGTGAGCGTGCCGACGCGGCCCTTGATCACCTGCTCCTTGGCGATCTGGTAGCGCTCCTTGTAGCGCCGGCTGTAGCCGACCGCACATTGCCGCCGGACTGCGCCAGCGCCTCCAGCACCTTGTCGGCGTCACGCACGGTGAGCGCGATCGGCTTTTCCACCAG